>CAMIYM010000031.1 GCA_946403085.1 uncultured Clostridia bacterium | reverse complement strand
CCATTGCACTCGCACTTAAGACCTTCTTTTTCCTGGGATTCGGAAGATAATCTTTTTTGGGGATAAGGCTTTTCGCTTCCTGATAACTCTGACCGAATTTACTGGGGTCTGTGTAAGGAGTACCGAGTATGCATGTGCTGCTGATAATACCTTTGAACTCTGGTTTGTCATCAAGTTTTCTGAGCATTCTCTCGATCTCATGTTCTATCTCTTTATTCTCTTTGGCTTCGAAAAGAAGAACGAATTTATTGAGAAACTTCATGAACATCGGACGGCCTTCCATCTTCATGACTTCGGAATTAAGACAGTTCGCATAGTACTCATAAAGATGTTCATCCTGTTCAAGATTGATGCCGTAAGTTCTGTCCACGGCAATGATGCCTACTCTGTACGGCTTGTTGAAATCAAATCCGAACTGACCTGAGATCTTCTCTACATATCTGTCGTTAACGTTGTATCCGAACAGGAGATTATAAAGATAATCGCCGGTGCGTTTGTTCATGATATTAGTCTCAAGAATAAGGTTACCGATACTCTGCGAAATATCGACAAAAGATGCGCCTTTCCATCTGACATTGAAAAGCGGAAGACACAATTCATTTGCTCTTTTTATTATCGATTTCGGGATGGGTTCCTTGTCGTCAACAACCGATACTGCAAGCCCCGAGATGCCAAGATCATTCAGTTCATCCATGCTCTTCCTGACCTCTTTGAAATCAAAGCGGATATAATCTACGACTATCAGGGCAAAATTGCCTCTGTTCATGTGATCCTCATAAGGTCTGGTCTGAACAAGATACGTCCACGAAACCATTCGTTTCAGTCCGCTCTCGCCTGCGACGAGTTCCATCCCGTCAAGTTTCAGATTGTTTACGTCCATGCATGTAACCATAAAAACTCCTATAAGCACAATGCCATACAAATGGCACCTTCCAATTTATCGTATGGAGGGTAATTATCGATCAGTACATATCCTCTGCTCTCATATAAGCCAACCGCATCAGGCATGATCGGTCTGGTTTGAAGGATTGCCCTTTTATATCCGATCTGTCTCGCCTTATCTTCAAGCTGATCCATCAGACTGGTGGCAATGTGCTTTCCTCTCCACTCAGGTTCTACCCAGACACGTTTGATCTCGACATCCCGATCAGAATACCTTTTGAGACCTGCACAACCTATAGGTTTTTCATCAGCATAAGCTAAAAGCACATCAGAAATACTCTCGGACAGATTGTATGGAATAAAACCTGTCCTGTTCTTTTTGCCGCCTACTATCTTGCTGTAGTATTCCTCGGTCTTGAGATAAAACCTCTGAAATACCTCATTATTTCCATCTGTCCAAACGTATTCCATATTCATCAACACGTAATCACCAGATGTTCATTTGCAATGTCGTTATAGACCTTGCAGTTTATTCCTGACACGTCATAAACATGGACTATATCAGAGAGATTTTCCGCGCCTTCAAAACCACTTATAACATCAGGACAGCTTTGAAGTTTATCAGGATGAAAGTGGATAGTTTTCGCGTTGTTAAACACTGCAGTATAAAGGATCTCAGCCTCAACAAGATCCTGGAAAATGTGGCTGCCGTAAGACAGTTCGGGATTATAACCTGCCGTGTTTTCTTCAGTCTCACAAATGATCTCAAATGCACTGATATCAGCAAAAGAAGTTGGGACTCCAAGTTCCGGAGATGTTGTTCCGACACGGCCAGGGACGATAAGCATCATGTGCTTATTCAAGTCTCTAAAATGCCAGTTGATCTTACCTACCAATCTTGCAACGGCAGGCTTATCCCTATATGGCATGTTGTAGTAATTAACGGGATCTACATAGACAATGACGTCCAGCTCAGATGCCTTTGAAAGACCCATTGAAGAGCTCTTATTCTCAAGCAAAATATTGTCTTCCTGAATGCCTTCAGGTATTACTGTTCCGCCAGAAGTTTTCTGCACCTGAAGAGGTCTGCATTGGAGAAGATCGATAGAGTAATCACCATTATCCGAGAGGTTTATGGTGAACTCAGTATCAACAGGATAGTTGTATTCTTCCTGGATGCAATGAAGCATTCTCTTCATTTGATCCATTAGTTTTTTGTTGGCAACAAGACCTTTACATGAGATGAACTTGACCTGCCTCGGTCTTCCCATCTCACGAAGTCTTGATTCGGCATCGTAATCGTGCTCAAGCAAAATGTTTTCGAGATATTTTGGGATGACAGGTTCTAACATATCGTATGACATTTTCTCGAGCTGATGGGTCGTCATATTGATAACTTCGGCTTTGCCCTGAGAGAATTTGTGCTTATCAGCTGAAGATGAATAAGAGGATTTCTCCGGCATATCAAGATTTACTATTCTTGGATAAGATCCTTCCGTTCTGTCGACAGCTGAAGTACCAAGACCCATTACAAGTCTTAACATTCCCAGTGTGGGATCAGAGTCCTTCATGATCCTGTAAGGACTATAAGAGTATCCGACACCTGCAGCACAGGGCATGTAGTAATTGCCGTAATAAGAACCTGATACGCGTTGAATGAGAAGTGCCATCTGCTCGTCTCTTTTATCGAGTCCCCTTCTCTTTCTGTAGTCCAAAGCAGAAAGGCTCATGGAACTTGCATATACTGTCTTTATCGCATTCTCGAACTCTTCTAAGCGTTCTTCAAGCGAACCTCTGTTTGCACAGAAAACCGATTCATATTTACCGGCAAACGCGTTTCCAAAACCGTCTTCAAGGATACTGCTCGACCTGATGATATAAGGATCCTGACCATAGTATTCAATGATCCTCAAAAACTGCTCGCGCATCACGTCGGAGAACTTGCCTTCCATGAGCTTTTTTGCAAAGTCTTCTGCAAGCGTGAAGTAGCCTTCCTCCGTACGTTGCTTAATGCGCAGCGCCCAAAGATCGTTATCGACGATATAAGTGTAGTAAAGATCCGAACCAACATAGAAAGAATCGTGCGGCTCTAAGTATTCTGCGATGTCAGGTTCATTGTTCCTGATTATCGCTCTTGCAAGCAGCATTCCGCACGCCTTTCCGCCGATCATTCCGGTACCAATCATATGATCTCTGATCGCGAAATAATCTTCAGGCGTGAAATTCTTCTTCACCATCTCACGCATCTTTTCATCTCTGGTCATCATGATATTGCACATTCTGCTGCACTCTTCCGCAATATCCGCCTGACTCTCGTGAAGGATCCTCGTGCGGTTGAAAAACCTGTCCCACGAATCCTGATATTGATCTTCCGAAGAACGTTGGGCCTGACCTAATGTCTGATAGAATCTGCTGGATTTAACGCCGTCTAAGATCGGCTGGAACTTACCCGTCTCAGGCTCATATGTATGTGGAAGAAACATCGTATCGGAATTTCTGTTCCACACTTTTTCGGGACGGACATATATGTTCTTGCTGTCAGAATAAACATCAAGGAAAAGCTGCGTCGTATTAAAGATCTTATTGATTGCATCAGCCGAATGTTTTCCTCTTATGATCGGGAAAAATGCAACTGTATCAAGGACAAACAAAAACGGACAGGTTACTTTAAAAAAGTTTCCCATCATGAGATCTGTCGCCCATGCCGCCTGAAGCTCTGACAGGCAATCGAAAACATAGAATGCATCAAAGCCTTCCTGCTCGATAACATAATGGATATCAACTGTAAAAGTCTCAAACCTGTGCGACAGCGGAATGACGACTGTCTTTACTTCAGGACGGTCTTCTATCAGCGGTTCATGACTCGCAAACCTGAAATATATGATCTTGCGCTGATCTTTGATGGCTTGTTCAACATATGGTCTCATGAACAGTTTGAACTGATCCAGATCAGAAACACGCCAGACGACATTGTCGCCAAGTCTTATATTATCGATTGCGGTATCCATCTCAGGAATGCCGCTTAGGACTCTGTCAAACGCTGCCATAGTATTTTCTCCTTTACAATTTGAGTATAAATGCAAAAGAGACATGACAGATATACTTTCTCGGCATTAGAATAATGCGCTTTGAGAATATATGACCAAAAGAAAGCCGGAGGATCAACTCCTCCGGCTT
>CAMIYM010000030.1 GCA_946403085.1 uncultured Clostridia bacterium | reverse complement strand
ACACCTTACGAGGTCTTTTATTCAACCACGTTGCACTTGACTTGAAAATTCGCCAGTGATTTTGGCAAGGATTTTAGCAAAACGTGACTGTTTTGCCATTTTAGTGCTGATTTGAGACCTGATTTGGCAAAATTTCAGCAATTGATCCCGCCTTGTTTTCGTTGGTGAAATGCAAGATATATAATCGTGCTCATTTGAACTCGAAAAGAGTACTCTTTTGCCATTGGCGCAGTGCAGTACCTAATATTGTACAATTGAGCACAAAAAACGGGTTTGTTGAGTACTGCAGTTTTCGAAAAAAGGCAATCTGTCCGGCAAACCTGAAAGAGCATGCCGTTTCAGGTTGTATTTTGGCCCTTTTAATATTAAAATACGCGTGTTTTATTTATTAGACTAGGAGAACTATTGATGAGATACGCAGCACAGAAGGGTACGAGGGACATTCTTCCTTCAGAGATTCACAATTGGCAGTTCGCAGAGAAGACTTTTGCTGATGTATGCCATTCCTTCGGCTATGAGGAGATAAGGATCCCGACATTCGAGCAGACAGACCTGTTCCAGAGAGGCGTTGGAGATACAACAGACGTTGTTACCAAAGAGATGTACACCTTTGAAGACAAGGGTGGCAGAAGCATTACATTAAGACCTGAAGGTACTGCAGGCGTTGTAAGAAGCTATATCGAGAACGGTATGTCTTCGCTTCCGAGCCCTGTCAGGATGTTCTATAACATCACTGCGTTCCGCTATGAGAAGATGCAGAAGGGCAGAATGCGTGAGTTCCACCAGTTCGGTCTTGAATCTTTCGGTGCACAGGGTCCTGATATCGATGCTGAGATCATTTCGGTTGTTGATGTCTTCTTTAAGAAGATGGGACTTAAGAATATCGCGCTGCACATCAATTCAATCGGCTGCCCTAATTGCCGCGGTGAGTATAACAAGATGCTCAAGGATTACTTCAGACCTCACGTTTCCACAATGTGTGAAGACTGCCAGGCAAGATTCGAGAAGAATCCTCTCCGTATGATCGACTGCAAGGTTGACGGCGGCAAGGAGATCGTTCAGAACGCTCCCAGACTTATTGACCACCTCTGTGATGATTGCAAGGCGCACTTCGAGGGACTTAAGGCAAGACTTAACGGAATCGGTATTTCTTACACTATCGACCCTAATATAGTCAGAGGTTTGGATTACTATACAAGAACAGTTTTCGAGTTCGTATCTGAGAACGTAGGTACACAGGGTACCATCTGCGGCGGCGGAAGATATGACGGACTTGTTGAAGACTGTGGCGGAACAGCTACTCCCGGCATCGGTTTTGCGATGGGCGTCGAAAGACTCCTTCTCGAAGCTGAGGCTCAGGGTGCTCTTAAGGAAAAGCAGTCTTACGTAAAGCTTTACATCGCTTCAATGTCTGAAGCAGCAAAGATCGAAGCTCTTAAGATCTGCTACGCTTTAAGACTTAAGGGTATCGGCTGTGAGACTGATATGGCAGGAAGATCCTTCAAGGCCCAGATGAAATATGCAGGCAAGCAGGGTATTCCTTTCCTTGCCGTAATCGGTGACGATGAACTTGCTTCGGGTGAAGTCAAGGTAAAGAACATGGCAGATGGTTCAGAGACTCCCGTAAAGCTTTCAGGGCTTGTGGATTATCTTGCAGATTAAGAAGTAAACAATTTTCGGAGGAATATATATGCAGTCACGTACACATACATGCGGAGAATTAAGGATCGCAGATGCCGGCAAGAAGGTTAAGCTTTCAGGCTGGCTTGAGAATTTCCGTGAAGTCGGAGCAGAACTGGGATTCGTGGTTATCCGTGATTTTTACGGCACAACACAGGTTGTTATCGAGACAGCTGAGATGATGAAGACATTCAAGGCTATCACAAAGGAATCAACTATCTCTGTAGAGGGTATTGTAAGAGAAAGAAGCTCAAAGAACCCGAAGCTTGATACAGGTGATATCGAAGTCGTTCCTGAAAAGGTTACTGTTCTCGGACGCTGCCGTTATAATGAGCTTCCTTTCGAGATCAACCACAGCAGGGAAGCTGACGAATCAGCAAGACTTAAGTACAGATATCTTGATATCCGTAATCCTGAGGTAAAGAAGAATCTCATCCTGAGATCCAACGTTATCGCAGCATTAAGAAATGCCATGATCGAACACAACTTCATGGAGATCACGACACCTATCCTTACGGTATCTTCTCCTGAAGGCGCCAGAGACTATCTTGTTCCTGCAAGAAAGCATCCTGGCAAGTTCTATGCGCTCCCTCAGGCACCTCAGCAGTTCAAGCAGCTCCTGATGGTATCCGGTATCGACAGATATTTCCAGATCGCTCCCTGCTTCAGAGATGAGGACGCAAGAGGCGACAGATGCCCCGGTGAGTTCTACCAGCTCGACATGGAGATGGCTTTTGCAAGCCAGGAAGATGTTTTCGAGATCATCGAAGATGTTCTTCCGCCCGTATTCGCAAAATACGGCAAGTACAACAGAGCATCAGGCTCACCGTTCGTACGCATTCCTTACCTTGAGGCAATGGAGAAGTACGGCACAGATAAGCCTGACCTCCGTATCGACCTTACTGTTACTGATGCAACTGAGCTTCTCAGGACTGAAGAGTTCGCACCTTTCGCTGAAGGCGAGATCAAGGCTGTCGTAATCTCTGATTTCCACGAGAGCCGTAAGTTCATCGATAAGACAATGTCTGACTGTGAGATTCAGGCAGGCAGCAAGGGCTACTGGTTCAGAATGGATGAGAACGGAGAGATCGTCGGCGGTATCTCCAAGTTCGTAGCTCCCAAGAAGGATGAAGTTATCGCAAAGTTAGGCCTTAAGCCTGACACACTCGTAGTATTGTCAGCAGGCACAAAGGGCCAGGCACAGAAGATGGCAGGCGTTCTCGTTAAGACATTCGGCGCTGCAGTTCCGGGCCACATGGACAAGGAACAGTATGCATTCTGCTGGATCGTTGATTTCCCGATGTATGAGATCGGCGAGGAGTCCGGCGAACTCGAGTTCTGCCACAATCCTTTCTCAATGCCTTCCGGCGGTCTTGATGTACTTCTCAAGGCTGAGAAAGGCGAGATCGATCCTCTGTCCATTATGGCTGACCAGTACGACCTCGTAGTCAACGGAATCGAGCTTTCATCCGGTGCCGTACGTAACCACGATCCTGAGATCATGATCAAAGCTTTCGAGCTTGTAAGACTTGGTGAAGAGGACGTTAAGAAGAAGTTCCCTGCTATGTATAACGCATTCTGCTATGGCGCTCCGCCGCACGCTGGTATCGCTCCCGGAGTTGACCGTATGGTAATGCTCCTTTCAGGTGAGGATACGATCCGTGAGGTCATTCCTTTCCCTATGAACAAGAATGCACAGGACGTCATGATGGGTGCGCCCGGATACGTATCAGAAAAGCAGCTTGACGAACTCTCTATCGCTATCAAAGAGACAGCGAAGACAGACGGAGATAACGAATGAGTAATAACGAGTTAAACGAGAATGAAGAGAAGAAGGGCTTAACACCCGTTTCAGACGATAATACTGAAGTGGTAAAGGCTGAAGCTGAAGTAGTTTCTGATACTGAAGAAGAAAAGTCTTCTGAAGAGATTACGGAAGTTGCGGTATCTGCTGACGAAGAACCTTCCGCTGAAGAGCAGGCTTCTGATGATGAGTCTTCTGCAGAAGATGAATCTGAGGAAGAGAAATCTGATGAAGAGGAAGAACCTTCTGATGAGAAAGCAGAGGATAAAGAACTTTCCGATCTGCTTTCTGATTCAGATAAGAAGACATTCTCACGTGGAAAGAAGCTCGAAAAGGGAAGCACCGCGTATGAGGTCTTAGAGTGGGTCCGCACGATCTGCATCGGTATTCTTGCAGGTATCTTCATCGTGGTATTCATCGCGCAGAGAGATAATGTTTACGGCGATTCGATGCATCCTACGCTTTCTTCCGGTGATGTAATCTTCACACAGAAGGTTTCCACATACTTTAAGACATTTAAGAGAGGCAATATCGTTATCCTGGACGGAAGCGATATGGAAGGCTATAACAGCAAGGAATACCTTGTTAAGCGTATCGTCGCACTTCCCGGTGAGACAGTCAGGATCGCTGACGGAAATGTCTATATCAAGCCTGCTGATGCTGCTGATTTCTTCCTGCTTCAGGAGAAGTATCTGCCTGAGGGTACCAGGACAACCATGATGGATGATGGTATCAAGAAAGGCTATAACGAGATCACACTTGGTGCTGATGAGTATTACTGCTTAGGCGACAACAGACCGGTAAGTAACGATTCACGTAACTTAGGACCTTTTACTGTCAACAGGATCAAGGCTGTAGGCGTTATCAGAGTATTCCCATTAAATGAGATGAAACTGCTCTGACAATAAGGAAAGACCAATGAGCGAAAACTATCGTAAATACATAAGAAACTTTTGCATAATCGCACACATCGACCATGGTAAGTCCACTCTGGCTGACCGTCTTATCGAGCACACTCACGTTAGGGAAAAGCGTGAGATGCAGGATCAGATCCTGGATAACATGGATATCGAGCGTGAAAGAGGAATCACTATCAAGTCACAGGCCGTAAGACTTCCTTACGAGGCTTCTGACGGTAATACATATCTTCTTAACCTCATCGACACTCCCGGCCACGTAGACTTCAATTACGAGGTTTCAAGGTCACTTGCTGCATGCGATGGTGCGATCCTCGTAGTAGACAGTTCACAGGGCGTTGAGGCGCAGACACTTGCTAATGTTTATCTTGCAGTTGATGCGAACCTTGAAGTCCTTCCCGTAATCAATAAGATCGACCTTCCTTCAGCCAGACCTGAAGAGGTAAGACAGGAGATCGAGGACGATATCGGAATCGATGCGTCCTATGCTCCTTTGATCTCAGCTAAGAGCGATATCAATATCGATGAAGTTCTCGAAAAGGTAGTCGAGTATCTTCCTGCTCCTGAAGGCGATGAGACTCTGCCTTTGCAGGCTCTTGTTTTCGATTCCAAGTACGATTCATACAAAGGCGTTATCGTCAGCGTAAGAGTTAAGAACGGCACTGTTAAGACAGGTGACCGCATAAGGATGATGCACTCCGGAAAAGAGTTCACCGTAACGGAACTCGGTATGTTCCATCCGGGTGAGCTCGTTCCCACGGAATCTCTGAAAGCGGGCGAGGTAGGATATATCTGTGCTTCGATCAAGAACGTCAGAGATACTGCTCCGGGCGATACGGTAACACTTGCAGATAACGCTGCAGAAGAGCCTCTTATCGGATATAAGGGAATCCAGCAGATGGTATTCTGCGGAATCTATCCTGTTGATGGTGCAAGATACGGTGACCTTAAAGATGCGCTCGAAAAGTTAAGACTTAACGATGCCGCACTCTCTTTTGACGCCGAGACATCAGCTGCATTGGGATTTGGCTTCAGATGCGGATTCTTAGGCCTTCTTCACTATGAGGTTATCCAGGAAAGACTTGAACGTGAGTTCAATCTCGACCTCATCAGTACAGCTCCATCAGTTATCTATAAGATCTATCTTACAGACGGATCTGTTGTGGACTGTTCCAATCCTACGAATATGCCTGATCCGGCATCGATCGATTATATGGAAGAGCCTATCGTTAAAGCAACGATAATGCTCCCGAAGGAATATGTCGGCAACATCATGGAACTCTGCCAGGAGAGACGCGGTGAATACACTGACATGAAGTATCTTGATGAGAAGCGTGTAATGCTTCACTACAGGATGCCGTTAAATGAGATCATCTACGACTTTTTCGATGCTTTGAAATCACGCACGAGAGGTTATGCATCTCTTGACTATGAACCTGCAGGATATCAGCGTTCCAAGCTCGTTAAGCTCGATATCCTCCTGAACGGCGATCCTGTCGATGCATTGTCATTTATCGTTCATGCGGATAAAGCCTATGCAAGAGGCAGAAGAATGTGCGAGAAGCTTAAGGAGAACATCCCGAGGCAGCAGTTCGAGATCCCTGTACAGGCAGCGATAGGAGGCAAGATCATCGCAAGAGAGACGATCAAGGCTTACCGTAAGGACGTTACTTCCAAGTGCTACGGCGGTGATATCTCACGTAAGAAGAAGCTCCTTGAGAAGCAGAAGGAAGGTAAGAAGCGTATGAGACAGGTAGGTTCTGTCGAAGTACCGCAGGAAGCCTTCATGAGCGTACTTAAGTTAGACGACGAGTAATAAATAATAAATCCCGGATGATAATGATTCATCCGGGATTTTCAGTTCGGCGTAAAAACAAGGTGATCAGAACTGATCGTTATCCTGCATCATCTTACGGCCAAAGCCCTGCTTCTGGAATTCAGTGGCATTCTCATCCAATGTATCTTCCTTGATCTCAGGCATTGCAGTCTTGAAGTCATAGCTTTCTTCCTCACCGTAATTCCAGCCTTCTTCAAGAGATACAAAATCTTTTGTTGTCTCATATGCCGTGATCGGGAATGAAGTGTCGTAATATGCTTCAACACCTTGTTCGGGAGCGATGTCATGTGAACTTGCACGAGACAGTATATCGATGTCTTTTTTCTCTCTTCCTTTAAGGATCTTCGGAAGGATCTCTCCAAGAAAATACATAATAGCACCGACCAGTATTGCCAGGAGGAAGAGTTCTAAGGGGTGGTCGTAAACAAGCTTCATGAACTTGAATGTGTCTCTGAAACTGGATAACAGCCTTAACAGACCTACTGCAAGAACAGGAATAAGATAAAGACTCGTACGAAGACCGGTGTTTAAGCTTATAGCTTCCATCCTTGCTTTTCTTCCGGTGCGCTCCATAGTTTCCCAGCCTCTTGCATACGGGAATTCGCCTGAGACTTTTCCGGTCTGACCATTAACGATGTACTGATAGTTGATATCATCGTAAGTTATGCTTAAGAACCAGCAGGGAAGAAGTGCATACTTGATGTCCTGGTTGTTGTACATTGTCGTGCTGGTATCTGATTCAGGAACGAAATCATCGTAGCCGAAAGTGATCTCATCGCATACGGCAAGTGCGTATTTATCCAGGCGCTTATAGATCCTGTCTGTCATATCCAGAGGCTGTTCGTCGTACTTCTCTGAAAAGAAACCCTGAAGGAATTCTGGTCTGAATCTGATAAGCTCCGAGTAGTCAAAAGGTTCAGCTGCTGCCATAAGGCGGTTAGCGATCCTCTTCTCGCCGTCAAAAGGAACGTTCTTAAGTCTGAACTTAACTTTACCGTAAGTAAGATGCTGGTAGTCAGTTCCGGTGGAAGAGAAATTCTGTGAGTAAGCGTCATCTGTCATCTTGCCCATCTTGCCCTTGCCGACTACGTTGACCTCTACCTCAGTTGATATGATCCAGGTAGGCACATAAAGACCTGTCATCTTGGATAAGACTTTCTTCGATTTGAAGTCTTTGGGAAGATGGCTTATGCCTTCGCAGTGTTCCTCGAAAAGCTTGATTGCCTTTTCCTTATCGAATTTGAAAGGAATGATGTAATCAGGCTTAAACTCTCTTGTAAGTCTTCTTGTTACGAGAGCAGGTGAGCCGCAGAATGCGCAGAATGTGGACGCGGTATTCTTATCTGTTACGATCTCGGCGCCGCATGAGTTGCACACGATCTCGATACGTTCAGCATCTTCTTTGCTGATCTCGATCGTTCCGTCGTAATTCTTTTCGGGGTTAACAAGTCCGAAAGAGCCTACTTTATCAAGTGTTTCAGGATCGAAAAGGCCGCCGCAGTTTCTGCAGATACAAGCTCCGTGTGTGGAGTCGTAAACCAGGTTGGAAGCGCAGTTAGGGCACTTGGTAGAATCAGCAGAGAATGTCTTTACTCCAGAGCCCTTGAAGCGTTGAAAATTAGCGGGATTATCCCAAATAGCCATAGAAACTACCCCTTTGTTGTATTCTTATTCCTAGTAAAATATACAATACTAGTCAAATCGTTGTCAATTTATATTGATATTAACCAGGGCGAGGATATACGTTCTGCAATGCGTGTGGCAGATGAAAGAATGTATGCCGATAAGAAGGCTTATTACGCTAAATATCCCGAGAGAAAATACAGGGGATAAAAATCAGGTATCTGACATAATGATTTACTTAAAAACGGTCCTTCATCAAAGGACCGTTTCCATTCCTGTTTTTTGAGGCTTGAATCCCAATGATTCATAGAAGCTTCTGGCGCCCGGATTACACTCCCAGACGTTTAATGTGATGTTATAAAAACCGCCTGCTTTGGCATATTCTTTTACATGTTCATAGAGCATTGTACCGATATGCTGTCCACGGTGGTTCTCATCAACGCATATGTCATCGATATAAAGAGTCTTTATGTCTGTAAGTACTGAATTGTTAAGCTCCTGCTTCTCAATGCAGAAGGCGTGTCCTGCGACAAAACCATTATCGTCCACACATACGAAAACAGGTGTCTTATTGTCCCTGATGATATCTTCCAATTCCGAAGCGTTATATTTGGTGGCAGGACCTTTGAAAAGGTCAGGACGGCCTATGTGATGCACCATATCGACCTGTATAAGCAGATCCAGTATACCGGGAATGTCTTTTGCCTCAGCGCGTCTTACGTTCATGGTAGCTCCTCAGGTTCTTTTCAGATTATTGTCCTAATAAGTGAATCATTTTAGCAAAATTGCAGATTTACTCTTGGGAATATAATGATATCATTCTTTACATTATGGGGGAAAGGAAAGAGTATCGCTTATCATGAAGAAGAATCTTAGACGTATGATCAGTTACTATAAGCCCTATCTGGGAACGTTTTTCCTAGATATGTTTTTCGCGATCATAGCATCTGCGATATCTCTTGTGATCCCTCTCGTGGTAAGGGATATTACGACTGATATTCCGAACATGACACCTGAAGCGGGAATGAATAAGATACTTCTTCTCGGAGGCCTTCTCATCGTTCTCGTAATAGTTCAGTTCTTTGCCAACTACTTCATATCCTACATCGGACATGTTATGGGTGCGAAGATGGAATACGATATGAGAGCTGAGATCTTCTCGCATTATCAGAAGCTGTCTTTCTCTTTTTTCGACGACCAGAAGGTCGGACAGCTGATGAGCAGGATCACGAATGACCTGTTCGAGATCACTGAACTTCTTCATCACGGACCTGAGAATATCATCATCTCAGGCATCAAGATAATTGGTGCGTTCATCATTCTTCTCGGCATCAGCGGATATCTTACGGCAGCGGCATTTGCGATGCTTCCGTTCATGTTCATCTTCGCATACATCCTGAACAAGAGGATGCGCAAGGCATTCAGGAAGAACAGGGAGAAGATAGCAGAGATCAATACACAGATCGAAGATAACCTGTCAGGTATAAGAGTCGTCAAATCTTTTGCCAACGAAGCTATCGAGAATGAGAAGTTCAAGGTCGGCAATGAAGGCTTCCTTAGGGCTAAGAAAGCCAGTTATTTCAACATGGGTATATTCCATTCCGGAATGACAGCTTTTACTTTCCTTATCAACATCTTCGTTATCGTAACGGGCGGAGTGCTCATGGTTAAAGGTCTTGTGGATGTGCCGGACTTCGTGGCGTTCCTTCTCTACATAAATGTATTCACGGATCCTGTAAGAACGCTCATCGACTTTACTGAGCAGTTCCAGAACGGTTATACAGGATTTGAGCGTTTTGCTGAGATGATCAGCATCGTTCCTGACATCCAGGACAAAGAAGATGCTGTGCCTCTTACCGGTGTTAAAGGCGATATCGAGTTTTCCGATGTATCGTTCAAGTATAAGGATGGTGCACACAGGGTTCTGCGTCATATCAATCTCGATATACCTGAAGGTTCATATGTCGCTCTTGTAGGCTCTTCAGGCGGCGGCAAGACCACGCTCTGCAGCCTTATTCCAAGGTTCTATGATGTTACCAGCGGCTCCATTAAGATCGACGGCAAGGATATAAGAGACGTTACTTTAAAGAGCCTTCGTGACAGCATCGGAATCGTTCAGCAGGATGTGTATATGTTTGCCGGAACGATAATGGAGAATATCAGTTACGGCAGACCAGGCGCTACGAAAGAAGAGATAATCGAAGCTGCCAAGCTTGCCAACGCTCATGACTTTATCATGGAACTGCCCAATGGTTACGATACTGATATCGGACAAAGAGGCGTTAAGCTCTCGGGCGGCCAGAAACAGCGTATTTCGATAGCACGTGTATTCCTTAAGAATCCGCCGATCCTTATTTTCGATGAGGCTACGAGTGCACTTGATAATGAAAGCGAGAATATCGTTAAGGAATCTCTTGAACGTCTTGCGAAGAACAGGACTACTCTTGTCATCGCACACAGATTATCCACGATCCGTAATGCTGAAAGGATCCTTGTACTTACCGAGAACGGAATAGAAGAGAGCGGCACTCACGATGAACTGATGAAAAGGAACGGCGTGTATGCGTCGCTCTATAAGTTCAATGCCTGAACAGACTTATATCAGCTCCTCGGATTTCCGCATTCGGGACAGAATTTGGATGTCAGTCCCGTTTGGCCGCATTTGCAGTTCCAGGTAGAGCCGGATGCGTCAGAAGATGTGTTATCAGCAGGTGCCTGCTGTGCCGCGTTCATGCCAGTGGGCATTGCCATGCCCATACCCATGAAACCGGTCATTGTACCGGACGCACCATCAGACACAGTTGCAAGATATGGATTTACGGACGATATTTCTATCTTTGCGCCGGATTGTGAAACGCATTCGTTGATGAGCTTTGTAAGTGTTTGGTCAACTTCTTTTCCACCCATCTTACAGGCTGCTTCGCCAATTGTACGCTTGATCTTCGGAGCGCCTGTAATAAGCGAGTCATCGTAGTAGATACTGAGGCTGGATGAAGCAGAATAATCCATTACCACATATTCCGGCGGAGTGCTGGGATCTATGGCTGCATAGTTCCATACCGGGATGTTTTCCCTGTCAGAGATCTCCTGGACTTTTGTAAAGATATCAGAAGCGACATCTTTCGTATCAGTCTGCTCGGGGAGGTTCCCCTGTTTTCTTTTCAGAGTTACACGGACAAAGCCTTCTTTATCGGGGATCCTCATAATATTCTGTGTGAACCAGACATTACTGTTATACATCATGCCTGAAGAGAAACTGCTTGTCTCAACGGCAACGACAGGACCGTGTTTTTCCTTGAGATTACGGCATTCCTTAAGGGTGGGGTAGGTAACTACCTCCGACAGCTTTTTATCATCTTTTGTCAGATCGAAAAAGAGCTTGCTGAATTCGGAAGATGCTTCGTTTCCAGTGTTTCCGTCAACTTCCCTGAAAGTGATCTCGGATTCTGTACCGTCATCATATCTCAGTGTGAGAATGCGTACTGTTCCGGATTTCCCCGGTTCGATGATCTTAGGTGTGGCAGGTGTCTTGCCGGCCCAGCCAGTGATGCCGTACTTATCTATCAATGCTTTAAATTGGCTGATAATTTGCTGATCAAGGGAATATTTGCAGATCTCGGTATGTATTTCCTCTCTGACGAACTCGGTAATAACAAGATCGTCACCTTCAAAGGGCATATCCCATTCGGTTGTGTGCTCAAATGTATGATCTTCGGATATGCTGATCATAGTGGACTTGAACCCAATGCCTGTGATGTTCATACATAATACCTGCCTTTGATTATTTGAGGATAAACCCGAGTTCAGAGGGGAGACTATCATCAACAGCCGAGTCAAATCTTATGGCATACCCTTCATCATCAGGACTCACCAGATTATATAGACGCCTTGAAATTACAATGTTCTTATCAACCGGTTTGCTATACTCGTAAAGACCTCTTACCTTTATGTAATGACGGTAACTGTGTCCCTTACGATATGAACCTTTGGAGATTATGGTGACCGGCGTAATAAGCGCGTAGTCCTTTCTGATTGCTTTTGTTTTATATCTCTCTTGCCAGATCTTATAAGCAAGGAACATGGTTACGATCAGAAACAGTATGAAAGTATAGTCTTGCGGGCTTCCTGCTATATCCTGACCGTGGGTCAAACGATAAATTACTAATACTCCGTATAGCCCCCCAAAAACAGCTATGCCAGCCAGAGCCGGATATGTTACTCTGAAATTTATCTCATCTCTTACCCATCGCAATGCACGTTTTTTCTGTTTATCATCCATTTGTTTCCAAATGTTTACCCTGACCATACGTACATTTCGCATCGCTTTATTTCCATCCCCCGGCTTTAGTGTGTGCCACAATCAATTATATCGTAAAGTAAAAACAAATACCCCGTACGAGTTAATTTCGCAAGAAATTAATGTTCGAAGTACGGGGTATTTGTTTTTAATGCCTTTGGTGCGCCTGACAGGACTTGAACCTGCACACCTCACGGCACCAGAACCTAAATCTGGCGTGTCTGCCAATTTCACCACAGGCGC
>CAMIYM010000029.1 GCA_946403085.1 uncultured Clostridia bacterium | reverse complement strand
CGTGCCAAGCTACTGCATCGTCAGCTGTGAATACGATCTTACCGCAAGCAGCTCCAGGAGAAGCGCCAAGTCCTTTACCGATTGCCTCTGCAGCCTTAAGAGCAGCGGGATCGAACTGAGGGTGCAAAAGTGTGTCGAGGTTTCTAGGATCGATCATAGCAACTGCTTCTTCAGGTGTTCTCATGCCCTCATCAACGAGGTCACAAGCGATCTTCATAGCAGCCTGAGCTGTTCTCTTACCGTTTCTTGTCTGGAGCATGTAGAGCTTACCGTGCTCAACTGTGAACTCCATGTCCTGCATGTCTCTGTAGTGTGTCTCGAGAGTGTTGCAAACCTTTGTGAACTGAGCGAATGCTTCAGGGAACTTCTGCTCCATCTCAGCGATCTTCATAGGAGTACGAACGCCTGCAACAACGTCCTCGCCCTGTGCGTTTGTGAGGAACTCACCGAAAAGTCCCTTCTCACCTGTAGCAGGGTCTCTTGTGAAAGCAACACCTGTACCGCAGTCGTCACCCATGTTACCGAATGCCATGGACTGAACGTTAACTGCTGTACCCCATGAATAAGGGATATCGTTGTCTCTTCTGTAAACGTTAGCTCTCGGGTTGTCCCAGCTTCTGAATACGGCCTTGATAGCGCCAACGAGCTGCTCCTTAGGATCTGTAGGGAAATCAGAACCGATCTTTGCCTTGTACTCAGCCTTGAACTGTGAAGCGAGTTCCTTGAGGTCGTCAGCTGTAAGCTCAACGTCCTGCTTAACTCCTCTTTCAGCCTTCATCTTGTCGATGAGCTCTTCGAAATACTTCTTACCGACTTCCATAACAACGTCGGAATACATCTGGATGAATCTTCTATAGCAGTCCCATGCCCATCTGGGGTTACCGGACTTTGTAGCAATAACGTCTACAACCTGCTCGTTAAGACCTAAGTTGAGGATAGTATCCATCATACCAGGCATTGAAGCTCTTGCACCGGATCTTACGGAAACAAGGAGCGGGTTCTCGAGATCCCCAAACTTCTTTCCTGTGATCTCCTCGAGCTTAACGATGTACTCCATAACCTGAGCCATGATCTCATCATTGATCTGACGTCCGTCTTCGTAGTACTTTGTGCAAGCCTCTGTGCTGATCGTGAAACCCTGAGGAACAGGGAGTCCGATGTTTGTCATCTCAGCAAGGTTAGCGCCCTTACCACCAAGGAGTTCGCGCATGTTTCCGTTGCCTTCGGTGAACAGGTAAACGTACTTTGTCATTCTTTTTATCCGCCTTTCATTTATTGGATTCGTTTTTGTCTCTCATTTGGCTATTTAGCCTGCTAAAAACTTATCAGTTTATTTTAACAGATATGCCTGTCAAAAATCGAACTTATCTGAGAAAAATTCTTCAAGTTTGTCGATCGGGAATCTGATGTTACCGGGTTCGTACTCGACATTCTTCATGGAGTCTCTTTCTCTGATGGTTACGCAGCCGTCATTCTCTGAATCGAAATCGTAAACAACACAGTAAGGTGTACCGATCTCGTCCTGTCTTCTGTAACGCTTACCGATAGACTGACGGTCATCAAGCTCGCACATATACTTCTTTGAAAGCTTCTCGAAAATAGGCTGAGCCTTATCTGTGAGCTTCGCGGAAAGCGGGAGCACGCCGATCTTGATAGGAGCAAGGAAAGGATGGAAGTGCATAACTGTTCTTACATCGCCGCCTTCGAGTTCTTCCTCGTCGTAAGCTGAGCAGAGGAATGCGAGAGTTACACGGTCTGCACCGAGAGAAGGCTCGATAACATAAGGAATGTACTTCTCATTCTTAGCCGGATCGAAGTATGTGAGATCCTGCTTGGAGAATTCCATATGCTGCTTCAAGTCGTAATCTGTACGGTCAGCAATACCCCAGAGTTCGCCCCAGTCTGTGAACGGGAAAGCAAACTCGAAGTCAGTTGTAGCTCTGGAATAGAAAGCGAGTTCTTCCTTTGCGTGGTCTCTTGTACGGAGTTCCTCTTCCTTGATGCCAAGACCGATGAGCCAGTCATGGCAGAATGTCTTCCAGTAATCGAACCACTCAAGGTCTGTACCGGGTTCGCAGAAGAACTCTAATTCCATCTGCTCGAACTCTCTTGTACGGAAGATGAAGTTACCGGGTGTGATCTCGTTACGGAAAGACTTACCGATCTGGCAGATACCGAAAGGAAGCTTCTTTCTTGCAGAACGCTGAACGTTTGCAAAGTTAACGAAGATACCCTGAGCTGTCTCAGGTCTTAAGTAAACTTCAGATGTAGCATCCTCGGTAACACCGATGAATGTCTTGAACATTAGGTTGAACTTACGGATATCTGTAAAGTTGTGTCCGCCGCATACAGGACAGGGAATGTTCTTCTCTTTGATATATGCGACCATCTCTTCAGGGCTCATACCTTCAACAGGTACGTTCTCGATTCCGTTCTCCTTGTTCCAGTCCTCTACAAGGTTATCAGCTCTCTGACGGGCCTTGCACTGCTTGCAGTCGATGAGAGGATCGGAGAATCCGCCGACGTGGCCTGAAGCTACCCATGTCTTGGGGTTCATGATGATCGCAGCATCGAGTCCTACATTGTAGGGGCTTTCCTGGACGAACTTCTTCCACCATGCTGCCTTAACGTTATTCTTAAGCTGAACACCTAACGGGCCGTAGTCCCATGAATTAGCAAGACCACCGTAGATGTCAGAACCCGGATAAACAAATCCTCTTACTTTTGCAAGTGAGACGATCTTATCCATTGTTTTCTCTACTGCCATATGTACTTAACTTCCTTTCGGATTATTCTTCGTCGTCGAATTCAGATTCTTCTGCGCTGTCTTCCTCAGCTACGATCTCCTCTTCTTCGGGACCGCCGCCTGCGAGTGCGTCAATAAGATCATCCAAGCCCTTGGAGTTAAGACCGCCTGCAACAGACATTCTCTCTGCTCTCTCTTCTTCGAGCATTCTTCTTCTGTTCTCAGCTTCTTCTCTTCTTCTGATCTTCTCTTCTCTTGTGATCGGGATGACTGCCTCATCCTCTACATCACCCTTGACTGCAACGACCTTGTCAGCTGCTACCTCACGGCATGCGAGTGAAACAACATTTGCTGCACCCTCAGCGTCGATCATAGGCTGAGCGCCGTCTGTCAGTTCTCTTGCACGCTTACTTACGAGCACTGTAAGGTCGTAAGGGCTTGCTGTCTTCTGCTTGAGTTTCTCGATTGAAGGATCTGTTAACATCTTCTTTACCTCTCTTCTCCTTTTATAAAAGTTCTTTGGCTGTGTTTATATTCTTCGAAGCTTTAAGCTTTTCAGCGGTGATTATCGCAAGTATCTCTCTTGCTGCTTTATCTACATCGTCGTTAACGACTAAGTATTCAAATTCTCCTGCGCGGCGGATCTCAGATCTTGCCTGATCCAGCCTCTTCATTATCTTGTCTTCTGTCTCGGTGCCTCTGCCCCTCAATCTCTTTTCGAGAACTTCCATCGTGGGCGGAAGGATGAATATCGTGACTGTGTCGACATCGAATTTGCGGTTCAGGGCAAGGCTTCCTTCTATCGTGATATCGAAAAGAACATCCTGGCCTTTTCCCACCATCTCTGCCAGCGGTTCAGCCGGTGTGCCGTAATAATTTTCGACGTACTTATCGTACTCTACGATCTTGCCGTCCTTTATCATCTGCTCGAATTCCTCCTTCGTTCTGAAGTAGTATTCGACGCCGTCTTTCTCTTCTCCTCTCGGAGCTCTCGTGGTGACTGAAATGGAATGTCCCACACTTCCGGGATTAGCCTGCTCTAAGAGCTGCTCTACCCTGGCAAGTACAGTTCCTTTTCCAACACCAGAAGGACCTGATACTGCAACAATCAATCCTCTGAAATCACTCATCCCAGCATCTCCTTTATCTCTGATGTGGCAAGTGCGGATGTGAGCACGAGCCCGCTGTCCGTTACGATTACCGACTTGCACTTCTTACCTGCACAGCAGTCAACGAGCATGCCTCTGTCCTTGGAATCCTGCATCATGCGTCTTACAGGTGAAGACTCTGCAGCAGCAACGCAGATTATGCGTGATGCCTGTGCTATGTTTCCGAAGCCGATGTCGATAAATTCAGATGCCATTTAATTGCCTTCCGTTATACAAGATTTTGAATCTGCTCTCTGATCTCTTCCACAAGATTCTTCATGGTAAGGACTCTTGATGTGATCTCGATATCATTTGCCTTGCTGCCTGTGGTATTGATCTCTCTGTTGATCTCCTGGACAAGGAAGTCCATCTTCTTACCGACAGTTGATTCATCGGAGAGGATCTTTCTTGCCTGTGAGAAGTGGGAAGAAAGTCTTGCCATCTCCTCATCGATCGCACACTTGTCTGCAAAGATCGCAACCTCTGCCGCAAGTCTGTTATCGTCGTAGAATTCTCTCTGATCACTTGTGAGAATATCGCTGATTCTTGCGGAAAGCTTCTGCTTATAAGCTTCAACTACTTCAGGAGCTCTTGTGACGACTTCCTCTCTGATAGCTTCAAGTGATGTGATCTTTGTAAGGATCGTAGCTACGAGGTTCTCACCTTCACGCTTTCTCATGGCGAGCATTCCGTCAATAGCGGCATTAAGTGTCTCCATAAGCTCTTTTGAAGCCTGGTCCTCGTTGATCTCATTCTGTGTAACGCTTAATACATCCTGCATTGTTGCAAGTCTTGCGACACCGAAGTCATCTTCTCTTCCGGTAAGAGCGGCAATTGCCTTGGCTGCCTCCGAATATTCCTTTGCAAGTCCTGCGTTAACAGTAACCGTCTGGCCTGCCTCGCCCTGATCTTCGTAATTGATGAATACGTCGATCTTTCCTCTTAAGAGTCTGTCCGTGATGACTCTTCTGATATCACCGTCCAGGTAGTTGAACATCCTGGGCATTCTGATGGAAATATCGCAGAATCTGGAATTGACCGATTTGATCTCAATACTGTATTTTCTGGTGTCGAAAACCTTCTCGCCACGGCCGAAGCCTGTCATCGAGTATGCCATGTGATTACCTCTACTGAAGATATAGACAAAAAAGAGCCGCCGCATACGGGAATATCCCTCTGCTTCGGCTCCAAAAGTATTATATATTATAATAATTTAGCTGTCTATCAAATAAAATTTACGTATCCCGCAAACGCCTTGATTCATTGCGTTTGCGGACTCGAAAAAATTTTTCTAGGGCATTTTCGGAGTCCCTTTCACCTTGCCAGATAGACGCTTATAAGGGAGATGACCGAAGCTAATTCCCCGGCAGCAAAAAGGACCAGTCCCAGATCCTTTACCACGCCCGCTTTGCAGGTCACTTTTTCGAGGCTCTTCTTATCGAGCTTTGAAGCAACAAATTCGGTGATACCGACGATCAGCATTATCAGGAGCGGAGCCATCGGTCTGAAGTATCTTCCCTGCACGCCCATGATGAGCTCATATTCGATCGGAGTATCTCTTAAGAGCATCGCAGGAGCACATAAGAGCAGGAATAAGCACGCCACGGCAAATGATATAGCCTGTGCTCTTGTTACTCTTGTCTTCTTCGAAGCGGACACAGCTACGATGATGGTGGCAGCAAGTAAGATCACGCAGGTGATTCCCGGTATAACTGCTTCGTTCCAGCCTTCAGATCTTCCAACGCTGTCTGTTATGATGTCGCCTGCAAAGGCAAGCAGGGTCTTAACGCACATCACGAGATATTTCAGAGGATGCTGATACGCAAAGCTCGTAGAATAAGAGGCTTCACTTCCCACCAGCTGGAAGAGTTCCTCCCCCTTAGGCTTAAGAAGGACATTGCTGAAGAGCATGCCCAGGAATGCTGAGGCAGTAAGCCCTAACGGAAGGAGATTTTTTACGTCCTTTACAGGTTTACGCAAAAGCATAAAAGCCATCGGGATCAGGATCACATATGCGCCGCCCTTTACATTGCCGACAAGGAATATCCAGAAGAGAGCTTCACCGACACTCCTCATGGTCCAGTTCGCATCCTCTTTAAGACAGAACATGGAAGCAAGAGCACAGATGAAATACGCAAGCACCGCGCCGTCGTAACTGAACGATGTGAGGTATGCAAGAGACATCGGGAAAAGAGATACGAGTGCCAGAAGATACTGCACATTCTCGCTCTTTATTTTTCCGATGGCGCGCCATGTGATAAGCACGAAGAAAATACCCTGAAGATATCTTCCCAAATGGATCATGTACATGGGCGAGAGTCTGATAAGCCTGCCTAACGCAAATCCTATGGACAACGGCAGATAGTTGAACGGTCCGTAGAAGAGCATGTAGGCATAATCACCGCCGTCAGATACGACCATCCGGGTCTTGTCAGAAGGCGCAAACATCTGATTGTTCAAAATCTGGGGAAGATACATCTCGCCTGAAGGATCTGGCCTGTATCCGCCTTCGAAAACAAACCTCTTCCATGAACCGCGGAAGAATTCAACATCGCATTCCCTTGCTGTCCAGCCGCCGCCCTTTCCAAGAAGGATGTTGGAGAATCTGTAAGCTGCCTGGAAATGAGCATCTGAATCGTGAGCACTCCACGCCGGGAACAAGATGGGATAAGCGCCAAGCCCGAGCGTTAATGCTGCGATCAGATAGAACTTGGAAGGTGTCAGATTATCAGTGAAAAAAGCAAAGCTTACCAAGAAAACAAAAAGGGCCGTGAAGAAAGTCACGAAGGTAAACACAAAGCTGTTCGGACTTCCATTCTTATAAAGACCGAATGTTACTGTTCCTGTCTCATTATAAGGTTCAATTGCACCATAGACTTTGGACGATGACAGGGCGATCTTAAGATTAGCATCACCGGGATTGGTTATCGTGAGGATATACTCGCCGTTCCCAAGATCTTTAATATCGATCTTATAGTCGACGGAGGGAGAATCGGGATATATTGCAACGCTTGCAGAATCAAAATCCGTGAATGACTTGAACTTAACATCAATGCTCTTTCCGGGTTCTATCTCCACAGCGCCGACCGGACTCAGCATTCTGTAGACCGTAGTTTTCTCAGGGAACACGGGCTTAAAGATAACCATCAGAAGAACTGTCACTACTGTGATTATAAGAGAAGCAAACACCGCTCTTTTCGGCTCTTTCAGATAACTCCTTAATCCTGAAAGTCTCATAAGATCCTTACCGGTTTGAAATCAGCATAATCTGCAGAAGCGCAGATAAGTCTCATACCTTCAAAATCACCTTCGAAGGCTTTCTTGTGAGCAGATCCGTGAAGGTGTCCGTAAACACAGATATCGATACCGCCCTGCGCCATCATCTCGGCAAATTCAGTAAAGTCCTGCTTAGCAGTGATCGGAGGATAATGGATCATGAGGATGTGTTTTTTCGCGTGACCGGGATCTGCTTCATTAAGCACATCTATGCACATCTTGATCCTTAACTTCTCACGCTCGTAGATCTTCCTGTTATCGGAACCTTCGATGCTCTCTTTTGTCTCTATCATCCAGCCTCTTGTACCGGTGATAAGACAGTCTTCGACTTCAACTGCATTAGTCCTTACGAACTCCATGTTGGTGAAGCCTTTCTCGGCAAAGAACTCCTCCATCTTCTTCATCGTGGTCCACCAGTAATCGTGGTTGCCGCGAGACAGGAGTTTCCTTCCGGGAAGATCTGATATGAACTTAAAATCCTCTTCAGCCTTGTTGATATATGTAGCCCATGAAATGTCACCGGGAATAAGCACAGTATCAGAACCGGTAACTGTCTGCTCCCAGTTCTCTTTTACCTTTAAGATATATTCTCCCCAAGATGACCCGAAAACCTCCATCGATTTGTCGGGACAGCTTAAAGACAGATGCAGATCCGCCAGTGCGTAGATTGCCATCAAGACTCCTTAGTGGAAATAGAGATATATTGATTTGGCATCCTTTTCGGATATACCTTTTACTTCCTTGAGTTGCTCCTCGGAAGCATTTTCCACAGCCTTTATTGTACCAAAATGTGAGAGCAGATTCTTGCGCTTGGAAGGACCTATTCCTTCGATGTTCTCGAGCTTGTATCTGATGTTTCTCTTGCCGGCCAGTTTGTGCTGATACGATATCGCGAATCTATGCACCTCATTCTGAACTGTCGTAAGGAATCTCAGAAGTCCCATCTCACTGTCAGTTAACGTTCTGCCTTCAAGTCTTATCTCGCGCCCGTCCTCGAAAACGATCCCTGACGTCTTATGCCTGTCATTCTTGACCATTCCAGCGAGGTATATCTTCTCGGTTCCCTTCATTGATCTGACGACAGAAGCGACTGCATCGAGCTGGCCCTTACCGCCGTCAACAAGGATAACATCAGGATACTTGAATCCGTCGTCTTCGTTATGTGAAAAACGTCTTTCAAGAGTCTCTCTCATCGACATGTAGTCGTCCTGGGATTCGACTCTCTTCATCTTGAATAATCTGTAGGACTGCTTATCCGCCCTGCCGTCTTTAAATACGACCATGCCTGCGCAGATATCGTCATTGCCGAGGTTGGAGATATCGAATGATTCCGCTCTGGAAATAGAGCCTTCGGGTGCGCCTAACAGTTCTTCAAGATATCTTAAAGGCACAGAAGGATCGGCATTCGCATTGCCGCCTCTTAAGATACGGCGGACCATCATCTCACGCGCGTTGTTGCTTGCAAGATCTTTAAGTTCTCTAAGTTCGCCGCGCTCGGCCACATGCAGTCTGCAGTTCTTTCCGAGCTTTTCGGTAAGTGTCTTCTCGATAACTTCGAGATCATCTTCTTCCATCTGAAAAGGCACAAGGATCAAAGGCGGTATGAACGGAGCGTCTTCATAGTACTGCATTATGAAGTTCTTCAGGATCTCTTCCTTATCAGCTTCTTCGCCTGTAAAGAAATACGTTGATGAACCTACGATCCTTCCCTGTCTTAATTCGAGCTTTCTTACGCAGGTCTCGCCGCAGTCAGAATAAAGACCGATCGCATCGACATCACGCTCGATATCAAGATAAACTCTCTGGTTCTTACGGATCGCACGCAGTGCATAAAGCCTGTCTCTTAATGCTCCCGCCTTCTCGAATTCGAGATTAGCCGAGCACTTTTCCATCTGCTCTTTAATGTCCTTTTCGATGCCGTCGTACTTACCTTCAAAGAACTGAACGATCTGATTTACCATCTGGCGGTAATCGTCACTGCTGACAGTTCCGAGACAAGGAGCCATGCACTTGCCGATGTGATAGTTAAGGCAAGGTCTTTCCTTTCCGATGTCTCTCGGGAACACTTTCTTGCAACGCTTTAACGGGAAGATATCGTTGATCGCCTTGAGCACTTCAAAACAGTCTGAACCCATGTAAGGTCCATAGTATCTTGCGCCCTTTTTCCTCGCCTCAGGATCAGGCCTGAATGCCTTGAATACTCTCGGGTATGCTTCGTTCAAAGTGACGCAGATATAAGGATATCCCTTGTCATCACGGAGCAGGATATTATACTTCGGCTGATATCTCTTGATGAGGTTGTTCTCGAGAAGGAGCGCTTCAGGCTCGGAACCTACTACCGTATATTCAAAGTCGGCAACATGGGATACCATCGCCCTTACCTTCGGGCTTGAGATGACTCCGCCTCCGAAATAACTCTTCAGTCTGTTCCTGAGTTTCTTTGCTTTTCCTACATAAATAACACAGCCCGAAGAGTCCTTCATAAGGTACACTCCGGGGCTTAAAGGGACTGTGTCCAGCCTTGCGTCGAATTTACCGGCGGGCATTACACAGCGATCTTAGGATTCTTGAGGTGAGCGAGAAGTGCTTCGCAAGCTTCCTTCTCATCGTCGCCGTTAGCTTCGATCTCGATCTCGGCGCCGTTCTCGATTCCGAGGGACATCACACCCAAGAGAGACTTCGCATTTGCTCTTCTGCCACTGCGAACGATATAGATTGTGCTGTGGTACTGGGAAGCCTTCTGGATCATGACCGCAACGGCCTTCATCTGCAAAGCATCTTCACAATCAAAAACAATCTTTTCTTTAGTCATAGTCAGGTACATCCCCTCATAAAATAACAGGATAAGTATATTTTTGACGCTCCCGAAAATCAACCGAAAACGAGCCATTCTGCCCAATTTCGACTATTTACCCCAAATGAGTGGGATTTGGTAAATCCTTTTGTTAAATTTAACAATCAAAGATCAAGGCTCATAAGGACAGCATCTTTGCCCTTGCCATAGTAATCACGTCTTACGCCGTCCTTTGCGAACCCGAGTTTACCGTAAAGGCCGATGGCTGGTGCATTATCATGCTCCACTTCAAGATAGAGTATCTTTATGCCGCCGGATCTCAGGTCGTCCAGAAGCACATCAAACAGGCTGCTTGCGATCCCTCTTCCCCTGTAATCCTTATGAGTAACGATGTTGCCGATATTGCCCTCGTCAAGGACCAGTTCAGCACCAACATAACCTGTGATCAAGCCATCTGATTCAGCCACATAGCATCTTTTGTTTTCATCTGTTATAAGAGCCTCAATGGCTTTCTTCTCCCATGGATGAACTATGGAACCCTGCTCGAGTTCCATTATTGCTTCAACATCTTCAAGGATTCCCTTTCTGATCTTAAGATTCAGATCCGGCATTTTTCTTAAGCCTTTCAGCCTGTGATACAGCACAGTAAGATGCCTTGATGTCTCTTGCATCTACGAATACAGGATTGGCAAATGCTGCCGGCGCCACGCCCTTCGGCATGATCGCAGCGCCCGGCGCATAGTAGATATTAAGAGGAGACTTTGCCCTCTCAAAAGCTTTCTTCATGACAGAAGCGCCGCTTCCGACAACAATTATCTGGCGTCTTGCGCCGTAGATTATCTCAGGGATCTTCTCGATCTTTTTAACAAGAACGTCAGCATCGTAAGCATCTTCTGCGAGTAGAGTTCTTAATGTGTCATCTTCTGCCGCCTGTGCAAATACCCTGTTATTCCTTGCATCTATGGCAGGTACGATAAGAGTCTCGTTCTTGGGTGTCATGGTCGCATTCTCACATGACCTTGCAAGCGCCTCAGTGGATGATACGGCGATACACTTTTTGCCAGAAGCCAAAGCCATGCCCTTAACTGCTGCAAGTCCGATCCTGATGCCCGTGAAAGAACCCGGGCCGACTGTTACCGCATAGCCGTCAAGATCACTGTGAGATGTTTTTGCCTGCTCCATAACCCTGTGGACCAAAGGCATAAATGTCTCAGAATGAGTAAGCGTCTCAAAGGAAAGCTCGTAATGAACAGCTTCCCCGTCTTCATAAACACCCGCACTGCAAGTGCTGTTTGATGTATCACAAACAAGTAATCTCATTCCAAGATCTCCGCTCCCGCCTTCATGGCTGCGCTCTCTATATATTTCCTGTGCTTTTCACCTGATTCGCACTCGAACGTCCTGGTGGTACCATCACCTGTTATTGTCAGCTTGATCGTCTGATCAGGCAATAACTCATCAATTATATCGCTCCACTCGATGACACAGACACCATTTCTGTAAAAGTATTCATCAAGTCCGCTCATAAGGAAGTCATCCGGGCCAGACAGTCTGTAAGTATCAAAGTGGAACAGCATCAGCCTTCCGCCCTCATACTCATTAACGATGGTAAAAGTCGGGCTCGAGACATGAGATTCAGATCCAAGGCCCTTTGCAATTCCTCTGGTAAGGCATGTCTTTCCTGCGCCGAGATCGCCCGTCAAAGCGATGACGTCGCCGCCGACAAGAGCCTTTGCCAGTTCATAGCCAAAGCTCTCGGTCATTTCAGGTGATGTAGTACTAAATCTGATCATGCGTAGTAATTTTACATTCAAGAATAACAAATAGCAAAAATAGTCTGAAGAAAAGTGTTTTCGTACTGCCAAACACAAAAAAGAAGCTGCTCCCGAGGGAACAGCTTCTTTGAAATACTTCGTTGCAGTAAGCGAAAATACTGATTAACGCTTTGAGAACTGTGAAGCCTTTCTTGCCTTCTTGAGACCCGGCTTCTTTCTTTCCTTCATACGTGCGTCACGTGTGAGGAATCCGTTCTCCTTAAGAACTGCCTTGTAGCTCTCTTCATCAGCTTCAACAAGAGCTCTTGCAATACCGTGACGGATTGCACCAGCCTGACCGGAGATACCGCCGCCGATAGCCTTAACGATTACGTCGAACTTATCTTCTGTCTGTGTAGCTGCGAGGGGCTGACGAACGATGAGCTTGAGTGTATCAAGACCAAAATAGTCGTCGATGCTCTTGCCGTTGATTGTGATATTGCCCTTACCGGGAACCAAACGAACGGCTGCTACTGCGTCCTTACGACGGCCTGTGCCGTAATAATATACTTTGCTGCTTGTTTTCTTTGCTGCCATTATCAGTAGTCCTCCGATTAGAATGTGTAAACTTCAGGCTTCTGTGCTGTCTGCTCATAGTCAGGACCAGCATATACGTGAAGCTTTCTGAACATCTGACGGCCTAAAGAGTTCTTAGGGAGCATACCCTTAA
>CAMIYM010000028.1 GCA_946403085.1 uncultured Clostridia bacterium | reverse complement strand
TCGATCGTACCTGTAGCGATCTTGGGGTTATATGTCTCCTCATCTCTGTGCTCGATCTTACCTTCGATAGAGATGCACTCTTCCTTAACGAGTCCGTCAAGAAGTGATGTATCACGCATAACTACCTGAAGTGTGCCGTACATATCTCTCAAATCGATGAAAGATACGCCGCCGTGGTCTCTGATGTTCTCGATCCAGCCGCAAACTCTGAGTTCGGTTCCGACGTCCTTCTCAGACAGTGAGCTGATGATCCTGTCTCTGTACTGGTTAGCCATATTCAATTCCTTTCTTCGGGGAAATAAAAAACGCCCCGAACTTAAATCTCCTTTAAGTTCAGGACGAACAATACTTGTCCGCGGTGCCACCTGATTTACTTCGCAAAAGACGCGAAATCGCTTTATAACCGGTATGCTGTTGGAGTTGTTATTCGCCGCCGGCCTCTTTCCGCTCTGTCTTTCAGCCCGTGGACAAAGCTCTCTGAAGGCGACTTACCGTGGCTACTGGGTCTCCGTCATCGCAATTAACGAGGGTATAGTACATCATTTAAAAGACCGTTGTCAACTTGGAAAACATAAATATTCCATTGAAAACAACGGTTTTTTCAGTCTAATCTGCCATATCCTTATGTTACTTTGCCGTCGAAAAGTCCGGCTCTCCTCTCAAGAACGATATTCTTGATCAGATAGATCACGGATGCAGCAAGAATTGTGCTTGCCACAACAGCAGCAAGATAGATTCCTATGCCGTATCTTGTATAGAGGAAGAACAGCTTTTCGATCATGAGATAGTTGATCATGATGATCTCAAGAGATATCTTGCCCAGGAACTTCAGGACGGGATTACCTATCTTTACGCGGGACAGGATGGTGACGACCAGGATGAGGAACACGATCTCGAACAAGGTCTCCTCACATAATCCGGTAAGCTTATCAGAATAATGATGTGCAGGATTCATCTGCTCTGTCCAGTAGATCGACCTCAGGATAAGACTTCGGTGTAACAGATCCAGCAGATAGAACAGCGCAGCAGACAGGATAAGGATGATCCAGAATCCCTTCCTGATGATCTTGTTGATGGCTTCTTCCTTATATGCGTAGAACATTCCCAACGGGAACATAAATATCGTGTTGTACCACCATTCGCCCTTGAACCAGTATGACATAACACTTGTGACTGAATGTCCTGAGAAAAATCCTATGACCATCATGACAAGAACGGTTGCCGTCATGATAAGGATTCCGGGCAATGGCTTCTTGATCTTCGCGAAAACGATCCTGAATACCACATACAAGATCATGATCTCCACGGCAAACCACATCTGGTTATTAACGAGGAACACTCCGAAGAAACTGCAGATTACCTCATCGAATCCGAAGTGACTATTCCCGTGGATATTCCTGATCAATGCATCAGTCAGATAGATATAGTTGCAGATAAAGAATGGTACAAGGGTCGTAAAGATCCTTCGCTTCATGAAATGCTTGATATAGTTCTTATCTGTCATCCAGCGCTTGATAAGACCGAATCCCGAACAGAAGAAGAAAAAGCAGACAGCAATGATGCCGTAGAAGTAGAAGAAGAGCATAGCTCCGGGTTCAACGAGCTTGTTCTCGAAGATAACGAGGATATGGTGGAATATGATGAACACTGCAAGGAAGCCCTGTATCTCTTTGACAGATACACGGTCGAAAAATTCTTTGCTGTCCTTAGGTCTTCTCGATACACCAGCACAAAGGAGTATTACCAGAAGCGCTATGCAGACATAAAAAGCAATTCTCAGATCCACTACTTCTCTACTCCTTTCTTATCTTAGTAAGCTGATGACATTCAGCGTAAGTGATATCAAAAGCAATGTTATGACTACCAGGATGATTATTATCAGCCTGCTTCTTTCCTTCTTGTGCCGGATCTCTTCTTCGCCTAATTCGACAGATGCATTGATGAGGTCCTGCACTTCCTCTTTAGACATTGATCCGTTCCCGCCGGAACGTTCGCCGGCAAGGATCTCCATTATCGTTACACCCAGAAGATCCGAGAGGGGCTCAAGCATTGATATATCCGGGAAACTGAGGCCGCGTTCCCACTTGGACACTGCCTTGTCAGTAACGTTCAAGGCATCGGCGAGCTGCTTCTGGGTAAGTCCCTTTTCTTTTCTAAGCTCAGATATAAGTTGTCCTGTTTTTTCTTTTTCCATTAAGTGCGCTGTAACCTCTGTAGGATAATAATAACCGAGTTGCCACTCAAAAACAAAGCCCGGTCAGAACAGAGGATGAGGGACTGTAATAATATCCTTACAGTCCCTTCTATTCCTGCTATCCCGCAGAGAGTTTTTTGCGCTCTATAGCCTTTTTCAATGTATGCTTTATGCCCTCGTAAACCGCCGCGATTACAGTCGTCACCACAAATCCTGTAACAGCTCCGTATCTTACAAGAAGTCCGACATTTTCAGGGATCAGGAGGGTTAAGGCATAAAGCATTGCTATATGCATGATATACACAGGAAGAGAGCTCTCATGACCCAGCTTCTCGGCAAATGTCCCCTTTCCGAAGTCAGGATACTTAAGGCAGAGAAGAACGATCACATATGTAAGGATCTCGCAGCTTACGAACGGGACGGCAGTACCCTGCTTGTAACTGTTAAGTTCGAATATTGCACCGGCACAGCAGATAACAAACAGTATCCAAAGAACCGGAGATAGGAACTTGAAATACAAAATCTTCTTTTCGAACCTTCTTATCAGCATACCCATCATGGTATAGGAAAGGCCGACAAGAACAGCATTTCTAAGCTGGTAGCCCTGGCCTATGCCAAGATGTGACAGGACGACATAAGCAGCTACCAGTACTGGCGCTAAGATCATCGCGAATTTAAGCACTTTCAGCTTATTAAGGATAAGCATTAACACGAGTGCATAAAGAAGTGAGCCTAAGTACCAGAGATGCTCTGAGAACGGAGAGAAGTTATAAAGGAGGAAATTGGTTATCGCCTTGGGAGTAAAGCAACCTTTAAGGCCTTTAAAGCTTCCCTCCGTTGCCCTCAGATAGAATCCCAGAAAGCCTAAATAGAAAACATTTGATAAGACAAAGAAGACCGCGATCCTCTTAGTCTGTCTGATAAGGCGCTTCATCATCTCTTTGCTGTCATCCCTGTAGAGGAAATAACCGCAGACGACGAGGAAGAAAGGCACTGCCGTCTTGCCGTATGTGATGAAGACCTGACCGGCTTTTCCTTCAAACGGCCAATGGATAGCAACGACCAGGAAAGCCATGATTATTCTCATAACGTCAATTGAATGTATTTGTTTTCGCTCCTCACCTATAGGAAGAACAGCCTTCTTCTTTCCCGTGACAAGCGCGATAAGATACTTGTCCACTCCGTTGATTACTACAGCGAAACCTACTGAGAACAGGATCGTTAAGATGATATACATACCGGCGGAAGGGATCTTTACAATCTTGCCCTGGAAACCTGTGAGGAACAGATTATGGATGAGATAAAGCTCAAGTGAGATGCTTCCGAGGAACTTGAGGACGGGGTTGCCGAACCTGACCTTCATCATCAGAAGAAGGACAAAGCACACGAAAACAATGATCCAAGGAAGCTGGACTGAAAGACAGCGGATCTTATCAAGGTAAGCAGGATCCTTGCCGGGTTTCTCGCTCCAGTAAGACCATGTCATCAGCGCGTGATGAGTCTTTCCCCCGAGGAATACTGTAAGGAACCCGAAAAGCAGGAGGAAGAAAACATATCCTTTCCTCGCGATCTTGCGGATGCCGTCAGAATGCTTGGAGACGAGGATGCCGATAATGAACAGGAACGAAGCGTTGTACCACCACTCGCCCATAAACCAGTTCCTGCATTCGAAGTCCCTGCCATGGCAGAGCATGAGGCTTCCCGCCATCATGAGCAGCACGAAAATGCTCATCGCTATGGTAGCAGCTGTACGGTTCCTGATAAGTCTGTAAAAGATGAAGAAAGCCAGATAAAGGATAGCTATCTCTACGATATACCACATGTGACCATTAAGAAGGAGCCAGCCTGACAGCCTGTAGAACAGCTGAAGAGGCTTATATTTCGCGCCCGTAATACATGAGTTGATTATGAATATGAAGTTGCAGATATAGAAAGGGATCAGGACGGCAGCAAGACGCTTGCCGAGAAAACCCTTAAGATAATTCTCTTTGGTCTTGAGACTGGTATAAAGGCCATAGCCTGAGAAGAAAAAGAAGATTCCTACAAATAAGACTCCAAGCTCCTGGAAAAAAGCGATATCGCCGGCACCTTCAGCAAGCTCCTGAGACAGGTGGTGGATTATTATCGCTACTGCCGAAAACCCCTGGATCTGCTTTGAAGTCTCGAGTGAAAGGGGCTCTGGCTGCCATTCTTTCCTTTTGGAAACCCGGCTGCCCAGCATAAGAAGAAGTGCAAGTCCAATCAGGAGGAGATAAAGTGGATAATTAAACGATATGAATGCATTAAATGGAGTCTGCTTTGATGCCGGTTCCAGATAAACATTCACGGTGGGGATATGTATATTTTGTAACGCTGAATTACCCATGTATCTCCCCCTGACAACTTGTTGATCTTAAGCTATCAGTTATGGGGATCACGGGCAACCGACTGTTGGTAGAGTGCCGTATTTACAAGGGGTTCAGGCAAAAATCTACTTTAAGTTCCGTCTCTTTCAGGGGATAATCCGGTGTCTTTTAAGCCCCGGAAACTTACCTCTGATAATCGCAGGAGTTCCTCGTCGGGCCATCATCGCCTGACTCATAGTGAGCACGGAATTCCATGTTGATATCCTTTATCTCGCGCTTGCCTTCGATATAGTCCTGATACATGTCGGCAAGGCCGGCCATGCAGCCGTCACAGTTGCCGTCGATATATCCGATCGACTCAGCAACGATCTGCTCACGTTCTTCTCTAGTTGTATCTTTTATAAGTAAGCTTTTCATTTTCTTCCTCTCCCGCCGGCACGATCGGATCTTCCGTTTCTCGGCTTACCGGTAAATCCCTTGAAGCTTCCGGATTCGCTTGTCTTTCCTCTGGAACCAGCTTTTGAAGCTCCTCTTGATGCTGAAGGGATGCTCTTTCTTCCGCCCTTCCTTCCGGAGTTTTCACGCTTGACCAGGGTCTCTCTGCCCTTCTTTCCGGATCTGCCCTTCCTGTCAGAATCTCTTCCCTTCTTACCGGGCTTTGAGACACGTCTGTCACCGGGATTTCTTTCTTCTTCAAATCCGTATTCAAAGGAGAAATCGATCTTATTCTCCTCTGTATCGACCTTCTCGACCACGATCGTTACCGGCATTCCGATCGATAAGATCTTGCCGCCGTGGGCACCTATTGCCCTGTAGGACCTGTCGTCAAAGAAATAGTGGTCTCTTAATGATCTGAAAGGAACGAATCCCTCGACCGTGTTTTCGAGCCTTACAAAGCATCCCGCATCAATGATGGAGGAGATGACGCCATCATAGTGCTCGCCGATCTTGTCAGCCATGTACTCACAGATCTTGATATCGTCTGATGCACGCTCAGCATCGACTGCATTACGCTCCATCTCGGAAGAATGCTCAGCTGCATTATCGACGAGGCCGGCGAAGTGGCTTCTGGAATTCTCGCCGTGCAGGTAGCTCTTTATGATCCTGTGGATATAAAGATCCGGATAACGCCTGATCGGAGATGTGAAGTGGCAGTAGAACTTCGAGGCAAGACCGAAGTGGCCCAGATTATCCGAGCAGTATCTGGCCTTTGCCATCGACCTTAAGAGAAGCTCGTTAAGTGCAGGCATGGCAGTCTTGTCGCCAATTGTATCCATGAAGCGCTGAACATCCAGAGGCTTGATCCTGCCGAAGAGCCTTCCTGACGCGCCGAAATATCTGGCGATATTAGAGAATCTCGCGATCTTGATCGGATCGGGATCTTCGTGAACACGGTATACAAAAGGATACTTGAGGTCGAAGAACTTCTTGGCGATGAACTCGTTGGCGCAGATCATGAACGATTCTATGATGCCGTTCGTGAAGTTGATGGGGTAAGGCATGATGTCCTGAACCGTGCCGTCATCATTTAAGATGACCTTCGTCTCAGGCATCTCAAATCCAATGGCACCGCGCTTCTCACGCATCGACTTCAATATCTCCGCAAGCTCCTTCATCTTAAAGAGCATCGGGATGATCTCGCCATATTCCTTCTCATCCTCAGGCTGGGGTTCAGTCAGGATCCTGTAGCATTCCTTATAGCTCATTCTCCTGTCAGACTTGATGACACTCTCATATACCTCGCCGCCATAGATGCTGCCCTCACGGTCAACAAGCATCTCTGCCGTCATGGCAAGTCTGTCGACATTGGGGTTAAGGCTGCAAAGGCCGTTTGAAAGCTTCGGCGGGAGCATCGGGATAACACGGTCAACGAGGTAAACCGATGTTGCTCTGGAGAAAGCTTCTGCGTCGAGCATCGTACCTTCCCTTACATAATTGGAAACATCCGCGATATGGACATAGAGCTTGAAGTTGCCGTTCCTGAGCTTCTCAATGGAGATCGCATCGTCTAAGTCCTTCGCGTCCTCACCGTCTATAGTGATCGTGAGAAGATCTCTCTTATCTCTTCTTCCGCCTGCTAATTCCTTGATAATGACTTCCGGATCAGGGTTATTGGGAAGCGGCTCGACTTCTTTGAGGACCTTCTCGGGGAATGTCTGTGAGAGGCCGAACTGTCTTAATACGGTCAGCATCCTGACATCGTTGTTGCCGTAGTCGCCAAGCACTTCCGTGATAGTTCCCCTGCAGTCACCCTTTTCGCAATCGGGGTTAAGCACCTCGCAAACGACGACCATGTTGAAAGGCGCGCCGTTCAAGTGATTCCTATCGATCTCTATGGCACCGTAATCCGTGCTCCTGAATGAAGGGTCAGGAATAACGACACCGCCCATGGGTGTCTGCCTCAAGATACCGATCACCTGATTCTTGACCTGCAAGGGACCTCTCGGCGCCTGGTCAGCCAAAGTCTCAGGGAGCGTACTCTGCACTTCCTTCGCCTTAATAACTCTGTTTCTCTTATGCTGGCTCTCGCTCATCTTCGCGGCGAAGCCTGTTTTCTTCTTATTTTCCATCTCTTTATTCCTCTTTTTTCATTTTTTATATCTTACTACAAGTAGGTGGCTTTGGTTTTCGCCAATTTCCTGTTATTGGATCGTTTCATTGCCCGTGGTGCAGAAATGGTGCAAGTTGAGGCCGATTTTGGCACCATTTCGAGCAAATCAGCCCCGGATTGACGATTTTGGTGCTGATTTGCCCCCGTTTTCTGCACGATTTTTGCACGCATGACTTGCCGGCGCGAAAACAGCGTGGCGGGCAGCACCTTTCCCGGTTGATTGCCCCTCGCTTCACACGGCAAATTAAAAGGCCGCCTCACACGAGACGGCCCTGTTAGTTCAAGTTAGTGACTCTCTTACCAAGCCTTAACGATGGAGAGGTAGAGAACTACTGATACGATTGCGAACAATACGCAGCAGATAACTGTCCATGTCTTGAGCTGCTCTTCAAGAGTTCTTCCCTTTGCCTTGTTGTAGTAGGAATCAGAAGAACCGCCTGCAACTACACCGATACCCTGGTCATTACCTTCCTGAACAAGGAAGAGAATGATAATAGCTACGGCTAAAACTATATCTATAACACAAAGGACGATATTCAAAGCTGTCATCGATCTGTGCCTCCTTAATTAATAAGCCTATGAATAATAACATATGACTTTTAGTTATGCAAACCGAATTTTGCCGCCTCATCACTCATTTTTGAGGGAAAGAGACGCAAATCCGCGCGCTGATTACTTCTTGCCGCCCTTGATGAGCTTGGAGATCTCGCTTACGGCAAACGGAAGGATTGCCAAAGGCAGGATAACAAGCCAAGCCATGGGGTTCAGTGCGACGTTGTTAAAGATCGTGTTAACGCCCGGGATGTAGATAACAGCTACGAGCATTACGAGAGAGAGACCAACGGCTACGTTCATCATCTTGTTGGAGAAGATTCCGAGCTTGAAGACTGAGATCTTCTCTGATCTTGCTGCGAATGCTCTGAAGAGCTCAGCGCAGATCAAGGTGGCGAATGCTACCGTACGTGCTACGTCTAAAGGATGTACACCCTTAACGCCTTCTGCGGCGAGAGCGCCGGAGAAGAAGAACGTATTGCCGTTATTCATGCTCATCAGCGCAATGAGGAAAGCTGCAGCTACTGATATGAACAAACCGACGGACTGCATTGCGATGTGGCCCATCATGGACTTGTTGATGATAGGCTCGTGCTTTGATCTCGGCGGAACCTTCATGATGCCGGGCTCAGCCTTTTCGCGGCCAAGTGCGAGAGCCGGGAACGAGTCAGTGATGAGGTTAAGCCAGAGGAGCTGGATCGCTGTCAAAGGAGCGGCGATGCCGGGCACAAGTGACTTAGGAACAAGTGAGAGAAGGAAGATTACGAGGATCTCACCGACATTGCATGAGAGGAGGAATCCTACGAACTTTCTTATGTTGGAATAGATCGTTCTTCCCTGCTCGACTGCCTTAACGATAGTTGCAAAGTTGTCGTCCATGAGGATCATGTCGGCGGAGTTCTTGGAAACGTCCGTACCTGTGATACCCATTGCGACACCGATATCAGCTGACTTCAAAGCCATGGCGTCGTTAACACCGTCACCAGTCATTGAAGCGATGTGGTCATTTTTCTTAAGAGCGGAAACGATACGTACCTTGTGCTCAGGAGATACACGCGCATATACGCTTGTTCTCTCGACTACTTCAAGGAGATCTTCGTCGCTCATCTTGTCGAGTTCCTCACCGGAATATGCATCCATGTGCTTCTCGTCACGCATCTCGAGATTGTCAGAAATGGCAACTGCAGAATCCTTGAAGTCACCTGTGATCATGACTGCACGGATACCTGCTTCGCGGCAGACTGCGATAGCGTCCTTTGCCTCTTCACGGGCAGGGTCGATCATACCGATGAGACCTAAGAATGTCATGTTCTCCTCATCAGCAAATGTTGCCTTGGAACCGTCGCCGTGCTCTTTCATGGCAAATGCGAGTACACGGATAGCCTGGATAGCGTAGTTGTGATTTACTTCGCGGATCTCAGCGCGCTTCTCGTCTGTCATCTTCTCAACACCGTTGGGTGTAAGGATGGAAGAGCAGCGTGAGATAACGATATCCGGAGCGCCCTTGGTGAAGCTGATCCACTTGCCTGCTTCGATACCGGAGTGGTATGTGGTCATCATCTTACGGTCAGAGTCGAAAGGAAGTTCTGTCTCTCTGGGATATGTGTGCATGGTCTCCTCGCGGAGCATTCTTGCCTTCATACCGAGAGTTGTGAGAGCACCTTCTGTAGGGTCGCCGATGCAGGAATAATCCTTTTCGCTCTCCTTGACAATGGAAGCGTCATTACAGAGAACAGAAGAAAGGATAAGTGTCTTAAGGTCACCTTCGATCTTGACGGGCTTGCCGCCTTCGTCGACGATGTTGCCGACAGGTGCATATCCGCCGCCTTCGACGTTGTACTTCTTCACACCATCGTAAAGGACCTTAACGGTCATCTGGTTCTGTGTAAGTGTACCTGTCTTATCTGAGCAGATAACGTCAACGCATCCCAAAGTCTCTACAGCGAGGAGTCTCTTTACGATCGCATTGTTCTCTGCCATTTTTGTCATACCGATCGAAAGGACGATCGTTACGACTGCTGCAAGACCTTCAGGGATAGCTGCGACAGCGAGTGATACGGCTGTCATGAGAGCATCTTCCCAAGGCTGCTTCTGAACGAAGATATCAACGAGAAGGACAATGATGCATACGAGGATGCAAACTACTGCAAGGATCTTGCCGAGCTTATTGAGGCTTCTCTGAAGAGGTGTCTCCTCGTCTTCCATTGTCGTAAGTTTTGTAGCGATCTTACCGAGCTCAGTATCTCTTGCTGTGGCAACAACGACACCCTTTGCTCTTCCGTAAGTAACTGCAGTTCCCATGTAGAGCATGTTCTTGCGGTCACCCAAAGAGCAGTCTTCGGGAAGTACTGCTGAAGCGTCCTTTTCGACTGCTACTGCCTCACCTGTAAGGGAAGCTTCCTCAGCCTTCAAAGAACTTGATTCGATAAGTCTCATATCTGCAGAGATCGAGTCACCGGCATCGAGTGCAACGATATCACCGACAACTACGCCCTCGGAATCAACCATGTGGAGCTTGCCGTCACGGATGACCTTTGTCTGGGGTGAGCTCATCTTCTTGAGAGCTGCGAGAGCCTGGTCAGCTTTACCTTCCTGGTAAACGCCGAGGCATGCATTAAGGATTACGATCGCGAGGATGACGATAACGTCGATCCAGTCTTCGAATCCGCCGCCGCTCTTAACGGCCATGTAAGCAGAAAGTCCTGCTGCAGCGATAAGGATGATTACCATCGCGTCTGCGAACTGCTGCAGGAACCTCTTCCAGAGAGGAACTTTCTTCTCTTCACCTAATGAATTCGGACCGTTCTTGGCAAGTCTTAAAGATGCCTCGTCCGATGAAAGACCTTTGACCAGGTCTGTGTCTATTTCCTTTGCTACCTGCTCAGCCGTTGCTGAATATGGTTTTGTCATGTATCTATCCTCCTGGGATTACCCAAGAGAGAATTATACTATATTTTTGACTTTTAATATGGGCTACAACATAGGCAAATGTACGAATAGAAAGCCCCTACGGAATTTTCCGTAGGGATTTTGCATAGTTATCCGTTCACGACATCGAAAAACTGATCTCCGGAACAGGCCCCTCACTCTTCCTCGTGCGGCTCATCTCCGGGCTGGACGCCCCAGATGTACTGCTCGAGTTCGGACACGCCGTCTTCCTCCATAAGAGCCTTCGAGAACTGCGTCTCGTAAAGCTCACGGTATACGCCTTCCTTGCCGAGGAGCTCCTTGTGCGTGCCGCGTTCAGCGATAGTGCCATCCTTGACGACGAGGATCTCATCAGCTGCAAGAATGGTCGACAGTCTGTGCGCGATAAGGATACTTGTCTTGCTCTTTATGATCGGGTCGATCGCATCCTGGATCTTCTTCTCGGAGATCGAATCAAGAGCCGATGTCGCCTCATCGAAGATGAAGATGGTCGGATCTTTCAAGATGATCCTCGCTATAGAGATACGCTGCTTCTCACCGCCTGAGAGCTTCAGGCCGCGGTTGCCTACTTCGGTATCGATTCCCTTCTCCTGCTTTTCGATGAAGTCCCAGATGTTCGCTTTCTTGAGAGCATCGATCATGTCTTCTTCTGTCGCATCAGGCTTTGCGTAAAGGAGGTTATCCCTGATCGTGCCATTGAAAAGATAAGTCTCCTGAGATACGACACCGACCTGGTTCCTTAGAAATGTCAGGTCGAGTTTACGCACGTCAATTCCGTCGAAAGTGACGCTTCCGGAATCAGCATCATAAAGTCTCGGAATGAGATTTACGATAGTGCTTTTTCCCGAGCCGGACGGTCCGACGATCGCGATGCTCTTACCGGCATTCAAGGTGAAATTGATATCCTTGAGGATTTTTTTCGAGCCGTCATAAGAGAACTCGACATGCTCGAAAACAACATCACCTGTAACCGTTTCTGGTGTCACTGCATCATCAGCATTTTTGATGTCAACGGGTATATCAAAGTAATCGAAAATGCGCTTGAACAAAGCCATCGATCTGATCCACTCGACCTGGATATTCAGGAGGCTGTTGACCGGCATATAAATCCTTCCGAGGAGCGATACGAGCACGGTGATGTCACCGATCGTAAGGTCGGAATCGTACTTCATCATGAGGATGCCGCCTGCCAAGTATATGAGCATCGGTCCGACGCTCGTGAAGGTCGTAAGAACGACTCTGAACCATCTTCCTGCCATGCTCTCTTTGATGTTCAGACTGATCATCTTGCGGTTGGCATTCTCGTACCTGTCATACTCATATTTCTCTTTGCCGAAAAGCTTAACCAGGAGCTGGCCGCTGACAGACAGAGTCTCATTTAAGATGCCGTTTACTTCATCATTTACCTGCTGTGATTCATTGGTAAGCTTCCATCTCTGCTTGCCGGCTTTCCTCGTGGGGACAGTAAAGACCGGAACGATGATTATGCCGACGAGCGCTAAGATCCAGTTCTTCTGGAACATCGCTATCATCGCGATAACAAGCGTGATCGAATTGGATAAAATACTGCTGAAAGTATTCGTTACGACAGCCTTAACTCCATCGATGTCACTGGTCATTCTGGTGATGATATCGCCCTGGTTATTGCTCGTAAAAAACTTCTGGCTCATCTTCTGCAGATGCGAATACATCTGGTTCCTCATGTCGAACGTGATGTGCTGTGCGATCCACGTATTTATGTATGTCTCGGCAACTCCGATGAGGCTCGCTAATAGTGTCACAGCAAGCGATAAAGCGATATAGAAAACGAGCGCTTTGAAATCCTTTTTAAGAAGGCCGTCATCCAAGATCTTACCCGTGATGATCGACGGCAAAAGCGTGAAGAAAGAGGATACGATTATACATAAGAGAACGAGTATCAGCTGCTTCGTGTAAGGCTTAAGATAAGAGAAAACTCTCTTCAATAATTCAGGTGTGACCTTGGGCTGATTTTTCTTCTCTTCTTCAGTCAGGAACTGCCCGCCCATCGGGCCTCCCATTCTTCCTCCGGGTGGCATATCAGGTGTCTCCTTTTCGCGCTTTGAAAAACCTATTCATTCGGTAGTTCTTACACGCTACTTTTACCACAGATCAGCTTTTTTGAAAATGCGCGCCGACTTTGTCCGTTCATGCCATGATCAGTTCATGTGAGTCCGGCGCCCGAAATGATTTTGCTAAATTTTTGCTAAAACCATAGTGCTTTTGGCAAGGATTTTTGCAAAACCGTTCTGTTTTGCCAAATTATTGCTGAATTGAGACCTGATTTGGCAAAAATTCAGCAATAGCTCGAAAACAGAACACACCGCATCCCACAAGCAGATTCCAAGCCGCAATATCGTATCAAATGCAAACGCGGCTCCCGCTGTGGAAGCCGCGCCTATGAGAAACAAAAAACATTTAATTCTTTCTTAAATGCTAGGGTTCCTATCAAGTTCCCTAATAGCATTATAAGTGATTTACGTAAAATTCAAGGATGTCAAATTGCCCTTATCTTTTCGGCAAAATTTGGGCGAAACTATACAAAAACACTAATTCGATTTTCAAAGCATTACCGCCCGCAAAGCATCCTCGAAGCCGCAGAATATCAGCCCTGGAGCTTCATGTATCCTTCCTTGATCCAGCCGAGTTTTCTCATGATCTCGCTGAAGAGCAAAGAGAGAACTGCAGGTGTGAAAAGGCAGATGCAGAACATTCCGAGCCATGCATACCAGTTAAGTGTTCCGGACTCGGACATAGCAGAGAAGCATCCGATAGGACCTACGAGACCGCATGTACCCATACCTGCTGCTACGCCGTTGCACTCGAGCTTGAAGATCATTGTAGCCATAGGGCCTGTGATAGCAGAAGCGAGTGTCGCAGGCACCCAGATCTGGGGATGAGTTACGATGTTAGGCATCTGGAGCATGGATGTTCCGAGACCCTGTGAGACGATTCCGCCCCACTTATTCTCTCTGTAGGAAGCAACTGCAAATCCGACCATCTGTGCGCAACATCCTGCTAGAGCAGCGCCGCCTGCGATTCCTGCGATTCCGATCGAAGCGCAGATAGCTGCAGAAGAGATAGGAAGTGTGAGGATGATTCCTACTACGACTGAGATTACGATACCCATTAAGAAGGGGTGAAGCTTTGTTGCTTCATTGATGAATGTTCCAAGCCAGTTCATAGCTACTGCGATTGCGGGGCATGTGAGGTAACCGGAAAGGAAACCGCAGCCTAATGTAACTATAGGTGTGACAAGGATATCAACCTTTGTCTCCTTGGAAACCATCTTACCGAATTCAACAGCAATGATAACTGCGATGAATACTCCCAAAGGACCTGCTGCATAAGGCTTGCCGGGATAAGCATTTGCGAACTGTCCGACTACTGCAGCACATGCCATAACGAGCATAGGTGCCTTAAGAGCAGCAGCGATGCCTACACCGATTGCAGCACCTGTTACTGCTGATGCAAGTGAACCTGCCTTGCTGATGAAGTGTGCAAGTCTCTGAATGAAATCAACATCGATCATGCCGATATATTTGCCGGCAGTCGAAAGGATCGTACCGATAAGAAGCGATGCGAAAAGTCCCTGCGCCATTCCACCCATAGCGTCAACAAAGTATGTCTTGGCAGAAACCTTGATATCCTTTGAAGCCAGGAACTCCTTAAATGTTCTCTTCTTCTTAGCCTTAGATTTACCCATGGTAAAAACCCCTCCTTGAGTACCTTTGCGTACTTATTGGCAAAATAATATCATTCGCTATCTTATATTTGTAATATTACATTTGCTATTTTAGGCGCCCAGAAGAGCCTGGAATGATTGTAAATTGCACAAAGCAGGCTTGTTTCAAATTCCGGTATGCAACTATATTCCCAGCAATGAAACCGGGAAGATAAAAGCGTTATCATTTAACACATGTATCTTCTCAGCATTATCAATTATCATCCCGCGTTTGATCGGCATGTTGTATTTTTCGAGAACATTGAAGTTCTTGGAAGGCTTATTGGGCTTAACACTTTTTTTGATTTCCACCGGATACAATGCGCCATCTTTGACAATTCTGCATTCAGTCATTTGTTTATCATTGGCAGAGGGAAGGTGTTTATTTAATCCATGAGAAACGCATAAGAGTCGTTCACACAGCTTTGAAAGGAGGCCCAAACATGAATCATCACATCACTATAAGACTTCAGAATTCTCACCCAAACGTCCGCCATGCTGATCACACGCGTTTAATCACCAAAACCTCTAAAGACAGAAACAACGATATGACAGTTCTTGAACTTGCCCTGAAATACATAGCGACCAAAACCAATTCGCGCCCTACTACGAGGATGGGCTATCAGACTGTTATAAACACCCTGAAAAGTGACAGCTTCGGGAAAGAAAGCATCTGCAACATCCGAATATCTGAAGCAAAGCTTTGGTTTATAAAACTTCAGAAAGGCGGAAAAAGGTACAGTTCTATACACGCGATAAAAGGCGTTCTCAAGCCTGCATTCCAGCTCGCAGTAGATGATGACTGTATTCAAAAGAATCCTTTCTCATTCGATTTGTCATCTGTAATAGCCAATGACAGCAAAACCAGAGAGGGTCTTAACAGTAAGGACGAAAAGCGTTTCCTGGAATTTATAAAAGCAGATCCTCATTTCTGCCGGTATTACGAAGGAATATATATTTTATTTAAAACCGGTTTAAGAATATCTGAGTTTTGCGGACTGACATTCAAAGATGTCGACTTCAAGAAACACTGCATAAGAATCGACCACCAAATAAACAAGCGAGGAAAATCCGGCTATTATATTGATTCCCCGAAAACAGAGAATGGCATCAGGGTCATTCCTATGACACCGGATGTAGAAGCCTGTTTCAAGACCATCATTTCCAGAAGGGCAGCTCCGAACAAGGAACCTCAGATTGACGGCAAGAAAGGCTTTCTGTTTCTGGATAAAAGCGGAAATATAACCTACTCCCTGCACTGGGAACATTATTTCCAAAGGATCTTAAAGAAATACAATTCAACACACAGGAAGAAATTGCCGTCCATTACCCCTCACATATGCAGGCATACTTACTGTTCTAACATGGCTAAGAGCGGAATGAATCCCAAAACTTTACAGTATCTTATGGGACATTCAGATATAAGCGTCACATTAAATACCTATACTCATATCAATTATGAAGATGCCGTCGCAGAATTCAAAAGGCTTAAGCTCATAACAAGAAAAAGGAGTAAAAAACGAGCCAAATAGCGGCATATCTTATAGAGACATACGAATACGACTATCTAAGCAACAGAACAGCCAAAACATC
>CAMIYM010000027.1 GCA_946403085.1 uncultured Clostridia bacterium | reverse complement strand
TCTCTGGCTTGTACCTGATCGTTCTTTGTGAAATGTCCGTTGCGGCCTTTGTTCTGTCCGTAGGAGTTCGTATCGATCGTTTCCTTACCCAAGAGCTCGCTGACATACTTGTGAGTTCCTTGCTCATTACCGCCTAAATAGAGAAACTCATCGCAGTTACCTACGATGGATTCCCACTTCTTTTCAAATAGGGCCTTAAGCTGAGCCAGGTTCTGCAGGATTATGCTGACAGATATTTCTCGGGATCGCATGGTTGCCAGGAGCGAATCAAACGAATCCGGGAGGCAGACATTAGCAAACTCATCCATGATGAAATGGACGTGATAGGGAAGTCTTCCGCCGTGTTCAAAGTCGGCACAGCGATAAAGCTGCTGGAAAAGCTGAGTGTAGAGCATGCCGATAATGAAGTTATAAGACTCGTCATTATCTGGGATAAGAGCAAAGATGGCACCGGGCTTCTCACCAAGATCACGAAGGCGCATCTCGTCTGTCTGAGTGATACCAGCAAGGGAAGGAAGGTTGAACTTCTCAAGTCTTGCGATAAGAGAGATTTGGATCGACTTCAAGGTCTGAGCAGCGCCAGAGTGATAGCCTCTGTAGTATTTCAAGGCTATATGCTCAGGATCTTTCAGCTCGAGCTCTTCAAAAAGGATATCAAGGGGAGACTCGTAATCATCGTCATTCTCCTTGACATCACCTGCACGGATCATTTCCATAACCATCGGGAAGTTCTGTTCATCAGGCGGAGCCTCATAATAGAGGTAGAATACGAGTGCCTTCAGGAGCATCTCAGCTGCCTGATCCCAGAACGGGTCTTTAGTCTGGCTGCCCTTAGGTGTCGTATTCTTGATGAGGTTTGTTGTAAGACGCTGGATGTCATCATCACTTTCGAGATACACGAACGGGTTATAGCAGTGACTTCGGTCGAGATTGATCAGATCCAGCACGCGGACATCGTATCCCTGACTTAACAGATAATTACCGCAGGAGCGAAGGGTTCCGCCTTTCGGATCTAATACCACCATTGAAAACTTTGTGTCCTTGGTTGCCTGTAAGATGTTAGGCATAGCGTAATAGCGTGTCTTTCCGGCACCGGCACCACCGACAACAAGTACATTCAGATTTCTTTTGTGAACGCGGCCATTGAAACCGATCCTCACGTTTTGAGTCAGGATCTTGTTGGCTTCATCAGGTTTTGCATGATAACGCCTGTTTATCGACCCAGCATCGCCCCACTTAGCAGAACCGTGTTCCTCACGCCGTCTGTAGTTTCTTTCGGTGGAGAGATATATTCCTATGCCGACTGCATACAAGGCACAAAAGATAAGGACAGCCTGTAAACTGCCCTTAACTAATGTGATTTGGAACGGATTATTGAATATATCTCCCGCATTTTCCAGAACCCCGACGAGACCGTTTTTGATGAAGTACGGTGCAGCCTTCAGTGCGAACCACGAGACAGGTATAAGTCCACAACAGTATAAAATGATCCTTCTACCAGAGAACTTATTCGTAACCTTGCGCATGATACATCACCTCGGCTTGCGGGCGGATCTCTCAAGCACTTTTGCTGCCTGCTTTTCAGCTGCGACAACTTTTGCCTGTTCGATCTTCTTTCTGACCGATGGTCTTTTTTCTGGTTCAGTGGTAGAGGTCGCCTTCCCGTCTCTTCTCGATCTCTGCCCGTAATCTTGCCCGGACGCTGGGTCTCTTGACGTTCGGGCCATAGTAGGGTTTACAGTCTGGCCCTCCTCTTTGGTAGGATTCGTCTTCTCGGGAACAGGAGCGTCTAGGGCTTTCGGTTCATCTGACCTTTCCTGAGGTGGTCTTTCGTCGATATTCTCAGCTCTGACCTCAATACCATCCTTCTTGGGAACCGATATATCGGCAACAGCAGCCTTGTATCCGGCGAGTCTTAACGCCATGATCCTCTTAGAACCCTGACCGGGCAGAACTTCATACCTGCCGTCAGGCTTACACAAGAGACCGACAGGCTCTACGATCTGTGGACCGTTTGCTTTCATCTTGGAAGCATACTTCTGCAGCTCAGCCAAGAGTCTCTTGTCCTGCTCTTGAGGATCAGGGATACCGTCAATAAGATCCAATGGGACTGAAAGCTGCATACCGAGAGGTTTGATAAACTCGCCATTCTCGGTTTTGACTTCCGGCTTGACCACTTCGACCTGTTTGACTAGGAGATTGAAGTTCTCGATGACGCGGTTTACTTTGGAAGCATCTGTCGCATACACCATGATGTCCGTAAGACCATCCTTATTGGATCTGTCCTTTAAGACAACAAACGGGAACCCGAACTTCTTGCTGGCCTTGGTAAACGCTTTGAGATATTCATCAGGAATACGGAAGATCTTCTGATCCTTACCGGACTTCAAGAACTCCCAAAGCGTTGCCTTGCCTCTTGTGGTCAGGTCTCCCTTTAAGGCGTTGTAGATAATGGATGCGAGCCTGATACCCGCTTCGCCCGAGAGCCTTAAGACAACTTCGCTGCCTTGCAGGACCATTCTGACGACCTGGTCGGCAGTCTCATTCTCAATTGCCATGGATTTTTCCTCCTTGTATTTATTTGCCCGTTATCGGGCATGTAAAAGGGGCACCACCGTAGCAGCGCCCCAGAAAGCGAGGAAGATTAATGTCTGGATTGTTTCCGTGGCTTAATATCTTTCTTAGGTGGCTCAAACTCGGGCTTTTGGGTTGGAGCTTCAAGTCCCTTTGCGATGCGTTCAGAACTTACCGCAACAGCATCACACATAGATATTTGTTTTCGGATCTCCCTGATCTTTTGAGATAAAGGTCGTATCTGTTCGTCAGTTTGAGTGATCAGGGGGCCATACTGATTCCTTACAGCCTTTTTCTTTATTGCATAAAGTCTCCGTCTCTCAGAAATAAGAGGTTTTAACATTGTTACAAGCTCATTTTTAAGGGATTGCAGAGATTCTTTGTTCTCGATCTTATGCTGATACAGGAAATCCATCTGGGCGATATATCTGTCCAGTTTATCGATATCTTCTCTTAAAGCCATAGGGATATATTCGCGTTTTCCTTTTTTAGGTCTGCAAACGATTGCATAAAGCCTGACACAGTATCTTTGATATGCTGAAGGCAGGCCGGTACCTTTAGATTGTTCGAGCTTATGGGGAAGAGGTCTGTCTTCGATTAGTAAGGGCGTATCCTGAACAGTCGTGTTCACAATAATACGCCTTCTTATAGAGTCGAGATCGTAATCTGGTCCCAAGCTTCGGAATCTGAAGAAGTTATTACTTCCCGGCGGCTTAAGTCCAGGATGCTCAAGTCTGGTTCCGTCTTTCCTGAAGAATTTGAACTCATAACCCAGCTCCTTCATAGTTGCAGCAAACTGTTTTTCGGTTCGAGACATCCTTATGGCATAGTCGATATCTTCTCGGATGGTGCCTCTGACAGTGTTCTTGCCTTGGCGTTCCATCATCCGTTCGTTATAGGATCTTCCTTTCATGGTAGAAGGATCTTCAACGACATGGAGCTTTGCTTCCTTGCACAGCCTGTCGCTTACGGTCCGCATTTGCCTGTAATCAGCATTGGTACGGATATACTTGAGGCCATCGATAAAAGAAACGGAATTTACAACAAAATGATTGTGATAATGTCCGGTGTTAAGGTGGGTGGCAACAACGACCTCGAATCTGTCGCCCCATAATTCCTGAGCAAGCTTCACTCCGATATCATGGGCCTTTTCTGCAGTGATCTCACCGTCGCCTTCCTTGAAAGCCTGATAACCATGGTAAGCAAGTCTACCGTCGGTCTTACCCCAGAAACGCTTTGTGCTCATGAATTCTTCGGTGGCCGTATCGGGTGAGCAATTGATTCCTGTGACGAACATCATCTGATCTGTCTTTTCTCCGTTACTGGCGTAGTCGATAACATCACCGACAGCCTTACGGGCATCGATTGCTTCTTTGCTCAGCTCGGGACGTTCTACCGTTTTTTCAGGATTAACAATATAGGTAATCGTATTATCTATATGATGAGTTACAGCCCATATTGATGTTACGGCCATCACTTTGCTCCTTTCCCAGGTCTGAAGGTCTGGTACAGCATTTCGATGACTTCTGTTATGTTGGCTGCACATCTTTCCAACTCTAGAGGATGTGCTATGCCCAGAGCATTGAGTTTACGTACGACCTGATTAAGGTTACTGCCGATTCGTTTTATCTCTCGTATCAGTTCTCCAAAGTCTGCCGGAGGAGCAGCAACGACTTTATCACCCACAAGAGACCTACGAGCATATTCGCTTATACTGAGACCAGATTTATCTGCATTCTTTTTGATGGATTCGTACTCGTCTGAAGTTACTCGGATGTAGATCCTGAGTGTCTTTTTGTCTGTCATAACTGGCTCCTTTCGTAGTGTTGGTATTCGTGGATAACGGAGCAGCAAGCAACGTGTTTGTACGCACAAACACAAGAGAGCTTGTCAGGGGAGGCCCTGAAACCCTTTGAAAAGCCTTCGGCTTTTTACTCTGTCGGAGCTGTTGTGCTCTATGTTGTTTGTTCCGTAGCATCGGTTGTTGCTGGCAAAGCAAGAGGGGTCACCTGGCCCTTATTTGCTGTGACGGTTACATCGTTCATACAGACATTTATGGTCGAGTAATCACGATAAATGCGGTACACGATATAGCCTCTTTTGGTTCTTCCCGGATTGACGTTGTTGTCGTTGAAGAGATTTCCTTCTTCGAAAATGTCTTCGAACTCGGAGCGATACTCGCAGGGTTTGACCTCTTCATTATCGAGATAGAACTCGATATTTCTCTTGGTGATATCCTGTTCTTTCTCCGAAAGATTAGTGTAGGTCACGCTTACCAACAGACAATGGAATGTCTCACCATATTCGGTTGTCAGATCAAAAGAATTGATTCCCGTGACACCGAATTCAAAATCTTCGGTCTTACCAGGAGAACCTATCTGGTATGTGACCTGTGTTGTATCCGATGCGTTTGTTTGCTCCGTGCTAACAGAACAGCCTGCAAAAGATACCAATGTGCTGAGCATCAGCAATGCAGCTAATGCATTCTTGAGCTTTTTCATTATCTTTTTGCCTCCTTGTTGATTGCTTTATGTTTTGATAATCGGATTCTTAAGTAGTCGTTAAAGTCTTTTCCCTCGGGAGGAGGAATATCTTTAACAACATAATTAGACTTAAGGATTTCCGTGATATTCTTTGTTGCATTACGTCCCGGCTGGTCGTTATCCAGATGAAGATATATGTGACTGATATCGGGATGATCCTTGAGGAACTGTTCGAGCGCCAACGGCAAGACCTTGCCGCCGATTCCTCCAAGTGAAAGATATGTCTCTTTATGCCAGTTTTCGCCCCTTAATAGGACACATGTTGCGTATGACAGAAGGTCGGTTGCGCATTCAAACACATGAACTTTTCGAGGACTTTCTGCTCGTGCGAGCGTAAAAGAAAACCTCTTATCACTTCCTGCGATATCGCCTTTATAACTGCCGTTGATGGCTCTGACTGCACCGTATCTGGGATTGCCGGTCATGTCATATCCAACGAAGAGGACGTTGCTGTACTTCGTTGTTTCAAATATGAGCTTATGGTCAATGCACCAGTTGATTATCTCGGGAGCGATTCCACGTCCAATTAAGTACTGAACGACTCGCGACGGGTCATCATTAACCTTTGGCATAGAGAATACTTTAGGTGTTTCCGCTTTGGGTTTAATAGGGGGGAGAGGTTCCGTAATACGGCCGATAATCCTTTCGACTGCCTCACGAAACGGTATGCCTTTAACTTTGATCAGATAATCCAGGGCAGACTTTCCACCGATTCCTTGTGAGAACCAACACCACTTACCGTTATTTATGATGAGCGAGTCATGTTCTACAGTAGAATAAACATTCCCGGAAACATGTCGTAAGTTCCCGGGTTCATAGTAGGTAAGATATGTCAGCAAGTCCATTTCTCTGGCCCGCGCCAGATCTTCTTTGCTTATCAGATTCATATTGAGTTCCTTCTTTCTTATGAGAGGCTTTTAAGCCATGTAACAGGAAGAACCCTTTCGGATTCTTCCTGCACGCAGTTACACTCTTGCCGAGTTTCTGCGTGCCTGACGTTCTTTCTCAATACGTCTTCTTTGTTCCCGTTCGACGAGTTCGAGAATACTGATGTGCTTTAAGGCCAAGCATCTTGCTACTACATCGATAGCCTCAGCTCCATAGGCCATGACTTCCTGCATATTCATCTCACGTTCATTGAAATCCGCCAGGAATTTCTCATCGAAGAGGACATCTTTGATGTTCTCGGCAGCCGTGCCATTAACAGAAGAACAATAGCCGCTGATTACACCGGTGACTCTGTCATCTTCCCAAAGAAGTGTTCTCAGGTGTTCAACGTCTAAGAGCTCGCCAGCACTGCAGTCAGCTAAGACTGACATACAGTTGTTGGTTGTCTCTTCGATATAGTTCTCGTAGGTCATCTTGTGCCGCCTTTCCTCTGCTGGACCCTAGCGTTGTACTTAAGACCTGTCTCAAGAACTTTGGCCTTTGCGTCGTAGTGATAGCACTGACCGGAGAGAATATCTCTGGACTCGAGCACTGTCTCATTGACGTTGCGGATCATCTTGTTGAGGTCCTTTGCATTGGGCTTGCCGTCGTCCTTGATAAGGATGAACTCGTGAACAGAAGAGGGGAGCATATAGAAGCTTCCGCCGATAGTCTCTGCAGCCTTCTCAGCAAAATCGGGATAAGCAGCAATAGAAGCACCGTGGAATCCGCTCTTGTTGGTGGCGATATAGGTAACGATACCTACATCATCAGGAGAAGGGAGCTCTTCGGATTCAATGAGGGACTTGATCATATCCCCGAGCGGGGTGAACACCATAGGCTCGTTTTCAAGGGAGTTCTTCTCCGCATCTGCAAAGAGCTGAGCCTCGTCGACACCATACATCTCCATAAGCGGCTTGGTTACAACAACGCAAGATCTTCCGTTCTCGTCAGAGAAGTTGTCAAGGTGGACATTTACGACAAGAGCCATATCCTGAATCATCCTGTGCGGTGTCTCACCAAGGACAGGTGAATCCCCGGGAATAAGTCTCAGGAAAGTATGGTCCTTGACCTGATCGTAATCGGAGATAAAGCTCTTTACATCGCCTTCCTTTGTCTTGATGACCTCGATGTTGGCCTCGATAGTATTGACCATCTTGTAGACCGCATGATCGAGGCTCTCACCGTCGCATACATCCTTGAAGATCTCCTTAAGTCTGAATGCCATAGACATCTTGGAGTCTCCTACAGAGACCATGAGCCTGTCGGTCATGCCATCAGGGGAGTTGATTGAATTGAACTTCATAGAGATACCTTCAAGTCCTCTGTCCTCGACCTCTTTAGTAATGAGATCCATAAGGTTGCTTTTGAATTCTTCAAAATCCATGTTTTTTTACCGTCCTTTCTTATACGTCGAGCTTTGTCTTTTCAAGCTCTTTTCTTAACCCGGTGATGCCGGAACCGCCCTCAGCTTTGTCTCCGTGAGAAGACGAAGCGCCTCTGTCTTTTCTGCTCATTGCGCATGCATAAGCGAAAAGTCTTACGCCCTTGCCGTTGTTAGAAAGCAACTCAGGCTCAAGCATTGTGATTTCATCTGATGCCATATCAGATACCTCCTTGAAGATTTATTTGCCCGTTTGGGCATGTAAAAACCTGCATTTCCGCATCGCTGGAAAGCAGGTTCTGTAATAGCTTTATCCGACCTTAAGGGTAATCTGGATATGTTCTTCCTTTATAGTCGTGACAGATTGCATCTGTATCGCTGCAACAGCAAGTCCCGTACGGGCGCTGTTTACTTCACCAACGAAGGTATCAAGACGTTTAACGGTCTTTTGTGCTTCTTCGGGTGTTTTAGCGATCCAGTAACCTTTTTCGTTACTGCAGACGGGAATACCAGCTTTACGCATGTCGTTGATATACTTGCGCACGGTCCTGGGGCAGATGTTGAAGCGTTTCTCTAGCTTTTTGCTGTGAATAGCTTTGTCTTTGCCAATGTGCTTATCCATAAGGTATTCAAGTAGTTCTAATTCTTTGTTCATTTGTATTTCTCCTTTGTCAGTTGTCAGGAACGCAGATTACGATGAATTCCGTGTTCTTTGCCCTGTAGATTTTTTTGTTGTAAGGGTCTTGGCCGTAACCACATGTTGCGAGACATAAATGCTCGGTATCGAACATATCCGCCGTTAAGTACGGGTCGATTGCTGCATCTTTGACATAGACAGTGTCAGCTATCTTGTAGCTGTGCCTGATGCCGTCGGTAGTTGTTACAATGACCTCTTCACCGATATGCTTTTCAAGTGTTTGAAGCTGCCAGAAGATGGTCTTGCTCTGTCTCATCCTGTGACCGAAGAGCGTGCAGTTTGCATCATCCCCGATATTGGATGTCTGAGGAAATCTCCCTACGCCAAAGCGCAGGGCAGTAGAGGAGCAGGAATCCCATATAGGTTCTTTAACATTGATGCAGGGGATCTCAAGTATTCCTATCAGCGTTAATGTCTCATGCTTGGAAGACAGATCTCCCATTTCACGCAGAAGTTCATCAAGCGTTGTATCGTCTTCTCCCGCCTCGCCATCGACCGCAAGGAAGTCGGATACAGGGACCTCGAAAGTGACCTTTTTATCTCCACCGTCTTCAATCACGCTTTCCACTGTTTTGACTGCTTCTTTTGAAACAGATTGTCTTGCGTGGTTTTTTATCCAGCCGATACACGAAAAGGCCAGGCCAAGCAGAAAAAGGACCACCAATACTGTTTTGACGATGATCCTTAAGGTTTTGCTATCTCTCATAAAGCCTCCTTCAATAGATAAGCCCCGTGAGCTTTTGACCCACGGGGCAGTGAACCATTACCCTCAGCAAGCGAGTTTCTTTTTGCGTCTGATAACAAGAGACGCTACAAGAGTTGATAAGGAAAGGAGAGCTACGCCGAACTTCATATAAGTCGGCATTACCTCGCCTGTAGAAGGTCTGAAGTGGATAGTGACAGTCTGTCCGTCGTCGTTCAGGTCTTCGTGAGAACCGATAAGGATACCGGTCTCAACGTCGTATACCTTTTCGAAAACAACGATCTTATCACCTTCGGAAAGTCCCTCAGAGGAGAACGTTATCTTAACTTCCACAGATCCTTCAGAAGACTTAGGCGTGAACTCAAGCATAGCAATAACGGGGTTGCCGTTGCTCATAAGCTGAGTGCCGTCAGCCTTATAAAGAGTTGCTTCAGCGCGATATGTCTTTCCGGGTTCAAGTCCCTTGTAGGAGATCTTATCGGTGATAGTGATATTCCTTACTTCCTTTGAGCCAAGGTAGATAGCCTTGTTTCCGCCGATAGTTGCAGTTGTGCCGATCTTAGGAACATAAACAGTCTGCTCAACATCGTTCAGATCATAGTGGATACCACAATATCTGTTGCTGCCTTCAGGTTTAACCTTTTCTCCTGCAACGAGTGTCTTACCCGTTACAAGCACAATCTCGACAGTGAACGGAACATCGACTGTGCCATCAGATGTCTTGGGGATGAAGACTACGGAATTAGTTACCGGCTTGCCTTCAGCATCAAGGATCTCCTTGCCAGTTTCCTTGTCATAAAGAGTACCTTCCATAACATAGGTCTTACCGACGACAAGACCCTCATACTTAACGGTATCAACGAGAGTGATAGTCTTTCTGAGAGCAACGATATGGCCCTTTGTTTCCGTATCGGTAAGAGTTGTTTTAACGATAGGATTGAAGTTCAGGAACTCACCACGGATATCATTCTCAGGATTCCAGTCAATGTTATCGACTGTTGCATAAGTTGTGGTTGTAGTGATCTCGAAGTCATACGTGTTAGGATCTTCGATATAGTATTCAGGGGCTAATGTTTCCTTGATATAGTACTTACCGATACCAAGGCCTCTGTACTCATATCTCTGCTTCTCGGTATTCTCAACGAGTTTACCGACGATTTCCGTGCAATCCTCATCCTTATAGATAGTGAACTCAGCACCGGAGAGGAACTCGTTCTTGTCGTTGACCTTGTGGATATAAACAGAGCCGGTCTGGTTGCGGAACACAAATTCCTTAACGCCGACCTTGAAATCAGCAGCTGTCGTATCCTTAGCACGGATCGTGAATGCTTCACAAGTGTTCTCCGTTGTGAAAGTGCCGTCAGGCTTAACAAAGAAGTATCCGGCGGGAGCCTTTACCTCGACGATAAAGTATCTGTTGCCGAATTCCTTGCTGCCGTCGTTGAAGTGGAGTACGCCGTTTGACTCGTAAACACCCTTGGATGTTTCAGTTATGACGCATTCCTTAAGTTCGCCGTCATCAATGAGCTTATTCTTGTTTGCATCGATCCAAACCTGAGCCTTCTTGTCTGCCTTATCCCAAACGCCGTTGTCGTTGGAGTCAACAAATACTGCAAACTCAGCACCGGAAAGGGGCTCGTTCGTCTCGTTGTCGACCTTTGTGACCTTTATGGGTTCAGCATAAGGAGTGTTGGCAGGGCGTGCTTCAAAGTTGATCGCATCGTTTACTTCAAAGGCGATATCAGGAGCTGTTAAGTAGTAGCCGTTGACTGTAGCAACTTCTCTGAGGATATACTTTCCTGCAGGAATGTCCTTGAAGACTACGTTGCCGTCATCGTCAGTATCGACCATTACCTGATAAGATCCCATCTCATCCTTATCAAGAATGCCATTACCGTTCGTATCCTTATAGAGATAGAACGTGAGGTGGATATTCTCGGGGTGATCGCCAGCGGTGGTGATTACCTTCTTTGTCCAAGCGTCGTACTTCTTAACGAAGACATCAATGGATATCTTGTTATAAACGAGTACGCCCGGGACATCGACACCGAAGAGCGCAACATTATCACGGATAACAGGTGTTGCGTTTGTGCCGCCTTCAGATGTTGCGTGAACGAGCTTACCATCAGCAGTGTTGGAATCACTGTTGACCCAGGAAGCTGCCCAGCCTGCAGACTGGATCTCGACGATCTCATACCAGCCTTCAGGGATCTTATTGAGCTTTGTCATGCCAGAACCCTTAGATGTGCGGACTGTTACGGTGTCAAGGAGATACTCGTCAGTGAACACACCGATGTTCTTGGCTTCTTCATCGTTGCCTCTGTAGTAGATAGCGAACTTGAAGTCTCTATCGATCGTAGCAGCCTGCTCGACCTTACGGATTTCAAGAGATGCCTCGATCCTTGTGTTGGTTATGCTCTGGGAATTAACGGTTTTCTCGTTGTTGTAAGCGTGGAAGCTCTTTTCGAAATAAACGATCTTTCCGCTCTTATCTTTAACAGCTGTGAAACCCTCAGGAACCATATAGGTATAAGGCACGTTCTTATTGCCGTTAGCGTAGAAGGTCTTAGGAACATATTCTCTGACGATATAATCACCCTCAGGGAGCTTCAATGTCTGGAGGCCGTTTCGCATCTCAGATACACCGTTGTATTCCCAAGTGAAGTTATATGTTCCTTTGCCCTTGCTGGTTGTGCAGGTACCGTCAGCAACTCTTACGAGTTCCTTGTTGTCTGTTACATAGTAGAGCTCAGCCTTGATGGTTGAAACATCGCCAGCGACTGTAACTGTCTTGGTCATGTTGAACCACTGTACGTGCTCATCGTTCTTGATATCGCCGAAAGCAAATACCTTGCCGTCTTCCTTGAGAACGAAGTTCTTGTAGTACCTTGTGGTATCAGCCTTCTGATCAAGAGTCCAGCCAGAGTTGTTGGTTGAGATTATCTCGACCTTCTTGCCATCCAAAGACTCAAGATACGCTCTGTTCCAGACTTCCTCGATCCTGTAGTTGCCGAGAGGAAGATGCTTCACTTCATTGATACCGACACGGCAGTCGTCAACGCCGTAGCCTGTGGAAGCAAGCTTCGTCCACTCGATATTACCCTTGGAATCGACCTTGCCGGAAGCGATAAGGATATTCTTATCTGTGTAGTACAGATAGAATGTGACCTTTGTCCTATCGAACGTATCGTCAACGGGGATCGCCTTGTTAATGGAGATATCGCCATATTCGACATTGTTCTTGATGACATCGACATAAGTGTCGTTATCACTAAGAGTTACCTTCTTGTAGAAGTAGGAACCGTCAGCGCTTTTTGTCCATCCTGAAGGAGTTGTATAGGAATATCCGATAGAAGTGTTTCCGTAAACTGTATCGGGGATGAACTCTCTAACCTCATATGAGATCTTTGCTTTGCCTGCATTATAGACAGCAAGTTCAAGCTCATAAGTTGGCGTATTCGTAAGGAAAATGCCGAGATTATCAGCCATACGGAGATTATCAAGAGCATATGTCCAGCGGACTCTGCCGTCTTTCTCTGATACACCTGTAGCAATCAGAGTGTTATCCGTTGTGTTGCGGAGTTCAAAGTGATAAACGCCCGTGATATCTTTTACTATCTCGTTGTCATCCATTTCCTTTGTGAGGGAATAATGACCGTTTACCGTAGTCTCATCGAGTGTGATCTTCAGGAGGTCGTAGTCAGAGCCTGACTTATCCAGCTTGTGTGAGAAGTAGTTATAACCACTTTCGGACATGCCTTCAACGCCGCTCTTTCTTGCAGCAGTGCCGTCATCCTTCTGATAGATCCTTGTACGGAAGACCTGAGTATTAAGCTCATATCCGTCAGGTGCGGAGATTTCGTAGATGCGGTATGTTCCAAGAGGCAATCTCATTCCGCCGTCGAAGATATCTGCATCATAGATATCCTTGAAGTATGTCTTATTGGAACCGGCTGTAGCCTTAAGACCTGCCAGGAACTCAAGAGTGATCCTTTGAGACTTACCATTTAAGCTAAACTCGAATACTGTAGTAGGCTTCTGAGTTGTGATAGGAGTATCGAATGTGATCTTCTCACCATAGAACTCAAGCCTGAACTTAGCATTATTAAAGTCAGCTGTTGTATGCTGGCCCTCTGTTGATACCTTATCAAGGTTGAAAGCAAACGGGTCAGATACGGGAATATCTGTCATAGGGATCGTAAACAAGTCGTTCTTAACGCTTATCTTGGTTGACTTTTCCGTCAAGAGATTTGTTACCGTGATGGCATCAGTTACTTTGCTTCCTGTCTCTATCTTATAAATGGCTGGATCGATCTCAAATCCTGAACCGCTTTTCGTTTCTACAAGAAAATAAGTCGAATTGGCAGCTATCTTGTAGGTCGTGCTTGTCTTACCGCTTGCGTCAATCGAAAAAGTAGCGAGTGCCTGAGTAGGAACATCGCCAAACTCATAAGACTTATAAAGCGTGTAAGTTGTGCCTGCAAGGCTGTAGCAGCTGTTACCGTCTGTAAGAACAGAGCTATCACTCTCAACAGACTTCGTTAAGGTTATCTTCGGCTCTTCCTTGAAGTCTTCAATGTGAAGAACGAGGATACGGTCGTTGCCGGAAGTGTCTTCATTTACAGATACGCCTGATCTCTGTGATTTACCTGCGGTGTAAGAAGAACCTCTGGCCTGCCAGAAATAGGTGCCTGAACCAGCATAGATAGCAGCGTGATGCCAATATCCGTCGCTGCTCTTTCCGAAAAAGACAAGATCGCCTTTCTCGACACCGAGATCACTCAGTGAATGCGTAGACATCTTGACGCCTGCAGAGCTCGGGCTGCCGATACCGTGAAGTGAGAGCCAGGAAGTACACCCTGTAGAGCCCGTTGTGGTATAGAGTCTCCAAGGCTTTTCACCCTTGCAACTTCCGCTGAAGTAGACATAACCGCCCGACTCACGGAGCTTGCTGATCTTCTTAAGAGCCTGTGCAAAAGCAAGGTGAGTATAAGTGATACAGTCTACCTTCTCACCGGAACCACCAGAACCACTCTGAGCGTATTTTGCTCCTGTCATTGCATCAGCTGCATTAACTACAGCATTTCTGAAAGCGTCAGAACTTGTATAGCCTGCAGCGACCATCTGTTCCTTAGTTATGAAGATATAGACACCGGCTTTCTTCTTGGTGAGATTTACCTCAGCAAGGTCAGAGTCGGAATCATCTGCATCAGTAGGATCGTCGGGAGCTATGGTGCAGCTTGTAGCAACATCACCAATGTTCTTGGCAATGAACTTGCCGGCAAAGAGTGCGCTCGCCTGTGATGTGGAAGTTGCAGAAACATAGTAGTTAACGCAAGAACCGTAGTTGGACGAAGAGTACTTGTAGCCGTCTGCTGTGATAGCACCGACAGTGATGACACCTTCTATACCAGCTGGAAGATAAGCAGAAGCATCTGCATTATTGTTGCCGGCAGAAGCGATTACTGTGATACCGCTTGATTTAGCTTCCTTAACAATTTCCTTAAAAGCATCATATTCACCGTTGTCTTTTACGGAAAGAGCCATAAGGATAACGTCGACGTTCATGCTCTGAGCCATTGTGACGGCTGCGCAGATATCGGAAACATTGCCTGTACCGTCAGAACCGATTGCCTTGATCGATATGATATAAGCATCGTCGGTCTCAGAAAGGATATAGTTTGCAATGTTTGTGCCGTGTCCGTGCTGATCGGAAACATCGTCGCCAATAACGGAATACTTCTCGTTTGCTACGTTGGATCCCGTATCGATAACAGCGATCTTCGTCTTTGCATTCGGGTTTATCCCGGAATTCAGGACAAACTCAATGTTGCCAGCACAAAGCTTAACTGCGCCGTCTTCGGCATATGTGATTTTATGTGCTTCGAAGTAGGATATTGCACTGTCATAAGATTTCTTATCGGCAAACGAGATAACGTATGTGCCGTCAAAAGAAACACCTGTAGCATTCTTAATAACATTCCTTATATCAGATGCTGTCTGAACGATGAGACGGTTCGAAGATGACAGATCAGAAACGATATCGCTGAAGGCCTTTGAATCAGCAGCAACAACGATGTTGACCGCAGAATTAGAATCTGACGGCTCGGAAGCTACAGTGGTTTCTGTAGTGTCGGTCTCTGAAGTCTCAACAACTGTTGTCTCTTCAGGAACAGCCGTTTCCTCTGTCTCAGAAGTTTCGGGAACTTTGGTGTCTTCCGTAGCCGTTGTTTCCTCTGACTCGGAAGTTTCAACAATGGTTTCCTCGATCACTGTCTCGGAAGATCCTGTTTCAGAGACCTCATCTGCCATTACCGCAACCGTGGGGAACATCCCCTGCAGCACAAGTACGGCAGAAAGAACTCCTGCAGAGATCTTGCTTGCAATTTTCTTCTGCATTGTGTTTTTTTCCTCCTTGTTGGATTTTGTTTGTGTTTTCGACTTTTGAAATTTGAGCAAAAGAAAAGAGCCTCATTTCTGAAGCTCTTCTCATGCTCTATTGTTTAGTTGTTCTTACGAGAAGTTTCTCTGAGATCCTGAGACTATCTTGGCGGAGTAACCGCCATAGTCAGGATGTTCTGCCTCTATTGCATCCCATACCATTTGTTCACCCTCGCTAGTTGTGACCCATCTTCCAGCAGAATTTCTCCTACACGGAACACCATAAACATAGCCGTGATAACAGTTGTCTTGACCTGCCCAGTATTCAACATCCGCAATGCACTTAGTGTACTTTGGATCGTTTACCGGCTTAGGTGTCGGTGTTGGCTTTGGTGTTGATGTCGGTGCCTTTGTGGGTTCTGGCGCTTCCGTAGGTTCAGGTGTCGGTGTTGCCGTTGGCTTTGGAGTAGCTGTCGGCTTTGGGGTATTCGTTGGTACTGAAGTGGGCGCCTTTGTCGGCCTGGGTGTCGGCGTTGAAGTTGCCTTCGGCTGCGACTGATCTGAATTAACGATCGCGGGTTCAGAATTACGAGTTGATTGTCTTGTCTGTTGTGTTGATTCAGCAACCTCACTGGTTATCGTAGTTTCTGTAACAACCGAGCTTTCTTCTGGAACATTCCTATCAGCTTGGCTAAAAGAAGAAGTAGGCATGGCCTCTTCACTTGATTCAGACGTGAATACATCACTTGAAGAATCACTCGTGAACACTGTTTCTTCTGTATTGGCTGAACTATAAGAAAGGGCATCGGGATTACTGCAACCTCTGCAACCGGTTAAACCCATAACTATTGCATAGATCAATGCTATGAAGGCAATCTTAACTGCCAGACTGATTATCAGCTTAACTAACGGTCTCATTTGAGATTCCCCCTTTCAATTGCTTGGCTAAGAAGAAAAGATGAACTAAGCCTTGTGTTGTAAGTCCGTCAATTCCGTATCCATTTGCCTGAATCTTATAACAGTCGGCATGAAATGAAAAATGTGCGATTTAGTTTTTGTCGCCTTATTAAGATTGCCGAGAGCAGTTAACTTAAACATTCTCTTTTTGCTGGCATAAGATTATTAGTTTGAAAGGGTTAGGGGTGTGGGGGAAGGGAAGCGCTAATCAACACGCAAACGCCTGTCTGCGCATTATTATTTATAGGGCTTCCCGATGCGAGAATTATCTCGTGGACTGAGTCTTCGGTTTGAGCTTATAAGCCTCAACCAGTGACTTCAGTGTTTTGTTATCAACGGTTCTTTCCTCTTTGGTCCAGTCGCCGTCTTCTGAGGAAGGCTTGATGGATCTTGAAAGTGTGGTGGAACCGTCAGCTGGGATCTTGGCCCAGAGCGTTTTGCTTCCGTAGTGGTCGCTATGGATCATCTTTACGGGAAGTACAAACTCTTCCCAAGCACGCTTGTCCTCGGGATCTGTGTTAGGAATCTTGATTGCAGCCATTTCCTTACCGCCAGACGAAGTAAAAGGTCTGGCAAGCTTACGAGAAAACTTAATAGTAAGTGTCTCGACAGGCTGCTGTTCTGTTTCCTGAACCTCTGTGTTGTTGATTTCCTGGTCTTCCATTTTGGTTACCTTACCTTTCTTGGTTGATTTTGTGTTTGTGTGGGTGTTTTTTCACGATGCTTCTGATAGAACTCCAGGGCCTGCAAGATATAGTCTCTGGTATCGTCGTATGATACATTGTCCGGAATATACTTCCGGAGCTGACCATAGGGGATATGGATCTTCTCCTTCTGATTCGGCTTTTCCTCCTGCATGATGGATTCAATGACCGCGTCAGTAAGACGACCCTCTTCAGAGAACTTTCGCATCCTGATAGTCTGAGCATGCGACGGGGTGCAATCGCAGTCCAGTGTCTGCTCATAGACCATCTTCTGCTCTTCAGGTTTGAGATATGAGAGCTCGACTGCTGGTCTCAAGGCGATCTTTCCTTCGTCGACAAGATCCAAGAGTTCGGGGATAAGTTCGGTGAGACGGATATAGCGCTGAATTTGAGTATTACTGTCAGGACTATTCTCCGCAATATATTCCCTCGTTGTCTGTCCACCCAACCTCTGTCCCACTGGGACAGAGGTTAAATCTGTCCTTTCGCCCGACCTTCTCTTGAGAGCCTCAAGACGCATCTTGTAAGAGAAGGCTTTCTCGCTGGGTAGGATTGTTGACCTTTGCAGATTCGATTCGACCATGAGGATTATCGCTTCATCACGAGTCATATCCCGAACATCTGCTTTTACATAAGAAAGACCTGCAATCTCGCAGGCCTTCTTTCGTCTGTGTCCGGAAACGATCTCGTATCGCCCATCTTCTTTTGGTCTCAGGGTGATGGGGGTTATGAGCCCTCTCTCCTTGATACTGTCCACAAGCTGATCCATATCCTCGTCCATTTTTACCTTGAACGGATGGTCTGGGAAGTCATCGATTAACTCGATGGGGATATCATAGATCTTGGGAAGTCTTCCTTCTTTGATCTCCTTATCATCCTTGAAGAGTTCATCGTATGCCGTAAGGCCGAGATCTAACTTGGGCTTTTCTCTCAAGACCGCTCACCTCCTTCGAAAGGACGGCATAGGCATCTGCGACTTTGCCTTTGGGATCGTGAACAAATATGCTTTCACCAACATTCGGACATTCGGTAGCTCTTACAGATCTCGGGATCTCTGTATTAAATACATTGATATTGTTTCCCATTGCATCTCTAAGAGCGCCTGTGATCTCCCTGGCATTGACAGTACGGGAATCAACCATAGTCATCAGGACACCGTCGATCTT
>CAMIYM010000026.1 GCA_946403085.1 uncultured Clostridia bacterium | reverse complement strand
GTTAGCCTTGAGCGTATCGTAACGGTACTTGAAGTTGTAGTTGTTGTCTCTGTCAGGTTCGCAGATGGATTCAGCCTGGATCTGTTCAGGGAGGAGCTCGATGTTGAACTCGGTATCGTCCTTGCCGACGGATGCGATGTTCTCCTGTACTTCCTCGATATCCTCACCGATCTTCTGATAGTAGGAAGTGCTGCCGATCTTTCTCATGTAACGGAGAGATGTGATTGCTTCTGAGAGGACAGCACCCTGTGAGCTGTTCTCAGTCTCGAAAAGCTTTTCCCACTGCTCCATCGAGATCTTTCCGGGCGATACTGTCGTATCGACACCGAGGGTTAGCTTCGTGATCTCGTCGTCATTGAAAGCGTTTCTGTATTCGCCTGTAGGGTCGATGATGAGGGCCTTTCTCTTTGTGGAGACGACCTTGTCGAGGATTGCGAGAGCTGTTGTGGACTTACCGCTGTTTGTGGCGCCGATGCACATAAGGTGACGGTTGAAGAGTGTTGAAGGCTTCAATGTAACGTCTGCTTCTGACCTGTTGATGAATGTTGCAAACGGCGGAAGCGGTTCTTCGTCCTCGCCTGTGAACTCGAGGGACTGGAGGAACAACTTATAGATCTCGTCTGTAGCGAGATAGACCTTGTCGGTGATACCCAGTGTCTTGAAGCCTGCGAGTCTGAACTTGACATCTTCGGGCGGGATAAGTGCGATGGTATCGATCTGGATTTCCTGGTAGTCACTGGCTTTTGCTTCGCCGGATGATACTTCGAAAATACTCTTTCTGGAAGCCTTGTTCTCGAAAACCTCACCTAAGAAGATACCGACTGTGGAATCGACCAGGACATAGTAGTTAATGGTGTTCGGAAGGAAAGTGTTATTGAACTTGCTTCTGTCAGCCATCAGGGATATGTTTTCGATCTGGGCGGTACAGTTACTTCTGTATACCTGAGTGACTTTTCCGATGTAGAAGTCCTGAGGGTTCAAGCCGCCGTATAATGCTTCAAGTGTCATATGAGAGCCTCCCACTTTAAATAAAGATAGTGGTTTCAGTTAGAATCCACTATATATTATAAGGTGTCAGGGATAAAAAATGGTAACTTTTGTGTAAAGAAATCAATTAAAAATGATTATAATATGGATGTGACTAAATAGACTGGATAACTATGCCGTGATTCTTGTCAGGCATCAGCTAATTATGGAGTTTGGATTTCCGTCTGTTTGGTGGTGCTCAAGAATAATGGATTAGGCGGTATAGATAACATGTCGGTTGAAAAGGGATTCAAACGTGTGACTTTCGAGCTTATGGATAAGCTCCTTGGAGTCAGTGACCTTGAAGAGGCACTCTCCGGAAGTCTTGAGATAATCGCAAGAGACTTGGGTAGTGAAGCCGGTGCGGTATGGCTCCTTGATAAGGAGAACGATATCCTTACTCCTGCATTTCACATGGGACCTGCAGACATTTCCAATGTGACAGTCAGAAAAGGCCAGGGCGCAGAGGGATACGTTATCGAGACAGGTGAGTCCTTGCTGGTATCAGATGCGACATGGGATCCCAGATTCGACGGCACGGCATTTGACAGGAAGGGACTTACAACAAGATCTCTGATCTGTGTTCCGGTAAAGAATGCCGACGAAGGCGAGATCATCGGATGCTTCCTTTTGATCAACAGGATCAACGGTACACGTTACGGCGAAGAAGAACTCGAGATCTGCGAGCAGGCTGCAGCTCTTTCAGCCAAGACGATCGGAGAGAAGGGCTTCTATGTTGTTCCCGAAGAGAAGAAGCAGGTCCTCGTCTCTTTGAAAGGCGTCACCAAGGATATCGAGAACGGCGGCAAAGTCAGCAGCATCCTTAATGGCGTAAACCTTGATATCTACAAGAATGAATTCGTTGTACTTCTGGGTGAACCCGGAAGCGGAAATACAGCGGTAATGAATATCGCAGGCGGAATGGATACTCCCACGGAAGGCACCATGTCTTTTGAGGATATGGACTATTCCAATCCTACTGATGAGTGGCTTACACAGTTCAGGCGTGATTTTGCTTCACTCATTTTCAAGAGCGGTAATCTTATGCCTAATCTTACAGTTCTCGAGAATGTTCAGTTCATTGCAAAGCTTGCTGAAGATTCCATATCACCCTGGGATGCACTCGACAAGACAGGCTTAGAGGAACTTGCAGGTAATTATCCGTCTTCCCTGACCGGCTCGCAGCAGCTTTGTGCGGCAGTTGCAAAGGCGATCGTAAAGAAGCCCCAGATCATCTTAGCTGACGATCCGACTGCACTTTTAAGCTACGATGAGAGTATCGAATTCTTAAGCGTTATCCAGAGTGTCGTAAGTGACAGGAAGACTACACTTGTCATGACAACTCAGAATGCCGAGATCGCGAAAATGGCTGACCGCGTCGTCAGGTTCAAGGGCGGCAAAGTCTTAAGCATAAAGAAGAACCTTCATCCTTTGAGCGCAGAGGAGCTTGTATGGTAACTTCCCGAAAAGTCAGGACGAAGGATTCAAGAAAGTATTTTGCAAGACAGGCCGCTTCGTACCTGTCTGTTGTCGTTATTACGCTGCTTTTCGCGGTATCTTTTCTCGGAGCTGATTTTGCTGCGAAAAGTATTTCAGTAAGCGGTGATGAATTCTATGATTCATGCAATTACAGAGATGTCGAGATCTATTCAGACAAGCTGATATCAGCAGAAGAGATCGAGAACGTGCGTGCTCTTTCAGGTGTAGCTGATGTCGAGGGTTCTTACAGAACATCAGGCCAGATCTCAACGCAGGGCAATAAGACTGACGTAATGGTAGTCTCTCTCACCGACAGGATAAATGTCGTAAGGATGATCGAGGGACGTCTGCCGGAAAATGAAAATGAATGTGTTATCGAGAAGAGCGTTGATGAAGCAACAGGTCTTAAGATAGGTGACACTTTGGATGTAAGGGATTACGACGGAAACATTCCTGAATATCTTTCTAGATCAGAGTACGTTATTACCGGAATCGTTTATCATCCTGATCACGCATGCTCAGCTGAAAAGGCACCCGGTTCGCGTTACGTTCTGGTAAAGCCTGAAGCTTTTGATAAGGACAGACTCCAGAACTGCTTCATGAGTGCGGAGATCGTGCTTAACGGCACCAGAGGGCTGGACAGATTCGGCCACATCTATCTTGCCAGGATTGCCATGTTTTCGGGCAGTCTCAATAAGCTCTCCATAAGGAATCAGGAGATAAGATATAACGAGGTTCTTGTAAGGGCAGGAAATGAGAAGGAGATCATCCAGAAGCAGCTTGATGCATGGACGGATGAACTCAAGAATACAAAGGATCAGCTCGATGCCGACTGGAAGGATTACGACGAGAAGATCGCCGAATTCCGTACGAGCAGAAGAGAATATAACGAGTCACTTACATCCATCAATCAGGCATATTCCGATCTTCAGGATCTGAAGACTGAGATCGAGAAAACAAAGAAGCAGTTAGCTGATGACAAGACAGCTTTCGAGAAGACTGAAGCTGATCTTAAGACAACCAAGACAAAGCTCGATAAAGAAGAGAAGGAAATCAAGAAAGCAAAAGACAAGCTGATGGAGAAGTATAAGCCTGTCGAGAGTGCGAAGGCACCTTTGAGGAACTCTTTGAAGTCAGCTGTTACAAGCGTACTCGGCTCTTCTGTTGCAGGCAGGATCAACTGGTCCAAGGGCGCGAAAAAGATCAATCCCGATGATGCGAAGGCAACGGCCACAAAGGTATCTATCTCAAGCAAGATCACGGTAGATCTGAATAAGAACGTAAGATCAAATCTTTATACGATCATCTCATCGCTCCGTCTCTCTGAAGAAGCTCTTGCGAATGCATATGAAGCTGCTACAGGTAATACGCTTGATCTTGAGAACGGTTCTGCTCTCCAGCAGGTAACGAACTTTGCTGCTGATAACTATAGCGGCAAGTTCGGTGAATATCTTTCCGATGCAAAAGGATGGGACACAGAACACGCCAAGTATGCAAAAGACAAGAAAGCATTCGATAAAGCGAAAAAAGAGTATGATGATGCAGTAAAGAAACTTGCTTCCGATAAGAAGACTCACGATACAAGGACCAAGAGCTATGAGCAGTCTATCGTAGATTATAACGAAGGCATGGCTGAGTATCAGAAGAGCGTTGATGCGCAGAAGGAGAACAGACAACAGTTCTCTGATGAGGAAAAGGCTCTTGCAGATGTCCGTGCAAAGCTCGAAGTCCGCGATGCGGAATATAATGATGCTGCTTACAGATTGAAGAACAAAAAAGCTGATTTTGAGATCCGCCAGAGCAATATCGGCTCTGCAGAGAATTGCCGCTGGATGGCGGTCGATGGCAGGGGAAACTCCGGATACCATTACATCTATAACGCAAGGTCGATCGTAAGACATGCGGGAATGCTCTTAGGCTTCCTCTTCGCTATAGCAGGTGCATTAGTCATCTATGCTACGGTAGGCCATCTTGCTGAGCAGCAAAAGCAGCAGATCGCTTCTTCCAAAGCAATGGGATTCAAGTACATAGAGATCCTTAAAAAGTATCTGATCTTCGGTGTTACCGCAGTTATTGCAGGTATGGTTGCAGGAGGCGTTATCGGATACTTCGTAATAAACAAGATCGTATTCGAGATCTATGAGAAGAATTATGTTTTCGGCTCAGGTGACATGAAGCTTGATGTGGCGGTATCGGTTATCACATTGATCCTGGGCATCATTTTGTCCGGACTTATCTCATGGCTCTCCTGCAAAAAGATCCTGGAGTCTTCTGCAGTTAAGCTCCTTAATGAAGGCGGATCTTCTGTAAAGGCAAAGACCAAGAAACATTCGAGATCGAAGAAGAGCGGCAAGAATTCTATCTTAAGAAGCATGACAGCTTTCAACATGCGCTCTGACAAAAAGCGCGTTGTTGCAGCAATCACATGTATTGCAGTATGTACCGCTGTCCTCGTGTCAGGTCTTACGATGAACATCAATATCAATAAGACTGTTGACCAGCAGTATAAGAACATCGAGTTATATGATCTCAAGATCTCATTCGATCTTTCAGAATCAAGAAAAGCCGAATACGATATCGGAAAGATCCTGGAAGAAGAAGGTGCTTATTTTGTAAGCGTCAGCGAGAACGATATATCTGTCGGTTCCAATAAAGCACTCAGTGATTCTGTTCTGATCTGCGCTGATCTTGAGAGCCTTGACGCCTTTTTTGTAAGACGTGATACAAAGACGCTTGCTCCTACGACGAAGTCAGGTTATGGTATCTGGCTTCCTGTAAGAATGGCGGAGAGCAACAGATTTGCAGCTGATTCCGACATAACGTTGTACGATCACTCCATGAATCCTTATCTCGGTAAGGTTGCAGGTATCTATGAGAACCGTGTAGGCAATTACAGTGTTATGGAGCGCAGAGTTTATGCCGCTATTTTCGGTAAGCTTCCTGTAAATAATGCTTATTATGTTCTGCTTAATAATGCCAATGCTGACAGCATCAGATCACGTGTGTCCGCTGTGGAAGGATTTGCCGGAATCGAGGTAACTTCTGACAGATATAACAGCTTAAAGAACACGACTTCCATCCTTGAACTGTTGCCTGCAGTCTATATCTTCATCGTAGCTTTGATGGCATTCTTCGTCCTTTATAACCTGTTCAGGATGAGTGTTGTTACCAAGAAGGATGACCTTGCCATGATGAAGCTGAACGGTTTCCCTGTAAAAGAGATGAAGCGTTATGTTTCACTGGAATTGATAATCGATTCCGTAGTTGGAATAGTAGCAGGTCTCATTGCAGGAACGGGTCTCGGATATGTTCTCTTAATGCTCGTTCAGGGTTCTGATCTCCACATTATCAAGACAGTGCGTTTTGAGACATGGGGTATTGCAGTTCCGGTTATGGCTTTCGTATGTTTTGCTGTAAGTATTTTTGCGATGCGAAAAGTAAGACGCGTCAGCATTAAGAATTAATCTATGTTTGCTTTTGAAGATATTCCAACTTCTTTAAGCGGGGACTTACCTCCGGAACAGAGCGGAAGCACTTCTGGATATATGCTCATCGTGATCGCACTGGTCATTATCCTGGCGGTCGTTCTTATAGCGCTCATTTCAGTTGTCATACGTTATCAGATGCAGCAGCGTGACATCATGAGAAATGAATGGATAAGAAGGGATGTTGCAAGGAGAAGACGGATCAGGATATCTGACAAGAACGAAGTTTTCGAGCGGGATAACTATACCTGCCAGATCTGCGGCATTTCGAGAGATTTCTTAGACGACCTTTGTCCGGGACTTGGTGATTATCTCTTGCTTGAAGCAGATCATATACGTTCTGTCTCGCAGGGCGGAACAGGACGTGATGTTGATAATCTTCAATGTTTGTGCTGGCGCTGCAACCGTAAGAAGGGCGGCACAAGGACTAACGAAGAAGTCAGGGATATGATCGACTACGGCATAGACTATCTTCAGGGTGATGAAGAGTAATTATTCTTAACCTTTTATATCGTTTCTCAAATTTGCCATAAAGTTGATACCGAATTGATGTTTCCCGTTGCTATAATCCTGAACGTCATTACATGACGAACATATAAGGAGTTATACAGAAAATGAAGAATTACAAACAGTTTTTAAAAGAATCTTCAGCAGCTGTATTAGCAGGCGCAATGATGATTATGCCGTTGACAGGCTGTGCAGGTAATAATGCGGGTGCTGCAACCGGCAGCTCAGTTAATACGGAAAACACCACTGTAGCATCAGAAGAGACAACCTCTGATACTGTTGCAGATACATCTGAGACATCTGAGACTTCAGCCCAGGATGAGAAGCTTACAGAAGATCAGGCCAAGAAGGCTTTTGAGTATTACATGATCAAGAACCTCAGTGAATTTGAAGCTCGTGTCGCCAGATTCTGGTACTTCGATAAGACAGAAGGTGACAAGAGTACATTCTGGTTCACGGTCAACAATGTTCAGTATCCTGTAAGGATCGATATTGATCTTGCAACAGGCGAAGCAAAGGCAAGTGCATATGAGCGCAAGGGCGGAGATCTCAATCCTATCGAGGATCCCGGTGTCTCTGAATATGATTTCAATGCATGGGATTACATCAAGAATCCGCCTAAGACAGCTGACAATAATGCAAAGGACATCAAGTCTTATCTCGGTACAAACATCGATGATGCAGTCAAGGAATATTCTGATCTGAAGTATCAGCCCGAAAAGTCCAAGAACGGATGGCAGAACAGCAGTATTCTCTTCGATACCTATAAGAAGGATAGTAAGACTATCGAGTATATTAAGGTGTTCGGAGGCTCTGATTACAGCATCTATGGTGTTATTTGCGGAATGAACATGAAAGATGCCATAGGCTGCATTGTTATGAATGGTGCCACCAGCTTGATCCCCGGCAATAACGCTTCAGCATCTGACGCTTCAAAGCAGTTCTACTTCGAGATGCGCGACGGTAATACGGTTGAACTCGTTCTCGATATGAGCAACAATGTAATCTATGTTGGAGTATTAAGCGAGAAGATCAAGACTGAAGTTGTACCTTCAATCTGATAGATAAAAATAACTTAACGCGAAGAGGCTGTCCCGGTAACGAGGCGGCCTTTTTGCTTCAGATACGCACGGATTTCCAAAAGCAATCCCCTGAAGTTTTCAGTTCTTCAGGGGATTACTTTGTTTTGAGGAAATTTATTATGAAAGCTTTATGGATGTCTTGGTGATTGATTATTTGATCTTCTTTGCAGAGAACTGTATGGTCTGATCAAGCGAAGGGTGTTCCTCTGCTGCGTCGAAACGCAAGGCTTTGTTCTCGACTTGAACCGTTGTCTTATCGCTGAAGTAACTGTTCGCAAAGTCCAGAACAGGAACTTTGAATTGCATTGGTGTCGTGACAGCAGAACCGATAGAAATGTTATCGGATTCTACTGTAACTTCCTGTATCTTAACTGTGTTTTCTGTCTGCTGATCAGGCGTTTTCTTCGAACATCCTGATGCTGAGATTGATGTTACCAGCAAAGAACCTGTTGCAAGAATTACGAGAATCTTTTTGTTCATTTTTTTTGTTCTTCCTTCTATTGAGCTTTGAGTTTGTTTGTTTTGTTTGATGCCATGATTAAACCATCCGTAAGATGGTCAGACTATGCTCAATGAGGCAGGGCTTTGTTGAATAAGCAACAGTAAGGAAAGAATTTGTTGCACAGGATGAAAAAAGGCTGCCTCCTTATCTGAGACAGCCTTCCGTTATGTGATCTGTGATGCTTAAATCAGAAGCATTTCTTCTCGTGAGTCTGTTTGCACGTAGCGAGGTTTGAGCACTTGTAGCAAACTTCGTTCGTGCAAGTATCCTTCTGGAAGAACTCACGAATATTTGCAAGAGTCGTATCCGCAATATTCTTGAGTGCTTCGTTCGTAAGGAATGCCTGATGTGATGTTACGATTACATTAGGCATCGATATAAGTCTTGCAAGCGTATCGTCGTTAACGATGTGGTTCGAATAATCGTGGAAGAAAATGTTCGATTCTTCTTCGTATACGTCGAGACATGCTGCGCCGATCTTTCTCTGCTTGATTCCTTCGAGCAGAGCTTCGGAATCTATAAGAGCACCTCTTGATGTGTTGATGAGAACTACACCTTTCTTCATTTTCCCGATCGTGTCATCGTTTACCATATGGCGGTTCTCTTCAGTGAGCGGGCAGTGGAAAGAGATAATGTCACTTCTTTCCCAGATCTCATCGAGTGATACATACTCTATACCGGAGTCAGCAGCAGGGAACTTGTCATATGCGATGACATTCATTCCGAATCCTCTGCAAATATCGATGAAGATGCGGCCGATCTTTCCTGTTCCGATTACGCCTACAGTCTTTCCGTGAAGGTCGAATCCGGTAAGCCCGTTAAGACTGAAGTTGAAATCCTTTGTGCGGATATAAGCTTTGTGGATCCTTCTGATCGATGTCAGGAGAAGCGCCATCGCATGCTCTGCGACTGCATAAGGTGAGTATGCGGGAACGCGGACGATGTGAACTTTGCCATATGCATATTCGACATCTACGTTGTTATATCCTGCACATCTTAATGCAACGAGCTTCACACCCATTTCCGAGAGACAGTTAATAACGTTTTTGTTGATGTCGTCATTTACGAAAACACATACCACGTCATTTCCTTCAGCCAGTTTGCATGTGTCGGAGGTAAGCCTCGTCTCGAGGAATGTTATCTCGAATTCACCTTCCATGTTCGAATCGATGAATGACTGCTTGTCGTAATCCTTAGCATCGAAAAATGCTATTCTGATCTTTTCCATATATATATTCTCCTTCCCGCGAAAACCATGTCTGTACCTATTTTACTATTAGTGCGGCAAGGTTAATATCAAGATTTTAACCTGCTGCCAGATCCTCCAGATGATTATTGAGAACTGCCCTGGGCATTGCGCCTGTTACTGTCCGGACAACCTCGCCGTTCTTTATGAATACGAAGCTTGGAATGCTCTGAACTCCAAATCTCTCGGCAATCCCGCCTTCTTCGTCGACATTGATCTTGCCGATCTTTACCTTGCCTTCGTACTCTTCCGCGAACTGCTCGACAAGTGGTGACATCATGCGGCATGGACCGCACCACTCTGCGTAAAAATCGATCATTACGGGGATATTGCTGTTCATGACTTCTTCAGTGAAGTTGTTCTCGTTGAATCTGTATTCCATATTGGACCTCCTTATGATTTGGTATTGATTCTTGATACTTCAAGTATATCTGGTATAATTTCCGTATCAAGTACGCAGATTGTATTGACCTGGTACGGAAATCCTTACCGGATGGCAGGAGGAATCCCATGACAAAAGAGACTCTTTGTGACGGATACGGCGGCAAAGGCTGCGGCCTCAAGCAGGTTTTGGACATCATAGGCGGTAAGTGGAAGATCCTTATCCTTTGCCTTATAGATCAGAAAGAAGTCGTCAGATACGGCGAGCTCAGAAGGGGAATCGTAGGCATTACGAACACTATGCTTGCCACATCACTTAAGGAAATGGAGACAGACGGAATGGTCTTAAGGACCCAGTACGATGAGATGCCGGTCCGTGTCGAGTACAGGCTTACAGACAAGGCTAAGAGCATAATTCCGATCCTTCTTGAATTAAAGAGGTGGGGAGAGGAGAATATGGAAAAGTAAGTATTTATTACTTTAATAAAGAGTGGCAAATAAATATTCTTTATGTTAATATACTGTTCGCAGGCATGGAGAAGTACCCAAGAGGCCGAAGGGGAGGCTTTGCTAAAGCTTTAGGTCGGGCAACTGGCGCGGGGGTTCGAATCCCCCCTTCTCCGCCAAAAACGCAATGGGCGTCGTAAAAAGTCAATAAATATAAGGGTTTGCGAGGAAACCTACAGTTCTGAGGAACGCTACTTACCACTAACTTACCATTATTTACGACAAGACTGGAAGATGTGCCCAAAGATCAACGACCGGATGAAAGTCTGGTCGTTGTTTTTCTTGAAGCAGGTATTCCTGCTATTCTGTCATAAGAAGGTGTTTGAATTTTGGTTTTGCTCCGTGGATAACGGAGCAGCAAGCAACGCGTTTGTGTACACAAACACAGAGAAAGCTTATCAGGGATGTCCCTGAGACCCATTTAAAAGCCCGAGATTGCTCTCGGGCTTGGATTAGATAATTCCTGATTAACTCAAACCACCAAGTTTCCGGTTTTTATCATTAGATAAATGATTATTATGAACACCAGAATCAATAAGATGCCTACTAAAGGAAGCACTATAAATGGAATGATAGTCGGAGCATCACAGAATGTTTTACCAGTCTGCCCATTGATGACGACCGGAAATCTGCGCTTCTTAAATCTGTAAGAAGCAAAATACATGGGCACTAACAAGTATCTGAATCTGACATTGTAGTAGTTGGTTGCCAGGTTATCAATGAAGTTATGAATACCATACTTCCGGAGAATAGCTCTTTCAATTTTTCTCGGCATCTGGCTTTTGGCACGCTCCCAAGCCTCGTTAAGACCAACCGTATAACGTTCTGCAGGAATGCCTGCCAGATATTCAGGTGAATAAGGAACCGCTTTTGTAAAATCATAATCCTGAACTCTTGCCGTGAACGGATTACGGTATTTGTCAGATGCGAAAATGATCATGTCATCAAAATCCTTATTCCAGGTACCGTAGAAATAATTCTTCAACTTACCGATGTAGTAGAATGCCGAAAAAGATGACACTGTTAGAGCGTCAAATGTCCAGAACGGAATATAAATACCAATGAGGTTTTCAAGTTTGCTGTCAGCAACACCTTTTCTAAGGCAATGCTTTCTATGCATAAGATCTGAAAAGCATTGTTGCGCCTTATCCTTACTAATAGAAAACGGGATTACTGACTGAGGAGCCATGATCTGTGGGTTTTCCGCAGCAGGGTTTACGCTTGTCGAGCCGCAAAATGGGCAGGCACCAGTTAGCATTTCCGCATCGTATATTGTCTGACCGCCGCAGTTTGAGCACACTATCAGTTTCTTAACATGACCCCAGTTTACACTGGCACGCTGCAAAGCAGCGTTGAAATCGAATTCCTGAACAACCGGAACTTTTCCTGGCTGCGGAAGCGCTGAAACCTTTCCGCAAAAAGGACAAGTCAGATTCAAACTCTCCGGATCGTATTTAATTCCAATAGTACCACCGCACCCGGAACACCGGACTTCCGAGCTCGTAACATTAACAGCACCAATAAACGGTTTGTTTCCCGACATCGTTTCCATCTTCAATATTCCTTAACTCATATACCGATAATTCTTCTTGGATCGAATCAGATAAGGTAATTATACCATCCCGATTAAGAACTATTTATGCACCTCAATAATTAATAACAATTAAACCGACTAAAGTTTGCTGAGTTTTGCTTTATTTGATCTATTTCAATCATTTTTCAGGTATTTCTCCTCAAACATAAACATTAAGCTTCTGTATGTTGCATAGATTTCTTCCATGTGATCATTCATCCAATCGGCTGCAGTTTTTTGTTCTTCTCTGCCCTTATATCCGGCTTCGATTATTTCCGCCATTTGTTCGTGACCGTTTTGTTTCAGCCAACTGCAGGCCCGAAGAACATCCTCCTTCGCATTGTCTTCATAGAAATTCTCGTAAAATGTATCAATCCCTTCATAGCATCTCTGAAAGTCGATGCTATACAATTGATGATACGCATTGACAATATCGTCCTGCAGACTTTTCAGATACTCGTCTCCATAGATGGCATCTTCAAAATTGCCCAATACATTATCGTCTTCAATCTCATCCCAAACAACAGCGTACGCATTAATATGGTCAGATCGCTCCGGCCATTTCCGAAGTCGATCCATTACACCAATAAATTCTTCTTTATTGGATATTGATTTACTCATATGCTTCCCAATCTTCATCAATCATTTTGCTTATATCCAGATTAGCATCCCAACGAAGTTCTTCTTTAATTTCAGCAGTCAGCATGCCTCTTTTAATCAATTTCTCCACGATATTCTTACGGCACCATGAACACAATGTGGATTCATAAGCCCAAGTAAGCAACGATTCGGGCAACTCGGGATTGTCCCCGTTAACGCCGATGTCAGAAGCAATCCCGTGCCAATCTTCCTCATTCTCTTCAGTTACCGGAAGTTCTTGCAGAAGACTCAAGATAAATGATTCATCGCTTTTCCTGATGTTGTTTATCAGGATACTGACAGCAGTGGAATCAAAACCTTTCTCCAGGATAGAAATCGCGTAATCGTGCAAACGCTCATCTTTTAAGAGTGACAGAGCTGTGTTAACCTCTTTTGTCAATCTCTTATTATCAGATGTGCCACACTCGATGAGTATGCCTGCGTCAAGAGGCCAGCGGTATTTACCGGATGTAAAGACAGAGGCAATAGATGCCTTTATATCCGTATCAGTTTCCATTGTGAACTGTTCTGCAAGCTTTAGAGCTTCTGCTGAACTCATGGTCATTAAGCCGCGCTCCAACATCTCTGATCGCTCTATCTTTGGCTCTTTCCTGATCCAGGACATCACTATTTCCGATGTGGCATTTTTGACCCTGTCTATCCGTCCATATTCACGCGGGAGAGACATGATCCTTACATATTCTTTGACGCCGTCGGAATCGCTGTTGTACTTGAGCAGTTCATCGAATCTGTCTTCACCGAGCTCGTCTTCAAGTATGCCGTCAAACCATAGAAACTGTGAAGCCAGGCGCTGGGGATCTTCCGTCCTTGATAGGAACCACTTGCCGATATCATTTGCAACATTCCAGATTACTTTTATGCTGCTGTCCTCAATGAGTTTAATGGCGACATATTCAAAAGGCTGACAAAGAGGGACCATGTCGTGCAGTTCATCTGAATACAGATTCTTTTCGAGCTGCTTATACTTATTAATAACAGTTTTTCTTTGCTCGAAGAATAAGAGAAGATCAGTCAGATAACAGATCTGCTTCCAATCCTCATCTGCAACAGGGTCCTTATAACTTTCCTTAATTGCTTCGATAAAAGGCGTGGGATCATCAAACAGTGAGATAAGATCATAAGTCAGAAAAGCGCGCGATCCTTCGCTTTGCATATCATAAGCATAATCTTTCCTGCAGGCAGACATGATCTTCTCGCGGTAGCGTTCCGGATCAGCCTTGGCGATCATATACGCACGTCCGTGACCTGCTTGCAGATAGTGTTCAAAATCATACTTCATTACAGCTAGTTCCCTGGTTCACAAAATTACTGATTTATCGTTCTAATTAATTTGCATCCACCCAAAGATGATATTTGTTGCAATGGATGCATTTGAACAGATATCCCGACATATCTCCGTCCTTATACAAATACTCTTCAACTTCTTCCAATGGATATGCGTCTTCACGCTTGGCATATTCCTGCAGCACTTCGTCTTTTATCCCAAGATCATTTAATTCATCAATTCCGACCCGCCCAAGATATTGGCAGTAATCATCACAACATGCAAGCCAGTTTTCATCTTGCCATCCAAGATATCCGGGGGTTCTATGAAACAGTTCATCACTTTTTTCAGGATCACTGACAGGTTCCGCCCACGAAACAAATTCCGCATCAAACTTTTGGGCTGCAGTTCCATCGCTTACACATTGTAAACAGATGCAATCGACATCCTCTGCTGAATAAATATGTTCGATATACTCGCTTATTTGTTTACCGCAGCACTGACATATACCGCTCTTATGAACAAGAACGTCATCCTCATAAATATTGGGATGATATTTAAACTGTATTTTTCCCATACCTATATTATCCTTAATCGTTAAAACTGTTTATTATCCTATCTAAGGGTTACCCAAATCTCAAACAAATTTATTATATCATCACTTAAACTACCAATTATGGTTAAGCAAAAAAGAATGTCGATTTCCGGGACTTTTTATTTTGAAAACGGTTCTAAGTCTGGATGTTATAATTTCCAAATAGAAAAGACTGCTTAAGAAGCATAAATGCGATCCTGACCGGGCACCTTGGCTCGATAAAAACATTTTTCGCAAAAATGTGTGAAACGGGAGAGTCTCATTCGTCTTATAGGTGAGATCTCAAATAACACGCAAAGGAAGGTTAGCTAAATGAACAATGAAGCTGTGTTGAGACTTTTTGATACATATGCCGATGACGCGTTCCGTCTGGCATATACGTATCTGGGCTCAAGACCTGATGCCGAAGATGTTGTTCAGGATGTTTTCGTAAAGCTCATAAGATCCGATATCACTATCACTAAAGGCAAAGAAAAATCATATATCCTTACCATGACCGCCAACAAGTGCCGGGACTTTTTGAAGTCAGGAAACTATGTCTTCCAGGCACCGTTCGATGACGCGGTCGAAGTAGGGTCAGACATCGAGATAGATGAAGAAGATACGGAAATGTATGAAGCTGTATCCGAGCTTCCCGAAAAACTCAGAGTCGCGATACATCTTCATTACTACGAAGGCTACTCCCTTAACGAGATAGCCAAGATCCTGGATATAGCCCCGTCAGCAGTGTCAATGAGACTTACCAGGGCAAAGGAAATCTTAAGAAAAAGATTCATGGGAGGTAGCAGTTATGCAGGATGAATACATCAAAGCTATCGAAAAGATAGAAATGAATAAAGATAGGAAAATGGAAATGAGAAAAATATTAGAAAACGAAATGGCTTCTGCAGAGACAAAGAAGCCCGCTAAAACAACACGTCTCAGTACAGCTGCCAAGTTAGGAATCGCAGCAGCAGCCGTAGCATTATCAATGGGAACCCTTATGGCTATCCCTACAACAAGAACAGCCATCTCGGCAAGCGTAAGAGCATTCTTCCACATGGAGATCCCTGAAGGCGCAGAAGACGGCCAGACCAAGGAAATCGAGGACAGAAAAAACCGCGTTATCCCGACCGATGGTGTTGAAGCATCAGTAAAGGCAGAGATCGAGTCAGCAGTATCCTCACAGGATCAGGCAGCCGACAAATACTATAAGGATGTAACTGTAACAGCTGATTACTATTTAGATCCTGAACTCAATAAGTATGCCAACTACTATGCCGAGAAGAAGTACAACATCATGGACATCAAGAAAGATGGCAAGTACATCGACGGCTACAACGATCTGAGGACAAACGACTGGTATTCTGAAGGCTTCTTCGTAAACTATTCCACAGGCGACAACGCTTCACCTACATTCAGCAGTGTCTTTGTCTTCAAGGCAACTCCCGAACAGCTCGAAGGCTTCATGAAGAATAACCACGCGATCATTAATTACGAGCGCGAAGAGCACGGACAGAAAAAGGTCTCATACAAGGACTTCTGGACAAAGACAACAGACTCCGATGGCAACGCAGTCTACAAGGGTTCCTGGACAGGACCCGAGCCCGAAATGAAGATCGAGCCCTCCGATTCTGCACGTTTCATGAACTTTACGATCACCTACGATGCAGCTAATCAGATCGTAGTATGCACGATCAACGAAGGCGGCGGAGTAGGCTAAGATCCGCCTCTGACCAAGATCTAAGGGGCTGGCTCATAATAGGCAGGATTATTAGGTTAAGACAGCCTCATCAAAAAGAGACAACGGCCAGATTTATTTCCGGCCGTTGTTTTTTTGCTTATGATTTATTCTTCTTCGCTTTTTTCTTAAGAGCTTCGTATTCGGCTGCTGTACAGCAGTATACGGCTCCGCATGAAGCGAGAATTATATAATTGATTTCAAATGCACCTGTGACCCATCCGTAGATAGTAGAGGCTATCAATCCAATAAGGGCACAGCTGAAAATAATCATTATTACCTTATAAACATTGAGTATTGTTATCTTCTTTTCGTTTGTCTCATTCATAGTTGTTTTCCTCTCTGGTTCTTTGAGTTTTCTTTTGACAATTCGAGGATAACAAATTGAATTCATAACAAACGCGATCTGTCGTGAATGGTGTTAAATCAGTTGTGAATTGCAAATGATCTGCGGTTTGTATCACCCGTATCCGTGATCGACATGTTCCCAGCATCCGTCCTTGGTCCTTATCAGGATCCAGCTCCAGTTCTCGTAAGTCTGATACTCGTTAAAGGAACTGTCACCCGGTTGTTTATATGTTTTGAATTCAGACTTCAGGACCATTGTCTCAACACCTTTTATTTCACTCTCGGCTTTGCTTGCCTCATCTCCGGCATAGTAGATAAGTGTCAGTTCACAGCCATTAAAGTCTTTGCGGAAGTCCATCTCTACAGTATCAATCGCGTCCTGTATATCTTCCTGTGTAAATATAGATGACTCCACATATCTTGTTTGTACATTATCAACCCGTCCTGGTCCAATGCCGAGTTCCACTCCTAAAGCAGTGAAGAATAAAACTATGCCTGCTGTCAAAAGGACCAGAACAGCAGCAACAATTGATATCGCTATCTTGAAATTACGCTTGCGCCTGGCAGCATCCCTTGCCATCTGATCGTTAAGTATCGCGAGCTGGGAAGAGATCTTCTCGATATCGGAAGGTTGTATCTGAGCATCCTGTGGCTGCCCCAAGAGATCACTTACCGGAACTTCCAAGACCTCCGCGAGCTTTTCGAGCATGTCGGCATCGGGTACGGAATAACCCTTTTCCCATTTGGATACAGTCTGTCTGACTATATTTAAAGCCTGCGCAAGTGTCTCCTGCGTATAACCTTTTTGCTTTCTTAAATTCTTGATGTTGTCACTAAGCATTTTTGTACCTCCTTGGCCCATGTCAAAGGTATAACTTTTCCACGGCCAGGACTCAAGCAACGCAAATTAACATCGCTCTATTGCTATATGTAATAACATAATAACATTTGTAACTTGGTATATTGCAGATCAAGTAGCTATACCGTTCATGCCCATCTTTTCTGTCAGATCACCAAGGCTTTTATCGAACTGGGCTTGTGAGATCGCTCCGTGCTCCAGGAACATTTCCAGAGTTTTCTTCTGTTCGAGATATAACTGTATGCGCTTTTGTTCAGGGGAGAGCTGCTCCCATTCTAATTGATCCATTGTTAATGTCCTTGAATGTTTTTACGCCGGTCATTATAGCACCGGGAGGGTGAGCTTAGGGTTCGATTAATAGGACAATTCTCTTGCTGAGCGCCCGAAAAAGTTTCTATTACCAGGTCCACGGGCGGCTATTTGACATAAGCAGATGATGAATATACAATATATCAAAATGATATATTTGGAGCAGGGAAAAGAGCATGAAAACAGCAATCGTTTATTATTCGCTTCAGGGCAATATAAGATATGTGGCAGAGAAAGTAGCAGGCGAGACCGGAGCAGATCTGATCGAGCTCATTCCTGTTAAGGCATATCCTGATAAAGGCATGATCAAGTTCATATGGGGCGGTTCTGCAGTAACATTCAAGAGAAAGCCGGATCTTAAGCCATACAGCTTCAATGCATCAGATTATGATCTCGTTATTCTCGCGACTCCCGTGTGGGCAGGCTCATTTACGCCGCCGCTTAGAACATTCCTGGAAGATAACGATCTGACAGGGAAGAAGATAGCGGTAATAGCGACATCTGCGGGCGGTGATTCATCCAAGTGCATCAATGCGCTTAAGGAAGCTTCAAAAGCTGAATCTTTAGCGGCTCAGCTGAGCCTCATCGATCCCAAGGATAAGCCGTCAGAGGAGAATGAGAAGCTGATCGCGGAATTCATCAGACAAGTAAAGAGATCATGAAGTACGCTTCTCGTGCTTTCTTCTGACTTCTTTAGCTTTTTCGATTATCTTGTCTTTCCAGTCGTCATCCTGCGCATCGAGCTGATAAGCATCGAATCCGAATTCGCGCGCATATGAACAGATGACGCTCTCGTCATCTACATGGAGTGAGATCCTATAGCGGTTCGGTACCTTTTGCGGAAGTATCTGCGATCTGCCTTTCTGTACTTCCTTAAGATGCCTTGTGCCGTTTACTATGCCGTCGAACTTTACTCCGTAGTGACGGAACAAGCCCTTGATATACCTTTCAGATCGAAAAGAAGAAGTATATATCCATACCTCGTAACCCATCTTCTGCAAGGAGTTGATCAAATCAGGCGTGCCGAGCCTTAACCTCTCTTTATATATGTTTTTAAGAGGAAACGGCAGTTCCGGCTCGGTCTTGTGAGTCTTCGGATTTACGAAAAGGACTTCATCCAGATCGAACGATACTCTTATCTTTTCCTGTTCATTTTTTACCGGCACGTTTCTCGATCTCCTCGATAATGGCGATAGTATTCTTAGACCAATCCTCTCCGGAGGAATCGATCGCATGTTCTTCAAACGATTCTGTATCTCTGTTTGTCTCAAGTACTGAGTTGTTATCTATATGAAGAGTCAGCTTGTATTTATTTGCGATGAGTTCTTTCATCTTAAGGCTTTTCTCATTCATGTTCTGCCTGTGCTTTTCGATTCCTGTGATTATTCCGTCGACATGTACCGAGTAAGCCTTGAAGAATTTCTGTATATCATCTATCGAATAGTAATCTGCAGCATAGACCCAGATATCGTATCCGTGTTTAACAAGATAGTAGAAGAGGGCAGGGATACCGAGCCTTACCCTTTGTTTGAATCTCAGGCTCAGAGGGAACATGAATGCCTTTTTCTCTATATATGGATAGTCTGAAGATCTGAAGACGACTTCATCCAGATCTATGGCAACGCGTTTATCGTGCTTGGAGTTTTCCAGAAGAGTCTTGATGTCGGATTCGGTAGCGCAGTTGATAATCCTGACAGGAACCTTCTTTATTCCGCAGCGCATGGCGGCTACCCATCTGTGATGACCGTTAAGAATGAGATAGCCGTGAGGCCTTAACTTCTCGACTGTAAGAGGTTCATCAAAAGGATAGATATTGAGTTTAATGGCATCCGAGAATTTGGCCACATATTCGCCTATGATCCTCTCGCTCGGCCCTACGGATTCCACTGTGAATTCGTCATCCGCATTTGCATGGAGGTTCTTGCAGGAAACGCTCCTGACCAAAAGCCTTTCAGGCAGGCCTGCGCGGACGGGGATAGAAATACCCTTCTGCTTGTCCAAGTCGTTCTGAATGTATTCTGTCAATTGCGTACGTGCCATAACCGGATGTTATATAATGCAAAAGCGCCAGCAGTTCCGATAAGGGAATTATACTACGCAATACAGGGTTCTATGTATTATCTGCAGGGAAGTCTCCTGTATCGATCCGACAAATAGCAATGTGTTATTTTAAAATAATACGCGACTTATAAAATAAACTTTATAAAAAAACTTTCAAAACACGAAAAAAAGTCCTTGACAGAATAGGTCTGCCGAATTACAATAATCGAGCACTTTGACGGCGGCACAACAAAAACGTGCCTGGAAATCAAAGGAATGCGCGGATCTTGAAAATTGAATAGAATGCAAAACTTGAAGTAAAACGGACCT
>CAMIYM010000025.1 GCA_946403085.1 uncultured Clostridia bacterium | reverse complement strand
GGTGCAGTTAAGTCCCGTGTTGCCCAGATCAAGGCTCAGATCGAAGAGACAAAGTCTGATTACGACAGAGAGAAGCTCCAGGAGCGTCTTGCTAAGCTTTCCGGCGGTGTTGCAGTTATCAAGGTCGGTGCTGCTACAGAGACAGAGATGAAGGAAAGAAAGCTCCGTATCGAGGATGCTCTCGCAGCTACAAGAGCTGCAGTTGAAGAGGGTATCGTTCCTGGCGGCGGTACAGCATTCATCAATGCACTTCCTGCAATCGAGAAGCTCCTTGACGAGACTGAGGGCGATGTAAGAACAGGTGTTAAGATCATTCTCAGAGCTCTTGAGGAACCTGTACGCCAGATCGCTGACAATGCTGGTCTTGACGGAAGCGTTATCTGCGAGAAGATCAAGAATTCCAACCCCGGCACAGGTTACGATGCTTTGAACGACAAGTATGTTGATATGTTCGAGGCTGGTATCGTTGATCCTGCTAAGGTTACACGTTCTGCTCTCCAGAATGCGGCATCAGTATCTTCAACTCTTCTTACAACTGAAGCAGTTGTCACAGATATTCCTGAGAAGGAAGCTCCTGCAATGCCTCAGCAGCCGATGTACTAATACCTCGCTAATAACTGATTTTTATGGAGGTTGTCCGATTCAGGGCAACCTCTTTTGCTATTATTTGGTCTGTGCTTTTTCTCGAAAAATTTTTTACTTTCTCTGTCTTGAAAAGCAGGCTGGTGACGAAATGGTGACGGTTTTGCCTATTTTCGTCACCAGCGAAAAAAACGGACACAACGGGCAGTTATCTCATTTGTGTCCGTTGAACTGAACGTGTTTTCCCTGTTTGGGATCTGTCAGAACGGACACAAATGGTAGTTTTGAGATTTGTGTCCGTAAATGAGCTTGTTTTTCCTTGCAAGGACGCTTGAAAAGACGGACACAAAAAGCAATTTGTAGTTTTGTGTCCGTACCTGTTCTTTTCGATACCTTAGATAATCAGGCAAAGCATATCAAAATGGCAAAACTCGAGTTTGGTATGCTGTTTTCGGTGCCCGAAGTGACTCTGGAGAGGGTAAAAAGCATACCGATTCTTCAAAACAGCGTTTTGGTATGCCCCGAGGCCAACAAAAGCACTTAAAAACAAGCAAAACAGGCATACCAAAATCGAAAAATGCGGTTCCGGTATGCTTTTTCGAGAAATAATCCCAAGGATATCGTGAAGAACCTAAAATTAAGCGTTTTGGTACAGATGGCAGAATGTTCATGCAGTTCATTATATTTATGCTAAAATATCCCTTGTATGAGGTGAAGCATGCTGCAGGATAGTTTTATTGAGACAAGCGTTAAGCGTCAGAATGGCCTTTCGGAAGTGTTTTTTAACACATTTCTGGTAGGTATAGCGATTGTCCTTGTATTCTTGATCAATTTCATTCCGGTTACTTTCGGTCTGAATATGTTCTTTATAACCGGTATCATTTCTTTCGGTGTCGTTGCAGGCGTTGTTGTTATCATCAAGCGCCAGCGTAAAGAATATGAGATCGAGATGAGTAACGATCTTGTTGACTGTGCTGTGATTCATGGGGATAACAAGCGTGATGAGCTTTTTGACTTCTCCCTTAAGGATTGTGAATACATCGGACCTGTTACTTCAGACAGATTTGAAAAAGATAAGGAAAATGCCAATTACGTTATCAAGATGACTGATTTCAAGAACTTTGAGATCAATGACAAATACTGGTATTGGTATATTACGAATGAAGGCATCAAGCTCGTAATCGTCTTCATGTATAAGGAAGAGATGTATCCTGTATTCAGAAGATATAATCCCAGGGCTACAATGCCTATGGCTATGCCTCCCAAGTCGAGAACAAAGGCAGAAGATGATGTCTGACGCAGCAAAGTACACTGAGATCGAAGTATATTGCAAGGCCACTGAATGCGGTATCGGAGATAAGCTTTATTGTTCGACACTAATTGGTGACCTTCAGGAAGCCGCTGAAAGAGGCTCTCAATCTGTCGGTTATGGTACGGATTTCCTTAAGGAGAATTCGATCTGCTGGATTATTCTCAAGATGAGGCTTCATTTTACTGAACTTCCTTCATGGCACGATACTTTCCGTATCAGGACATGGGGCAATTATATCGAGAAGTTCTATTACGGCAGGGATTTTGAGATCTACAGCAGTGACAACAGGCTTATAGGACAGGCTTCATCGACATGGATCCTTGCTGACTGGAACACGCACAGACCTGTTATTGCCAATAAGCGTCCGGAATTGCCGGCGCCTGTAATTCAGAATACCACGCTTGTCTTTGGAGAGCCTTGTCCCAAAGTGGCGTTCCCGTCAAGGAATGATATTGCGGGTGAGACCGAAAAGCCGGTCATCATAAAATATGCTGATTATACTGAGCTTGACCGCAACAGGCATGTAAATAACTCGAGATATACGGCCTGGGCTTACGATGCTTTGTTCAAGAACGGTTATGACGTATCTCTTATTGAAGACCTCGTTATCAATTACAACAGCGAGGTTAAAGCAGGGGAGAAGGTAGAATTGTTTATCACAAATAATGACGGCAAAGTATTCGTTTTCGGATATAAAAACGTTGATACCAAAGTGTTTGCCGTTGAAATGACGATGAGAAACGCCTGATTCCTTATTTCTTTTTGACAATTTGCATTTTTTTGTTCTTCTTACTTTGTTATAATAAGGAGTTGTATGAGCTTTTCTGGAGGTAACAATGATCGAGATTAACAATCTGGTGAAGAGATATGGCGATAAGAAAGCCGTTAACGGTATCTCTTTCACTGTAAATGACGACGAAGTCCTCGGATTTTTAGGCCCTAACGGTGCAGGTAAGACCACTACGATGAATATCATCACAGGTTACCTGTCTTCCACTTCCGGAACTGTTAAGGTCAACGGACACGATATTCTTGAAGAACCTGAGCTTGCAAAGAAGGAGATCGGTTATCTTCCCGAGAATCCTCCGCTCTATACAGATATGACCGTAAGTGAGTATCTTGACTTCATCTGCGATCTTAAGGGCGTTTCCAAGGAAGAGCGCAAGTCCCAGCTTGAGAAGATCATTAATATGGTGAAGATCTCAGATGTTGAGGACAGACTGATCGCCAACCTTTCAAAGGGTTATAAGCAGCGTGTAGGAATTGCACAGGCGCTCGTCGGAAATCCGTCTATCCTTATCCTTGATGAACCTACAGTAGGCTTGGATCCTAACCAGATCATCGAGATCAGAAGACTTATCAAGAATCTCTCCAAGACTCATTCGATCATTATAAGCTCACACATTCTTTCAGAGATCCAGGAAATCGCTGACAGAGTTGTTATCATCAACCGCGGAAAGATCGCTGCAGTTGATACCTTAACTGACCTTTCAAAGAGACTTTCTGGCCAGTCCAAGGTACTGCTTACATTTACAGGCCCTGTAAAAGACTGTGCAGCTAAGATCCGCAATATTTCCGGCATCATATCTGCTGTTCCGCGTGCGATAGACAGCAAGTATGCCCAGCTCGAGATCGCTATCGATGCCAAAGATACTGCCGGTGTCAGGATCTCGATCTTCAATCTTATGGCAAAAGAAGGTTGGCCCATCCTTGAACTCCGTTCACTGGATCCTTCACTTGAGGAAGTATTCCTTAATATCACTTCTGGAAAAGGGAGGTCCTGATATATGTACGCGATTTTCAAACGTGAGTTCTTGTCTTATTTCAGATCACCTGTAGGATATGTTGCCATCGCAATATTCTCATTCCTTTCAGGTTTTATCTTCTACGCTCAGTTCAGTGACGGCGCTGTAAATATCGGCAGTGAAGTTATCGCTTTAAGATCTTTCTTCGTAGTAATCGTTCCTATCATCACGATGGGACTTCTTTCAGAAGATAAGAAGAGGGGAACTGATATCCTTTATTACACGACACCGGTAAGCTTATTTAATGTTGTTGTCGGTAAGGTACTTGCTGCATTCACTCTTTATGTGGTCATGTTCCTTAATGTCATTATCCACATCTTCGTAACTATCGGTTTTGGCGGAACATTCGGCATCGGTTCTTTTGGAACCATCGTCGTTTTCTTCTTCATGGCCTTCATGTTCATTTCGATCGGCCTTTTCGCATCTGCCATCACTGACAGCCAGATCATCTCGGCCATCGTCTCATTCATCATCATTCTTTTCACACAGCTTATTTCACAGTTTGCCGGTTATATCGGAACTGCTGTAAATTCAATTGCATCTTCTCTCGGTATTAAGGAAGGACTTGCTTCTTCCATGGGTATCGCGATAAAGAATGCTGTTGCATGGCTTGATCCTTTTGCTAAGACACAGGATTTCCGTCTTGGTATCTTCTCCGTGTCCGCGCTCGTTTTCCTCGTTTCTGTAGGTGTCCTGTTCCTCTATCTGACATTCAGGGTTCTCGAAAAGAAGCGCTGGAGCCAGTCTTGACGGAGGTTTAAGGTTTGATTATGAGTACTAATAACGCAAAACAGCAGAAGAAATCTTCAGATTCAAGAGCAGATAAGCTTAAGTTCTACTCTATTGGTTCTGTTGTCCTTCTGATCGGTATTATCCTTTTGGTAAATGTTCTTTTCGACGGAATCTTTGGAAAGGCTCTTACATTCGATTTCTCTGATTCTGGTCAAAACTCCGTATCACAGGACTCCATCAATTACATTAACACGCTTCCAGCAGATGCTAAGATCAGGGTAGTTGGTCTTTTCGATAAGCCGGAGCAGGTATCTGACACGCAGTATCAGTATATTGTTCCGCTTCTTGATGACTATGTTAAGAATTCCAACGGCAGGATCTCTGTAGAGTACATCAATCCTGTTACACATCCTACGATCATTACACAGCTCGATCCTTCCAATTCTCATGACCTTGCATCAAAGAACGGATGCTACGTTATCGAGTATAACGGCAAGATCAAGGTCGTATCTCCGATAGACTGCTATTCTTACGATGAACAGTATCTCTATCAGGGTATGTATTATGTTATCGGCAACAATACTGAATTCACATTCACGAATGCAATGTATGTTCTTACACAGGGCTATTCATGCAAGGCTTATGTCGTAACAGGTCTTGAAGAAGAGGGTGTGGAGTACATTACAAAGATCATGGATTCAATGTCCATTGAAGTTGCTGAACTCCAGGTATCTGATAACTTTGTAATTCCTGAAGACTGCGACATCCTTGTTCTTGCAGGTCCCAACACGGACATCACAGAGAAGATGTATGTTGCCATGACTGATTACATCAGCAACGGCGGCAAGATGCTCATCTCAGTTAACTACAGCCTTAAGAATGTAGGTGAGAACTATGTAAGACTTAATAAGCTTACAAACCAGATGAATATCAGCATCGAGCCTTCTCTCATTTCCGAGAATGATCCGGGTTACCAGAGAGGTGGCTACACAGTCGATTCAGTCGTAACTGTAGCTGATGAATTCTCATCTTATTCAAGCATCAGACTGCTTCACAGCACATATGCAAGATCCATTAAGGCTATATCTAATCCTAATTCCGGAGCCAAGGCGTCTCCGCTTCTTTTGACAAGTAACAATGCTTCTGCTGTAATCGTTGACCAGAATGGTAATGCAGTTGCAGGTTCTGATGTAACAGGACAGTTTAACGTTGCTATGTATGCTGCCAATGAAGGTGCCGATCCTGCAAAGATGTTTGTCTTCGGTACACTCAATTTCACGGCAGATGATTATATCGGAGCTTATGGTCTTAATGATTCGAACGTCGACTTCTTCAGATCATGCATCAGAGAACTTGCAAGTTCCAAGACATCCAACGGTCTTAATATCATGACAAAGTCTGTGGACAACTATTCTCTTGATAAGAATATGTCCACCACATCAGCAGCTACAGCAATGCTCGTTATCTTCATGATCGTCATTCCTGTACTTCTCATCGCTCTCGCTGTAATCGTTTATACAAAGAGGAAGAATCTCTGATATGAAGTCATTAAAGAACCTTCTTGTTCCTTTTATTATCCTTATCGCACTGGTTATCTGTGCGGTCGTGTATTTCGCGGTCGAAAATATAAAGGGCAGGGAGCCTTCTGAGACAACCTCCGGAATGATCGATGTTGTTCATTATTCAACTGCAGATATTGCATCAGTTTCGGTCAAGAACAATACAACAGGCTATACAGCTATTGTTTCCTGTACGAATAACGGTTCTGATATTGTTTATGCTTACCAGGGAGATGAATATAGTGCATCTGAGAAGTATTCCCAGCAGAAGATGGGTAACTATGTCTCACTGCTTTCTTCATTCTCCTGTAATTCGAAGGTATCATCTGACGGAAACTTTGCTGAGTATGGACTTGATAAGCCCAGATTCAAGATCACGATCAATGGAACTGACGGTAAGAATACTGTTATCTATATCGGCAATGATTCTCCTGATCCCCAGTTCAGCTACATGTATATCGATGGCTCAAAGGATATCTACACAATAACATCCACCAAAGCTGTTATATCTGAGAATACTGCTGTAAACTTCCTTGATTCTGTTATGATAGGTCTGGATTTCTCTGAGATCACATCAGTCCATTTTGACAGAAAGAGCGATAAGTTATCTGTAGATGCCAATGTTACCATGGGTTCGAACGGCATTGCGGCTTTTACTTTCGTATCACCTTATAATCATCCGGCAAGCAACTACTTCGGTCACATGATGGATACCATTGCCAAATTGGAGATCTCTGAATTTGTAAATATCAGTCAGAGTGAGCTTGCATCTTACGGTCTTTCTGATCCGGCATATCATTTTTCGTTTGACAAAAAGGACGGCACAAAGACTGAACTGGATCTTAGTAAACTCATTAACGGTTATTACTATGGCCGCCTTTCAGGTATCAACAAGTATTTCATGATCAGTGAACAGCTGATCGATGGTCTTGATCTTCAGGAAACGACACTTCTTGATCCATATATTTGTTATTGCTATGCAAAGGACTATACATCGATAACAGGCACTTATAATGGCAAGACATTTAAGTTTGAACTTGATGTACCGGACGGTAAGTCGATCATGGCTACTGAATCAACGGTTAAGCTTGACGGCCGTAATGCCAAGATCGAGGATTCGTTCGGAAGATCATACTGCTCATTGCTCTTCGAGAGTATTGCATGCATTAAGATCGGCGGTGTGGAGATGGATGCCAAGGTCAATACGTCTTCCGCAGCTGAGCTTACTTTATCGTTCATAGACAGGAACTATGAGACAACCGTTTATGAATTCTATAAGCGTGACAGTGATTCATACTATGTCTTTAAGAATGGTGAGTATATGAGTTTCTACGTTTATTCAAGAGAGATCTTCAATAACGGCGGAACTGATACATATAACTACGGTTACTGGAAAGCATTTGAATTGCTGAATGATGCAATCTCAGGCAACAGTAACGGAATATACGATATATCGAAAGACTTATAATCAGATGGAAAATAACGGAAAGATTAAGGGAAAACCTGTAAATAAGAATGCTCCCAAAAAGAAAAATGACGGGAGTTTATCTCAGAAGACTATACGTAAAGGTCTGACGATCGCTGTCTCGATCTTTGCTTTCTTGCTCATAGTAAGCATCGTTCTGATCTTTGTTGTATCTAAGAAGATCGAATCACTTACTGGTGCTGATGCTCAGATCAAGCTGTCTGCCCAGGGCGGTTTTAACTGTGAATACTCAGAGGCACAAAAGCTTTATCCTTATGGTGACGGAGTTATCAAAGTCACATCCGAGCGTATCGCTTATCTGAACCTTTCAGGTAATGAGATCTTTTCACAGACCGTATCCTACAAGAACCCGCAGTGCGTTACTTTCGGTGATCATGTAGCCGTATTTGACCGTGACGGTTATAACTTTACAGTCCTTGATAAGAATGGTTTCTGGTATTCAAAGCCTACGAAGAATCCGGTTAAATCAGTACAGATGTCCGAATCAGGTTTTATTGCCGTTATCAGCGGAAACAGTGAATCATTTGGTGAAGTCACACTTTTCGACAGGCAGGGTAATCAGCTTGCTGAATGGGCATCCTATAACTCCGGTTTCCCGGTATGCTGTGCATTCAATGCTGATTCATCTCTTATTGCCGTATCTACTATCAATACCAGCGGTGCTGTAATCGTGCCTTATATCAGAGTTTTCTCGATCGAAAAGACGGACAAGGGCTACGATGTCGATGATAATGCAGTCTATACGACCGACGACAGCGTTATCTTCGCTTCCCTCTGCTATATCGGAAATAAGCTCTGCTGCTTTACGTCCAATTCGCTTTATGAGGTAAAGGACAACAGCCTTACCCAGATCAACTTTGATTTTTCTGCCATAAGTTATGTTAAGAAAGTAAATAACAACCTGTTCATCACATATTCTGACGGTATCAGCCAGCTCAGCAAGCTCGCTGTTATCAATTCAAATGACAATGTAATCTACAACTCAAATATCGGTACAAATATCATCTGCGTTGCCCAGACCACAGGTTACTATGCGATCAGCGTAGACAGAAGGGTATTCATCTACAATACATCAGGCGTTATCGTTAACGATCTGGCAGTAGATGAGGATATCATCAGGATGAATTTCATATCCGGAAATAAGCTTTGTGTAGTATCGACCAGCGGCGTTCATACGGTTACTTAAAGGATTGTTATGGAAACAGAAGTAAAACTGAGCTTCAAGGACAAAGATCTTCTGTATGGCATGGCAAGTGCAGATTTCTTCCGTAAATTCTGCACAGATACTTCTGAGCCTGAACCCGTTTTACTCGAAAACACTTATATCGATACTCCGGACATGAACATCACAAAGCGTTCCGGCGCCATCAGAGTCAGGCATTACAAAGGAAATAGTGTTGATAAGTATGAGTTCACTGTAAAATACGGCGGCGGTTCTGCCAATGGTCTTCATAAAAGACTTGAATGGAATGTTGACAGTAATGATGCCAACTTTTCGATAGAAAGATTTATAAGAGAGGCTGAAGGCGGAAAAGATCCGTCTGATAAGCTTTTGGAAGCGTTTGGAAGCATTAAGGATGAGGATCTGATAGTCTTATGCTCCAACTCTTTTAACAGGACCATTTACAATTTAGATTATAAGAACAGCAGGATCGAAGCCTGCTTTGACAGCGGCATCATCAAGAGCAGCGACGGCTCATGGACCGATGAGATATGTGAACTGGAATTGGAATTGATCGATGGTGATGTTGATTCTCTTAATGAATTGACCAGGATGATCATGGAATATGCGGGATGTGTTCCGTTGGATGATACAAAGTACAGAAGAACATTAGCTATGACATTAAATGGGGAAACAAGGAAATGAAAAGTAATGTTTACGATTGTATAATCATTGGCGGCGGAGCTGCAGGACTTTACTGTGCAGCGCAGCTTGCCAGGACGAGTTACTACGCCGGTAAGAAGACTCTTATAATCGAAGGCGGCAGCAGGGTAGGTAATAAGCTCGCTCTGACCGGAAGCGGCAGATGCAATCTTACTAATACAGCGATTGAACTGGATAATTATAATTCTGATGATGCTCATAAACTCGCTTCTTGCTTTGATAAGTATGGCGAGACGGATACGAGCTTCTTCTTCGAGAACATCCTTGGCGTTGTACTTGAGAACAAGGGAACATTGATCTATCCGGCTACCAATAAGAGTTCTACCGTTGTTGATGCATTAAGGTTCTACTTATCTGATAACAATGTCGAAGTAGTTCTTAAAGAACATGTCACATCGATCGAAAGATCTGATTCTATATTTGAGATCAAGACTGATGCAGATACCTCAAGACTTGCTAAGAATGTCGTTATAGCCACAGGCGGTATTACATATCCTAATACCGGTTCCACAGGTGATGCACCTAAGCTTCTTGAGAGCCTTACAGATAAGACATGCTTTATTCCTTACAGACCGGCACTTACTTCGCTTACATCCGATATGCCCGGTATCAAGGCCATGGCAGGAATCAGATGCAAGGGAAGAGTTAAGATCATTGGAAGCGAAGGTACCATCAAGGCAGAATCTGAAGGTGAGATATTGTTTACTAAGGATGGCGGCATTTCCGGAATCTGCGTAATGGATGTTTCCAATGCTGTTGTTCAGCTTTTCGAAGACGGCGACGAGAATGTTAAAGCCGTTCTTAATCTTACGGGAAGACCTGCAGGTGAGATCTTGCAGATGCTTTATATCAGAAGACAAATGTATGCTCACAGGAACTGCGCTGATGCCTTGTCCGGCATGCTCTTAAGACAGGTTACAGAGTTCGTTATGAAGCACATGGGACTTAAGAGCGACAAGATGACTTTAAGAGAACTTGATGATGCTAAGATGGTTGAATTAGCTAATAATCTTTGCGCTCTGCCTGTACCTGTTACAGGATATGGCGGAGTTGATAAAGCACAGGTCTCATCAGGCGGATTCATGTTATCCAAGCTTGACGATAACATGCAGATCAAGTACTGTCCCGGACTTTATGTGATCGGTGAAGCTGTTAATGTCAACGGAATCTGCGGAGGATATAATCTCCAGTGGGCATGGACTTCGGCAGCTCTTGCAGCGGAGGAAATATCTCAGAATGTTTGAGATATCTGTAAGACCGGAAGTAAGATCAAAGATCGCAGAAAATAAAAATCCTGATTCAGTTATAATTATCAACCAGATAAAAAGATCAGGAAACAAAGCCATGCGTGCCGGCCTGAAAAAGCTTGAAGAAGGCTCTGTTATCCTGGATATATCAAAGAAATTCATTGATGCCAGGCACGGCAAGGTAACAATTAATTACAGATTCGATTTCATTACTCCCGAGTCCAGGTCATCTCTCGAAAAAGAGATGACATCAAAAGCTTTGCCCTATATGGACAACTTTGAAGATACTAAGGAATATATGCGTCCTGTCGTTGTAGGAACAGGCCCTGCGGGACTTTATGCTGCTTTGGTACTAGCCAAGTATGGTCTTAGACCCATCGTGCTTGAGCGTGGACCTGAAATGAGCGAACGCATTAATGATACTGAACTCTTTAAGCAGGGAAAAGCTCATATAAAACCCAATTCAAATATACAGTTCGGAGAGGGCGGTGCCGGAACGTTTTCTGACGGCAAACTCTATTCCGGAATAAGTTCCGGTCTTAAGGATTATGTTCTTTGGTCTCTTATCGGTCACGGCGCGCCTTCTGACATCTTCTACGATGCTCATCCGCATATTGGCACTGACAGGCTCAGAAAGGTCGTTACGAGCGTCAGGGAAGACATCATTAAGCTTGGCGGTGAAGTCAGGTTCAACACCACATTCCTGGGCTATAAAGAAGAGAACGGAAAGCTTAAAAATATAACTGTATCTGACAGTAACGGTACATATGAGATTCCCTGTGACAGACTGGTACTTGCGATCGGTCATTCGAGCCGGGATACTTTCAGAGCTCTTAACAGACTTGGGATCGAGATGCAGTCAAAGCCTTTTTCTGTTGGTGTCAGGATAGAGCATCTTAAGAAAGATATCGATATGTCCCAGTTCGGATTTGATTCCATGTATTCGCCGGACCTTACACCTGCGATATACAAGCTTTCCTGTGATACGAAGACAGGAAGAAAGCTTTATACCTTTTGCATGTGTCCCGGCGGAGAAGTAGTAGCAGCACAGTCAGATGATAAGAGTGTATGCACGAACGGCATGAGCTTAAGAGCAAGAGATAACGTTAATTCCAACAGTGCTATCCTTGTCCCCGTTGACAGCAATGACTATGGAGAAGGTGTGCTTGATGGCATCAGTTTTCAGGAAAAGCTTGAACATGCTGCATTTATTGCAGGAGGAAGCACCGGAAAAGCACCATCCGTCAGATATGGTGATCTGATCGATGACAAGGCTACATCCGAATTCGGCAAAGTCAAACCTTCTTATATGCCCGGTGTAACCGGAAGTGATCTGAAAGATGTGTTCCCTGAAGTGATCCTCGATACTATCAAGGACGGTGTTGCCAATATGGGCAGAAAGATCAAGGGCTTTGATGACCCGGATGCTGTTCTTACAGCTGTTGAGGCCAGAAGCTCTTCACCTGTCAGGATCGTAAGAGATCCAGAGACACTTCAGAGTACCAGGGTGAAAGGCATATTCCCTTGCGGTGAAGGTGCAGGATATGCCGGAGGCATCATGTCTTCTGCAATTGACGGTATAAAATGCGCCAATAAACTTGCTTTTTCTTTGCTCGATACTTAAAAGACCAAATATTTTCGGTACTTTGCGGTATGATAGCGATAGAAGTTAATCTCTTAACATAAGGAGGAAGATATATGACCAACGAAAAGAATACAGCCGTTGTAACAGTACTTGGAAAGGACCGCGTAGGCATTATTGCAGATGTTTCACGCCTTCTTGCTGACTATGGCATCAATATCAAAGATATTTCCCAGACTATCCTTGATGACATCTTCACGATGGTAATGATGGTCGACTTGAAGGATGTGGTTATTGAAGAGTCTGATATTTCAGACAAACTTGCCGATCTCGGCAAGAAATTAGGCGTGCAGATCACTATTCAGCACACCGGCCTTTTCAATGCAATGCACACTATCTGATATTAGAGGCAGCTTATGATAAACGAACATGAAATTATAGAAACGATGCAGATGTTCAACAGCCAGCATCTTGATATCCGTACTATCACTATGGGTATCTCTCTGATGGACTGTGCTGCACCTACAGTTGAAGAATCCTGCAACAGGATCTATGACAAGATCTGCAAATATGCCGGAAAGCTTGTAGAGACCGGCGAGCTTATCAGTAAGAAGTATGGTATTCCGATCATTCATAAGAGAATATCAGTTACACCTATCTCTATTGTCGCTTCCGCATGCGGTGCCAAGGATTACACGCCTTTTGCCCAGGTGCTTGATAAGGCTGCAAGAACTTGCGGTGTTAACTTTATCGGCGGTTTCTCGGCTCTGGTTCAGAAGGGTTATACAAATTCCGATAAGGTCCTCATAAACTCCATTCCTGATGCTCTTGCTTCCACGGAATATGTCTGCTCAAGTGTAAATGTCGCTTCGACCAGAACCGGTATCAACATGGATGCTGTCCGTGATATGGGGCTTATAATCAAGAAGACCGCTGAAGCTACAATAGATACAGGTGCACTGGGCTGTGCCAAGCTCGTTGTATTCGCAAATGCACCTGAAGATAACCCGTTCATGGCAGGTGCTTTCTTAGGACCCGGCGAGCCTGAATGTGTAATTAACGTTGGTATTTCCGGTCCTGGTGTTGTTAAGCACGCATTAGAAGGCGTAAAGGGAAAAGATCTTGGCGTAGTTGCCGAGACGATCAAGAAAGCAGCATTTAAGATCACAAGAGTTGGTGAGCTTGTCGCAAGAGAAGCATCAGAGCGTCTGAAAGTCCCTTTCGGAATAATCGATCTCTCACTTGCACCCACTCCTGCAGTTGGTGATTCAGTAGCAAGACTCCTTGAAGAATTCGGTCTTGAGACATGCGGAACCTGGGGTACAACAGCTTGTCTTGCAATGCTTAACGATGCAGTTAAGAAGGGCGGAATCATGGCATCTTCTTATGTCGGCGGACTTTCCGGTGCATTTATTCCGGTATCTGAAGATGAAGGCATGATCGCAGCTGCAAGGTCCGGCTCTTTAAAGCTCGAGAAGCTTGAGGCTATGACATGCGTATGTTCCGTTGGACTTGATATGATCGCTGTTCCGGGTGACACGACAGCAGAGACAATCTCCGGCATTATCGCTGATGAGATGGCTGTCGGTACATTTAACAATAAGACTACAGCCGTAAGACTTATCCCTGTTCCGGGTAAGACAGTAGGTGACAGTGTCGAATTTGGCGGCCTTTTGGGTACTGCTCCCATCATGGATGTTAACCGCGCTTCCTGTGCTGATTTTATCCACAGAGGCGGAAGGATCCCTGCGCCGATCCATTCAATGAGAAACTGATTTTAAGAAGGTAAATTTAGCTATGTGGTATGAAGAAGCTGTGTTCTATCAGATCTATCCTTTGGGATTCTGCGGAGCACCTTTTGAGAATGACGGTATTCCGGAATCCAGAATACTTAAAGTATTAGACTGGATCCCTCACATGAAGAAACTTGGCATTAATGCCATCTACTTTTCGCCTGTGTTCGAATCTGATACACACGGCTACAACACAAGGGATTATGGTCTTATAGATACCAGACTGGGTACTAATAAAGATTTCAAAAAGGTAATTGATAAGCTTCACGAGGAAGGTATCAAGGTCGTTCTTGACGGTGTCTTCAATCACGTCGGCAGAGGCTTCTGGGCATTTAAGGATGTACAGGAGAAGAAGTGGGATTCTCCTTATAAGGATTGGTTCCATCTCTCATTTGACGGCAATTCAAATTATAATGACGGCTTCTGGTATGAAGGCTGGGAAGGCAATTACGACCTTGTAAAACTTAATCTCAGGAATCCTGCTGTTATCGATCATATCCTGGATAAAGTTAATTACTGGATCGATTACTTTGATATCGACGGCTTGAGACTTGATGTTGCTTACTGCCTCGACCATGAATTCTTAAGAAGATTAAGAGAATTTACTGACAGCAAGAAGAATGATTTCTTCCTTCTTGGAGAAGTCCTTCACGGTGAATACGGCAGGATGCTTAATGACATGCATCTGCATTCACTTACTAACTATCAGTGTTATAAGGGAATCTACTCTTCCTTTAATTCGGCTAACATGTTCGAGATCATGCATTCTCTTATGCGTCTGTTCGGTCCTGAAGACTGGACGGTTTGCAGGGGAGCGCATCTCCTCTCATTTGCGGATAACCACGATGTAACAAGGATCGCATCCATCTTAAATGACGAGAGATGCCTGCCTCTTGTATATACGCTTGTATTTACTATGCCCGGTATTCCTTGTGTTTACTATGGTTCCGAATGGGGTGCCAAGGCTCGAAAAGAAGAAGGCGATCCTGCTCTCAGAGCCTGCTTTGATAAGCCGGAATGGAACTATCTTACTGATCACATTGCACGTTTGTCAGAAGCTAAAAAGAACAGCAATGCACTTAATTACGGCGGTTTGAGAATAGTCGTTCTTACAAACAAGCAGGTTATCTTCGAGCGTAATTCAGGCGATCAGAGAGTAATGGTCGCTATCAATATGGATTCCAATCCTTATACTGCACATTTTGATGCGGGCTGCGGACAGGCAAAAGAACTTATCTCAGGAAACATTCATGATTTTGGCGGTGGTTCGACTTTACAGCCATTCTCATCTGAGATATGGCTTATGGAGAGGTAATCGTAATGCTGTCTGAAGGTCCTTCGGAAATCAATAACAAGCGTTTAAGATATGATGCTTTTTCTTCAGAAGAGCCTTTATTTCCGGGTAAGAAGCAAAGGCTTCCTGCCATGGGATGGAACAGCTGGAATGCTTTTGGAAGCGGCAATACGGAAGACCTGACTAAAGAGATGGTACATAAGATCAAGGAACTTGGTCTGGATTCTTATGGCTATTCTTATGTGGTCTTAGATGACGGCTGCTACAGACCTGTGCGTGTAGATGACAGGCTTTGTCCTGATCCTGTTAAGTTTCCATCCGGATTTAAAGCGATGGCTGACTTCATCCATTCTGAAGGCCTTAAATTCGGCATGTATAACGATATAGGTGACAGGCTCTGTTCCGGAGCTGAAGTCGGTATCTATAAGCATGAGAAGATCGACTGCAACGATTATATCAACTGGGATATAGACTTCATTAAAGTCGATAACTGCTATTACATGTGGGACAATGCGACTTTTTCAAACAAAGAAAATGCCAGGTATTCCTTTGCTCCCAATATTAAGTCTGTCAGTATCGTAGGACGCACATATAATGTCCTTGAAGATGCTGATATCACTGGTCCATGCGCATTTGTTAAAGGTGATTATGCTACTTTTATCGGTACTTTTGACGGTACAGCTCCTGATCACAGTCCGGTGGGTGAGAGGTCCAGTGAACTGGTTTTCGATATAGAAGCAGATGAACCGGGAGAATATGATCTTACTGTTTCTTATGCTACGGGCAAAGAGGAAGGTATAGGCTGCTGGCTTCAGGTAGGAGTGGATGACGAGATATATTTCGATCAGATGCTTCCAGAGACTGAATCTTCTGAAAGCTTTAAAGACTCTCCTGCAATAAAGGTCAAGCTTGTCTCTGGAATAAACAAGATCAGGCTTATGAATCACAGAAGACAGGAGAATACTCTTAATTCATATTCTGAGATCCGGAAAGAACTTGAAAACATATCTGACGGCCGTGACATTGTATTCTCCATATGCGAGTGGGGTAAGACACAGCCGCAGAACTGGGGACATCTAGTAGGGGATTCCTGGCGAATCTTAAACGACATTACTTTCCAGGTTGGCTCTGACGGCGATCACGGTACAGCAGCCTGGGAATCTGATTACACCACATCGATTACATCACAGTACAATAAAGCAGTCATCATGGATGAGTTTTCCGGTCTTGATAAAGGCTGGAATGACCCGGATATGCTCGTGATAGGCATGGATGGAATAGATGAGAATATGTGCAGTTCACATATGGCCATGTGGTGCATGATGAATTCTCCTCTTATGCTCGGACTTGACTTAAGGCGAGTCGAGAAAGGTGATTGGATCTATAACCTTATTACCAATGAAGATCTCATAGCTCTCGATCAGGATCCTTTGGGAATACAGGCTAAGCGAATCTATACAACGATCCCGTGTTCTGATCCGTCACTTGAATACATACGTGATAATGACAGGGCAGATGTTCTTGTAAAGCCTTTGTCTGACGGCAGTATCGCTCTTGCTTTCTTTAATCTCAAGCAGTCAGACCATGATGAACCGATTACTGTATCTGTCGAGAACATAACAGACTCAATCGGTGCCAAGATGGGAAATTCCGCTCTATCTGATCTTAAGAATGCTTCATCTTTTGATGTTAAAGACCTTTTCTCGAAAAGCATCTCACGCGTTGATGAGAAGCAGTTTACTGTAGACCATCTTGATCCCTGCGGATGCAAAGTGTTTAAGATCATTCCGGTTTTATGACACGTGATGCTTTCATAAAAACACTTTGCAGAGTATTCGCTGAAGATTATAGTGAAGTATATCGCCGTGGCATTGAGAACGGATGGCTGGAGCAGCAAGACAGGGAATTCAGATCAGATCTCCTAAACCGCAGGAATGCTGCCAGGATCATCCACAATTACCTGTTAAAAGAGAAGAATATCCCTGACCTTTCTGATATAAGCGAAGCATCTGAATTAAAAGATCTATACGATTGCAGAGTATGCGTTAATCATGTTGCTCAAGTATATTTAAGAGGAATTATGGATTCAAAGCCGCTCTCAAGAGACGGGAAATATATTTTTTTCGACCATGAAAGGATCGTCACTTCAGACGAAGCTGAAGTATATCTTAATAAGGCATGTCAAATAGTCTCAAGGGGATAATATGGGAAGAACGTGTAATAAGAAAAAGCCTCTTTTAATAGCTGTTTCCTGTGTGATTGTCCTTGTTATGCTATGGATCGGGATATCTCTCGGTTTATATGGAATGTACTTTAACAGGAAGATAGTTAATCACTCTTCGTCAATGCTTCAGGTATCTCAATTTGACGGTCTTAAAAGGACAAGGTATGAATTCATATCTGACAGAGGTCAGACTATTACCGGATACATGTATGAAGCTGGAAAGGAACAGAAGGGCATAATAGTTTTCTCACACGGATACGGAGCTGGCGGACATAATTCATATATGTCAGGCATAAATTACTTTGCAAAGAACGGCTATTATGTATTCGCATTTGATGTTACAGGCAATGATGAAAGTGCTGGAGAAGTAATTGGCGGCGTACCGCAGGCTGTCATCGATCTTAACTATGCGATCTCATTCGTTGAAGACAGCGGTAATTTTCAGAAACTCCCCATCTATTTGTTTGGTCACAGTTGGGGCGGATATTCAGTTTGCAACGTACTTAAGTATCATCCTGAAGTAAAAGCTGTAATCGAATGCTCAGGCCCTTGCAGTTCTTCTGCTTTTCTTGAAAGCGGCGGAAGAAATGTCGTAGGACCTTTGATCTATGTGGTATTGCCCGTGGTAAAGACTTATGAGCGCATAAGATTCGGTGACTATGCAACAAATACGGGAATAGATGGTCTGTCTGCAACAGATGCAAAAGTCATGGTGGTTCATGGTGCTAAAGATACAACCATCTATATCGAATATGGATACGATATCTACTATGAGTACTTCAAAGATAATCCGAGATTTACATTTGTGAGGCTCGAGAACGAAGGCCATAACAGTTTCATTGATGCAGATAAGAATCCTGAGATTTATAAATCTTTCGTTGAGTTTTACAACAGTTTATAAACAAAAAAAGCCCTTGAAGTTCAAATGCTTCAAGGGCTTTGCTGATTTAAGTTAAAAGATCACTGCTCGTCCAGATACTTCTTTACTGTTTCCGGTGCAGGACCTCCGATAAGGCTTCTGCCTTCAACGCATGTCTTAAGAGATATTGCGTCATAGACATCCATATCAAAAGCAGGAGAGAACTCTCTGAGCTTTTCGAGCGGTACATCAAGCAAGGACATATTGTTCTCGATGCAGTAATGAACGAGTTTTCCTGAGATCGCATGAGTCTCTCGGAAGGGAAGACCCTTCTTAACAAGATAGTCAGCGAGGTCAGTAGCATTGGTAAATCCGCCGAGAGCAGCCTTTTCCATATTGTCGCTTCTGATAGTCATTGTCTTGATCATGCCTGTAAAGGGCGGAAGTACAGCCTTGATCGTGTCGATACAGTCGAACATCGCTTCCTGTACTTCCTGCATATCCTTGTTATATGTAAGAGGAAGTCCCTTCATGATAACGAGAAGGGAGATAAGATCACCGTATACGCGTCCTGTCTTACCACGTGTAAGTTCAGCTACGTCAGGATTTTTCTTCTGGGGCATCATGGATGAACCAGTGGAATATGCATCATCTAATTCATAGAACTTGAATTCCTGTGATGCGTAGAGGATTATCTCTTCGCTCATTCTCGATAAGTGCATCATAAGGATTGAGCAGGCTGAAGCGAACTCGATGGCAAAATCTCTGTCTGCAACACCGTCAAGAGAGCAGAGCGTAACGCCGTTCATGCCAAGCTGCTCAGCTACGAAAGGACGGTCGAGAGGATATGTTGTTCCTGCAAGAGCGCCGGATCCGAGAGGAGATATATTGGCACGTTCCTTTGCTTCGTTAATACGTGAGATATCACGCTTGAACATCTCGATATAAGCTGAAAGATAGTGAGCATAAGTGATAGGCTGTGCTCTCTGAAGATGGGTATAGCCTGGCATATATGTCTCTGTATTTGCTTTTGCGATGTCAACAAGAACGTCGATAAGATCATCAAGAAGTTCGATTATCTCACCGGCTTCGTCAACCAAATAAAGACGCTGGTCCAAAGCTACCTGATCGTTACGGGAACGTCCTGTATGAAGACGCTTTCCGGCATCACCGATGCGGTTAGTAAGCTCTTCTTCAATGAACATATGGATGTCTTCAGCATCAGAATCAAATGTCAGTTTTCCGGATTCGATATCTTCCTTAATTGAAAGGAGACCGCTCTTGATGTCTTCAGCATCTTTTTCGGAGATGACTCCCTGCTTGGCGAGCATCTGTGAATGAGCTATAGATCCTTCTATATCCTGACTGTACATCTTGCAGTCAAAGGGAAGGGAAGAGTTGTAATCGTTTACTTCTTTGTCAGTAGCCTTTTCAAAGCGGCCTGCCCACATTTTCTTTGCCATAAGTTACTCCTTTATGTAATCAGGATCGATCCTGACCATTTCTGCCAATGCTTTATTCCTGTAATTCAGGTCTTCACGCAAGGTAAATCCCTGTGCTTCCCAGAAAGCGTTTCCGCCTTCATTTTTCTTGAAAGCAACTAGAAGGACTTTATTGATTCCTTCTTCCTTAAGAGCTTCAAGCGCAAGATCAACGAGCTTTTTGCCGATGCCGTAACGCCTGTAGTCAGGGGAGACACAAGCATGCTGTATTATACCGCGTCTTCCGTCATGACCACATAATATCACACCAACGATCTTTTCTCCGTCAACAGCAACAAAAGAAGTGGACGGGTTGCGCTTCAAGTACTTTTCGATGCCTTCACGGGAATCGTCCTTGTCATTAAGGCCGTTTCCGCAAAGGATCCATAGATCGTATGCCTGAACATAATCTTCGATATTCATTAACCTGTACGTGATATTCATAGAACGCTCCTTCTTAGCTGTTGGCACCTATCCATTGACACATACCGCATCCGAAATTCTCGGAAGGACGCTTAATAAAGCCGAACTTCTCATAGAATTCCTCTTTTCCTGTTGCAGAACAAAGACTAACCATCATCTTATAGCCCGGCTTGAGCCAGCTGTTTATCATGGTCATGATCTTTTCCATTACCATTCTGCCGTAGCCAAAGCCCTGATAATCAGGAAGAACGATTACATCAGCAATATAAGCTACATAGCCGTGATCCCAAACTATCCTGCCAAGCGCAATTGCCTTGCCGTCTTTTCTAAGGCAGCAGACAAATGAGTTCTTAAGGCCTGATTCAGCCTCTTCCAAAGGAAATTCAGCCCAGCCGACAGCTTTCCTGAATTCCATGTATTCTTCAGCTGTTATGTAGTCAGTAAATACTTCATTCATAAGCGTCACCATAAACAAAAAGGGCTGCCTCACATAAGAGACAGCCCTCCAAAATATCAGTTAATAAATCAGAGCAAACCGTTCTTCTGCTTCATCTTAGCGTTAACTTTCATAGGGAGACCGAAGCAGTTGATGAATCCGCCTGCATCAGCCTGGTTGTAAACGTCAT
>CAMIYM010000024.1 GCA_946403085.1 uncultured Clostridia bacterium | reverse complement strand
ACCTCACGGCACCAGAACCTAAATCTGGCGTGTCTGCCAATTTCACCACAGGCGCATTTCGCCGAACATTATAGCAAAAAAACTATCCTGTGATAAGATTGACGGGTAAGTTCCGGAGAATGCGGAAAAATAAGCTTAGGAGCACTTGCCGGTGAGCAACAGAAGAAAGCGCAGGGAAAACCTGATCACAGCACTCCTCATTGCAGGAATGTGCATTGTTATCGCTACAACGATAATAATCATCGTGAAGATCTCGACAGAAGAGAAGGATGCAGGCGCAACTTCTCCGTCATCTGATGTTCATACTGAAAGTGTGACTGAACTTCCGGCAACTACATCTGAGGCCACTTCAGAGAGTACAACTGAAGAGACCACTCCTTCTCCGACACCTACACCTGAACCTACAGAGACTCCGACGCCGGAGCCTACTGTTACTCCCGAACCAACTGAGACTCCCAAGCCTACAGCTACACCTGTCCCGAAGAAGCTTACAGGCATTAAGGATCTTGATGCAGGAACTGTCGTGAGCGCAGATAAGATCGACAAAGAGAATCTCGGCCAGTATTTTACGTCAGTTGAGATCAAAGAGGGTGATGCAGTCTATAAGAGGATCAACGGAAAATCCTATAAGAAGAACAAGGATATCAAACTGAGTGATCTCAGGTATCTTAAGATGCTTCATGTTAATTTCGACGGAAAGTATCAGGTAGGTGAGATGATCGTAAACAAGAGCGTTGCCAAGGAAGTCCTGGAGATCTTCAAATCGCTCTTTAAAGACGGCTATCAGATATATTCGATGTATCTCATTGATAATTTCTGGAAAAAAGACGGTGCGACTTCTGACTGGAATTCCATTGAAGCAAATAACACTTCCTGCTTCTGCTACCGTGCAGCAACAGGCGGAAGCAAACTCTCAAAGCACGCTTTGGGAAGAGCCATCGATATCAATCCCCAGCAGAATCCTTATGTTACATATAAAAATGGAAAGCCTAATTATTCACATAAAAATGCAGCCAAATTTGTCAGCAACAGATCATCAAAGACCCCTCATGTAATAACAACAAGTGACAAAGCATATAAGCTTTTCACCAAAAAAGGCTGGACATGGGGCGGAAGCTGGAGCAGTCCCAAGGATTATCAGCATTTTCAGAAGTGATTATATTTGCACTTCAAAATGAAAGATATTTGACTATCTGATTTTCACTTGATAATATCTTGTCATGAATAATCCTGACAGAAGAAAACAGATCCTGGACATTCTTGAGGCCGAAGGTGAGATCAACACGACCGTCCTTTCGACCAGATTAGGTGTTACAGGTGCAACTATCAGAACTGACATCAGAGCACTCGAGCGCGAGGGCGCTATCATCAGATTCCACGGCGGAATCAAGCTCCCTCATAAGATGTCTTCTTACAGCGGCGAGAACTATATGGTCAGAGCCGTTACCCACGTTGATCTAAAGAATGCAATAGGTGCAAAGGCTGCAAGTCTTGTCGCAAACGGCAACACCATTTTCATGGATGCGAGCTCGACTACTTTTCATATGATTCCGTATCTCAAGAAAGCCAAGGATGTAACCGTTATAACCAACGGTATCCATACGGCCATGGAGCTTCAGAGGAACAGCAACTTCAAGTCGATCATTATCCTTGGAGGCATGTTGAGACCTCATTCCGGTGCTATCGAAGGTCTTTCATCCAAAGAAATGATAGGCAGGCTTTCAGCTGAGTTTTATTTCGTATCAGGAAACGGTTTTTCTGCAGATGCCGGTCTTTCAGGTGATAACTTTTTCGAGCTTGAGCTTAAAAGGCTTTGTGCCGACAGGGCGAAGAAGATAGTCGCATTGATCGACTCCACCAAGCTCGGTGCGGATTCAGCCTCATCTTTCATTCCGGCTGACAGGATCGACTATCTCATCACGGATTCCGGAGCATCACCCGAGAGCGTCGCACTTTGCCGCGCCAAGGGTATTGAAGTGCTTATCGCAGAAGTCTGAAGGGCTGCTTAACGGACACATAGAGCGTTTTTTGCCTTTGTGTCCGCACTTTTTGCGCTTATTTCAGCCGCCCGAAACGTGATTTACGGACACAAACGGCTTTTTGGGCGGATGGGACTTGTTTTTGCACACCTGTCGCCAGGGTGGCATGAGGACACCAAGAAGATACCGTGGTGACGAAATGGTGACGAAAGACCTCAGAATCGTCACCAAAACTGTCGCACCAAAGGTCCAAATGCACGAAGTGGTGACGAAAACAAGCATTACCGTCACCATTTCGTCACCACGCGCTGATCGCGACGGATGTGTCCGCTAGCGTGGAGGTTTTTCTCGATGATCGCTGGGATATTTACGGACACAAACGGCTTTTTCGGCGGATGTGTCTGCTTTCACAATTTGTGTCCTTTTTCCTGAAAATGAACTTTCAAAACGCGGTCTCTGCCATGATTTTGCCTTAAAGAATTATAAATTCACGCGTTATATTTAATATATTTTATTGTATAATACTCAGTTGAAATCATTTTCGTTTAACTCGAGGTTTATATAAATGCAGATCAATCCGATTATTTTGCCCAGTTGGCTTTCGAGCAAGTGTGTATTCCAGCAGGGCGTAGAGATTAAGATCGAGGGTGTTGCCGCTCCCAGTGCGACCGTTACTCTTGAGATCGTAAAGGACCCTACTGACGGCAGAAAAGTCAGTAAGCTCGATACGGATTACGGTGTCATTCTCAGCCGTGAGACAACAACTTCCGCAAAGGGCAAGTTCAGTTTTACCATTCCGCCTTACAAAGCATCAGGCGACGCTTATACATTCACTTTCAAGTGCCTTACTGACCAGACTACTTTATCTGATATCAGATGCGGTGATGTCTGGGTATTCCTGGGATCAGATTTCCTTTCGATCCCCATGAAGGAGGCTAATGCCACCAAGGCACCCTTGAAGCGTAAGGTAATGAACTATCTGAGATTCTTCTCGCCTGTGCGTTCAGGTCTCGAAAAGGGTGAGGAGATCTATCCTGCTGAAGAGAAGAAATACTACAAGAACGCAGAGTGGATCAAGGTCACTGATACAGCCAAGCTTGCTGAAGTATCTTCATCCGCATTCGCATTTGCATACCGTCTGAGTGACCAGATCTCTTATCCTGTCGGAATCGTTGATCTCTCATATGCTGATTCCACGATCCTCAACTGGATCGCTCCTTTCGCTATGGACAGGGTAGAGGCTTTGAAGGATGTCGTAGCTTCCATGGGCCTTTATCTCGACGAGGAAGGCTATAAGAACCTTCTCGCGATCGATGAGAAAAAGAAGAAGGCAGAAGAACTTAAGGAAGAGTACAAGGAGACCATCGAATCCGGCGATATCGATATCGCGATGCAGGATGAGATCAAGAGACTTCAGGGCCAGGATCCTGATGACATAAAGCCTCTTGATATTGACTTCCCGACAACTGATGACAGTTCGCTTAATACTGCTAAGGGACATAAGGAAAACATCACTTTCTCCACAGCAAGCCAGCTTGATTTCGGCATGGTGCCTGAGAAGAAGGATGACGACAAGCTTACGAAGGCTGATGAGAAGAAGTTCATCAAGCTCAAGTACAGAATGTCTATCCTTTACAGGACCAAGCTCGTGCCTTTGAAGAGCATGGCTGTAAGAGGATTCTGCTTCTCGCCTGATAAGGGAGAACTTCTTTTCGACAGATATGACCTGTTCCTCATGGGACTTCTTACGACACTTGCTGAAGTATTCGAACCTAAGGAAGTCTATGACGATACAGTAATGCCGTCGATCCTTTTCGTTACGATGCATCCTGAAGATGTTGACTTCGAGAATCCTTACAGCGTTCTTGAATTCAATGAGAACTTCACCGCATTTACCAAGATGCTCAGCATGCCTTCAGGAATCGTAAGCATGCACGATATGCTGCTTCCTGATAAGACGATTAGCTTTATCCTTGGCCTTCGTCTTGCTACGATCGCTTTGGGTACACACTTCTCACCTAAGATGAGCAAGTCTTCACCTGAACCGAACGATATCGAGATCGCAGGCAATAAGAGGATCATCAAGTTCAGTAACCTGGGTTCCGGTCTCAACATCCAGGATTCCCAGGGCGAGATCACCGGATTTGCAGTTGCAGGTGAGGACCGTATCTTCTATCCGGCTCATGCCAAGAGCCTTTACGGAATGTGCGTAATGGTCTGGAGAGACGATGTTGAAGATCCGCAGTCGATTACATACGGATTTACACCTTTCCCTCACGATGCGACATTGAAGAACGGCGAAGATCTCCCGATCCTTCCTTTCAGATTCGACAGGGATCCTGCTTATTTTGCACCTGATTTAAGCTTTACTCACTGTGACAAGCTTGAGTTCGTCGGTAAGAGAACACCTGAATCTGATTTTGAACTTCTCGAGATGTACAGGACATTCAAGGGAAAGGGCATTATCTCACAGGATAATATACACAAGCTCACAGGCAGCGCTTCTTTGAGGATCCGCTATGAGACAGATAAGTCACTTTACGGCTTTGAGCCCTGTCTCGAGTATGCTTCGCTTTTCTCGCCCATCGAGATATACGGAAGATCAAGGATCCAGTTATCGGTATTTAATCCCGACCAGAAGAAAAAGAAGCTTATCGTTGAGGATTTCGGTGAAGCAGAGATCCGCCAGCAGCTTACATGGCAGACGATCACTCTTGATTATTCAGAAGACGGACCTATCAGACTTAACAGTCTCAGGATCTATATCGAAGACAAAGACCGTAATGGTGAGATTTATATCGACGCGATCAATTTTATCTAGAAACGAGGATCTTTAAATGGCTAACAAGCTTCTATCTGCAATCGAGGATGATGTCTTCCTGTCTGAAGGCTCTGTGCCGATAGTAATTGAAGGCTTAGAACACTCTTATGATACGAAGGATTCTTTGCCTGACGAGAGCATGCATAATTCGCATGAACTCCTCTATCTCAGAGAAGGCAAGATCGAACTTGTTCTTGGCGGCGAGTCACTTACTCTTACCAAGGGCGCAGTAGTAGTGATCAGACCTCTGGTAAGACATAAGCTTACGATCAAGAGCAGCAAGGCAGACATGCTCAATCTCTATTTCGGTTTTGTGCATGGATCTTCCGATCTTGAACAGACCAGACAGACATTGAAGTCCAACAAAGCCGCGCTTAAGCAGAGCAACAGCGCAGGCCCAAGCGTATCGATCCCGGGTTCGCTTGCCAAGATCTCTTTGGAAAGCTTCCTTAAGTTTGCTGACCTGGGTATCACTGAAGACAACGATATGACGAGACTTCCTTTCTTTGTTATCAAGGGCAGCGAAAAGAAGGAGATCAACGATCTCGCTGAACGTATCGTTATCGAGGATTCAGAGAACCGTTATGCAAAGGATCTCATGGTCCATACACTTACGGTAGAGCTCATGATCATCTTATCCAGAGCCTTAAGAAGTGAATGGGAGGAGAACCTCCGCGTTAAGAACGGAAAGGCAAAGGAACTCGTTGCCATCGCAAAGCAGTATATGGATGAGAATTTCGATCAGGGCATTACGGTTTCCGATGCCGCTGCGTATGTTTTCTTAAGCCAGGGATACTTCACACGTGCATTCCGTGATGACACAGGAATAAGCCCGATGAACTATCTCATGAAGAAGAGGATAGAGAAGGCCTGCAAGCTCCTTCAGAACAACGAGATCAAGGTATCCGCCATCTCTTTGCAGTCAGGATTCTCATCACCTCAGAGATTCAATGTCGCATTCAGAAAACAGATGGGCATGACACCCATGGAATATAGAAAAAAGTATGTGTGAGGAATAGCAGATGTACGATTACGCTAATGACAACTCAATACCTGAGGAGAGCCGTCAGAATATGGATCTCCCTAAGATCGAAAATGCCGTAAGGGATATCCTTGAGGCAATCGGTGAAGATCCGAACAGGGAAGGTCTTTTGGAGACACCTCAGAGAGTTGCCAGAATGTATGCGGAAGTCTTTGCAGGACTTCACAGGGATATCAACAAAGACATCAAGACTTTCCATGGTGAAGGCAACGATGAGATGATCCTGATAGGTGATATCCCGTTTTATTCAATGTGCGAGCATCACCTTCTTCCGTTCCACGGAAAGGCGCATGTCGTATATATCCCGAAGGACGGCAAGATCTTCGGCCTCTCAAAGGTCGCAAGGATCGTAGATACACTGTCAAGAAAGCCCCAGCTTCAGGAAAAACTCACATCCGAGATCGCTGATGCAATAGAGAAGGCAGTTGATGCAAGATCAGTCTGCGTTGTCCTCGAAGCTGAGCACCTCTGCATGACTATGAGAGGCATCAGAAAGCCAGGCTCTAAGACAGTTACTTCAGCCATGAGAGGCGGATGCAGATCCGATATCAGAACCAGAAATGAAGCCCTTGCGCTTATCAACAGACAGCGTTCGAGCATTTAAGGAGAACAACTCTTAATGAATTCTTCAGACGGCAGATTCACAGGAATATATAAGTGCGGCAACCGCACACTAGAGTTCGGCAAGAAAACGCTCATAATGGGCATCTTAAACCTTACGCCTGATTCATTTTCTGATGGCGGAAGATTCAACAATGTTGATGCTGCCATAGATCACTGTGCGAGAATGATAGATGAAGGTGCTGACTGCATCGATCTCGGTGCTGAAGCGACCGGCCCCAATGCTGTTCCGGTTACCGCTGAAGAAGAGCTCGAAAGACTCATTCCTGCGCTTGAAGCCATCAGAAGCCGCTTCGACATTCCTTTGTCAGTAGATACCTTTAAGTCTGTGACAGCTGCCCAGGCAATTACAGCCGGTGCAGACATCATAAATGACATCACCGGATTCTTAGGTGATCCTGATATGGCAAAAGTCGTATCAGATAACGGCGCAGGCTGCATCCTGATGTTCAACAGAAGGACTAAGGGCGACCTTTTCCCTTATGTTGAGACCATAAGCAGAAGAGCAGTTAATGAACTTACTGAAAGTATCGGGATCGCCAGAAAAGCCGGCATTGAAGACAACATGATCATGACTGATCCCGGCATCGGATTCGGCACGACAAGGATCGAAGATGCTGAACTTACCGCATCCTTACTGTCTCTTGGTTTCCAGGGCAGGCATCCTGTTCTTTATGCAGCTTCCAGAAAGCGTTTTACAAGGATCTTCGCAGGCGGTGATGCTGCAACCGAAGCGCAGCTCGATAACGTTACTGCAGGTCTTTCTTTTACCGCCGCTTCTGTCGGTGCTTCCATGGTTAGAGTTCACAATGTCGCGGCAACCAGACAGGTGCTGAACACGTTTGATGATACGTTCTACTGCTTTTCTAATCTTTAAGTTTTCGAAAGGATAATGGAATTGGACAAGATCACACTCTCGAAAATGGTATTTGAAGGACATACCGGCTGTCTTGATTTCGAAAAGAAAGACGGCCAGAAGTTTATTGTCACTCTTGAGCTTTATGTTGACAGGATCAAGGGCTGCTACACTGATGAATTAAATGACACGGTAGATTATGCAAATATCTATGAGGTCACCAAAGAGATCGTTACAGGTGACAGCGGCAACCTTATAGAGCACTTGGCACAGAAGATCGCTGACGGTGTCCTTAAAGCTGACAAGAACATAAGCAAGGTCATTGTTAATGTCTCAAAGCCGGAAGCACCGGTAATGGGGATCTTTGAGACGATGGCTGTTACTATCGAGAGAAGAAGGAAAGAATATGTCATCCTTTCACTCGGAAGCAATATGGGTGACAGGGAAGATAGTATCTTAAAGGCTGAGGCTATGCTCAAAGCATTGAGCGGTGTTGAGGACTTTAAGTGCGCATCTATTTATGAGACGGAACCGGTAGGGCTTGAAGACCAGCCATATTTCCTTAATACATGCGTAGGATTCTATACTGATATCGATCCGTTCGATCTTCTTGATAAGATCCACGTGATCGAGAACGAACTTCACAGGACAAGAGAAGTCCACTGGGGACCGAGAACGATAGACATTGATATCATATTCTACGGGGATGAAGTGATAATGAAGCCGGAACTGACCGTGCCTCACCCGAGATGGTATCTGAGATCGTTTGTCACGGTGCCTGCCAGGGAACTTAAGGAAATAGGACTGGAACACCCTGATGACAAAGAAGTGTCCCTATATCGGAAGCGCGAATAATTGAGTTATCAGTGGTCAAAGTTTATAATTAGGCACGTCATTTAAGAATATGGAGGAATTTATGTCAGAAAACAATTCGGGCGCACAGGTTCAGCAGTCAGAGAACCGTAATGGCGAACAGAATAAGGACAAGCGCCAGAGATTTGATCCCTCAAAGCAGGATGCGGGCAGAAGACCGCGCAGCCAGAATCACAGAAGAAGGAATAACGGCCAGAGACAGGGCGGTTATGACAATAAAAAGCGCGATAACGGTGACGCCCAGACTGAGGAGAAGAACCAGGGTCAGGGACGTAATTTTGACAGACAGAATAACCGTAATAAGAACAACAGATTTAAGCGCGATCAGAACCAGGGCGGAGAGAAGAAGCAGTTTGATGCTAATTCCAAGCCGAAGAACAAGCGTGCAAGAGAGTTTGGTTCTGCAGAAGAAGTTGCCAAGAATGTCAAGAAGGTCGAGACGATCGATGACATCAGAAGCGACAACGCAAGAATTACCAAGGAAATCTATCTTGAGATCGCATCACTCAAGAACATTAATCTCAACTGATGATGAAGGGTATATTTATAACTTTTGAAGGCATTGACGGGTGCGGCAAGAGCACGCAATGCGAGATGCTTAAGGATTATCTTAAGGCAAATAACAAAGACTTCATTTTCGTCAGGGAACCCGGCGGAACGGTTATCGGTGAGCGTATAAGAGAGATCCTTCTTGATAAGAAGAATACACAGATGACACCGAGAACCGAACTCCTTCTTTTCGAGGCTGCAAGAGCGCAGATCACGGAAGAGGTGATCAAGCCCGCACTGGAACAGGGCAAGATCGTTCTTTGTGACAGATTCTTCGACTCGTCTTCTGCATATCAGGGAATGGCCAGGGGAATGGGAATGGACTTCGTGGCAGGCCTTAATATGGCAGCGACAGGAGGCTTAAAGCCTGACATCACATTTTTCTTCGATATCACCGCTGAAGAAGCACTCGAGAGACGCGGCAAGCGAGGCGAGGCATCTGACAGGATCGAGCTCGCGGGACTTAAGTTCCAGGAAGATGTAAGACAGGGTTATATCGAACTTGCAAAGAATTCCGAAGGACGTGTCGTAACCATTGATGCGTCGAAGGGGATAGAAGAGATTTTCGAAGTAGTAAAGGGAACACTGAAAGGTAAGATCTGATGGCATTCTCTAAGCTTACAGGACAGAAGCAGATCAAGCTCAGATTAGCGGCCGAAGCCCGTAGGCGCGGCAGCGGAGCTTACATGCTCTCAGGTCCTGAAGGCATGGGCAAAAGGATGCTCGCAGAAGAGTTTGCCAAGGCACTTATGTGTTCTGATGCAGGAAGTGACGGCGCATGCGGCGTTTGCTCCAACTGCAAGTATTTTGATAACTATACGACACCTGATGTCACCAGGGTCTATGAGCCTGCAGAGACGAAGATGGTCAAGGTCGATTTCATTAAAGATAATGTTGTCGCAGAGTCATATCTGAAGCCTCAGTTTGCCAGGACCAAGACATTTATCATCGACTTCGATTACCTGGGTGTCGAGAGCCAGAATGCTCTGCTCAAATCACTTGAGGAGCCGAGGAAGGATGTCGTATTCATCCTTACGAGTTCCAATACTGATTCCGTACTTGATACGGTAATGTCCAGAGTAACGGAGATCAAGCTCGATCCTTACAGTGATGAGGAACTTGAGCAGATCGTTAAAGAGAACTGTCCGGATCTTGAAGACTCTAAGGTCAAGGCCGCAGTATATAACAGCGGAAGGATCCCCGGAAAAGCCATCGCGCTTGCAAGGGAAGATTCCGGCGTAAGTATAAGACACGAGATCAACAGCATTATGATCGCGATACCTGACAGCTCATATATAGATGTCCTGGAAGACTATTGCGAGGTCCTGGCAGGATTTAAAGATGATGCAAAGATCGCAGCTTCAGCGATACTCCTTTTCCTTGATGATGTGGCAAGACTTATCAATTATCCTGACTGCCACAAGATCAACAATGAGATGGACAGGGATGCTATCGAGAATTTCGTTGCTGCTAACAAACAAATAACTACACTTAAACTGGGAAGATGCAGTGAGGCGGTAAATATCTTTTTAAGAGCTATTGAAGTCAATTCCAATTTTGATTCATCAGCTTCTGCCATGCTTCTTCGCATACATGAGGAGCTTAAGAAATGAAGATCGTTAATTTAAGAACAAGAGACGCGGGTGTCACCTTAAGATACAGCTGTGACGGCTATGCACTTGCATTAGGTGATGCAGTCATGATCGATACGGAGACAGGTGAGGAGATCGCATTCGTTGCCCAGGAGCCTTATGTCGAGAATACAAAGGAAGAGATTCCTGCCATTAAGCGTATCGCAAGTGAGAAGGAACTCGACAAGTATTACGACATCTGCTCAAAGGAAAAGGACGCATTCTTCAAGTGCAAGGAACTTATCGCCGCACGCAATATCGAGATGAACCTTGTTGACTGTGAATACACTTTCGACATGAAGAAGCTGACTTTCTACTTCACTGCTGACGGAAGAGTAGACTTCAGAGAACTTGTTAAGGATCTTGCTTATACTTTCCGTACGAGGATCGAGCTCCGTCAGATCGGATCAAGAGACCAGGCTAAGCTTGTCGGAGGTATTGGTATGTGCGGAAGAGAGCTTTGCTGCTGCTCTTTCCTTAACAGATTTGCCCCTGTTAACTTAAAGCTCGCCAGATCACAGGGATTATCCCTTAATCCGGGTAAGCTTAACGGCGCCTGCGGAAGGCTTATGTGCTGTCTCCAGTTTGAGAAGGAAGCTTATGATGACGCTCACAGAAGACTCCCTGAGCCCGGTGCTCGCGTCAGGACTCCTAACGGCATGGGCCAGGTAACAGACGTAAACTACATCGAAGAGACTTTGAGCGTTAAGTTCGTATCTGAGGCAGAGACTGAGATCGAGAAGTTCAAATGGGCTGATATCGAGGATCTTAACGGCGATATGGTCAAGAGATCCAATAATAAGGCGGATTTTAACGACTATCCGGACATGAATGGTGCTTACGGCGAGTCTGAAGGAGAGAGAGAATAAGTTTTCGACAGTTACCGCTTTGAAAGCTTCAAAATAAGGCATACAGAAGGCGTTTTTACAAAAACGCCTTTGTTTTTACTTGTTGATATTTTGTTTTTGTGGAATAATCAAATCACTATATGAGTAGGAGGATATTATTTATGGCATATGTAATTTCTGATGCTTGCGTATCTTGCGGTACATGCGCAGACGGTTGCCCTGTTGGTGCTATTTCTCAGGGTGATACACAGTACAACATCGATCCTGATGTTTGTGTTTCCTGCGGTGCATGCGAGGCTTCTTGCCCTACAGGCGCTATCGCTGAAGGCTAATAACGTAAGTTCTCGATTAGCAGTAAATGACGCGTTCCCCTTAAAGGGAGCGCGTTTTTTATTCCATATATGCTTTGCCGGCATTGATTCAGGTATTTCTTTAAGTTACTATATTTAAGATAAGAAAAACGCGCGAAAAATTGAGAGGGGAATGCGCCGTGGCTAATAGGAATAAACTGTCCACCAAGATCATCCTGATGGTAGAGTGCATTCTGCTTATCTCCAGCGTTTTGTTCTGCAGTGTATCCATTTACAGGTCAAGAGTAGGTATCCGCAAGGCTATCCAGCAGCGAATGCTCGATATCGCAAACTGTGCGTCAGGTTCAGTCAATGGCGAATCCATGAAGCATCTGACGGAAGAGACTGTAGGTGATGAGACATATAACAGGATCTATGACACTCTTGCTGTATTCAGGGATAATGTTGAACTTGAATATGTTTACTGCATAAAACAGCTTGGAGATGAGGAATTCATCTTCACGATGGACCTGGATCTTGAGACACCTGCAAGCTACGGCGATATAGTAGAATACACAGATGCTTTAGGTTCTGCTGCAAAAGGCGTTGCTGCGGTAGACGAAGTCCCTTATAAAGACAGGTGGGGTGAGTTCTACAGTGCATACAGCCCCGTTTTCGATGCATCCGGCAAGGTAGTCGGAATAGTAGTCGTCGACTTCTCATCTGACTGGTTTGACGGACAGCTTCAGGCTCAAACCAGGAATATTATACTCGGATACGCGGTTATCCTCGTTATATCACTTCTTGTGGCAGGCCTTCTGTCTTTCTTCATTGTACGACCGTATGTTAAGGCTGAAAGCCAGCTCCTCGAGGAGAAAGTCCGTGCTGAGAGCGCCAATAATGCGAAAAGTGATTTTCTTGCCAATATGTCCCACGAGATCAGGACTCCGATCAATGCCGTTCTCGGTATGAATGAGATGATCTTAAGGGAAGATCACAAGGCCCTTGATGTGGTGGAGAGCGATCCGATGCTCGTTCAGGATGCTCTTGAAAATATCAGCGTCTATTCAGGTGATGTTAAGAAAGCAGGGCATAATCTTCTTGCAATAGTCAATGATATCCTGGACTTCTCCAAGATCGAATCGGGAAAGATGGACATCGTTGAGGCACCTTACCAGTTAAGCTCGCTTCTTAATGACATTAACAATATGATCCTTTTCAAAGCCCAGGACAAGGGACTCAAATTTACCGTGGAAGTGGATCCTTCCATCCCTGATGAACTTTCAGGTGATGAGGTCCGTGTGCGCCAGATCCTGACCAATCTCTTGAATAATGCTGTCAAGTATACAGACAAGGGATCTGTCAGCCTCAAGCTGCGCAGCAAGGTGATTGGTGAAGGCCGTGTTAATCTTACGATCGTCGTATGGGATACGGGTATAGGTATCAGGCCTGAGGATAAGGAACAGCTCTTTGTAAAGTTCGAGAGATTCGAGATGGAGCGTAACAGCACCGTGGAGGGAACGGGTCTTGGTCTTGCCATAACCAAGCGCCTTATCGATCTTATGGGCGGAACTATCGAAGTCGAGAGCGAATACGGCAAGGGTTCAATTTTTACCGTCAATATCCCGCAGAAGGTCGAGAATGATACACCGATAGGAGATTTCCAGACACGCCTTAAGGAGAATCTTCCGGGAGACATGCCTTACAGGGAGATGTTCCGTGCTCCGGATGCCAGGATCTTAATCGTCGATGACACAAGGATCAATCTGACAGTTGCAGTTAATCTCCTGAAGAATACCAAGATGAAGATCGATACAGCCACATCAGGCGAAGAGGCTGTTTCCATGGCCTCGAAAACAAAATACGACGTTATATTCATGGATCAGCGCATGCCAGGCATGGACGGAACTACAGCATTCCACCGCATACGTGAGACAGACGGAGGCGCATGCAGGGAAGTGCCGGTAATATGCCTTACGGCAGATGCCGTTATCGGTGCGAAGGACCGTTATCTGCAGGAAGGCTTTTCGGACTATCTTACCAAGCCTATCGATAACTACGCTCTTGAGAAACTTCTCATAAAGTATCTTCCTGATAACAAGATCGAGCATGTAATTGATGACCCTTCAGCATATGAGGCCGGAGCTTCTTCAGATGATGAAGAATTCAGCATTCTCCGCTCGGTCGGTATCGAACCCAAGGCTGGTCTTAAGTATTGTCAGAATGATGAGTCATTATATAAGACACTTCTGGGTGAGTATGCTTATGGAGAGATCGAGAAAGCGGCTGACATTCAGAAGAGTTATGATAGCGAAAACTGGAATGATTACTCTATCTATGTGCATGCTTTGAAGAGTTCGTCCAAGATGATCGGTGCAACTGCGCTTTCAGTCAGGGCTGCAAAGCTTGAGGCAGCTGCAAATGCAGGTGATGCCGCTACGATCCATACCGAGCATGATTCAGTGATGGAAGAATATGAAGTGGTAACAGCTGTTATCCGTTCAGTAGTTTCTAAGGATGTACTGAATTCCAACGGTGATGAGATCACAGAGTTCGCACCTGGAGATGAGATAATGGAATTCCTGCCAAGCGACGGCAGTGATGAGTAAGTGAGGAGAAGTATTATGGCAAGTTGTGAGACATGTCAGTACGCATATATTGACGAGATGACGGGAGAAGCTTCCTGCGACCTTGACCTGGATGAGGATGAGATCATAAGATTATCTCAGAGCAGGAGCAAAGAGTGTCCTTTTTATAAGGATGGTGACGAATACAAGACTGTAAGACATCAGATCTGATACGTTTATCAGATGCAGCGCTTTATCTGATCAGGAGGATGACAGCATGAGTGCACATTATTCGGATTATCTGAAAAAGTCTGTCTCGATTAAAGACCTTAAGTTCGATCCTGTCATGGAAGAAGACAAGGATCTGATAAGAAGAGTCTTCAAAGAACATGTTAAGAATAATCTTGTGTTCATCATCCTTCTTTCTCTGGGGTTCTTCGCATCAGTATGGTATTTTGCAAGCTTTCTGATCATCCCTGCAAACAACATCGTATTTCAAATCGTAGCACTGGGACTTCTTGGTTTTTCCATTGTTGTGTGTGCATATTATCTTCACGGCTTTTTCGGAGCAGTATCAGGAATAAGACGTGGAATCGTCCTGTCGTCTTCAAGTGTGCATGAAGAATCTGACGGAAGATTTGCAACACATGCATATGTTTTCGATATATATCTGGACGACAAAGATGAGACCCTGATGAGTTACAACGTTGACAGGGAAACATGCAGAAGGGCAGACGCTGGCGACGGAGTGATCCTTTTCAAGATTGGAAGAAAGATCAAAGTCCTTGCTGATCCCGACCGCAAAAAAGTAATGGATGTAAGCAATATCAAGTCCGGCGTCTGATATCTTCCGGATACTTACTTTTTCAAAGTCATCTTTGTTATTATTGAAAAGAATTCTGAATATCAGGGGACGGAACATGATCAGAGCATTACTTACAATCGATGACGTATCATCAAAGAATACACCTGCCATTGTTGATTATCTTTGCGAAAAGAACATCAGGGCCATTATGTTTATGGTAGGGCAGTGGGCTGAGAACAATCCGGATGAGCTTGTCTATGCGCTTCAGCATGGTATGATCGTAGGCAACCACAGTTACACTCATCCGCACTTTTCCGAGATCAGCTTTGAAGAAGCAAAGCGTGAGATCGAGAAGAATGAGGAAGTGCTGAACGGCTTTTACAAAAAGGCGGGAGTGGAGAGAAGATACAGACCTTTCCGTTTCCCTTATGGAGATAAGGGCGGCGATAACAAAGCTCTTCTGCAGGAATACCTGTCTTCCAACGACTTTGACAAAGTCAGGGATACCGAACTTGGCTATCCTTTCTGGAAAGCCAATGGTTACGATAAGGATATCGATACTTTCTGGTCTTTTGATTTTGCGGAATATAACATCAGACCCGGAAGCGGCTTCGGCCTCGAAGATGTAATGAAGAGGATCCATGATAACGAGCCTGAAGACGGCGCAGTGCTCTTGAAAGATAACAGCAATCATATCCTTCTCCTGCATGCCCACGATGAGACAGAAGCCTTGGTGCCTGAATACTATAAGATCTTCATTGAAGAACTCTTAAAGAATGGTGTGGAGTTCATAGAGCCCTCATTCATCTGATCATCAGAAATAGAATACTGACATGAAAACAGTCCCTGAAGCATATGCCTCAGGGACTGTTTCATCAGGTTAATAAGAGAGGAATTATGGGCTTAATCTATTAACCATCTGCACCGAGCTTCTTAAGCAGGCTGCAGAACTCTTCTCTGTACTTATTGTTGTTTGTTCCGGACTTTGCAAGCTGATATGCTGAATCGATAGTTGCAGTTCCTATGTATTCGCTCTTTCTCATAACCATGGAAGCCTCGATGATTCCGCAGATGAAGTTATAGTCTTCACGGTTGCTTACGCCGTTGTCCTTAAGGGGATATTCGATCAATGAGCTTTCATCAGCGTCCGGAGCCTTGTATCTTACAGAAACAGTGCAGATCTCGCCGGTCTTAGCCTTGTCGTTGATCTTCTTATCCTGATACTTAAGATCAGAACCCTTATCATTTGCTGAACCTACAGGTACGATCTCGTAGCATACTGTTACCTGTGCGCCTGCACCGATCTCGCCGCCGTCCTTCTTGTCATCGTGGAAGTCACTTGCTGACATCTGTCTGTTCTCATAGCCGATCTGTCTGTAGGAAGCAACTTCTGCGGGATTGAACTCGACCTGGAACTTAACATCTTTTGCAACAGTAATCGTTGTCTGCTTTAACTTCTCGCAAAGAACTCTTTCTGCCTCTGCGATAGAATCGATGTAGAAGTAGTTGCCGTTGCCTGCGTCTGCAATAGATTCCATATTTGCATCACTGTAATTGCCTGTGCCAAAGCCTAAAGTAGTGAGGAATACACCGGTTTCCTTCTTCTCTTTGATGAGGTCTACAAGACCGCTCTGGCTTGTGATTCCGAGGTTCATATCACCGTCTGATGCGATGATGACTCTGTTGTTGCCGCCCTTGATGAAGTTCTTCTGAGCGCACTTGTAAGCTGCCTCGATTCCGCCTGAACCGTTTGTACCACCTCTTGCGCTGACCTTATCGATCGCTGCGCAGATAGCGTTGTAATCATTGGAACCTTCGATGATAGTATCAGATGCGCCAGCATATGTAACGACTGATACTCTGTCTTTTGCTGTAAGTGTTCCTGCGAGCATCTTGAAGCTTTCCTTAACGAGCGGGAGTTTATCCTTGCTGTTCATAGATCCGGATGAATCGATGAGGAATACGAAGTTATTGCCTTCGCTCGGAACATTAATCTCACTGTTTGCCTGCATTGTGAGTACAAGTAACTTGTTGTTTGTATTCCAGGGGCATTCGCCAACAGAATACTGAACGCTGAAGACTTTATCTGTATTATCTACTTTGTAGTCAAAGTAATTGATCATTTCCTCTGTTCTGATAGCAGATGAAATATTATAAAGATCCCATCCGCCATTGATCATTCTTCTTAAGTTGCAGTAAGAAGCTGTGTCAACATCTGCAGCAAAAGTGGAGAGAGGAGCTTCGGATACATTAACAAACCCATTCTCCTTGATGGTATTGTATTCTTCAGTGTTGAAGTCCGGATTGCTTCCCTGCTTGTTTTCTGATTCAGTCTCGGCAGCTGCTGCTCCGGTTACTGTAGTGCATTCAGCATAGTAAGAATCATCACCATCTACAGATGCTTGGGTTTGTGGATTATTGTGAGCCCGGACTGATTCGCTTGCGGCCTTGGCACCTGAACATGCTGTTGCACTAACAAGCATTGTTCCTGCCATTAATGCTGATAATACCTTTCTGTTCATATTTTGTCCCTCCTGTATTTTGAGTTGTCCGGCTAAGCCGTCACAACGCTTTATAACCTACATACAGATTCCGGAATGAAAATGTTGCATTTTGTTTTGCCGTGCGAAAAAATGGCAACTCATGTCGTGCATATGGCAACTTGCGTTGTTAATTATTGAACGTTCATCAGGGCTTTGTTATTTTCGTGCCATCAAAGGAAAAGGAGACAGATTATGATCACTGCAAAAAGACTGTGCAAAAGCTTTTCGGAGAAACAGGTCCTTTCAGGGATAGATCTTGATATCAGGCCGGGTATGATCTTCGGGCTACTTGGTCCTTCCGGCGCCGGCAAGACGACTCTTATTAAGATAATTACCGGTCAGATGGGATTTGATTCAGGAGAGGTAAATGTTTTCGGAAAGGCTGTAAAAGATCTGACGGGCGAAGATAAAAAGCGGATAGGGATCATGATGGACGATCACGGCGTTTACGACAGACTGACAGTTACCGATAATCTTAAGATATTCTGTGACATCTATGGTGTCCCGTATTCAGCGGTCAGCAGGGTGCTTAAGGAAGTAGGTCTTGATGACAGCGCGAAAAAGCCCGCCATGAAACTTTCAAAAGGTATGCTCGCAAGGCTTAAACTTGCACGCGTGTTCATGGTCGATCCGAAGATCATATTCCTTGATGAGCCAACGAGCGGATTAGATCCCATGACGATGAAATATATCCATAAACTTATCAGGGATAAAAGAGCATCTGGAGCAACTGTTTTCCTTACCACACACAATATGGAGGAAGCGGCAACTCTCTGTGATGAAGTCGCACTTCTTAATGAAGGAAAGATCGTCGAGAGAGGCGCTCCGGATGAGATATGCAGAAGATATAACCATCAGAAAAAGATAGATATTCATCTGACATCAGGAGAAGACATCGAACTTGACCACAAGGCGGGTTCGGCTGAGATGATCACAAGATTGCTGGAACAGGGGATGCTCGAGACAATACACTCTTCAGAACCGACACTGGAGAGTGTGTTCCTCGAACTTACCGGAAGAAAACTTGATCAGGAAGAGGAGGAGATGTATGCGTAATATCGGAATAATCATCAAGAAGCAGCTAAGGGATACATTGAAGAACAAGACTGTGCTTATACAGTTCATAATGTTCCCTGTGATGACACTCATCATGGAGCATGCCGTATCCATTCCTGATATGCCGGAGTTCTTTTTCACCAAACTGTTTTCCGTCATGTATATCGGCATGGCACCTCTTACATCAGTCGCTTCTATAATCGCAGAGGAGAAGGAAAAGAATACTTTGCGTGTTCTGACAATGGCTAACGTTAAGTCATGGGAATACTTAGCAGGAGTCGGCATATATGTGTGGACGCTCTGCATGGCAGGAGCCGGGGTAATGGCAACGGGTCTTCCTTCTTCAGACATTCCGTTCTATCTCTGCATTATGGCTACAGGTTTTATCATCTCCATCGCCATGGGTGCTGCAGTCGGCATATTTGCACCGAACCAGATGGTAGCGACATCACTTTTCATGCCTGTCATGATGGTATTCTCATTTGCTCCCATGCTCGCGATGTTCAATGATAAAATAGAAAAGGCAGCGCGTGTGTTTTACACACAGCAGCTTCGTGTTCTCTTAGGACAAATGACTTTTGACGGCATAAAGACTGAGACAGTTCTGGTCATAGTTTTAAACGCTTTGATCGCGCTTAGTATCTTTTTCGCCGCCTTCAAAAGAAAAGGACTTGAGTGATGAAGATCAATCTTGATATAGACGGCAAATACGATGATATAGAAGTCATCATACGCGCTCCGCATCTTAACAACGACATCGAGAGAATGGTCGCGATGATGCGTATGATCGACATGCAGATCGCCGTCCGCCGCGACAATGAGACAGTGCTTCTGGATACAGATAAAGTGCTCTATGTGGAAGCCGTTGACAGGAAGACTTTTGTATATACGAACAGCGAGACATACGAGTCTGAGCTGAAGCTCTATGAACTCGAGCAGCAGCTGATTGAGCGCGATTTCCTCCGCATAAGTAAGCAGAGCATCGTTAACCTTCGTAAGATCAAGAGTCTTAAGACTGATGTTAACCGCAAGATAAGGATCACTCTCCAGAATGGTGAGCAGATCGTCGTTTCCCGTATGTACTCGGATGAGCTTAGAAGAAAGCTGGGGTTAAAGTAATGGAAGAGAAAAAGACAATATTCAACTATATAGGACAGGTTTTTTCGATCTACGGTGTAATGACAGTCATATTCGTAGTCATAAATCTCATTATCGGAAATGAAGCCGGAAGCGTATCAACTTTATTCTCGCTCGGCTCAGCAGGATTATCGACTGCTACATTGCTTGAACTGCTTCTGCTTACTTTAATAGTATCCGCTGCACAGATCATCTTCCTCACGGATGTTGTTATCAAGGATATGGCACTCATCGCGAGGAATATACTTTTCTTTGCTGTGATACTTGCAGCGATAATTGCTTTTGCAGCTGGTTTCGGATGGTTCCCGCTCAATAATCTTGGCGCATGGATCGGTTTTATCGTCTCATTTGCAGTTTGTGCTGCGATCAGCGCATTCCTTATGAGACTTGAAGAAAATGCTGAGAACAAGAAGATGCAGGATGCGTTAAATAGGCTTAAGAAATAAGCGTGATATAATGTCATCGTTAGAAAATCTGTGAGTTCGGTGACATGTCAGAATCAATTACAGTAAATATAGAAGGCGAGACCATCGTACCGGAAGAACTGGGGCGCGACGGTCTTTTGCTGCTTCAGCACAAGGACTGCTATAAGCTCGATACCGCGAGTGTTCTTCTTGCATGGTTTGCCGCCTCTTTTTCGCGCGCCGGAAAGACTTGCGAAATGCTCGAACTGGGCAGCGGCACGGGCGGCGCTTCTTTGCTGGCATCCGCACGTTGTAAGAACGCCCATGTTGACGGCGTTGAACTCGTTCCTCTTGCTTATAAGGTCTTCTGCGAGAATATCAAGCTCAATCATCTGGAAGAGCGCATCACCGCTTATAATTGTGATCTCCGTGATCTTCCTGCTGAAGTGAAGAACAAAGCCTACGATGTAGTTTTTATGAACCCGCCGTTCTATGACGGGACACGCGGTTCGGTAACTGATGCTTCTGTCAAATCGATACACGAGAAGAGTGCGCGCTTTGCAGAACAGGGCATGCTTGAAGACTTCATCCGCGTGCAGTCTCTGCGCACCAGAACGAGCGGCGGATATGCAGTCATGTGCATAAGCCCGGACAGGGTGCCCGAGTGCTTTTCGCTGTATTCGAGATACAAGATCACACCTGTGCGCCTGCTAACCGTTCATGCGAATGCTTCCAAGGATGCTTTTCTCGCGCTGATAGCAGGCAAGAAGGGGTCACCTAATGCGGAATTCAAAGTCTTGCCGCCGCTTTTCATCAATGAAGAGGGAAGTTCAGCCCTGACTTCAAGAGCGGCACGCATATATGAGGAGGAACACTCGGATTGCTTTATCTAGTTGGAACACCTATCGGTAATATTGACGATATGTCGCCCAGAGCATGCGAAGTGCTGGGCAGCGCTGATGTAATTGCATGTGAGGACACAAGAGTTACAGGCATTCTCCTGTCGCAGCTAGGGATCACGGGCAAGCGTCTGATCGCTTACCACGAGCATAATAAGGCTGCAAGCGGCAATGGTATCCTTGATCTTTTGAAGCAGGGACTTAATGTGGCTCAGGTGTCTGACGCGGGCATGCCCGCAATAAGTGATCCTGGTGCTGACCTTGCTTCGCTCGCAGCTTTAAATGGTATTGAGGTAAGTGTTATCCCCGGTCCCTCAGCAGTAACTGCCGCATTGAGCATTTCCGGGCTTGATACAAGGTATTTCCACTTTGAAGGTTTCCTTCCGTCTGAAGGTTCCAAGAGGCGTGAGAGATTGAAAGCTTTGACTCTGATAGGGGAGACGATCGTGCTTTATGAGGCTCCGCACCGCTTGAAGAAACTTTTGGATGAACTGGTCGAGACCGGCTTTGCTTCTTCCAGGATCGCACTGTGCCGAGAACTCACCAAGAAATATGAGGAAGTCCTTCGCATGACTGTCTCTGAGGCTGTATCGTATTATGGCACGAACGAGCCACGCGGCGAGTTCTGCATATGCTTAGAGCCCCTTGAGCAGAAGACTATGGTCGAAGCCGGTGATGGCACCACTTTGATTTCTTTGCTGAAAGAAAAAGGCATGTCTTCAAAGGACATCGCCGCCGTAGTATCCGAGTATACCGGCATGAACAAGAAGGAAGCCTACAAGATTGCAAGCGAACTCTGATATCTAGCGGAAGTTGTTTTCGATAAAGGCATCCAGAGCCTCAATATCAAGCGGGCATTCCGCAGACTCAAATGTATAGAAAAGCCTGTCTCCCTGAAATATGCCTATCCGCGCATATTTATTGGCGCGTTCGGGTATATCTTTTGTATATTCAGGGTCAGTCATTTTCCCGCAATGCTCATGGTAGACGATCTTCCTGTCACTCATCCTTAGAATGGTGAAGTCCGGATGAATGAATCCGTTTTCCACCCAAAGCGGACACTCATACTTATAGGGGATCCCCTTGGCAAAAAGCCTGTCTGCGATTATCACCTCAGACTTTGACCTGACCCGCTCGCCCTTAAGCGTATAGTACTTCGGCGCTCCCTTCTTAAACGGCTTGGGCTTGAAGGGAATAGCAAGCCATTCTCTTGCGTATTCCTCATCGCCGGGTATGATTGGGGAAGCATATTCTTTTCGTTCTTCCGGAAGAGCCTCATATACTTTTTCCATGGTGAGTCTGGGATATCCGATAATATCATTCTTAAGGACTTCTGCCTCATGCGTTGCCGCTCTTATGGCCTTGTCTATGTGATCTTTCTGGACAAGCTCCCTGATGAGTTCCGTATCATTCTGTCCCAGATATTTGTTACGCTTATCCAGATGCTGATAGTAGCGCGGCTTATTCCTGTGCTTTTTTATATTTATGCTGCCATCCGCGAGCTTTTCCCTTTGCTTTTCCAAAGACCTTATAGCAGAAATCAGCGTCCTGTAACGGGCACGCATTACGCCCAACACTGTATCAACCATATTGCGTGCCCTCCTTCAGTTTTTTCCTGATTATATAGGCCTGAATTTGAGATTAAAGGCTTTTGGAGCAAGTTGAGACTTTTTGGGGGTAATTGAGACTGGTCTCATTTTCGAGGACTTATGAATGTACACTATATGCCTCGAAAAAATGGTCAAATAGTGTACAAAACCGAAAAATGTACACCATCTGCCGCAAATTTGAGGGCAGAAAGTGTACGGGAAGCGGAGCGTTCAGCCTGCGCCTTGAAAACTTGGGGCCAAATAACTATAATCATTTAGTTACGCGCACACATTAATATACGCGCGGGGAGGAACATCATGGCAGATAAGAAGACATTCTACATCACTACACCGATCTACTATCCGTCGGGCAATCCGCATATCGGACATTGCTATTCGACGCTTGCTTGCGACGCTATCGCGAGAATGAAGCGAATGCAGGGCTATGATGTAATGTTCTCCACAGGTACAGACGAGCACGGTCAGAAGATCGAGAAGAAGGCTCAGGAGATGGGTATCACTCCTAAGGCTTATGTTGACGAGATCGTCGCTAACTTCAAGAAGCTCTGGGCCACACTCGGCATTAAGTACGACAGATTCGTCAGAACTACTGACGATTACCATATCAAGACCGTTCAGAACATGTTCGAAAAGCTCTACAACGACGGTTACATCTATAAGGGAGAGTACAGAGGTAAATACTGCACACCCTGTGAGTCATTCTGGACAGAAAGCCAGCTCGTTGACGGCAAGTGCCCTGACTGCGGAAGAGAAGTAACAGAGGCTTCAGAAGAAGCTTATTTCTTCAAGCTTTCTGAGTTCGGTCCGAGGCTTAAAGAACTCCTCTTGGATCCTGAGAAGAATTTCCTTGAGCCTAAGTCCAGAGTTAACGAGATGATCAATAACTTCATCGAGCCCGGACTTCAGGACCTCTGCGTATCCAGAACAAGCGTTAAGTGGGGTATTCCTGTAACTATCGACGAAGGTCACTACATCTATGTTTGGATGGACGCTCTTACGAACTATATCTCCTTGCTCGGCTTCATGAACGATACTTACAATGACTACGAGAAGTACTGGCCTGCTGATATGCACGTAATGGCTAAGGAGATCGTAAGATTCCACTCGCTCATCTGGCCTGCATTCCTCATGGCATTGGGTGAACCCCTTCCTAAGAAGGTATACGGCCACGGCTGGATTACATTTGACGGCGGCAAGATGAGTAAGTCAAAGGGCAACGTAATTGATCCTTTCGTTCTTTGCGAGAGATACGGTGTTGATGCTTTGAGATATCACCTCTTAAGAGAGATGGTATTCGGTTCTGACTGCCCTTATTCAAATGAGCAGATGTTCTCAAGGATAAACTCTGACCTTGCTAACGATCTTGGCAACCTCGTATCCAGAACTGTTGCCATGGCTATCAAGTATTTTGACGGCACACTTCCTGAAGAGAAGGAATTCACAGATGCTGATAACGAGCTTTTAGAGCAGCTTGACCAGCTTCCTGACTTTGTATCCGAGACATTCGAGACGATGCGTTTCTCTGAAGGTCTTGCAAAGGTGTTCAGCGTTATCGCAAGAGCTAATAAGTATATCGATGAGAATGAGCCCTGGAAGCTTGCAAAAGATGAGACAGCTAAGCCGAGGCTTGCTGCAGTCCTTTACAATCTCCTTGATGCAATCAGAAGGATCGCAGTTCTCCTTGAGCCTGTAATGCCTCACACATCACCTAAGATCTATGAGCAGATCGGTGCTGATGCTTCCAACACGACATGGGAGTCAACAAAGGTAAGACATGCTCTTGCAGCTAATGTAACTGTTACAAAGGGTGAGGTTCTTTTCCCGAGAATCGATATCGATAAGGAGATCGAGGAGCTTAACAAGCTTTTCCCTGCTGAAGAGAAGGGTAAGGATCTTGAGCCTTTGAAGCCTCTTACAAAGTTCGATAACTTTGCAGCATTGGATCTGAGAGCGGTTAAAGTCCTTTCATGCGAGAAGGTCGAAAAGTCTGACAAGCTCTTAAAGTTCAAGGTTGATGACGGTTTTGGTGAGAGACAGGTTCTTTCAGGTATTGCCAAGTACTATAAGCCGGAAGACCTTATCGGCAAGACTTTGGCAATGATCGTTAACTTAGAGCCCAGAAAGATGATGGGTCTTGAGAGCAACGGCATGATCCTCTCCGTTAAGTATGGCGACGGATACAGAGTTGTCGAGTTCGACGATTCAGTATTGCCCGGATCTGACATCTCATAAAAGAACGTGAGAGAGCCCGTCTATTACAGCGGAAGCGCCGAGTTCTTTGATACTCACGCGCATATCTACGATCAGAAATATGCAGAATGTAACACCTCTGCGGAAGATATCCTGCAAAGATGCAGGGCTTCCGGTGTTACAAGCATGCTTATCGCTGCCGACAGTGAAGAGACGAGCAGACTTGCAATAGATCTGGCCAACAGGTGTGACGGCTATTCAGGTGTCGCTTTATACGCTTCCTGCGGCGTTCATCCGCACGAGGCGAAAACTTACACAGAAGATACCGAGAAGTATTTAAGAAGCTGCCTGGAGGCCCGTAGAGAGCAAAAGATAATGGCTCTGGGTGAGATAGGTCTGGATTATTATTATGATCTGTCGGAAAGAAGCGTTCAGAAAGCTGTCTTTGAGAGACAGTTGGGGCTGGCTTACGAATATGATGTCCCCATCATCCTCCATGAACGTGACGCCACAGGCGACTGCCTGGACATTCTCAGACGCTTTTATAAAGAGGGCAGGATGAGAAGTCTTCCCGGAGTGTGCCACTGCAGTTCCTGCTCGCTGGAGGCGTCTCAGGAGCTGATCAAGATGGGTTTCTATCTTGGCTTTGACGGACCGCTCACTTTCAAGAACAACAAGAAGACACCTGAGGTGGCGCTTAATACGCCCTGGGACAGGATAGTAATAGAGACTGACAGTCCTTATCTTACTCCTGAGCCTAACAGGGGCTGCATCAATGAACCATGTCATGTTCCTTATGTATGCAGCAAACTCGCTGAGATCAAGGGCGTAACTATTGATGAAGCGGCTCAAATAACCTATGATAACGGCAAGATGCTATTTGGAGTGAACTGATATGAAGAGTAAGAAAGACTTAATACTCGTAGTTGTTACTGTGATAATGGTTATCATCCTCGTAGTAGGTTTTATCTACGACAGGAACAGTGCTTTGCTTGAGAGAACCAACCGTATTGATATAACTCATGACCAGAATCTTGAACTCGTAAAGATCAATAAGGTCGGTTTCCTTTATATGCGTGCAGCATACGAGGCTAAGGTAAAGATCAAGGATGGTTCTGCTGAAGATTACATCATCAAGATCGCTTCGCTCTATGGCGGAGCAGGGCAGATGTTCGATTACACCCAGTATAAGAAGTATGAGGCAGACGTGTTATCTGCGCAGAGCATTAAGCCTGCTCCGAGAGAGGATTCATTTATATGGGTACTCGGAACGCCTCTGAAGCCGAATTCTTCGGAAAATATCGTGTATATCATTTCTCTCGAAGGCGAAAATGAGGCGTATATCTATCTTTATTACTCGAGGAAATAACGTTTTATCAAGAAAACAGTTATCAAAGCTCCCCGGCAGGGGAGTTTTTTTTTAACGGAACGCCCTGTTTACAAGGGCTTCAGAGATGTTTTTAGAAATATTGAAATTCGTTATTGACATATCTTCGGTATTCGGTTTATAATTCATTCGCGCTTTGAATAAAGGTGTGGCTAACGGAAGCTTAGCTCAGCTGGGAGAGCATCTGCCTTACAAGCAGAGGGTCACAGGTTCGAGCCCTGTAGTTTCCACCAATGGTACGGCGCAGTAGTTCAGCCTGGTTAGAA
>CAMIYM010000023.1 GCA_946403085.1 uncultured Clostridia bacterium | reverse complement strand
GGCGGTCTCATCATCGTCTTTGCAAAGTCGATCCTGACTGCAATCGCTCCCGGCGTATTCAGCTGATATAACGGGGAGGTGATCTTTTGGGTACCGCAGCTTGGTATGAGCTTATGCAGGGTCTTGAGTACCTTGGCAATATGCTCGATAAAATGTGGGCCCTCCTTACAACATCACCACAGAGCTTCAAGGGCGGCGGCATCTGGAACATAATCACAACCATTAACGGCGTCTTGGGCGCAATCGGCACTGCCCTGCTCGTCTTGTTTTTCACTGTCGGTGTCATCAAGACTTGTGGGAGCTTTGCCGAGCTCAAGAAGCCTGAGACGGCAGTTAAGGTATTTATCCGTTTTGCGATTTCCAAATACCTTATTGATAACTGCCTTAAGCTCATGGTTAACTTCGTGACTATCGTTCAAGGCGTAATAGCTAAGATAACTGCTTCAAGCTCCATCGGTACCGCCCTGGAGTTCTCTATCCCATCCACCGTTCAAAGCAAGTTTGAAGGCATCGGCATTCTTGACGGTGCTATCCCTATCTGGGCTGTATGCTTCATCGCACACATTGCACTCATTGTCATCGGTATCGTGCTGCTTCTTACTGTTTACGGAAGATTCTTCAGGATCTATATGTACACGGCTATCGCACCGATACCTTTATCCACTTTGGCAGGCCAGCCTACAGAAAACATCGCTAAGAGTTTTCTTAAGAGCTATGCCGGTGTTTGTATGCAGGGCGTTGTTATCGTTCTTGCGTGCATCATCTTTACTGCTTATGCAGCTTCAATGCCTCAGATGGATACGTCAGCAGAACCTATCAAGATGGTTTGGGGTTATGTGAGTGAAGTCGTTTTCAACATGCTCGTTTTGCTCGGCCTTGTAAAGGGCTCTGACAGGATCATCCACGACATGATGGGTTTGTAAGGAGGAAAACTTATGGAAATAAACATAAACAAAGACATTCGCGAATATACCGAAGGTGTCTTCTTCGGACTTAACTTAAGGCAGCTTATCTGTTCCGGACTCGCTGTTGCTTCTGCAGTAGCGGTCTATTTCGGAGCCAGAGGCACTGTGGCAAATGATATGATCACATACCTTTGTATCGCAGTTGCCGTGCCTTTCGCTGCCATCGGATTTATTAAGTATAACGGCATGCCAATGGAGAAAATCTTCGTGGCATGGCTCAAGGATAACTTCATATGTCCGAGACGGCTGACAATCAAGTCCAACAACATTTATAAAGAGGCGCTTAAGGGTTATTTCGCAACCAAAGAAAAGGAGGCAATAAATGCTCAAGAGCATACAGACACTAATGAAGCAGGATAAGGAGATGTTTGTTGTGCCGAGACGGGTCCAGGACCTGATCCCGGTACAGCGCATCTGGCCTGACGGAATCTTTCAGGTCGGACCTAACAAGTTCTCAAAGACTTGGAAATTCACGGATATCAACTATCAAGTAGCAAGCGAAGAGGACAAGGAGAATATGTTCCTGCTCTATTCAGACGTTCTCAACTCATTCGACAGCGCTGCTACGACTAAGATTACGGTAAACAACCACAGACTCAACAAAAAGGACTTTGAGGATTCTATCCTCATGCCCCTTAAGAATGATGGTCTCGATGTTTACCGTGAAGAGTATAACGATATGCTCTTGGAGAAAGCTACCGGAGCTAACGGTATCACTCAGGAGAAGTATATTACCGTATCGATCAACAAGAAATCTATAGAAGATGCAAGGACATACTTCGCGAGAACCGGCGCAGACCTTCAGATGCGTCTTTCTTCTTTAGGCAGCAGACTTGAAGAACTGGACGCTGTGGAGAAGCTTCGTATACTTCATGACTTCTACCGTCCGGGTGACGAGATCACCTTTGAATTTGATATCAATCAGCGCGCCAAGCTCGGTCATGACTTCCGTGACTATATCTGTCCCGACACGATTGAACGTGGCAACGACTATATCAAGCTCGGCGAGAAGTACGTGAGGGTAATGTTCCTTAAGGATTACGGTAACTATATCTCTGATGATACCATTGCCGAACTTACCGATATGAACAGGAACATGATGCTCTCTATCGATGTACTCTCCGTTCCGACAGATGAAGCAATCCGTGAGGTCGAGAACAAGCTCCTGGGCGTTGAGACTAACATCACCAACTGGCAGAGAAAGCAGAACCAGAACAACAACTTCTCCGCTGTCATTCCTTACGATATGGAACTGCAGCGCAACAAGACAAAGGAGTTCTTGGCTGACCTGACTACCCGTGACCAGCGCATGATGCTTTGTCTCATCACTCTTGCAATCTCGTCCGACAGTAAGGAACAGCTCGATCTTGATACCGAGAGCATACAGGCTGTTGCTAAAGGCAGACATTGCCAGATGGCGGTCCTCAAGTGGCAGCAGGCAGATGGACTCAATACTGCCCTGCCCTTCGGTGTCAGAAAGATCGATTGCTTCAGGACTCTTAACACGGAGTCCCTTGCGGTGTTCCTGCCCTTCAAGACACAGGAGATCATGGACAAAGGCGGTATCTACTACGGTGAGAACGCTATTTCCCACAATCTCATCATGTGCAATAAGGAAAACCTCTTGAATCAGTCGGCATTCCTTTTGGGAGTGCCAGGCTCAGGTAAGTCCTTCTCGGCAAAGGAACTTATCACTTTCCTTATGCTAAATACGGAAGACGATATCCTTATTTGCGATCCTGAGGGCGAGTATGCGCCTCTCGTTGAAGCAATGGGTCCTGATATGGGTTCTGTTATTCGCGTGTCTGCAGGAGGCCGTGACAGGCTGAATGCGATGTATATGGTTGACGGTTATGGTGAGAACGATCCTATCGTCGTTAAATCGCAGTTCATCATGTCCCTTGTCGAACAGATCGATAAAAAAGGCGTTGGGCCACAGCAGAAGTCCATCATCGACAGATGCGCTGCAGCTGTATACCGTGAAGCAGAACGCCTTAAGTCTTCAGGCGGTGCTACCCCTACCCTCTGCACGTTCCGTGAAAAGCTCTTGGAGCAGCCGGAGCGTGAGGCAAAGCAGATAGCATTATCGCTCGAGCTCTTCACTACCGGTTCATTGGATATATTCGGACGTGAGAGCAATGTTGATATGGATAAACGTGTTGTCGTCTTCGATATTCATGGCTTAGGCAGCCAGCTTAAGCCTACTGGACTTCTTGTCATAACGGACACTATGCTTAACCGAGTTACTCTTAATTGGAAGAAAGGTAAGCGTACTCACGTCTTTATTGATGAGTTCCACGTAGTATTTGAAAACGAGTTCTCAGCACAGTTCTTCAACTCAGCTTGGAGACAGTTCCGTAAGAGAAATGCATACCCGACCGCTATCACACAGAACGTCGAGTATCTTTTGGATTCCGTTCAGGCATCCACGATGCTGTCCAACTCTGAGTTTGTCATCATGCTCAATCAGGCGGCATCCGACAGAGCCAAGCTTGCAAAACTCCTGAACATCTCTGAAATTCAGATGCGCTATATCACTAACGCGCCTGCAGGTTCTGGACTTATCAAGTACGGCTCAACGCTGGTTCCTTTTGTGAACAAGTTCAACAGGGACACCAAACTCTATCAGCTTATGACGACCCGTCCCGGAGAAGGTCAGTTCGCAAACAGCTGATATCTCTTTGAAGCACTTGGGAAATCCCCAGGTGCTTTTTACATGCCTGCTAAAGGCAAATAAAGTAAAGGAGTAAGTGAAATGCCACAAATCAGCAAGGTTGAACGCGATCACGATATAAAGCAGGTGTCGCGTTTAAATGATTTAAAGCCTGCAACAGAGAAATCTGTATCCAAGGCAACACCTCAGATTCGGGGCAAGCCTGAGATAAAAGAGACTTCGCAAGCTATGACAGCGTCTATGAACGCCGCAAGACGTGCAAGCATTGCTGTTATTAGACACGCCAAGACTGTTTCTGACAGCTCAGGTCAGTCTGAAGATCAGGAAGCTATCGAAAAGATGGAAGCCTCTGTTCGGAATGCGGCTGCTGATTCAGCTGATGCAGCACTTGATGCGAAAGATGCTCTCAAAAGGCGGATTAAGAAGAAAAGCCCTGATATCAAGAACACAAAAGACATCAAATCAAACGTCAGGACTATCCACAAAGCTGACAGAGCCATCAAAAGCTCGACCGAAGCAACTTCGATTGCGGCCAAAACAGCAAATCAGGCAGCTAAAGAAGCTGCTGTTGCTTCGACAAAGGTTGCTGCTGCAAGAAAAGCTGAACGCTTGGCTCAAAAATCCGCCGAGTGGGTCAAGAAAATCATCAAAGGCATAGTCGATGCCATTAAACGTCTGTGCGCCGCTTTAGGAGCCGCTTCAGTGCCGCTTATGTTGATTCTTGTATTAGCGGCCGCCATTGCAGCTCTGGTCGCATCTGCCTTCGGTATATTCTTCGCCGGAGATAAGACAAATACGGCTACCAGACCACTTAAGGAAGTTGTCTTGGAGATTAACTCGGAATATACCGGGAAGATCGAGAACATCAAGAACACCGTCGCTCATGATGAATTGGTAATGGAAGGCTATCAAGCTTCATGGCCGGAAGTCCTATCTGTTTATGCCGTATATGTCACGACAAAGGCTGATGGTGCTATGGATGTCGTCCATATTACTGATGACCACGTCAAAAATCTCCGCGATATCTTCTGGCAAATGAATACTGTGTCGTATTCCACGAAGAAGGTCACGGAAACCAAGAAGGTACCGGATCTAGATAGTGACGGAAATCAGAAAAAGGACAAGGATGGTAATCTTCTCTACAAGGAAGAAAAAGTAACTAAAACGATCCTGACTATCACTATCAACCACAAAACGGCTGCTCAGGAAGCATCTGCTCTCCATTTCAACTCTCAACAGGTGGCTCAGCTAAATGAGCTTCTGGATGTGAAGAACTATTCGTTATGGGCGGAAATCCTAAGAGGCACGGGTTTAGGTACTAACGAACTCGTAAACCTTGCGCTTTCTCAGCTTGGCAATAAGGGCGGAGAAAAGTTCTGGAGATGGGCTGGTGCCAACAAGCGGTTCGCCTGGTGTGCCATATTTGTCACATGGTGCGCTGATCAGACGGGTCTCAGAGCTGCTGGAAAGATTCCATATTTCTCTTTTGTCGGCGATGGTGTCCATTGGTTTAAGCAAAAGGATAAGTGGATTCCCAGCTCTTCCGTGAACTCTTCAAATTATGATAAAGTCGTCTATCCCGGTATGCTAATCTTCTTTGACTGGGTTGAGAACGGTGTCCGAGATGGTCACGGAGATCATGTGGGAATCGTGACTAAAGTCGAAAATGGGCGTATCTATACCGTTGAAGGCAACAAAGGTGACGCTGTTGCTGAAGGCTCCTACCCAGTAGGGAGTAAGGATATTCTCGGATTTGGTGTCACATAATACTAAAAGAAAATACCCTGTGTTCAAAACGACGCAGGGTATTTTTTATTGAGTTCTCACCTGAATGATTATGTCTTCAATGTCTTTTACACATCCTTCGGGATCCTTAATAACCTCTTTAGACCAAAAATGTATTGGAATCCATCCCATTGCTTTTAACTCTTTATCGTTTCGATTATCTCTAGCAATGTTCTCTTCTATCTTCTCTGTCCAATACGCTTTATTTCTCTTGATGCTTTCTTTTTTATTAATCCAGTCGTATCCATGCCAGAACTCTCCATCAACGAAAACAGCTATGTTGAACCTCTGAATTGCAATATCCGGACTTCCGGGCAGTTTTCTATAATTTTTTCTATATCGATATCCTTTGTTCCACAACGCTTTTGCTAATAGAGTTTCTGCATCTCCACCTTTTAATTTTACAGTCGCCATTCTCTTTGAAGTAGCATTATCAGTATCATAGCTTTTGGGATGTTTCATATGATATCAATCTATATTCCGGTTCTTTCCAAAGAAAATATGTCCAGATTCCAAATTCTGTCTGTAGGCACAGCCCTGGCTATAATCCAAATCATCGTGAAGGCATCTCTGAGCATCAGAGCATTCAATATATTTATGACAACAACCGAAACTACAGCTTTTATTATATGCGGGATTACGACATCCCATAATAGATTCTAAATATGAGTTATTAAACCAAAAACTCTGCTTTGGCATTTCCCTTCCATCTGGCAAAGGATAGGTATCATCAGAATCTTTTGCGTGCGGCCTGACATGGGCTACATTGCTTTCAGTAGCTTTAGGTAGATTATTATGTGTTACTCTTCCATCAAACTCTAAAACAACACCTTCTTTTATTATTTTGACGGTTCTCTCCCAGACCCTGCGAACTTCCTCAAGATCTTGGTAGGGTATATTCCAGAACTTTATACGTTCGAAAGAATAAACACCCTCATTATTCTCTCTGAAAATAACAAACATAAACTTCGCAGGTTCGAGATAGGTTCTAAGAGACGATGTGTCCCATTCCTCATCTATTATTTCAGTGAACTTGAAGGATGGAAAAGACATGCTTTCCTTTATTTTCCCATTCTTTTGTATCCTAATAGTTTTAGGAATTATATCTGCATTCTTAAACTCTCTTGTCTCCGATACTCGGCAACTTACACCTAGCATCTTAGAAAGCAATCTTTCATTAACATTCTTTGCTGTCTTCTCGATTTCAAACATATTCATCAAAGTAGAAACTGACATCCCATAATAAGGAGACAGCATATCAGTAACTACCTCTTCTAGTGATTTGTCAGTTAGTTGTTCCCAATCTTTAATCAATAGTTCATTGCTACTGTCAGAGAACATATCCACATTAATAACAAGATTGCCAGGCAAATCTTTGTCTTCAATCAAAAAAGATACGTCTGTTATGATATTTGGATCGCGCTTGTCTCCAAAAATATATGTTCTAAGGATATTGCTCATATATGAAGACTTCAAAGAATACGCTCTTTGTTTAGCCGGAATATCGCTGAAAGGCTGCTGCCTAACAGAGGAAGAATCAGCACCTTTGGTACAAGCTGCAAGATAATTTGTATCACCTTCGGTCAATAGATGTGCTTCGCCAGCTTTTATCTTATTAATGATTGTCTCCCAATCGCGCTCGATTATCAGCAAATCAGCTTCAGGAAAACCAAAAAGCACAGCCTTATCTATTGTGAAATCGGCTTTGGGGATATTTTTTTTATGTTCATATGACATCAGAAGAATGGTCTGACATTTATGCCAGAAATCACTAGTCTTAAACGTCTTGTCATATTCAGTCATATAATTAATGATGTTGCAGACAAGACGTTCTTTAGCACTAATGCCTTTTGAATTCCTGATATAAGGTGTAGCCTTAAGCTCAACACCAGCTTCTGGAAAATCTGGTTCAGCCTCACTATTAGGATGATATCCAAACCAACTTTCCTCAATAACAGTACCGATAGCCCCTTTACCGGTCTTGATGCGGCCTGTCTTATCAATCTCGCCAATAGGAATACCTATCGCTTCTTGAGCACGCTTGAGGATTTCATATTTGGTTTTATAGTCTGAACCTTCCATTTCCTTACTCTTTGTCTATTATAGAATCCAAGACTTTTCCCATTCGCGTAATCATTGGAACAACTAAGGCATTTCCCATACAGAAATATCGCATCCTGTTTGGCATTCCTGAATTAGTCCAATCATCATCAAAGCCCTGCAAGCGCTCAGCCTCAATAGGTGTAAGAATTCTCAATTTACCTGTGCCTGGATCCGAAACAACATGTGTAGAACGGTTGAGTGTTGATTCACTTGTAAGCATTGTGCGTCCCGGTCTATCCCATGGATCAGGGAAAGCAACCGGGCCTTCACTAAACACATACTCATGACCATTGGCGGCAATTCTCGGAATCTTCTTGGATCCCTTTAAATATGTCCATTTTGGCATCTTCTCATTAGAAATATAGAACTGTTCGTCAACATTTTTCTGAAGGATATCCCCAAGAAGAATAGGCTGTTCTTCTTTTTCTACAACTTTCCTTGTAACGACTTTATGGTCACGCATCGCGCCGGCATTTTCAAAAGCAAATGCAAAATGATCGCTGACTTCAACAATATCATTGCTCAGCACGGTTTCTGTAGCCGGGCCGCATTCCGTTATCGGAAATGCTTCCACCATAAATCCAGAATCGCTGATAATATCTACTAAAGCCTTTTCAGATTGCTGCTTACCATATTTAGTATCATTACGATAAGCAAATATAAATGTCCTGCGCCTTCTTTGAGCTGCACCATACTGAGCAGCATTTACTACACGCCATTCAGCACTATAACCCAGTTCAGCTAAACAAGCTAAAATGATACCGAAATCGCGCCCACGCTGCTTAGCTGGACTTTTCAAAAGTCTATCAACATTCTCGAAAATACAGAAGGAAGCTTTCTTTGCAATGAGCACATCTCGAATCTGCCACCAAAGAACACCCTTCTTTCCTTCAATGCCTTTTGATGACTTGAGTGTATGAGCAACGCTGTAATCCTGGCAAGGAAATCCGCCTACCAATAGAGTATGATCAGGGATATTTTCCTTGACCATAGTACTTATATCTTCTCCAGTGTGAATCTCGCCTTTAATGTCAGGGCATTCTCCAAAGTGTTGCACGTAACAATCGTGTGCCCACTGAGTTTTAGCTCCAGGTTCCCATTGAGAAAACCAAGTTGTTTTCCAACCTGAGTCTAAACGATCGAATCCGAGTCGGAAACCACCGACTCCTGCGAATAACTCGCAAATAGTCTTTTCCATAATAAGTCCTCCTTGGCTCATATAGCCATCTCACTTGTATTTGGTGAATAAACAATGGTTAGCACCATCAGACGATGGATCATTTCACCAATAGGATTGTATCATAGTAATAAACTATGCGAATATAAAAGTTATACTATTTCGCATTTTGTCCCACTATTCAAGTGGTACATTCTTAAATTTTATATGTGCTCCATCAAATGAGTATTTTAGAAGGATGATTTTGTTCCATATTGACGGCGTAGGATTCCTATACCCATCGTTATAATTCCTTACACATAGTTTTCTGCAATAATCGATGAATTTCGCATCAAAGTCATTTGCAACTAGTATGCCTTTTACCATAGGATATTTTCCACTTGCATAATTATTTGCAATCCAGTCAACATATTTCATTAATTGATTGGCCGCAGCTTTGTTATCGCGAACATATTTCGGTTCTTTCTTTCGCGAATACTCCAAATATAATGTGCCTCTCTTAACCTCAGCAACAAAAAACTGATTTATTGAGAACTGAATAGGAACTGCGTTTTCAATAAGAAATTTAGAAGTGGTATATCCGAATACATCCATTAATTCCATATACCCAACAGGTTTTGCTGGAGATGCAGTTACTTGATGCGATACATACGATACTTCGCCGAGAATTTTGTTGGTATTCTTGTTTAAGCACTCGACGAGAGCAGCTTCTATGGCCATCTCTTCAGATATCATATCGTTATCTATAACAGAAAAATCAGAAAGAAATGATGCGGTATTAAACTCATAATAACTCTTATTTGCTTTAATTCTCTTTAGTGCCAATTTATGTTTTGAATCGTCAAAAACAGGAGGAATCCAATCCGCTTCGTTGCTTTCCGAATCAGTCGAATTTCTCTTTGACATAACTGAAAACAGCGCGGTTGCTTCTTCATCATCCATTTTAATAAATGACCTTCCCTCTATGACACGAAGAGACTTGAATGAATCTGGATATGATGTTAATGCTTCATCCATGTCGATAGCATGCTTAAAATATTGTAAAGGCTTAAAAAAACATACACATCGATTATCAGGAAGAATAGTATTGAACAATTTAGTCCGAGTGATGTTCTTTTCAGAATATGCAATTGGTTTATTTGCACCTTTAAAAGCCCAATGAACACAGCTATCACCGACTTTTACTAGTTTCCCAACACCATAGATTTTTCTGTTGGTAAAGAAGAATATATAATCACCTTCACGCATGCTCAAGTAATCTGTAAATACAGATATCTTTTGTTTTGACCATCTATCGGAGTCTTTATTCACATGTAAATTAGTACTATATATTCCGTATCGGCACAAATCACAAAGGATTTCAGAAGCTGTAGAGATTACTTTATTGTTTTCATCTAGTATATCTCCTAATAGCATAAAAAAGCCTGCCATATCAAATTCCTCCATTGCTTATTCACAATAGTTCTTTGAAATTACCTTATATATAATTATAACAATCATTTACATTCTTTTATGCTCGCAGAGAGCTATTGAACTCTATCTAAGATCGAGTGAATCCAAAGTTAATCAATTGACCATTTTCTTTCAATATTGGTACAATCAAAATATGTAACAACTAAATCTCAATGCACAAACAAACTCACGGAGGAATTACCATGGCAGAAAAGAAAAAGATTGAAGCTCCCGCAAAGGCAGCTGAGGTAAAGACAGAAGCTAAGAAGTCTGCTGCTAAAAAGACTGTTGCAAAGAAGCCTGCAGCAAAGAAAACTGCCGCTAAAAAGCCTGCTGCAAAGAAGGCACCGGCTGCTAAGAAGACAACAGCAAAGAAGGCACCGGCTGCTAAGAAGACAACAGCTAAGAAGGCCGTTGCAAAGAAGCCCGTTGCTAAGAAAGCTCCTGCAAAGAAAACAGCTGCTAAGAAGCCTGCTGCAAAGAGAGTTAAGAAGCTCGGTAAGGTTATCTTTGAGATCGATGGTCAGCAGATTGATTACAAGAAGATTGAGAAGAAAGCTGCTAAGCTCGGTGGCGACGTTTATGTAGTTGTTGCTGAGAAGAAGATCTTTGATGCAGACGGTAAGTCAGTAGATTTGTTCTAACTTCATCTCCAACATCCTAACTTCCTAAGAAAGAACGATGGCGAGAAACCATCGTTTTTTCATGAGCAAATATGTGTGTTACTCGTCATCATCTGGAGAATCATCATCTCCGCCTAATCCGTAACAACCAAGTTCAAACTCAGTAAATACCATAAGGTTACGGATCTTTTCTTTCAAGTCCGGTTCTTCGGCATTCATCATATCGAGATTTTCAATACAAGGATTACTTGTTGCAATCTCTTCTAATAACTTATCTGCCCTGGCTCTTCCCAAGCCTTCAGTAATTGCCTTTTCTAAGTTAGTAGATGTTACCATTTCATCGAGATATCTTATCGTCATCTCAAGGAAGGCAGTATATATTTCTTCTTTTGTATATGCTTCGGGATTATTTAATAACTCTTCTACAGACTCTTTGAAGTCACCTTCGTTGATCATAGTGGGCCTCCTTTAACAAGTAACGCTTGTATTTTTCATGAACACAAGCTCTGCTTGTACTATGACAGCCCATCCCCGATAAATCAATAGAAATCCCTAAAGTTGAGACTTTTCGGGCATAATTGAGACTTTTAATACCATTTTTCTCAGAAGACAGAGTCCATTTAATCATGCATTTCGCCTATCCGTACCCTATCAGGTCAGGCGAAACGGTCAGGCGGAAGCGTCAGGCGGAGCGCCGGTTTGTCCAATTAATGTCTCTATATGCGTTGTATAATATAATTGTTATGGTGCTAATTTCGGCTCTTAATCGTCATAAAAAGATATTTGAGGTGTTAAACAAGATTATTTACTGATTTGTCACGTATATTAGAAGCGAGGTGTTAACCTTTATGAAAAAATACAGGGATTTCAAGGAATACATGGGGGATAAATTCCTCGATGAGATTATGAAAGCAATTAAGCCTTTAGTTATACGTGACAAAAATAATCTTGGAGGACATCAGTTTCAAAAGGTTTCATGGGCAGAGCTATCTGACATATCTGTCGATGGTGTTACTTTTAAAGACCTTGGTAATAATTGGTTAGAAATACGCGCTTCTGTTTATGCGGACATTGAGATTGAGGGGCAGACTAGGTATGATCACGAGTCTGATACCATTAATAAGCCATATAACGTCTTTTTCAAAGCAAAGCTTGAAAATGGATTACAGAATGTATCCGTTATAAAAACTGAAGAATATAGCAAGGCAAGATTTGATAAGCAAAGTAGTTTAAGCCAAAGTCTCGTCCCCTATTTATATGAAGAAGACATTGAAAAAAACGCGGAAGTTTTTCTCAGGAAGTATTATCCGGAAGCGTTAAAAATACCTATGCCGCTTCCAGTTGAAGAAATCGCAAAGTCAATGGGAATGGAACTGTATTATGCACCACTTGGAAATACTATCTTTGGTAAAACTTATTTTGCAGCTGAGACAGTTACCGTATATGAAGATGCGTTCGGAACTAAGGAAAAGCAAATAATAACGAGACCCGGGACTATGTTGATTAATAGCAACGTGTATTTTATGCGTAATGTCGGCACGGCAAATAATACTATTATTCATGAATGTGTTCACTGGGATAGACATCGTAAGGCTTTTGAGTTGCAACGGCTTCTTGATTCGGGAAGTAATCATATTTCTTGTGAAATAGTCGAAACTTACAATGGAATACCCAATGATTCTCCAGCATTAATGTGGATGGAATGGCAAGCAAACCAGCTTGCGCCACGTATTCTTATGCCTGCTGAGATGACAAAGCTGACAATGAATCAGTTATTATTAAACGAATACCAAGATAAGCCTGACGAACGTGAAGCTGTTCGTCTTGAGTCTGCTCTCGCCAAGCTCGCACATTTCTTTGGCGTATCTATTATGGCTGCAAAGCTTCGTGTTATTGAATTAGGCTATGAACAAGCCCAAGGCTCACATGTATATTGTAACAATAAGCATCTGCCTTCCTTCTCTTTTTCCAGTGGGGTTTTAGACAGTAACCAAACATTCGTAATTGATGAGAATAACCTGCTGTTCAATTTAATTATTAATGAAGAATTGGGGAATTTATTTGCAGAAGGGAAAATAGTTTATGTTAACTGCATGCTGTGTGTAAACAAGCCCAAATACATTAGTATTTCCGAAACCGGTGAGTTATTCCTTACCAATTATGCCTTGGATCATGTTGATGAATGCTGTTATGTATTTAATAGAAAATACAGCGCAAGTAATAATTACAGCGATACATTTTATCGAAGATGTTTTCTTTGTAGAGATGTTGATTCGAGTTCTTTTGTTGAATCGGATTTTAATAAAGATCATAAGTCAAATCAGAGCAAAGCTTCACAAGAAGAAGCAATGCTAAAAATATCTGACTGCGCTAAGGATATTGCTGAACAGATCGAGGACCTTGGTGGATTTAGCAAAACCCTCAAGTATCATATGAAACGCAAAGATATCCGCGAAGATGAGTTAGCTTGGCAGTCAGGAGTAAGCGCACCTACAATTAGCAAATATCTTAATGATCCTGATTGCAAAAAGAAAATAGAAAACGTTCTGGCTGTTGGTAAGGCATTGCGTCTGAATCCAGTATATATGGAGGATTTTATAGAAAAGTCACAGGCAACAATTCCTAATCGACATGCGCGTATAGTTCTCAGGTATCTTATTTGGAATCATCCCGATGATTCAGTTGAAGAGTGGCAAGACAAAATCGATGCGGCAAATGTTGACATAAAGTTACCTCAACAAAAATAAAGGGTAAAAATCCGATAATTTCTTTAAGTCTCACTTAAAACTTAATAATCGATATACAAGGGTTTTCCGTATCAACCGCAAGCTGATACATTGGAAAGCCCTTATTTTATTGTGCTTTTTCTTTAAGTGACACTTAATTCTAACTTCATTCGCCCGATTATAAAATCCAATTTAGTTAATGGTTCTCATTTGAATCATTAGATTCCTCTTTAACAGGAGTCGCGGATTTTGACAATTGAGCCTTATTCTTTTGTTCTTTTATCAAGATTTGGAAGAAGGCATCTTCCAGAAGACTAAATTCTTCTTCTTTGATAATGCCACTGTCAAATCTTATATAAGTATCGATAAATCTATGGAGGAAGTTATTTATAGTTATATTTTGAGGCATGTCATTACCACCGTACATAATGTCACACCTTACTTCTTCATATCTAGGATCGTCTTCATCGATGTAATCTGGTATGCGCATATAGTTTGGGAAATAAAAAGCATCATATGTAACTTCTTTCTCAGATTCTTTATGCCAGTCTTCAGCATAAGGGTCAGGTTCTGGAATGATTGTTTCCAGAACCGTATGTTCAAAGCGGATTATTTGATTAGAAGAGATAAGCGCAGCCATAAACTGGCAAGTATCAATAACTGAAGGATCCTTTTTACTTCTAGGACGATCTAGTAACTCATCAACTGTTACTTCGAAATAATCGGCAAGATTACAAACTTGTTCCAGAGTAAAACTTCTCGAATCATTCTTCAAGCTTAAGCACTTATTGAAATTAGGTTGGGACATCCCGATCTCTTCTGCAAGCTTTGCTTGACTCAGCCCTTTTTCTTTCATGAGCTGCTTAACATTTTCCTTCAGCTTATCAAAATCCATTTTATTCCTTTCAGTCATAAAACTGACTATTAGCGATATTTATGAAACATTGGAATATATCATACCACACCAACTAAGATTTGGGTACATAGAAAGCGAGGTGATAAATATGCTCAATTGAACGTTTGAACAGGCGTAGACCGCCAGGCTTGCCACCTTTTCGGCTACACAGACAGTGATTGTTGAGATCTCCTGAAGGGGACTTAGCTAATCCCGTAAATCGCTTAAACCAGCAGATTTCGATAATCACTCATAACCTATGTCGGCTCTTAAGCGTGTCGGCATCTAACTCGGAAACGGGAGTATTGTCTCCAGACCCGGGCTTGATGCGCACGCTTTTTTTGCGACTTGCTCCCGTTTCCTCCCAACCAGAAAGGAGGAAATGCAGATGCATTCCATTATTAGTAATAATTCAAATTACAAGGTCATAGACCTTACAAAAGAGTACAACGGTGCTCTTCCCTACACAGACAATATCAAGTATGCCATCTTGGCCGATGGTAAAAGTCAAGAAGATTTGGAATCCATCGAGGAGCTTAAGGCATATAGTCCCTTCGTGGTCATTACTTCAGAAATGTATGAAGTAATGAGGGATAGCAACAATAACAATGCAAGAGAGCATATGCGAGAGTCTCTTCATCACGACGTATATGCCATCGAGGAAGAAAGATTACCCATAGATCCGCTTTCTGATCCTGCCGCTATCTCAGAGTCTAATGATACCTATAAGCACATCATTGAAGAGATGCTGAAGCTCCCTGGTCGTCAGGGCCGCAGGATGTACCAGCATTACGTCCTGGGACTCACTGTGGAAGAGATTGCCAACGCAGAAGGTGTTGCTGCCATCTCAGTCTATCAGAGCATCCAGAGGGCAAAGAAAGCGATACAGAAGGTATTCGCAGAAAGTGGGGTATCAGCCGAATGATTACTCCACCACTTAAGAGATTAGACATTGTTATCGTAGATTTTGGTCCATTGGTTGAGAACTCAAGTGTACAGTGCCTTGTAAGACCTGCCTTGGTCTTACAACCGACATCAATGAATAATACGTCCACAACCACTATAGTATGTCCTCTGACCAAGGTAAAGAAGAAGCTCTTCCTGCCATATCATATCGAGTTAAGTCAGAGATTTGGGCTTAGGTATGACAGTATCGCTCTGATTGAACAAACGACCGTTATCGACCAGTCAGCAATTATAAAGCGCATCGGTCATATCGACGATGATTCTGTAGCAGCTGACATCAACAGAGGTCTCCTTAGGACCTTGGGCATCCACGAGAGTGAGAGCTCTGCGTCTGCCCCCACAGAAGGGGGCGGCGTATGAGCAACAGATTATCACCTTCAACCAGAAGTATGCTAATGACACTCTGTCCCAGGTGTCTCTCTTTCTACAGAGAACGTCCGGACGACTACCTGATTAGAAGGATATCCCCTTGGGATGGTCCAAAAAGCAGCTGTACAAAGTGCAATTGGCTCGGATATGACTACCTCATTGTAGAGAAAGAGAGGCCTTTATATGGAACATAACAACGTCTCTCCTTCTATCTACAGCATTATGTTCAAGGAATACCCCGATATTGTGACCGTAGCGCAGCTTCAGAAGATGCTCCATATAAGCAGACAGCTTTCCTATGAGCTGATCAACAGCGGGCAAATACGAGCGTTTAAAGTGGGTAATTCATATCGGATACCCAAAATCGATGTAATCGACTTCGTAATGAAGTCATAACGGCGTTACTTAAGGGAAACTCATCTCACAGCCGAATCGCACAGTTGATTCTTCAAGTCAATTTCGTATCCTGTTTGTGAGATGAGTTGTCCTGAACGCAAAGCACAACTATAAAACATACAAGGAGGTATTACTGATGGTATCAGGACATCTAACAACAAGAAACGGTCTTTACTACATCAAGCTCAGTTACTACGACGCTGATAGAAAAAGACGCTACAAAACAATTGCTACCGGACTTAAGGTAAGCAAAAACAATAAGAGAAAGGCTGAAGAAATGCTTCAAAAGACGAGAGTTGAGTTCTTTGTTCCACAAAGTATCAACAATCTCAGATCTGATATGCCGTTCGTCGATTACCTTTATGCTTGGCTGGAAGTCGTGAAAATAAGAGTTAAGCCAACCACATATCACTCTTATGTGTGCATAGTTGAACGTAAGCTCGTGCCTTACTTCAAGCCCATGGAATATACCTTAGAGGGGTTGAAGCCATCACACATACAAGCATTCTATGTTCACGAACTCGAGACAGTATCACCTAACACCGTGATCCACGAACACGCAGTTATATACGAAGCCTTAAAATACGCTTATAAGATAGGTCTTGTTCCTATGAACATCGCTACAAGGGTCGACAGGCCAAAGAAGGAAAGTTTCGAACCTCAGTTCCTGAACGCAGACGAGCTGGAAACTATGTTCAAAGCAATACGTGGAACACCCTTTGAACTCCCGGTACTCGTTGCTGCGTTCTACGGCTTAAGGCGAGGCGAAGTACTTGGCCTCAAGTGGGATGCAATCAACTTTGATGCATGCACCATTACTATCAAGCGTACTATCGTATCTACCATGGTCGACGGCAAACGGAAGATACTGAAGCAGGATTCTACTAAGACTAAAGCCAGTTACAGAACACTACCTCTTGTAGGAAGATTCAGACAATACTTCTTAGAAGTCAAGAAGTCTCAAGAGGAAAACAAGAAGCTCTGCGGTAATTGTTATAACTACGATTACGATGGTTATATCTTTGTAGATCCGGTCGGAAATATCCTTAAGCCTAACTACTTAAGTGCACAATTCCCCAGATATCTCGAGAGGCATGGTCTCAGGAAGATTCGGTTCCACGATCTGAGACACAGCTGTGCGAGTTTGCTCCTTGCAAACGGGGTTCCCTTAAAGAGTATCCAGGAATGGCTCGGTCACAGCGACTTCTCCACTACCGCTAACATCTACAGTCATCTGGATTATTCTGCTAAGGTCTCATCCTCGATTGCACTTGAGAATGGTCTCCCCTTACCTAACCGAGACTTCAGCTCAAGCTGGGTGGGTTCGAACTTGCAAGATTTTGAGGGTAAATGTGCCCCCAAAAATGAGGATTGTGCCCCCAAAATTACGGAGCTTATAGGATGAATTACAAGAAAGCAGATAATTCGGGAAAAATGAAAGCCCGCAAACGCAGTGTTTACGGGCCTTTCTGGCGGAGCCGGTGGGATTCGAACCCACGTGCCCTTGCGGACAAACGGTTTTCAAGACCGCCTCGTTATGACCACTTCGATACAGCTCCACGTATCATTTATTCAATTGTATGTAACCCGGAACAAAATGTTCTGGGGGCACATTTGGGGGCACATCCAAGATTCTCAGCACAGGACGGGCCCGCAAAGTGCTTATTTTATTAGCTTTCCATCGTTTAGTCCAAACGAGGTCAACCGGATTTCAAGACCGCCTCGTTATGACCGCTTCGATACAGCTCCATACCTTAAGGCACTTAAGTATACATAATCTGAAGACGGTTTGCAAGCATATTTTGCTATGAGAGCCTTCTTATATATATCCTACATGCCTTTCAGGATAATATTATCTGTTAGTTACAGAGGTACTCAATAAGTCTGTCGAGGTCTTCGTTGTTCTTATAGTCGATAAGGATACGTCCGCGTCCTGTGGATGTATCAAGGACCTTGATCTTTACCTTGGCACCAAGCTGCTTCTTAAGCTTTGTCTCTACTTCCTTTGCGCTCAGTGAGAACTGAAGGTCAGGAATGAGAGGTGTCTTCTTTGATGAAGGATTATTCTGTGCCTCGATGTATTTCTTAACGAAAGCTTCAGCCTGTCTGACATTCATGTCACGTGTCATGATGATGTCTGCAACCTTACGCTGGTCTTCCTTCTCCTTAAGGCCGAGGATAACCTTCGCATGTCCCTCAGAGAGATCTCCCCTGCTGACGAAGTCCTGGAGTGACTCGTCAAGGTTAAGGATACGGATAGTATTAGCGATCGTTGCTCTAGGCTTGCCGAGCTTCTTCGCGAGCTGCTCCTGAGTGAGCTTATGCGCCTTAAGAAGGTTCTGCATGGCAGCAGCTTCTTCAATAGGATTTAAGTCTTCTCTCTGGATATTCTCGATAAGAGCCTGTGCCATTGTCTCTTTGTCAGAAAGATCCCTTACGATAGCAGGGATAACTGAAAGACCTGCGATCCTTGCTGCTCTCCAGCGGCGCTCGCCTGCTACGATCCTGTAGCCGTCACCCTTACGCTGAACGATGATAGGCTGGATAACGCCGTTCTCTTCGATTGAGGAAGCAAGTTCATTAAGCGCCTCATCATTAAAGTTCTTTCTAGGCTGTCCGTTGTTGGGGGAGATGTCATTGATCTTAAGATCAACTACAGAATCTCTCTTATTCTCCGGAATACCGTCAGATGAGAGAAGAGCACCAAGGCCTCTTCCCATAGCCTTGCTCTCGGAGATAGTCTTTACAGCTGTTTTCTTAACCGGAGTTTCCTTTACAGGAGCCTTAACCGCAGCAGCCTTCTTAGCAGGAGTTTTCTTTGCAACAGGCTTTGCAGCAGGTTTCTTGGAAGATGCCTTAACTGCACTCTTCTTTGCGGCAGGCTTAGCTGCTGCTTTCTTGGGAGCGGGCTTAGAAGCCTTCTTTGCAGTTGCTTTCGCTGCAGTCTTCTTAGCTGCGGGCTTTGCAGCTACGACCTTTTTCTTAGGTGCTGACTTAGGACCTGTTCCTAATGCTCTCTTAGTATTAGCCATATGTATTTCTCCTTTATGATCTCTTAATTACTTCTTTTGCCAAAGACTCATAAGCTCTGGCGCCCTTGGAATTCTTATCATAATCGCAGATAGCAAGTCCGTGGCTCGGAGCTTCAGCAAGTCTGACGTTTCTGGGGATTACTGTCTTAAAGACTTTTCCGCCGAAGTATTTATCAGTTTCTTCCTTTACCTGTCTGGAGAGCTGGGTCCTCATATTGAACATCGTAAGAACAACACCCAGGATCTCGAGTTCAGGATTGAGCTTCTTTTTAACAATGTTAATTGTATCCATCAATTGAGACAGACCTTCAAGAGCATAGTACTCGCCCTGGATAGGAATGATCAGTCTGTCAGATGCCGTAAGGGCATTGATCGTCAGAAGACCCAATGAAGGCGGGCAGTCCAGTATGATGTAATCATAGTTGCCGCTGACTGAAGCAATGGCATTCTTAAGGATCTGTTCCCTGGAAATAACGGTTACAAGTTCAACTTCTGCACCTGCGAGATTGATGTTCGTAGGGCATATATCAACGTTCTCTGCGTTAGTCTCATAGATAACGTCAGATATAGGAGCATCGTTGATAAGCACATCATAAACAGTCTGTTCAAGTTCACGCTTATCGATGCCAAGACCGCTCGTAGCATTTGCCTGAGGATCAATATCTATAAGGAGAACCTTCTTCTTTTTCTTACCAAGGAAAGCGGCCAGGTTTACTGCTGTAGTAGTCTTGCCGACACCGCCTTTTTGGTTTACAAGAGCAATTACTGTTGCCATATATAACTCCTTTATTTATATTCCTATTTTCAACATACGATAATTCTATCATTGTAATAAGGAATAATATATGTCATCTTTAATACAAATTTCGGTTTTTAGGACATAAGTGTTTATATAGTTCATTAATAAGAGTATGATAGACACTGAATCGTTTGTTATTAATTAGATTCTTGCAATGTCTCAGTGAATTGTTCCACGTGGAACAATTCTGATCCATCCGTCCCAGCAGACATAAATGTTCCACGTGGAACATTTTTCAAATACATAAATCAATTCTCGGACTGATCTTTCCCGATTGTTCCACGTGGAACAAAATAGAAACGGGTGCCGAAGCACCCGTCTGATAAGTAACAATGTAAAGCCTTGTATCAGTTATCGATGTTAGCAAGCTTTGCGTTTTCCTGGATGAATTCCTTACGGGGTTCGACCTGGTCGCCCATGAGGAGTGTGAATGTCTCGTCAGCTTCCTGAGCATCCTTAAGAGTAACTCTCAAGAGTTTTCTTGTAACAGGATTCATTGTCGTATCCCAGAGCTGTTCAGAGCTCATCTCGCCGAGACCCTTGAATCGCTGGATAAGAGGATTCTCCCACTTGTGTTCAGCCTTGATCTGCTCGATTTCCTTATCATCATAAGCATAATATGCTTCATCACCCTTATATACCTTATAGAGCGGCGGGCAGGCGATATAAACATATCCGCCTTCTACAAGAGGCTTCAGATATCTGAAGAAGAATGTCAGGAGAAGTGTTCTGATGTGGGAACCGTCGACATCGGCATCGGCCATGATGATTACCTTATGATATCTGAGCTTAGACTCATCGAATTCATCACCGATTCCTGCACCCAATGCCATTACTACCGGCTGGAGCTTCTCATTGGAATATACCTTATCGATTCTTGCCTTCTCTACGTTGAGCATCTTACCCCAGAGAGGGAGGATAGCTTGATATTTACGCTCTCTGCCCTGCTTAGCGGATCCGCCTGCGGAGTCACCCTCTACGATGAAGATCTCACAGAACTCAGCTTCATCGCTCTGGCAGTCAGCAAGCTTACCGGGCAATGCATTATTCTCAAATACTGTCTTTCTTCTTGTGAGTTCTCTTGCTCTCTTTGCAGCATCTCTTGCTCTTGAAGCAGAAAGACACTTATCCATGATGAGCTTCGCAATATCAGGATGCTCTTCAAGATAGATCTCGAGCTTCTCATATACAGCACTATCTACCATAGGTCTGATCTCAGCATTACCGAGCTTACTCTTTGTCTGTCCTTCGAACTGAGGATCAGGGAGCTTAACTGAGATGATGGCAGCGAGACCTTCTCTTGTATCTTCACCCTGAAGCTTAACATCTCCATCTTTAATGAACTTATACTTCTTTGCATAATCGTTGATGGCTCTGGTCATGGCTGCACGGAAACCTACAAGGTGTGTACCGCCTTCCGGAGTAGCAATGTTGTTTGCATATGTATAAACAGTTTCCTGATAAGAATCATTGTACTGAAGAGCGATCTCAACGAAGTTATCACCCTGCTTAGTAGCAAAGTAGATAGGAGGTGTGTTGATAGCTTCCTTATGGCGGTTAAGATATTCAACGAATGAGATGATACCACCCTCATAATGGAGATGCTTTCTGACCGGCTCTGCTCCTCTGTCATCACAAAGATCGATAGTAACTTCCTTGTTAAGGAAAGCCATTTCACGGTATCTTGTGATCATGGAATCAAAGTCAAAAACGATATCAGGGAAGATGGAATTATCAGGGATAAAGTTAGTCTTTGTACCTGTATCACTCTTGTCGCAAGTGCCAACAACATGAAGAGGTACTGTTGTCTTACCCTTCTCGAATTCGATCTCATAGATGTTTCCTTCACGGCGGACCTGAACCTTCATGTGATCAGAAAGTGCATTAACTACTGATGCACCTACACCGTGAAGACCACCGGAAATGCTGTACGCACCACCGCCGAATTTACCGCCTGCATGAAGTACTGTGTGAACGACTTCAACAGTAGGAATACCAAGCTTAGGATGATTACCTACAGGAATACCTGAACCGTTATCCGTTACAGTTACTGAACCGTCTTTTTCAAGAACTACATCGATAGTATCGCAGCGTCCTGCAAGAGCCTCATCTACTGAGTTTGCAACGATCTCGTATACCAGGTGATGGAGACCTCTTAATGTCGTATCACCGATATACATACCAGGACGCTTTCTTACAGCTTCCAGACCTTCAAGGACCTGAATATCATCCTCGCTGTATTCACTGCTGTTGGATGTATCAAAACTGTCCTGATCACCTTCTGCAGCAAGAACTTCTGCCATGGATTCTTCCTTGAAATCCTCAGTTAATGCTCTGGGATTCTCGGCAAGGTTCTTGAGTTCATCATCATCTTCGTCTTCAACGGGCTGGAAATAAAGATCTACAGCACCGGAGGGGCGGGAGGAGGCATCATTAGCTGCGGGATTCTCCTCAAAATTAAAGTTCTTCTCGTCGTTTTCACTCATAAAATCAAAAACTCCTATTCTTGTTGGCATATCCCCTCAAAAGATTGGAAATGCTTTATTTATAACGATTTAAAGTCCGGCTGTTCAAAAGTTCTCAGAAGACATCAGTCTGTTTAATATCAGACTTGCGGAGAGTGAACAAACATATGTTTTGTCATCGGTTATTACCAATGACTTCGGTATCTCTTCCGTCACGTACTGAAGCCTGCCCTGTTCATCCTCGCTGTTCATGTAATCAGCTACATCCTTCTGGGAAGGGAGGACTGTCTCAAGATTGACTACAGCGGTAACCGAAGATTTAAGAACTGAAAGATCATTGCCGATATGAATGAACACTTAAAGAACCCCCAAATCGTCCGGAAACTCTCTTCTAACCTATAGAATTATATCATAAAAGGGAAGAATAATATGTTTATTATAATATAAGAAAGCGGCAATTTAGCCTGGTTTTTAGCATAAATTGACCTAAAATCAGGCTTCTCTGGTAATGTCACCACCGTTTACACGGTAGAATTCGGCCTTATCAGCGCCCTGCATCACGTCAATTTCCTCACCGATCATATTCTTGTCCGTACATGTGATGAAGATCTGAGCGCCTTTCATGGCCGATACAAGGCTTAATCTCCTTGTCTTATCAAGTTCTGAGAATACATCGTCCAGGATAAGGATCGGGGTAGAGGAGACAAACATCTTGATTATCTCCAGTTCAGAGAGCTTAAGAGCCAATGCAGCCGTTCTTTGCTGTCCCTGAGATGAGAAGTTCTTCATGACAAGACCATCCAGTTTGATGATGATGTCATCTCTGTGGATACCGATGGATGAAATGTGCTTTTCGATGTCGTAATTTCTGACAGATTTCAGCTTTGCCAGGACCAGATCAGAGATAATGCCCTTAATTCGCCCATAATCGGCTTCTGAGAGGCCTTTACTCATATAGTCGTCATATTTACTGTTTTTGGTTAGAAACGTTTCTAGGGCCCCTACAACGCCAAATATTGTACTGTACTCTATAGAAAGGTTTTCTTTGCCTCCGGAAATGCTTCTATGATGTCTTGAAGCGATATCTGATATTAGCTTAGAGAACCTGTATCTCTTCAATATGATCTCCGCTGAGAGCTCAGCAAGTGAGAAATCCCAGAAATCAAGCTGTTCATCTGCCAGATTATTCTTGCCATCACCTGGTCTGATGCTCTTAAGAAGGGCATTTTTCTGCGCCAGAAGCCTGCTGTAATTGCTTAAAAGATTGAAATAAGACGGTGATATCTTGGATATCAGCGTATTTAAGAACTTTCTTCTGAATGCAGGAGCATTTTTGACGATATTTAGGTCTTCAGGAGCGAAAATAACAATGTTACATACGCCAATATATTCGGAAATCTTATCTACAGGAGCATTATCACGGATAAGGAGTCTTCCGGCCCTGTTATTCTTGCTTAAAGCAGATTTTTCAGTGTAATAAGAAGCAGAAAGCTGTACATTACTGGTGTCATCATCAGTAAGATCCAAACTGGCTTTATATTCATTCTCACCGAATTTGATAAGATCTGAATCTTTACTTGTCCTGTGGGATGTAATACTTGAAGCTACATATATTCCTTCAACCAGATTCGTCTTTCCCTGGGCGTTATCACCGTAAAAGATATTAACAGAAGGCCCGACATCTAAATCGAGCCTTCCGTAATTTCTGAAGTTTTCTAAATGTATGCTTCTTATGAACATTATCTTCTGATAGGAAGAATAAGATAAATGTACTTTTCACCCTCAACAGGCTTGATAATGCAGGGTCCCTGACCGCCATTTACTTCAACTCTGATAGTCTCATCTTCGATATTCTTAAGAACATCAAGAACATATCTGGAGTTGAAATCAACATCAATGAGATCGCCTTCAAGGCTGATGCTGATGTTCTCCTGGAGATTACCTCTTGCAGAAGTAGCCTGAACAGTGAGCTCAGAAGGATTATTAGAAAGGAATCTTACAGGGCACTTACGGTCATCTGTCATGATGATAAGTGAAGCTCTGTCAACAGCATCAAGGAACTGCTTACGGTTGATAGTGATAACTGTCTTAGGATTCTTGGTAATGATAGAATCGAAATTAATGAACTGACCTTCGATAAGACGTGAGATCATTCTTACGTTGCCGATATCAAATAAGAGATTCTGCATTGAAGTATAGATATTGATCTCTGCATCTTCGTCATCACTCAAGATCTTGCTCATCTCAGTAAGAGCCTTACCGGGAACGATGTAATTGATCTTAGGGAAGTCATTGCCCATATCCTCACGGTTGATAGCCATTCTGAAACCATCGATAGATACTACAGAAAGAACTGAACCGTCACTTACGATATTACTGCCTGTAAGAACAGGACGTGAATTATCACGTGATACAGCGAAAATAGTGTGATTGATCATATTCTTAAGGATCTTCTGACCCATAACGATCTTCTCAGCACCTGTCTCATCGATCTCAGGGATCTTCGGGAACGGCTCAGGATCAAGACCGGCAATCTTGAATTCAGCCTGACCACACTTAATCGTTGTCTGGAAGTTGCTGTCTGAAATGATATCTACTTCAGGCTCAGGCAGCTTTCTGATAATGTCACCGAAGAACTTTGAATCTATAACAACAGAACCCTTCTCAGTAACACTTGCTTCTACGTCAGCCTCGATACCTGTCTGAAGATCATAACCTGTAAGTTTGATCTTATCGTCATCTGAAGCTTCTATGAGGATACCGTTAAGGATATTTACTGTACTGTTAGAAGTAACAGCTCTCTGGACTATGGATACGTTATTAACCAAGTCATCTCTGCTGCATGTGAATTTCATCTGAAAAGTGCCGCCTTTCCACTAATATAAAATATTTCAAACATTATACACTTAATATTATTAAAAATGTATAGTTTAACGGTGTTACAAAGTTTGATTTTGAGGACACTTTTCGCGAAGCGGGATGCGTTCTGTGTAGTATTTAAAGTTAGCTATTATTCTCTCTATTATGTCCTGTTCAAATGTTCAAAACCATGGATAAATGCATTGTTTTATAGAATTTTGACAGTCAAAACAATGTGTAAAACGCATTTGATCTTTGTTCAGAAAAATACCCTTTTGAACATTGTTACATTTACGAACAAACCGTCTACAGACTATCTACCGGAAGTTATGAACATAAGAACAATTATTGTTCAAATCAGGTAATGTTCTTTACGATAGCTTCAGCTATCTTTTTGAGTTCATTATCCTCATCGACATTGGTGCAGCCGTGCATAACTGTAGTATGCTTACGTCCGCCGAAAAGCTGGCCGATCTTCTCATACTTGAATTCGAGATAATCCCTGCAGATGAACATAGCAACATTTCTGGCAGTGGATATATCAGCACTTCTGAGCTTGGAAGTGAGCTTATCAGGTGTCAGATCATAGTAATTTGCAACTGCATTTATGACCATTTCAGGTGTCAGATACTTCTTTTTATTAGGCTGAACGATGGGAATTATGATCTTCTGGACATCTTCCAGAGAAAGTTCACCGTTTGCCAGGGTAACGTAAGAAGAAATGGTGTTGAATGCACCATTAAGCTGTCTGATATTAGTAGTAACGTTCTCACAGACATAGTCGACGATCTCATCAGACAATGTGAAATTCTCATTCTCGAGCTTGCTTAAGAAGATAGCCTTACGGGTCTCAAAATCCGGCGGCTGGACATCGAACATGATGCCGTCCTGGAATCTTGATACGAGTCTGCTGCTAAGTTCTGTAAGGTTAGAAGGAGCCTTGTCACAGGTAATAACGATCTGCTTGCCTGCGTCGATCAAAGCTTCGAAAGTATTGAAGAATTCCGTCTGAACGCTGTCTTTACCAATAAGGAACTGGATATCATCGATAAGAAGTACATCGACAGAACGGTATTTATTACGGAAATCCGTATAATTCTTATTCTGAATTGTCGCGATAAAAGCATTTGTGAAGGCTTCACATGTGGTGTAGATAACTTTCTTCTCGGGATGCTGTTCAAGAATTGCATTACCTATTGCCTTCATAAGGTGAGTCTTTCCAAGACCGGAATTACCCCATAAGAAGAAAGGATTTCTCTGTTTCTGGCCGGGCTTTGATGCGACAGATACAGCTGAAGCATGAGCAAAGCGGTTACAGTCGCCTACGACGAAGTTAGCAAAGGTAAATTCGCCTGTAAGACCTGTAGTGGTAGGGATCTCACTCTTAGCCTGTCTTGCAGCTTTCTTCTCGGAATTTACGGAAGCATTCAGGGCATTATCGTCACCCTGAAGGATGAATTTAACTGCACAGGATTTATCATGATTTGCATGCCTTATTGCATTATCGATTATCTTGCTGAGCTTCTGGCTCTTAACGAGATCAAGAGAATAAGGGTCTCTTGCAGCAAGAACAAGCACATCATCATCAGAATGGGCAACGCTCATCTTGCAAAGGATAGACTCATAAGTGACGATATCGATATTATCGTCAAACTTAAGAAGACTGAGCGCATTAGTCCATAAAGAACTCTCCATGTAATCCCTCCGTAACAAAAATGACGTGCGAATAACATAATAGCACGGTTTAAGGGTATAATGAATAAGCATTTTATATTAAAATTCTTCGAAAAATCGGGCAGGATAATGAAACGCATAGAGGTTGTTAAAGGGTCAAAGACCAGAAGTAAAACACTTAATACGACCCTGATATTGATTGGTGCGGTCTTACTTGTAGCCGGCATTATTTTCCTGCTTATCGAACCCATAAAACGCTATAACAGACAGAAGATGTCACAAGAGGCACTTACTGTTATCTCCGAGAAGATAGTAGAGACAAAAGAGTCTGAAATGACATATGTCGTTCCGGCAATCGGAAATGAGGTTGAAGGGGAAGGATACGATTTTATCGGTGAGGAAGAACCTGAAGCGACACCTGCTCCGAATGCCAAGGTCGTTCTTAATTCGATCGGTATCCTGAATATCAGCAAGATAAAGATCAAGTATTCCGTATGGGACGAAGCAACAAAAGTATCTTTGAGATACGGACCCGGTCACTACGGAGATTCGGTCATGCCGGGTGAAGTCGGAAATGCGACCATCCTGGGACATAACTACAGAGACGGTTCGATGTTCCATAAGCTCGGGCAGCTTAAAAAAGGCGATAAAGTCGTATTTACCGGCAAGGACGGAAAAGAAAAAGTCTTCTATGTGGAAGAATCAAAGATAATAAAGGCCACTGACCTGATGAAGTACACGACAGGGGATATCACTGACAAAAGGCAGCTTACCCTGGTTACCTGTACATACGAATATGGCAGAAAAGGCTGGAGAAGAGTAGTTATCTGCAGGATGAAGGGGTAAAAACACCGAAAAATCACTCAAAATGCAGAAATTCCCCACTATTTAATTATTTCTGTTATAATTGGCGCGGGTTTAATAAATCCTTATTATAGAGATATTATTTTTTGGAGGAATAAATATGGTAACGGCTATCGTTGGCGCTAACTGGGGCGATGAAGGCAAGGGTAAGATCACAGACCTTCTTGCAAACGAATCAGATATCGTAATCAGATTCCAGGGCGGAGCAAATGCAGGACACACCATTATCAACGAGCACGGCAGATTTGCACTTCACCTTATGCCTTCTGGCGTATGTCACGAGAATATCGTGAACATCATCGGCAACGGCGTTGCTTTGGATATCCGTAAGTTCATCAACGAATATAACTCCATCAAGGAGCAGGGCTTAAATCCCCAGCTTCTCGTATCTGACAGAGTTCAGGTCGTTATGCCTTACCATGTTGACTTCGATAAGTTTGAAGAAGAGAGACTTGGCGGCAAGGCTTTCGGTTCCACAAAGTCAGGTATCGCACCTTTCTTCTCCGATAAGTATGCCAAGATCGGTTTCCAGGTTTCTGAACTTTTCGATGAGGAAACATTAAGAGAGAAGATCAACCGTGTTCTCGAGATCAAGAATGCTCTCCTCGTTAACCTTTACCACAAGGATCCTATCGATCCTGAGACACTCCTTGCCGAGATGCTCGAGCAGGGAAGACTCATCAAGCCTTTCGTTACAAATACACAGGCTTATCTCTACGATGCTATCAAGGCTGATAAGAAGATCCTTCTTGAAGGCCAGCTTGGAACCATGAAGGATCCTGACATGGGTATCTACCCGATGGTTACATCTTCTTCAACTCTTGCAGGATACGGCTGCGTTGGTGCAGGCATTCCGCCTTATGAGATCAAGAAGATCGTTGTAGTTACAAAGGCTTACTCTTCATCTGTAGGCGGCGGTGCATTCGTTTCCGAGATCCTCGATGAAGCAGTTGCTAAGGAATTGAGAGACCGTGGCGGCGATAAGGGTGAGTACGGTGCAACAACAGGACGTCCGAGAAGAGTCGGCTGGTTCGACTGCGTAGCTACACGTTACGGCGTAAGACTCCAGGGTGGTACAGACGTTGCTCTCACAAACCTCGACGTTCTTGGTTACCTCGATAAGATCCCTGTATGCACAGCTTATGAGATCGACGGAAAGATCACCAAGGATTTCCCGAATCCCACATTGCTTGACAAGTGCAAGCCTGTTATCGAATATCTTCCTTCATGGAAGGGCAAGGGCGAGATCCGCGGACTCACCGAATACGATAAGCTTCCCAAGGAAGCTCAGGATTATGTCGAGTTCATCGAAAAGGAGATCGGCGTACACATCTCTATCGTATCAACAGGTCCTGTAAGAGAAGAGATCATCAGAAGATAATCCCTGAAAAAATGCGAAAAACGGAGCTGCAGCACCCGCAAGGACTGCAGCTCTTTTATTTATGTAAAACTTACCAAAACATAAATATTTAAAAGCCTTATGTTTTTCGCTAATAAGCAAACAATTTCCTGTTTTCGCGAGTGGAGAGCAAGCATATAATTAACCCATAAGATATATGTGATTTTGGAGGAATTCCCATGGCCAAGGAAATGATCCTCGTCCTCGATTTCGGAGGGCAGTATAACCAGCTCATTGCCAGACGCGTAAGAGAGCAGAATGTCTACAGTGAAGTCAGACCCCACACCACGAGCATTGATGAGATCAAGGCTTTGAATCCCAAGGGAATTATCCTCACGGGTGGTCCTTCAACTGTATACGAAGACGATGCTCCGAAGTGCTCTCCCGAACTCTTCAAGCTCGGTATTCCTGTTCTCGGTATCTGCTATGGCGCCCAGCTCATGAACTATCTCCTTGGAGGAGAGGTCAAGGCCGCACCCGTTAGAGAATATGGCCACACTGACGTTCTTGTTGATACTGATGCAAAGCTTTTCAAAGATGTATCTCCCAAGACAGTCTGCTGGATGAGCCATACAGTCTATATCGCCACTCCCGCACCCGGATTCAAGATCACTGCTCACACTGAGGTCTGCCCGGTAGCTGCAGCTGAGAATGTTGAAGATAATCTCTACTGCGTTCAGTTCCATCCTGAAGTAGTCCACACCGTTGAAGGCACCAAGATGCTTGCCAACTTCGTTAAGAATGTCTGCAAGTGTAAGTGCGACTGGAAGATGGATTCATTCGTCGAGACATCCATTAAGGAGATCCGCGAAAAGGTCGGCTCAGGCAAAGTTCTCTGTGCTCTTTCAGGCGGCGTCGATTCTTCAGTAGCCGCAGTACTTCTTTCAAAGGCAGTCGGAAAGCAGCTTACGTGCGTTTTCGTTGATCATGGCCTTTTAAGAAAGAACGAGGGCGACGAAGTAGAAGCTGTATTCGGACCTGAAGGCCCTTACGATCTTAACTTCATCAGAGTCAATGCACAGGATAGATTCTATTCCAAGCTTGCAGGAGTTACTGATCCTGAGACAAAGCGAAAGATTATTGGTGAGGAATTCATCAGAGTATTTGAAGAAGAGGCAAAGAAGGTAGGCGCTGTCGACTTCCTCGTACAGGGTACGATCTATCCTGACGTTATCGAATCCGGTCTTGGAAAGAGCGCTGTTATCAAGTCTCACCACAATGTAGGCGGACTTCCTGACTATGTTGATTTCAAAGAGATCATCGAACCCTTAAGACTCCTGTTCAAGGATGAAGTAAGAAAGGCCGGCTTGGAGCTCGGAATTCCCGAGAACCTCGTCTTCCGTCAGCCGTTCCCCGGCCCGGGTCTTGCGATAAGGATCATAGGCGAAGTTACTGCCGAGAAGGTAAAGCTTGTTCAGGATGCTGATGCGATCTTCAGAAGAGAGATGCAGCTGGCGGGCTTCGACAAATACGCTAACCAGTACTTTGTAGCACTTACAAATATGCGTTCCGTAGGCTGTATGGGCGACGAGAGAACATACGATTACGCATGTCTCCTCCGCGCTGTCACAACCACAGACTTCATGACCGCCGAAGCAGCAGAGCTTCCCTGGTCACTCATTAACAAGGTCACGAACAGGATCGTAAACGAAGTCAAAGGTATCAGCCGCGTCTTCTACGACTGCACGGGCAAACCCCCGTCAACGATAGAGCTTGAATAATCGCAAAACGCTGGAAATGCCCTAAAATAGGGCATTTCATTTTTTAAAGCCAACAAAAAGCCACTAAATCTTGAACTCATATATTTTTGAGACAGTAGCAGAACCATATTCAATTAATGGATCTGTAGCATAAAAAGATATCAAGAGAACTTTACCCGGATGATATAATTACCTTGTCTGCGGGAGTGATCCCTTAGTCAAGAAAATTAGCAGCTATAATATCAACTAAGGAATATGGATAACAGTAGAGATCCATTTATTTGACAGGAATTCATATAAGAGATTGAGATGAGCAACATAATAAAGAACGATAAGATTATCGCTTGGATAAAGATAGTTGTTGGTATTTCCATGCCAATCGCCGTATTGATAGGATACTTGCCAATCCCTGAATATCTTGTTGAATTCACTTGTATTTCTAACACATTGGGAGGTTTATTTCTGGTTGCTGACGGTATATTGAATCTTAATGGGAAAAGCATCCCCGGTGTGCTCTACAGAAATATCTCAGCAGGAATATTCTTTGTATTTGCTATCTGCATGGGCAGCTTATCGGGCGCATATCATATGAATTTTGAGGGCGCATTTTTCTATCTTCACGCGTTGTCGCCGGTGCTGTTTATTTTGTGTTATATCCTCTTTTTCAATGACCGCGAAGGTAAGGCTGTAAAAAAGTTATTGGTAACACCTGTGCTCATGCTCTTATACCTCTTATTTGATTTTGTTCTCGGAAAGTTCAGAGGCAGTTTTGTTTACGGGTTTTTCGAGCCGGATGAAGTCAGCATCACAGATGCGCTGATTATTGGTGCTGTATTTTATCTCATGATGTTTGCTGTTGGTGCGCTCTTCCTGTTCCTGAACAAATTGGCGCACAAGAATAAAGAAAACAATTCCCGAGTGGAATAATTACCATGTCTGAGGGAGTGATCCCTTAGTCAAGAAAATAATCAGTATTGTGCATTGAGATATGGTTAAGAGGATTAATTTTTTCGCTACTAAAAATGATATGGTTTCTGTTCTTTCAGAAATGGAAGAACAACTTCCGTTTGGGATCAAATATATACAATGCGGGAAGACCGACAGCATATTGTATAGTACAGTTAAGGATATTCCCGGTCTTGGCACATTGAGAGAAAAGCATAATGAGATAAGTTATCTGATAATGAGATGCGATGACGAAGCAGTCAGAAATAAATTCGGACAGGTATATCCGGGAGAGAACGGCCGATCGTTGGAATTTGATCCTTCGGGGATCAGCGAAGACGGAACCGGTTTGATCCATGGTATGTTTGCAACTATGGAAGATAATGAGATATCTGACGGATTGTATAAAGCAGTAAGAAAGATCCTTAATGCGGAGTTCAGAAAAGTCAGAGGATGGTATATCGGCAAAGAGGCCGGAAGACTGTACGGAAAGCTAAGGTTTATCTGCATTGGTTTAAGTGAACCTGAATTATATGACTTCAAGATAACAGAACTCGAATAATTTCAAAACTCTGGAAACTCCCGTAAATAGGGCGTTTCCGTTTTTTAAGCCCCCTAATAAGCCCCCATAATTGGCATATTGTTTTTTCGATGGGAACATATTTGTATTCCATTTATAAGGTTTTGCAGCTCAAAAAGTTATCAAGAGTTCTTTACCCGGATGATATAATTACCTGGTCTGAGGGAGTGATCCCTTAGTCGGGAAAATCAGCAGTAAAGAGGAAAAAGTTTATGGCGTTTAGAGTTGAAGAGAATGCTGATACAAAAATAATCAAGGACCTGTTTATTGAGTATTCTCATATCAAAGGGGCGGAAAGCTGTTTTGTCTCGTTTGATAAAGAATTGAATGATCTGGATGGATATTATTCCGGCGGAGCAATATTGATCGGATACGAAGAAGACAAACCTGTGGCCTGCGTAGCTGTCAGAAAGAAAAATGACCAAACATGTGAAGGAAAACGCTTGTTTATCAGGCCTGAATACAGAGGAAAAGGGTATGCCCGGATAATGATCAAGGCAATGACGGACAAGGCCTCTGAACTCGGATTCAAAGAAGTTGTTTTCACGACCAAACCGGAAGTCATGAGCATAGGATACGGTCTGTATAAACGAATGGGGTTTGAAGAATTATCAGAAGAAAACGGAATCGTCTCTATGAGAATAGATCTTAGAAAGTGAATGAATACTATGATAAAGATACGTGAAGCAACAACAGAAGATGCAGCAAGACTTGTTGAAATCTACTCATACTATGTGTTAAACACAGCCGTTTCATTCGAATATGAGGTGCCTTCAGTTGAGGAGTTTACCGAAAGAATGAGAAATGTAATGAAGAAATATCCATATCTTGTTGCTGTTAAGGATGACTACATAGTCGGATATGTTTATGCAGGAACATATAGTCCGAGAGATGCTTATTCCTGGACAGTAGCCAATTCCATTTATGTTGATAAAGACTATAGAAGACAGGGAATCGGATCCTTAATGTATGCTGAACTGGAAAAGAGGTTAAAGGATCTCGGAATCGTAAATATGTTAGCCGGAAGCGCCTTTTGTGAGACAGAGGATGAATATCTTTCGCACGACAGTTATGAATTCCATAAACATATGGGATATGAGAAGGTAGCTCAGCTGAAAGGTATCGGCAAGAAATTCGACCGTTGGTATGACCTTTTGTGGATGCAGAAGAAATTGTGATCGGAAGTATAGATAATCAGCAGAAAAAGAGCGAGGACATGCATATGAGATTAGATGGTTTCGGTATATTTGTTGAAGATATGGCGGTAATGATCCGTTTTTACAGAGATGTTCTCGGGTTTGAGATAAAAGAAGCAGAGGATACATCAAACGTTTATCTGGTTAAGGACGGCACTCTTTTCTTGTTCTATGGTCGGAAAGACGTTGAGACAATGACAAGCCGAAGGTATGAATACGTAAAAGGTCTGAATGGCCATTTTGAACTCGCACTTTATGTTGATTCTTTCGATGAAGTAGATGCTACATATAATCGAGTGATCGAGCAAGGTGCAACGTCTGTCCTTGCCCCTACCACTGAACCATGGGGACAAAGGACTTGCTATATTGCCGATCCCGAAGGCAATCTGATAGAGATTGGTTCTTGGGATAAACCGTATGAGGAAAAGGATTTGTAATAGAGGTTCAGTATAAAAGATCAGCAGTTTATTAGGCAGAGAAAGGAATGGGAGTATAAATGTTTTGCAAAATCGATTCGCTTTATATATGCGTTAATGATATGGAACG
>CAMIYM010000022.1 GCA_946403085.1 uncultured Clostridia bacterium | reverse complement strand
ATCTCCTCAAGCTTCTTATCTGTCAGGATATACTTTGCTTTGAATATAAGCAATGCGATCACAAGGACAAATATCGGTGCAAGTGTCATTACCATTCTAAGACCGAATACAGCACTTGTATCGATCGTCTCGACTACATTGTTCTTAATAGCTGCGACCTTGTCCATGAGAACGGAAAGTTCCATCTGAACATCACTCTGCTGCTGGATGTTAAATACGGTAAGCGTAATTGATGCAACAAGTGCTGCAATACCGGATGCAAGCTTAACCACGAATGTCTGCATGGAGAAGATAACAGACTCGTCTCTTCTTCCGTTCTTGATCTCACCGTAATCACATGTGTTAGCGAGGAAGATCGTGCAGATTACATTCAGTATACCAACAGCGCCCATGATGAAGAATCCGGGAACGAAGAAAGGATATACGCTCTTGGTTCCGAGAAGTGACATTGCCAGAAGGATAAGATATCCGCCTATTGCAGAGAACACTCCCACATAGAAGATCTTGATCGTGTTGAATACTTTTCGAAGGAGAGGGAAAAGGATCATCATCGCGAGGATCTGCATGGCGCCTGCAAATGTATTGAACAGTGTGTAGTTGCCCTGCCAATTGGAGCCTGCGAGATCGTACTTGAAAAAGTAGATCAATAGGTTCGATGTTATATATGTGGCTGTGTTGAAAAGTACGATCGTAAGAACTACTGTCATTGCCTGATCATTTCCGAGGAGAGCCTTGAACATCTGCTTAACGGATGCCGTCTGCATATCTACGGAAGACTTCTCCTTGATGCAGATGCATGTTATTCCGATGAACAAGATGAAAAGGATTCCGATAATGATAGAGAAGTATTTGAAGCCGACTCTCTCTACTTCCAGAGTGGAATTCATCTTAAGATCAGCCTTGATGGAATCAGAAGCACTAATTGCCTGGTATGCTTTGGAATCGACATAGAATACGAGGCCTGCCTCTTTTGCAGATCCGGAATCCATAACGAACTCGACCTTTGAAGAATCAGCTGTTACGCCGTTGACCGTAAACTCGTATTTTGTATTGTCGCTGTTAAATGTGTAGATATCTTCAAATGCTTTCTCTGAACCTACAAGAGTGACTGCGACATCAGTCTTATCTGCTGCATATTCAATGACATTTGCTGTCGGATTGCCGTCAGCATCCTGCTCTATGACGAATGTATGGATGGCAGTATCAGCGGATGTAACTGTCTTGGTAACATTAGTCGTACTCTTTGCTGTGAGGGCAGAACCCATCGCTGTAACAGCCATGACTGTGATTATGGTAACGATAGCTGAACCAACGCCTGCACATGACCTTGCAAGTGCGGAAAGACCTTCTCTCTCCTTACCGCCTTCTGTAAATGCAGGGATCATTGACCAGTAAGGAATATCCATCATGGTATATGTAACGCCCCAGAGGATATAAGTTACAGCCGCATAAGCGATGAGGCCCTTACCGTCAAGTGACGGCGGAGCTGCGAACATCAGGATCAGGACAGCGGCATTCGTGATCGTACCGATCAAGAGCCAGGGACGGAACTTGCCCCACTTGGTCTTTGTCTTGGCAACGATAACACCCATGATCGGATCGTTGAACGCATCGAAAACTCTAGCTATGAGAAGTATGATGCCCATAGCGATCGCGCTCGTCTTCATGATGTCCTGGAAATAATAAAGGACATAAGAAGCCGAGAGCATGTAGACCATGTCTTTACCAACGGCACCGATGCCGTATGCGAATTTCTCTTTTCCGGTTAAACCTTTCTTAGTCTCCATTTGCTTCTGTCTCCTTTCTTATTTCTTCATTCCCATCGCGATCTTTACGACTTCATAAGCTCCGTCATAGATCCCAAGGGATTTGTTTCTTACTATGTTGTCGCACATATCTTTTAATGTGCAGTTGTCGTCAATAAATAGCCTTATCATCTGCAGTGTGTGCGGTATGTCCCTGCACTCCAACGTGCCGTCACCGATCTCTGCCGAGTGGATCGCACCCCACTGTTCATGTCCGCCGATCCTTTTTATGAAGAGCTTCGGAACCGGATAGAATGAAAGTTCCGAAGGCTTTGTAACGAGCACATCGCAGGATCTCATAAGAAGATTTGTCGCATATACTGCTTCGAAGATATTCTTGTGGCAGAAAAGATGTATTCCTTCGACATCACCGTCTATCGCATCTTCGCAGAATTTCCTTGTGTCATTCCAGTCGTTGAAATGGGTCTTAGCAATTCCCTCGATCCCGGGCACCATCTTCTTTAAGTCTTCCCATACATTCTGGTAATCACCGATGTTTACATAGAGAGCTGCTTTCTTGTTTTTGATGTCATTCATCAGCTCATTTATTATCGCGGCGAAGATTTCTTTCTGTGCACCAGCGCCACCGATCGTAAGAAGGAATCTCATAGGCTTGCCTGCTTCTTTTCGAGCGATACGGCGTGCACAGTCCTTCTCGATATTGGATACAAGTTCATGATCAATATAATGTCCGGTGTACTTAAGGCTGTCTTCAGGCATCGGATTTAAGACCTTATTACCGTCCATTCCGTTGCAGATCCTGTAGCCCTGATAAGCATAATGTGTCTGCACTGTATGAATGCTTCCCTCAGCAAAGTGAAGAGCCATCGGCCAGTTATCGGGAATAGCATTCACGACATATCTCATTCCGGCATGGATAGCTGCCTGAGCTGGCCACACGTGTGTAGCAACGACGGGAATGATCTTCGGAACATTCTCATATACAGGAGCCATGAGTTCCGCGTTCTTCTGGTCAGCAGCATTATATGAGAGCTTTCTGAAGCCTTCGTAATTCATCGGTTCCCAAACGATCTTATTAAAGAGCCTGGACTTCTGTGAGATCCTCGAGCCTAATGAATAAAGATCGTTCTGCGCTGAGATGACCTTGGTGCATGTAGTCTCCTTATAGGAATTCAGATCCATCCAGTAAGGAACATATCCCATTGAATTTGCAGCGGATGCTATCGCCATCGAGATCCTGTAATGACCAAAGCCCATCCTGATATTGCCGACGATTATTCCCTTATCAGGATCAAAGCCTGAGCAGAATCCTTCCTGGCTGTCACCTACAACGATATTCTTAACGCCTAAGATATCGCCGATATACTCGTTATCTACCACTCTGGCAGAATAATTCTTGGAGGAGTCATCACCGAACTTCTTCTGATACTTCTTCTTGGAGTTAACGGCCTTTCTGTAAACTGAGCCGGGCTGTACGTTATTGAAAATGACTTTTGACTTATCCATGATCTGCTCCTTTATCTCGTGATCCCGTTTAAGAGGATGTCTACTACCTCATTGAGATAGTCGTTATATTTCCTGCCGCTTCCCTTCATTACGTCTTTCTCGAAAAATCTCTCGAGTGATGCTTCCATCATGATCTTGAATATCTTGAGGTCGGCATCTTCTCTTATGAGGCCTTCCTTCTTGCCCTGCTCTAAGAGCATAAATGTCGGCTCCCATCCGGTCTCCATTCTCTTCTGCAGTTTCTTATAGACCTTCGGGTACTTCTCCTTCAGAGGATGGAGTTCCTGGAAATTGATGTTCCTGTAGCTCTCTGGCATTGCCGAGAGGAAAAGTCTGATCTTCTCGAGCGTCGAATATTCTTTGGAATCAAGTATTTCTTTTTCTCTTACCTTTATATTGTCGAAAACATAATCGACCATCGTCTCAAAGATCTCATCCTTGCTCGAGAACTCCTTGTAGATAGTCTTCTTGGAGATCTTAAGCTCATCGGCAACATCGTCCATGGTAAGCTTTAATCCCTTTTTGTTGAAAACCTGAATGGTTCCTTTTAAGATCTTCTCTCTAATCTCTGTAAGCATATTGTTAAGATCTCCTTCGGAAACTAGGTATAATAATTGCAGTTTCCACCTAAATAATATCAGGAAGTGCAGAAAATGGGACTTCGATCTCGGAAACTGGTTTTACAAATTTAGTTTCCACAACTTGTGCATCTTACCTAAAGACTGTTTTGGAAAGTCAAATTATAATCAGGCTATAAAGCCTTGAAGGAGGTTTGCTATGCTCTTGATATCAGATATAGATTTTAAAGATATATACGTAACTGATGAGGCATCTTCTGTTCAGGAGAACAGATATAAAAATGCCGTATGGAAGTTCAAAGAATGTTTTAACGGCAAAGAACCTTCTTCTATTTTCAGTGCTCCCGGCAGGACCGAAGTCGGCGGCAACCACACCGATCATCAGCACGGAGAAGTTCTCGCAGCTTCCATCAATAAGGATGCCATAGCGGTTACTGCATTAAGAGAAGATAATACCGTAAACATTTTTGCAGAGGGATTCGGAAATACCGTTATCGGTATTGATGACCTGTCACTTCGAGAAGATGAGAAAGGCACTACACCTGCCCTTATCAGAGGAGTACTTGCAGGTCTTAAGAAAGCTGGCTTTACCCTTGGCGGATTTGACGCATATATCACCAGCGATGTTCTCATAGGTGCAGGTCTTTCTTCTTCTGCAGCCTTTGAGACACTGATCGGAACTATAGTTTCCGGCATGTTCAATAACATGAACATTGACCCTGTAGAGATCGCAAAGACAGGACAGTACGCTGAGAATGTATACTTCGGAAAGCCCTGCGGACTTATGGATCAGATGGCGTGCTCAGTCGGCAACCTGGTCCATATAGATTTTGCCGATCCGGAAAGACCTGTTGTAGATAAAGTCGGTTTTGATTTTTCCGCTACCGGTTATGTCCTTTGCATCACTGACACCAAAGGATCACATGCTGACTTAACAGACGAGTATGCAGCAGTACCGCTCGAGATGAAAAAGATTGCTGAGCTTTTAGGTCACGATGTCCTCCGCCCTGTATCTTTCGAAGACATCATGGATAACATATCCATGTTAAGAGATAAGGCCGGTGACAGAGCCGTGCTTCGTGCAATTCACTTTGTAAATGAGACACGCCGTGCAGGAGACGAAGCAAAGGCATTAAAAGATAATGACCTTGAAGGCTTTTTAAAGCTCGTAAAACAGTCCGGTGATTCTTCATTTAAGTATCTTCAGAATGTTTATACCAATAAGGATGTTACCACGCAGAATGTCTCTATAGCGCTCTCGGTAAGCGATACGGTGCTTGGACCTGATGAAGCATCAAGAGTACACGGCGGCGGCTTTGCAGGGACCATACAGGCCTTTGTGAAGAAAGAAAACGCATCCCGCTATCAGGAATACATGGACAGGATCTTCGGCAAAGGTTCATGCGAGATACTTGCCATCCGTAAATACGGCGGTATCAGGGTAATCTGACAGGAGGAACATCACATGATCAACACTTACATAACAGAACTCGTAAACTATGCGATTGCCAATGGTCTCATAGATGAACTTGACCACTCTTATGCTACAAACCGTCTGCTCGAACTGTTTGGTCTTGATGAATACATCATTCCGGACAGCATTCCTGCTTCAAGAGATCTTCACCTGATCCTTGAAGACATGATGGCTTGGGCTTTTGAGCACGGCATAATGAAGAGTGATACGACAGCCGGAAAAGATCTTTTCGACACAAAGATCATGGGCGTGCTGACGCCTCCGCCTTCTGTGGTTATCAATAAGTTCAACGGCCTGTTCGAAAAGTCTCCTGAAGCAGCAACAAGCTGGTACTATGGATTCTCAAAAGCGACGAATTATATAAGGACAGACCGCATCGCCAAAGACGTTAAATGGGTCGCACCGACTAAGTTCGGCGATATCGACATCACGATCAACTTAAGCAAGCCCGAAAAGGATCCAAGAGACATTGCAGCGGCAGGCAAAGCCAAGAGCACATCATATCCGAAGTGCCTTCTCTGCGCTGAGAACGAGGGCTACAGCGGCACGCTCACTCATCCCGCAAGACAGAACCACAGGATAATCCCTTTAACGCTCGACGGTGAAGACTATTATCTCCAGTATTCACCTTACGTCTACTACAACGAGCACTGCATCATCCTGAACAAGAAACATATTCCGATGGTGATCAACCGTTCGACATTCAAGAAGCTCCTGAGCTTTGTGGAGATGTTTCCGCACTACACCGCAGGTTCCAACGCAGATATTCCGATCGTCGGCGGTTCCATATTAAGCCACGACCATTTCCAGGGCGGCGCCTATACTTTCCCTATGGCCAGAGCAGCCTACAGGAAGACATTCACGATACCCGGATATGAAGATCTGACAGCGGGCATAATCAACTGGCCCATGTCTGTAATAAGGCTTCAGGGAGACGATATCACCCGCATCACAGACTGCGCTGAGAAAATCTTGAACAAGTGGAGAACCTATACTGATGAAGCGGCTTTTATTTTCGCTGAGACAGACGGTGTTCCACACAATGCGATAACGCCTATCGCACGTAAAAACAGCGAAGGAAAGTTTGAGCTTGATCTCGTTCTGCGCAATAACATCACGACAGATGAGCACCCGATGGGCGTATACCATCCGCATGCCGAATACCATCACATAAAGAAAGAGAACATCGGCCTTATCGAAGTCATGGGCCTTGCCGTGCTCCCTGCAAGGCTTAAGAAGGAAATGAACCTTCTTGAAGATGCGATCTTAAACGGCACGGATATCCGCTCATCAGAAGAGATCGCCAAGCACGCTGACTGGGTTGATGAATGGAAAGAAAACTACGATCTGTCCACCGGAGACAAGATCCGCGAAGCGCTTCAGATCGAGATCGGCAAGACATTTGCAAGCATCCTCGAATGCGCCGGCGTGTATAAGAACGAAGAAGACTTTATGAGGTTTATCGCAACTCTTGGCTATTTACCAGCTTGTGACTGATATTTATAAATCTCCGAAATGAATATATCATATCGGCTCTTTAAGGGCACTAGCCTTATGCCTCTACCTGATATAATTCAGGCTGCTTTTATCTTGATTATCTGTTCTCCTGTCTTGATGGGAATTGCTCTTGTGTCACCCAGCTTCATCATCTGATATGCAGCATTTACGTCTGCGTTAATGAAGATCCCGCTGTTGCTCTTAAATAATCCTCGTTCTATCCTTCGTGTCTTGTCATAGTAAGTTCTGGTTGGCTTTTCTCCGTCAAGATAACTCGTTCCGCTTGTGTAACTCTCGCGTACGGTTTTTACCTCTATGCCTTCAAGTCGTGCTTTGTATGTGATCATGTCCGTAAGTGTCTTATACGGTATGGATACAAAGTTCTGGTTTGTTATGTTTCCCATGTGCACTTTCTGTTTCCATCCGTGATTGGATCCTATCACTATGAGTCCGACACCTGAAGAAACGGCCATGTTAACTATCTTCCTGCTGGCCTTGTGCATGTAGTCTTTTACCTTGCGGTTCCTTTTTGCCGTAAGCTTATTCAGTCTTTTGGTCCTGTTCTTTCCGTTATATACTTTTGCCTCCTTCTGCGTATGCGCTCTTGCCTTGTTGTAGTACTGGTTTATCGATTTCAGCGGTTTCCCGTTGATTAGCACAGGCCTGTCTTCGGAATCCCATGCGGCTGCTATGAGATTGTTTACTCCCAGGTCTATTCCCATGACCTTTGTCCCTCTTGCAGCCTTTTCCTCTTTCTCATACATCAGACTGATAAGGACAGAATCCTTGAACGTCTTTATCCTTATCTGTCTGACTGAACTGTGTCTTGCACGTATGTGTATACCACTGAGGAATTTAGGCATGGTTACATTACCATCCTCATCCACTTTGAAGTTCTGACTGGTTATCACAAGAGAACCTCTTCCTGTTTTCGGGTCCAGATATCCCGGTACATGTGGATGCTCATTGAACTTCTTCGGATCTTTCCCGTATTCTGCTGTCGCCCTGTAGAACGACTTCCACTCTCTGCATTTCTCCTGTATGCATATCTGGCTGCATGTCGCATACGGAACGTCTTTATATACTTCCGTTCCTTTCAGATACCAGCTGAGAAAATATGCATCGGCTATATATCCGTTGTCGGCATCGATATAGCGTAATCTCTTATTCTCAGAGCGTGATGCATTGTATTCCGTGATGCCGCTGTTTATCGCTCTGATGAGTTCATCTTCCCAATCCTCAAGTGCTTTACCGTTCTTTATCTTCGTATGGATGCGGTAGCACTGCTTTATCAGGTAGTTGACACTGTTGGAAAGGTTCTTCACTTTATAGCAGTAACCGTCTATCTCGTGAAGAAGCTTCTTATTGTTATGTCTTTTAATCCTGTGTTCTTCCGAGAGTATCATGTTACATGCCCCTTATCTCTATGTGACGAATGAAAGCGGCGGTCTTGCCGATATATCGCTGTTATGTACTGTCAGCCTTCTGCTCATTATCTGTACGAACATCAGGCTTATGTTTTCCGTCTTGCTTCTTTTGTTGTTTGCTATCAGGTTATTCCAGATGATGTAATGCTCCAGATGTTTGGTCGATACTCCGTGAAACCTGTCGATAAAGCTTTTCAATGAACTGTGGTATGCATTGATGCGTTGGATACCGTAAGTAATGCCATTCTGTTTTGTTATGCGTTTACCCGTATTCGTCTGTATCAGTCGGATATCTTTATTTCTTGCCAAATGCCGGTATGCTTTCTCGTTATCAGTACACAGCACTGCTGAAGGAGAGACAATACCGCTGAACACGTCTATCAGGCATTCCGTACTTACCTTGCCAAGCTTAACGGGTTTTGCGAACGCGATCCCTTCAACATCAACGGCACAGGGAACACACACCTTTTCTGATGACAGACCTTTCCTGTGTATATTATTTCCTCTCTTATGTGCTTTCCTTGGCATTATGAACTGTCTGCTATTTATATGGTTACCCTTGTAGGAAACGTTAAAGAATGTCTCATTGGCTTAACTGTTCCGTCAAGACATACTCTGTCAGTTACTTCCTGCAGAGCATCCAGTATCTTATGCCGCCAGTAAAAGGCTGTTGTTACCGATATGGAACATTCTTCAGCAGTTTCCTTAAGCGTCTTTTTATCCGACATGCATTTCAGATACTGAGCCCAAACACTCAAGTTCTTTCTAGTACCAGAAGTAACGGAGCAGGAACTCGGTATGAATGATCTCTTACAATCACGGCAGAGGAAACGCTGAATACCGTCTTTACGCTTACCGTTTTTAACAACATGAGAACCTTCGCAAAAGATACATGTATTACCATCGCAAATACGTGTTTCGATAAGGAAATCCTGAATGTTATCCTCGTGTACATTTACGGTATTGGAAAGAGTTGTGTAGAACACGATACGGTCAGTGAAGGATAATTTCTTATATGCAGCAAAGACTTCTTTCAACTCTGACATCGTACGGGCTCCTTTCAAAAACAAACATACGTTCTATGCATATAATAGTGCTAGAACGAATGTTTGTCAACTGCGAAATTTAAAAGAGCCAACATATTTATTCATAATCAACACATCTTATGAGATCTGTTGTTTATGCAACGCCAGAGTAATTCTTTAACCATATTTTGTACGCTTCCCGAATGGTTAAATCTAGCTGTTCAAAACAAAACTCAAAACAGAAAGGCGTACAAGAAAATGAAAGTTAATCAGATGAGAAAAAAGTTACTCATTGCAGCCACAGCAGGCGTATTGGTAACAGGAGCTGTAATCGCAACAGGTTGTTTATTCTTAAGACAGTCTAATAAGACTCCCTCAGAATCCGTTGCGGTCCAGACGAAGATCCAGGCAACTGAGACACAGGAAACAGAACCTTCCGAATCAAAGGAAGAGAACCCGGTTCATAATGTCTCAAAGAATCACGAAGCGGTCACCAAAGAGGTAATCTCAATAGAAGATCCTGCTAAAGACAAAGTCGTAAAGACCGCTGCAAAGCCAACAGCCAAGCCCACAACGAAGCCCGCCAAGCCTACTAATAAGCCTGCTAAAAAGACAGAAACCAAGTATGCGGTCGGCGAAGCATTGCAGGCAAATCCCTACTTCAAGTATGGATACACAGAATACCATGGCAACGGAATAGTTTTCATGGTTACTGTCGAAGAAGATAACAGCATAAAGATCAAGGTAAGAGCAAAAGAGAATATTGGAGGATTAGATAACATTGCCCATTACATATCGATGTCCGGAACAGTCAATCCATATACAAATACGTTTAAGTATACTAACGGATTCTGTCAGATCATCTATAACGTAAAGCTCGGACCTTACAGCGAGGTTCCTTATAGAAGAAACGGCACGGGCGAGTTCATCTTCACAGAGAACGGTTTGATCTGGAATGATAACATGACCAAGCTCGGCAGGAACAAGCTCTACACAGAAAGCGGCGAGATCGATACCACTCCCGCTAACGATACAAAGAAGGACGAGAAGAAGTACGATGTCGGTGAGCCTGCTATTGCACCTGCAGATACCAAGGACGACTCCAAGAAGGATGAGAAAAAGTACGATGTCGGCGAACCAGCTATAGCGCCTGCAGATACTAAGGACGATTCCAAGAAGGATGAGAAAAAGTACGATGTCGGCGAGCCAGCTATAGCGCCTGCAGATACTAAGGACGATTCCAAGAAGGACGAGAAGAAGTACGATGTCGGTGAACCCGCTATTGCACCTGCAGATACTAAGGACGACTCCAAGAAGGATGAGAAAAAGTACGATGTCGGTGAACCCGCTATTGCACCTGCAGATACCAAGGACGACTCCAAGAAGGATGAGAACAAGTATGATGTCGGTGAGCCTTGCGTAGCTCCTGCCGGTACAACAGATGATACATCCAAGGATGTTAAGCCTGCAGACGAAAAGAAGTCAGATGAAACTAAGAAGGACGACGTTAAGCCTGCAGACACTAAGAAGGATGATACAAAGCCCGCTGATCAGAAGACAGACGATAAAAAGGATGAAGAATCCAAAGATACTAAGCCTTCTACAAAAGCTATGCCCAGACTCAACATCGGTGCCGGCAAGACAGTATTCACAGGCACAAATATCACCTTCACATTCAACGTAAAGACTGACTGCACAGCAGATGTTGAAGTAGTTTACAAGAAGAGCAACTCCGTTGAGTGGGTATACAGAATGAGCGGCAAGATCAATGAGAGAAACAACAGACTCTCTTACAACAACTGCACAAAGACTGAATATAAGATCACTGACGGAAAGCGTGATGCAGGTAAGGTTATCTATACTAACGGTTCCGGTGAGTTCAACATCCTTAAGGGTGCTGTGATCTGGATGGACAAGGATGCTTCATTTGCAAAGAACAAGGCTTACACACCTAAGAGAACAGCTAAGACACCTGTCGAAAAGCCTGACACTAAGAAAGACGACAAGTCTTCCAAGGACACCAAGCCTGCTGAGCCTAAGTATGATGTCGGCGAGCCCTGCACAGCTCCTGAAGAAGTAATCGAGCAGCAGAAGAAGGACGAAAAGGAAGAGTCCAAAAAGAACGATTCTAAGAAGAATGATTCCAAGAAGAACGATTCCAAAAAAGACGACTCCAAGAAGCATGACTCCAAAAAGCACGACACAAAGAAAGATGAAGTAATGCATGTTTCCTATGTTAAATACACCTATAAGGAAACAACTATCGAGATGGACTCTACTAACCTTGATGACATAAAGATCACCGTCACAAGAAAGAAGGCAAAGACTGAGAGCATTTATAAGATGTCCGGTAAATTCGATATGAAGACATTTTCGATCAACTATGACAATTGCGAGTTGACAGAGATCACTTATAAGCATGGCAAGCCTGTTTCAATGAAAAAAGTATACAAGAACGGCAAGGGCAGGATCGAATTCTCCAAGCATGAGAATGTAATCGGCTGGTTCGACAACAATGCCAAGTACGCCAAGAATAAGGCATTCCAATTCGCTGGTTACAACAAGTAATACTCATTGTGACAGCACAAAGCAGTTATCCCGTACTGGTATTAAGTGCGGGATTTCTGCTTTTTATCAGGATATTCCCGGAGTCTTTGCAAAAGATATTTTCGAATAATCAACAAAAAAACCTCCAGCTGTTGCTTAATCAACGTCTGCCCTGTTCATTGAGCATAGTTGCAGCAAATAACTGGTGGTTAAATGAAGCCATCAAACAAAAACACCTCAGAAAACAAAAAAGGAAGGCATAAAAACATGAACAGAAAGATCGCATTAATCATCGCATCAGGCGCAGCACTCACATTCGCAGTTACAGCAATCGGATGCACAGTAAACAAGAACACAGCAGACAGCAAGACAGCTCCGGTAGCTATCACAACACCGGTACCTGCTAACACAAATCCCACACAGTATGAGACCACAGCAGTTACAGAAGCTAAGGAGAATGCAGCAATCAACTTCGCAGGAAAGTACACATGCGGCAGAACTTCGATCACAGTTGACGCAACCGGCAGCGACAACGTAATGATCAGCGTAACATCCAGCGGTAGTGCTGCTTCCAGAGCTACCTGGACAATGAGCGGCAAGTTCAACCCTTCAAGCAACTCAATTGAATACAACAACTGCATCAAGACAGAGCAGCTCCTCGACAGCAAGGACAAGATCACTGAAGAGAACATCATCTACCTCGATGGCAAGGGTGAACTCGATTTCAACGGCAGCACTCTTAGATGGAAAGACAACATGGATCACTTCGCAGACAAGCAGATCTTCAGATTCAACGATTCAACTGAAGAAGAGGAAAAGGAGACAGCTCCTACAGCAACACCCACAGCAAAGCCTACTGCTAAGCCTACTGCAAAACCCACTGCAAAGCCCACAAAGAAGGTTACTCCAAAGCCGACAGCAAAGCCTACAGCTAAGCCTACATCCATTCCCAGAAACACACCTTCTGACGCACACAAGGGTGATCAGAATCCTTTGGCAACATACACAGGCAGATACACATATAACCAGACATACATCCTCGTAGAAGAAGACACAGCAAACCAGGAAGCATTCTCCATCGCAAAGATCACTGTCGTAAGGAACATCAATGAGACAACAAGACAGGTATGGACAATGAGCGGCAGATTCCACCAGGAAACAAACAAGGTCGTCTACACAAACGCAGTTAAGACAGAACTCACACTCGACGGCAACAGCAATCCGGTTTCCGCACAGGTTCTCTACACAAACGGCAAGGGTGAATTCAACTTCACAATGGCTAACCTCACATGGAACGACAACATGGGCACAGGCACAGATAAGACAGCTTACATCTTCGTCAGCAACAAGATCCTCGATGTCGACAGAGAAGCTGCAAACACAAACGTTCCTTCCGCTCCTGAAGCACCCGAAAACGTCGAGCCCGCTGCAGAACCCAAGGTATCAGATGTTGGTGAGCCCGCTGTAGCACCTGAAACAGTTATAGACTCAAAAGCAAACTTCTAATACAAAACAATTTTAAAGAAAGGCGGTGTCAAAGTCGGCACCGCCTTTTTGATTTTTCGGTTCTTCACGATATCCTTGGGATTAGCATAAAGTTATTAGGCAAAGAAATATGGTCTAATTGTGCCCCAGCATGCCCATATCTCGAAAAATGGTATTCGCGCAGCTCGTAAATTATGCTGGCGACGATGCTAATTAGGTCTTGCTCCATACAGTGCGCGAAAATGTACGCATTTTGATACCAAATGCGTACGTTTTTTGGTCTTGTAGTGTACAAAGGGCAAATTTGTAATCATTTCGGGGTCAAATGCGTACACTTTTGCGTACTCTGGTTTCATGGAAGTCAGGCAACAAGACTAATAGACACAGTATTTACGAGATATACTCCTAAGCAAGTAAATCAAGTCGTTTCAGCGGTTTCACTCTTACAAATTTTCCGCGCCGGAAAAGATCAAAAGTGATAGAATGATTATATCAATTTTTAGGAGGTATCTTTATGGACTTAGATATCAACAAGGCTGTAGGTGCTGCACAGGATGCAGTTGGTGCGATCGCAAAGGACGAGAATGCTAAGAAGATCGCTAATGACGCTATCGATAAGGTTGAGAAGAAAGTCGGAGTTGATCTTCCTGACGTAGATGCCATCAATGGTGCTATCGGAAAGAAGTAATATGTCCTTTTATCGAAAAGATAACATAATCGAACAAAAAGGCTGATCCGTAAGGGTCAGCCTTCTTTATCAATACACTCTGGGTACTATGTGCCAGCCTTTGTAATGCTTTACTATCGATTCCTCAATATAGTGCCAGTATACGCCGAATGAAGTGACAGTAAGCGTATACCACTTATTATTCGCTTCATCATAAGTGCACCAGCCAATTCCGTCAAAATAATAAGTCCACGTTGCCTCACCCAGGATATCGTTATAGTAAAAATGGCAGCCTGTCACAGGATCAAAATAGTTATTCTCTTCAGCGAGGTACACGCATTCTCTTCCGCCTGTATCAGTGCCGATCTTGTATCCATAACCATCACCTGTATCCGTAATACAAACAGTGGATGCTCCATAATACTTTCCGTCACCTGGTTTGTTAATGTGCCATTTTTCAAATCTTTCGTAATCCTCAGGAAGCTTTCTCCAGTTATTCCTTTCGATCTCAATTGACCATTCATCATTGGCATAGTTATATCTCATCCAGCCCAAACCATCTTTATAGTTGTATGCGATTTCTTCATACCAGTATTCAAATTGTCCCTGTACAGTGTAGCTGCCTTCGTTATACCTCAAGCCGTATTTACCATCTTCGGAATAGTAACACTTATCTTTATCGTTCCACTTAAATGAAGCGTTTGCCTCTTTGATAAAGATAGGACTACGATGCTCTCCGAGAATGGGTGAATGAGCAAAATAACTACGGGCATCAGGCATAGGAGTAGGTGCCGGAGTCGAATTAACATATACGACCTGTGCCGGAGTCGATTTCTTATTAGTGGATCTCATGGAAGCTATTACCACTATTACCAGGATCACTATCAAAAGTAATCCCGCAATGGCAAAAGACATTTTCAATGTACCATACGGTGATCCATCATCGGAAGAATAATAACCCCTGCTTGGTCTTTCTTTGAAAACAGGATGAGATGGAACCGGTCTTAGCTGATGATCGTATATAGTCCTGTCCGGTACCTCGTGAAGTGCAGCGCCGCAGTTAGGACATGATACGAGAGCACCGGCTTCCCACTTCAGCTTGATCTGTGTTCCGCAGAAATCACAGCAGGCAAGCGTTTCCCTGTTCTTACCCGCCTCAATTATTACTCTTTCATAAAAATCGCCATTCTCATCGTAGTATCCGGCCTTATATTCTTTTCCTGTTTCTTCGTCCGTATAGCCCTGAGGCAGAAAGATATAATCATGCTTTCTTCCTCTGACTAATGAGACAGAATAACGTGAATCCTCGTATCCCTTAGGCTGGTTAATACGGGGTCTGGGATCTATCACTTTAAGAGTAGTCCTTAATTCTTCTGGCCTATGCTGATTCTTATTATTTCCGGTAACCATATCATTCCCCTATTCCGACTGAAAACTAGAATACCACTACATTAAATATACATTATCCGAAAGATAATTGTGTAGTTATCGGGATAGGCGAAAACCTCAAAAATAGAAGGTCCGTTTTATGTATTCATCACATCGGTTTCTTATTAACCGGTGCTTTTCTCTTCTTGATATGATTTCCGAAGACCTTAAGAAATATCAGGCTAAGGCATCAGGCAAATAATTACTGATTTCCGCTCTTCCAGACATATCCTGTCTTGATAACAGTCTCAATATGATAGCCTGCTTTTCCGAGAGCTTTTCTGAGCTTCTTTATGTGTGAATCCACGGTCCTGTCATAGCCTTCAAAATCAGAGTTCCACGCATTATCAAGGATCTGGTCACGTGTAAGGACAATATCCTTGTGATCTATAAACATCAGGAGCAGATCATATTCCTTGGGCGCGAGATTAATTGTCTTTCCGTTCACGCTAACGAGGTGCCTTGCAGGATCTATAGTGATCTCATCAGTGACAAGGCATCCGTTCTTGGAAAGAAGCCCGCGGTATCTACTGATCAGGGCATTGACCTTCATGAGCAGGACCTTTGTTGAAAAGGGCTTGGTAACATACTCATCAGCACCAATCTCATAGCCGGAGATGATATCGCATTCATCACCTAAAGCCGTAAGGAATATGATAGGCACATCGTACTTTGATCTTATGTGTCGGCACACTTCCTTGCCGTCTTTTCCGGGCATCATTATATCTAAGATGACCACATCATACTTCTGCCTGTCCGCTAAGGAACAGGCATCATTTCCGTTATCGACCGCATCTATCTCAAATCCGTTCTTACGGAAGAAGACTTCAACGACTTCTCTTAATGTGACCTCATCTTCTGCAAGCAAAATCCGATACATTCTTTACTTTCCTTTTAAGCCTTTCAGGCCGTTTCATAAGCAGGCATCGAGAACTTAAACTCAGTTCCTTTATCGCCGCTTACGCAGCTGTATTCAGCCTTGTGGACATCTAAGATACTCTTTACGACCGAGAGACCGACACCGCTGCTGCTCATTCTGTCAGTTCTGGCCTTGTCTGTCGTATAGAATACATCCCAGATCTTGTCCAGATCCTTTTTCTCTATCTTAGCACCATCATTGGTTATGCTAAACTCTATTTTACGGCCGCTCCTGTTAAGCTGGATCATGATGATGTGATCGCAGTATTTGATCGCATTAGACATGAAGTTGCTCAACACCATATTCATCATTTCAGGATCTGCAAACACCATATAGGGCTTTTCGTCGCGGTTAAACGCAATCGTGATATTTCTTTCACGGATCAGCTCACCGTTCCTTTTGATAGTATCCACAGTCAGTTCCTTCAGGTCAATTGCTTCTTTATTGATCTTATTGCCGCCTTCTTTTATCTTCGAAACATCGAGGAGCTTTCCCACCATGTCAGACATGTGATCGACTTCGTTTACGATCCTTTTCGAATAATCCTTACGGCGGTCGTCATCGAAATAATCCCAGTTCTCAACGGTTGCTTTTGTAACAGCCAGAGGCGTCTTTAATTCATGCGCAATGCCCCTTGTAAGCTTCTGGTTCCTGATCTCATAGTTCATCTGGTTCTTATAGAGCATGACAAACGAGACAACGACCAAAGCCTCAAGAATGATAAATCCCAGGAGCATAAATATATAAGTCTTTGCATTACTCTTAAGCACGCTTGCAAAAGGTTTTCCAGAGATGCAGTAAGAAACGTGGATATCGCCTTCATTAGCCAGACAAATCAAAACCGAGGTTGAAGTAAAAATACCTTTTTTTGTCTTAACACCGTCATATTTTTTATAAGTCTTTTCTCCTTCAATACCAGCCTCGTAAGCCATTTGATTAAGCTTTTCGATTGCAGCATCACCTTTGTGTATTCCCTGTTCAAAAGAATCAAGGATAACCTCACCGCTGTTAACATCTGTTATCGAAGAATAAAAGCCAGTGCGGTCCGCATATTCATATGTGAGATAGTAATTCCACGATCTGATTACCTGCTCTTCCAGCTGTCCGTCAGCGTTATCAGCATGATAATCAATGTTTGCTGTTACAAAAGGCAGATTGAAATGCAAGTTAAAGTCATCTATTTTGTTCTTGGTAAAAATAACAAATGCTATCGAAAATGCCAGCAGCACAACAATGCAGAAAATCGCTCCGTATCTTATATATTGTTTCTTCATTTTTCTTCCTCATATGCATCCATCGAAAACCAGAAATTCGTTCCTTTAAAGCCGCTATAGCATCCGTACTTTGCGTTATGGGCATCAAGAATGCTCTTTACGACAGAAAGGCCTACACCGCTGTTTTCATCCTGTTCTGACTTGTTCTTCTTGGAGTTATAAAGAACGTCCCATACTTTTTCCAGATCGTTTTTTTCGATTCCTGCACCGTCATTCGTGATGCTGAATTCTATTGAATTTCTGTATTTTTTCAGCCTGATCCTGATCGTGTGCTCGCAGTACTTTATTGCGTTTGTCATGAAGTTGTTTATAACTATGTACATCATCTCGAGATCTGCAAACACAGTATAGTTTTCAGCTCTTTCATCTGTCTCGATCACCATATCGATATCTTTTTTCAATATCGATTCCTTGTTTCTCTTCTTTATGTTTTGGGCAAGAAGAAGGAGATCAACATCCTCACGGTTCAGCTTAACGCTGCCGTCCTGTATCTTAGACAGTTCGAGAAGCCTTGTAACCATAGATGACATATGGTCAACTTCAGATATTATCTTTTCCGAATATTCAGGGCGCTTTTCCTCGTCTACGTTTTCCCATTTATCCAGATATTCCCTGGTAACAGACAGAGGTCCCTGCAGATCGTAAGCGATGCCCTTCGTAAGCTTTTCGCTCCTTAATTCGAATCTCTTCTGATTAAGGTAGAGCTTTCTTACTGCATAAATGATTACAGCTTCTACGAAAACCAGAGCCAGAACGGACAAGATATAAACCCACAAATTATCTCTGATGACGATCAGGAGCGGATTTGTTACGAAATAATAAGTAAGAAGGTAATGTCCTTTATCGTGAACAAAGATTACCGAAGCAGTCGTAGTGAAAATCCCTTCCTTGACATTACGGCCGGCAGTAACTTGGCCGTCTAATTGCTTAGCAACATATGCATCGCTAAGTCTATGAGCCTTTTTGTTTATTCCGGAATTCCCGCCCAAGGAATAATACTCGATCTCATCGAGCCTTACGATCCACTCCTCATAAGGAACGCCCTTCTCTTCATTGACAACTTCAGGCTCAGCAATATTTAATGTCTTGACCTTGTCATCAAAAGAAAAAGTAAACGTGCCTCCGTAAACGAATGTATCATCGCATCTCGCACCTGCTACCGTAATATCTTTTCCGCGCGGGAAGCGGAAGTTTGAAACCTCGTCCTTTGACAGTGTCAGCGGCTCTTCAAAAAACATAAATCTGGTAGAACCGGGAACCAGCTGAGTATCCTTCGCTTCATATCTGTCAGAGGAATCCTCAATAACCTCAGTTTCAACCTCACCATAATAACGGAATGCCAGAAAATCCTGTGACTCAAACATTACCCTGCCATTATTTTCGGTATCAACTATAGAAGAGTAAAAGCCTACGTCATCACCGACGAGTGACAGAAATTTCCATGATTTGACAGCATTATGTGCCAGTGATTCCGGAGTTCCGTTTTCGGAATTGCCCATTGATATTTCAGGGAAAAGAGCAATGTTACGCATACCTTCATTTACAACATCGATCTTTTTCTTTGTATAAAACGACATCAATACCGAGAAGATTACAAGTGCCAAAACACAGTAAACTAACCCAAATCCCAAATAATTCTTTTTCATCTTCTTTGTTCCTTTCCGCGACATCCGTCTTTTGTCATCGTGAGTATAGGAAAAAGTTGTGACCTCTTTATGACCATACAAATCACAACTTGAACTGACGGAATCCCGGGCACGGTATTGATCGTTGTTCACATATAAAACAATAGTAATAGAATGATTATATCAAAAAATATGGAGGTGCCTTTTATGGACTTAGATATCAACAACGCTATTGGCAAGAAGATATAAAACTAAGAAACCTGATCATGAAGGACGTCTCAGTTGGGACGTCCTTTTTTGATGACTTCTTGTTTGTGAACCGGTGCTTTCTTTTTCTTGATATGATTTCCGACGATCTCAGAGACATCGGATATCGTCATGAATGCTGATACATCGGCATCGTTGATTATCTTCTTGATGGCAGGAACTTCTACTCTCGTAATTACGCAGTAGAGTACGGTCTTCTTGCCGTTACTGACCATACCTTTGCCTTCCATCTGCGTGCATGTACGGCCAAGCTGCGAATAGATCTTATCAGCAATATCCTTGCCGTGATCTGTAATGATCATTACGGATTTGCCCTGCTCCATGCCGTTCTCAACGATGTCTATAACCTTTGATGTGATGAAGTAAGTAAGAAGCGAATAGAGCGCTCTGTCAGGTCCGAAAAGGAATCCCGCAACTGCATATATGATTATGTTGAAGAACAATACGATCTGTCCTACAGAGAATTCCATGTGGTGCGACAAGAGCATCGCTACGATCTCCGTGCCGTCCAGGCATCCGCCGTATCTTAAGATGAGGCCTACGCCGATACCGAGCAAGACGCCTCCGAATACGACTACAAGTATCTCCTGCTCTGTTACCGCTTTCATATCCGCGAAAACGCCGAGGAAGCTCGAAAAGATGATCATCGCATAGATCGCTTTTATCAGGAACCTTATACCAAGGCGCTTGAAGCCTACGATCATGAACGGAATATTCAGAGCAATCGTCAGAAAGCCCAGCGGAACGCCAGACAGCTGGCTTATGATCATCGAGATACCGACAACACCACCATCCAGGATCGTGAAAGGTACCAGGAACTCTTCGAGTGCGAACGCAGCGATAACGGCACCCACGGTTATCATGAACAGAGGTGCTATCCACTGCTTGAAGACGTACTCAAAGGTAATCTGTTTCTGCGGTTTATGCTGTCTTTTTCTTGTTTCCGGCATGATCTGTTTTCGATTATAAAAGTAATAGGCTGCCCGGTTAAAGGCAGCCTACACCTCAGTTAGTTTTTTCTTATTTCTGGCGGTTGAAGTTGATGAGGCATCCGTCAAGGATTATCTGGCGCTCACGGTCTGTGAGGTCACCAAGAGTCAAAGTGAATTCCTTTGTCTCATTTCCCTTGATAGCGATTGCCTTGATCGTATCAGCCTTTGTCTCGACTGCAGTTCTGATTCCCGGGAAGAGAATGTAATCGAGGTTAGAGAACGGGAGGGCGCCCTTTTCGATGATGAAAGGGAGCATACCCCAGTTGATGAGGTTAGATCTGTATCTCTTTGTGGCATACTCGTTAGCGATATTAGCCCATCCGCCAAGTACCTTCTGGCAGGAAGCAGCCTGCTCTCTTGCAGAACCGTCACCGGGCTTAACTGCGAAGATTACTGAACCGAATCCGATAGACTTTGTATCGCGGTGCTCGAAAGAAATGAGGCTCTTTACGACCTGCATTACATCGTGGAGACCTTCAACTGCTTCACAGGGCTTCTCGCCTGCGACAAGCGCTGTCTCAGCCTTCTGGATGTTCTTTGCTCTTCCAACGTACTCAGGATCCTTACGTGAGAGTGTAAACTCAGCAAGGCCCAAAGGATTGGATCTGTAAGAAGATGTCTCACCTGAAGGGATAAGTTCGTCTGTTGTTGTAACAGGATCGTGGATCTCAGATACTACCTGGAGAACGAGGTTCTCAGGAAGTGCTTCCATCTTCGGCCAGTCCTTGATGTTAGGTCCGAACTGGATCTCTGTATTAGGATCAGCAACACCCTTTGAATCGAAGACTCTGTTCTTGTAGATCTTATCGTCAAATGTGTAAGCGTAGTTATTAAGCTCGCCGGTAAACTCTGTAGCAGGTGTGAGAACGCCCTTGTTTGCAGCAGTTGCAGCGATGGATCTGGCATCCATGAGAGCAACTGAAGAGATCTGGCCGCTCTGAACCTTTGAACCTTCTCTGTTCGGGAAGTTTCTTGTGGAGTGACGGATAGAGAATGCGTTGTTTGCAGGTGTATCACCGGCACCGAAGCAAGGTCCGCAGAATGCTGTCTTAAGGATAGCGCCTGTCTCAAGGAGAGTAGCTGCAACGCCGTTCTTTACGAGCTCCATGTAGATAGGGGTGGATGCAGGATAGATGGACATTGTGAACTTATCAGAACCGATGTACTTGCCCTTCATGATGTCAGCTGCAGCACAGATATTCTCGAATCCGCCGCCTGCGCATCCTGCGATGATTCCCTGGTCTACCATGAGCTTGCCGCCCTGAATCTTGTCCTTCAATGAATACTGGATCTTGTCGCCGAAGGATACCTTTGCTCTCTCTTCTGTCTCTGCGATCATCTGCTCAAGGTTAGCATTTACATAATCGATCTCGTAAGCGATGGAAGGATGGAAAGGCATAGCGATCATAGGCTTGATCGTAGAGAGGTCAACGACAACCGCGCCGTCATAGTATGTGACATCAGCAGGAGCGAGCTTTTTGTAGTCGCCTGATCTGCCGTGGATATCGAAGAACTCCTTTGTCTTCTCATCTGTCTGCCAGATTGAAGAAAGGCAAGTTGTCTCAGTAGTCATTACGTCGATGCCGATCCTGAAATCAGCTGAGAGGCTTGCGACACCGGGACCTACGAACTCCATGACCTTGTTCTTAACATAGCCTGAATTGAATACTTTGCCGATGATTGCAAGAGCTACGTCCTGAGGACCTACACCCTTCATCGGCTCGCCTGTGAGGTAGATAGCGATAACGTCAGGCATCTTGATGTCATATGTCTGTGAGAGGAGCTGCTTAACGAGCTCAGGACCGCCCTCACCCATAGCCATGGTACCAAGAGCACCATAACGTGTATGTGAGTCAGAACCAAGGATCATGCCGCCGCATGTAGCGAGCATCTCTCTTGCATACTGGTGGATAACTGCCTGATGAGGAGGTACATAGATTCCGCCGTACTTCTTGGCAGCAGTAAGACCGAACATGTGGTCATCTTCATTGATCGTTCCGCCTACTGCGCAAAGTGAGTTGTGGCAGTTTGTAAGAACGTAAGGAATTGGGAACTTCTCAAGTCCGGATGCTCTAGCTGTCTGGATGATTCCTACATATGTGATGTCGTGTGAAGTCAGCTTATCGAACTTGATCTTAAGCTGATCCATGTTGCCTGATGTGTTGTGATCTTTTAAGATTCCGTAAGCAATCGTGCCCTGCTTAGCGGATGCCTTGTCTGCGGCCTTGCCGGACTTGGCTGCAACCGCTTCAGCTGCCCCTGCCTGATCTTCAATGAGTTCGACGCCGTTAATGAGCCAAGCGCCGTTTTCGAGAGTTGAAATCATAGTATCTACCTCATTATTTAATAAATTCGCGCATTATTATAACACGCAATCGAGCAACTTGCTTGCAAGGGTTGCGAGATAAGTGTTTCACAGAGCGAAGCGGAGTATAGCAAACATTCGAGCAACTTGCTTGCAGGCAGGAGCAATTAACAAATTGAAGCTCGCTTCGAATTTGTTATATTGCGAAAAAACGATTTTTTACTTTCCCTGTCTCGAAAAGTAGGCTGAACGTGTTTTCTCTGTTTGGGATCTGCCAGAACGGACACAAAAGGTAGTTTGGGGTTTTGTGTCCGTAAATTTTTTCGATTTTCCTGGCTTCGACGCCTGAAATTACGGACACAACGGGCAGTTATCTCATTTGTGTCCGTAAATGAGCTTGTTTTTCCTTGCAAGGACGCTTGAAAAGACGGACACAAAAAGCAATTTGTAGTTTTGTGTCCGTACCTGTTCTTTTCGATACCTTAGATAATCAGGCAAAGCATATCAAAATGGCAAAACTCGAGTTTGGTATGCTGTTTTCGGTGCCCGAAGTGACTCTGGAGAGGGTAAAAAGCATACCGATTCTTCAAAACAGCGTTTTGGTATGCCCCGAGACCAACAAAAACACTTAAAAACAAGCAAAACAGGCATACCAAAATCGAAAAATGCGGTTCCTGTATGCTTTTTCGAGAAATAATCCCAAGGATATCGTGAAGAACCATTTTTTCTCGATTTCGTATGTCAGATAAAATTATCAGTCAATAAATGTGAAATCTAAAAAAACAGGGACCGCTAAAAGCAGTCCCTGCATATGTTCAAAGTGTTCCCGAAAAGAATTACTTCTTAAGTCTTGCCTCAAGAGCAGCCTTCTGGTCTTCGTAACCGGGCTTGCCAAGAAGAGCGAACATGTTCTTCTTGTAAGCCTCAACACCAGGCTGGTTGAAAGGATTTACGGCGAGGAGATAACCTGAGATGCCGCAAGCCTTCTCGAAGAAGTAGATGAGCTCACCAAGAGAGTAAGCTGTCTGGTCAGGCATGTGGATCAAAAGATTCGGAACCTTACCGTCAACGTGAGCAAGGATAGTACCCTGCATAGCCTTTGCATTAACTTCATTCATGTCCATGCCGGAGAGGAAGTTAAGACCGTCAAGGTTTGTCTTGTCGTTAGGGATCTCGAAAGATCTTCTGGGCTGGTCGATCTGGACAACTGTCTCATACATGATGCGTGCGCCGTCCTGGATGAACTGACCCATGGAGTGAAGGTCTGTTGTGTTATCAACGCCTGCCGGGAAGATACCTCTTCTGTCCTTACCCTCAGACTCACCGTAGAGCTGCTTCCACCACTCTGTCATGAAGTGGAAAGAAGGCTCGTAGTTGACCATAACTTCTGTAGAATAACCGGAACGGAGCAGGCAGTTACGTACTGCAGCGTACTGGTAGCAAGGATTCTCAGCCAAAGGAAGCTTCTTGTAAGCCTTGGAAGCGTCTCTTGCGCCCTTCATGAGCTCTCTGATGTCGATGCCTGCAACAGCGATAGGAAGAAGTCCGACAGCTGTAAGAACGGAGAATCTGCCGCCTACATCATCAGGTACTACGAAGCTCTCGTAGCCTTCCTTGTCAGCTAAGCCCTTAAGAGCTCCTCTTGCCTTATCTGTTGTAGCATAGATTCTTTCCTGGGCACCCTTCTTGCCGTACTTGTTCTCCATGTAAGCACGGAGGATACGGAAAGCGATTGCAGGCTCTGTTGTTGTGCCTGACTTCGAAATGATGTTAAGTGAGATATCCTTGCCTTCGATGATATCCATCATGTCTGCGAGGTATGTAGCGCTGATGGAGTTACCGCAGAAAAGGATGAGAGGGCTCTTTCTGACCTTCTTGGATGCTGCATTAGCAAAAGAATGGCCAAGGAGCTCTATAACGGCACGTGCGCCGAGGTAGGAACCGCCGATACCGATTACGATAAGGACGTCAGAATCTCTTCTGATCTTCTGAGCAGCCTTGCGGATGCGTGCAAATTCTTCTTTATCATAGTTTGTGGGAAGGTCGAGCCATCCAAGAAAATCATTTCCGGGGCCGTTCTTCTTGTGAAGCATATCAGAAGCGGCTTTAACCTGGGGCTCCATTCTTGCGACTGCCTCTTCACCGCCGATGAATTCGAGGGCGTTCTGGTAATCAAATGTAATCATCTTAAACTCTCCTTACAGGTTTTATTCAAAAATCATACAGAGTATACACCCGCAAAAATCGATTTACGAGTATAATTACGTCAGGATTTCATTACATTTAAAGGGAAAGATAATGTCTGACATTTCTATTGCAGAATCAAAAATACAAATACTCTATCTTGTAGATCGTGCACCGGGCGTAAGCTACCATCTCCTTATGGAGAAATGCATGGAATCTCTTTATACGGACTTCTTCACGTTCTCGAGATCTTATGAAGAACTCATCTCCGGAAACCTCATGGATAAGAGCAGATCCGGCGATTTTACGGGCGAAGCAGTCGGTTCGACTGAGAATCTTACGCTTACGGACGGCGGAAAAGCAGTCTTAAATGACCTCATATCTTCCCTTAATGCTCCTCTGCGCCAGCATCTTGACGAGGCTGCAGATGACATCCGCAAGGAAATGCTTAAGAATTCGAGTACTTCCGCTGCTCTGGAACTTACAGATGACGGAAAATTCCGTGTAAATCTGACTTCAACAAATGACGGAAAGCCTTTTTCCGCTTCTATCACCGTTGACGACGAAGCAACAGCTTTAAAGATCTGCAAAAAATGGAAGGATGCCGCAGAGAAGGCACCCGAAGAGCTTATTAAGCTTATACTTGGCTGATAATTAACCCTTTTCGATCACATCAACGATCAGGAATTCTCCGGGCTGGAGGATGTAACGCAAATGGTCAGATCTCATCTTCCTCTCGTTAATGAGTTTTCCCTTCTCATCGTAACGTCTTATAACACCGTCAGTACGGCCAAGCTTGCTGTCATTGATAAGGAAGCTCTGCTGCGTATCAGATGAATTGGCAATGATTATATAAGACCTTGGGCCTTTGTTAAAACATGCTGACGTGACATTAGACATGAACTGCTCGACGCTTACGGGAATAGTCTTATCAAGCGGTTCCTTGATATCGATATAAAGCTCGTCAAAGCCTGCAAACTCTGCAGTAATGCCGGATATGGCCATCATGTTCACGAACTCTTCTTTCTTGGTGAACATCTCATTTCCGTTGTACTTCGAAGGAACGAAGTTGACCGATGCGTCGAAAAGCATCATGTCGGCAAAGTCTGCCTCTGATGTCATTACAGCTGAGATCAGCTTTCCGCAGTTAGCACCGTCAGTCTTAAGTGTCTTGATGTACTCTCCGCTCTTGCTTCCGGAGACGATATGAGGTGTCTCATACTGTGCAAGGATATAGCTTGTACGGATATTCTCGATATATGTGGCAGAGCTGTCATTTGCAATGAGATTAACGTCCATGACGTGGTTATCAGCATCAGAAAGCATCGTGCCGCCGGAATAAGTCATGCCGTCAAGGAATGTTGTCTTATCCTTGATATCGGTGAAATATTCTGACTGAGTGAACATCGAGATGACGTAATTTACGTAAGATGACTTCTGGATATCACTCTTGAACACTTTTCCGCTGTCATTGACTTCGATATAGAATCTTGAGAACTGTCTGCTCCACGGAAGCGCTGTTCCGTTGTCGATCCTTCGTCCGCCGTACTCTGAAGTAAGAGAGCCGCACAGGTATTCAAGGAGCTTATTAACATCTTCCTGATTTACATAAGGTCCGATAACGATCCACGGTGTGGATGAACACTTCTTAACAAGCTTAAGGCTGTCTTCAAGAGATGCTGTTACAGACTGGTTCTTATTCACATAACTGCCGTTACCAGCTGAAACCTCATATTCTGCGACGCTCGAAGTGCCTTCAATATTACTTGAGACGGAGTTGATCGCAGAGAGATAGAGTGATGAATCTGCAAAGCCGTCGCTGCCGATATTGAGGTTATTGAGCCTTATGGCAACCGGCTTTCCTGAAGCAAGAGTATCCTGATAGTACTGGGGAATGCCTGCAGAACTGTAGTTGTCAGGTCCCAGATAAACATCGTCAACGAGGATGAAGCCATCGCCTTCAATTGCTATGGAGATCCTTAAGTTCTCTGCATCAGCCATCTGATCCGTGAACGCGAAAACATAGCTGAAGTATTTAAAATTGCCGCCCAGCTGGGTTAGTTCAATTCCGTATCTGCCGAATTCCTCACCCTCGATCCAGCAGTATGCCTTCTGGGGGACTTTATCTGACATCGCATAAAGGCTCAGACGGTAGAATGTGCCGGGAATAAAGTTATCCTTTGCCTTGCCGGGAATCGTCTGTGTTACTGCATGGACTCCGCTTCCGCTGCCTGTGATGCGTAAGGAATTACTTCCTGTATATGCTCTGTCGCTTACTGCGGCATTTGTTCCTTTTCCATAAGTGTTCCAGGCGGAATTCTCATTGATATCCCAGGGTGCTTCCCTTGTGTCTGATGCACTGATCGCGCCGGCTGCCGCTTTTTCGGTATGGCCTGCGATAAAGATATCGTCAGCGATGATATCAACACCTTCAAGATTACCTTCCACTGTAAGTTCTGAAAGGATCCTTGATCTGTAGATCCCATTGCCGGAATCGAAGTAGACCTTATCGCCTGAAATGCCGATGAGGTTCTCGATAACAACATTTTCTGAAGTGAGATTAACTGTTTTTCCTGTGGAAAGATCAACCGCAAAAGCCCTTCTGTCTCTGGTGCCTGCGATGATGAGTCCTGAATCCGTAAGATAGACTGAATCAACGAGTGAGCCAGTGGTCTTGGCGATATCATTCTCTTCGATCTGATAACCCTCATCACCGTTCTTTACGATGACACCTTTAGTGTTGTTTACCACGAAGTAGAAAACGCCCTGAGCAGCGCCGCACAAAGGTCTTGAGGAATCTTTGAGCGCTTCGGAATTGCCGATGAGCTCGAAAATAATACCATTGGAAGATGAATAGATATTGCCCTTCCTGTCAGTTGCCATGATCTGCTTGCCGTCAGATACAAAAGCGGATGCATCGGAATTCGGAAGCTTTGACTTAGCGATCTTGCCGTTTGCCACGGAAACCACAGTGCCGTCACGGTAGCATACGGCGAATGTGGAATCAGTGCTTCCGGTGCCGCACACATTATCTGAAGCACCTGTGCCGGAAGGTTCGTAAACGAGACCGTAATTCTTTCCGTCCTGAGAGATATAGATTGCACCGCTCAATGAGACTGCAATAACTCCTGTATCGTTTGAATCGATAAGCGCGAATCTCTCTTCAGCATTTACAAGACCTGTAAGCTGGCTGTTCGTTACATCATAGATGAGTCTTCCGCTGTTGGTAAGCGCGATAGCCATATTGCCGTAGAAGGCCATTTCCTGAATATGGTCGCCGTCCCAAAGTGATTTAACGTCTTTTATCTGCGTTACGGCACCAAGTCTTGCAGGCTTGAATCCTGTGACTGTACCCGTAAACTTCTCACTCATTACACCGTCACTGTCGATGGAGATGATCCTGGCGGTGTCGCCTGCACATGTGGCAGTGTCATAACCGGCTGCAGCGACAACATCCGGTGCCAGGTAAATGCTGTTGTCAGATGAACCTGCGATAAGCATGCTCGCGTAATTTCTGGAACTCTCGAAGGAAGCATCTCTTACGATGTTTACATTCGGTATGAGGTCACAATTGATGCCGGTGCCTCCGAATGTATCCTCTGCCCTGTCAGGTGTGACAGTTACTTCGCAAAGCTCTGCGCTCAGACCGAAGACGCCGACATAACCCAATACCATGACGGCCATTACAAGAACTGCTGCTATGACGACCATAGCTGCAACAAAACGTGTCCTCTTGGTAATACCGAACATCAGGCGGGCATGTTTTTTCATTCTTACGCCTCGATTCCGTCATCTTCAGATACGGCATCAACAACCTCATCTGAAGCACTGTTTTCTTCCACAGACAATTCTACTTGAGGATCGCCTTTCTGAGCAAGCGCTGCAGCTTCCTTGGCCCTCTTACGCTTAACAGCCACGAGATATGTATATGCCAGTACTGCTATTGGCATGAAAAGGATCGCGGAAATGTTTATGCCGCTCATAAGAGCACTTGTTGTCTCTCTTGGTATGCCGAAGCACTCGATCGACATGAAGTTGGCAACTCCCGATCCGAAGAAATTAAAGACCATGTGAAGGATAACGGGTGCGATCAGGCTGTCAGTGATGTGATAGCAGGCTGCAATGATAAGTCCGCATGCGATCGCATAACCAATGTGAACTGATATTCCGTGCATGATGCCGAAGAAAAGTGCACTCAGTATAACTGATACCCAGGGGCCGAATCCTTTTCTGAGCTGTCCGAAAATAACGCCTCTGAAAGTCATCTCTTCCGTAACGGGAACGATAAAGCAAAGCGTTATGACATAAAGCACTGAATCCCACACAGGGACGACCACCTGAGGCGTATCAGAATATCTGTCAACGCTCTCACGGTAATCCTCCATCGCATTTTTCATCGACTCGAGATAAGCTGCGATCTTATCCGCTACACCGATATAAGTAACGACAAGACCGATCATGCCAAGACCTATTATGACCAATGCTGCGATCTGGTCCGGCGTAAGCTTGCTGATCCTGATAAGCGGTTTGCCGCCCATTGAGCTCACCTTGATGATGATCATCATAGTGATGAACACTGCAACGCATGTGGCGAAATTATACGCACCCTTATAGATCTTGCGGTCTACGCGCGCGAAAATAAAAGCAAATGTAACTGCGTAATCCGCGCAGACAAAAAATAAAAGCCCCAAAAAAGCTTTACCGAATGCTGCTGATTTTTTGAGGGCTTTTTCCCAAAGACTCATCTTTACTTCTGATCTCCGGAGGCTACTCCGTTCTTAGCTCTGGACTCGGCCGGCTGAGCGCCATAGAACCTTCTCATGAAGTACACGAAGGCTTTCTCAAGTTCTTCGCCGTCCTTGATCGAGTAGTAGACTCTCTCGCCATTCTCACCGATTGCCGTGCGCATGATAACAAGTTCCGGCTTGGTATGACTTCCGTCATCCGGTACATAGTTATACATGACGACATATTCTGTCTTCATAAGAGTGAAAGCATCGATGCGCGACATGTAATAATCCTTCTTTGCATAAGGATCGCGCAGGACAAGGAGCTCATCACTCCTGCTTGCTTTAAGATGCTCGCCTGCGAGCTTGGCCTTGCGGTCCTTCTCGAGGGCGATCTTCTTTCTGAAGCCGGTCGGCTTGTTATTAGCTTTCTGATTCTTCATCGTCGCCGTAAAGCTCGTCGCAGAGCTTATCGTAATAATCGTAGATCACGTCTTCTTCCTTCTCGGGAAGGTTCTCAAGAAGGACTTCGCCGTTCTTGTCGACAAAGCGCATGATCACATAAGCCTGGATCAGTTCACCGTCCTCATCCTTCTCGTCGGAATCGATGATAAGAACAACATATGTATTTCCGTTGAAGAGGAATGTGCTCTCGACAACAGCCTTTGTCGTCTCGCCTGTCTCTTCGTCCTTGAGCTCGATAACTCTGTCGCCTTCATCATCTAACTGGGCGATTGCATCGATAAGCTCGTCCTTAGGTCCTATCTCTTCGAAATTGTTATTATCAGCCATATTCTTGTCTCCTTATGTTTTGCTTAAATTATAATATAAAGCCATGATGGCTCATTATATCATATTGCGGAAAACTTGCCCTCAAATGATTAGAGAGTATTGATGTAATCCTGAAGAATTATCTCGGCAGCCACCTGATCGATGACTTTCTTCTGCTTCTTTGCCTTGATATTGCTCTCGTGAAGGTATCTTGAAGCCAGGACTGTCGTAAAGCGCTCATCCTTATAGACAGGCTCGATTCCGCATCTCTCGGCAAGGGCTGCGCCGAATGCCTCAGCCTTGTCCTGAGTCTCGGATCTCGTGCCGTCTGTCCTCGCGGGCATACCGAGCACGATTGCGTTTACTCCCATCTCCTTGATGATCTCACAGATACGGTTTAAGGCCCACTCAGGGTCCTCACCGTTCCAGTTGACCGTCTCTATTCCCTTAGCAATTACTCTGAGCTCATCGGATACGGCGACACCGATGTGCCTCGTTCCGAAGTCTATACCCATTACTCTTCCGGCAGCTTTTCCCATAGCTTCCATTATCCTTTCGAAAACAAAAAATAAGGCGGCATAAGCCGCCGTTCACCGCTTAATATCGGTATCTTATACTCTTTTACAGTCTGGAGCAATAATCGTTGATGATTACCTCAAGGAGCTCGTCTCTGTCGATACGCTTGATAAGACCCCTTGCACCCTTGTAGTTCGTGATATATGTAGGATCGCCTGAGATGAAATATCCGACCAGCTGATTGATAGGGTTGTAGCCCTTCTCTTTAAGCGCGCTCAGTACATAAGACATCAGAGCGTGTACATCAGCGGTTCTGTCACCGGATAAATCAAATTTTGCTGTGTTGCTGTCAACCACGAGCGAACCTCCAAACGAAGTCTTCTTCGATGGTTTCATTCTAACACAGGAAATGTTAAAAGTTATTAAGATTTGAGAAATTTTCTATATCTTAAGGAAATCTTAAGGTACAATTCTCATTTTCCGCTCCAAAAATTACACCTTTTACGATGTCGCCTCTCGAGAAATTCCTGCCATCAAGATCAGCGAAGGTTCTTATGTAATTTGCAGTATATCCTTCGGCAATCTCCCCGCCATCCTTTTCGGTTATCTTCTCGATCAGTATCTCGGCGTCCCTGCCTATCATCGAAGAAGCAAACTCAGCTTCAAGCGCACTTGATACTTCAATGAGCCTCTTGGCGCGTGCTTTCCTGATGCTCATATCCATCTGAGGCATAGCGGCAGCCTTTGTGCCTTCCCTTTCCGAATAAGGGAATACATGGATCTTTGCAAACTTAAGCTTTCTTGCGTATTCAATGGTCTCATTGAACTCTTCTTCAGTCTCTTCAGGGAAGCCCGTTATGATGTCAGTCGTAAGGGACATGTCGGGAAATTCCGACCTTAATGCGTTTACCCTGTCCTCATACTCAGCTGTCGTGTATTTCCTGTTCATACGCTTGAGCACGGTATCAGAACCGGACTGCAGGGACAGATGGAAGTGCGGGCATAAGTGCTTTAATCTCTTAAGACCGCTGATAAATTCAGGTGTCATGGACTTGGGCTCCAGCGATCCGAGCCTTAATCTCTCAAGGCCTTCAACAGCATCTATCTTCTTCAGAAGATCAAGGAGCGCCGATATGTCTTTGCCCTGATCCTTGCCGTAGGAGCAGAGATGGATGCCGGATACGATGAGTTCCTTATAGCCGCTTCCGACCAGGAATTCAGCTTCCTTAAGGCAGGATCCCTCATCACGGCTTACTACTCTTCCCCTCGCGAAAGGAATGATGCAGTAGGTGCAGAAGTTATTGCATCCGTCCTCGATCTTGATGAATGCCCTTGTACCTTCAGGCGACAGGACCGTACCGAAATCATGGTATTCATCAGTCTTGCTGACTTCAGGTCTTACATGGCTTGTCTTATGGTCCAGAGAACCTTTTCCGCCACTGGCGAGGAAATCTTCCACTAGCTTTACGACAGTATTCTTTTCGCGTGTGCCGATAACGATATCGGCAGGGACTTCACCTGTCTTAAGTTCTGATGCACAGCCCATCGCGACGATGACCGCATTGGGGTTATTCTTGGCCATTCTCCTAAGCATCTGAGATGACTTTCTGTCGGCTTCACCGGTTACTGAACAGGTGTTTACGATGCAGACATCAGCCTCTTCCGGAGTGTCCGCATTTTCGTGCCCATTATCAAGAAACAGGCGCCTTGCGGCGTCTGTCTCGTATTGGTTAACTCTGCATCCTAATGTAAGAAAATAGACTTTCATTACTGTCTGATCTTGATGTGTGTCTCACGGAGCTGCTGCTCTGTAACTTCGCCCGGAGCGCCGCAGAGAAGATCCTGTGCATTGCCGTTCATAGGGAATGCGATGACTTCTCTGATGTTCTCCTCACCACGGAGGATCATGATCATACGGTCAACACCTGGAGCCATGCCGGCATGCGGCGGAGCACCGAACTGGAATGCGCTGTAGAGAGCACCGAACTTTGTCTTAAGCTCTTCTTCGGAATATCCTGCGATCTCGAAAGCCTTCTTCATGATGTCGAGATCGTGGTTTCTTACAGCACCGGATGAAAGCTCAATACCGTTGCATACGATGTCGTACTGGTAAGCAAGGATCTCTTCAGGCTTCTTTGTATTAAGTGCTTCAAGGCCGCCCTGAGGCATGGAGAAAGGATTGTGAGTGAAGATGTACTTCTTTGTCTCAGCATCCCATTCATACATCGGGAAGTCGTTGACGAAGCAGAATCTGAAAGCATTCTTCTCGATCAAGTCGAGACGTGCGCCAAGCTCATTTCTGATCTTGCCAGCACACTCGTTTGCACGTGCCTCATTATCAGCAATGAAGAAGATAGTATCACCTGCTTCAAGGCCTGCGAGCTCCTTAAGTTCAGCCTTCATGTCATCAGGAATAAACTTGTCGATAGGTCCCTTGTAGCTCATGTCTTCGAGGACTTCCAGGTATCCAAGACCACCCATTCCGAGCTCGTCCTGGGCATACTTTAACATCTTCTCGTGCTGGCCCTTGGAGAGCTTAGCGTGAACGTTGATCGCACGTACGGTCTTTCCGTGGAAAGCCTTGAATGTGCATCTGGAGAAGAACTCAGTAACGTCCTTGATACGGAGCGGGTTTCTTAAGTCAGGCTTATCTGAGCCGAACTCTTCCATTGCCTGCTTGTATGAAATGACCGGATAAGGTGCAGGTGTTACGACTGCGCCCTCAGGTGCAAACTTCTCGAATGTTGCTGTGAGGACTTCCTCACCTGCTCTGAAGACATCTTCCTGTGTGGCAAAGCTTATCTCGAAGTCCAACTGATAGAACTCTCCGGGGCTTCTGTCTGCTCTTGCATCCTCATCTCTGAAGCAGGGTGCGATCTGGAAGTACTTATCGAATCCGGATACCATCAGGAGCTGCTTGAACTGCTGAGGTGCCTGCGGAAGCGCATAGAACTTACCCTTCCACTTTCTTGAAGGAACGATATAGTCTCTTGCGCCCTCAGGTGAAGACGAAGTAAGGATAGGTGTCTGGATCTCGAGGAACCCCATCTCTGTCATCTTCTGTCTTAAGAATGCGATTACATTGGATCTGAAGATGATGTTGTCCTTAACCTTCTGGTTACGGAGGTCAAGATAACGGTACTTAAGTCTTACATCCTCTCTGATCTCTTTTGATGTCATGATCTCGAAAGGAAGCTGGCTGTATACCTTACCAAGAACATCAACCTTGTGAGCCTCAAGTTCGATCGTACCTGTAGCGATCTTGGGGTTATATGTCTCCTCATCTCTGTGCTCGA
>CAMIYM010000021.1 GCA_946403085.1 uncultured Clostridia bacterium | reverse complement strand
ACACCTTACGAGGTCTTTTATTCAACCACGTTGCACTTGACTTGAAAATTCGCCCGTAAAAACTTTACATGATTTTCCTGCTTTGTGTCCTTTTGGTGTGCGGGGAGGGATAAATCCCCCGCGTGCACAAATGGTGCCGAAAATCGCCTGAATTAGCACCATTTTCGTCACTGGAGGCGAAAATTGCACGAAATGGTGCCAGAATTGCTCGAATCGACACCATTTTTGGCACCACACTGTTTTTACGAGTTTTCGCGAGGATCCTTCCATGCGGTTCCATGCGGGGTCCTTAATGTGGATACAATAAAAATATCCCCCTCCTCGCATTTTCGCGAAAAGGGGGACTTATAAATAGCAATTAACCTTAATTAAACTTACTCAGTCCTCAAAGCTGTTACCGGATCCTGTCTCGAAGCGGTCTTCGACGGGATGATGCCTCCGATAAGGGTCAGGATGATACTTAAGACGACGAGTATGATCGCAGCCTGCCAGGGCAGGACGGCGCTGACATCGTTGCCTTCAGCCAGCTTGTGGATAATGGCATTGATCGGGATGAGCGCTAAGAGCGACAGGCCGACACCGAAGATACCCGCCAGGAATCCCGTGATCATGGTCTCAGCATTGAATACCTGGGCGACGTTGTGCTTTGAGGCGCCCATTGCACGGAGGATACCGATCTCCTTGCGGCGCTCAAGAACGCTGATGTAAGTAATGACACCGATCATGATGGACGATACGACAAGCGATATCGCTACGAATGCGATAAGCACGTAGGAGATGGTGTTGATGATCTTTGTGACGGACTTCATCAAGGCGCCTACGATATCGGTATAAGTGATCTTCTTGTCCTCTTCACCGGCATCTTCAGCCATCTTGTTGTAGTCCTTCAATATCTCAGTGATCTTGTCCTTGGACTCAAAGTCCTTCGGATAGATCGTGATCGTCTTGAGGTCATCGACGTCGCAATAACCGAATGCGGCCAGGTTGCCCTCTGCTGATGCGGTCTTGCCGCCCATCATCTCACTCATAAAAGACTGGAGTTCATCTTCGCCCATGTTGAACTTGAAGGCTGCAGCGAAGGAATCCTGGTCGAATGAGATCGCACTTCCAAAGTCAGAGAATGTATCCTTCAAGGCCTTGGTCATATTCTTGGCGATCCTCTCCGTGACCATCTTCATCGCTTTCTCGATGCCCTTACCGATCGAAGTGCCCATGCTGGAGATAAGACCGTTGGCATTCTTGGCAACAGTCTTTGTGATCTCGTCAGTATTAACTGAAGACGTTACCATGCTTGTGATGATCTTCTGGGCTCTCTTGGTGCCAAGATACTTCTTGATGGAACCCTCAAGAGCTTTAGGATCGGGAAGATTATTCTCTGTTGCATATTTGCTGTAAGCATCAAGCAATGCCTTTGCGACTCTCTGAGCCTGCTCGGGTGTTACCTTGACCTTGCTGTTGATCTCTTTTGTGATGATGGCAGACTGCTCATTAACGATCTTCTTACCCTTTTCGCTGTTCAGGTAAGTCTGGAAATACTCTGAGTAACGGCTCTGATCGGTAAGATCCATTCCGTTTGCCACAGCGTATTCTGCAAAGCCGTCGGTGATCGCACTCAAAGCCTTGTTTACAACGCTCTGGTCGATCTTGCCTGCACCGCTCTCTTCGATGATCTTTATAAGCTGCTGTCTTAAGACGGCGCTGCCTTCGGGTGAAGAGATATACTCCGCGATGGCATCCGGCAGCTTTGCATAGTCTGTTGACGGATTGTCGGAAGCATACTTCATATAGTCGTTGAAAAGGGTCGTTACACCCTTCATGAGAGCATCTGAATCGACCTTGAATTCCACGCCCTTAAGGAGATCCTTGATCTGCTTCGATGACATGCTCGGCATGGCGCTCTTCATGGCACCTGCGAGATCGAGGCCCTTCATGTCGCTGAATGCCTTCTTGTCGATCTTGAGCTTGTTCTCATCGAACTTGAAAGCATCGCGGAGTGCATCCTCATCGACCTCGAAAAGACTGTTCATGTCAAAATCAGATTCTTCCTCATCGAATCTCTCGCCGGTAAGTACATTTACTTCACGGTCCTTGAGCTGAGCCTTAACGATATCTGCATTCTCGGCATCTGCACGGAGCTCTTCCACGAGATCCTTGCCGTAGTAGATACCTGTATCAAGCATCCAGATATCTTCAGATTCCTTAGGCTGAACGATGCCTACGATCTTAAGGTCCTGTGCATTCTTAAGAAGGCCGCGCATGAAGGGCTTGCTGTTCCTCATGTCCGTGTAGACCTTCTTATCTGCATCGTACTTATAGAAATTGTATGCGGGAATGACCTTAAAGACTTTTCCCATGAAGTCATCGTAATGCCAGGTGTAGCTGCTCTGATCGGAAACGACTTCCAATCCGTTACTGAAATCCCTGATCATCTTATCGAGTTCTTCAGTATCTCTTAAGCCGAAAGCATAGATGATGTAGTCGCTGACAGAACCGTTTCTGGATAATACGAGGACTGCCTCCTGCGAATTCTGGGGCCATCTTCCTGCTTTTATATCGTACTGGTTGACGTAAAGTGACTCATTCTCCGGCATCTCGAAAAAGATGTTCATGCTGTAGGACGATGTGAATACGCTCGAAGATGAAAGGCCCATCGAAGCGAAGTCATTATTAGGATTTACCTGTCTGTAATTGCCATTGTCCTTGTTATAGTAGAAGATCTGGGGCTGAAGGCCATATGAATACTCGACGCCGTTTGTGAGTTCATAGATGTTTGTCTTGCCGCTGTCGAAATACTGCTTCAGCGAGATAAGGTCATTGGTCTTTACCGTGGAGAGGATACGGCTTACGGAAGGAACTTCAGTAATCTCACCGGCCTTGGCAGGTTCCCACGAGTCGGTCTGCACCATCATCATCGACATGAACGATATGGTTGACCTCTCAATCGACAGAGGATACTGCGACAGAGTCTGCGCCTCAATTCTGTCGATATAGTTATTAACACCTTCAGACATCGAAAGGATCAGGGCGATACCGATGATTCCTATGGAACCTGCAAACGCAACAAGTATTGTCCTTGTCTTTTTTGTCCAGAGGTTGTTGAAGCTGAGTGCAAGCGAAGTGAAGAAGTTCATTGATGCCTTGCCGAGATTCCTGTGGACAGGCGCTGCCATGCCCGCTTTTTTCTCCGGTTCGAAAGGATCACTGTCGCCGATGACTTTACCGTCCTTTACTTTTACGATCCTGGTGGCATATTCTTCTGCGAGTTCAGGATTATGGGTGACCATTACAACAAGGCGGTCTTTTGCGACCTCCTTAAGGAGTTCCATTACCTGTATGCTCGTATCAGAGTCGAGTGCGCCCGTAGGCTCGTCGGCAAGAAGGATATCCGGATCGTTTACGAGAGCTCTTGCGATGGCGACTCTCTGCATCTGGCCGCCCGACATCTGGTTAGGCTTCTTGTGTGCCTGATTGCGAAGGCCGACCTTCTCCAGAGCATCAAGTGCTCTCTGTCTGCGCTCTTTTCCGGAGATACCGGATATGGTAAGCGCAAGTTCGACGTTGGATAAGACCGTCTGGTGAGGGATCAGGTTATAGCTCTGGAATACGAATCCGATCGTGTGGTTTCTGTATGAATCCCAGTCCCTGTCCTTATAGCGTTTTGTGGATACGCCGTTGATGATGAGGTCGCCCGAATCGTAACGGTCGAGACCTCCGATTATATTGAGGAGTGTTGTCTTTCCTGAACCTGAAGGTCCTAAGATCGCAACAAACTCATTATCCCTGAGGCTCAGGGATACTCCGTCCAAAGCCTTCTGAACAAGGCTTCCTGTCTTGTATTCTTTATGTATTTCCTTAATCTGCAGCATAGTGTTGAAATTCTATCACGCGCATAATGAACAATATTTACTATATCTGTGAATTATCCGAAAAATACGAGTAATTCAGAAGGTTTATAAAATGCGCGCGAAAACCCTTATTCCTTTTAAATTTCCGTTTTGCTTTTATATATTCAGGCTGTCCCTTTTACTGAGGGAGTTTTGAGTAAAGCCACTGAACCTTGGTGGGGAACCCTTCCTTGTTCATCTTGGAGAACTGCTGGAACTGGATCCTCTTGATACCCTTGAGGAACGGCTTGATTGCCTCTGCAAGTCCCTTGCACTGCTTCTCGAAGCTCTCATCAGGACAATCCATAATGCAGAGATAAGATCTGTCGTTACGGTTGTTCTCAGGTGTGGCGATGAGGATCAGTACCTTGGCGATATCAGCGTGGTTTCCGCAGTATGCCTTTACAGCCTTCTCGATAACGATGAACTCCGGTGTGTCCGTAGGATTCGTGATGATGATCTTCTGCATGCCGGGCATGTCAGGACCGCCGTTTGCGACAAAGTTATCAAATGATCGGTTGCCTGAGCCGCCCAATGCCAGAGATGCATTATCGCCTGCTCCGGATCCGAATCTTTCCTTGAAGATCTGTGTCTCGACCATCTTGTCGATAAGATCCTTCGGGATGGTGATCGTTACAGGTCCGCCGGGATTTACGAGAAAACCCTGGTGATGATCGTCTCTTGCGACAGCTGCCACCTGTGCAAAGTTGAGCATGATGCGCTGGTCAGGACCGCCATGAGCCTTAAAGTTCTGGATGGCCTTGGTCGCAAGCCTGTTATCGGTAAATACAGGCAGATAAGTTACATTCGGATCCTGCTTGGGGCTCATTCCGACAAAACCTACTGAGCTCTGACCGTTCTTGGCAGGAGTGATCTTTGCAGGTGTTACGAACTCGGATGTCATAATGCAGTCCATCACGGTGCCAAAGTAGACGGGCTCCCTGCCGAACTTGCCGTATTCACAGAGCATTGCTGTGGTTCTGGGATTGCCGGCTACTGCCATGCCCTGGCAAGACGGATCCTTAGTGTTCTCGATGCCTGTAGCATCAGTGATTACCGCATACTTTCTTATCGGTGTTGATGCATCCTCATCAGGATCTGTGGGAAGCGGGATATCACCTCTTGTGATCTCCAGTTCTGCTCTGGCATTTGAGATCTCATCTACAAATTCCCTGCTCTCATTTCTGATCTTGTCGATCTTTACGCTGAACTTGTCGCCGGAACCCTGATAGAGGAAGACTTCGCTTCCGCTCTTTACTGTGCCTCTGATGATACCGCGGACGATCAGGTTGCCTTCTGTCTCAGGCACTGCGCCAACATCAACCTCATCACAGATCACATAGAATGTCATTCCGGCAGGTGTGGCATCACCTGTCAGAACCTTTTCAGCTGCCATTCTGGCCTGTTCTTCAAGGAGATCCTCCTCTTTGTCAGCCTTTTCCTGAGCCTGCTGTCTTTCTTCCGCTTTTGCCTTCTTCTCCTGCTGAGCCTCCTCGCGTGCTGCAAGGATTATCTTCATCTCATCAGAGATGTTGCTGTTTGACTTATTCTCAGCTGAATTCTCAGGCTGTTCTTCGTTATTCTTTTTCTTTCCGAAAAGTCCCATAGTTTACGGAGCTCCCTTTTGTTTATTTTCCAATCAGAGATTATACCATATCAGGAACCGTCTTTTCTTCTAATAAGAGGACAATCGCTTTCAGACCATGCCGTTTTTGCATATAATCCGGTCAAGGAATAAAATAGCCTGTATCAGAACTACCCCGTGCGAGGTTATCCGGATGGAATTTGACAGACAGGACATATTAGACAAAGCCGCAGAGGCATACGATCACGCCGAGAACACGATAAGGGCAATGGATCAGGTCTTCCAGAATGTTACGGGAAGCGGCTACGATGCTGAACTTACACTCGCACAGTTCGACATGATCCTGCAGGGCGTCCTCTTAAGCGTTGCCTGCGCAGACGGTATTTTCGATCCCGTGGAACAGGACTTTGTAAGACAGTTTGCAATGCATGGCGACCTTCTCAAATATATCGAAGAGGTCTCCGGCGGAGAGATAGCTCTCAGCTGGGACATCATCGCTGCTCTTCCTGAAGATATAATCGCGAAGATGCTCCAAGTCCTTCCGGGCATTCTCGATGAGCAGTGCGAGAGCTTTGTCTATCCCCTGGCAGCAGTGGATTTCTCTTACAGCCAGGTGGGAAATGTCGTCACAACTCCGGGCGACTTCCTTAAATCTATTGAGATCGACATGATAAAGATCGCAGGGCTCCTGGCTTTCGTTGATTCTGAAGGAACTGACGAAGAGATCAATGCAGCAGTGTCCATGATCTACGAACTCGAAGGAAAACACTGGAGAGATCTTCTCTCAGGAAGATCATTGGGCCCCGGTCAGGAGATCAACCCCTGATCATCATCTCCCACGGTGTCGAATACTGGGAGAAAGGTCCGTAGAATAAGATCACGAGCAATACAAATACACATGTAAGCGCCTGAAGACATACGGATAAGGCTTTTGTTGCCGCGCCCGCATCCTTTTCTTCAGATGCCATGACAACTTTTCCGCTCCAGACAGATGCCGGAATAAGGACCGGTGCGATATATCTGAAAGCTTCAGTGCATACGACCGGATGCTTGAAGCAGAATACTATCTCGGAAACGATCAATACTCCTGCAAGGATCCACAAAGAGACATATTCAGGATCAGAGAAAAGCCTGACCCCTGCCTTCCTGATCTTTGCCAGAGCACCTGTAACGGCGCACACTGCAATAACAAGCACAAGAACAAATGCCAAAACAAGCAATATCCTGCCGCAGATCAGCTGATATCCGCCGTCGAAGTGTCTTTCATCGAAAAGTCCGGTCTTGAAAAGACCCAGGAAGATATTGTAATCATTAAGCTCCCCGCCTTCCTGAAGGAAAGGTGTGGAAAGAAGCGCTTTTGAAGGTACAAATAATCTCCTGAGAGGAGAATACATCCAGACATCCTGATTGGCAGATGAATCTATCTCATAAACATATGTTATGGGAACACCGTATCCGAGAAGATTCTTTAACGGGAACCATAATCCCAGCGGGAATACGACTGCTGCAAATGCAACGAACTGCTTGATGAGTTCGCCCGTGTGGCTCTCGGTCCTCTTGCCTCTTGTCTCCTTCTTTTCCTTTACTGTGCTGATCAGCTTTGCAAGGAAGATCCATGCGACCGGGAATGCGACAAAACCCATGGAGAGTTTGGTCATCATGGCGCATCCTATGGCAAGTGCCAGGAACAGTATCGTCGTAAGCTCAGGCTTGGAATACCACTTGAGAGCAGCAAATACCGATGCGGCGAAAAGCATGAGCGCTAATGCATCGTTATTAACCTGGATGGAAAGGAATATCATCTGCGGGCAGAATACGACGAGCATCAATGAGAACACTAATGCCTTGCCGCTGACCTTAAAGTGTTCGAGGATCTTTTTCGCGAAAAGAACAAAGAATGAAGTCCAGAGCATCGGCAGCATCTTAAGGCCGTTTATGTCTTTGGCAAACTTAAGTGGCGAAAGCGTCTGAAGCTTTAAGAACATGGCGCTTACGAAGTAATGAAGCGGCGGATGGTAGAACTGTCCGTAATCCCTTACATCACCTGAAGGAAGAGTGAAATTGTTGAAGATGTACATGATGTAGCTGTCGTGGAATCCTGCCTGGTCTGGCGAGAAACTCGATACGTCATGCTGGTTGAAATTAAGCGGTGTGAAAAGAACCATTACCGCCCTCATGACAAAGCCTGCACAGAGTACTGCCATAACCATGTCTTTGGACGTGAGCTTATGTCCGATAAGAAGAGCGATAACAGAGACTATAACAGTGCCAAGACCCGCCCACAAAAGAACACTCTCCATGATCTCCAAGCATGGAAGAGTCATTCTCCCGCATGAATCAAATAAGAGCTTGATAACGAGATAATAAACTGCAAATGCAGGAACAGAGGATATCAGTGAAAGGAATCTTTTCGCGCCTGATATATAACAAGATGTGACATAGAAAACACAGCAGGAAGTCAGTGCCGTCATAAGAAGCGAGAGGTGTATCTCTCTCATGTTCACGGCGTGCATGCCGGACATCAGATACAGGAAAAACACCGCGATGGCGGTCACTCCGAACCCTTGCGCTATCTCACGGAAATCTCTTTTCACACTTCCTGTTACCATGCGTTATCTACCACCACTACTTCGCCTTTTACATATGTCCAGAGGATCGTGTAGAAGAGTACGGCAAGGACAAAGAAAGCGATTGAAATGACTTTGACGATCTTCGTTATCAGATCCTTGTTGGCACCTTTAAGCTTTATCTCACCTATCCTGGAAAAATACACAACGCCGCCGATAATAAGCGGTGTGCAGTATCTGAAATTCATCGAGCAGATATGAGGGTATTTCAGCGAGAAAGATATGACTGAAATGATCTCTGAAGCAGTCAGTATGATAAGGGATAATTCCTCCAATAAAGTCTCACTTTTCCTTACGGTAACAAGCGTTCTGACAAAGCCTGCCACAGCGATGAGGATCATTATCAGGAGCACCATAAGGAGTGCATATCCTGCCATACTCATCGCGAAGTCATCCCTGTAATTCTCCTCGCCGAAAAGACATGTCTTGACCATCGTGATGAATATGTTGTAATCCTGCTCACCGTCTGAACCGAGATTGATATAGTAGTCCTCGATCGGGAATCCGTAGAATCCGAAAAGCCTCTGAACGGGAGTAAATCTGCTTATGTCCTGATAAGAATTCGTAGACTTAAGGACATATCCCAAAGGCACGCCGAACTTTAAGTAATTCCTTATCTGGAACCACAGTCCCAGAGGAGCAGAAATGGCGCCGAAAGCCAGAAGATTTAAGAAAGACTTAGTTCCCTTCTTCTCCCCGCTCTTATCCCTAAGATCCTTTATGAGCTTAACTACGAAAAGGAATCCCAGAGGAAATGCGATAAGTCCTGTCGAGAGCTTGGTCATCATGCCAAAGCCTATTGCAAGAGCTGACAGGATGATATTCTTCCATGCGCCTTCCTTGAACCATCTGATGCCGAAGTAAAACCCTGTAAAGAACAGCAATACTGACAATACGTCGTTGTTAATCGATCCGGAAAGAAGTGTGAATGTCGGGAAAGCTGAGACGACCGCCGCTGCAGGAAGACAGCTCTCCTTCTTTATTCCGAAGAGCTTAATGCACTTATAGAGCATTATCACTGCGAACTGTGACCACAGGAGAGACAATGCCTGCAAAACTTCGTAATTATGTGTTCCCTTGGGGAGGAAAAGCTCGTAGATCTTAAGGAATACTGCGCTTACAAAGTAGTGGAACGGCGGATGGTAGAACTGTCCCAGCTTCCTTACATCAGCATCCGGTATCGTGAACCTGTCTCTTACGAAAAGTATATATCCCGAATGATAGAAGTTATATTTTCCCTCTTCGAAAACGTCCACATCATTCTGTCTGATATTGATACCTGAATAAAGCGTGTATCCGAGTTTTAAGATGAATCCTGCAGCGAAAACAAGTGCAATGAGCGCTTCATCAGATAACTTCTTCGTCTGCTTTAAGTAGAATCCGTATCCGGCGATAAGAAGATATCCGCAGACCATTATCACGCAGACAGCAATGTTGCTTGAGATCTGCATTCCTGTAGCAATGAGAGTTACCAAAACAAGCAAAGCCGTTATAAAGAACGGATGCTTAAGCACAACTCCGGTTACTCTGTCCTGCTTAAGGCTCAATACCCGAATTCCTCTATCCAGTAATATGTGCCGTTGCTTGCCTTATAAAGTGCTGCACCAAATGTCTTATATTCTTTGTTGAGGATATTGGCTTTATGACCTGATGAAGCCATCCATGCATTATGTACCGCTTGAGCAGATTTCTGTCCCCATGCGAGGTTCTCTGCATACATGATCTTGGGATTTACCGTGTACCATTCTTTTCCGTTAGGTCTGATATGCTTGGCATTCTTAGATGAAGATACCTTTGAGATCTCCACTGCACGTGTCTTTGCGGCTTTTTCGAGTCCGCTCGACCACTTAAGCGCAGGAACGCCTGCTTTCTTGCGGGCAGCATTTACATAATCCAGAAGTGCTTTCTGAGCTGTTGCGGCGCTTCCGGCTGTTGACGTGGAAGTCTTCTTTGTGGTCGTCTTCTTGGTGGAAGTAGTCTTTTTTGCAGTTGTTGTCTTGGTTGTTGTCTTCTTTGCCGTAGTTGAAGACTTAGTGGTCTTAGGATCTGTATTCTTGGATGTATCAGCCGGTTTACCGGGTTCAGCAGGTGCTTCGTCTGTAGTCTCAGGTTCAGCAGGCACGCCAAGGGAAGTAGCTGTAAGAGCAGCACCTCCTGCTATCGCCTTCTTAACAGCTTCAGGTGTTCCAGCAGGTGAATAGCCTGTATTGTCGCTGAGCTTAAAATCGGGATTCTTCTTCTCGAATTCCGCTCTGGGTTCAAGATAGCCGAGCACATAGTAATCAGCATTCATGTATATGATCTTGTACCAGTTGACGCCTTTTGCTACAACGATAACTCTCTCGCCTGTCTTAAGGCTTACCCTGTTGCCGCTGCTCTGTACATCGGGAAGGCTGAAAGCCACCGTATCATTGGTGATAACATATTCGACATCGCCCTTAGTAGGAACGAAGAATCTGATCTGCTGGGTATCCAGTGTATCCATATGCCTGTCAGAAGCATTCTCCGGAGCATCCGCCTTTACGATATCAGAACTCTTAACAAAGTATCTCTGTCCGCCGTAGCCTATCGCAGCCCATCCGTCTCTTGAGAAACCCAGTACCTGGAATGCCATGCCTTCCATAAGTGCCGGTCTGCGTTCATCAGTCTCTACGGGCTCAGCATAAAGCTTCAGTGCGCCTTCCTTGGACTTGTAGTACTCTTCATTTTTATCTACTGTCAGGAAAACCCAGATATTGTCATGAACATTAACTGTCTCATCTGAAGGATTGCTTTCAGAGACCTGGGCTGCTGACTCATCAGAAGATGACGATGCCTCAGTTTCTTTGATCTCCACTTCGATAAGTACAGTTCCTTCAGTTGAATCCTGTGATGTCTCGGAACCTAGCGTGGACTGGGCAGCTTGAATATAACCTGTGATCCTGAATGCGGCAAAGGCGAAAATACAGAGGACCAGCACGACAAGACATGCGATCAGGATCTCATACCTGGTCTTTATATCGGGTCGGTTCTCGTTGTTAAAGTCTTCATTGTTTTCGCTCATAACAAACCCTTCCGGCCATTCTCCAAGCTCTTAAAGGAGCCTGCCCTCAAGAGAAATGCCTAGTGTCCTTTATTAATAATAATATTGGATACTGTCATTTTCAAGTTATATCCTTTTGACATTCTCTCCGTCCGGACATTCTTTTCGCTGTATGAACAGACAATAAATTTAAAATATTACGGAAAACAGACAAGTTTCCCTGATATCGTGTTATAATTTTTTTACATTTGCGATAGGAGGACTTGTTATGGAAAACGATGTTGGTTCTGTAACAGAGAACGGTTCAGAGAACGTTGCTGAGAACAAAGCAGAAAACGTTGCTGAAAATGCGGCTAACGTAGCAGAAAACGTTGCCGAGAATGTAGAAAAAACAGCTGAGGAGACAGCAGAGAAAGCAGTTGAGGCTGCAGAGACTGAAAGCGAAGCAGTATCTGAAGCAGCAGAAGAATCTTCTGAAGCTGTAGCCGAAGCAGTAGAAGAAGCCGCTGAGGCTGCTCCCGCTCCTGCACCTGAGGCAGCACCTGCTCCCGAAGCAGCTCCTGCACCTGAGGCTGCACCCGCACCTGAAGCTTTTGCCCAGCCTGTAACACCTGAAGCACCGAAGGCTGCAGAGGTTAAGCCCGCCAATCCGGCAGATAAGAAGAAGCTCTTCATCATCTGCGGCGCCGCAGCAGCTGCTGTTGTGCTTTTGGTTGTCTTGATCGTTTCGATCGTTGTATCCAACACACCTAAGGCTTTGATCGCCAAGGCTGCTAAGAACACGCTCAACGATGCAAACAAGATCGAGATCATAAGCGTAGCAGAAGATGTCATGAAGGGCGGTTCTGTCAGCGCTTCAGCTAACCTCGATAAGTTTGCGAAGGAAGACATTACTGTTCAGGCTAAGTACTACAGCAATGCCAAGAACCTTAAGGGTGCTTTCATTGTAACTGCCAAAGAAGATAAGGATACTGTCCTTGACGGTAAGATCTTCTATGCTCAGGACAAAGTCGTATTCAGCTGCCCTCAGTTCTTTGACGGCAATTATGGCGTAAGCATCAAGAACCTTGAGAAGAACCTTCCCGGTTCTATTTTCGATCCTGATCAGGAAACATCTTATTCTTTCTCAGATGACCAGTTCGAATATTTTAAGAACATAAACAACACTCTGAAGAACGATAAGGGCCTCCAGAAGGAATATGTCAAGGTCACACAGAAGTATCAGAAGCTCTTCATCAATAAGGTCCTTCAGTATGCCGAAGTCAAGAAGACAGGCAAGGATATCTCCGTTGGCGGAGAGAAGCTCGGATGCACAGTAATTACTGTCAATCTTGATGAGGACGCAGTTGCATCCATCTTCAGAGACATCATTGCTGAAGCTAAGGAAGACAAGGCTCTCGAGAGCGTTGTAACCAAGATGGCAGCAAACTATGCTTTCCGTGACGATCCTGAAGATGTCGTAGAGAAATTCTATGATTCTCTTGATGATGCTGAAGAAGATATCGATAAGATCGAAGATCAGGCTATCGAGATCACTTTTGACTTCTATATCACAAAGTCAGGCAAGAGAATGGCTCGTGTTGATATGGAGGCTGAAGTCGGCAACCAGGCAGTTGAGGCATCCCTCATTCTCGGAAAGAATGTAGCTACTTCAAAGGAGATCGCTTTCGAGTACAAGGATTCAAAGACAAATGCCGGTTACTCCATCTCTTATGAGGTCAAGGAGAACACCAATAAGAAGTACGAAGCTACTATCGAGATCGAAGAGACAAAGGCAAGACGTAATACAACTTCTACAACAGAGCAGAGGATCAGAATCGAGTGGGATAAGAAGACCACAGATTTCGATCTTAAGTATACAGACGCCAAGTCAAGAGAGTATGCAGTTAAGGGTCAGCTTAAGCAGAAGGGCGATACATATTCATTCCTCCTCTTAAAGCTCATTAACAGAGGTCAGACTGTTCCTCAGGTCAAGTCACTTGAGCTCACGATCGTAGTCGACAGACATGACGGCACACCTAATGCTCCCGGAAAGTTCACAGAAATCACAAAGATGGAAGAGCGCGATTTCAAGCACCTGGCCGATGATATCTCTGACGGTTTCAAGGATTTCAAGAAGGATTATTTTAAGTAATTCGTAAGGCCAAAATCTTTTAATTAACTAAAGCCCCACCCTTTAAATCGGTGGGGCTTTGTTTTATACTTTAAAAACTCGCGTGTATATTTATACACAATCCAAGTCATAAGAGGTGTGCACATGAAGAAAGTTCTGGTATGCAAAGAAAGTCTGCCAGCCGAGACCAGAGTTGCCGTTATCCCCGATGACATCAAAAAGCTCACAGGAATGGGCTTTGAATTCACGGTCGTAAGCGGAGCAGGTCTTAAGAGCGGCTTTAAAGATGCGGATTATGAACAAGCCGGCGCAAAGATCATCAAAGATGAAAAAGACGGTCTTAAGGATGCCGAGATTGTTGTCAGGATCCTCAAGCCCGATTCTGCTGAAGGCATGAACCCCGATACGGTTCACATCAGCTTCCTCGATCCTTTTAATGAGAAGGATCTCCTTAACGGATTTGCCAAGAACAACATTCAGGCTGTTTCCCTCGAGATGATCCCCAGAACGACACTCGCACAGAAGATGGACGTTCAGTCATCACAGACATCACTCGCAGGTTACGTTGCAGTTCTTAATGCTGCAGCACATATGCCCAAGATCCTCCCGATGATGGTTACACCTGCAGGAACCATCAATCCTGCAAGAGTATTCGTTATCGGCGTAGGCGTTGCAGGTCTTCAGGCTATCGCTACAGCCAAGAGACTCGGTGCGCGTGTAGACGCTTTCGATACAAGACCGGTAGTTGAAGAGCAGGTTAAGTCCCTTGGCGCCAACTTCGTCAAGATCGACCTTGGCGAGATGGGCCAGACAGCTCAGGGCTACGCAAAGGAACTCACACCAGAGCAGATCGCAAAGCAGCAGGAAGCTCAGGCTAAGGTCTGCGAGAAAGCCAATATCGTTATCACGACCGCTAAGGTCTTCGGCCGCAAGGCTCCTGTCCTCATTAAGAAAGACGTCATCGACAGAATGCAGCCCGGTTCCATCATCGTGGACATGGCTGTTTCCACCGGCGGTAACGTCGAAGGTTCTGACCCCACAAAGGAAGTCGTTACTGATAACGGCGTAATCATCCTCCCTGGTGATGAATTACAGCGTCAGGTACCTTGGGACGCTTCCAAGATGCTCTCAGGTAATATCTCGGCATTCCTTACACACTTCTACAACAAGGAGACAAAGGAATTCGAAGTTAAATTGTCTGACGAGATCATGAAGGGCTGCCTCCTCACACAGGGCGGTGCCATCATCCACGAGAGATTTAAGGAGGCTTAATATATGGAAATTTCCACAGATACGATTATGCTCTTGATCTTCGTATTCATCATCGCCGCTTACCTGGGCGTTGAGCTTATCTCGAAGGTCCCTTCACAGCTTCATACTCCTCTCATGAGCGGTACGAACGCTATCTCCGGCATCACTATTGTAGGTGCCATCGCAGCTTGTGCTATCAACGCTTCAGGTGAACACGTTTTCGGTGTCATCCTCGGAACGATCGCAATCTTTTTCGCGACAGTAAACGTAATCGGCGGATACTTCGTAACCGACCGTATGCTCGCTATGTTCAAGAAGAAGGAGGCACCTAAGAAATGAGTGACTATATTTGCATAGTTCTTTACATGATTTCTTGTGTCCTCTTCATCATGGGCATCAAGAAACTCGGAAAAGCAGATACCGCACGTAAGGGTAACCTTTATTCTTCAGTCGGTATGCTTATCGCTGTTATCGCAGTACTTATCTCACAGGACGTTATCGAAGGCGGTTTTGTAAGCTACCTTCTCATCATTCTCGCTATCGCAGGCGGAAGCGTTGTCGGATTCATCTGGGCTAAGAAGGTCGAGATGACAGGAATGCCCCAGCTCGTTGCTCTTTTCAACGGCTTCGGCGGTCTGTCTTCAATGCTCGTTGCTATCTCACAGTACACAGCAGGTGTTACTGAAGATGCTTTCACAGCTCTTACCCTTGGCCTTACGATCCTCATCGGTGCTGTAGCTTTCACAGGTTCACTTATCGCATGGGGCAAGCTCGCTGGCCTTAAGATGTTCAAGAAGAACATTTCGATCCCCGGCAAGAACTTCATCAACGCAGGCATCCTCGTTATTGCAGCAATGGGAATCTTATTCCTCTGCATCTCACCTGACGGAGGTCTCGGCCTTGCTGGCGTCATCATCACAACTATTGCTTCACTGGTATTAGGCGTCACACTGGTTATCACGATCGGCGGCGGCGATATGCCGGTTATCATCTCTTTCCTCAACGCACTCTCAGGCCTTGCTGCAGCATTCGCAGGCTTCCCTATCGGCAATACGGTACTTATCGTATCCGGCTGCCTTGTAGGTGCTTCAGGCGTCATCCTTACACTCATCATGTGCAAGGCTATGAACAAGACTTTTGCTTCCCTCCTCTTCAAGACAACAAAGAAGAAGGCAGCATCTGCTGCAGGCGAGCACAAGGAACCCAAGTCCATGTCTGTTGAGGACGCATTCCTTATCCTCGAAGCTGCAAAGAGCGTTGTATTCATCCCCGGTTACGGTATGGCTGTTGCCCAGGCTCAGCACGCTGTTAAGGAGCTCTGCGACGTATTGGAAGAGAACGGATGTGAAGTTAACTTCGCTATCCACCCTGTTGCAGGACGTATGCCTGGTCACATGAACGTACTCCTCGCAGAAGCTAACGTTCCTTACGAGCAGCTCAAGACAGCTGATGAGATGAATCCCCAGATGCCTAACACAGACATCGCCATCGTCATCGGTGCTAACGACGTTGTTAACCCCGCAGCTATCAACGATGAGTCTTCACCTCTTTACGGTATGCCTATCGTTAATGCTTACGAGGCAAGAACAGTATTCGTACTGAAGCGTGGTCAGGGTACAGGATTCTCCGGTATCGAGAACCCGCTCTTCACGATGGACAACACCGTTATGATCTACGGCGACGCTAAGCAGACAGTATCCCAGCTCGTTGTCGAGTTCGAGAACTGATAAGCATCAAAACCGATCAATAAAGAAGGGCTGCCTCAGAATAATGAGGCGGCCCTTTTGCATGTGCCAGAAAAGTTCTATAGCCGGCTCTGCTGTATACAGTGTCCAAAATCGTACGCATTTCACCCCTAAATGCGTACAAAAAAAGTGTTTGTAAATTACAAAGGGTAAAATCGTACGCATTTTGCTTCTAAATGAGTACAGTTTTGCGTACTGTTATTTTCGAGGCGGTGGCAGTTTTGTAGTATGCGCGAAAAAACTATGCCGTCATAGAAGACAAGCTTGCCGGAATTACACCTTTAAAACCCTACATTCGCCTTAACAGATTTCTTAAATGCATCGATGGCACCTGCTCTGTCCACTTTACCTTCAGCGTATAGATCTACAGCCCTGGAATAGTACTCGTTGATCAGATTGTCGTATAAAGTTTTTGATCTGAATGAAGCACTCTGATTAGCTGCAATGAATATGGGATATACATTCTGTCCGCCGCAGGAGTCCATCTTTCCGTCTGATACGGCCATTACAGTTGCAGAGGCAACTGTTTCCTTTTGTATTGGCTTCGTTGGATCGCCGTCCGAGTATAAAAGCCCGTTGGCCAGTTTGTACTGCAGTCCATCTTGTGAGGTATCCAGAGTGATCCATTCAATGAGCTGAGCAACACCCTCTTTTTGTTTTGTGTCTTTATTGGCAAAGATCCAAGTGCCTCCCCAGAAGAATACCTGTGGCGGGGCACATACTCTCCACTTTCCGAAGCTGCCGTCGGTTTTGCTGTTTCCACTGGTAAAAATCAAGGTATAGTTTATGAACCATGAAGGACCAAAGAATGCGAAAACCTTCCTTCGCCCTTGTCCCATAATATCGGAATGCCATGTATCTCCCCATTGCAAAGAGCCGTTTGAGTAATCATTATCCTTAAGCGTCTTCGCAATGCTCAGATACTCTGCTCTCTTGGGATCAATAGTGACCTTGCCGTCAACTATCCAGGGTGTTTCTGACGACCTCCAGCAAGCATTCCATATGTCTCCGGGGCCGGATACTGCCGCATAACCTTTTTCTTTAAGCTTTGCTGCTGCTTCCAGGAACTTATCCCACTTTCCGGTATTGGCTCCTATGATCTTTTCGATCGCATCAGGATCATCAGTTCCGAAAACTTCCTTTGCAATATCGGAGTTATAGATCATGGCACTGCCTGTGGACTGATAACTGAGAGCAACTATCTCGCCGTCACGGGATCCGACCTCTGTGATGTACTTAACAATGTCAGCTTCCTTGACCTTTCTGTCCACATCTATTCCAAGTTCACTGTAAGCTGCGGCATATTTTGCCATGTCACCTTGTGAATAATTGAGTACAAAGTCTTCCTCTGTGGCATATATGTCCGGAGCGTCGAGGCCTTCTTCCAATGCTTTGTTAAGATATGACTGATATGTTCCGGTGGTGCCCGAGATGACCGTAAGCTCTATGGTATATTTCTCTCCGAATTCAGGATTCTGCTGAACGAACTGTCTTATCATATCCAGCTCTTCTGTCGTGTAAGACCAGAATCTGATCTTCTCACTTCCACTGCCGATAAGATAGTCATTCTTTGAAAATAGTTCATCCTCATCCGTTGGCGCGATCCCGGTTGATTCTGTTGTTCCATTGCTTGTATTGCCAGTGCTGCTTGATTCATGAACAGTTCCTGCAAAAGCACCGGCTCTGATGAGGAAAGCTATTACTCCTCCGGATAAGATCAGGCTTAACAAAATGATAAGAAGGATAGAACCGGTGAACGAAGACTTCATCACTCCGTTTATTCCGGAACTCTTCCCCTTCTTCTCTTGTTCCTTAGATTTTTTCATAAGCACTTCCCCTCCGCTTATGAAGAGCAATAATGCCCGATGCCTGACCTTACAAATACAGGCATATTATATCATTCATTAAATCTATGAGACTTAGATGAAAAGCACCTTACTTCTTTGCCTTGATCAAAAGAGCAGCGGCAAGGATGGGGATAAACATAACAACAGCCGAGATAACATCAATGATCGAATGCTGCTTGATGAACATAGTGGAAAGAATGATAAGAACGACAAGGATATCGCTTAATACGAGAAGAAGCTTCTTATCCTTAAATGCCATGTGAAGTCCTGCTGCAACAACAAGAGCATCGAAAACATGGAGGCTCGGCAGAACGTCTGTAGGCGTATCGATGGTGTGAAGATAGATGATAAGGTCCATGAATATGTTTTCGCGGTCCGGAATGGCAGCTCTAAGTTCAAGCATGTTGGGATAGACCAGCGAGATTATTATGAACAAAGTCATGCCCGCCATAAGCATGTAAGATGTCTTGCGTGAGATGGAGCGGCTTCTTACTGCGATCGCGATCATGCTGATGCAAAGATAAGGGAGCCAGAGCGCATAAGGAATGATGAACACTTCGACGACAGGGATCATGTCATCTATTGCTGTGTGGATGATATGGAAATTACCGCCGTGCTCGAGGCTTTCCACCCAGAAGAATACAGGCATGTATATAGCCATGTATATTGCCATCGGAAGCAAAGTCACGACGACATAAAGGATCTTCTTTGTAAGGCTCTTGTTCTCAGGCGTATCCAAAACAAAACTCCGAATAATTAATATGCGAAGTGTTCCGGCATGGGACTGACCGGAAACGCTCCGCATATTATAACCCGTGGAAGGCTTTCGAAAAGATTGACTTTTACTACATTTTTTACCCTTCAAGCACGATATGTGCTATGAGGATTGCATTAAATCTGATTTACCGTTCCGACAAATACCGGTGTCATGGTCTTTGTATCAACGATCGCATAGACATAAGGTCTGTTGCAGTTTACGACATGCGTGTTTTTGTCTAAAACTTCAACGCCTTTTGTGCGGAGTGTAACTGCAGTTGCTGCCGCTGCCCTTGTTCCGTTGCTGTCGACTTCGATAAATGTCTTGTGGATAACTCTGGATGCATATATGTCACCGGGCTTTCCTGCAATACCTGAAAGATCCGCTTTTTCGTCACTGAAAACATCGGTTACACCGAGATTCTTCAGAGTATCGTTAAGAAGGATATCGAATTCTGACTTGAACTGGGGCATCCTTGTCTTGACTTCACCATCATAGGAAACGCTCTTTATAAAGGCATTGTAGTCTTCTGCAGTGAAGTTTTTGGCAAACTCATTTGCGCTGATGCTGTCATCCTTGGGGAGGATCGCGAGGAAGGCAAATTCTCCGCCCTTGTAGTTCTTCAAGAATCCGGTAGCCTTGTCGCTCTCATAATATCCGGACAACGTATCATTCAGGAAAACTGCTTTCTGAGCAGAGCCGTCAAATGCCGTAAACTCGCCTTCCTTAACCTGTTCCTCTTTATAAGGAGTTTCCCACTTGCCTTCAAAAGCGATCGCGTTTACGAGCACCATGACAGTCAGAGGATCGAGATCATCTATGATCTTGTCGATCATGTGATTGGTGTGCTTGTCGACCCAGCTGTTGATCTTGCCGGGAGTATTTCCGTCAAAGGCAGTTACTGTATATTCTGCAAGGAAAGTATCCTGGATGTAGCTTACATAATCAGGATTTGCGCTGTCGCCTAACAGTGATCCGTTATTCCAGACAGCATTGGCACAGGAGAAATCGACATTCTTGGCACCGTTGATCTTATCCATCATCGCTGCTGCATATGCCTGCTGGGAGAGAGGTCCCTGGTCTGCCGCGAAAAGATCCGTGATCTGCTTTAATGTCTCGCCCTTGGCGCCTGCTGCGACCATATCGAGAGCCATCATGACAGATGCGGGAGATATCATCACATTGCCGTCTTTACCATAATCCTTGATAGTCTGTCTAAGGAGATCAAAGCAGTATCTGTTATATTCCGCATCCATAAGCGCCTGATCGTAAGGTGTTGACGAGACATCTTTAAGATTGAACTCAGTCTTAATCTCAGACGTTAACTCAGTGTCGCCTAACTGGGGCTTCGAATCCTCTGTCCTTGAAGGGACAGCCGCCTGGGAACACCCTCCGAGAAGCATGGAAGCTGCCATGACTCCCGTGATGATCTTTATATCCTTAACCGAACAGATCTTCATCATCATATCCTCTTTGTTCTTGTAAATTAAAGCTCGTTAACCGTTCCGACAAATACCGGTGTCATTGTCTCTGTATCAACAATAGCATATACATAAGGTCTGTCGCAGATAACCTGACGAATTTCCTTTGTTACGGGCTCTGCACCTGCCGCATCTACCATAACTGCAGTAGCTGCCGCTGCCTTTGTGCCTGTTGCATTCACTTCGATGAATGTCTTGTGAAGGACCTTAGATACATAGAGGTCACCCTTTTCGCCTGCTATTCCGGAAAGGTCTGCTGTCTTAGCGTGGAATATATTCTTGCAGCCGAGGTTTTCGAGTGTATCCGTCATTCCGAATTCAAATTCAGACTTGAACTCAGGCATCTTTGTCACAACGATATACTCAGATGAAATGCTCTTGATAAACTTCTCATAATCTTCAGCTGTGAAGCTCTTTGCGAACTCATTCGCATTGGCTTTCTCGTCATTAGGAAGGATCGTAAGGAACGCATACTTGCCGCCCTTGTACTCCTTCATGAAGCCCTTTGCCTTCTCTGTCTCAAAATAATTATCGGAACCTCCGTGCAAGAACTTTACTGTCTTTTTGTTTCCGTCGTGATTGGTGAATTCACCGTCCTTAACCTGGCTCTCATCATATGGATCAGCCCACTTGCCATCAAAAGCGATTGCATTTACGAGAACCATTGCGGTGCTTTCATCCAGATTATTTACGATCTTCTTGATCATATGATCTGTTTTCTTATCTACCCAGCTGTTGATCTGATCGGGTGTCTTATTATCAAAGGCAGATAATGAGTACTCTGCATTGAATGTCTTCTGGATATAATCAACATATTCGAGATTTACGCTGTCACCGAGGAGAGTCTTGTTGCTCCATACCGCATTAGCGCATGAGAAATCAACATCCTTGGCTTTATTGATCTTATCCATAAGAGCAGAAGCATATGCCTGCTGTGTGAGAGGACCCTGATCTACTGCGAAAAGATCTGTAAGCTGCTTTAATGAATCGCCCTTCGCGCCTGCAGCAACCATATCGAGTGCCATCATGATGGACGCAGGAGAGATCATTACATTGCCGTTTGAGCCGTAATCTGTGACCGTCTGCTTCAACAGGTCGAAGCAGTATCTCTTATACTGGTCATCCATTACCTTCTGGTCATATTCCGTATCGGAAACTTTCTTAAGATCGATCTCCGTCTTTACATTGGGATCGCCCTTTAATTCCGTCTTCTTATCCTCTTTCTTCACATTAGCTGTGCATCCGCCTAAAAGGAGTGATGCTGCCATGATACCTGTCATGACCTTTAAATCTTTCTTTGAGCAAATCTTCATTTTCCTATACCTCCAATCCGTATCAAACAATTTGCTTTCTGACCTATATACAGATGGGCTTTCAGAAATGTTGCACCTGCTGTCTTTTTTCGCATTGCCCGAAAAAATGTCTCACTATTTGAGCCGTTTTTTGGGGTTGGTGACGAGATGGTGGGCTTCGTTTTGCCTCGCGAAAACGACGTGACGGCGGCGCATCTTCTTACATGGTTTTCCTTGGTGACGAGATGGTGACGATTTTGCCCGTTTTCGTCACCATTTCGTGCATTTTTGGCCTTTGCTGATTTTTTGCCAATTCGGCACTGATTTTGGCAATGATTTGGCAAAATCGGCCAGTTTTGCTATTTTTTTCCGCTAAATTGAGCCCTGATTTGGCAAAATTTCAGCAATTGCCCCACACTTCATTATCCATGAAACCAGAGTTGCCCCACACTTCTTTATCCATGAAACCAGAGTACGCAAAAGTGTACGCATTTGACCCCGAAATGAGTACAATTTTACCCTTTGTACGCCACAAGACCAAAAAACGTACGCATTTGGCATCAAAATGCGTACAGTTTCGCGCACTGTATGGAGCAAGACCTAATTAGCATCGTCACCAGCGCCCCAAAGCACTAAAAAAGCTCGAAAATGCAGGCTCGACGCACCATCGCCCTCTTTTCGCCGGGCAATAAAACGGCGGAAGCATCAACGCCTTCCGCCGCATGTTAATTGATGTTATGTAACCTTATACAGGTCTTGCAAGACCGCAGTCAGGGCAGAATCTTGAAGTGATTCCGGCCTTGCCGCAGTTAGGGCAGTTCCATGCGCCTTCAGCTGCTGCCTGTGCTGCCTGAGCTGCCTGAGGTGCCTGTGCAGGAGCTGCGCCGGTATTGCCGTTGACGACATTGCCGAAGCCCTCGCCTACCTTCTGTGACTCGCCCATGATGGGAGCCATGGCATCCTTTGTCATGTTGATAACTCCGCCCATGGCGCCAAGTGTAACACCAAGGCTTGCGACATCACCGATACCGCCTGCAGCACCGCCGCCGTTGCCGCCGCCTGTGATACCGTTCTGCATGGCTTCGAGGCCGACCTGACGAGCTGTCTCGTCTCTGTAGGTGTAGCCCTTCATCTGCATCTCGGCAGCCTCTGCCTCAGCCTTCATCTTGTAAGCTTCAGCTTCTGCCTGAGCCTTGATGCGGATAGCTTCAGCGTCTCCCTGTGCGTTTACGGCCTTGAGCTGTGCTTCAGTCTGGGCTTCAACGATCTTTCTCTGCTGAGCTGCTTCTGCCTCTGCCTTTCTGACTTCCTCTTCACGGACCTTCAGTGTCTTATCGGCGAACTGCTGCTTAAGTCTTGCGAAGTTCGGATCGTCATCAGGTGTGACGATGGATGTTACGTAGAACTCAGGCATTGTGAGACCGTATTCATCCAAGGTGTCGTTGATGTCGATCATGAGCTTGGAAGAAAGAACGTCAAGATATGCGTCGATCTCAAGGATATTGAGATTCTCTTCCTTGATGATGCGGGCAAGATTTGCCTTGACCTTGTTGATGATCAAAGCCTTGAACATGCCTGTGCCGTAAGACTTGCCGTCACCTGTGACATCGCTCTGTACAAGACCTTCTGTCGTGCCGACGAGCTTTAAGACAAGCTTTCTCGCGTCAGTAACTCTCATATTGAAGTTGCCTGAAGCACCGATCTCAACATGCAGTCCTGATGCGGGATCGAAAAGTCTTACCTTGCTGTCTGTACCCCACCTGATACCCATCTGGGTAACCATGTTGATGAAGTAGACCTCGCAGTGGAAGACATTGATTCCGCCTGTGCCGAGCTTCATGTAGTCACGAACCTTCGGAATGTTGTTCGTAACGAGAGTATGCCTGCCCGCTGTAAACTGATCGAAAACCTTACCGTCACGGAAGAAAAGCGCTTCCTGCGATTCATGTACGATCAGCTGGGAACCGATTGTAAAATCTTCTTTCTCATGCTTGTGCGCCAGTACTTCATTACTGCCTTCGTACTTGATTACACTAATAGCTTCAACCATTTCGTAATTCTCCCTTCCTATTTATCTTTCTTTATCAATGCAGATATTTGTTCTGTTGATACAGCGAAAACTATGAACAGTGCGATCGGTGCGACTATCGCGGCTATTACCGCTATCACGGTCGGCACGTGGAACGCATATGCGAGCACTGAGAATATGATGATCGGACCTGCTGCGAGGAACGATAGTATCTTGATGATTACAGATGCCACGCCGCCCTTGTAGAGGACATATCCGAGGCCTGCTGAACCTGCAAGGAACAAGATAATGCAGACAGCCCACGGCCAGCCGAAAGCCTCACGGAAAAAGAGTCCCATAGCAGCCGGAAGCGGAAGGCTGAAAACAACAGCCCACGGAATCTGCTTCTTGCGTTCCTTTTCGATCTCTTCCTTGCAGATCTCGATAATGGCTTCAGAATCCCTGAAATCCTTGATCTTCGATAATGTGCTTAACGCACTTCTGTAGGATTTCTTCTCGAAGTAATTCTTGCCCTTGATATAGATTGCAAGAAGATCTGCCTGCCTTTGGCCTTCCTCGCATACCTTTATAAGATCTGCAGAGACCGGGTCATTGAACTTGGAGCATTCGATAACAGATGTCTTATAAAGAAGCTTGGCCTCATTGGCGGAAGCAGCCTTGAAATCACCTGCTATTATGTTGTTCGCCTTTGTGATGTTGGCGATTATGCGCTGATACTTTGAATAGTCAGGAATAAGATCGGCAACAGCCCATCTGTTCCCGCAGTTTGCGCAGTAAGAAGTACCGGCGAGATAGTCGTTAATGATATCACCGCCGCATATCTTGCACTTTAAAGAGACCGGAGTAATGTTGACTTCTTGCATTATCTAATCCCTACCCTTATTCCAAGCGTACGCGTGCTACGTCGCGCCCAAGAAAAATTATATCAAATATATTTATCGTTTGCGATATAAACCGTTCGAAAAGTAAAAACGGCGGAAAGCCTGATGACCTTCCGCCGTAATTAAATGCTTTTTATCTTCCTTCGATCAGAACGGGAAGAAGCTTGCAACATAACCTGCGATAGCTGCGCAGATGATAAATACAAATGCCTTCTTGTTGCCGGAAAGCTTTGTTACCTCGCTCGTGCCCTCATAGAGCAACAGGAGATAGTAGATATAAGCTGCGATCGTGATAACTGAACCGAATCTTACTGCAGGAATGAGTCCCAGGAACTCGCCTAAGAAGTCTGAAACAACATATGCAGGAGCTGCTGCGAGAGAAGCTGCAGCAAGGAGCTTTGAGAATGACCAGTTCTCCTTAACGATGAGACCACCGAGTGTGAAGAGGCCGGCCATACCAAATGTACGTACAGCATAGTAAATGAAAGGATAGACGCTGTACTTCACGATCTGGATAGCGATCGTTCCGCTGTCATAAACATCATTGAAAACACGGCGGCTAAGCTCTGCTTTTCTCTGAGCAATATAGATCAGATAAGTGGAAACAGAAGAGATAGAACCGACAAGTGCGCAGATAACGACTACGATAGCTGCAAGAATGAGTGCATTTCCGATCTTCTCATACTGGGGAATAACTTCCTTAGGTGCTGTAACAGGATGAAGAGCAGTATTGAAGAGATTCTTGAAGTGCTGGCCGAAAGGAATCATTGAAGAAGGTTCCTTGGGCTTTGCAGGTGCCTGAGGCTGGGGCTGGGGCTGAGCTGCAGCAGCAACGGGAGCTGCAACAGGTGCTGCCTGAGGAGCAGGCTGAGGCGCGGGCTGGGGAGCCGGTGCTACGGGAGCAGGCTGGGGTGCAGGTGCTGCGGGAGCGGGCTGAGGTGCAGCCTGGGGAGCCGGTGTTCCGAATGACATACCGCATCCACCGCAGAAAGCAATTCCATCAGGGTTTTCTTTTCCGCAATTAGGACAAAACATATTAGGTATCCTTTCCTCGGGCATAGTAGTCCGATCAACATGATAAGTTCATTTTAGCACACGCTTCAATTTTTAAAGAATGTTTTTTATATAAAATACCCGCCTGACCAGATATTGGTCCGGCGGGTATCAGTTATGCTTCTTTTCGAACAGCTCAGATTATATCTGTAACCTTTACGAAAACGTCACTGTCATAGTGATCAGAGAAGAGGATCAGATAGGACTTTCCGTTCTTCTTAAAGACCGCACAGTTGGATAAAGTAGCAGCTTCGACCTTGCCTGAAGTTATGGAATAAAGCTCAATTTCCGTTCCTCCGGTAGTAACCACTTTGGAACCTGCATATTCGGTATCTAACAATTCCTTCTTAAGATCTATATTTCCTGATCCCTCAATGATCATGAAAGACTCTTTGTTCTTACCGGTAAACATCTCAAAACTGATATCGAGGTTATCGTAAACACCCGCGGAGTATTCCGTAACTTCAAACGGGAGTGCGGCTGTAATAGTGACAGCACGCTTATTTGTGAGATACATATCGTCAGTAACAGAGATCTTCTTCTTGGTTCTTGTGTTAAGCGTTTTTGAAATGCTCTTTTGGGTTCCGCCTGCAAAATAACTGTTGCCGTCTTTCGCATCCGGAGTTGTGGTTGCCGCTGTAGACTCACAGGCAGTATCTGCACCGTCAGTGGCAAACTCTGATTCTTCGGAGCCTTGTGTCTCGGCAGCTGCTATATTTCCATTGACAATGGAATCAACTTCATCCATTTTCGAATTGTGAGCAACAACAGATTCAGATGCGGTCTTTGCCCCGTTAAGATAACCGGATATAAATATAGCTCCGGCAATGACGAGGACACCCGCTGCAATTGAGGATATAAGAGCAACCGTACGGCCTCTGTTAGCCTTCCTTCTTCTTACCGGAATATCCGTAACGACAACACGCTCCGACTGCTCTTTTATGGATGCGGACACAGCGCTCATGACCCTGCGCTTCATCTCAGGATCGACTGTTACGCCATTCATGATTTCGTTGTACTTATTCAAAATCATCCGCCTCCTTCAGTAATTCTTTCAGCTTGTCACGTGCGCGCTTTAAGTCTGAACGCACGGTTGCCTCCCGTCTGTTGGTGATCTTTGCGATCTCCGCAGTCGAGTAGCCTTCCTGATAGAAAAGGTGGATTGCCTCACGCTGATGAACAGGCAAACATCTTACAGCATCCCAGACAGCTTTGTATTCGTCGCCCTTATCGAGGTCTTCCTGAACCTCTCCGGCGATCTCCTCATTGAGTTCCATCGTATCTCTGACCTTGTTGTAATCTATACGGTTCTTCGCAAGATTAGATGCAACTCTCATGAGCCATGCTTTTCTGTGTGTGTCGCTCTGGAAAACAGGTCTTACAGTGACGAACTTAATAAGTGTCTCCTGCAGGATGTCTTCCGCGTCCTCCTTGTTGTGCAGGTAAGAGTATGCAAGACGCAAAATGGAATTTCCAAGAAGGTCAAATATCTCTCCCGCTTCCTTTTCTATCTCCTCATCAGTCTTACGGCCCTGACCTTGTGATGCCTCCTTGTCGTAGAGGTCATCCTCGGGAGCTAAGAGCAGGTCACGTTCCTCTTCAACAGAGTCGTCACCCAAACCCGTAACTGCCATAAGGACTGCGAGTTTTCTTAAAAGCGGTAGATTGGCTTCGTAAGTAAATTCCATTTATTCCCTTTTGCCTGTATCTTTCCGCTTTCACCCTGTATACAGATGAAGCGGAGGAAATGTTGCAGTTAGATTATATCAGTGAAATAAATCAAATCAAATTGTTATATCGCGGCTTATATTATAGAATTACATAGTTAACAGACGGGGAAACAGGTTTATTTTGGGGAACGCATTGCAGGATCTTCTTTGGGGATGCCTTTTGACACATTCAGTCCTTAATAAACGATAGAAATTAATATTTAATTAAAATGCGTGTAACACAAGAAAACAACAAACGTAGGATAATAGGCAATATGAAGACTAGTAATGGCAGATTATTCCTTAAGAATGATGTGATCTATGTCACGTTCGTTTTTGCGAGCGTGATACTTTTCATTGGTCTTCTCGCGCTCCAGGTTTTCTCAGGAATAATGGCGACAAGGATCTTCGTCGGCGTTGCCCTTATGTTCCTTTCTTTCATGATGAATGTTTTCGAAGGCAAGTTCGGATTCTATATTTCTTATGCGCTTAACTTCGTCCAGTTTATGCTCTACACATATGAGTATCTGATGCTGCATGACGAATCCGCTCCGATCCTTCTTGCCATGACGTTTGTTACCATGGTCATCAACATGCTCCTGCAGTATTACGTCATCAAGCTCGCGGCAAAGATCCAGGGCATCGAGATCGCCAAGCGAGATGAGCGCGGTAAAGCTATTCGAAAAGAACTTGAAGATGAGATGTTCGCCCGTACGAGCCTTATCGTTAACCACGAATCCATGGGCACACATCAGGGCTTGAGCGATGCCATCGGAAGGAACATCACCTCGATCGATTCACTCACGACACTTCCCGGACGCGACATGATAACTGAGCGTGCCGACAAGTTCATAAGAGAAGATATTGCCAACATGCAGGAGAGCGATAACCCTGATTCAGTACGCCGTCCCTTCACTGTCATCTATCTCGCGCTCGATCATTTCGATACCATAACAAGATCCATCGGTCACAAGTCAATGGATCTCTTCATCCAGAACATGGCACACCGTCTGCGTGAAGCAGCAGAGCCCACGGATATGGTCGCCAGGATCGACGATGCTGACTTCGTAATCCTCTCGAAAAGATCACTCTCTCCCGATGCAGAGATCAAATACGCAGACAAGCTTGCCAAGGAAGCTTCCCGCGCTTTCGCTGCCGGGATCGATTCCATGAATGCAGGAATCAACTACGGCTTCGCACACTATCCTGTTGACTCGCGTCACGCAGGTGAACTTATCGCCAAGGCAGAAGAGAGAATGAGCAGGAAAGTATCAGGTGAGGAAGAATCTGATGAATCTGCAGTTCTTTATGGCGAAGACGTATTTAAGAATAAGACCAAAGATGAGATCATCGCTATTTTCGAGCGTGCTATCTCAGACGGCAGCATCCACATGGTATATCAGCCCTGCTTTACTGCCGAGCGCGAACTCACAGGATTCGAAGCTTTCTTAAGATTCGATAAGGATGGCGAATCCATCCCGCCCCAGGTATTCCTTGCAGCTGCAGAGAACGCCGGATATATGCGCAGGATCGGAAGCTATTCGATGGAGAATTCACTCAATGCGCTTGCAAGGATCAACAGGCTTGATCCCAAGCTCACCATGAACATCAACATCTCAAGCTACCAGCTCCATGAAGCAGACTTCATCCAGTCATTCTCAAATATCGTTTCCGCATCTGACTGCAACGTCAAGAACCTCGTGCTTGACCTTCAGGAAGAGAGCCTTATCACAGGCCTTGCAGATATCAAGATGACAATTGAAGAACTTGCTACAACAGGAGTTAAGATGGCACTCGACAACTTCGGAAGGGGCTACTCATCTTTCAATGCGATCCCGCTTCTTCCTGTATCAGTTCTTAAGCTCGACGGCAACTTCACATCAAACCTCGCGACAGATGCCACAGTCCGTATCCTTACACGCTCTGCCATCATGCTGATGCACGACATCGACATCACTGTTACTGCAACAGGCGTCGGACAGGAAGATCAGTTCGATATCCTTGCAGGAAGCGGATGTGACGGATTCCAGGGTCTTTACATGGGCGCTGCTATCCCTGCTGATGAGCTTGACCAGTTCGTTCTCAATTACGGCAACTGATGCCTCCTGAAAGCAACTTCCCCTCTATGCTATAATCACTCTATTGTTAAAGGAGTGCGCGGTATCTATGGCTGATTCAATCGTTACTGTCGAGAATGTCTCGTTAAAATACAAGAAGACCGTATTGACCAACGTTACTATCAATGCCGAAAAAGGCGACGTCATCGGTCTTCTGGGCCTCAACGGCTCAGGCAAATCCACTCTGCTCTCCGCTATTGCAGGTCTTCGGAAGACCTCTGCCGGAACCATTAAAGTCAATGGCAAAGCCGGATTCGTCACCCAGGAAAACGCACTTATAGACGAACTTACTGCAATAGACAACCTCAAGATGTGGACTCCTCTGAGCAGGCAGGAGATCGTAAAGGAACTCACTGAGACAGAGCTCTCCATCCTTAAAGTCAACGACTTCATAGACCTCAAGGTCAAGCGCATGTCAGGAGGCATGAAGAAGCGTCTTGCAATAGCATCCGTCCTTCTGTCAAAGCCTGACATCCTTCTTCTCGATGAGCCTCTGGCAGCTCTCGATATCCCTGCGAAAAATGACATCATCAAGTTCATAGATTCATTCCGGGCAAAGGGCGGCACCGTCTTCATCGCAAGCCACAGCGAAGAGATGTTCAAGCATTGCTCGAAGATATATCTTCTTAAGAACGGCGCATCCGCACTATTGCCTTCAGGCACACCGCTCTCGGAGGCGCTTGGATGATCAAGGCATACTGCAAAAGAGTATTGCTTTTCCTTCCCTATCTGGCGTGTTACTTCTTAGCGCTTGGCATTGCCCTGCTGTCACTTGTAATGTTCGCATCGGAGTTTCTTTTCGAGGACAACAAAGACACGATAGCAACAGTCGCATGCTATGTGCCGGATGACGATGCTTATAACCGCCTGGGAATCAGTCTCGTCAAGAACATGGACAGCATCAAGAACACCATCGATATAAAGATCGTCAAAGACGAAGCGACAGTTGTCGACATGGTCGAAGACGGTGATGCGATCGCGGGAATAATCGTTCCTGAGAACTTCATCAGCGCCATGGGAACACCTGATGCCTCGCCGGTGCATGTTATCTACAGGGACGCAGATACATTTGAAGAGCACATCGTAAATGACCTGCTCTACGCGATGAGCGACCTTCTGGGAACCACCCAGGCATCCATCCTCACTGCAGGTGAATATGCAAAGGAGATCGGATTCGACGCTTCCTCCGCTTATGGAATTGAGCGCGAGATCCAGGACGAGAGCCTGAGTTATGTGTTGAACAGAAAGACTCTTTTCCGCAAGATCGACGTTGATGACCTCGTCGCCAAGTACGCCGTAAAAGAACAGCTCACGGCATCCTACACACTTTACATCATCATGATGTCCGTCTTTGTCATCTCTTTCTTCTACAAGGGCAACAACGACATCTTCAGGGCGAGAGCCAAGCTCTCCGGCATTAAGACCTGGAAGCTTTTCTTCCTCGAATCAGGATGCGCGGCTGTCATGATCTATACGATCTATCTGCTGCTCTTCATCTGCCTCTGCTTCATCTTCGATTCCATGAAGGTGTTGTCTCTTATCACAGTAATCCCTGTCGTGCTTATCGTGGCACTTGCAGGAACCGCACTCTGCTATCTGGTAAAGAGCCCTGCCGCTGTGTCCTATATCACTTTCGGCACCGGCACCAGCATGATGTATCTTGCAGGCGGCCTGATCCCTCTGGACTACATGCCGCACTTCTTCCAGACGGCTGCGGTATATAACCCGTTCTACTATCTTATCCAGTTCTTTATGAGGTCGATGTTCCTATGAGATTATTCATGAACAGATTATCAGTTCTCGCGAAGCGGAGCCTCATAAACCCTGCGATGTATGTCATGAGCGGCGTCATCATCCTCATGGCATTGCTTGCTATTTTCGTGCCCGAAAAAGAGACATCCGTCTATATCCCCGTTGCCCTTCTGAACAACGACGATTCCGAAGCGACAAAAGAGATCGTTGATGGACTCTGCGGTATGAATTCCGTCTTCAAGTTCTACGAAGTCGATGACGAAGATGAGCTATACGAAGATCTTGCATCAGGCAAAGCCAACACAGCTTATATCTTCCCCAAGGATTTTACTGACAACCTCAACGCTTCAGGCACCAAATACGATGTAAAGCAGGTTGCAACCCCTGCATCAAGCTTCGTATTCCTTTCAAGAGAAGAAGTATTCAGGAGCTTTTATGAGATCGGCTCACGCCAGATAATAAGCGACACTTTCGCAAAGCACGGCGTTGACGTAGATCCCCACGATCCGAGACTTAAGGAGATATTCCAGAAGTATTTAGGTGACGATTATCTTTTCGCGCTCGAGAGCGTAGAAGGAACAGTCTATAACGAGATCACACGCACCGAGAAGGTCCCGATCCCACTTTATAAGTTCGCAGGATTCTTCATCTTCACCGCCGCACTTCTCGGCACACTCGCATTCTTAAGCGACCAGGACAACCGAATCTATCTCAGGTTCGGACTTATAGAGCGTATCTACTTAGGCCTCATTCAGGTATCCGTCTTCACGCTCCCCGCTCTGATCGTATCAGTAGTCTGCTTCCTCGTGTCAGGCACAGAATTCTCGCCTGTCCACGTGGTCGTTTACACGCTGCTCGTTACACTCGTATCGTTTGTTTTCGGCACTGTCATGACATTGCTCCCGATCCGCACGGCACGCTCGAAGATCCTCTCTTCCATCCTGCCGGTATACCTGATCATATCTTTCCTGTTCTCAGGCATCCTCATGGATCTCACGAACTTCGGCACGGCGCTCCGAACTTTATCAAGGCTTTTCCCGCCGTCAATGTTCTAAGAAAAAAACGTTAATAAAAAACCGGCCCGCTGCTAAGCAATGAGCCGGTCTATTTTTATGTTTTGTTAAATGTCAGATCTGCTTACTCGTCGTCGTCAGTCTCTGTTTCTGTAGTAGTGTTGTTACCAGCGCTTACCTTTGCCATAGCTGCCTTAGCCTTGCTGATGTATGTCTCGATAGCACCATCAAGAGCCTCTTTGCAGATCTTCTCGTTCATAGGAACCTTAACAGGGTTTGTAGCACCAAATGTGCTTGCGAACTTGTTAAGTGTATCTGCCTTCTGGTTGAGAGCGCCGCCTGCGATGATGAATACATCTGTGCCGCTTACTTCAACAGCGATAGCAATATCACCCTTAAGGCTTCCTAAGAGCTCTTCATAATCAACTTTTGACTTCTTGCCTGCTTCATCCAAAGCGTCAGCAATATCATCATTCTCAAGGATGAGCTTAGCGAGCTTTGCGATGTCAATGTGGAATCTTAAGTAACCGTCATTCTTACCTGAGTAGTATTCCTTGGAAGAAAGATCCTTTACTCTGATGTCAGCACTCTTCAATGTATCCTCGATAGCTTCCATGACATCCATGGCCTGCTTTTCCTTCTTGAATGTTATCTGGAATGCAAAAGCGCCGTCGATCTTAACCTCAGCGAGATCCTCAGGATCCTTAAGTGAATCCTTTGCATCCTCAAGGCCTGTAGCCTTTGCAGCGAGTCCGAAAGAAACGATACCGTCAGCGTCGATATCAAGACCAGCCTTCTTGATTGCAGATGCGATAGCTGTGCTCTGCTTCTCAACTACGTCATCATCAGCAACGGCATAGATACCGTCTTCGAGGTCATCCATCTTGGGAGCATCGCCGTCGAACTCAAATTCCTCGAGCTTCAACTTTTCGCATGCCTTTTCAAATTTTTCTGCAGATACCTTTGATGTCTTGCTGCATCCTGCAAAAACGCTTGCTGTCATAGCAAGAGCGAGGACGCATACAATAGCTTTAATCTTTTTCATTTATCTTTACCCTCCTTTTGGGAATACCCGAATTATACTACGCAATCATAATAATTTGATTTTTCGCAACTTATAACTTGGATGCTCTATGAGCCCCTTTCTTTTGTCAATATAAACAAAACCCGTCTCCCGTGTTATGATTGTGCGGTAAGTCTTTATTTTCGCGAGGGGGTGTTTTTTATATGCGCGAAAAATGGTCGTCCAGATCAGCATTTATCCTTGCGTCCATCGGTTCAGCGGTAGGACTCGGAAATGCCTGGAGATTCCCTGGTTTGGCTGCTAAGTACGGCGGCGGAGCCTTCCTTTTTGTATACCTTATTGCAATGCTCGTTATCGGCATTCCGCTCCTCATGATGGAGATCGCCGTCGCAAGACACACGAGAAAAGGTGCGCCCGGTTCAATGCGTGCCATCAATAAAAAGATGGAAGGTGTCGGCTGGCTCGCAGTATCGAACGGTATCGGCATCTCGATCTACTATGCGGCAGTTTTCGCATGGGTAATAATGATGTTCGTCTTAAGCTACAAGTTTGCCGGCATGACAGGCGACACTGATGCGGCAAGCTCGCTCTGGATGGAGACGATCAAGACCACTGGAACGACTTCCGGATTTACGACCATCTCATGGCCCGTAGTTGCGAGCCTCGTTGCTGCATGGGCTATCTGCTACGTCTGCATCCGCAACGGCACGACATCCGTCGGCAAAGTCGTTAAGTTCACAGTATCACTTCCTGTCATCTGCCTCCTCATCATGGCAGTAAGAGGAATCATGCTTCCCGGTTCCATGGCAGGTCTCGCAAAGCTCTTCATCCCCGACTGGACTGCCCTCGGCAATTCCAATCTCTGGGTAGATGCGATCGGTCAGGTCTTCTATTCACTCTCGACATCAATGGCGATCATGTTCGCTTACGGCTCATTCTTAAGTGATGACTCCAACATCGTTGTCGATACGACCATCATCGCATTCTCCGACATGTTCGTAAGTATCCTCGCGGGAATCGTTATGTTCACTACAATGGCGGGCGTAGGCATGCTTGATAACATGTCCGCATCCGGCATCGCCACAGCATTCATCATCTATCCTCAGGCAATCGTCAAGATCTCTGACAGCGGAATATTCAACATGATCTTCGCTTTCATCTTCTACTTCTGCCTGATCACGCTCGCAGTCGACTCACTCTTCTCCATCATTGAAGGTATCTCCACCGCATTGTCGGATAAGTTCAACCTCAACAAGAAGAAGACAACACTCACCATCTGCGTTATCGAAGGTGTCATCAGCCTCATCTATGTAACAGGTGCAGGTCTTGCCATCCTCGACATCGTCGACTACTTCATCAACAGCTACACACTCCTCATCACAGGTGTCTGTGAGATGATCGCTGCCGGCTGGTTCTTCAAGACAGCAAAGATCCTGGACGAGCTGAACCGCAACACCAAGAAGTTCAAGATGCCTTCCTGGTTGTTCCTGCCTTCCATCAAGGTCATCTCCCCTGTCGTCCTCGCAGGCCTCTTTATCTGGAACCTCATCAACCTCATCAAGGGCGGTGGTATCTACGGCGCTGCTGACGGCTATTCACTCAAGGCAAACATCATCTTCGGCTGGTGCCTCGTTGCCTTGATCCTCCTCTCCGGACTGATCATCAAGATCATCGTCAAGCTCAAGTCTTCAAAAGACTTCAAGGAAGACGACAGGACCTGGGACGAGTTCGGAAAGACTTAATTCCTTCCCTTAAAAGTGCTTCATTGTAAGGCGCCCACTTACCCGGGCGCCTTATTTATTGTGCTGTGCGGGGGGCGGGCCGTTTTCGCGGGATTCACACCGTTTATGAGGCTTTTTCCACGCCCGCGGCACATTAATCGAGCCCTTTTTCCACGCTGGTGACGAAATGGTGACGAAACCCTCAAAATCGTCAGGCGAATTTTCAAGTCAAGTGCAACCACAGTAAATAATAATTGCCCATAGGGCC
>CAMIYM010000020.1 GCA_946403085.1 uncultured Clostridia bacterium | reverse complement strand
GGCCCTATGGGCAATTATTATTTACTGTGGTTGCACTTGACTTGAAAATTCGCCTCTAAAAGAAGGGCAAAAAGCTTCAAGATTACCCCTGGTGACAAAATGGTGACGGTGAGCACCAAAATCGTCACCAAAACTGTCACCAAAGGCTCCAAATGCACGAAATGGTGACGAAAACACGCCAATTCGTCACCATCTCGTCACCACGAGTTATCAGTCAAAAAATTGTCATAGATAATTAAGAGCATTTTAAGAAGTGTTGCGGTATACTATTGACGGTGTGAAAAACATGCTTTGATAATCTCAAAGCGTAAGAGGTATAGATTGGCTTTACATTTTGCAAAACGCATAACTGAATATAGGCTCGCGAAGGAACTTTTCAGCCGCGGCAAGGATATCATCCTGAGTCCTGAAGCTCAGGTGATGAAGACATTTATTCAGCATGGTGAGACAACTGTTTTCGAGCATTGCCTTGCAGTTGCCAAGTACAGCCTTCTTTTCGCACATTTCCTTGAGAGAACACTTAAGATCAAAGTGGACAGAGACAGCCTTGTAAGAGGCGCGCTCCTTCACGATTATTTCCTTTACGACTGGCACGATAAGAATGTTCCGGGCAGAAGAGTCCACGGATTTACCCACCCCGGTGTTGCCATGAGGAATGCTGACAGGGACTTCGGACTTAACGATATCGAGAGAGATATCATCTCCAAGCATATGTTCCCTCTGACACCTTTCCTTCCTATGCACCGCGAGAGCTATATCGTTACTATCGCTGATAAGTGGTGCGCTCTGGCTGAGACATTTAAGATCGATGTATCTTCTTACATCATCTACCGTGTTAACTTCAATATCGCCCTTGCTGACGGCGATTATTCTATCGACTACGGCGAGACAAAGGCTGAGTTCTAAGCTTTCTGCCGCATGCGCGTTGAGAATCTCACAACACTGATCTATATCACTAGAGGCAGCGACTGTCTCTTTATCCGCAAGACCAGAAAAGGCGACATGAACCTCGACAAGTATCTTGGCATAGGCGGACATTTCGAGTCTGATGAGACGGCTGAAGAGTGCGTCTTAAGAGAACTCTCCGAGGAGGCAAAGATCGGCTTCGATTCGCTCGAGAACTTCTCTTACAGAGGCCTTATCACTTTTATCTCATCCGAATATCCTACCGAGTACATGCATGTATTCACAGCATCTGTGCCTGACAGTTTCGTCCTTCCGGAGAACGCATGTGATGAGGGCGAGCTCTGCTGGGTGCCCTTGAAGGATATATGTGATCTTCCTGTCTGGGAAGGCGATAAGATCATGTTCGATTATCTTTTCGGTGAGCATAAGGATTCGGGATTCTTCACGATGAAGTTCAGATATGAAGGCGACAGGCTCGCTGAACATCTCGAAAAGAATTGGTGACAGCTTTTATTCCAGCTTTTTCCGCGAAAAACATGGCGAAAAGTCGGAATCTCGCATTTTCCGACTTTTATTCCAGCTTTTTTCCGCGAAAAACATGGCGATAGAGTCGGAAGCTTATAGCATTGCACCGCGAAATTGATTATGTTATATTACCCATAGAAATCTTAAAGAAAGGCAGCTCTCATATGCATTGGATAACACCCAACATTCAGCTTATGTTCGGTTCCATCAAGGCGTCCTATGGGAGAAGTCTGCCTGTTTGTAGGAAATAACGCATAGGACCTATTAATAAAACTGATGACTTCTCCTTTTATTCAAAGTTGAATTAAAAGGAGTTTTTTTATGTCAAAAAATAGTACTAAGAAGCAGCTCACGCTTCTGTATATATCAAATTTTATATCCAACATCTCGATCGCCGGCGCAGCGTGGGTGCTGCTTTTGGTAAGCGACGGATATTCGCTTATTCAGGTCGGCTTTGCCGAGACGGTTTTCCACATCGTAAGTCTCATGGCTGAGATCCCTTCAGGCATGTTTGCTGATGTGTTCGGGCGCAAGAAGAGCCTTATCGTCAGCTGTATGATGTGGATGTGCTCTGCACTTGTAAGAGGCTTTATTCCGGGCTTTGCGGCCGTATGCGTGTCGATCGGATTCTCGGCGCTTTCATATAACTTCGCATCAGGAAGCGACAGCGCGCTTGCTTATGATTCTCTGCTTGAAGAAGGGCAGGAGAGTAAGTACGACAGGTATATCTCGACACAGACAACTATCTACCGTATATCGAATGGTCTTGCGACACTTTTCGCGGGTGCGGCTGTCATTATGGGAAACAGGAATGCACAGACACTGTCACTTGGATTGTCTCTTATAAACATGATCTTCCTTTTGTCCCTGCGTGAGAATAAGGTCATCCTCAATAAGGCAGGAGAATCACTCGGCAAGAGGATCAGAGATGTCTACAGGGGTGCGTTCAGCTTCCTTAAAGGCAATAAGAAGGTAGCAGGACTCATATTCAGGAACGCTTTGGTCGGCGGTATCGACGTGCTGCTCCTATTCTTCCTGCAGGCGAAGCTCCCGATGACGGGCATTCCTGACTGGACTTTGGGACCTTTGCTCTTCATCATGTCGATGGGCGGCATCCTGGGCGCTCTGGCTGCGCGTAAGGTGAAGAAGGTAACGCTGGGTAAGTTGTTTATCTTCTGCATCTCACTGGCGCTCATAGGGCTTGCCAGCGAGTTTACGGGCATATGGTATCTGATGACGCTTGGAGGCTTTGCGACGGCATTTGCTGATGACCTAATACAGATAAGATCAGACATTGCTTTGAACCAGATGGTGCCGGCAGAGCAAAGGGCGACGCTGATATCAGTTAACTCGTTCTGTTTCTCGGTACTTATGATCGTTATGTCGCCGCTTGCAGGATTTGTATTCTCACTCGGGTGATCAGAAGGGGTAGTCCTCATCCAGGTTTGTTATGAAGCGGCGCTGATGTCAGAAGCAAAACGTGCCGGATGTTATAATAAGCGTGTAAAAAGGCATGAAACTGACCTGATGAATCAATAATTGGAGTGAGGCGCAAAAGCCTTGCGGTTGACAGACTGTAACATTGTTACAACTGCTATTTGGAGGTATAAACCGTGAAGATCTACGACATAACACAGGAACTTTTCAGCTGCGCTGTCTATCCCGGTGATCCTTCACCTGAGAAAGAGATAAAACTTAGTATCAGCGATGGTGCGGTCTGCAATCTGACTGCATTTAAGATGTGCGCTCATAACGGTACCCATGTAGATGCACCGTATCACTTCATCAATGAAGGCAAGACTATAGATCAGGTCGATATGGAAAGGTTCATCGGATATGCTTTTGTCATCTCACATGAAGGTGATATAACAGCTGAAGATGCCCATTCGTTTATATCACAGGCCAGAGAGGCTGCGTTAAGATCCGGAAATACCGAATGCGACTGTTATAACAGGATACTCGTAAAAGGCGATGCGACCATGACAGAAGATGCGGCAAAAGTTTTCGCAGAGAATAGGATAATGCTTTTCGGAAACGAGTCACAGACGGTCGGACCGCTTGATGCACCGATGGCAGTTCATCTGATCATGCTGGGCGCTGAGATCGTGCTTCTCGAAGGCATAAGGCTTGGAGAGGTTCCTGATGGTGTTTATCTTTTGAATTCCGCACCGATAAATCTCGGTGGATCAGACGGTGCTCCGAGCAGAGCAGTGCTTCTCAAACTCTGATTTTTCGAAAATATGAACTAAGGTAAACTTTCGATAAATAAGGATAAAGCCTGTGTAAGCCTTGATTTTTGCTAGTATAATAAATATATCTTTTTAAAATTTAGAGGACGGGTATGAGCGAATTCAAGGCTTTCCTGGAGACATTTAAAGGTGTTGCGTGTGTTCTGTCTGTAGATCTTAAGGCAGAGCATGGCGCTGAAAGATACCATGTCGTTGATGGAAATGATGCTTACAGGATGACTGTTGTTAAGTCACTTGATGAGTTTGTTGAAGACGTTCCTTATACCAGATATATTCAGCAGGCAGCTAACTTCGAATCACTTGTGGAATCGTGTGCTTCCAGTGGAAAACCTTTCCACACATATTTTGATATAGAGTTATACAATGCCTGGATGGAGGTATTCTACATGCCTCTTAATTCCTCTGATCCTGATAAGAAACTAGTATTCTTCTCTTATGAGATGAATCCGAAGGCTGATGTAGATAAACTTGCGGATATCTCTTCGGAAACCGCTGCAAATGTTATTAAGACATGTCTCAAACTCCGTGAGACTTCTGATTTCAATAAATCAATGAAAGAAGTAGTCAAGGATATCCGCAAGCAGTGTGGAGCCCTGAGATGCAGCATTCTTCTTACTGATTACGATAAGAGGGAATACTCACTTCTTTGCGAAGATTATGACTATCAGGATGAAGAGCAGCAGCCGACCGATTCTTATCTTACTGAAGAATTCCGCATGGTCGTCGAGAGCTGGCCAAAGCTTATCAACAAGAGCAATTGCTTTGTCATTACCAATGAGAGGGATATGGAAAATGCTGCTAAGATCGCTCCTGAATGGATCGCATCTTTGAGATATGTCGGTGTTAAGAGCATCGTTATACAGCCTCTCAGATCAAATGATAAGACAATAGGTTATATCTGGGCCGGTAATTTTGATGTCGAAAAGACGATGATGATCAAGGAGACACTTGGCATCACAGCTTTTATCATTTCTGCTGAGATCGCCAACGAGCAGAATGTAAGAAAGATGAAGATCATGAGTTCCACTGACCTTCTGACCGGTGTTTATAACCGTAATGCAATGAACAACAGGATCAGTGAAGATGTCAGCGGCGATAATGAGATCAAGAAGCCTTTCGGTGTTTTCTTTATCGATGTAAACGGTCTTAAGACGATCAACGACAAGCAGGGCCACCTGGCAGGCGACAATCTTCTTAAAGATGTCGCTGTTGCTCTTCAGGAGATCAAGAGCGAGAAGCTCGAGATCTATCGTGTCGGCGGTGATGAATTCCTTATAATCGCACCGGATACTACAGTTGAGTCATTCTCAGAGTTGAAGGACCAGCTTATAAAGAGAGCAGAGCGTCCTGAAAGAGCGCACTTCGCATACGGCGCTTGTCACAGCTCCGAATATGATGATGTCCGCAAGGCGATGCAGATAGCAGATGCTAGAATGTACGGTGTTAAGGAAGAATACTATTCAAGACATCCGGAATACGAATGGCACAATAAGCCTGTCTAATCACTTAAAAGGTGTAAGCTCCCACTTCATAGGCAGATATTTGCCTTCTCCGTCGGAGATGACATCGAATGCGTTATTCTTGGAATTCCACTTCATGAACGTACGCTCTCTCTGTGATCCGTACTTTGAATCCACAGAAAGAACATTGTTTGCACATAATCCGATGTAGTAACCTTCAGCTCCGCCCAGGAGTTTTGATGCGCCAAGATCCGAATGCCAGACTACGACATCAGTAAACTTGGTTGATGTTGAATTATCGGTAAAGCCTATCAGGAGCTCATCGACACCATCACCATCAAGGTCAGTAAGAAGATATCCTCTGTTCTTGGAGTAATCCTTGAGATCCTGGGAAATATTCAGTCTTAAGCTCTTATCTTCATTTGCCCAGTTGGTCTTAACGCCTTCTGTATAGTAATCAAGCGTCTCTTTATACCAATCCTTAGGCTTTGCCTTGCATCCGGTAAGCCCCGGGATCATCAATGCAAAGAGAATTGCTGACAGTACAGTAGAAAGAATCCTTTTCATAAATTGTTACCCCTTATTCAAAACTGGAATAAATTGTATCAATTTTATTTAAGTATTTCTACTCTTGTCCGTTATCTTCACCGCCGACAGTATCGTCCGGTTCTTGGGGAGCAGGAACTGGTTCTGCCTGATCTTCTTCGGTTTTTGAGGGTGCATCAGGAGCAGAGTTTTCCTTTACACTGTCATCTTCCTTGGTTACTTCAGGAGTAACAACGGCCTTCTTTTCGAGCTTTAATGCGTATTCTTCTTTGGGCATCGGCTTCGAATAGAAGTAACCCTGGATCATGTCGCATCCTTCTGCTGCGAGGAAGTCTACCTGTGACTGATAATCAACACCTTCAGCGACGGTGGTCATATTGAGTTTCTTGGCAAGCTGCAAAGTCTCTGCAACAACGATCTCAGCTCTTTCATTATGCTTGTCACCGCTGAAGAAACCGGCATCGAGCTTTAAGATATCAAGCGGCATATCCTTAAGCGAGTTAAGTGAGGAATAACCTGAACCGAAGTCATCCATGGATACGAGGAAGCCATAACTCTTAAGCTTCTTGATCGTTTTAAGCATTTGCTTGGTGTCATCGAAAAATGCACTTTCAGTGAGCTCGATCTCGATAAGGTTGTGCGGAGCGCCCTCTCTGTCGATTATCTCTTTGATCTGCTCAGCCAGATTCGTCTCGGCGAAATGAGCACGGGAAACATTGACTGATACGGGAACACATTTTCTTCCTTCGTCGAGCCAGCTCTTCTGATCTCTTGCGACGTGTGAAAGCATATAGTGATCGATCTCCGTGATGAATCCGCTCTTCTCGAAGATAGGGATGAACTGTCCGGGAGTAACGAAACCCATATCATCAGAGACCCATCTGATAAGAGCCTCACAGCCTCTGAGTTCGTTAGTGCGGGGATCGAACTTAGGCTGATAGTAGACTTTGAATTCCTCCTTTTCGAGTGCGTCACGCTGCCTCTCTGTAACCAGGTCGATCCACTTCTCATCTTCGACGAGTTTGTTGTCGAAAAAGGCTATTCCGGTATCATCGGTAGTCTCAAGTGTAGCGCGTGCGGAAGACGCATTGTTGTAGAGCAGATCGATATCAGCATCTTTTCTTATCTTGGGGTCGATCATGCAGACGCCTGCCTGGAACTTGAAGTCGTGATCGCCGCTAAGGACAGAGAGACTCTTAATGATCCGGTCTACGCGTGCGTTAGCGTCAGCTGCCGTGGCAGCCTTTATGAGTATCGGGAAATTGGCGAGGGCGCTGTGAGCGCAGATCTCGTTCTTATCAAGAGAAGAACTGATAGTTTTCCAGATATCGCGAAGCTTCTTTTCGCCTGCTTCGACTGAGTGACAGAGTACATAGTTCCTGTATCTTACGAACGCGAGACTGACAATGGCGTATTGTACGTTGTTTCTTCTCTTCCTTAATATCTCTTTGCTCTTTAATGCGAACCAGAACCAGTTGCGGTTTCCCGTGACATGATCTCTGAAGACAATGTTTCTCATCTTTCTGTTATTTATATGAGTCCTGATGACATTGATCAGAAGAAGTATGAAGATGATTCCTGAGATAACAGCGCTTAACAGAGCAAAGCTGCCAATATAGATGACATCTGTAAGATGAATATCGATGTGCGTCTTGAAAGCAATCAGCTCTTTTCCTTCCTTAACTTCGAAGACAGTCCAGTAAGGGACAGGAACGCTGCCGTTGTTGAAGATGGACGTAAGAAGATCCTGATCATTTAAGATCTCGAAGGATTTAGGAGAGATACTGTTGTCTTCAATGTCGAAGAATGACGTATCTTTGTCGGCACAGTATCTGGCATTATCTGCAACAATGATCCTCAGACTGTCAGGGTCAAAAGGCATTTTGTCGAATCCCGGAATGTTGGTAACGAATGATGCGTTCAGTGGTTCTAACTCATTCTCTTCTTCTGGAATGACAAGAGTCATCTGGCTTCCGGAAGGATAGAGCACATTCCAGTCCTTATCAGCGATGAAGAATTCATATTTTGAGCTGATCTCGCTGTACAGATTGTCTAACTGGTCTTCTGATGCATTCTCATACAGTTCCGCATAACTGAAGGCAGCCTCAGTCTCAGCTTTTGCCTTGAGATTTGTGGTGTATTCAGAGAAGATCACGGTCGACATGGAAATAGCGATAAATGTGACTATGATCAAAACGGTGTAAATGATAATAGGTAAAACTATCCAGTTCCTTGGAAGCTGATACCTTCTGTTCCTCTTGCTCATATTAATCCACCCCACCCGTATTCTTTAGCCGCATTATAGCATGCGGAAAGGCGGTATTTCCGTGTTTAGTAGATATTTTAGAAATAATTAAGAAAAGAATACAGAAACGATATATCTATATAATACTATAGAGGTGCACTTTAGAGGTGCACTTTGTTAAGGTTTACTTAAGGTAAGCCGAATTGTGCGTTAAGGTTGCTTGTGTAAGATTAGGATGCAAAATCCAAGAAGGGGAGAAGGAATATGAAAAGAGTTGCAGCAATAGTGCTTGCTACTGCTATGGTTTTGCCAGTCCTGACAGGCTGTGGAGCTGTGATTGAGAATCAGCCCACAACTTCTGAGACTACTGTTCAGGATAACAAGCCGTTAAGAGCGCAGGATGACTACTTCAGATTTGTTAATCAGGACAGATTCAATACATCCGAGTTCAAGTATGGCGAACAATCAGTAGAAGTTGCTTTCAAGACGGATCTTATCGATGATCAGATAGAGAAGATCATCGATGACTGCGTAGCAGGATCAGGTTACAAGAAAGGTTCTGAAGAGGAAGTCATACAGCGTGCTTATAAAATGTTCCAGGCGTATGACTTTGAAAAAGAAAAGATACCTCAAGATCTTATGGATATGATCGAAGCTGTTGATAAAGCTGGTTCGGTCAAGGAACTTCTCCAGCTCGATGCAAGACTTAAAAAAGAGTATGGAGTAGGTGGAATAATCTCGATCAGTACGGGTATAAATCCTTTTAAGCCTACCGAGAGAGTCATGAATATAAGTCAGCTTAGTGGTGTTCTCAGCGTTCCTTTTACCTTAATGCGTGACAGTAACAATGCTGCATTCTCTATTAAGAGAGATGCCGAAGTTGTGTTAAGTACAAGAGGTTATGATAAAGAGACCGGAGATAAGTATGGCAAAGCGCTGGCCATGCTCGCTTTGCACATTTATGCGGAGACAGACCTCGATATAACCGAAGATCCAATGGTCTTTAAGTATCAGAAGATCATAGGTTCTGATGAGGCAAAGAAGCTCTTAAGCAATGTTGATCTTGACAGCTATCTTGCCGGAATGGGAATAGATAAGAATGCTGCCCAAAAGTACTGCATCACGGATGAGAATCAGCTTAAGGCACTTAATAAGGTACTGACAGAAGATAATCTTGAAGCTCTTAAGGCATGGGAATTAGGTGAGATATACAAGTCTTATATGAGATATATCGCTCCTCACTATGATCTGCTTGCATCATACAAAGGCAGAAACTATGACTCGGAACATGACCAGGCAATCAATGAAATAAGAGCGGCGTTCTCTAATGAGACAGATCCTATCTATGTGGAGCGTCATTATTCTGCAGAGACAGATGAAGCTTTGAGAAAAATGTGTGATGACATCAAGGATGGCTACAGAAAGATAATCAAGAATGCTTCCTGGCTCAGCGATGCGACAAGGGCAGAACTTCTGAAAAAACTCGAAAATATAATCTATCTGACAGGTTCTGATCTCAAGAGACATGATCCTTCTGAATATAGCGATATCACCGGTAATAACTACTACGAGCTTTGCCGTGATTATCAACGTCACTCTTATAATAAGAGCGTAGAAAAGTTCAATAAGAATACACCTGTATCCAGAACAGAAATCAATATGCCGATGCAGATGATGAACGCATGTTACGATTCGTCAAGCAATACGATCACCATTACTTCTGCGATCACTAATGATCCTTTCTTCAATGCAAAGGCTGATTACTTCACAAATCTTGGCGGACTTGGAGCTGTAATCGCACACGAGATGGGTCATGCTTTTGACAGCAACTGCATTCTTTTCAATTCAAAGGGTGAATATGATCCTTCCTGGATCAATGAAAGTGATCTTAAGACTCTTGAAGCACGCAATGAGAAGGCTGCAAAGTATTTCGAAGATAACTTTAAAGTGTTCGGTTATTACCACGTTGACGGTGAACAGACACTCGGCGAGAACTATGCTGACCTCGGTGGTGTAGAGTGCATCGTATCATTGTGCAAGACGAAGGAAGACAGGATCAAGCTTTTCGAGAACTATGCGAAGATCTGGTGCGAGATGCGTACTGACGATTCGATCATAGACCAGATTGCATATGATGTGCACAGTCCCTCATACATCAGAGTCAATGCGATCCTGTCATCGATCGATGCATTCTATGAGACATATGATGTCAAGGAGGGCGATGGTATGTACATCGCTCCCGAGAAGCGTATTTCGAGATGGTATTAATGGGGTGGAATAGAAGATGAATATTGTATTTAAGAATTCATTGAAAAACATATTCGGAAAACCTTTCCGTACATTGCTGGTGGTTTTCGCGATATTCATGTGCAGCCTTTGCGCATTGCTTTGCTTTGATCTGGGTGACAGCATCACAAAAGTTCTGACCACTTTCATGGGCAATATCTCAAGAGCTGACTTTATATTGATGGCTGCAAGCGATGTATCCAAGCTTCCGGATGGTTTTCCCGAAGCAGATACCATGATCATTGTCGCAAACTCCGAGACCCTTTATAAGAAGATCGACGGTGAATACTGCTACGTAACAACAGAGTCTCTTCGTATATATGGTCTTGATCCAAAAGACGCTGAAAGCATGGAGTTCCTCCCGCCGCTCGACATCAAAGACGGTGAGATGTATATAACCAAGAAGTTTGCTGAAAACTATGGTTATAAAGAAGGTGATAAGATCACCGTTCACGACAGGGCAAAAAAGGAGGTCGAACTTACTATCGGCGGATTATTACCTGCTGATATGAAAAACCCTCTTATCGCGGGAAGCTCCGGAGTAGTCAATCTCAATACGAGCACTACGCTCAGCTGCGGATACCAGGATGCTGATATGCTCCTTGTAGATCTTAAAGATAATACGAAGATCAAGGAAGCCAAGAAGATGATTGAAGAAAAGTATCCTACGGCTACCTATACCGATCTTTATCTCTCGGATTCAGATAATGCAATGGTGGATGAACTTAAGGCAGTATTCATGCTTATGTTCGTTGTAGCATTTCTTCTGGTTATCTTTGTTACTGCATCGATCTGCAACAGGATCGTAAGCGAGAGAATGCCCTATATAGGCACTTTAAGAAGTCTCGGAATGAGCACTGCCCGTACAGCACGCATCCTTTTGCTCGAAAATGTTCTCTATGCTTTGTTCGGAAGCATTCCGGCAACTGTGCTTTATTCTTTTATCAGACTGCCTATACTGAACCTTTTATTCAATACGGGTTCAGATGATATCAAGCTTGAGTTCCCGCCTTATCCCGTGGTTCTCGTGGCAGGAATCATAATCGGCGCGGTACTTGTCGAATGTCTTATTCCTCTTAAGGCAATCCTTAAAGCTCTTAAAACATCGATCAGAGATATTATTTTCGATAACAGGGACACTGAATACAGATTCAGCAAATCATCCCTGATAATCGGTCTAGTCTTTGTTGTTGCTGCTATTGTGACGTTCTTTTTCAGAAAGAATATTATCGGTGCTACATTCTGCATTCTCTCTTCAGTTGTTGCGCTTGCATTGCTCTTCCCGAGGATCCTCAAGGCAGTAACCGGTCTTATCGGAAAGATCGCAGAAAGAAGCGGAAATACTGCCTGGTCTTTGGCTGCTACCGAAACAATATCAAGAAAGAGTACAGTCGGAAGCGGCGTCCTCAGTGCTACTGCTGCAGCTATGTGTATCGTTGTGTATGCACTTGCCGGAGGATTATCTGATTCTGTGAGCGGTATTGCATATAACTGTGATGTGGTAATGGAGACTCAAAAGGCTGCTAAGTACTATTCATATATCGATAACGTTGAAGGTGTAACTGACACCGAAATGATCTATAGCAGCCCTGCTACTGTTTGGTTTAACGATGAGACGTTGGATTCTTATGTTGAATTCTTCTCTCTGCCTGAAGGTGGCTTCAAATACTTCACCGGTTTTGAGAAACTTCCGGAATCATTGGAAAACGGCAGTATTGCAGTTACTAAGACTCTGGCGAATAAATACGATCTTCATGTAGGCGATACATTAAAGGTCACTATAGGCCCTGATTATCTGCTTCCTATGGAAGAAGAGTTTAAGGTCGCCGATATCGTTGAGACAAATTATTATGGCGGTGGCAAGGTAAATATTCTCGTAAGTCCGGGCGATTACAAGAGATTGTTTAACGATATGCCCGGATTGCTCCTTATGAATAGTTCAGATCCGGATGCTCTTAAGAATACGTTGGAGACATATGGCAAGAATACATATAATAAATTGTCGACCAAAGAAGAACTTATTGAAGAGCTTGAATCTGACAATGCAAAGACTATTGCAATTACAACTGCGATCATGGCAATCTCGATAGGAATGACAGCGATCGGTATGATCTCCAACCAGCTCCTTGGCTTTGAAGGAAGAAAGAAGGAATGTGCGGTCATGCTTTCCACGGCAATGAATAAGAGAAAGCTTTCAGGTATTCTCTTTAAGGAAGTCCTTATCGCTTCTATGACTGCTTCAGCAACTGGAACGATAATCGGAACATTAATGACGGTTGTACTGAATGCTGCTCTTATGAGTGCACAGACAATGTCGATGGAAGTCAATTTCGAACCTTTGAAGATGCTTGTGTTCTTCGCAGTAATGACAGTGGCATTTACCGCTACAGTACTGTTCCCTATAAAGAATTTAAGGAAGATGAAGATCGCCGAGCAGATCAAGTATGAGTAATATATGGAGGATAATAAAATGAGTGCAATCATTGAAGTAAAAAACGTAAACAAAACATTTGGTAAGAACGAGAATATAAACCATGTCTTAAACGGCGCGGATATGACTGTCGAAGAGGGTGAGTTCGTATCTCTTATGGGCGCATCCGGTTCAGGCAAATCAACTCTTCTTTATCTGATAGGTGGTCTGGACAGAAGCTTTGAAGGAAATATCTCCGTGTGCGGAAAGGACCTTGGAACGCTCAAGGATAAAGAATTGTCTGATCTCAGATTAAAGAACATGGGATTCGTATTCCAGTTCTATAACCTTGTTATGAATCTCAATGTTGAAGACAACATTCTTCTTCCTCAGACGATCAACGGCAAGAAGAAGTCAGAACTTAAAGAGTCTTTAAATGAGATCCTCGAGATAACAGGTCTTACCGAAAAGCGCAAGGCAATGCCTAACACATTGTCAGGCGGTCAGCAGCAGAGAGTTGCAATCGCCAGAGCAGTATTAGGCAATCCTTCCATCATCCTTGCAGATGAGCCTACAGGTAATCTCGATACCGCATCAAGCAAAGAGGTCATGGAACTTTTCGCAAGACTTAATAAAGAAAAAGGACTTACAATCCTCCAGGTAACACACTCTGAGCAGTGTGCTGAATATGGTACCCGTATCGTAAAACTTGTCGACGGTAAGACCGTAGGTTAAAGCCCTCTCTTAATACCCAGATATAGATGCAGAAAGCAGCTGTGCATTATGTGCGGCTGCTTTTTGTTATGATGGTAACTTGACAATGTAAAGATAGCAGATATAATTATCGAAATTGACACTGTCAAGATTGGAGATAGATCGTGAGAAAGAAGATCATGGTAATTGCGTTATGTGTTTTAGCTGTACCGGTACTGATAGTAGCTGTCTGGGCGCTTATGAGTCCCGGCAGGATCAGGACATACAGTGAACCTGACAGTATCTCTGAAAAGTTTGTAATAGATATTAACGGTGCTCCGAATGGCTTCTTCATTAACGGGAAGAATAAGAATAATCCCGTACTGCTCCTGGTATCGAGCGGCCCCGGTACCGACGATTATGTCTTTACTGATAAGTATAAGGATATGAAGCTTGAAGAAGACTTTACCATTGTCTATTGGGATTACCGGTATATGGGCATTGCATATAACAGTAAGGCTGATATAGACAGTATTGATCTTGCTAATCTGCTTGATGATACGGATAAGGTAACTGAATGCTTAAAGCAGCGTATCAATAAGGATAAGATCTATATCATGGGCTTTTCGGGCGGAAGTCACATTGCCTTGCGTGCTGTGCAAAGGCATCCTGAGAACTATTATGCATATATCGGAATGGCTCAGTGTGTTACGGATTCTGAGGAGAACGATACGATAATGTATTCATTCATGAAGGAAGTATTCACTGAACGAGGTGACGGAAACAGGCTCAAAAAACTCGAGGATGCTGTTATTCATCTTGACGGTGGTAACATAAAGTGCAAAGACTGGTATACTTATGTTAAACTTCTGCATGACGCAGGGGGCGGAACGATCCTTAACAAGAGTGAATTTGAAGGTATAACATGGCCGATAATCTCATGTGGCTGCTATACGCTCACTGAAAAGATCAACTATGTCCGGGGCATGAAGATGTACAGGAAGACCAGACTTGCTTCTGAACTGGATGGTTTTGATTACAGGAAGAGCATAACGGAGATCAAGATCCCTGTATTCTTCGTCAGTGGTGAGATGGATTATAACTGCCCATGGCAGCTCGTGGAAGAATACAGTAATGCGGTTAAGGCACCTTCTAAGAAGTTTTACAGGATTTCAAATTCTGCCCACAGCCCTCTGTGGGAGAATCCTGTGGAAACATGCAAAGCGTTAAGGGAAATAAAGGAGAAGACATATGGCTGATAATTATCATCACGGTAATTTAAGACAGGCGCTTATTGATGCAGGACTTAAAATTATCAATGAGAGCGGAGAAGAGGAACTCTCTCTTCGTAAAGTTGCTGCAAGATGCGGTGTATCGCATGCTGCACCTTATGCTCATTTTAAGGATAAGAATGAACTTATCGAAGCGATTATGGATAGCGTTACTGATAAATTCATGAGTGTTCTTGAGAATGCTGTTACGGATAAGCCTAATGCAGATGCAGCTATTATAGCCATGGGAAGGGAGTACGTTACATTCTTCCATAAGAATCCCGATTATTTTACTTTCCTTTTCGGGAAGCAGGGTATCAGAGTTCATCTTAAGATGAATAAAGAATATAAGGATGATTATCCGCCGTTCCTGCTTCTCAGAAGACTTTACCTTAAGCACCTTGATGAAAACGGATTGGAGAAGACATATGAAGAGCAGGAGATCGATCTCATCAAGATCTGGTCTATCGTTCATGGTATGGCATCCATTGCCTGCGTAAAGGGTATAAAGACTTCAGTTAACTGGAAGAATATTGATGAGAGGCTTTTGACTTGATCATGGAAATTGAATATAGCGAACAGCATGAATTTGAAGCACAGGAATTAGAGAGATTATTCCTGTCAGTCGGGTGGTCGTCCGGACATTATCCGGATAAGCTCGTTGTTGCAATGAGAAATTACAAAGCTGTTTATTCAGCCTGGGATGGCGATAAGCTTGTAGGTCTTATTGCTGCTATGGATGACGGGATAATGAATGCATATGTCCATTATCTTCTTGTCGATCCTGAATATCACGGAATGAGCATTGGCAGAAAGCTTGTCGAATACATAAAAGATTACTATAAGGATTATATGAGGATCTGCGTTATTGCTTATGATACCGCTCTTGAATTCTATAAGCATTGCGGCTTTGAAGTGAGTGAAGGCGCGTCCCCTATGTGTATAACTTCTCTTTGGACATAAGAGGATATGAGCTGTGGAAATTGCTGTTGACCTCATAAAAGAGATATTTGAACTCCTGTCGCTTGCAGACGGGCCAACAGGTTATCTGATGATATTTACGCCTGCATGGTTTCTTGTGCTTGTTCTGTTCATGATCATCATGCGTAAAAAGGACAAGAAGATATTCAAGATCCTGGGGCTTATTCCTGTTATCCATTTCGCGGTGTTCTATCTGATCAACTTCACAAAAGGCAATCAGACTGTAGGCCTTCTTAGATATGGACCGCACCTTGTTGCAGCTTTGCTCTTTCTTCTGACCGGGCTTTGGATATCCCATGGCAAAAGGAAGATCCTGCCTCTGGTAATAGCAGGTTTTCTTACCTTTGTGTTTTCTTCTGTTGCGATTCTTTATGTGTTTGCATTCGAAGGATCATTTCACCTTGGGAATTTTACTCATTACGGATATGAGAGATCGATGTCGCTTCTTATCGATGAGCTCGAAAAGAATTATGTCTTGAGAGATCATAAAGAGATTGATTTTGATGCTCTCAGAAATACATATATTCCGATGGCTGCTGAAGCAGAAAAGAATAAGGATGAAGTAGCATTTGCGGAGGCTGTTACAAACCTTTGCTACGAATTCCATGACGGCCATCTGTCATTCAGAGTTCTCGATGATGAACTGAACAGTAAGGTCATGTATAAGATGGCAGGCAACGATTACGGCTTTTCGATGATCAGGCAGGATGACGGCAAGACAGTTGTCATTCTTCTCGACAAGAAGTCTGAAGCATATAAGCTCGGTATCCGTAACAGATCTGTGATCACAGAGTGGGACGGGGTTAAGATAGATGAGGCAATATCCAAAGTGCGCTGTGTACAGCCTATGTACCAGATATGTGCATTCCCGATCGCTGAGAATGAGGAGATCGTAAAACCGATATTCCTTGCAGGCAAGGGCGGGGATAAAGTTAAGGTTAAATTTATCGATGAGTCAGGTAATGAGAAGGAAGTATCAGTATCAGCTAACGGAAGCTATTACGACAGACTCAAAGAAGCGCTTTATCCGTTGAGCGAGAAGTGGTGCAGCGAGTTTGGGTTTGCGAAGATGTTAGATGACCACTGCGGATATCTCTGTATACCTCAAGAATCTTATGATCCCGTAAATGACATCGGTGCGGCCTTGGCGGATGAATATCCTTCGCTCAAACAGCTGATCGTGGACAGGATCGAAGGCCTTAAGGCTCAGGGTATGGACAGACTGATCCTTGACTTAAGAGGAAATGACGGTGGAATCGATGTTATCTACGAGGAGATCGTATCCCTGTTCACCGATAAGGAAATCGTATATTACGGCGGATTCTACGACGGCAAGACTTACAGGATGAGTGACAGCTGGGCATGGACGATCCCTGTTGACGGAAGGTATAAAGATATTCCGGTTGTAGCTCTGGTAAATGCCGGATGTGCAAGTTCCGGAGATATGTTTGCATACAGCATTTCAAAGTGCCCGAACGTTACGATGATGGGCATTACGACTACGTGGGGATCGGCGCAGGCATTAGGCGGCAGGTGCTATCTTACAGATGGACGGATCACTGTCAGGTATCCCATTATCGCATCTCTTGATGAGAACGGTTCGGTAGTTATGGATGCTGGTAAAGACAGGAAGAGTTCATTAAAATTAGATAAGAGGATCCCGCTTGATTCCACTGCGGTCTACTGCATGTATGAGTTGGGCGGTGATTATGATCTGGCGTATACAAGGAAGTATTTGAACGGGGAGATATGACGTGAGCTTGATCAGCGAGATTTGGGGATTGTTTAAGGTGCTTGATGCTCCTATGCAATACATCATGATCTTCACGTCTTGCTGGTTCTTTGTTCTCCTGTTTTTCGCGCTGAAGGTAAAATGGAACAAAGAGAATGTGTTCACTGTTCTCGCGTTTATTCCTGTCATTAATTACATCATCTTCTATCTGTTCAATTATACGAAGGGTGATATCGTTCTCGGACTTGACAGGCACGGAACATATGGCATTATCGCAGTCCTTTATTGTGTATTGTGCATGTTCTATGCGAAGAGGAAAAAGAAAAAGTGGCCTATGGTCCTTAATGCAGTCACAGCTTTCTGCATTACCATCTGGTCTTTGGTTTATGTCATTTTCTTCGGATCTCATTTCAGCAATTTCAGCCGTATGGGATACAGGGACTCCATCGCTTCGCTTATAGATGAACTGGAGCAGAATTATGTGCTGCGCGACCACAAGGAGATCGATTTTGATGACTTGAGATATAGATACATTCCTTTGGCTGAGGAAGCCGAAAAGAATAAAGACAGGGAAGCGTTTGCCGTCGTGGTGGCTAATCTTTGCTATGAATTCCATGACAGGCATGTGGACTTCGTTATCAGTGATCAGCCCTTATGGGAAGCAGTCGAAAAGGATATGTCCGGCAACGATTACGGCTTCTCGATGATCGGGAGGGATGACGGTAAGACTGTTGCAGTTCTTGTCGACAGCAACGGAGAAGCTTACGGGAAGGGACTGCGCAGCGGCATGGTGATAACAGGCTGGAACGGCCAAGATATAGATGAAGCTATATCCGAGGTAAGATGCGTATCTTCGGGCGGCGTAATATCTAATTTCCCGATAGCCGAGACAGAAGATCTTTTCAGACCGGTCTATCTCTCGACCATGGGCGGCGATGTCTTGAATGTGCGGTTTATAGACAGTAACGGAACCGAACAGGAGATCACGGTAAAGAGCATAGGTGACGGAGATCTCAGGAGGAGCCAGGCTGTAAAACCTCTGACAGGATGCAGTCACCTGATAAAGGCTAATTACGACCTGCAGTTCGCATATACAGAGATGTTAGATGATCACTGCGGTTATCTCTATATACCGCGTGAGTTTTACAATGTCTTAAGAGACAGACCTGCTGCGATGAGGGATGAATACCCTATGGTAAAAGACCTTCTTATATCCAGGATAGAGGAGCTTAAGGCTAAGGGGATGGACAGTCTTGTCATCGATATCAGAGGCAATATCGGAGGCTTTCCCGTTATCTGTGAAGAGATAATCTCACTCTTTACCAATGAGGAGATCGTTATGTATAAGGGTGTATATGACGGTAAAGAGATGAGAAAGAATAAGGAATATAAGATCAAGCCTGACGGAAGGTATTCTGATCTGCCTGTAGTCGTACTGACGAATTCCGGATGCGGAAGCGGTGGAGACATTCTGGCGTACTATCTTTCCCGATGCCCCAATGTCACACTTATGGGTGTTACCACATCAGTACACAGTGCCCAGGCGATGGGTGCTGAATGCCTTCTTACTGACAGCTTTATCACTGTCTACTATCCTATGTTTTCTACGCTGGACTCTGACGGCTCAGTCCTTATCGATCCCGGGAAGGACAGAAAGGGTTCTATAGAACTGGATGAGAAGATACCTCTCGATAAGGAAACAATAGGGTATCTATATAATGACGGTGAGAATCCGTGGATCGATTATGAAGCAGATTATGCGCGCAAGTATCTGAATAAAAAGAAAGACCTTGAAGTATAATGTCTTAAAAAAGGATCTGAACAGTGAAGCCTCTTAAAGAACACAAGACCTGGAAAATATTACTTGGGATAATAATAGCGTTGGCAGTAGTGTCGGCTGCTGTTTTCGCAATATGTTCAATTATTGATAATAACCGCGTTAAAGAGAACGAGCATGATATGGCTCTTGCAAAAGCTGCGGGTTACGATACCGAATTCTCGATCTGCAACCGAGTCGGTGATGTAAGGCTGGACGACGTTGATTACATCCGCTACAGCAGACACTGGACATCCTTTGTCGACGGACAGTTCCGCAAGGACATCATGATCAGGAAAGATGCCACTTATATAGACGATGCAAATGGCCAGACACAGGAACTGGTGATATATGGAAAGGTAACCGGATATGCCAGTCTTCCGGAAGGTGTTGCCCAGGACGAGAATGACAAGTATGAAATAGTCGAGCCTTACAGGTTCAAGGTCTATAAGGCGCGTATAGATATGTGGGCGGTGGCTGCATCGCTGGCATTGGTAATGGTTGTTGAGGCGATGCTTGTTACAGCGCTTGCAGCATATCTGGTGATCTATGCGGTCCGCAAGTCTGTTATTAAAAAGAATAACAGCGGTGATCTGGAATCCTTCTCATATAGCCCGGGATATGGCGATATGTTAGGTGAGAGTCACCACCATATGCTTAAGAAGGATAAAGACGGCAAGTGGATCTTCGAGAGCAGCGACAGACAGGAGCATTCTTCGCCGTTGATCATAACGGAATACTCGGTATCTGAAGATAAAGTCAAAGAGTTTGAATCATTCATTAAGGACAATAACGTTATTGCTTTGTCGAAAAGACCTTCCAACAAGGACTTTGCGACTGATTACAGTCCGTGGAATTTTGATATCACATTAGGTAAGTCTTATTACAGTATTTTCCAGTACAAGACATATTCCAAAAAAGACAACCAACTTATCAAGGAACTCAGGGACAGATTCCTTGATCTTAAAGGCGATGTAATCTCGGAAAAACAGGAATAAATCCGCTTTCAAATGTTAAAAATAATTGTTCGGAATTGATGCCGTTTCGATGAAACAGGGTGTTAGAATCTGCCATCATGAAAAGCATGATTGGAGTTTTGGAATAAATATATGAAAAGAATTAAATACATAAGCGCATTTATAGCATTTATCCTGGTTCTTTCAGGCTGCGGTACCAGTCCTGTAACGGAAGCGAGCTATACTGATAAGCCCACGGCAACATCAGCTGAAGAGATAGTTGTCAATGTAACGGAATCTTCCACTACAGAGACCACTAAGGAAGCAGAACCCGTTAAGTTCAATCCTCACGTACATACGAATCTCCTGTCCGAGTATGTTACTGAAGATATGTGGGAATCTTTATATAATCTGATCGATGCTGCAAAAGCAGGTGAAGATACTTTTAAGTGCACAGATAAAAAGGCATACGACTGGTGCACTGATGAAGCCGTAATCGGATCTTTCTTTCCTGCGGCCTGCACGATTGTACAAGGCGGCGGTTACAGTGACGGCATAGGTAAGATCAAATATCCGAAGGGCAAGGATAAGTTCCTTGATAAAGAGAAAGCTTTTGAAGCTGAGATAGAACGTATGCTTAATGAGGCTATCCGTTCAGATTATTCTGACTTCGAGAAGACTTTCGGAATATATCTTTATATGTGCAAGAATTACCAGTACGACTACAGCAGCATTGACGGATGCACGGTCGATGATTTCAGCACATATGCATGTCTTATGACCAAGAAGGGAATCTGCTGCGAACTGGCAGATGCATATGCTTACATGCTCCTTCAGGCAGGAGTTGAAGCTGTTACTGCTGAAGGCGATGGTGACTCAGGATATCATGACTGGACATTTATCGAGCTGGGCGGCAAGGGCTATTTTACAGATCTTACCTGGGATGCATATGGAGATAACCCGAATAATGCTCCGGGAATGAGATACTTCCTTATGACTGAGGAAGAACGTCTGGCTGACGGCTTTACCAAAGAGTCACTGAAAGTAGATCAGCTCCGCATATGGGACATTAAGTATAACTCTGAGAAGTTTGCTGCAAATGACAAGATGTTTGCCTCATTCCGCCCTGTCTCTGTTCTTGTGAATTGGGACCGTGAGAATAATGTCGTTATATTCAATTCTGACACAGAAGAAAACGCTACGATAAAATACGGTGATCTCTGATATCCCTGTCCGGAATAAAAATATTAAATAAATCTAACATGTGATATTATATTCCCAGTTATGGGGAGGGTTTCACATGGATATAAGAAAAGCTGAACTTTGCGATCTTAAAGAGATCTTGGATCTCCAGTATCTTGCTTATCAGAGCGAAGCTGCCTTGTTTAATAACAAGGATATCCCACCCCTTAAAGAGACACTTGAAGAATTAACTGAAGAATTCAATAACGGCATAATCCTTAAGATGACTGACGGCGATAAGATAATCGGTTCCGTTAGAGCTTATGAGAAGAGACATGTCGCTTATATCGGCAAGTTGATGGTGCATCCTGATTACAGGAATCAGGGCAACGGAAGCATGCTGATAAGAGCTATTGAGAAGTTTTTCTTCGATTGCAGATATGAACTGTTTACCAGCACGAAAAGTGTCGACAACATTAGACTTTACGAATCACTGGGGTACAGGAGATTCAAAGAAGAGAAGATCAATGATGAACTGACTTTTGTGTATTTGGCAAAGGATTGATCAAAGAGGGGGATCACATGGGAAAGAAGATTGCACTTGTCATAGCAGCTGTAATTGCAGCTGCCGGCGTCGGAACATGCGTCACAGGTACTGTTATGGAGAAAAGTGACAGCACCGGCGGTAACACGATAGATATCAATGATACAGCTTCCTTTGTTCCCGGCGCTTCAGGCAAGGTGCATCTTGTAAAAGAGGATTTCTTTGAGATCGAGAAAGGTCTCTGTCTTTATACTCCATATGAGATCGAGGACTACGATTGTTCTTACATAATCAGCGGCGTAGATACCAATCCTTATGCGGTAGGACGTTATCTCGTGCCCAGGGATTCCCAGGGAAGATACATCTACAATGTTAAGGTCATCGAGTGTCCGGATGAGACCTGGCAGAAATCGTATGACTATGTCATTGCTTATTACGAAAAGTTGTATTCAATAGTAAGTGAAGATCCGGACGCTAATCCCGAATATTTAAAAACCCTGACTGAGACATTGTCTGATAATGGCCGTGAGTATTTAAAGAAGACTATCTCGCATGTGATGTGTGAAGCAACTCCCACCGTTAATTATGGTTCGATCAAGATGACGGGTATCATCATTGCATCTGTCGGACTTCTGGCTGCTTTATGCATCCTTCTGTCATATAAGCTTAAGGCAAGACATATCGTATTGGGATTTGTTGTCTTAATAGCAGCAGGCGTGATTGTGATCCTTTTCGCGGTAAGAAAACAGATCGCAACCATCATGTCTTTGAAGGAGTATCAGACAGGCGCTTATACTGTTAAGTACACTGCCGATTACAAGCTTGACAACATGCTTGAATCAGGAATCACAAATGAGGCTGATCTTCTTGCATGGGCAGGGAAGAACCTGTTTTACGGCCTCCCGTTATCAATGGATGGAAAAGCATTTGGATGTGCGGCATTCCTTGTGACAGATGAGAATGGAAATCACCTTATGGGACGTAACCTGGATTATCCGGAGACTGATTGCCTGATGATCTATTGTGATCCCAAAGACGGCTACGATTCTATCGCTATGGTCGACCTTTCGATCGTTAATATCGGAAGCGGTGAAGGGCAGATGTCACCGACATCATTTGCGGGCAGAGCAGCAACTCTTGCTGCACCTTACTTCGTCGTTGAAGGAATGAATGAGACGGGCCTTGGTGTATCTATCCTTGAACTTGAGACTGATGAACTGCATCAGAATACCGGCAAGAAGGATGTCCTTATCAATGTTGCTGTAAGAGCCATACTTGATAAGTGTGCGACGGTCGATGAAGCAATCGCTTTCTTTGAGAAGTACGATATGAATACGATGCTCGGTACATCTTTCCATCTTTTCGTCTGCGATAAGACAGGCAGAAGTGTTGTTATCGAGTGGTTCGGTGACAAGATGTATGTCAAAGATAATCCGGCTGTTACTAACTATGTCATCTGCACCGGTGATGCATTTATCGATCCGGGTAATGATACACGTTATGAAGAGCTCATGAAGGAACTCGGTGACTGCAAATGCGTTGCTGATAATAAGAAAGCAATGAGCCTTCTTCAAAAAGTCGGATACGATAACAAGAATAACAGCATCGGTACCGAGTGGTCCTGCGTTTATGACCTTGATAATTTCACAGTGACAGTATGCTTCGATGTAAAGTATAGTGAACCTGTCTTCATAACAAAGGATACATTTAATTAAGATACTTACATCGGTGATATAATCCAAAGTGCCGCTATTGCGAACATTACCAAGGTTGAGAGAACTATGATCGCGATTCCGGCTGCGACCTTCTTCTTGATGAATGCGAAAACCGCAAGCCCGATCAGGAGCATGTAAAGGCAAACTATTGTGCCTGTAGCTCCGAGATGAAATGTTTGCATTTTTTGCCTCTTTCTTATATCAGGTCTATATAGACCGAATACCAATTGCTGTTCAGTTTATAGAATCTCTGATAATCTTCTGAGCACCATTTCTTCTTTGTTTCTTTATCAACGGAACCGTTTACGGAATAGATCATGGATCCGTAGTATCCGTCTTCTGCAAAGATGACGTAATCATCAGTTACATAGATGAGATTGGGACCGCTCCTGTGAGTGACCTCATAGAATATTTCTCTCAGTTCATCAAGCTTGGACTTGATCTTAGGTTCTTGCTCGAGATCAACATCAGTGAAATCACCATCAGTGCTTCTGATGCTTAAGCGGTAAGAGTCGTTCTCAACGTCATAATGAAGGTAGAATTCACCTCTTCCGTCCACAGTGTCCTGCAAGTGTTCTGCAAGTTCCGTCAGTGATTCCCCGTGCTCCGAAAACTTCTCTTTAAACTCTTTGCTATTGGTACATGACGTGATCATGAACACCTGCGTGAAGAGAAGAACTGCCGTGACAACAGTTGTGACAACTTTTTTAGATTGATCTTTGAGACTGCGCATGGATCTCATGTCCTTTCCTGTCCTTCTAAAAGAGATATCGCTTCTTCAAACGAATTTGCTTTATTTGTAAGGAGAAGATCCTCGACTCTTTTCATGTGCCTTTGTGTCTGGTATTCATCCGGGACAAGATCATTATATTTGTCGAGCTTTCCAGACAGATCTTCAAACTGATCCATGAGATCAGAAAGATCATGCTTCCATGTATCTCTAAGTTCAAGTTCTTCTCTGATCCTTTCATCTTCGGAAAGATAGAAGTCCTTAAGCTTTCTTTTTGATACAATTACGCCTGCAACATTTATTAATACAATAGCGATGGCTAGGAACAGGAAGGGCATCATAAAAGCAATGTGGCTGTGATTACGATAGGACTGGGCAAGAAATTCTGCAATGCCTGAAACAATATATGCAGGAAGCAACAACAGCAATGTCGTGATGACAGATACTTTTATGTATGATTTGTAGTAATAGAAGAGGCTGCGTTTTTCCTTGTAGGTATCAGCGGGCTTGGCGAGCTTTCTTTCATATTCCCTTATCTTTGAACTGAGCTGTTCTGCTGACACGTATTTCCGGTTAAGATCACGTGCGAGTTCGATACTTTCTTCTCTGTTCATTTTGCTGCCTCCTTCCATGTTATTTTCGATGCCGGATTCAGTTTACAACAAGGTAATAGCCTTTGGCTTCGTCGTAATGAACTTCGAGCTGGCGGAAGTATCCGCCGAGCATCATATCGTGTGTGAATTCACCGTCTACATCTACCGTCTGTCCGTCCTTTTTGATAACGGATAAAGTTACCCTGACAGTAAATGGCTTATCAGGATCAGCGTACTTGGTGACGCTTCTTTCAAGGATCTCGAACGTTAAGAGATCACCGTGTTTAAGAACACTCATGTTGCCATTGCGGACTCCGCCAATATTCGAATGCTTGCCGTTAATGTCTACGGAATAGTCGATCTCTATGATGTTATCTGCTTCGCAGACAACGCCGATCACTGCTGATCTTTCTTCATAGTGAAGACCTGAAGAGCCCCAGCACTCATAGCCTAAGGATTCGATATATGAAGGTGTAAGGATGTCCTTGTTCCTTGTATCACTGGCTCTGTAAAATCCCGGCTGTTCCATGATGCCGTTTGCGCATTTGACCATGATATAGTTGTCGAACGGATCTTCCATTAATGTGTAGAGACGCTCGTTCTTATCATCACCTGCATATCCGATGCATGCTCTTATTGAGTCGTCATTTATCTTATTTCTCAGTGTGCCGAAATATTCATAATACCTGCCGTCTACAACAATCATCGTACTGCCGGTATCTTCATCGTATTTCTTTTCGTATGAGGGAGCTCCGGCAGGGAGGTCGTAAACAGGGTTTTTCTTGAAAAATGAACATCCGGATAAAAGCAGTGCAAAAACTGTTATCAGGATGATTGTCTTAACTTCTTTCATTTTATATCTCCGTTAAATATCTTCTTTAAGGTAATAGCCGTTTGTCATATCGTCTTCGATCGAGAGGCTTACGAGGTATGCGCCGAGCATCATCTGGCGGTCATATGAGCCTTTGACCTCATAAACATTGTCGTTTGTATCCGTGACCTTGAATGTAATGCTTAAGTTGAATGGTGCATTCTTATCTGCCTTGTCACCGAGTTCATATTCGGTTATATAGACCTTGATGAGATCACCCTTCTTAAAGGGAGATCCATTGGTGTGTCCGGTCTCACAGCCGCCGGCGGTCCTGCCGTTGATCGAATACTCGTAGCTGAGCATCTTAATATTGTCTGCGTTAAGGATCAATCCGACAGTTGCAGCAGGCTGTTCACTGTGACGTCCTGAATCACACCAGCATTCAAAACCGAGCGGCTCGATATATTGAGGTGTAAAGATATCCTTTCTCATCGTATCCGTGGCTCTGAAGAATCTCGTGTCGCCTGAATAACTGTTGAGATTCTTGACCAGGATATAGTTGTCATAAGGATCTTCTGCGAGTGTGTATACGCGCCTGCTCTCGTGATCTTCGATATGTCCAAGGCAATCTCTGATCGAATAGTCCTTATATTCATCGGAGATAGATCCGTAATCGACATAAGTCCTGCCGTATACTTCGATCGTCATCTCCTTATAATCACTGTCATAGACCGTCTTGAAGATCTCCGGATTAACGGGCAGATCGAAGTTGTTATTCTTATTTCCCATATTCTTGTGCGGCTGGCAGCCTGAGATCAAGATGGTGCTGCAAAGTATCAATGCCGCTGTCTTCAATTCTTTCATATGTATTATCCCCTTTCTTGATGCCGCTATAATACACCATGGAAAATTGAAATGCAACAATTTTTTATCGAATTTCAATAAAAGAATATCGAATGAGGCTTTCTTTTTATTGATATTCAAATGAGAAACAGGGGAATGCGGGGATTAGGGGAAAGTGAAGCACCCACTTCATTGTAGTTCCGTTTTCGCGATGTGGAGTGACAAAAAATGCACAACGTTGAAGACTGATTTTCGAACAATTGATTAGCACTCTCCTCTTGCGAGTGCTAATCGAGGGACTATAATAAGAGGCGAACAAAGGAACGAAGATCGAATAGAATAAGACCTCCGCCCCGGATGCTCGGATAACAACAGTCAAATGATAACAGCTGAAAAGGAGATGATTATTATGTTGATGTCCGGTATTTTTGGTGAGAACTTGTTTGATGATTTTTGGGGTTTCCCTACACAGAGAGAACTTGCGAACCTTGATAAGAGGCTTTACGGCAAGCATTCAGACCTTCTCATGAAGACTGATGTGCAGGAGAATGAGACCGATTATGAGCTCGAGATCGATCTTCCTGGATTTAAGAAAGATCAGATCAACGTTAAGCTCGAAGATGGTTACATGACAATCAGCGCAGCTAAGGGTCACGATGTCGACAAGAAGGATAAGCACGGCAAGATCATCCGTCAGGAGAGATATTCCGGTGCGATGCAGAGAAGCTTCTACGTAGGTGAGAGCGTTAAGGTCGAAGATGTAAAGGCCAAGTTCGAAGACGGCGTACTTAAGCTCACGATCCCGAAGAAGGAACTTAAAGCACTTCCGGGAAATAACACAATTGCGATCGAAGGCTAAAGTCCTTCTAAGATCCCCTTGATGGACCGCAACTTTTCTGATCTCATATTTTGAAGCAAGGCAACTTTGAACACAAAGGACAGGCTTTTTCAAGTTCCGCGTGGATACGGCTTGAAGGGGCCTGTCCTTTTTGTTTGCAAAAAAGTGATAGGTTTTTTACAAAAATGCCCAAGTGAAAACATAACTATCAGTTTGCATATGCTAATCTATTGAAAAGTGATTAAGGGAGATTAGTTATGCAGCAAAGAAACGGTTATTCTATCTTAGGTTACGGGTGCATGAGATTTACCAGGAGCGGCAGCTCTCTGGACTTCGACAAGGCCGAGAAGGAATTCATGCGTGCCTACGAACTGGGCGTCAATTATTTCGATACTGCTTATATCTATCCGGGAAGTGAAGAGCTTGTCGGACGCATCATCGAGAAGAACGGTATCCGTGACAAGATCCGTCTTGCCACCAAACTCCCGCAGTACCTCATCAGAAACCGCGCTGGTCTTGATAAGTATTTCGAGGAGGAATTAAAGCGCCTCCGCACCGACTATGTGGACAACTATCTGATGCACCACATGACCGACATTAACCAGTGGGAGAAGCTCAAGGAACTCGGAATCGAAGAATGGATCGCCGAGAAAAAGAAGAGCGGCCAGATCAGGAATATCGGATTTTCTTTCCACGGAAATACAAATTCATTTAAGCAGATCCTCAACGCTTACGACTGGGATTTCTGCCTTGTCCAGTACAACTATTTCGACGAGTTCACACAGGCAGGGAGAGAAGGCATCAAGGCAGCCAGCGAAAAGGGACTTTCCATATTCATCATGGAACCGTTAAGAGGCGGCAAGTTAGTCGATCTCCTGCCTGAAAAGGCTAAGCGCGAGATAGCAGCTGACCCTCACGGATGGACACCTGCAGAGTGGGCATTCAGATGGCTCTGGGATCAGCCCGAGATCACATGCGTATTATCAGGCATGAACTCTATCGACATGGTCGAAGAGAACTGCCGTATCGCTTCGGAGGCAAAGGCCGGCGGCTATGGTCCTGCCGAGAAGGAATTCATATCTAAGATCAAGTCATACATCATCGAGAGCACGAAGGTAAACTGCACAGGCTGCAGATACTGCATGCCTTGTCCTAAGGGCGTTGATATACCGGCGATCTTTTCGTGCTATAACCATATGTACTCAGAGAATAAAAGCTCCGGCCGTCTTGAGTATTTCCAGACTGTTGCTCTGCGCATAACTCCCGCTGATGCATCGCTCTGTGTAAAGTGCGGAAAGTGCGAGCAGCATTGTCCACAGGAGATACCGATCAGGGAAAAACTCGTCGAGGCTGATAAGGCGTTAAGACCCTGGTGGCAGAAGATCTATCTTAAGGCTGCCAGAAGGGTCATGGTCGGCAAGAAGCGCGGCTGATTATTGTCATTAGCCTCATAAAATCACAGAAAAATCACAGTATACAGTGACTTATACTGTGATTTTTTATTGTTGAGGGCTTTTTTTACAGTATAAATCACAGTGTACTGTGACTATTACTGTGACTTTGGCACAGCTTTTTCGACTTCAGTTCATTAAAACAATCGAAAACTGACCTCTTTACGGAGAGCATCACAGAACCGATTGCTTTTGTTATTACAAGGTGATACTTTATCGTTAACAGTTCTGAATGCGGAAGGTTCGTCCTGACGCGGAAGGCTTTAAGTAAATTTCTATACTTAAAATGCTTCAGAACCTTGTTTGCTCTATAGGAGTGAAAGGAGGTCAAATGGAGACGAGAGTTGCTATTATCGGCATTATTGTCGAGAATCCCGATTCAGTTGCACAGATCAATGACATACTCCACGATGTGAGGGACTATGTCGTCGGAAGGATGGGTATTCCTTACAAAGAGAGGAATATCTCCATTATCAGTGTCGTTGTTGACGCGCCCGAGAATCTGATCAGTTCGGTATCCGGCAAACTCGGCATGCTCGACGGCGTATCAGCTAAGATCACGTATTCGAGACTTGCCAATAATGACTGATATAAGATCCATATTAGACAAACTATATGACAGTCATGAACTGACGCGCGAAGAGATCATCTGTCTTCTCGAAAACAGGACTTCTGAGATACAGTCCGAACTTGCTGAGCATGCTTCAAAAATCGCCAGAGAGCATTACGGTAACAAGGTATTCGTAAGAGGTCTTATCGAGTTTACGAACTACTGCAGGAACGATTGCTACTACTGCGGGATCAGGTGCTCCAACAGGAATGCGGACAGATACAGGCTTACCAAAGAAGAGATCACAGAATGCGCTTCTTACGGTTATGACCTGGGCTTCAGAACGATCGTCCTGCAGGGCGGTGAGGATGCCTACTATAAGGATGACATGATCGTCGACATCATCAAGTCGATCAAGAATGAACATCCTGATGTGGCGGTGACTTTGTCGATCGGTGAGAAGAGTTATGAGTCTTATAAAGCATTTTACGATGCGGGTGCTGACAGATATCTGTTAAGGCACGAGACAGCAGACTTTGCCCACTATGGAAAACTCCATCCGGCAAATCTTTCACCTGAGAACAGGCAGCAGTGTCTGTATAACCTCAAGAAGATCGGTTTCCAGACCGGAGCAGGATTTATGGTCGGATCACCGTATCAGACAAATGAGAACATCGCAGATGATCTTCTATTCCTTAAAAAACTCGATCCTGAGATGATCGGCATCGGCCCTTTCATACCTCATCAGGATACACAGTTTAAGGATATGAAGGCAGGCGGATTAGACCTCACGCTTTATCTTCTCAGCATTATCAGACTGATGCTTCCGACCGTGTTGCTTCCGGCTACAACGGCGCTCGGAACGATTAATCCGAGAGGAAGAGAACTCGGTATCCTGGCAGGAGCGAATGTTGTGATGCCGAATCTGTCACCGGTCGGAGTCAGGAAGAAGTATGCACTTTACGACAACAAGATATGCACCGGTGAAGAAGCTGCAGAATGCATGAACTGCCTTAAGAACAGAATAGGCAGCATAGGTTACGAGATAGTCACTGACAGAGGTGACAACATTAAATTTAAAAGGGCCTTATGAGAATAGGTCCATGGCACAAACCAGATCAAAAACAACGGAGGAAGAATAACATGTACGATCCCAAATCAATGAAGGCAGAAGAGTTTATCGATGACAGCGAGATCCTTGAATCTTTAAAGTATGCTGACGAGAACAAGAGCAACGTCGAAGTAATCGATAAGATTATCGAGAAGGCAAAGGAGAGAAAGGGCTTATCACACCGTGAAGCATCTGTCCTTCTTGCTTGCGACATCCCTGAAAAGAATGAGGAGATCTATGCTCTCGCTGAGCAGATCAAGAAGGATTTCTACGGCAACAGGATCGTTCTTTTCGCGCCTCTTTATCTTTCAAATTACTGCATCAACGGATGCATCTACTGCCCTTATCACGGAAAGAATAAGACTATTCCGAGAGTTAAGCTCACACAGGAGCAGATCAAGGCAGAGGTTATCGCTCTGCAGGATATGGGTCACAAGAGACTTGCGATCGAAGCAGGTGAGGACCCTGTAAATAACCCTATCGAATATATCTTAGAGAGCATCAAGACGATCTACTCCATCAAGCACAAGAATGGTGCGATCAGACGAGTAAACGTTAACATCGCAGCTACTACAGTAGAGAATTACAGAAAGCTCCATGAGGCAGGAATCGGTACATACATCCTCTTCCAGGAGACATATCACAAAGAGTCTTATGAGATCCTGCACCCCACAGGACCTAAGCACGATTACGCTTATCACACAGAGGCTATGGACAGAGCCATGGAAGGCGGCATCGATGACGTAGGACTTGGCGTTCTTTTCGGTCTTGATAAGTACCGTTATGAATTCGCAGGACTTCTCATGCATGCTGAGCACCTTGAAGCAGTTCACGGAGTAGGTCCTCACACGATCTCTGTTCCGAGACTTTGCCCGGCAGATGACATTGACGTAAATGATTTCTCGAATGCGATAGATGATGATATTTTCGCGAAGATCGTAGCATGCATCAGGATCGCAGTTCCTTACACAGGCATGATCGTTTCCACACGTGAATCACAGAAGTCCAGAGAGCGTGTTCTCCACCTTGGTATCTCACAGATCTCCGGTGGTTCAAGAACATCTGTCGGAGGCTACACACATGAGGAGAGAGTCGACGAGACAGCTCAGTTCGACGTATCCGATACACGTACTCTTGATCAGGTCATGAAGTGGCTCATCGACATGGATTATGTTCCTTCTTTCTGCACGGCCTGCTACCGTGAAGGAAGAACCGGTGACAGATTCATGGCTCTCTGCAAGGCTAAGCAGATCCAGAACTGCTGCCTGCCTAACGCACTCATGACATTGAAGGAATACCTGGTCGACTATGCTTCACCTGAGACACGTGAAGTAGGTGAGAAGCTAATCGAAAAGAACATTCCTGATGTTACCAACGAGAAGGCAAGAGCTGTTCTCAGAGACAGACTTCTCAAGATCGAGCAGGGCGAGAGAGACTTCAGATTCTAATGTTCTGATTCTTTTGTGCTCACTAAGTTACTCCTTGTTACGTGATTAAATGTGAGGTAATAAATGGAACGCACGCATATCGCATTTTTCGGGCGCCGCAATGCGGGTAAATCAAGCCTGGTAAACAGGTTCACTTCACAGGAACTTTCCATAGTTTCTGATGTGGCAGGTACGACGACTGACCCTGTCAGAAAGACTATGGAACTGCTTCCCTTGGGACCTGTCGTAATCATCGATACTCCCGGTATCGACGATGAAGGCACGCTTGGAAACCAGCGTATCGAGCGGAGCATCAGAGTCCTCGATGAGACTGACATCGCGATACTTGTCGTAGACGGCAGCATCGGATTAAGTGAAGATGACAATAAGCTGATCGAAGTGTTCAAGAGCCGTAAGATCCCTTATCTCGTTGCTGTGAATAAGAGTGATCTGTCTGTTCCTGAACTTCCCGAAAACGCGATGTCTGTAAGCGCTCTTAATAACGAAGGCATTGAAGAACTTAAAGAGAGAGTCGCTGTCATTATCAAGCAGCGCAAGACGCGTCCTCTTGTATCCGATCTTGTCGAAGAAGGCGATCTTGTAGTACTTGTTGTTCCTATCGACAAATCTGCACCTAAGGACAGACTGATCCTTCCCCAGCAGATGGTAATAAGAGACCTCCTGGGCAAGGGTGCTATCCCTGTCGTTGTAAGAGATACGGAACTTGCCATAGCTCTTGAGAAGATTGGTAAAGTCAGGATGGTCATCACAGACAGCCAGGCTTTTGCAAGTGTGTCAAAGATCGTCCCTAAGGAGATCCCGCTGACATCTTTCTCGATCCTTATGGCGAGGTTCAAGGGAATACTCGATCAGTCGATTGAAGGCGCGAATATGCTCGATAAACTGCCTGACGGTGCGAAGATCCTTATCAGTGAGGGATGCACGCACCACCGTCAGTGCGAGGATATCGGCACAGTCAAGCTCCCTGGCTGGATCAGGGAATATACCGGCAAGGAATTCAGGTTTGATTTCACATCAGGCCTGGAATTCCCGTCGGAGCTTAAAAGTTATGATCTCATAATCCACTGCGGTGCATGCATGCTCGGTGAGACTGAGGTGGCAAGCAGATACAGGAAAGCCTCTGAGCAGGGTGTCCCCATGACAAATTACGGAATCGCCATAGGCAAGATGAAGGGAATCTTAGACAGGGTCATAAGGTTCTTCTGAGCCTTTTGCAGAAAGCCTTTCCGGGTTCCGCCTCATACCGGAAGACGCCCGTTTTGACTGAATGTAACAATGTTACATTAGGAAAATACGGCCTGTTGTGGTAACTTATTGTGAAAGAACCGGACAGGAATATGAGGTGGATATAATGAAAAGATCTATTTTTACAAAAGCGGCTTCCGTGATCCTCTGTGCAGTGACAGCGGCAGCTTTTTCAGCTTGTGATATTTCCGGCCTTATCGGTGAATCGGCTTCTGAGTCTACCTCTGAAGTGACCACTGAAGAGACTTCTTCTGCCGCAGTTACGACAGGTGAGACATCCGATTATGACAATGAGACCACCGAAGAGTCCACCGAACCTGAAGCAGGCAATCCTTATGAGAGATTCATTACTGACTTTAAGGAAGCTGTAAATGCCAAAAAGGACAAATTATATTACGGACCTGACGTCACTTTCGGAGATGATAAGGCACCGGAAGGTTCTATCGGCATGTCTCTTGCTAACTGGAGCGATTCATTCTCATATGTTCTTTTCGACGTTGATCAGGACGGAATGGATGAACTCATCATTGGCGGACAGTGGCAGGATAATGATGGTATAGCTCATATCCGAGTTTACGGCCTTGTGACCATTATCGGTGATCAGTACAGGATCATTGCAGCAGGTGGGGACGGCAACGAACTTGAGTATCTTGGCGGCAGCATGTTCTATTCTTCAAGAACCGGCGGAGATGATCTCCGTATCGTAAGCATATATGAATACAACATCGAGTATAAGTGTCTTGATCTCATCTGCGAGTTGGAGATCCATTCCAAGGCAGGTGATGAGGATTCTGAATATGTTTACTATGAAGGGCAAGGCGGCCTTAGCAGATCAGAAGTCCTTTACCGCGGCAAGGAAGCCCTGGACAAGTTCAACAGCCAGAAGAAAACGGCTATGGAAGAGTCCAATGACCTCCTCGGCGCAGACTGGACAAAAGAATCTTTTAAGTGATCTTCAAGCTCAGATAAGAGCAGGAATTACCTTTTCTTCAATGAACTGAACTCTGTCGTAGATCGCAGGCTTAAATGTGCCTGTAATCCCGGCAGAGATATTTTTATCTTTGTTGACATATATGATGTTTCCTGAATCTCCGATCGCAGCGAAAACATCCCTTTCTTCAAACGGCTTGTACCACAGATAACCGTACTCCATATACCCGAACCTCTCGCCGAGTTTAAGCCCGGGTGAGAGCATGTCGTCCAAATATTCTTTTGAGATGATCTGTTTTCCGCTTATCATACCGTCATTTAAGACCATGCTGCCGATCAGTGCGAGATCTCTTGCTGACATGCACAGTCCCCAACCGGCGGTAACAGTGCCTTCAGGATCTGAATACCACTCAGGCTTTTTTGGTGCCTTGTTCATAAGGAAATCAAGCTGGTCTTCTTTGGAACTGTCTCCGTGACATACGCGCTCAGTTATTCCGAGCGGCGCGAAAAGATATCTGTTGGCAAAGTCTATGCACTTCATGCCGGAAGAGTTTTCGATAATGCCTGCAAGGATCTGTATTCCAAGTGTCGCATATTTGAATTCGCCTGTGATGCCTGAACGTCCGCCTAGAAGATCAAGAGCAGCTATAGTCCAGTCAGGAGATGTGCAGACTTTTTTCCAGGGCTCCGAGCGGTACTTGTAGGGTGCTGTCATTGTCAGAAGATGCTTGACCGTGACATCGTAGATCGTCTTTTCGCCTCTTTTGACGGGATAGTTAGGGAAGAAGTCCATCACTTTCTGATCGACGTTTTTAATGTATCCTTTATCGATAGCAATTCCTGCAAGAAGCGACATAACGCCCTTGGTGACGGACATTACATTGAAGTTGTCTGTGGTCTTATATCCGCGCCAGTTATCCTCATATACTGTCTCGCCGTTCCTGATGACGTATATCTGGCATATATTGCTCTCGTTACGTGTGTTCCTTTCGATGTAACCATGAAGTTCTTTAGTGTTCATTTGATCCTCTTCTTTTCGATTGAATTAGACGTCCAAATACAAACTAACTTGATTAAAAATTCTTTTCAAGACCCATTTTTACATTGTGCATTTAAGCGGATTGAAAAATACCCGGATTATAAATATTATTATTTATATGCTTTCCGGAAGGGTGTCCTGAAAGCATCCAGAGGGTATTATGAAGAACAATCAAAAGACACTTTCACTTACACTGGGCGCGACGTTCGTCCTCATGGCATTGCTGGTCACTTATACTGCAAGCCTGATGTATACGTCATCCCATTCCTATATAGATGAACTCGGAAACGATAAGGCTGCTGCTATAACCGCTGACCTTGAGAATTATCTCGAGACAGCCAGGTCAGTTCTCTGGGTAGCTGCAGATACTGTCGATCACATGGTCGCTAATGGCGCCACGACAGAAGAGATAGTCGAATACATAACCCGTGAGTCGGCAAACACAGCTTCACAGTTCGATGAGAGTTACACCGGTATCTATGGTTATATCAACGGCAAATATGTTGACGGTGTCGGCTGGACACCTCCGGACGATTACGATCCGACCACAAGAGACTGGTACAAGAATTCAGTCGCAGCAGGCGGTGAGCCGCTGGTAGTTAATCCTTATGTCGATGCACAGACAGGTAATGTAATTATCTCAGTCTGTAAAGCACTTACTGACAAGAACAATGTCTTAGGTCTCGACCTTACACTTACAGGTGTTCAGAAGACTGTCGAAGATATCCAGATCAACGGCAACGGATACGGTTTCATCCTGAACTACGACGGCACAGTCGTGGCACATCACGATGGCAGCGAAAAAGGTAAGAACTACAGCACCGATCCTGAGAAGTCAGAGCTGTTCCAGAAGATCATAAGCGTCGAAAAGGGTAACTTCGACATGGTTATCGACGGCAGGAAATGCACGGTCTTCGTCGATTCAGTCCTTAACCAGTGGCACCTCGTCATCGTCGTCGAGAGCCGTGAACTCTTTAAAGATACTGCCAATGTCCTTATTGTCAGTGTGCTTATAGGTCTTCTTGTTTTCGCGTTGATATCGGCATTCTATATCGTCGGCTACAGACACGAAGCCAAAGTCAACAAGCGCATGGAAGAGATGAATGCATTAGAGCAAAAGCGCGAATATGAAGCTAAGATCCTCGTGCTCGAAAAGGCCGCGGCCGACAGTGCCAACAAGGCCAAGAGTGACTTCCTTGCAGACATGTCTCACGAGATCAGGACTCCGATCAATGCAGTGCTTGGCATGAATGAGATGATCTTAAGAGAATCAAAGGACGATCAGATCCTCGAGTATTCCTCAAACATCAAGAGCGCAGGAAACACCCTGCTCTCGATCATCAATAACATACTCGATTTCTCCAAGATCGAAGACGGTAAGATGACCCTTGTACCGGCTCAGTTCGAAGTGGCAGAACTCATCAACGGACTTGTAAATTCCATTAGTGAAAGGGCCCGTGCGAAAGGCCTTGAACTAGTTGTCGACATCGATGAATCCGTTCCTTCAGTCCTCTATGGCGACGATGTCAGGATAAGCCAGGTCATCATGAACCTTCTCACCAATGCGGTCAAATATACTGAGAAGGGAACAGTCACTCTGCGTGTCAGGAACCTTGGCACTTCAGACGGCAATGTTAAGCTGCGTTTCGATGTTATCGATACCGGTATCGGAATCAAGGATGAAGATCTCGGCAAGCTTTTCGAATCGTTCGAAAGAATCGAGGAAAAGCGTAACCGTCACATCGAAGGAACAGGTCTTGGAATCTCCATTGTCATCAAGCTCCTCGCCATGATGAACAGCAAACTCGATGTGGAAAGCAAGTATGCGATCGGCTCCACTTTCGGATTCGATCTGACGCTTAAAGTCATCGACGCTGAGCCTCTCGGGAAGTACGAAGAGAAGCGCAAAGCAAGCCACGTCATCCAGGATGAAGCGAAGCATCTTTTCGCTCCTGATGCAAAGATCATCGTAACAGATGACAACGGCATGAACCTTAAAGTCGCTGCTAATTTCCTCAAGATCTTCGGCATCACGGCCGTCACTTGTTCATCCGGAAGAGAGACGATCGAGCTGCTTAAGAAAGAGAAGTTCGACATACTTTTCCTCGATCACATGATGCCCGACATGGATGGCTTTGAGACCCTTGAGGAACTTAAGAAGTCAGGTCTCCTGAACGGCACTGTCGTTATTGCTCTTACCGCGAATGCCGTCGTCGGCGCTGAAGAACAGTATCTTAAAGCAGGCTTTGACAGCTATCTTTCCAAGCCCGTCACTGTTGAAGATTTTGAGAAGACGCTTAAGAAGTATCTGCCTAAAGAAGTGCTTAAAGGCAAGAAGGATGCGGAGGAGACTGCTTCAGAACCCGCTTCATCTTCTGAGCCATCTTCAACTGAGCTCACTCTCGATAAAGCAAGTGCAGCAGGCCTCAATGTTGATGAGGCACTTCTCTACACATGCGGCGAAGTCGAATTCTACATGGAGCTGTTGGGTGATTACGCCAGAAGCTGTGATGCTAAGTGCAGCGAGCTCTCCTCATATCTCGAAAAAGGCGACATCGCAAACTACGAGATTTTAGTCCACTCACTTAAGAGTTCTTCAAAAACCATAGGCGCCGGCGAATTATCCGAGCAGGCCAAGGCTCTTGAGACAGCCGCAAGGAACAAAGATACTGATTTTATTAAGGCCAACCACGGCGCCTTCATCAAGTCGTTCAAGGAACTTGCCGGTAAGATACTGGCGTAAAGTCATCCGTTTTCGTCACCTTTTTTTGCACACGGTGTTTTTTCGCGCACCGGAGAGACGGGTGCTGAATTGGTGCAGAAAAGGACTCAAATGTGCACCGTTTTTGTCAATCCAAAGCCAAATTGCTCAAAACGGTGTCGATTTCGGGGCAAGTTGGCACCATTTTTGCACCCCGCGCCCGAACACACACCACGCCAAAAAATATCCCAACACCGCCTTCCGGCAATGTTGGGATATAGAATGTTCGATTATATTAATGATTACAGCTGAGGTGTGTCGTTGTGCTGTGTTCTCGGGCTCTTGTTTACATGAATGAACATGTTGTGCAGGAGGTTAACGCTCGTGAGGATGACCTCGCCCTGGTTAAGCTTTCTGACGTGCTTGATGGCGTAATCGTCGAGGTGGCTTTCTACTGCACGGATCTCATCGTTAAGCATGAGACGGTGGATGAGCATCGTACCGATCTGACCGAAGAGGATAGGTGATACGTCCTTCGGGTTCTGTGTTGTGAGGTAGAGGAAGATACCCTTCTTACGGCCTTCTCTTGCGAGGAGTGTGAGACCGCCGTGATATTCCTTGTCGGAGTATCTGGACTTGGCATATCTGTGTACCTCATCGATGAAGAATACGAAGGGGCAGACATTGTCTCTGGACATTACGAATGTACTTACGAGATCGATGATCATGCCGCCGATACCTTCGGATGCACCGAGTTGTGATGTGTCGATGTAAAGGCTCTCTTCAGGGAGATGTACGAACTCTTCGATGACTTCGAGGAGGTTATACATCTCAGGATCGTCCGAGAAGAATGACAGGAATCTCGTGTTGGTCATCTGATACTGGATCTTCTGGATAAGTGAAGCGTTCTGGTTAGCCTTGAGCGTATCGTAACGGTACTTGAAGTTGTAGTTGTTGTCTCTGTCA
>CAMIYM010000019.1 GCA_946403085.1 uncultured Clostridia bacterium | reverse complement strand
AATAGTGAAGGGAACATTTTGACACATTTTTCTACAGAAAGACCACATAATTTTGATCTCTTCCATTTCTAGTTAATGAAGGTGTATGTAACCTTCATCGATCTTTGACAACTGAATAAACTCCCGCAAAAGCCAAAGGCATCCACAGGGTTTCAGGGTCTCCCCTGACAAGCTGTTTTTGTCTTTGTGCGTACAAAGACGTTGCTTGCTGCTCCGTTATCCATTTTGCAGGCACCACCCGACCGGAACCTCAAGCGTCGCATGAACCCGACGCTTTACATTCCCGATAACAGGGAAAATTTGATTTAAGGAGGTCATCTTATGACTGACACAGATAATTTTATGGCTCCCCCAAAAGGAGAACAGGTCAAAGCGGTTTCGGGTTCAACCAACAGGAAGGAAGTGCCCATCTCCGATAAGGCTCTCCTTACTCTGGAAGAGGCGGCGGTGTACTTCAACATCGGAATGCAGAAACTCCGTGAGCTTACGGGTGATGATCACTGTCCCTATGTCTTATGGAACGGCAGTAAGAGACTCATCAAGAGGAAGCCGTTTGAAGAGTATCTGTTCAGACAGTTTTCGGTCTGACATTGGTTTTTCCTTCAAGAAAGGTGTTCCCGGGTTTATAATGAACCCGGGACATCTTCTGGGAAACTAACGGAGGTTCATAGAAGATGAAGAATAAAAGATATACCCAAAACAAAACTAAACTAAGAAACGGAGAGTATCAAAGAAGCAACAAGACTTTTCAGTACAGTTGGTACGATAAAAGCGGCAAACGGCATTATCTATATGCCAAGACCCTTCCCGAGCTGAGGAAGAAAGAGGAAGAACTCTTAAGAGACACCTTAGACGGTATCGACTATACAAAGCTCAATGCCACCATAAACTCGTATTTCGAGCTGTGGAAGAAGGTTAAGACCGGTATAAGGGAAACAACCTTTGCCTCTTATGTCAGGTATTACAAGCGATATGTAGAGCCTGAATTCGGCAGGATGAAGCTGAGGGATGTAACCTACAGCAGCATCGTAATGTTCCTCAAGGACACGGCAACCAAGCGCAACCTGAGCTTTGGCAGCATAAGAAACATCAAGGTTGTTCTCTCGATGGTCATTGATGTAGCAGTCAAAGATGATGTTCTAAAGGGCAATCCCTGCAGAGGAGTCTTAAGGGAATTCCAGAGAGAGTATGAGAAAGACACCAAAGAGGTTCGGGCTCTTACCCTCAAAGAGCAGAAGACCTTTGAGTCCTTCTTAGCCAAGCCGGGTAAATACCACAGATACTATCCTGTATTTACAGTGATGTTATGGACCGGTATGAGAGTCGGCGAAGTACTGGGATTAAGGTGGGAAGACATCGATTTCGAGAATAACGAGATCAATATCAACCATACACTCCTGTACTACGATAAGGGAAAGGGCGACGGAAGTGATTACAAAATCAATCCGCCTAAGACCAAGAACAGCAAGCGTACCGTACCAATGTTGCCGATAGTCAGAGAAGCTCTGCAAAAGGAAAAAGAGTTTCAGGATCTGTTCGGGATCAAGTGCGAATCAGTTATAGACGGTTATACAGACTTTGTATTCCTCAACAGCAAGGGACATGTCTGGCACCACAAGAAACTGAACTACAAGCTCACAAAGATCTGCGAAGCAATAAATGCGGAGATGCAAGGCATAGGGGATGAGTTCCCCCACGTACACAATCACATGCTCAGGCACACATTCGCTACAAGGATGAGGGAAGCCGGAGCAGACATGAAAGCAGTATCCGACATGATGGGCCACGAAGGCATCCTGATAACGCTCAAGACTTACACAGACGCTTCGCGAGAGTTCAAGAACAGAGAGATTGCAGTCCTCAAGGATTATTATGAGAACGCAATCTAAGGAAAACCGAGCTTACCACTAAACTTACCACTAATTACGGCAGATTCAGGCAGGTTTTTAACATATCGCAAAAACGTCATAATCGCCTGAAAGCCCTATAACAAAGGCACTTTTAGAGAGTTGGGCAGTGTTACAAAGCATAAAAGAATACTGCTCTCCTTCTCCGCCAAGAATTAACCTCTCGATTATAATTCTATCGAGAGGTTTTATTTTTTATCTATCGCTCCCATGTATTATGTTAACTTCCATAATCACAAGCAGGTCCATAGATACTGTCTTTATACTGTTAAAGCGGGCGCATCTCCTCAGCAGTAGCCGGCTCCAGGATCGTAGTATTGGTCATATATCCGGGAATAACGCGTGCAGCCTTAAGGTACACGATCCTGTTATAAGGAGTGACATCAAATTCCAAAGCGGTACCTTTGTATTTACTTAATTTATGATCCAAAAATTTCATCATGACATTATAGTGGCCGTATGGCACGGGGATCCTGATGATGTCGTCAAATCCCAGGCATCCGAGTCGAATACCGTTAAGATATATTTCCATACTTCTTCCTAATCCACTGCAGGAAGCCATACGGTAGATCTCTATGACACCATCCGTAGGAAGGCTGACCATAGTCTTGCATTTCCAGCAAGGACCATCTCCCTTAACATCCTGGACTTTTCCACAATTTGGACATTTGAATCTAAGCAGCTGTGACATAATGACTCCTTTAACCGAAAAAATCCGAGATGACTTTATAGTCGCTGCAGTTAGTGATGATTATGAACTTGCCGGACGGATCTTTGTACAATTCCAGGGTGCGGTAGGGAAGGCTTGAGTTCTCCCATGTTACACGATAGACAAAAGCTACATTTCCTTCCTTGGAAGTCTGGATCTCGCCTAAGCCATCTTCTTTTAGCCAGGCCTCGAAAAGATCTTTTCTGACGATAAGGAAATTAAAGCCTTCATACTTGCCCCTGACAAACATCTCGCTCTCTTTGTCTATTGTTTGAAGCTTGTCTTTTGCATATGCTGCAAGATCATTCTCACTGACCTTTATATCCGCATCACTGAAATCATATCCTTCAGTGATCTCATACTGGCTTATATCGTATTCCTCATTTAAAGTCTTACTTATGCCTCCGATTTCATAGAGAACGCTTTGTTCTCCCTTTGCCTTAGCTTTCTTTGCATCGTCGACAAGCGCGAAGTAGATCAGGCCGGCGCCCCCGGCAATAATTGCAGCAACGACTGCATAAACACATGGCAATATGATTCCTGCAATGCCGAATCCTTTGCCTTTTTTGCCGCGTTTGCGGGCAGTTGCTACTCCTGCGATCGAAAGGGCAAAACCAGTTAATGGAACCAGCACTATAGCTGTAACTATGAGCGTGAAAGAAACACTGGATGAGCTGGAGGCAGCCGCGGCGATAAGCAGCAAGGGCAAAAACGGAGACAGGATCGATAGTATAAATCCCGTCAGACATAACTTGCTTAATCCATTTTTCTGTTCAGACATAAAAGCATCTCCGGTCATTATCACAATGACATTATATTGTAAGAGGGTTTATCCCTTAGATAGAATTATAACATGACATCTGTTGATGATTTTCTTTGTTAAGGACATACTAAGGACACATGGGCAAGTTAGTATTGGTCCCAGGAGGAGAATTCTTAATGGCCAGGATATTGATAGTAGAAGATACTGAAGAGCTGTTAGAGCTTGTTGCGGACTTCTTCAGGAGCAAGGGGACATTTGATGTTGATACGGCTCCTGACGGCAATAAGGCTATAAGGCTTATCAGTGAGAACGACTACGACATCGCTATCCTTGACATCATGCTTCCTGGAGCTAATGGTTTTGAAGTATGCAAAGCATTGCGCGGAAAGAGTAATTGCCCGATCGTTTTTCTTACTGCATTAGGCAATGAGAGCAACATCCTTAAAGGATATGAGATAGGCGCGGACGAATACATGGTCAAGCCTTTTTCGCTCAAAGTACTCTATGCAAAATGTCTTGCACTTCTTAACAGGACAGATACCGAACTCCGCAAGGAAATCGTTCTCGAATGCGGAGATATCAGGGTCTTTCCGTTGCGCATGGAAGTCGAAGCCGGCGGGCGTAAAGTCACGCTTGCTCCTAAAGAATATTTCCTTCTGAAAGTTCTCGTGGAGAACAAGGGAATCGTCCTTGGAAGGGACAGGCTCTTAGATCTTGTGTGGGGTGTCGGATTTGACGGATCCGACAGAGTTGTCGACAGTCACATCAAGAAACTAAGAAAGAGTCTTGGAGATTCCGGGGATGCGATCAGAACTGTAATCGGAGGCGGTTACAAGATTGTCTGATCCAAGGATAATTTAAGGAGCATTTTTATGAAAAGAGAATCGATAACTGAACCGAAGTTCGGCAAGATATTTGCTCTAAGGTTTCTTATCTCACTGTTGGTATTTTCTGTTGTTGCAGCCATTATTCTTGGCCAATACTACAATGAGCATTCTATGAGGAAATATGATACTGAAGCAAAGCCCGCGCAGGATCTGCCTGAACTTGCGAGGAGCCTTTCTGAAGCTGAGCCCGGCAGTGACGAGTACAAGGAGATAATAAGCCAGATCAGGATCAAACTTGCCATATATCAAAGCAACGGAAAGAGGTATGCGGAAGTCCGCGTCGGAGATCTTAAGCTCAATTCCGATACTAAAGACTTCATAATGGTTACTAGAGAAACGGGCAAGAATTATAAGGACTATAAACATGAATTCTATTTCCTTAAGGATCCGTCTTGTTATGATCCGGTAAACAAGTACGCCGGTGGCAAGTACGATATCATCAAGATCAACGAGAGATTTGATAATTATAAATGGGATTGGGCCGCCAGTTATTTTGGCTTGGTCCCGGAAGTTTTTTACCAACTGGAAACTGCATATGTTAACTATGAGGATGGCACTTTTGTTCCTGGTGTCGTTGTTATTTCTGACAAGGACAAAGAATACAAAGTGGACTGCACACCTGCGGATCTTTCAGGATATGAGCTTTTGGACTGCTCAACTGTTCTTTGCGTTGCATACGGGAATGACACAAAAGGGCTTACATCTTCAGATGTAAATGAATGCTGTGTGCCTGATGACAATGGATATTTTGAGCAATTCTACGATTACGAAGATAATTTCGATCAGATCAAGAATGATACCAGCAAAGCCTGGTATGTAGGATTTGCGGACTATACTCCTGAGGATACGGTCTTTACTTTGGCACCGGTCACGAGCATGGTTATTATAATCGCAGCGCTGCTTTGTACAGCTATATCAGGAACAGTTCTTTCTGTTATCAGATATCAGAAAGATAAGACCGTCTGGGAGATCTTCGAATACAGGAGAAAGACCACTGAGGCTATGGCTCACGATCTCAAGACCCCTCTGGCATCTATTATGGCTTACTCCGAGAATCTTGAAGAATCTGCAGATGACCCTGCCAAAGTTGCCGAGTATTCCGGCAAGATAACAGGCAAAGTCACTGACATGAACCACATGATCGAAGATATCCTGGCGCTTTCCAAGGCCGGAACTGCAAAGGCGGACATATCGCTGGAAGATGTGGATGTCCTGGATCTCGTTAAAGAAAGTGCTTTGGCCTTCCCGGATATGAAGACCGATATAAATGGAAATGGAGTTACCATCAGAACAGACAGGAAAGTGTTTAAGCAGGCCATAGATAATCTGCTTTCAAATTGTGACAGATATGGCGAAAAGGGGAGCCCTGTGATCATCACTTTAACTTCTGATTCACTTACGGTCACCAACAAGACTTCCATGACATATAAAGACGTGGATTCTCTGAAAGACCCGTTCATCAAAGGTGACAGTTCAAGAGGAAGCAAAGGCACCGGACTGGGTCTGTCGATCGCGGATAATAATCTGAAGATCCTCGGATATAAGCTGGAACTTAAGTCAGTACCTAATCTGTTTACTGCATGCGTGATCTTCAAGACTAAGGCCTGACAGCGTTTCAGACCGGCCTGGAAAAAAGATAAAAAGCAGTTAAGTATATCTTTTCGCGCTCTCTGCCTATATAATGGTGGAAAGCGCGAAAATTTTTTTGAGACTTTTGCCGGAGGCGTTATGAACTACAAAGAGCCTGAAAGCATTGGCAAGAAGCCGAGAGAGATAGGAACGGATGCTATAGAACCGGTTTATGCTGAAGCTTTGGCAAAATTCGATTCTGACGATAAAGACGCGCAATTCTACAAACTGTATTCTCAGTTAGGTTCTGCGATAACTGATATCAACGGCATAGATGTCGGACTTATCGAGAACCTCCTTATTAAGATCTGCCTTTTACTCAGACTTTCAAAAGCTGCTACTAAAGTCTACAAGAATCAGCAGGACGAAGAAGCCGGCATATGCGAGACTCTGAGCTGCTATGATAACGGCAAGGAATGCGTTCCGATTTCGACTTTAAGACTTGTTACCAGTATTATGTCTATTGCGACTATTACTGCATATATGTCTCCTGACGAACCGCCTCTTACTGAGGATGAAAAGCAGAAAGTGGATCTCGTCATGAGGACTATCTTAAGCTTTGTCAGCAGAAACAGACTTCAGAATGCTGTATATGAGCTGGCATATTTCGATGAGGCGGGTTATCCGAATCTGCGTTCCTGGAAAACATATCTTTTTAAGAGCGCTGCGGAGAATGGTTTTCATGGTAAACTCGCATTCCGCTATAATCTCAGACATTTTTCCCTGATCAATCAGGAATTCGGACGCGAGATTGGCACTGTCGTAATGAAGTCTCACTTTGATTCGCTGAAAGAGATCATAGGTGAGAACGGTTATCTTGCAAGGCTCGGAGGCGACAACTTCCTCGGCATGTGCACTACGGATAAGACCAGAGCGGTTGTCGATTACCTTACCCAGACTGAAGTCAGGACACCGAAAGGCATCGGCGTAAACATATCAACGAGTGCAGGATTCTACCGTGTTCCTGACAATCCGGATATTGTGGCCGATGAGATCATGGGCAGCATTATAAATGCTTACCGTGTCGCACAGAACGGCGGTATGGACAGTATCGTTTTCTATGACGAATCCTTCCTCGAGAAGAAGGGAAGGGCTATGAAGATCCAGCAGATGTTCCCTGAAGCACTCGAAAAGAACGAGTTCAGACCATTCTACCAGCCGAAGGTAAATGTAATGAACGGCAGGCTTGTCGGAGCTGAAGCACTCTGCAGATGGTATCATGCAGGCAAAGTTATTCCGCCTGTCGAGTTCATACCCGTACTCGAACAGACGAGTGAGATATGCAGACTTGATTTTGCGATGCTTGAAGGAGTATGCCGTGATATGAGACGCTGGGCTGATGAAGGAAAACAGCTCATTAGAGTGTCCATCAATTTCTCGAGAAAGCATATCCTTAACACATATCTTGCAGAGACGATCGCAGAGATCGTAGACCGCTATTCGATACCGCACTATCTTATCGAGATCGAGTTTACCGAGACCACATCAGAAGTCGAATTAAGTGACTTGAAGAGAATGGTGACGAGTCTTAGAGAGCTTGATTTCTCTGTGTCTATCGACGACTTCGGTATCGGTTATTCATCACTTAACATCATTAAGGATGTGCCCTGGACTACGATAAAGATCGACAAGGATTTCCTTCCCGATAATCCTGATGACAGACAAAGCGTCAGCAGTGTCATGTTCAGACACGTTGTCTCCATGACAAGACAGCTCGGTCTTGAATGTATCTCTGAAGGTGTCGAGACACAGCAGCATGTAATGGTCCTTTGCAACAGCGGATGCGATATTGCACAAGGTTATTATTTTGATAAGCCTCTCCCTGTGGAAGAATTCGAGCTAAAACTCATATTGGGAAAATATGAGATCATGTAAGTGTTATACTTACTGAAGTGTTTTTCTGACACAAAAGAACTCAGGGGGAATCCATTTAATGAAAAAAGTAATCATTGTCGGAGCAGGTATCTCCGGAATGACTGCAGGTATTATCCTGCAAAACTCAGGCTTTGAGACTGAGATCTACGAGAAGAATCCCGTTGCAGGCGGAGAGCTCACAGGCTGGAAGCGTGACGGGATCTATATCGATAACTGTATCGATTATCTCATGTGCAGCAAGAAGGGCAGCGATATGAACGGTCTCTGGCATGAGATCGGAATGCTCGAAGAAGGCCTTAACATGTACAGCAAGGACTACTTCTTCAAGTATGAAGGTCACGGCGGCGAGATCACTTTCTGGAGAGACAAGGAAAGAACGAAGCGCGAGATGCTCGCACTCTCTCCTGATGATAAGGATGTGATCGAGAAGTTTTTCGAGAACGTCACAAGAGCAGAGAGCATGATCATGCCTATCGATAAGCCGATGGACAAGATGGGCCCGAGAGACTTCATGAAGCTCGGTGACTTCGCCAAGAACGTTCCCGCAGCACAGAAGGCATATAAGGGTGTAAGCGTTAAGGACTTATCCGAGAGCTTTAAGAGCCCTGTCTTAAGAAGTGCTGTCTTGATGACACACCCTGAGAGCACACAGGCATATTCATTCATCATGTCTTATGCTATGTGCACATCCGGAAGCGGAGACATCCCGGAAGGCGGATCACTTGCGGCAGCTACGAGAATTGCGAACAAGTATAAGGCTGCTGGCGGAAAGCTTCACCTGAACAGCCCCGTAAAGAATGTCAAGATCAACGGCAAGTTCGCCAGCGGAATCGTTCTTGAAGACGGTACTGAAGTGAATGCTGATTACGTCATCTGCGCTACAGATGCCAACCACACATTTACTCATCTCCTTCCTGCGGAATTCATGCCCAAGAAGCTTCAGAAGCCTTTTGGCGATAAGGACCATTTCTCTGTATTCAGTAAGTTCCACGCAGCATTCCTAGTTGACGGAAAGACAAGCTTCATTCCTGATACAACATTCTGGGAGAGCGAAGGACTTACTGTCTGGGGCAAGGAGATCAAGGATGTCGGTGTCATCTGCTACGACTATGATCCCACGATCACACCTGAAGGCAAGACTATCCTTCAGATGAAGATATTCCAGTATTCTGATGATGTTGATAAGTGGTTCGAGTTATCTTCCGACCGCGAGAAGTATGAAGCCAAGAAGAACGAGATCGCTCAGGCAATGATGGCTTTGATCGAGAAGAAGTGCCCTGAGACAAAAGGCAAGATCACAATACTTGATACATGGTCACCTGTTACTTATGCAACACGCTTCAATGCGTACAGAGGTGCATACATGGGCTTCGTAGCAGACAAAGACACCAAGACGGTTACAACACCCGGTGTTATCAAGCAGCTCAAGAATGTATTCCTCGCAGGCCAGTGGCTCATGGGTTCAGGCGGACTTCCGCCGGCAACTGCCCAGGGCAAATATGCAGCCTGGAGAATCTGCAAGAAAGAGCACGTCGAGTGCAAGTAAGAACTTAAATGAAAAGAGGTATCTCAAGCGGGATACCTCTTTATTTTTGAAATGCTGTGAGAAAGATCGCCTCAGACCGGCTTGCCTGCCAGGATCTCTTTATAGTCTTTAAGATTCTTCTTAAGAAGATTGGGGATGTCAAGTTCGTAAGGACATCTGGTCTTGCAGAGACCGCATTCGACGCAGGAGTCGATCTTAAGCATCTCTTCTTTCCAGTAGTCGGTAAGCCAGTTCTCGGAAGGAGCCCTTCTTATCATCTGGCTCATTCTTGCACACTGGTTGATCCTGATGTCGACAGTGCAGGGCATGCAATAGCCGCAGCCTCTGCAGAATTCGCCCAGAAGCTCATCTCTGTCCTTCTCGATAACAGCCTGTATCTCTTCTGTTAATGTTACTTCGTTATCGAAAAAGCTTAGCCATTCGTCTAACTCATTCTGCTTCTGGATGCCCCAGATAGGGAGGACGTCGTACTGGCTCATGAAGGCCATGCAAGCTTTTGAATCGGTAAGAAGTCCGCCTGAAAGGCCCTTCATGGCAATGAATCCCATGTCATGTTCAGTGCAGCTTTTGACGAGCGCGATGTCGCGGTCTGATGCCAGATATGAGAATGGGAACTGGAGTGTCTCATAAAGACCGCTGTTTACGATATCTTCGGCGACGCCGATCTTATGTGCCGTGATGCCGATGTGTCTTACTTTGCCCTGCTTCTTTGCTTCAACAAGGCAATTGTAGATGTCATCTTCCTCGTTGTAGCATTTTGCGGCGCAGTGGAGCTGGTATATGTCAAGGTAATCGGTCTTAAGATTGGTGAGGGTGGTGTTAAGGTCTTCTTCGAACTTCTCTTTGGTAGTGGCCTGGGTCTTCGATGAGATGAAGACCTTGTCGCGCATGCCTTCAAACGCTTTACCGACCTTTTCCTCACTGTCGGTATAAGCTCTTGCGGTATCGAAAAATCTCATTCCGCCGTCGTAGGCATTTCTTAAAAGGCTTACTGCTTCATCCACGCTTACACGCTGAATGGGGAGAGCACCGAATGCATTTTGAGGTACAGTGATTCCGGTCTTGCCAAGGGTTATGTCTCTCATTTTCGCGCCTCCTTAGTGAAGTTGCTTAAAATATATCACAATTGCCGTATTGACTGTTTCCGGCAAATCTTTTATTTTTCTTTCGGCATTCAGTTTGTAAATTGAAATTTGAATGTTAGTGTTATTATTATTTATATTTATTTTAGGGGAACTATAAGAGTGCAGAGCTTGATCCACAGGATCTTTCTGATAGTGGTAGCGGTTGCGGTTGGAATCATGTCCATCCGTCTTTTGGTCGTGCTTATCCCGCAGAGAGCATCTGATGTTGATATCGCGGCAGGTTCCTCTTATCTGGCTGAACGCGCTAATGCCGACTATACAGAGCCTTCGCCGACACCTGTACCGACTGTGCCTGTCATTACACAGACTAACGGGTTCATGGAGATCAAGGACAAGAACTATAAGGCTGCATTCAAGGATATCTATATCTGCGGAGACAGTACCGTAAAAGCCATTTCCGAGTATAAGATCCTCGATGAAGAGCATATCATCGCCAAGATCGGTGTAGGTACTGCACATCTCAAGAAGCATATGGATGAGATAGTTGCCAAGAAGCCTAAGTATCTGATCCTTCATTACGGCGTAAACGTAATGGATTCACCCGAGAACGTAAAATACTTCATCAACAGCTATAAAGAGTGTATCGAAGAGCTTAAGAAGAGACTTCCTGATACGAAGATCTTTGTCGACAGTATCTTCCCGGTTAAGGAAAAAGCATATAAGCAGTCACCCGGAACGAAGTATGTTGATTTCTATAACGACAAGCTCGATGAGATGGCATGGGAATTAGGTGTCAACTATATCAACCATACGCCGCAGTTCGAATCTTTCGAGAAGAACTATTACGAAGGTGACGGAATCCATCCCATTCCGAAGTACTACACCGAAAAGTATCTTCCGTTTGTCTATACGGAGGTCATGAAGAATCAATGAGACAGAAGCCTTACATAATCGGTGAAGTATTATGCGTTGCCGCGCTTATCGGATTTATCGTGTGGCTCTGCATAACCCGTTCAGGCGGAACGCAGAAGAGCATAGAGGAAGTCTCAGGCCCCGTGGTACAGGCAATGGAAACCGAGCAGATGAGCAAGCAGAGCAATGCGGATGCTTTCAAGGCGTTCGGCATCGATTTTTCGACGACTGAAGGTACAGTCTATTATGCCAATGACAGCGTAATGGATGTATCAGAACTTCTCATCGTAAAGCTTGGAGATGAGAACGATGCGCAGGCGATAAAGACTGCGATAGAGAACAGGGTAACTGACCAGCAGAATCTTTATAAGAACTATGCTCCGGACCAGTATGCCCTGCTTCAGGACGCGATAATAGAGACCAGCGGCAACACGGTCTTCTACTGCACGGCAAAGAATGCAAACGAATTATACGAAGCATATAAGAAAGCACTATAAGAAAGTAACAGTTAACGGAAAATGGTATTCAGTTCAGCAACATTTATAATTGTTTTTCTGCCGGTGACGATGATCCTGTATTATCTTCTCGGCGTTACCATAACCAGAAGTGTTACGGTAAAGAATATCATCCTCCTTATCGCGAGCCTTGTTTTCTATGCGTGGGGCGAACCTGTATACATCATCCTGATGCTCCTTAGCATCTGCTTCAATTTCTTCATCGGCAGGGATATGGAACAGGCAAGGCGTTACAGGAATCCCGGCAAGGTGAAGGCGCTTTTCATCACGAGTGTTATCTTCAATATCGGTGTGCTCGGATTCTTTAAGTATGCCAACTTCTTTTTAACGAACATAGCAGTTCTTACAGGCCTTCCCATAAAACCTCTGAACCTTCCGCTTCCTGTCGGAATCTCGTTCTACACATTCCAGATCATGTCCTACATAATCGATCTTTATAATGACAAGATCAAAGCGCAGAGAAGCCTTGCGGCATTTGCTCTCTATGTATCGCTTTTCCCTCAGCTTATTGCAGGACCTATCGTTAAGTATAAGGATATCTGCGACCAGCTGATGTTCCGTAAAGAGAGCTGGGTAATGTATTCGAAGGGCTTCAACAGATTCATCATAGGTCTTTCAAAAAAGCTCCTGCTCGCAAATACTCTTGGCAGCATCTACGCTTCCGTTCAGGCAGCCGGTACCGCTGAGATGAGCATGCTTACAGCCTGGGTCGGAATCATCTGCTATACGATGCAGATCTACTTCGACTTCTCGGGTTATTCAGACATGGCTATAGGTCTCGGCGGAATGTTCGGCTTTGAATTCTGCGAGAACTTCAACTATCCTTACATCGCATTGTCGGTTACTGACTTCTGGAGAAGATGGCATATGTCTTTGTCCTCATGGTTCAGGGATTATGTTTACATTCCTCTCGGAGGCAACAGGTGCAAGGTTCCCAGAGTTATCTTCAACCTCATGGTCGTATGGCTCCTGACAGGATTCTGGCACGGCGCTGCATGGAACTTCGTATTCTGGGGCATCTACTATGGCGTGATTCTCATTCTCGAGAAGTATCTCTTATCGCCGCTTCTCGATAAACTTCCCAAGATTGTAAGATGGCTTCTTACTATCGTTGTCGTCATGGTCGGATGGGTATTCTTCTCCGCACCTTCACTTGGAGAGGCATTCAGCTATATCGGTGCAATGTTCGGATATGCAGTATCGGTCGTTGATTCGAACGGACTGTTCATTCTCTTCTCGAACTTCGGACTGATCGTGATCGGTGCCATCTGCTCGACACCTGTCTATATGCTTCTGTCCGGCATCTTTAACGAGAAACGCCTGAGCAAAGTGATCCTTGCTGCGACACCGGTGCTCCTGATCCTCTGCATCATATTCATGGTAAGCGAGACTTATAATCCTTTCTTGTACTTCAGGTTCTAACATATGAAAACTAATCAGGTAAACAGAAGAAACGTCAGAAAAGCTCCGGACTTCCCGATGTCCGGCAGCAATAATGCGCCTGTACAGTTTACAGAGCAGCCCCGCGCCAGGAAGCCTGAACCGGAGCTCCCTTATAAGCCTGTAAAAAAGAAGAACCGCGTAAATATCTATGAATGTCTGTCGGCGCTCATTGCCACCGTATTGCTTTTCGCGTTAGCTGTTTTGTCCTTTACATCAAAGGACAGGGAATACAGTGAGAATGAGAACAGGTATCTTGCCCAGAAGCCGCTCTTAAGCCTGTCTTCGATCGAGGACGGAAAGTTCATGAAGGATACAGACACATATCTTTCAGACCAGTTCGTATTCAGGGATCAGTTAGTAAGTACGAGAACCGGGATCGATGTCTTTTTCGGCAAGAGGGAGATCAACGGAGTATATGTCGGAAGGAAGCATTTCCTTTTCGAAAAGCCGTCTGAATACGATGAGAAGCGCGTTAGTAAGACGATCGGTACCATGAATGCCATAAGTGCTAATAATCCTAATGTCAGAAGCTATGTGGCCATTGCTCCGAACTCCAGTGAAGTTCTGAAGAAGCTGATGCCTCTTAATGCTCCGACACAGGATCAGACAGAACAGATCAAAAAGGTGTATTCGAACCTGACAGGCTATACTGGTATCGATCTCTGCGGTCCTTTGAAAGAAGCTGAAGAGCCTGAGACTTTGTACTACAAGACTGACCACCACTGGACAGCTGCTGCAGTCGATATCGCATTCCCTGTTATCGCAGGAAGTATGCAGCTTAATACCAGCGGTTATACATATGAGAACATCCCGGTAACTAACAGCTTCAAGGGAACGCTCGCATCCTCATCAGGAATATTCAGTGCAAGCGATACCATATCTGTACCTGCTTATAAGCCTGACATCATGTACAGGGTAACTTATGTTAACGAAGGCAAGACATGCAATACCGTCTTCGATGAGTCAAAGCTTGATGAGAAGAGCAAGTATGAGGTCTTCTTCGGAGGCAACTTCGCACAGATCAATATTGAAGCAAACCCGTTAAGTGACAGGGTGCTTGTGATCGTTAAGGATTCTTATGCGAACAGCCTTATCCCGCTTCTTATACCTCACTTTAAGAAGATAATTATCGTTGATCCGAGATACTACAACGACAATCTTCAGACGACGATCGATCAGGAGGAAGTCACGGATATACTCTGGCTCTATAATGCCAATACATTCCTGAACGATACTTCCATAACAGGAAAACTCTCTTACTGATCTGCTTTCAGATCAGAATCCCAGCTGCTTTAATTCTCTGATGACTCCAAGATAGAATACGACTATGTCGCTTACCTCTCCGGTGCTCTTGGGGGTTCTGGAAGTGAATCTCATCCTTCTCATATCAACAACGTCTGCATGTGATATTCCTCTTCTGGACGGAGAGGTGCGTATGCCTTTGAAGTTGACCCAGTGCATCGAATCGCATGAGACCATTCCGTCGTTGTCGCCGTCAAAGTGCTTGACGAGGGGGTGGGTGAGGCAGAATACGGAATCTGAGAAAGATCCCTTTACCTTGAAGCCATAGCTCTGGCAGTAGATGCCTTCCGGAGCGGGATTATCGATGTTGAACTGCTCTGCGGTCCTGGTGGTGAGTATGTCAAAACATCCGTAACTGTCAGGATGTTTGTCACCTAAGATCTTCATCCAAATATCGTTTCCTTTGGCGGCTGTCTTTACCATCCACTTCGGAGCTCTCATAAGGAAATCGACCGTCTTGGAACCGTGGTGCGGTGTGTCGATCGTGGTGATCGATGCGATCTTGTCTTTGTAACCGTGGTTTGCGAGATATCTTGATTCAAGACCGCCCTTTGAGTGTGCGAGGATATTGACCTTCTCTGCGCCTGTTATCCGGAGCACCTCATCAAGGCTTCTGGCTATGATCTCAGCATTGCCTTCGACAGAGCCTACTGCGTCTTGGTGACCAAAGAAGACGTTGGCGCCTTCAGATTCCAAAGCCTTGGGAACTCTGCCCCAGTAGCACAGGTGTTTGCGGTCGCGGAAGCCCATTCCGTGTACCATAAGCAAGGGGTATTTCAGATTACAATCATTACCCATATTAATCTTCCCTCCAGGTTTCCAACCTATAAGGGGAGTATATCGCGGTATTATACAATGTTCAATACTGAATTTTGATTAGGAGCGCTTTTCCTCATTTTTGCCCAGAACTTTGAGGGCTATGAAGGCGATGGCAAGGCCTATGGTCGTTACCACGAGGCTTACGGTCAGCATGAAGTTAGGACCCTTTATATCAAGGAGTCTTCCGCATACGAGGCTCGAAAAGACACCTCCCAGCGTGATGGAGACATTGACGTATGCCTGTCCCTTGACCTGATCGAGTCTTTTCATCGTCTGGTTAACGAAGTAAGCAGAGACGGGGATAAAGACTGCATAAGCAAACATCTGCATTGCCTGGCTTATATAGACGACGGCCATGTTGGGCGCTATCAGCATAAGAAGTGTCTTGATGAGGAAAGCGGCGCCTGCGATGAGGAGAAGGTTCCTGCAGGAGATCTTCTTCATTACCTTATCGATCAGTGCCATGGTGGGAAGCTCCAGGATCGCAGCGATGAATACCGCTGTACCCATCTGTGCCTCTGTTCCTCCGAGAGGAGTTATTATCTGGATCATGTAATCGTTGATCGCATTATGAGCGAAGAAGAAACATACGGCGCCGAGCACGAAAAGCATGAATCCCGGATAAGTCTTTATGAAGCTGAAAAGGTTATTGTGAGCCACCTCATCCTTAGCGGGCTCTGAAGCTTTGACAGCCGGCTTTTTGAAGAAAAATAAAACGATAAGAGCGATTGTTAGGAAGATGATGTCGAGGATCATGAGAATGCTGACGCCGAACTTTCCTATTGCCATTCCGGTGAATACGGATGTTACTGCAAATCCGGCAGAACCCAGACCTCTTGCAAGGCCATAATATATGTGACATCCGGCAGCTTCATACTCGAAGTACATAGCTGTAATGATCGGCTGGTATACCATCTGTACCATGTATATCAAAGCGAAGATGATGAATATAGCGACTATACCGTTCTTAATTATCAGGAGCAGTATCGAACCTATGAGGAGGAGAGCGGTGGATGCCATGGAGACATTGCGGTTTGTGAGTTTGCCCTGTTTATCAATTAGGCCGGCGACAAGAGGCTGGAATATAACTGACAGGATGTTGGCGAGGGCAAGCGTGATTCCGATGAGGGTGTTGGAGAAACCCTTTTCGAGCAGGAAAACTGATGAATACGCGTGGATGCCGCTGTATACAGCGAAGTATGTCGCGTTGATAATGATGTATCTTAATGTCCAGAATTGCTTTTTGTCTGACATGGGAGACCTGCCTTTGATTTATCGCGTGTAATTATACTATGGAATATCCATGATTTACTTTACGGGTTCCAAAATGCTAACATTAATAGCGTATTATTTACGGAAATCTATTATCCTGGGGGCAGATATGGAATATATACACTATCTGGGTGAGCTTTCTTTTAACCCGTTTCTGATCATCGCGATGATTATCCTCGCTTTGGTAGTCATATCAATTGTTTTCACACTTATCCGTCTCGCATTGTTAAAACCATTTGGCGGAGAGATAAGAGAGATCTCATACTTCGGTTTTAAATATTCAAAAACTGTAGATGGAGAACTCAAATATGTAGGCCATAAGCCGAGCATTTTGTTTTCCGCTGAATTCGGCATGGATATGAAGAAACTGGAAGGCGTGGAAAATAAAAAGATAAATTCAAGAGAACGTGCATTTATGCTGACAACCGCTTTCCTGAATCTTCTTATTGGAGCAGGAGTCTTAGCCCTGTGCCTTTGGGGAACATTCAGCACAAGATTTTACACTCTTGCTTCTATGAGTTTTCTCTTCGGATTATGTTATTTTGTGATAGCTATTATAAGAACTATTATGGTAATCAGGGTCGTCATCAGAACAGGAGCAAAGACCCTTGCCAGATATACTCAGACACAAATCGCGCTTCTGAGGGATGGAGTCACTTTCGATAAGATGGATCTTAAGCCCGTAAATGAGTTGGGTTTCAAAAAAGTCTGGGAATCAGAGAGAAGGCTCTATTTTATCCTGTACTTCGAGTATCTCGACTATAATGAGATGTTTGACAGGCTTCCTGAAGCTGTGGCTGATGTAGAGCGTGCATTATTGCCCGGTAAATCTGCCGGAAGCAAGATCGACCAATCTGTATTTGAGGTGCTTGTCTATTACTATTCCTTCCATAATATTGTTCCTTCAAAAGCCAAGGAATATTATCACAGAGTATTAGACGAGATCACGAAAGATACTGATTCATATGCTTCCTGCATTAAGGGCTTTTATGAGCTTTACTGCTTCGGCAATGCGGATAAAGCAGGTGAATATGTATCAAAGGCTCTGGAAAATTTTGATAAAGTTCAGAGCACAGCAGAAAAAGAATATGTCAGGAAGTGCATTGCCAGACTCAATCAGGCAATAGGAAATTTCCCCGGCAGGAACTGATTTTTACGAACAATATTTCCAACTGTTTGTCTGATAATCTTCTTATTATTTAAATTAAGGAAAAAATCATAATATTTTTATACCGAAAAACATAATCAGTTGTTTGACACTGCTTTTTCGCCGTATTAACATACGCGAGTTCAAGATAAGGTAATACCTTCTTTTATCTTATTTTTTCGCGAGTTAATACGGCTGTTACATTTCTCGGCAAAAATGAAAGTGTAGAAATGGCTTTTGAACCTGCTGATACTGCAGGAGGATAGAAAACGTGCTCGAATTTCTGAGAGGGTTCCTTTTCGAAGGGATCGTGGAATTTGTTTATTGGTATCCGGCCCTCATGGCAATGATGTGGGTCGTGGGTTCTTTGATCTTCTATTTCAACAATGAGAAGCGCGAAGCACTCCCGCTCAAGGAAACGCCGATGGTCTCCATCCTGATGCCTGCACATAATGAAGGCGACATTCTCTACAACGTCGTCAAAGAGATGACGCAGCTTAACTACCCTAATTACGAACTTATAATGATCAATGACGGAAGCTCTGACGATACGGGCGAAGTGCTTAAGAACATTGTCGCGATGTACGACAATGTCAGGGTAATAGATCTTAAGAAGAACTGCGGAAAAGCAAACGCGCTGTACCTTGGCGCGATAGCATCCAAGGGAGAGATCCTGGTAGGCGTTGATGCGGATTCGTATCTTGATAAGAACGCTTTAAGGTACCTTGTCTCACACTTTATAAACAAGCAGAACGGCGAGAGGGTCGGTGCCGTTACAGGCAACCCGAGAGTCCGTAACAGAGGCACTCTCTTAGGCAGGATCCAGCTCTGCGAATATGCGAGCATAATCTCTCTTATCAAGCGCACACAGCGCGTCTTAGGAAAGGTCATGACAGTATCCGGCGTATGTGTCGCATACAGGAAAAAGGCGCTTCTGGACTGCGGATTCTGGGACCGTGACATGATGACGGAAGATATCGCTGTTACCTGGAAGCTCGAAAAGAATTTCTGGGACGTGCGTTATGAACCCAGGGCTCTTTGCTGGATGCTCGTTCCTGAGACGATCAAAGGCCTGTGGCGCCAGAGAAAGCGCTGGGCTGAAGGCGGCCTTGAAGTTATCTTCAGACATTTCGATATCTTCAAGAGCTGGAGAAGAAGGAGAATGGTTCCTATCTACTTAGAGCAGGTATGTTCCTTCTTCTGGTCTGTATGCTGGCTTATCCTGACTTTGATACTTCTCATTATGGAGTTCCAGGGAAAGACTGTATTTACCGAATATATCTGGAAGAGCCAGTTCCTGTCATTCGTATGCCTGTTCCAGTTCATCATTGCCATAGCGCTCGAATCACGTTATGACAGGCAGATACTTAAGAGTGCATGGTCAGTCATCTGGTATCCTCTGGTCTACTGGTATGTCAATGTGTTCATCACTTTAGGTGCCCTTCTTAAGATGATCCTTCCGAAGAAGAAGCTTGCCACCTGGAAGTCACCCGACAGAGGCATTACCGCTTCAGCTGAACCTGAAGGGGAGATCGATCCCGAGATGTACAGACCTTCTAGTGACAAACCTAATGTCACTTATGAAGATATCAAGATGACACGTCTTATGCAGGCATTCTCTGCCGACCCTGCAAATGAGGACGGCACTTCTGCTCTGGTCGAGGGAACGGTTGAGAATCCTATCGTTAACAGCAATTCAAAAGAGCATATCGAAGACAAGGTCACACAAAAGCCCATAAGAAAGATCTTAGGTATTGTCTTAACAGTCGTGGCATGGGTCTATATCATCGTTTACTGGGCTTTCATGATCGTCGGAATAATAAGAGACAAGATGGGTCTTCCGGTGTACTCGTTCTGGATCTATAACCAGGATACGATAAGACAGACTGAAGAGTTTTTCTGGATCCTAATCTTAGGAACTCTGGTGGAGATCGCTATCCTGATCCTCTGGAAGGAATACAACAAGCTGAGATTCGGAAGAAAGCAGAGAAGAAAGTTCAAAGATGACGTTAAGGAGATCGAGATAGACGAATACTTTGAACTGTCTGAAGAACTCAGTGACATAATGCATCACGGCAAGTATATCGTGCTCCACGAGAATCCTATCCCGTCCGGAATAGGCCAGGGCAGGAAGAGTAAAAAAGGCGTATTCGAAAAGGACAGGAAAACAGCCTGATCCGCAATAATATAGATGAGCATCTATATATTGAAATGCCCTGTAAAATGATATTCCAAAAAAGCTTTGATATTTGGTCAAATGCTTTGACAATGCTTGTTCTCACCAATATTATTATGTGAGTGAATCAGTGTTTTCGACAGCCGTTCTGGAGGCGGTGTTTTTATGGCAGAGATAGATGTTTGGGCATCGTTACTTAAGCTTTGTGCTGGCATGGCTTTGTTCCTGTACAGCGTTAAGATCACAAGCGGAAGCTTACAGATAATTGCAGGAGACAAGTTAAAGAACGTTCTTGCAAAACTCACGGGAAACAGAGTGCTTGGTGTTGCAGTCGGTGCAGGTATCACCGCTCTTATCCAGTCTTCGACCGCCACATCGGTAATGGCCGTAGGATTCGTTAATGCGGGACTCATGAACCTCTATCAGGCACTGTGGGTAATCATGGGTGCAAATATCGGTACCAACATCACGGCGCAGCTCATAGCATTCGATGTCGGAGCAGTTGCGCCGATCGTAGCTCTCCTCGGCACATTCTTCTGCCTTCTGGTCAAAGATAAGAAGTTAAGGAGCATCGGTGAGGCTGTTGCCGGATTAGGCTTTATTTTCGTTGCCATGTCATTAATGAAGGAATCCATGGCTCCGTTAAGCGAGATGGATGTTGTAAAGGATATTTTCGCGTCCATCAATAATCCTTTTATCGGAATAATCGTAGGTATCATCTTCGTAATCATCATCCAGAGTTCAGCTGCAGGCGTAGGTGTCCTTCAGGCTATGGCGATGTCTGCATCAGGAGCTCAGCTCATGACTCTGGACCAGGCCATGTTCATCATCTTCGGTCTTAATATCGGCACATGCGTAACAGCTGTTTTCGCTTCCATTGGCGGTTCAAGAAATGCCACAAGAGCAGGTATGCTCCACATGATGTTCAATGTCATCGGTACTGCGATCTTTACCGTCGCATACTATCTGCTCCCGATCGCGAACTGGGTAAGAGCTTTGTCTCCCAATGATGTGGCAAGACAGTTTGCCAATATGCATCTTGTATTTAACCTTGCATCGACGATCATACTTCTGCCGTTCGGCAAACTCATAGTCAAGCTCGTTAAGCTGATGGTACCTGACAAGAAGGGCGGAGATGACAGCGTACAGTACCTTAAGTATCTTAATCCCAACATGATCAGCAACAATAACCAGCTTGGTGCGGAAGTCCTCATAAGAGCTCTCTGCAACGAGATCAGCCGAATGCTTGAGATGGCGGGAAACAACGTACAGAGAAGTATCGAAGTGGTACTTGAGAATAATGAGAAGACACAGAACCTTATCGACGAGACAGAGGAATATGTGGATTATCTTAATAAGGAAATCTCGTATTACATCTCACATGCCATGGTTTTCGAGATGTCTGACAAAGATGCCGTGGCGATGAGTGCTCTTTTCAAGATCACCGGTAATATCGAGCGTATGGGAGATCATGCGACTAACATCTCAGGCTATGCGAATCTTCTTGAGAAAAAGGGCCTGAAGCTTTCAGACAAGGCAAGGGCTGAAGTAAGCCAGATGGTCGAGACGACAAAAGAAGCTTATAACATCCTTCTCGGAAGCAAGCCCGGTTCTGTCCACATAAGAATGGCCAAGATGGAGCAGAAGATCGATGACATGACAGATGACTACAGAGAGCATCAGCTTGAAAGACTCAAGTCGGGAATCTGCTCAGGTGATGCATGTGTTATCTATTCCGAGATGCTTACAGACTTTGAGCGTCTTGGTGACCACATGCTCAACATCGCGGAAGCTGCAGCAGAGTCCAATCTCATCGCACTGACATTGCCTTCTGAAACAAAAGAGGAAAAGTGATGAGCGGTTCTTTTAACAGTAAAATAAACGTTGTGCTTTTCGAGCCTGAGATCCCTCAGAATACAGGCAATATAATGCGCACCTGTGTAGCAACTGGTGCTGTTCTTCATATAGTGGGACCTGTCGGATTTGATATCGATAATCCTGAGTTCAAAAGGGCTTCGACAAACCACATTACCTGGGCGGATTATACGCTCTATGATTCCTGGAAAGACTTTACCGATAAGAATGACGGTGAGTATTTCTTCATGACCCGTTACGGCAAAGTACCGCCTTCAGATATTGATTTCAAGGCAGCATCCGAAAAGTCTGAGATCTATCTGATATTCGGCAAGGAGAGTACTGGAATTCCGGGCGAGATACTGAGGGCAAACCTCGACAGATGCTTCAGGATCCCGATGGCTGCTGACTGCAGATGCCTTAATGTCTCTAATGCATGCGCAGTCGCCATATACGAAGTCTTAAGACAGCTGGGATATCCCGGTCTTTCTTTCAAAGAAGAACAGAAGGGCGAGGATTTCCTGGAAGAGAATTATTCTTACGACGAGACTCTCAGAAGAAAACGCAAATAAGCAACTTTGCTTTTCAGGTTCAGTTACCAAGGTTGGAGATCAAGGAAAGCAATACAAATGAACCTATGGTCAATCCTACCGCGGAAGTGATGATGCCGCCGATAGCTCTGCCTCTTCCGCCTAATTCATCGGATCTCTTCAACCCCTGGATCGATAATACAAGACCGATCACACCCGGAACCAAGCCGGCGACAGGGATAAAACCTGTCTGGATCGAAACTATGCCTGCTATCAACCCGTTTCTGGCTTGATGGTTAACACGGTATTCTATAGGTGTCTCAAGAATTACAGCACGGTTGGGATCAGAATACTGCTGAGGTGTTATCGGAACAGCGACAGGCTGCACAGGAGTTGCTGCGGGCTGTACGGGAACCGCAACAGGCTGAGGTGCCGGAGCAGCTTTAGGCACAGGTGCCTGAGCTCCACAAGCTGAGCAATAAGCCTGTCCGTCAGCAATAAAAGATCCGCATGATTCACAATACATAATCTATCCCCCTTATGATTGCTGCTTAGAAATCTACTCTTACTCCGTCTATATGAAGAACTCCGCTGACATATCCGTTCTCTGTCGTAACGAAGTCACCATCGATGAAGAATTCATTATTGCCTTTTATTGATGTCGAATAAGTGGAATAACCGTCGTAAGTCTCCAACTCTTTGATGAGATCTTTTGCTTCTCCGCCAACGAAGTTGATCCAGAAGTACTGGGTAAAGAAACCGCCGCCTACAGAGAATAAGATCGAGAGGATAAGGCCTGCTATTGCCATACCCTTTCCGCGTGCATTTCTCTTGGCAACGCCGACGATCGAGAAGATCAAGCCCAGTAATCCGAATACATAGAAGATGAACGGGATCCAGCAGGTTACGACTGTGAGAATGCCGAAGACAAGACCGGCTACAGCAGCACCGTTTCCGCGCTTGGCAGGAATGGGATTAACAGCTGCAACGGGCTGATAAACAGGCTGCTGGTATACAGGTTGAATTGTCTGCTGATAAACGGGCTGGGCAGGCTGCTGATAAACCGGCTGAGGAGCTGCCTGTATAGGCTGAACAGCTGCGGGCGCCGTAGCTACAGGTGCAACAGGCATAGCCGCAGGAGCAGCGGACTGAACAGGAGCAGCAGGAGCCGCAGGCGCAGAAGGTGCGGGTGAAGCAACTCTTGCACCGCAATTAGAGCAGAAAGCCTGACCGTCAGGTATAAAATTTCCACATGATTCGCAATACATAATCTCTATCCCTTTTTCGTTTTAAAGTACTTTCTCAAGGAAAGACTTAAGCCTGTCATTCTGAGGATTTGTAAAGATCTGCTCAGGTGTGTTCTCTTCTATTATTTTACCACAATCCATGAAGATGACTCTTGTGCCGACCTCTCTGGCAAAGCCCATCTCGTGAGTTACACAGACCATCGTCATGCCTGCTTCTGCAAGATGCTTCATTACCTCAAGTACTTCACCGACCATCTCAGGGTCCAATGCACTTGTAGGCTCATCGAAAAGCATTACTTCAGGGTCCATTGCGAGAGCTCTTACGATCGCTATTCTCTGCTTCTGTCCGCCTGACAGCTGTGAAGGATATGCGCCGGCACGGTCAGCAAGACCTACTCTCTCGAGAAGTGCCAGTGCTTTTTTCTCAGCTTCTTCCTTGGACAGACCGTTAAGCTTCATAGGAGCTATTGTCATGTTCCTTAATATCGTAAGATGAGGGAAGAGGTTGAAATGCTGGAATACCATGCCCATCTTCTGTCTCAGCTTGTTGATGTCAGTGGAAGGAGCCATGATGTCACGGCCTTCAAAGGTTATGGAACCGCCTGTCGGGCGCTCCAAAAGATTCAGAGATCTTAAGAAAGTCGATTTACCTGATCCTGAAGGTCCGATAACTACGACGACTTCTCCTTTTTTGATATCGGTGGTGACGCCGTCCAGGGCTTTAACCTCGCCGCCGTTATAGTATTTTTTGAGATCCTTTACGGAAATGATTACATTATTATCAGCGCTCACTGTTCTTGAGCCTCCTTTCGAGCAACGATACAAGCCAGCTGAAGAACATGACGATCACAAGGTAGATGATCGCTACTGCGATAAGCGGCATGAACGCGGAATATGTTCTGGACCTTATTATGTCGCCGCCCTTTGTAAGTTCCTGAAGTCCGACGTAGCCGGATACTGAAGTCTCCTTGATGAGAACGATGAATTCATTTGCAAGGGCAGGGAGGACAGTCTTAAATGCCTGGGGAACGATGATGAAAGCCATAGTTCTCACATAACCGAAGCCGAGTGAACGGCCTGCTTCGAACTGTCCTTTGTCAACGCTCATGATGCCGCCTCTGATGATCTCGGCTACATAAGCACCGGAGTTGATTCCGAATGCGAGAACAGCAACGAGGATCTTGTTGTTGGATGAAGCGAAGATAACGAAGTAGATGATCATGAGCTGAACTACTACAGGAGTTCCTCTGATGACCGTAAGATAGATTCCGCAGAGCTTATAGAAGAAATAGAGAACTGCCTTGCCAAAGCCGCCTTTCAGTTCCTCCTTCAAAGTGTCATAAGATGATCTTACGAGTGCTACGATAACTCCCAGCACGATACCAAGGAGCACTGCGAAGAAAGTAACTTCAAATGTAACGCCAAGACCCTTAACGATATACATGTAACGGTCATCGGTTATGAAGTTGTTCTCAAAGTCGATCCAGAAGGCACTCGCGAAGAAAGCCTGTCTGACAGATGCGATCCACGCAGGCGGATTGCCCAAAGGCATAAACAGCAGGGCATAAGCAGCGAATACGATCACTGCACAGATGCCGGCTATTATCAGCACTTTTATGATCTTGGCCGAATTGGAATTCTTACCGGCCTGTTTGACGGATGTTGAATTACTCATTGGATGTTCCTCAAACTTTTATGTTTTACCCTCGAAAAAAGCATCTTTTATTATAAATAATGAAAGAGCGGAAATACAGACCATATTTCCGCTCTTTATTTAAGTTTTTCAGTAATTTTCAGCTAACTTAAGGATTATTTGTTAGCAGCTGCTACGAAAGCCTTAGCAGGCTCATTATCGATAACTACTGCATCGATCTTGCCTGACTGAAGTGCGATGATAGCATCGTTACCCTTTGCGAAACGCTCAACTCTGTCTTCGCCGACACCGCCGTCTTCAGGCTTGGAAGACATGTAGATGTCTCCAGTTGTACCTGTCTGAACGCCAACCTTGTAATTGCCGCCGAGGAGCTTATCTACATCAGTGATCTCGGAACCTTCTACAACGATTACGGACTGAACGCCCTTAGCATAAGGTGTGGAGAAGTTAACAGACTTAAGTCTGTCTTCTGTAACTGTCATGCCTGCGCAGCCGATGTCATACTTGCCTGCCTGAACGCCTGCGATGATGGAGTCAAACTCTACATCCTCGATTACGAGCTCAAGGCCGAGCTTGTCAGCAACTGCCTTAGCGATCTCAGGGTCGATACCGACGATGTTGTCGCCTTCGTGATACTCATAAGGCTGGAAGAAAGCATTTGTAGCCATGATGAGCTTGCCGGATTCGATAGTCTTGAATTCGGGATAAGTTGTCTTTGCTGTTTCCTTCTTCTCGATCTTAGCGCCTGCAGGAATGTACTTCTCGATGATTGCAGGGATAGTGCCGTCATCTGTAAGCTCCTTGAGAGCCTGGTCGATAGCTGCCTTAAGACCTTCGTTATCCTTGCTGATAGCCATAGCATAATCCTCTACAGCATAAGCAGTATCAAGGATCTTGAGGTTTTTCTTAGCCTGTCCGCAAGATGTCATTCCGAGCAAAAATGCAACGGAAAGAAGTCCTGCTGCCAATCTTTTAATTGTCTTCATAACCGTTCTCCTTTTTTATGTATTCGAACAACGGTATCTTACGAAAAAAATCTTTCGTGGTAAATGAACAAAAGACCTAAAAATAATTGCTCAACATTACTTTTTTAAGTAAAATATCTAATAGTATGCAAATGTGGGAAAGGTCGCGTGTGATCTATGAAAAGGGTGTTGATTCTCGGTTGTAATGAGACCACGAAGCGTTTGTTGATTGATCTTTGCAATCACAAATCTTTTGCTTCTGATATTTGTCTGGCTTCACGTCAGAAAGCTGACTGTGATGAACTCAGAAATCTTGCAGCGAGCATGGGTGTCAGAGTAACCACTTCCGGTATTGATATGACTAATGTTGAAGGTGCCATGATGATGGTCAGGATCTTCGCGCCTGATCTTGTAATCAACCTTCTTCCACCGGAATTATCGCTTGATGCAATGAGCCTTGCCATTAAGGCGAAGGCCGATTATATTGACTCCACACTTTTCGAGGTGCCGGAGATCCCTTCATCGACATCACTTCTTTCAAAGCAGTTCAGGATGTTCGGTGAATTCCATAACACCGGAAAGACGGCTGTCTGCGGTGCCGGCTTCGTGCCCGGTGCAGTCAATGCCATCATCAGACGTGCTTCAAAGTACGATTTCAACAAGATCGATTACATTGATCTTATCGCTGTATCAGGCGAGAGAAAGATCGCCAAGAAGGGCAGAGTGGAGATCGATGACACACTCTATTCCGAAGATGTTAAGGCACCTGTCGTTGCGAACAAGTTCGGTCCCGACAAGAAGGTCTTCTATATCGCTGACAGCAAGGTAGTTGAAGCTGAAGCTAATTCTATCGAATTGAAGTCTTCTTCCGGAACTAAGGTATATCTGGATTCCAGCCACATGGTCACAGACCTTATCAAGGAGATCCCTGATATTCCTAACATCAGATATTTCAAGCTCGGAAGAAAGCCTACTGTAGAGCATATTCCGCCTCAGGACAAGATCGATTTCCTTGAAGAATTGGGACTCCTTTCCAATAAGCCCGTTAAGGTCGGAAATGTCGAAGTAGCTCCGCTCGATCTTCTTGCGGCAATCCTTCCCAAGCAGTCTGATCAGGGTGCCACAACTCCCATCGAGGCAAAGGCTAAGGGCACTGCTTCCTATGAGATCTATATCACAGGAAAGAGCAAGAAAGATAATTCTGATTATGCCAAGTCCTATATCATCGCAGGTGATAATGAGAACGCATATGAGAAGTACGGCGTTAACGCTTTTGATGAGCTTAAGGGTTCTGCATTGATCGCAGGCGTTAAGCTCATGTGCAGAGACAAGTGGAAGAAGGCAGGTGTATTCACACCGGCAGCTTTCGATTGTGATGAGTACTATAAGGCATTCACCGCAGAAGGCATCAAAGTCTCTGAAGGTGAAGGCAAGCCGTTCTGACAACTGACGCATTTAATTGAATGCATTGCCGAACAGGAGATAAGCTATGTCTAAGATGAAGAGCTGGGAAGAAATGCAGATCAACGATATGCTCGTAATCGAGACCATACGTAAGAGCAGCTCGGATACGATCTATTTCAAGGATAAGGATTCCAGGTTCATTTGGAATAACTACGAGCATGCAAGGCAGCTTGGTGCGGATTCTCCTGATGAAGTTACAGGCAAGACGGACTTTGACTTTTTCCCTCCGGATTTTGCCCAGAAGGCAAGAGATACTGAACTCGAGATCATGAGGACCGGAAAGCCCGTTCTTAATATCCTTGAGGAGCTTCCAATAGACGAAGACAATTCAAAGTATTACAGTGCTTCGAAGTATCCCCTGTATGACAAGAATAACCAGATCGTCGGTACATGGGGCATCAGCAGAGATATCACTGAGACCAAGAAACTGGAGAAGGAACTTGAGCGTTCTTATCACAAGATGGAGCGTCTTGCCCGCGTCGACGATCTCAGCGGTCTTTATAACAGACGCTATTTCTATGAGACTCTCGAAAAGTATGCAAGTCTTTACGAGAAAAGATCTGACGGAAGTACATTCGCCCTTCTCGTGGCAGATGTCGATGACATGACTAACGTTAACGACCTTCATGGCCAGCAGAACGGAGATATCGTATTAAGAAGTGTTGCAGATCTCTGCGTCTCCAATGTAAGAACTGAAGATACATGCTTCCGTACAGGCGGTGACGAATTCGCGATCGTGCTTCTTGATACAGACAAGATATCAGCTGTCGGCATCGCCAAGAAGCTCGTCGAGCAGGTCGCCAATGAACCCATTATCCTTGATGGAAAGAGGGAAAAGGTAACGATATCAGTCGGCCTTGCGATGTTCGATAATAATGAACCGGATCTTTCCGATCTTCTGTCCAGGGCTGAAAGAAAGCTTAACAAGTCCAAGAGGGAAGGCAAGAACAAGATATCGTTCTGAGATGAATGCAAAATGTAATGGCCGGGAGAGATATCCCGGCCTTGCTTTTTGTGAGGTGATTGGAGAACTGTTGGCAAGCAAGGCCGGGTTAATCCCTATACGGAGAAAATGGATATATAGACTGGGCAAGCTGTCTTTGGTCGGGACTTAAGCTACACCCTTATCATTCAAATGGTATCTGGAGATACGGACACCTGTTGCCGCTGCAGGCTTATTCACACGCTTTATGGGGGTGATGCGTACTGCGGAGGGACGCATTGCCGCAGAAGGTCTGACAACAGCTTTAACCGGCATGGCAGGTCTTGACGCTGCATGTCTTACCGCAGGTCTGGATGTGCGTCTGACAGATCTTGCCAATGCTTCGCATTCTTCCTCCTTATCCATCCAGTAATCCTTGCAGTCTATAGCAGCCTTGACGCAGACAAGAATGAAGAAAAAGAAGATAAGCATATCTGTAGGTGACATCGTAAAATACCTCCAAAAAGTTCAAATGTTCTTTCTTGGAGGTACTATATCACGGTTAATGTTCCAATAATGGTACTAAAATGCGTTTTAGAACAAAAACGAACAAAAATTTGTATATCAGCTGCCTAATCTGGAAGCTCCGATCCTGACTGCTCCGCCTGAGAGCATCTCTCTGGCCGCTTCTTCGGTCCTGATGCCGCCTGCGGCTTTGATCCTTACTTCAGGATCAACATTATTTCGCATGAGGATTATGTCCTCAATCTTTGCACCGGCACTGCCAAAGCCAGTGGATGTCTTAATGAAATCAGCCTTCGCATCACTTACGATCCTGCAAAGACGGACCTTTTCTTCCTCTGTAAGATCACATGTCTCAATGATCACCTTGAGGATAGCTCCCTTGGAATGGACTGTATCGGCAATAAGCTTGATTTCCTCATATACTTCATCAAAGCGGCCGGACTTTACGAAGTTGATATTGATCACCATGTCGATCTCGGATGCACCGTTATCACATGCCTCACCGGCCTCATATACTTTTGTTCCGGTTGTCTGGTAACCGTTAGGGAAACCTATTACCGTGCAGACTGCGACTCTGCCTTTGGAGAATCTTACTGCATCTTTTACATAGCAGGGCTGAATGCAGACTGATGCTGTCTTAAGAGATACGGCCCTTTCGATGAGCTCCCTGATATCGTCTTCGGTGGCTACGGTCTTAAGATTTGTAAGGTCAACATAGCTCATGATGTTGTCCGCATCAGGCTTGTTTGTATCTGCTTCAGGTCGGAAATCCTTTCTGAAGCTGCGGGACATGAGCGATGTAAGGACGATTCCTGCGATATTGTTGAAGCCTGTAAGCTCACCCATGTTGCAGGGAGTTTTGTATCCTACGCCATAGATAAGAAGAGGGATGCATTCTCTTGAGTGATCCGTAGAAGCTGTTGACGGATCGCAGCCGTGGTCAGCAGTGATAAGGAGAAGATCATCATCTTTCAGTTTGTCCAGGATCGTGCCTAAAGCATCGTCAAACTCATGCATTGCAACGGCATAACCCTCAATGTCATTTCTGTGGCCGTACTTCATGTCGAAGTCGACAAGGTTTACGAAGCAAAGACCGTTAAAGTCACGGTCCATCATGTTGATAGTCTTATTGATGCCGTCAGTGTTTCCCTTTGTAGGATTGGATTCAGTAAGGCCTCTTCCTGCGAAAAGATCGTAGATCTTGCCTATGGAGATGACATCATAACCCTCGCTCTTCAAAAGATCGAGCATGGTGGATGAGGGCGCTGAAAGTGAGAAGTCGTGACGGTTGGCTGTTCTGGTGAATTCACCGGGCTTGCCAATAAAAGGTCTTGCGATAACTCTTCCGACGGCATTGTCGCCTGTCATTACATCTCTTGCTTTCTGGCAGATTCCGTAAAGCTCCTCGAGTGGAATGACTTCTTCATGTGCAGCGATCTGAAGAACGCTGTCAGCAGATGTGTAGATTATGGGCTTTCCGGTCCTGATATGTTCCTCTCCGTAATCCCTGATTACATCAGTGCCGCTGTAAGGCTTGTTGCAGAGGAATTCCTTTCCTGTAGCCTTCTCGAGCTCTTTCATAACATCAGCAGGGAAACCGTCCGGATATGTGGGCTGTGCCTTGTCAGAGATGATGCCTGCGATCTCCCAGTGGCCGATAGTCGAATCCTTGCCGGCTGAGATCTCCCTTACCCTGGCATAAGAACCGATAGGTGAGGGGATCGATTCCTGTGCATCCTTATATGCTTTGATCCTGGGATCATCCTCGCCGTCAATTGCGAGAAGTCCCATTTTCGCGAGATTGGGAAAAGGCTTATCTGAATAAGAGAGCACTGCTGCCAATGTGTTGCTGCCTTCATCGCCGAACTTTGCTGCATCAGGTGCTCCGCCTATACCGAAACTGTCAAGAACTATAAGAAATACACGCTTTGCCATATAAAGAACTCCTTTATCAGAAGGTTAATCATTTATATTTATTATAGAACAACATTATTTATTATCCGTCATTTACGAGCGGCAATATTACCATTATCTGATTTTCTGTGATATAGTTGGCGGGATATATTGAAACTGGTTGGTGGAAATGAGCGAAGAGAAGACATTTGAAGATCTTGATCTGTCACCTGAGGTGATGGACGCGCTGAAGAAAATGGGCGTTAAGAGACCCACGACTATTCAGCAGAAGGCGATCCCCCTTATGATGGATAACATCAGCGTCATTGCAAAGGCTCCGACGGGAACCGGCAAGACGTTTGCTTTCGGAATACCGATAATAGAGTATCTTAACCTCGATTCCAAGCTCGTTCAGGCACTTATCCTTTGCCCGACAAGAGAGCTTGCTCTTCAGATCACCACTGAGCTTAAAGGTCTTGCAAAGTATATTAAGGGTTTCAGGGTTGCCGCACTTATCGGAGGCCAGAGTATGCGCCTTCAGGCAGAAAAACTCCAGAAGAAGCCTCAGATAGTAGTTGCCACTCCAGGACGTCTTATCGATATGGCCCAGAGAAAACTCGTTGATATCTCCGAGATCTATACGCTTGTACTTGATGAAGCAGATGAGATGCTCAAGATGGGCTTTATAAACGATATCAGAAAAGTCATGGCTATGACTCCGAAGGATAAGCAGATAGCTTTGTTCTCGGCAACCATGCCAAGAGAGATCCAGAACATTACATGGGAATTCATGTCTGATGCTGCCGAGATAGATGTCATGCCTAAGGCTGAGGATCATCCCGACATCGACCAGTATATTATCGAATGTCCCGAAAAGGATAAGCTCAAGACGATAATCAGGGTAATGGCAAAAGAAGACTTAAGAAAGACTATCGTATTCTGCAATACCAAAGCCACAACATCCAAAGTCGGAGAACAGCTCGTGGCAGCAGGCGTTGCCGCTAAGGTGCTTCACGGTGATATCGGACAGGGAGCCCGCAATAAGGTCATGGATCAGTACAGGGCGGATAAATTCGATGTTCTGGTTGCGACTGATGTCGTTGCAAGAGGTATCGATGTCGATGATATCGAAGCGATCTTCAACTACGATATTCCGAAAGAGAATGAACTTTATCTTCACAGGATCGGCCGTACGGCACGTGCAGGTAAATCAGGCAAAGCGTTCTCGCTTGTCGCATATCTTGACCGTCCGAGAATGGAAGAGATAATCAGGTATACGAAGATCGATCCGGAACCTTACGAAGTGTAATGATCAAGCCCTGGTTTTCGGGGCTTTCTTAATGATTCCCTTATATGTTGTCGGAGTAAGGAATACTATTAGCGGCATAAGCTCAAGTCTTCCGGCAAGCATATCGATAATGAATACCCACTTGGATACATTAGAGAAGAAGCTGTAGTTATGTGTCGGTCCTACCAGCGCAAGACCAGGGCCGATGTTGTTGAATGTGGCTGCGACTGAGGAGAATACCGTCACAAGATCATGTCCCTCAAAAGATACGATGAACATTGAGACCGCAAAAACGATCATGTAGATGAAGAAGTAGAGTGCGACAGAGTGTTCCACATCAGAGTCAACGGATTTGCCGTCTATAAGGATCTTCTTGACTGTTCTCGGGTGGATATAAGACTGGATCTCTCTTTTGACTGTCTTGAACATGATCTGGAATCTTGCAACCTTGATACCGCCGCCGGTAGAACTTGCACATGCACCGATTATCATGAGACCAAGCAAGAGGAACTTGGCGACAGAAGGCCACAGATCGAAATCCGTCGTAGCGAAACCTGTCGTCGTGATGATGGTGGCTACCTGGAAGAATGAGTGGCGCAGTGCTTCACCGAAGCTTCCGTAGATGCCCATGACAGAGAAACAGATTATTCCCGTAACTACTGCGATTATGGCAAGGTATACCTTGACCTCGCTCATCTTGAAGGCCTTGTTGATCTGTCTGGTCGTGAAGTAATAATAGAAATTAAAGTTCGCACCAAACATGATCATGAATATGGCAACGATCCACTGAATGTGGGGTGCGTATGAGGCAAAGCTGTCATTCCTTACACCGAAGCCGCCCGTGCCGGCAGTACCGAATGCGGAACAGATACTGTCGAACAAAGGCATGCCGCAAGCGAAGAGAATGATTATCTCCGCAACTGTCATCGCAAGATAGATGAGATAGAGCATCTTGGCCGTGGATCTTACCTTGGGAACGATCTTTCCTACAGAAGGTCCGGGGCTTTCTGCTCTCATAAGGTTCATGTTGGATCCGCCTGTCATAGGGACTACGGCAAGAAGGAATACAAGAACGCCCATACCGCCGATCCAGTGGGTGAGTGAACGCCACATAAGGGAAGTGTGGGACATTGCTTCGACATCTGTCAGGATGCTCGCACCTGTTGTGGAGAATCCGGATGCTGTCTCGAACATAGCATCTGTAAAAGAAGGGATCTCGCCTGTCAGAATAAAAGGAAGACATCCGCAGACACTTAATACAAGCCAGGAAAGTGCTGTGGCAACACAGCCATCCTTGATGAAGACAGTCATGTTCTTGGGCTTTTTCATCGAGATCAGGAATCCTGCCCCGACATAGATCGCTGCAAGAGCGACATAGTAAAGGACAAGCCCCTCACCATAGAAAAGGCCGCAAAGAATGGGCAGGAGCATAAGCACTCCTTCGATCAGAAGGACTTTGCCCAGGATGTATACCAACATTCTTATATTCATCTGAGAATGTCCGTCAAAGCCGTAAAGCCTTTATTTTTCGTTACGATCATAACGGTATCGCCGACCTCGATCGAGTCATCACCCTTAGGGATAATGATCTTGCCGGAACGGTTGATGAATGATACGAGAGTATTGGGCTTAAGCTTCATTTCCTTAAGCTGCTTGCCCGTGGCATTGGAATTCTCCATTACCTTGAACTCGATTGCTTCTGCCTTCTCATCGAAAAGATGATACATGACTTCAACGTTGCTTCCGATAGAAGCCTGCTTGGCACGTGCGTAACCTATGATAGCTTCTGCAGTTATCTGCTTCGGATATATAACGCTTCCGAGATCCAGACGGTTGATAACGTCTGTGAAGCTGATCTTGTTGATCTTGGTTACCGATTTGATTCCCTTGGAGATCTGTCTGGCGAAAAGTGAGAGCATGATGTTCTCTTCATCGATGCCTGTCATTGCAACTACGGAATCGACGTCCCTGATGCCTGTCTCTTCGAGAAGAGCTTCGTTGATACCGTCACCGTTGATGATGGTTGCCTTGGGAAGAAGCTCGCTCAATTCATCGCAGCGCTTAAGATCCTTCTCGATGATCTTAACATCGATACCTGTCTTGATAAGCTGGTCAGCAAGATAGAAAGCTGACTTGCCTCCGCCGATCATGATGGTGCTCCTGACGGAATTTGTCTTGAAGCCTATCGACTTAAGGAATGTGTGGCAGACTTTTCTTGTTGCCACGAAAGAGATGATATCGCCTGCGGAGAGCTCAAATGCACCGTTAGGGATAGTAACGTCATCGCCGCGCTCGACGCCGACGATGACTAAGTCGTTAGTATAATTGCTGCCCAGATAAGCAACTGTCTTGCCGTCAAGAACATTGCCTTCAGGGATCTTGATCTTAACTAACTCGGCACTTCCGTGTGCGAAAGAGTTGATGGAAATGGCAGCAGGGAGGAACAGTATACGGGCTGCCTCTACTGCGGCTTCATACTCAGGGTTGATGATCATATCAAGGCTGAGCTTGGATCTTAAGTAAGGAACTTCCTTACCGTAGTCAGGGTTCCTGACTCGGGCGATCGTGGCAAGTCTTTTGTTGAACTGCTTGGCGATCATGCAGCAAAGGAGATTAAGCTCATCTGATTCGGTAACCGAGATGAAGAGATCGGCAGAAGAAACGCCTGCTTCTTCCAGTACTTCATGGCTGGCACCGTTGCCGATGATTCCCATGCAATCGCAAAGGTTTGCGAGTTCAGTAAGGCGGTCGACATTCTTGTCGATGATGACCAGGTTGTGGCCTTCTTCCGCAAGTCTGTTTACGAGCGTGTCGCCGACCTTGCCGGCACCTACTACGATGATCTTAAGTCCTGCTTTACCCATATGACATTAAATCCCGAATAACTCTTTGATAGCTGCCTTGTTTACCTTGGAACCGATAACTACGATCTTGCCTGTTACATCAGAAGCACCATTTCTGACTTCAGATTCTTCAGGTACGAAGTCGAAGTGGATCCAGTTGCCGTCTTCGCCGGCTACGATACCCTTTGAACGGAGGATCATGCCGTACTTTTCGCTGTCATCCAATGCCTTAAGAGCATTCTCGATCTGCTCTTTTGTGAAGCGCTTGGATGTCTCGAATCCGATGGAATCAAATACTTCATCCGCATCATGACCGTGGTGGTGATGGTGGTGATGTTCATGCTCATCGTGATCATCATCGTCGTGATCATGATGATGGTGGTGATGCTCGTGCTCATCTTCATCATCGTCGTCATCGTCATCGTCGTGATGGTGATGTCTGCACTCTTCGCAGTCACAGTCCTCATCGTGGTCGTGATGATGGTGGTGATGATGTTCATGCTCCTCAGCCTCAAGAAGTGCAGCAGCCATGTCTGCAGCTGTGAGAGGCTCTTCGATAGCCTTTAAGATCTGTACGCCGGAAAGATCATCCCAGGGTGTTGTGATGATCTGGGAGTGGTCATTGATCTCACGGATGAGGGCAATAGCCTGATCGAGCTTTTCCTGTGAGATGTTGCCTGTACGGCTCAGGATGATAGTGCCTGCATACTTGATCTGGTTCTCATAGAATTCCTTGAAGTTCTTAAGATAGATCCTGCACTTGGAAGCATCGATAACAGTAACTGTTCCGCAGATCTCTGTGCCTTCAACACGCTTAACGGCAGCAACTACGTCAGAGAGCTTGCCTACGCCGGAAGGTTCGATAAGGATCCTGTCAGGTGAGAACTGGTTTATAACATCCTGAAGTGCTGTGCCGAAGTCACCTACGAGGCTGCAGCAGATGCATCCTGAATTCATCTCAGTGATGTTGATGCCTGACTCCTTAAGGAATCCGCCGTCGATGCCGATCTGGCCGAATTCATTCTCGATAAGTACGAGCTTTGCGCCGTTGTAACCGTCAGCGATAAGCTTCTTGATAAGTGTTGTCTTGCCTGCTCCCAGGAATCCTGAGAAGATGTCTACTTTTGTCATTTAAAATGCCTCTTTTCTATCGTCAATTAAAATATATAACATCGTTTTCGGGCTTGCTTGTTATGGCATAGTCCTCGACTGTGAGGCAGGGAACGTTTACCTTGCCGCCCTGTCCGTCATCGTCTTCAAAATATCTTACCTGGCCCGTAACCTTGAGCCACTGTCCTGCAGGGAAATTAGACTTGAATTCATAGAAGCAGAGAACACCCATCATCTGGATGTCGGCAGCGCAGCAGGTATATGCCTGTCTCTGAAGTACGAACGCGCGTCCATTGAATTCCCTTAAGATCACAGCCTGACCTATGAGGCTGACTCTCTTGCCATTGTAACGGGCCATGTTGTCCATGGCATCCGTATAGAACAGGCCGAAGTCTTCAGCTGAGATATTGCAGGGGTTTTGCTTAAGGTCAAAAGGAAGATGGTCCTCGATCCTGATGATCTTATTGTCTTCACCAAGGAAGTTGATGCTCATGCCGGGATTTACGGCCTTAACTGAGCCTCTGAGCTTGGGGATATTATCGTTCTGCTCGTCGACCCTGTTGAAGATAACAGTGTCGCCGTATCTGAAATAGTCAGCGAAGAATGTCTGCATGTTCTTGAAGTATTCGCCGTATGTGGAAGCGTCGATGACGACCACGGATGCGGCAAGTGCCCAGCGTTCAGGCACATCTACTTTCTCGAAAAACTCTGCAGGGGATACGGAGCCGTTCCACTCGATGAATACGACACCCGGCTGATACTTCTTCTCGATGTCGAAAGTCATCTCCTTGTCGACATCTTCGGTATCGCAGTTGATGACCACGGGGTCAGCGCCCTCGTAGTTCTCCTGCTTATATTCCTCTTCACCTTCTTCAGTGTTGATAACTACGACTTTACGGTTCTTGAAATTCTCACCGCCGATCCATGAACAGATAACGGAAGTCTTACCGCTGTCCAGAAAGCCTGTGAAAAAATAAACTAGACAATCATCCATAAATAATGCACCTCATTTAACAGATAATATTTTGTTCCTGAATTGACATTATTTCAAGCAAGAAAATATTATAAAATCTATTATTAGGATTTTTGGTTTTTAGGAGTTTTAATGAAATCAGTCAAGATCGGTGACATAAACATTGAAAACCCGATATTGCTCGCGCCCATGGCCGGCTTTTCGAGCCTTCCGTTCAGGATCATCTGTAACGGAATGGGCGCTGCCTACAGCCCGACGGAATTGGTCAGTGCCAGATCCATAAGATATAACGGTGCCGGCAATAGCATGCAGTATATGCGGATCTCTCCCCAAGAGGAGGGAATCACCGCCATCCAGCTTTTCGGGAGCGAACCTGAAGACTTTGAGGCTGCGATCGAGACAATAATGGCTACACCGGTCCTTCAGGATGTGTCGATCATTGACATAAATATGGGATGTCCCGTTCCAAAGGTCGTAAAGACCGGTTCCGGAAGTGCTCTTATGGAAGATCCTGCAAGGGCAGCTTCCATAGTATCGGCGTGCAGGAAAACGCTGGAAAGAATGGGAAAGAAGATCCCCGTAACGGTAAAGACAAGGACAGGATTTAACTCTGAAGACGAAGGAAAGCCGGATTTTGCAAAGGCTTTGGCGGATGCAGGCTGCGATATGATCTGCGTTCACGGAAGGACGAGACCCCAGATGTATCACGGTGAGAGTTCCAACAAGGCGATAGCCGTTATGAGAGAGGCCGTAAGGAGTTATGGCATTCCGTTTTTTGCCAACGGTGACATATGTGATGTGGAATCAGCAAAAAGGATAATAAACGAGACCGGCTGTGACGGGATCGCCATCGGCAGGGCTGCAAGAGGAAATCCCTGGATATTTGAGCAGGTGACAGCCGGACTTGCAGGAAAGGAATTGCCGAAGTATCCTGATGAAAATGAACGCAAAGCGATGCTGATCCGCGAACTTGAGGGAAGACTTAAGTATATTCCCGAAGAAGTGGCAGTAAGGGAATTCAGGAGCGCGATGCCGTTCTATATCAAGGGAATCAAGGGTTCTGCACAAGTCAAGGTAAGGCTTGTTAGCGCGACAGGGATAGATGAAGTAAAGGAGATACTGGAAATTGACTAACATCATTATCACGGTAATTGCAGTTATAGCCGGATGTCTTATGTGTTTTGAAGGCTATAAGATGTTCAGATTAAGCCTGGGAATAGCAGGCGGAGTGGCAGGATTCATCCTCGCAAGGCTCTTTATCGACATGACCACAAACATGGGCATGGCCTGGAACAATATAGGGCGGGGCGTTGTCATCATATTGTTTACGGTGGGACTCGGAATCCTGGCATTTACTCTGTATATGAGGGCTCTGATCGCTATAACGACCATAGTTTGTGCCTTCTGGTTCTACGATGATTTCAGTTTTCTGTTCGCGAACATAGAAAACAGCGGACTCAGGTTCGTCCTGACATATGGTGCAGGCCTTATAGTCGGAGCGATCATCGGAATAATCGTTTACTATGCCCAGAAATGGACTATCAGTCTTTTTACGGCTTATGTCGGTGGCAGGGTAATCTCAAACGTGCTGGCACCCGTGATCTGGTCTGGAATTTCCTCAGCTGATTACAAGGGAATAATAGAACAGCAGGTTTTTGGAGCTGATATTGAGATCAGCTATACATTGATCAGAGTTATTGTTCTTGTTGCTTTTTGTGCAGCCGGTTTTGTTATTCAGTTGAAATCGTCAAGAAAATAGGAGAAAAAATGATTTGACCAAAAACCCGTTGCTTGTTAAAATTTGGCTGGATACATATTCGAGGATGTGCATCCGGAATAATTAATTACGACAATTTTCTTAATCTATCCCTTATTCCATGTCGAGGGCTTTCCGATTTAACGGGAAGCCCTCGGCGTGTTATAGGGGATTTTTTGCTGGATCAATTAACTTTGTTCACCGGATTGCCGTCCAGGAATGCTTTAAGGTTCTGAGCTGCTGCGTCGATCAGACGGATCCTGGTCTCGACCGGTGTCCAAGCGATATGAGGTGTGATAACACAGTTCGGAGCACCGAGGAGGGGGTTATCAGGAAGCATGGGTTCCACGCAGACGACATCGCAGCCGTAACCGCCAAGAAGGCCGCTGTCCAATGCTTCGCGGACAGCTTTCTCATTAACGACTGGACCTCTGGCACAGTTTATGAGGAGTGCGCCGCGCTTGAAGTTCAGGAGTGAACCGGCATTTATGATCTCACGGGTGTCGTCAGTAAGGGGGCAGTGAAGTGATACGACGTCAGATCCCTTTATACCGTCTTCGAAGCTCATGCATCTGACTGTAATGCCGCTTACATCAACGGTAGTGCCCAGGAGAGAAGCATTGTGAGGTGTGGCAGTTACTGTCATGCCGAAGCTTGAAGCCATCTGAGCTACTCTTTTGCCGATCTTTCCGAGACCTAAGATGTGGATGGTCTTTCCGGCAAGTTCGGTGAGGGGAGACTTGAAGTAGCAGAACTGAGGGCTTCTGACCCAGTCTCCGTTCATGACTGAAGCCGTGTGAAGACCTACCAGGTTTGTGAGTTCCAGGAGAAGCGCCATGGTCATCTGGGCGGTGGCGAAAGTCGCATATTCCGGAACATTTGTGACAGTTACGCCGTGTTCTCTTGCTGCTTCAAGATCAACAACGTTGTATCCCGTGGCAAGAACACCGATGTATTTAAGAGCGGGAAGGCTGCCAAATGCTTCCCTGTCAAAGACTGTTTTATTTGTAATGGCACACTCTGCGCCCTGCATTCTCTCAATGAGCTGGTCTTTTGAAGTGACGTCGTAGGCAATGACTTCGCCAAGCTTTTCAAGTGCACCCCAGGAGATGTCTCCCGGGTTAGCGGCGGAGCCGTCAAGAATAACGATTTTCATGGAAATAACCTCCAAACCCGATTTGCACTAATTGTAGCAGTAAAAACACCGATAAGAGTGGTAAGGTTATATCAGAAATGTAAAAAGGCGGACACAGGCTTTATGTATGTCATTTGTTACGGTAAATCCCCCAGGGCACTGGAGACGGGAAAGAAACTGATTGGCGCTATCGGCGGAAGGTATGTGACCGGTACAGAACTCATGACCGGCAGCTTCGTTATTGCCGAAGGCGAGACTGACTGTGCGGTATTGATGATCCTTCCCCTGGAGGCGGCAGTTAAGTCCATGGAAGAGACGATAACGGACAAGACACGCGACCTGCCCGTGATCGCCGTATCACCTGAAGGAAGATATGCCGCGATAATCAGAAGGGGCAACAAGCCTTATGCTGCAGGTGCGGAAGCTGTTTATGCCGCTGTCGTAAGGACACTTGGAACATCCTGTTTTTCGAGCTTTGAAGGTAAGGGCGGGATAACAAGCGACCTGACAAACCTCGTATCAAGATACGGTATGGCAGTTAACGACAAAGATGTCCTTCAGAAGATCAACAGCAAGATCAGTTCCGGAGAGAAAGTCAATGTTTACACGGATCTTCCGATAGTATTTGCTGATCCTGTCATCGATCCGATGGCATATTCCCTTCACAGCTATCCGTACGATATGAGAGAGGATTTCATCAAGCAGTACAAGGCAGCAAAAGAGGGTAGGACAGAGCCTTCCGTATTCATTACATGCACGTATCTTGGCGATGAGGAAGATAAGAACAATCTGATCCTTGTGCCTAAGATTTTGAGCCTTGGAATCGAGATCAAGACAAAGACCGATCCGGGTTATTGCCGTCCTGCCATAAGGAAGTCGCTTATCAACCATCTCCTTAATCCGAAGGCGGTGGCAACTGTCGCTTCAGCTTATTCTGCCAGGGACAGCGAGATCGTAAAAGGTCTTGCGGAAGAGCTCGGCTCGGAGGTCGCATCCTACGATTCGGAGAAGATAGCAAAGACAAAAGTGCCCATGGAGATGACATTTTCGCCTGAGAAGAGGACGGATACTGCTACAGCGCTGGCGCTCCTTGCCTGCAGCGAAGGCGCATTGCTGATCAGAAGGGCAACTTCGGCACAGGGTCTTGTATTCTCAGTTGCAGTAAGCAGAAGCAATATCATCTTACCTGAATAAGGGAAAAATACGATATAATAAGGATATGCGGTTTTCCGCCTGATAAGGATAGAAGAACGATCAGATATACAAACTTAAGGATAAGGTTTGGAGGTCACGAAAATGAAGAGAATCGAAGGTAACAAACTCGTAGCGTTGATTATCTCGGCCGGTATGGTCACGACTTTTCTCGCAGCCTGCACGGTCAATACAGATCAGCTCGGACAGGGTATAAACAATCTCGGCAACGCTTTTGCCGCAACAACAGAGGCTCCCAAGCCGGCAGAGACGGAGGTTACTGAGACTGAAGTCACAACAGCCAAGGTCTCCGGCGAATCTGTTACGGATACAACTGCTACAGAGGAGACAAGCGCTTCCGGTGAGACAAGCACTTCCGGTGAGACTTCTGCTACAGATGATACAACAACCACTGAGGAGACAACAACCACTGATACTTCCGCAACAGCCTCAGATCCGATAACGACTCCTGCAGCAGGTCAGCGTGTCGATTTCTCAAAGGTCGTAGAGAAAGATCTTACAGATTCATTCGCAGTTACATCCGAAGAATTCGGTGAGAGCGCTTATACAGACGATGAGAACGAAGTCCTTCTTGCAAAGTTCGAAGGAACAAGATTCGTTGTTACAAAGGCTTCTTCCGAGAACATCATGAGCTCGATCAACCTCATCATCAACGGATTCTATAAGGAAGCTGAAGGTGCTTACAACAGAATGCTTGCCAAGGCAAGAGCTGAGTATAACCTGAACGGCGTTATCGAGAATCCTTATACAGTTACATGCGATTTCATCTATACGACAAATGCACGCTCACTTTCAGTCCTTATGGTCTATGAGGTCTCAGGCGGAAAGAATGTTAAGAGCACAGTAATCGATTTTGCAAGCTTCGATATGCTTACAGGTCAGTACATTACATGCAATTCCATCTGCAAGGATCCCGAAGGATTCGAGAAGGCTCTTAAGTCAGGTCTTGCCAATTCACTGAAGATCCAGCCTAAGCCCAATACAGGTGACGCTGAGGAGACAAAGAAGCCGGCACCTATTCCGACAGAGAAGGATTTCACGGCTGTATATGTGGCACCCGGCCCCGCTACAACTGATCCTTCAGCTAACAGCTTTGCTACTATCTACGGTGTGGTCGGCAACAAGGTCTACAGCGCAGTTATCGATATGAATGCATACGGCGGTTTCCTGAACCGTTACGGTTCATCCCTCTTCTTCGCATAAGCGGAAAAGATTCTCGCTATTGCATAAAATCATCTATAGAGAATTGAACAGTTGCATAGGACTAACATTGAAGTTCTATGCAATCTGTTATACAATGCTTTAGCGCTATAAATCAAATATTTATTAGAAAGGGATAATTGGATGAAGAAAAATAAGCTCGCTGCTTTGTTGCTGTCATCGGTAATGGTAGTCAGCGTTGTTGCATCTTGCGATCAGCCGATCACAAATCCCAGCGTCAGCTCCGGCCCTTCTTCAGTTACCGAGCCGACAGATCCTGCAACACCGGGCGCTACTGAGGTCTCTCCGGATCTTGACGGTTATAAGGAACTGACAGTCCCTAAGACCGTTTCTGATGCGAGTGACGGAAAGATCACTATCTACAGCCACAATTCAGCATTTATCGGACTTGCCGAGAAATATGCCGGAATAACACCGGACAGCTACAGCCTCGTTGAGGTAGCAAATAACAAGGGCGCTTATACCGATAAGCTCGATGCCGTTCTCTCTGACGGCAACAATGCTCCTGATATCTTCACATGTGATGAGGCGTATGCCAGAAAGTATCTTGCTTCGGATAATACTATCGCCATAAACGATCTCGGAATCGACTATTCCGAGTGCAAGAACATGTTCGGCTACACTCTTAAGTTCGCAAGCGACGACAATAAAGTCATCAAGGGCCTTTCATGGTCTGCTACACCTTGCGGTGTCTTCTATCAGAGATCACTTGCCGAGCAGTATCTCGGTTCATCTGATCCGAACGTGCTCGCTTCATCTTTTGCCACATGGGATGCTGTTCTTGAATCTGCAAGAAGAGTCAACCAGGCTTCAGGCGGCAAGGTCAAGCTGATCGCAGGCTATACAGAGACATTCAATGCCAGGATGCATTCCCGCAAGAGCGCCTGGATAATGGATGGAAGACTTAATGTCGATCCACAGGTCGAGGATTACTTCAACTTTGCCAAGACACTTTATACCGAGAAGCTCACATTCAACGCTGAACAGTGGACAAAGCCCTGGAAGCAGAAGATGGCTGATAAGACAGTTGTCTCTTACTGGGGTTCTCTCGACTATGCCAAGTACCAGCTGGCTCTTAATCCGGGTGAAGGCACGACAGTTAATCCCACTGCAGGTGACTGGGGTCTTACAACGGCTCCTGTTGATTACTGCACAGGCGGATCCTGGGTAATGGCATCAAAGTACTGTGACAAGAAGTCCACTTCAGCTGACATAATCAGAGCAGTATGCATCAATGAGGACAACCTGAAGGATATGGTCAACAACGGCGTTTTCGTAAACAACGTCAAGCTGATCACTGCAGCAGCTGCTGATGACAAGTTCGCACTTGAGTGGCTCGGCGGCCAGAATCCTTATCCTGTGCTCCTGAACAGTGCAAGGAATAACGACCCGTCAGCGACAATGACCAAAGACGAAGATGCTATCAATCAGGCTGTTAATGCCGTAGTCGGCACTTACTGCGCAGGCTCATTTGCCACGGTTGATGATGCCAAGGCAGCTCTGGAAAAGGAACTGAAGAACCAGGGCATCCTAAGTTAGGCTCTGATCTGAAAGATTACACTGAAAAATAAAGCTGTTCCGGCAATTCCGGGGCAGCTTTTTTCGTGAGCGAAAATCAGTTCGGGTGTTTCTGGCCTCAAGCGCAATGAAAATGTCGTTTTAGACATAGAATGTTTATATTTGCTTTGTTCAAAACCCTTTTCGGATAGTGTAGAATGATTAGGTCTTTATTAATAAAAAGCGGAGGCACGCATTATGAAATTCGGTTATTTCGACGACTCAAGAAAAGAATACGTCATCAACACCCCCAAAACACCTTATCCGTGGATCAACTATCTGGGTAACCAGGGATTCTTCTCCCTGATCTCAAATACAGCTGGCGGTTACAGCTTCTACATGGATGCAAGGCTCAGAAGAATCACACGTTATCGTTACAATAATGTGCCTCTTGATATGGGCGGACGTTACTTCTACATCAACGACAACGGAACAGTCTGGAATCCCGGCTGGTCACCTGTAAAGACAGAACTCGACGAGTACGAGTGCCGTCACGGTATGGGTTATACCATCATCAAGGGTAAGAAGAACGGCCTTAAGGCTGAAGTTACATTCTTCGTTCCCCAGAACTATGACGGAGAAGTTCAGCAGGTAGTACTCACAAACGAAGGCTCTGAGGCTAAGGATTTTGCAATCTTCTCAATGGCAGAGTGGTGCCTCTGGGATGCTCAGGATGACTGCACAAACTTCCAGAGAAACTTCTCCACAGGCCGTGTAGAGATCGAAGACTCAACCATCTATCACGTAACAGAATACAGAGACAGACGTAATCATTACGCTTTCTATACAGTAAATGACACGATCGACGGTTACGATACAGACCGTGACGCTTTCCTCGGAAGCATCTACAACGGCTGGGATAACCCTGAGACTGTTAAGGCAGGCAAGGCATCCAACTCATTTGCAGACGGCTGGTCACCCATCGCTTCTCACTACAAGAAGATCACTCTTGCACCCGGTGAGAGCAAGACATTGATCTATATCTTAGGCTACGCTGAGAACCCGCAGGACAAGAAGTTCGCTTCCGAGAAGCCTGCTAACCTCCTTACAAGAGAGGCATGGGTACTCAACAAGGAGAAGGCTTATGCCATGATCGACAAGTACAACACACCTGAAAAGGTTGCAGCAGGACTTGAAGAACTCCGCACGACATGGGAGAACCTCCTCAGCATTTACAAGGTTGATACACCTGATGACAAGGTTAACCGTATGGTCAACATCTGGAACCAGTATCAGTGCATGGTTACATTCAACCTTTCACGTTCCGCATCTTACTTCGAGTCCGGTATCGGCCGTGGTATGGGCTTCAGAGATTCCAACCAGGATATCCTCGGATTTGTTCACCAGATCCCTGAGCGTGCAAGAGAAAGACTCATCGACATCGCTTCAACACAGCTTTCAGACGGCGGATGCTATCACCAGTATCAGCCTCTTACCAAGAAGGGTAACGCTGACATCGGCGGCGACTTCTCAGATGACCCGCTCTGGATGATCATGTCCGTTGCAGCTTACATCAAGGAGACAGGCGACTGGGGAATCCTCGACGCTAACGTTCCTTTCGATGACGATCCGGAAGGCAAGCACACAATGCTCGAGCATTTGAATGTTTCCTTCTATCACATCGTAAACAACTTAGGACCTCACGGACTGCCTCTCGCAATGCGTGCAGACTGGAACGACTGCATCAACCTGTCATGCTTCTCCGACACACCCGGTGAATCATTCCAGACATACACAAATCCCAAGTTCAAGGCAGAGGGCGGCTACTCCAAGATCGCTGAGTCCGTATTCGTTGCAGCTCTCTTCACATACACAGGTCCTGCTTACGTAGGCATCCTTGAGCATCTCGGAAAGGCTGATGAGGCTGCAAAGGCTCAGGCTGAGATCGACAAGATGAAGAAGAACACAATGGAATCCGCATTCGACGGCGAGTGGTTCTTAAGAGCATATGACGCAAACGGCGAGAAGATGGGTTCACATGAGTGCGAAGAGGGTAAGATCTTCATCGAACCCCAGGGCTTCGCAGTTATGTCCGAGATCGGTAAGGAAGAGGGAGCTGACATCAAGACTCTCAACTCAATCGACAAGTATCTCAACTGCGAGTATGGTCTCGTTCTCAACAACCCTGCATTCACAAAGTACTATATCCAGTACGGTGAGATCTCCACATATCCGGGCGGATACAAGGAGAACGCAGGTATCTTCACACACAACAACGCATGGATCATCTGTGCTGAGGCTTATGCCGGCAGAGGCGAAAAGGCTTTCGAGTACTACTCAAAGATCGCTCCTGCTTTCACGGAAGAGACATCTGATATCCATAAGACAGAACCTTACGTTTACGGTCAGATGATCGGCGGTAAGGATGCCAAGAACTTCGGTCAGGGTAAGAACTCCTGGCTCACAGGTACCGCAGCATGGAACA
>CAMIYM010000018.1 GCA_946403085.1 uncultured Clostridia bacterium | reverse complement strand
TGAAGCTTTCTGAACATCTGACGGCCTAAAGAGTTCTTAGGGAGCATACCCTTAACTGCGAGCTCAACTGCCTTCTCAGGGTTCTTTGCCATTAATGTGCGGTAGTCGATCTCCTTCAATCCACCCGGGAATCCAGAGTGATGACGATAAAGCTTATCGTCAAGCTTCTTACCTGTAAGAACGATCTTAGAAGCGTTGATTACGATTACGTTATCTCCGGTATCAAGGAAAGGAGTATATGTGGGCTTGTGCTTACCTCTTAAGAGTCTAGCAACTTCTGTAGCCAAACGACCGAGAACCATGCCCTCAGCGTCGATTACGAGCCATTTCCTTTCTATTGAATCCTTGGTTGCAACATATGTACCCATGTGTCTTTCTCCTTGAAATTCATTAATATTCTTTATATTCCATAATGTCTTATAGACAAAAAGAACAGGCCTGCTCTTTGAGCAAGCCTGCATATAATAACCGCCTATTATTGTTATGTCAACAATTTTTCTTAAAAAACTTCGATAATTCTCTTAAATTCTTCGAAAATCGCCGTTTTTCTCGATTAATCGATTATTCTTCTGTACATAATTGAGATGATCTCGCCGAAGCTGTCGCATGAGATCTGTACAGCTGTGTTGCCTGAACGGTAAAGAAGACCGAATTCATCTTCCTGTGTAGGTGTTCCGAAAACATTCTTTGCATCGTCAAGCTTGTCACCTACGTGGAGACCGTTGCAGTCGATGAGAGAGTCTTCGATCTCTACACCATCGATAAGCTCAACACCGTTTTCCTCGTAAGCATAGATCTTGAATCCATCGTATGTGTAGATGATATCAAGACCCTGGCCTGCGCATGAAGCACCCTCGAATTGGTCCTTCGGCTCACCAAAAGCCTTAATAACGGGAGCTGCCTCAGCACCGGGTACAACATCGTAGCCCTTGTATGTGAACTTGTAGCCGCCCTCAGGAGCCTTGTTGTCAGCACCGCCTGATGTCTCAACAGAGATCTGTGTCTGTCCGCCGTCAATACGGGAAGCTGCAGCTGTCTCGCCTGTGCCGTTGTTGCAGCCAGCGAAAAGTGATGCCGCTACACATAAACCCATTGTTACTGTAAGAAGTTTGATCTTTTTCATGTGTCTTTCTCCTACTATCAATTTACTTTTTATTTTCTTTTGCCTGTTCTTTTTTGTACTCAGGCGTTCCGCCTGCTCTCGTCGGCAAGATCGAGCCTCTAAAATGATGGTGAGAATCACCAATCTTACTGTCTGTCATCTTAAAGAACGGAGCCCAGTGATATCTGTACAACGTCGAATCACAATGATACCACTTACCGCCCAGTTTTACGAGATTCCAGTAATGGCCGCTCCACTTCATCGGATACCGTCGTACCATCATGTTAGGTATACCGGCAACATCCAAAAGGAGCTTAGTGGTGCAGAAGTATCCGAAGCAGTCACCCGATCTCTGGGTAAGTGCTCTGTAGACAGCTGCTTCGAAAGACTGCTGTCCGCGGACGTTCATATAGAAAACGTTATCGTGAACATAATTGACTATATTCCTTGCTGTCTCGGTATCATTCCTGCCCTTGAGACGCTTAACGAGTTTTCTGGCCATGCTGTAGATCTCATTATGGCGTCTGGAATCCCATAATCCGCCGGCACCGAGTCGGCTGTTGCTTACCTTTACCTTTGAGATGAAGACATGAGCAACCTGCTTACGCATATTGCCTGCTGAATCCGCAGTTTTATAAACTATCTCATATGTTCCGACCTTACCGATCTGAACCTTTGAATCGTCGATATCCATTTTCGGGTCGGTATCATAGTCATCTGTAACGGAAATACCTTCGAAGTAATCAATTACGACATCTTTTGAGTTATCTACATAAAAATCGTGAATGCCATAGAAGACCGGCGCATTATGGTCATCTGTGATATGGAAAGGAACATCTATTATAGTCTTGTTGTCATACCAGTCAGTAACTTCAACAGGAACCATATAATCGCCTGCGATCTCGATATCGGGTGTGCCGTGCTGATACTCAACCTTTGCCACGCCTGAAAGGTCATATAAGAATCCTACACAATCAGAAGCCTTTGGCCACTTGGTTCTTGCATACATTTCTTTCGGCAAAGCAACACCGCGGGGACCTGTGTGATCCTCGATCTTAAGAGTAACTGTATTCTCGAACATCTCTCCGTACTGGACGGCAAGCTGATATACAGCAGGAACCTTTGTATCAATAGTGGATATATCTGTAAGGAACTTTGCATCAGCAGGACAGTCATTGAAAAAGTCTTCAATGTTAATCCTGTCGCCAGCTTCGATCGAGACCTCTTTTACAAGGTTGTTGTTAGCATCCATTATCGTAAAAACAACTGATATAACGATAATGGCGGCACAGTATATGAATGCTGCTATTTTTGCTGCTACTTTGTACATACCTTTCTTGTCTTTACCTTTCGTTCTTATTCCTTATTCCATTCGTTAACTATCGCGTTATTATCACTCTTCTCCGGAAGGCACCGGTGTAGGTGTAGGCTTGGGCGTTGCAGTAGGCTTAGGTGTCGCAGTTGCCGGTACCGGAGTAGGTGTTGGAGTTGGCTTATCCTCAGCCGGTGTAGGTGTAGCAGGAACCGGTGTGGTTGTAGGATCATCCGGCTTCTGAACTGTCGTCGGAGTCGGCGTAGCCGGTGCATTTGTCGGCTTTGCAGGATCTGTTGTAGGTGTAGGACCTGCTGTCGGGGTCGGCGTTGAAGTAGGATTGTTCGGATCCGGTGTAGGTGTTGCAGTAGGTATCGGAGTCGGCGTATCCGATGGCTTAAATTCCTTGGAGCCGCCGGCACGTTCAGGATACTGATAACCATCATATCTATGGTACTTATCGTTGATCTGCTTATCCGTGCACATGAACCAGCCCTGGAGATGGTAGCCGTATCTTGTGGCATCACAGTGATACCATGCACCGTTGAGCTTTACAAGGTTCCACATATGAAGTGAGCCGGAACTAGCTTTTCGCTGGATCTTCATATTCGGAATACCCGCAATATCAAGAAGCATCTTCATGCATGCGTAATAAACATAGCAGTCACCACTGTGTCTTGTGAATCCTCTGTACGCAGCACCTTCATATGTCTGTGTTCCGCGGATTCTCTGATACCAGATGTTATTGTGAACATAATCGAAAATAGCTCTTGCCGTGGCAACGTCAGTGCCCTTCTTCATGCCGTAATCTTTAAAGATCTTATTGGCGATCTCCTTTGCTGTTCCGGAATATCCGCCGCCGGTATTTTTCTTCTTGGCGCCATCCTTGGGCAGAGTAACTGTAACAGTCGTCGTCTCGTAGCAGATATTACCGCTTACGTCGATTGCCTTATAAATGATCTCATAAACGCCGTTCTTGGAATAATCGACCTTGGAATCATCTACTCTGATAAGAGGGTCTTTATCGTAATCATCCGTGACACTGACACCGACATAGAAATCAAGTCCGTCAGGATCTCCGTCACTCTCTAAAGGTTTGATACCTGTAATGACAGGTGCGGTATGGTCATCGATAACACTGAAAGGAACGCTTATCTCAGCAACATTGCTGTAAATGTCAGAGACAAGAACTATGACATTAAAATCTCCTGTGCCGCTGTTCTTCGGGAGCTCGTCTTTAAAGTTTACGGATGCAATTCCGGAAAGGTCATAAAGCTCTGTAACGCAGTCTGTTGCCTCAGGCCATTTTGCCTGTGTGAACTGAGTCTGAGGAATGGCTACACCGGTAGGTGCTGTATGATCTTCGATCCTTAAAGTAACATTCTCTGCAAAGAATTCGCCGTAGCCTACCTTGAGCATGTACACTGCAGGTGTCTTCGTATCGATCGCTGATACATCCGTAAGGAACTTTGCATCTGCAGGACATGTCGTGAAAAAGTCCTCGATCTTGATCTCTGAACCAGCTTCGATAACGACATCTCTTTTCAGATTGTCTTTGCCGGAATAAAGGAATGCGACAGCTGCGCCTGCAAGGATCAATGCAGCGCAGATAACCACTGCGGCAATAACTGCGCCGAGTTTTTTCTTCTTCTTCGGCTTAGTATGCATTACCTCAATATTATCAAGATCCGCGATAACGACATTTCTGGTCTTCGGACTTGTAAGTTCAAACTGTTCCTGATTGCTATGATGTTTCATTTCTTACCTTTGCGTTTATCTTATTCTTCTGTTTTCGGATCCTCAGGTTTGGGATCTGTAGGTTTCGGTGTATTTGTTGCCGGTTTCTCAGTAGGCTTGGGTGTGCTTGTCGGCTTCGGTGTATTTGTCGCAGTCGGCGTTGCAGGGACCGGTGTAGCTGTTGCCGTAGGCTTAGGTGTCTCCTGTGCCTGTGTTGTCGGCGTAGGCTTTGAAGGTACTGCTGTCGGCGTTGCCGTAGGTGCTGCTGTTACCGTTGCTGTAGGCTTGGGTGCAGTCGTTGCAGTAGGCTTCGGCGTAGGTGAGTTCGTGGCAGTTGCCTTCGGTGTAGGCGTATTCGTCGGCTTGAAGTCCTTGGATCCGCCGGCACGTGCAGGATATAGCTTTCCGTTAAAGTGATGGTACTGGTCGTTGATCTGCTTGTCAGTGCACATGAAGTAGATCGTTCTTCTGTGTCTGAAAACAGTCGCGTCGCAGTGATACCACTGTCCGTTAAGCTTAACAAGATTCCAGTAATGGTTGCTCCTTGTAACGGGATATCTCTTTACCATCATGTTGGGGATGCCGGCCTGATCGAGCAGCATCTTGCAGCATGCATAGTAGACATAGCAGTCACCGCTTCTTCTGGAAAATCCCCTGTAAGCTGCAGCTTCAAGAGAAAGCTTGCCTCTTACATGTGTGTAATAGATATTGCTGTGTACCCAATTAAAGATTGCTCTTGCTGTCTCGACCTGGTTCTTTCTCCAAAGACCTGCCATGATCTTACCTGCAAGTCTCTTTGCTTCGCTCTTCTTGCCGCTTCCGCCGCCTGTATGTCCGCTGACCTGACCTGCAGCATTATTGCTGTTAACAACTGTGCCGGTTGTCTTCTTGACTGCCTTCTTAGCTGTCTTAACAGGCTTCTTGATCTTGAGTTCTGTCTCAACAGTCTGGACATTTCCGGCCTTGTCAACGCCCTCATACTTGACGATGTATGTTCCGGCCTTGCTGTAATCAACTTCGGAATCATCGATCTTGATGACCGGATCTTCATCGTGATCGTCAGTGATGGTAACGTTATCGAAAAAGTCAGGTTCTTCTTCGTCAATGACCATCTCAAGAGCATGAACACCTTTGATCTCGGGCGCCTTCTTATCGTCGATGACTTCGAAAGGAACTGCCACAGATGCTGTATTGCCGTATACATCAGTTACAGCTACAGGGACTTCGAAATTTCCGCCTTCCTTGAATACAGGCTCAGATTCAAACTCCACCTTGGCGATGCCGGAAAGGTCATAAAGATAACCGACGCAGTCAGCAGCATCAGGTGCCTTCCAGGTCGTGTAAAGAGACTTGGGAAGAGCTACTGCTCTGGGAGCTGTGTGATCTTCGATCCTGAGGATAACATCCTTTTCAAAAGCCTCATCATAGAAGACCTTGAGCTGGTATACAGCAGGCTCTGCCGTATCGATCGAAGCCACGTCTGTCATGAACTTTGCGTCTGAAGGACAACTCTCGAAAAAATCCTGGATCTTGATCTTGGATCCAGCCTCGAGTACAACCTCTTTTCTGAGGTTCCTGTTGGCATCACGGATGGTAAACAAAACTGATGCCACAACGATAGCGGCACAGTATATGAAGGCTCCGATTTTTCCGATCATCTTATACATGACTTTATTATTTTAAGCGTATAGAGTAATTGTCAAGAAATATTTAATACAAGTTATTGTTCGGGTTCAGTTGTGGGTTTTGGTGCTTCTGTCGGTTTGGTTACCGGCACAGAAGTCGGCTGAACCGGCGCCTCTGTAGGCGTCGGAACAGGCGTGGATGTTACCTGCGGCTGCTGACTCTCTGTGGGCGTTGCCACAGGTGCTGAAGTAGGCGTAGGCTGACTTGCCTGAGGCGTCGGAGTAGGCGCTTTTGAAGGTTCAGCTGTAGGCTCCGGCGGTGTTGTTACAACAGGTGTCGGAGTAGCTTCCGGTTCATCCGTAGGAACGGGTGTCGGTGATGCAAATGCCGTGGAACCTCCTGCACGAGCAGGATAAAGCGCTCCGTTGAAGTTGTGATATCTGTCTGCGATCTGCTTATCCGTGCACATGAACCAGATGCCCGGATGGTCGCTGTAGCCTTCAGTAGCATCGCAGTGATACCACTGTCCGTTCAGCTTAACGAGAAGCCAGAAATGAACCTGTCCGTTACGCGGAGGGTAACGGTCGACTCTCATATTCTCGATTCCCGCAAGATCCAGGAGCATCTTACAGCAGGAATAGTAAACGAAGCAGTCGCCGCTGTGCTTTGTAAAGCCTCTGTAAGCAGCATGCTCGTAGACACGTTTACCTGAAAGGATCCTGAACCAGAGGTTGTCATGGACCCAGTTGAAAATAGCTCTGGCTGTCTCGACATCGTTGCCTCTGTAAAGGCCCTTCATGACCTTTTTCGCGATGGCATAAGGATCACCGTCACCTACATAGTAAGTTCCGTTATCCTTGCTCTTTGTCTGGTTGGAACCGGCTTCCGAAGGAAGAGTAACCTTTACATTTGCTTCAGCCGTTGAAATGTTGCCGGCCTTATCCATCGCCTTATAAACGACCTTGTATGTTCCGACCTTGGTGTAATCGACACCGGAATCGTCAAATGAGACTCTCGGCTCGGGGTCGTAATTATCAGTTACCGTTATGCTTTCAAGGTAGTCGATGGCACCCGGGTTGCCCTGTACTTCGAAGTCGTGAAGACCGCCTATTTCAGGGCCTGTCGAGTCATTGACCATCGTAAATTTAACAAGAAGTATCGCACTGTTGCCATAAACATCCGTAAGTACTACAGGCACATCGTAAGTACCGTCTGCAGTAAATTCAGGAGTGCCGTCTTTATACTCGATCTTCGCAACACCTGAGAAGTCATAAGCATCAGTGATACATTCGCTTGCTTCAGGAATCCTCCAGCCTGTGTATATTGTCACAGGCACGGGATTTCCCGTAGGCGGAGTGTGGTCCTCCACCCTGAGGACTACATCATCGTCTCTTTTGTCGTGATGGATCCTCAGCTGGTATACCGCAGGTGTCCTTGTGTCGATTCCCGATACGTCAGTCAGGAAAGCCGCATCTTCAGGCACAGTGTCGAAAAAAGCGTCAATCGAGACCGGCGAACCGACCTCGATCACTGCTTCTTTCTTGAAATTACCGAATTTGTTGCAGGCCACGATAACTGCCGCCAAGCATAAAACTGCTAAGCAGGAGCAGATGCACAAGCCTTTTTTAGACATTTTCTTTCCCATTTTTAATAATCCCCAAATAAGTCAGTTATTTATCCGTCTGTTTTCTTATACGGGAAGCCTGACTTGATCTTTCCGCTGTAAACATCAATATATTTCTGCACTGACTTTGTCGCTCGTGCAGGATATTTACTCTTATCGAACTTATGATCCGTAGGCGCATTCGCGATCTCGCTGTCTGTCATCATGAAGCAGAAATATGCCTTCGGCGTGTAATTGTTGAAGTATTTCTGTGCATCGCAGTGATACCACTCACCATTGAGTTTTACCAAAGCCCAATAATGGAAATTCTGATAAGAATTTGATCTCTTTCTTACGACGCAGACATTCTCAATACCTTCAACATCGAGCATCGCCTTGCAGACAGCCCATGTTCCGTAGCAGGACGAATAACGCTTTGTGAAAGTGTTGATCGCAGCGACTGCCCAGTTCTCATAAGTACGGGTCCTGATAATGAATGAAATGTTGTTGTGTACCCAATAGAAGATCTTCATTGCCTTAACAACATCTGTATCAGTAGACTTAAGGATCTTCTTGTTGATGTCTCTGGCCATCTTGTATGCCTTCTCTTCGTAGGCTTGTACAGTGGCATTGGATTCTCCGGCTCTCTTGGTGGTAACTACATGGACCTTAACAGTAACCTCTGTGGTATTTCCGACATCATCTGTAGCCTTATAGATAAGGTCGTAATCGCCGATCTTCTTAAGGTCAACCTTGGAATTGTCGATCTCAAGAACAGGGTTAGGTGCATGGTCATCAATAACCGTAATTCCGTCTCTGTAAGAGATGGAATCAACCTTTCCTACGACGACATCGATATCGTGAGTTCCGATGATGGCAGGAGCTTCTGTATCCTTGATGATACGGAAAGGAACATCAACAACAGATGAGTTTCCGGATGTATCTGTAAGTCTGACACCGATCATGAAGTCGCCGCCTTCTGACAGATTCGGTTCACCCTTGTCGTAGGTGCATGTAACTGCTGTAAGATCGAAGATATCCTTTACGATCGTATCCGGAGCAGGTGCCGCACCTGCGTACATTCTTGTAGGAACGGGCTTGCCGGTCGGAGCTGTACGGTCAACGACATTAAGCATAGAGTGAACAACGTGACCGCCGCAGTCGATGGCAATGTCATATGACGCGAGCTGACCGGGATCGATCGCATCAACATTAGTAATGAACTTGGTGTTCGGGGGCATGTTCGTGAAGAACTGATCAAGTGTTACCGGATGGCCGTACTCGACAGTAACCTCTTTTACAACGCTGTTCTCGATGTTATTAACGAACTTGTTGTATAGGAAATAAGCCCCTACAAAGCCTAATAAGGCTCCTGCGACTATTGGCATGAATACCAGTCCCAAAAACCTTATTATGCTGAATTTATTTCTTTTTCCAGTGCGTGTCATGCTAAGTCAGTTGAAAAATAAACGATGCTTGTTACAACGTTGCTCTCATTAACTTCGAACTGAATGAATGATGTACCCTTTGTGTAGATGAGGATAGCATCTGTTGACTTCTCAGCCTCAGGCTCGCCGTAAGCTGCCTTAACCTGATCAACTGTGTTGCCGATGTAAACGCCCTCTGCTGTCTGAACTGTATCATCGCAGAGCATAACGTACATAACCTTGCACTCGCCGGACTTGTCATCGATAGGGTGTGAAACAACCTGGAATGAACCGCCCTTGAAAACATAAACATAGTCAAGACCCTGGCCAGCGCAGGAAGCCTGCTGTGTCATCTCATATTCGCTGCTGTCGAACTTTGTCTCATCGAAAGCTGCGCTGCAGATGATGTCAACGCCCTTGTATGTGAACTTGAAGTTGCTGTTTGCCGCATTCTTATCAATGTCGGCAACATCAATAGTCTCGTTAGCACCCTTGCCGTTCTGCGCCTGGGTTGAAACAACATTAACGTCTGAAGAAACAGGCTGAGCCTGGTTATTACAAGCGCAAAGAGCTGCGCCGGCTATGCTTAAGCTCATAACGAGAGCTGCTGCTTTTGTAAACTTCATGGTAGTAATCCTCCATATTTTGTTCATCGTAGTCGTCTAAACACTGGAATAATAATACACTAAGCATCCATTCCGCATGATACAAAAATATGGAAAAACGGCGGTAAAATTTACTGTAATATGCCTAATTATATATAAGAGGCCTTGTCAGTTCTCGATGGCGTTGGCTCCGTAACTTCTGAGTTCACCATACTGCTCGAGCTCTCTTAACTGGTCATCTCTCATGAAGTTATAGAACTTAATGTCCTTCTCATATTCAGCCGCAACAGCAGGAACCGTCCTGTAATCTGTGAGCTGATAATTCTCTGTCAGATATTTGCCAAAATACACACTGAGCTTCTCAGCACCGTAGATATTGAGGTGGAGCCCCTTGTCATAAGTGTCCTTCTTCATATCAATGCCCATATCATCTGCATAATCGCAGAAATTGATATATGTAAGGCCGTACTTGGCAGCATATTCTTCTATATTCTTGTCCCACTGTTCATACCAGCCGTACTCGATAGGAGCGCGGACAAGCAGGAGCTGGATCCCCTTTTCTTCGCAGAGAAGTCTTATCTGGTCCAGATAGTACATGGCATTGTCACCGAAGCGGTAACTGATCTTCGGAGGCATCTTGGGAAGCGTACCCATAGGGTTAACATCACAACGCATATAGTAACCGTTGTGAGATGTGATGTCCTTTGTAAACACATGCTCGAAATCAGTCTTTGTAAGCTTGTCCCATCTGTCATGGTATCTGAGGATCGGGAAAACATAAGACGCAAATGTCTCACCCTTTGTCATGGATGAATTAATGGCATCGACCTTGTCCTTTGACCATCTCATACCGTCAAGTGTCATTCTGTTATATGCCTCTTTGCGGGGCACATCATGCTGCATATTATGAATGGACAATACAACGACCTTGGGTGTCTCTGTCCTAAGAACATCTTTCAAAAGATAATATGTCTGGTTGATGTACTGTTCGCCTGAACCTCTGATATATGCAGAAATTCCGTATTCCTGATACATCTTGACCGGTGAATAGCTCTCATATGCATCACAGTCACCGAAAATAATGACATCATGAGGAACCTTTTCCTTGTAGTACTCCTCAGTAAAAGAGCCTTCGATAACACCCTTCTGGTACTTGGGCATAAAGAGTCTCTGGACGAACCAGAATATGCCAAAAGAGAGCGCCAGTAAGACCAGCGCTGTGATGATTTTTGTTATTGATCTTGATTCTTTTGTCTTCGCCATTACATTGCCTTCTTGAGACGGCGGAAGTCGCCTAAAGCCTTCCAGCCGATCTTTACGATCTTCTTGATGTTGATGGAGTTTGTACCGCCCTGACGGGGTCTGAATGTTACCTCACGGAAAGCATGCTCCTCGCCGTAGTGTACAAAGTAAGTGGTCATCATGATATTCGGCAGGTTGTAATCCTTGTCGAGCTTGGGAAGATACTTCGCTACTGTCTTGGCGTCCATGAGACGGAAAGGTGCGTTAGCATCCGGCACCTTGACCTTGAAGTAGAGCTTTAAGAGGAAGCATACGACCTTCTCTACAAAGGCTCTGTCCTTACCGTCTCCCCTGACAACTCTGTGTCCGAATATTCCCTTATATCCGTGGCGCATTTGCCAGAATGCATCAAATTCAGAAGGCAGAGTCTGTCCGTCGGAATCTGTCTGGAAGATAAAGTCAGCACCCTTGTTGATAGCGTAATCATAAAGCGCGATTACCTTAGGACCATGCTGCTTGCCTGTATCAGATAAGATCTCAAGCTGGGGGTGATCCTTCTTGAAAATCTCAAGAAGTTCATGAGTCCTGTCCTGGCTTCCGCTGTCTGCGATAACAAGTCTTGAAGCAGGATCCTTACCCTCAAGGATCGGATACCATGAAGTAACGACATCGAGAATATTGTCCTCTTCGTTATAAGCCGGCATTACGATGTACAAAATATCCATGGTTTATTCCTCCGATATATTCTTGCGCTCTGCCACAAAGTAACGCGGGCGCTGCTTGGTCTCAAGATAGATCTTTCCGATGTATTCACCGATAACTCCGAGGCTTATCATCTGTATTCCCGCAACAAAGCAGAGGATACATGTGGTTGATGCCCAGCCGTCGACGAAATTACCGGAAATGACCGATACCAAAACATAAATGATACCGACAAAACTCAAAAATGCAACGATGAGGCCCAAAACGGTTATCAGCCTCAATGGCCTTACCGAGAAAGAGGTTATGCCGTCTATAGCAAGGGATAACATCTTGGACAGAGGATAATGAGTGGTTCCGGCCTCACGCTCGGCTCTGGAATAGTACACTACCGACTGCTTGAATCCCAGCTGGGGAATAATGCCTCTCAGGAAGAGATTTACCTCGCTGTAGCCTTCAAGCGCATTAAGGACTCTTGAACTCATGAGTCTGTAATCTGCGTGATCCGGGATTATATCAACCCCCATGGCTTTGAGCACTTTGTAATAAGACTGTGCTGTAGTCCTCTTGAACCAGGAATCTGTGGATCTGTCATTTCTGACACCGTAAACGATCTCGTTACCCTTGGCATATTCATCCACCATCTGTCCTATGGCATTGATGTCATCCTGACCGTCACAATCCATGGAGATGGTGATGTCGGCAAACTTCTTGGCTTCCATAAGACCCGCTATAAGGGCGTTCTGATGCCCTCTGTTGCGCGAGAGCGATATGGCACAGTATCTTTCATTCTCATCGCAAAGGGAGCAAAGGATATCCCATGTAGTGTCTTTGCTGCCGTCATTAACGAACATTACACGGCTGTCACCGCTTATCTTGCCTGCATCAACAAGCTCGTCCAGTTTTGCTTTGAACTTGCCGCTGGTGATAGGCAGGACCTGCTCTTCGTTATAGCAAGGAATAACAAGATAAAGTACAGGTGTCATCAATTAAGCTCCCCGAAGATAATATTTTTAAAAGTATAGCATAAATCAGGCAGCTTTAATCTTGTGGTTCTTATAATCTATGCGTTTTTGGACAGATTCCGTCGCACTTTCAGGGAAAGCTTTCTGCTTGAACTGGAAACCGTTCCATCCGTCATGCCAGAAATTCAGAAGTTCCTTTGTCGTATACATGAAGAAATAGCTGTCGTAGTTCTGGCGCCAGGTGGCATCACAGTGGTACCACTGGCCGTTTATCTTTACATAATTCCAGAAGTGTGTTGCTGTCTGATACGGATAACGCTCTATCGTCATGTTCTCGATACCGGCCACATCGAGGAGCGCCCTTACAGCGCAGGCGGTTGAATAGCAGTTGCCGGTTCTTTTCGTAAAAGCATTATATGCAGCTTCCGTCCAGGAGCGGCTCCTTGTTCTGAGGATGAATCTGATGTTATATCTGCACCACCAGACGATCTGGAGAGCCACCTCTTCTTCGGTCATGCCTGGTTCGGTTATCTGTTCAAGTATCTTTTTCGCTTCCGCATAAACGACATCCGGCTCCACATATCCGGCAGGCTTCTTGGATATCTTGATCTTTACCTTGACGGAAGTCTGATTGCCCGAAAAGTCTGTCGCGGTATAGACGACATCATATTTACCGGGTTTGTTTATATTGACGGCTGAAGTGTCGATATCCAGCGAAGGGGATTCATCGTAATCGTCCTTTATCAGGATGTTTCCCCTGTAAGTGATCGAATCCCCGATATAACCCGTGAGATCCTGATAGCCAGTGATCACAGGCGCGGTGGTGTCCTTGGTCACATCAAAAGGAACCGCTACGACAGTCTCGTTGCCTGAAGCATCGGTAAGAAGCGCATATGCCATGAACTTGCCGCCGTCTGACATATCCGGGAATTCTTTCCAAGTAACAGTTACATCAGTGACGTCTTTGACATTGGTTACACATGCCGCAGGATCAGGCGCATCCTGGCCTGCAAATGTGTTCTGCAGCACGCCGTCGCCCGTAGGTGCAACCGTATCTTTTATCACAAGCCTGCAGGGAAAATTCTTTCCATACATTCCGATATTGAAATTAACAGTCTGGGGCAGGCTGGTATTTACTTCGTCAAAATTCAGATTACATGACACAAACCTTTCTATTGCAGGTGTGTCTTTGAAATACATCTTAAGTTCAGGCTTTGTTGTTCCGGCTTCTATGGTGTTTTCCGGTATCAAAAGTTCCCATTCTTTATTCAGGAATGAATAGCATAAAGCTGCTGCGACCACGACCAGCAGAACAGCGACACCGATTATGAAAGGCTTAACAAGACTGATCTGCGGAGCAGGCTTTGACGGTGCCTTTTTTGCAGCAGTGTTATGGTCTTGGCTGCGCGGCTTTTGAGGCTGCATCTGAGGCCTTTGCAGCGGCCTCTTCTGTACAGGTCTCTGCCCAGCATTAACTGGCCTTTGAGCCTGCTTTTGAACCGGTCTTTTATTGGGAGCCTGAGATGATCTTTGGACAGGTCTTTGAACACTGCTTCCTGAAGGACCTTGAGGTCTTCCCTGCACTGGTCTTTGAACTGTTGTCTTTTTCTTAGGAGCATTAGCGGCGTTGACGGTGTGGTTTACTGGTCTTTTAACCTGCGGATCCTGATTCCGCACGATTGGCTTATTGTTATTGCCGTCAACTGTTTTCTTCATACTACTTCTTTATGCTGTGTCCAGCGTAATTGATCTTCTTTTGTACCGACTTAGTAGCCGACTTAGGATACTTGTTCTCCTTAAAATTATACCCATTCCAACCGTTATGCCAAAAGTTCTTTAATTCTTTTGTCGTATACATGAAGAAATAGCTGTTGTATTTGATTCTCGGAGTGGAGTCACAGTGGTACCATTCGCCATTGATCTTGATGTAGTTCCAGTAGTGCGGATGGTAGATATAAGGCTCTCTCTTAATGATCATGTTCTCGATTCCAGCCGCATCGAAAAGTGCCTTTGCCGTCATAGCAAAGTTGTAGCAGTTGCCGCGTCTCTTTGTAAGTCCGTCATATGCAGCTCTTGTCCAGGAAGAGTTATCTGCAGTGCCTACATAGTTGAGGTTATATCTTACCCACCATGTGATCTGGATAGCCTTTTCCATGTCAGTCATGTTGGATTTAATGATCTTCTTGAGGACTTTCTTGGCTTCAGTCTCGACCTTCTCAGGCTCGACATAAGTCTTAGGCTTCTTCTTAAGAGTGAGCTTTATCTCGACCTCAGTGGAGTTGCCTGTAAAGTCGGTTGCCCTGTATGTAACAACATAAGTTCCGGCCTTTTTAAGGTCAACTTTGCTCGTGTCGATCTCAAGATTCGGATTCTTGTCTATATCGTCAGTTACGGTAACACCATCTCTGTATTTGATCGTATCACCGATCATTGCAGATATATTCTTGGTGCCTTCGATGACAGGAGCTATAGAGTCCCTTGTTACCATGAAAGGAACTTCAACGATTGTCTCATTGCCTGATGCGTCGGTAACGGATGCCTTGGCGATGATATTGCCGCCTGCGGATATATCCGGTACGTCTTTCCATTTGATCGTGACATCAGTCAGGTCGCTTACATTCTTAACGCAGTTTTCGACAGGAGGTATCTCATCTACTGAGAACATCGTCTGAGGAACGGCTTCAGCCACAGGCGGTGTCGTATCGACGATATTAAGCACACAAGGGAAATTCGTGCCGTACATCCTGATATTGAATCTTATAGTCTGAGGGAGCTGGTAATTTACTGCCGTAAAATCGAGGTTGCAGGACACATATTCCTGGAACTTCGGTTCACCCTTGATAAACATCTGAAGATTTGCAGAAGAACCTGCCTCAACCGAATTCTCGTAAACGATAAGTCCGGTATCTTCGGTATAGATATTGATAGCCCATACTGCAGCTGCGCCTACCAAGATAACGAGCAGGAGAATAATGAGATAAGGAATAAGGCTGTGCCTCTTTTTCTCCTTCTTCTCCTTGCGGGCACGGGGTGCACGTTCGTTTACTGCATCTTCCTCTTCTTCGGACTCATCATCGTCTTCGTCATTAACATATTCGACACCATCATATTCAGAGTCTTCCAATTCAGATCCGTCATATTCTTCCTCTTCGATATCCGCATCCTCGTTCTTGGGTTCTTCGTACTTGAACTCCTCGAACTCGGACTCGGCCTCTTTCTTCACACCCTTATGCTCAACGCTTAAAGGAGCCACATGGCGCGGAACAGCTATATTCTGAGGTACGGTAACAACTGCATTTGCAGGCTGGCCCGGACGGTGCGGAACAGGCATACCCGGAGTAAGATGTCTAACCTGACGCTGCGGAACAGCCATCCTCATCTCAGGGATCTGAGAAGGATCAACAGGAGCCTTAGGTCTCGCTGCCACATTGGGTGCGGGTTCTTGAGGCATCTGCATCTTCGGAACAGGCTGAGGCTGGACGGGACGCTGAGGCATCTGAGGTCTTGCCGCCTGAACAGGCTTAGCAGGCATCGGCTGTCTGATATTAACATTCTGAGCAGAGCGTTGAACCATCTGCTGTCTTACATTAGGATTCTGCGCCTGTCTTGGAGGCATAGGCCTTTTCGCATTCTGGACAGGCATCTGATTTACAGGTCTTCTTACATTCTGGTAAGGGGCTTCACGTCTTAACTGAGCCACTTCCTGACGCACCTGCTGGCGTTCCTGGGCAGCCTGACGGTTTACAGCCTTATTAATGGCTGCAAGATCGCCTGATTTAATGTTGGATTGTCTTGCTCCCTGATCAGGGAACTCAAAATCTTTCATCTGACCGTCCTCTTAACGCTCCGGATAGTTTCCGGTGAAGCAGGCGTCACAATATCTGAAATCATCGCCGCCAAGCATCACATCCAGATCTTCCGGTTCGAGATACCCTAATGAATCAGCGCCTATTATGCCACAAATCTCAGGAATTGTATGCTGACAAGCGATCAGGTTGTCTTCGTCAGGCACATCTGTGCCATAGTAACAGGGATGCATGAACGGCGGTGAACTGATCCTTACATGGACCTCTGTGGCTCCCGCATTTCTAAGCATATTGACCTGATTGGCGATAGTATTTCCTCTTACGATCGAATCATCGATGATCACTACACGCTTGCCTTTTACGACTGATGAGATCGGATTGAGCTTGATCTTTACAGCCTGCTGGCGCTGTTCCTGTGAGGGCTTGATAAATGTTCTGCCTACATAGGAGTTCTTAACGAATCCCTTCTCGTAGGCGATTCCCGACTCGGCGGCAAAGCCCAGTGCCGCATCTATTCCTGACTCGGGAACACCGATTACTATGTCGCAGTCGCAAGGGTGTTTTCTTGCAAGGATCCTGCCGGCTTCTCTTCTTGCCTCTGCAACAGAGATCCCGTCAATGACAGAATCAGGTCTTGCAAAATAGATATATTCGAAAACACACTTCTTCATGGGACGTACAAGTCCAGAATCGATAGATCTTATATCACCGTTCTCCACGATGACGATCTCGCCGGGATTGATGTCTCTTATGAATTCAGCACCTACGGCTTCTAATGCGCATGTCTCGGAACAGAAGATGACCGCGTCATCTAATTTACCCATTACGAGAGGTTTTAAGCCGAAAGGATCTCTTGCTGCGATGAGTTTTCTCGGACTCATGACAAGAAGTGCATACCCGCCTTTTATCATTCCCATGACTTCCTTAACGGCTTCTTCAACCGAAGGATTAGAAGATCTCTTCTGTGCTATGAGATATGCGATAACCTCCGAATCGGTGGTCGTGTGGAAGATAGCTCCCCTGTCCTCAAGCTCACGCTTAAGCTCAAACGCATTTGTAAGATTTCCGTTGTGTGCTATGGAAAGTGTACCCTTGGAATACTGGGTGACGATGGGCTGTGCATTCTCCGGAACGCTTCCGCCCGCTGTGGAATATCTGACGTGACCTATGGCGATATCGCCCTTGAGGCTCTTGATCTTGTCGCTGCTTAAAACATCGCTGACAAGTCCCATACCCTTAACGCATTCAATAGAAGCGTCATCATTTGTAGCAATACCACAACTCTCCTGTCCCCTGTGCTGGAGACTGAAAAGTCCGTAATAAACATCACTGGCGCAGTACTTGCTGCCGTGAATTCCAAATATTCCGCATTCCTCGTGTATGGCCATGTGTAGATTTTAACATCAAGATTGTGTACACATATGCGGTAAAATGTCTGTATTTTAATGTCAACTATATGTCTTGTCTTGGATATAACAACAAGGGAAATCCGGAATTGGTAGTAGAATAGTATCGTTATGGAAAACCAGTTTGAGAACTGCAATCTTTGTCCGAGGCGCTGCGGCGCTGACAGAACCGCCGGCAAGACCGGCTTTTGCAGGATGCCCGGTGAACCTCTGGTAAACCTTATTAAGCTCCATTACGGTGAAGAACCGGTTATTTCCGGAAACAAAGGAAGCGGCACCGTGTTCTTCGAAGGCTGCAGTCTGGGATGCATATTCTGCCAGAACTATATGATCTCAAGAGGTCCTACAGGCAGAGGCAAAAAGATGGATGCAGACGAACTTGCTCAAGCATATCTGTCTTTGGAAGAATCAGGGGCTCACAACATCAATCTGGTAACCCCGATGCATTTCGCACCTGTTGTTGCTAATTCAATCGAAAAAGCAAAGCTCTCCGGACTTAAGATACCTGTCGCGGTCAACTGCTCCGGGTACGATCTGGTGTCAACGCTTAAGCTTTTCGACGGGCTCGTAGATATCTACATGCCTGATATGAAATACTTCTCATCAAAGTTCTCATCCGCATACTCTAATGCACCTGATTACTTCAGTGTCTGCTGCAGCGCGGTAGATGAGATGTTTAGGCAGACAGGCAGTATCGTTATGGGTGAAGACGGACTTCTTAAAAGAGGCATTATCGTAAGGCATCTGATACTGCCGGGAGGACTTTTCGATTCCAAGCACATAATCGATTATCTGACTTCAAGATATGGCAATAAGATCTTTATAAGTCTCATGAGCCAGTACACTCCGATGCCGTCATGCACAGGCAGGCTTGCGGAAAAGCCATCGAAAAGATCATGTGAGAGCCTGTCGGATTACCTCGCGTCAAAGGGCCAGACAAACGCATTTATCCAGGAGTATGAATCATCCGGAAATGAAATGATCCCGGACTTTCTTACGTAATCCGGGATCATCTTGAATTTACTTGTAACAGATCTTAAAGGATCTCTTCGATCAGCTCTTCAAGCTTGGGAGCAGGAACGAACCCCAAAGACTCATTTACCACCTCACCGCCTCTGAAGATCTTAACAGCAGGAATGCTCTCGACAGAATACTTTTCTGCAAATGCAGTAAAATCATCGACGTTATATTTGCATACCTTAAGCTTGCCTTCGTACTTTTCAGCAAGAGAAGAGATAACGGGGCCGAGCATCTTGCAGGGACCGCACCAGGGCGCCCAGAAATCAACCAGGACCGGAATATCACTTTCCAGAACCTCTGCTTCAAAAATGTCGTCATTTAATGTGATCTCAGCCATAACAATCTCCTTCAGCTATTCTTTTTGTCTTCGTTACCACAAGTATTGCACTTCTCAATGCAGCATTCCGCGCCTTCACAAACCCTGTAATTACCGCCTTCGATGCATAAGATCTTTCCGTTGATGACAGCGTCTGCGATCTTATATCTGGCCGATTCGTATATCTCTGTGACCGTTGTCCTGGAGATATCCATCTTGGCCGCACACTCTTCGTGAGTCATTTTCTGATAGTCCACATGGCGGATGACTTCGTACTCTTCGATCGTGAGGACCGAGGCTTCGTGTCCGTCCGCTCCGGTCGGAACAAATCTCGTGTATTTAGGCTCCTCACATACTCTTCTGACTCTTACAGGCCTTGGCATCTTTATCACTCCTGATAAAAAAGACATATGCCGCGTTTACGGCATATGTCAATTATAACACTATACTATCCGAAAACCCAGCAGGTCAGATCTCTTCGCCCAAAGACTCAAGATACTGGCCATAATTGGTCTTTGACATGGAGTGTGCGATCTCAAGGAACTGGTCCTTTTCGATCCATTTATTGTGCCATGCGATCTCCTCAAGACAGCCGATCATGCGGCCTGAACGCTGAGCTGCCCTGATCTGGCCGGCAGCTTCATAAAGGCTGTCCGGGTTACCTGCGTCAAACCAGGAGAACTCCTTGCCCAAAGGAATGACATGAAGCTTTCCTCTCTTAAGATACTCTTCATTAACAGAAGTGATCTCAAGCTCGCCTCTAGCTGAAGGCTGGATATTGGCAGCAATATTAACGACATCGTTATCGTAGAAATAAAGACCCGGAACGATGTAATTTGACTTGGGATGTCTGGGCTTCTCTTCAATGGAGACTGCCTTGCCGTCTGCATCAAATTCAACAACACCAAATGCTCTCGGATCAGCAACATAATAACCGAAGATGACGGCACCCTCGCCGTTCCTTCCTGCTGCCCTGAGCTTACGTCTGAAGAAAGGTCCGTAGAATATGTTATCGCCGAGGGCAAGACATACGGAATCGCTTCCGATAAAGTCTTTGGCAATGATGAAGGCATCAGCGATACCTCTCTGGACCTTCTGTTCCATATATGAGATCTTAATGCCGAGATGGGATCCGTCGCCTAAAAGATCCACAAACGGCTTAGTATCATCCGGCGGTGTGATTACGAGAATATCCTTGATCCCTGCTTCCATAAGAACGGAAAGCGGATAATAGATCATCGGTTTGTCGTATACGGGGAGCAACGGTTTGCATACCGGCTTTGTAATCGGGTAAAGACGTGTACCCTTTCCTGCTGCGAGAATAATACCTTTCACTTCGCCACCTCCGAAGTAATAAAATCAAGTTGATAGTATAAATATACAATAATCCAAAGGGGTTTGAAAGACTTGAAAAGTCCTGTACGAACTGATATCAGGCAATAAAAAAACTGCCTCATATGAGACAGTTCTTAGTGGAGCGGGATACGAGATTCGGACTCGCGACTTTCACCTTGGCAAGGTGACACTCTACCACTGAGTTAATCCCGCGTGCCTGATTATTATATGGTCGAGTCCCTGATTTGTCAACAACAAATTTACAGTTATTTTGAAGTCGCTTTTGTGAGGCAGAAACCTCAGTTTTTTACCCCTCCCAAAGCTATACCCTCCACGATATAACGTGAGAGAAACGCATATACAAGAACTGGCGGCAGAAATGTAAACAGCTGCAGTCCAAGCACACCTTCGCCAAATTGAGCCACGAGAGGAATTGTTTTCTTACTGCCCTCGATAAGAATGATGCTTGGCACAAATTCGTTATACCAGCTTGCCACAAACGTAAATATTGCCTGAGTCGCTATAGCCGGCTTCATAAGCGGCAGCATTATCTGATTGAAGATCCTGAATTCCTTCGCACCGTCAAGTCTTGCAGATTCAAGGAGCTCTTTTGAAAATGTTGCCTTCAGATAAAGTCTCATAAAGAAGATACTTACAGGAGATGCAATAGCCGGGATGATGAGCATGGATAACCTGTTTATCATATGGAGCTGCCATACCATCTGATAGAAACCTATGGTTGATACCGTGCTCGGGATCATGACGATTATCATTATGAGCTTGTCAAAAGATTCTCTCATCTTCCATTCATACGCCGTAATGGCATAAGCAGTAAGTGCTGATACATACATGCAGAGAACTGTGCCGAGACATGAGACTAACATTGAATTAAGAAAAGCTCTTCTTGATGGTTCCTGGAAAGAGAACAGAGTCTGCTTCCAGTAATTGATCAGGATCGTAAACTCATTCTGATTTGCGTTGCCATGATTATGACTTCCGTATGCATTCAGCTGCTCATCTCCGAATTCTCCGAAAAGAGTCATCACAACGGGCAAAAAAACAAGGATAGCAAGCGCGATGATAGCGACATAGACGAACAACTTAAACTCAGCATCACTCTTCTTCAAAGATCTGCCGTTCCCGGTCTCACTCATAATAGTACCTTTGTTCCCTTTCGATATCCCCATAAATGAGGATACAGAAAAAAACACGCAAAGTCTATACCTGTTTTCCGTGTCCGAAAAAAGGTATTGTTAATTGGAGAGAAATATGGATATAATTTGCTTGGGGATAACATAAAGGTGCATTATGGGGAAAAAAGTTCAGCTTGAGAAGCGCTACTCCAAGTGGGGATACATTTTTGTTATTCCATTCGTAATCGTATTTCTTGCATTTCATTTCTGGCCTCTGGCAAGCACGATCTATTATGCCTTCTGCTATCTGAAGCATGCAGGCAATACCAACCCTCAATTCCTGCCGTCAATTGGCAAACCGTTGTTTAAGAACTTCCAGGAGATCTTTGCTTCAAAATCCTTCAGACAGGCATTGCAGAATACTCTTGTCTTCTGGCTGGGTTCTGCCATTCCGCAGACCATCCTGGCCTTCTGGCTTGCTGCTGTGATCACGGACAGAAGACTTAAGATAAAAGGAAGATTTTTCTTTAAGACTGCATTCTTCGCACCCAAGCTCTTTCAGGGAATGTCGACACTTGTCGTTGCAAATAATGTATTCATGTTAAGTGCATTTACTGCAATCGCACTCTCTATCAATAGTATGATGAACGGCTGGGGTATTACGGAAAAGGATCTTGAATTCTTCGGTTCATTTCCTTTTCTTATCATGGTGATCAGCGTCTTCCTTCAGTTCGGAATCATATTCATATATGCCATTACCGGCATAACGGGTATCCCTGTAGAGATCTTCGAAGCTTCCGAGATCGATGGTGCCAACAGGTTCCAGACATTCTTCCATGTCACTCTTCCATGCATGCGTCCGATGTTATTCTTCATAACCGTTATCACGATAGTTGACGGACTTGGAATGAGTGAGGTTCCCAATCTCGTCGGTGGTCCATTTGACGTTCAGGGCAGGAATCTTACGCTTATGATGTATCTTGAGAACCAGGCCTTCTTCGGATCTTACGCATACGACAGAGCTGCTGCCGCAAGCGTTATCCTTCTTTTCATCTACGGCATAATTGCAGGTCTCGTTTATTTCTTCCTGATAAGAGATAAAGATGAGGCTGAGTTCAAGAGAAAAGTCAGAAAAGAGCGCAGAGAAGAAAAGCAGCGCTTAAGCCAGATCTGATCACTGATCGCTTATATCACTGTCCAGTGCAACGATGATCTCATATTCGGGAAGTTCTTTCTTAACGTCTCCCTTAATATGTTCGATCAGTCCTTCCCTGTTCTGTTCCGCAAAATCGACGACCACGTCAAATGTGATCCTCTTATTTTCCTCATCAACATAAAAGCCGTGGATCTGCTTTATGTGCTTATGGTCCACAACAAGCCTTGTGATATCATTCCTTAGCTTCATGAGCTTCTCATTGGATGAATTCCTTGAATAAAGACCGATAGCTGTGATGAATATTCCGGTATCCTGAAAGACTTTCGCGGTGATGCGTCTTGTGAGGGCGTCGATCTTATCTGCAGTCATGGTATCGTCGACCTCAATGTGAAGGGATCCGAGATACTTGTCCGGCCCGTAATTATGAAGGACCAGATCGTAAGCACCGTATACTTCATCAAAAGAAAGAACACTCTCTTTGACCTTCTTGGTATACTCCGCTTCGACCCTGTGTCCGACCATGTCATCTACGGCTTCCTTGATGATCTCATAACCTGCCTTGAGGATGAACACGGAAATGATAACGCTGACATATGCTTCGATATTGAACTTGAAGATAAGAAGGATTATCGCAGAGATAAGTACGGCAGTGGAAAGAATGGCATCGAAAAGAGCATCCGTTCCGGATGAGATGAGAAGGTCTGATTTAACTTTTTTGCCCTGCCCTTTAACAAAAATGCCTAATACGATCTTAACAACGATAGCGACCGAGATGATAGTCAGCGAGATAGCACTGTGGTCTGCTTCGACCGGATGAATTATCTTCTGGACAGATTCCCATAAAGCAGTGATACCGGCATACAGGATCAATGCCGCGATGATCATCTGGGCAAGATACTCGACTCTGCCGTGACCCAAGGGATGCTTATAGTCCGGCTTCTTGGATGCGATCTTGGTACCGATGATCGCAACAACAGATGATAATACATCACTGAAGTTGTTGACGGCATCAAGCACCATAGCTGTCGAATGAATAGCGACGCCTATGATCGCTTTAAATGAAGCAAGGAAAACATTGGCAATGATGCCGATGATCCCCGTCTTAACTATGATCTTCTCTCTCGAAACGGTATTAGTATTATCTGCCATAAATCGAAAACCTGTCTTCTTTAGAAACACAAATGATAACGCGGGACGACAGGCTTATTCCAGGCCTGCCGCTACCCCGCGCTAATAAACAAATTAAATTATGCGGGCTGGAAATTCTCCTTGCCTACGCCGCAAACGGGGCACTTCCAATCCTCAGGGATATCCTCGAATGCTGTTCCGGGTGCAATTCCGCTGTCGGGATCGCCTACTTCGGGGTCATACTCGTATCCGCAAAATGCGCAAACATACTTCTGCATAATTAAATCCTCCTTGGATCTTGGTATAGATTTATTCTACACATCCAAAAGATTTTTTAATATCAATTTCAGGGTCATATTTTCTTGTCATAACTAAAAAAGGATGCCTAAAAAGACATCCTCTAATGATCATATGGAGCGGGTTACGAGGCTCGAACTCGCGACATTCAGCTTGGGAAGCTGACACTCTACCAACTGAGTTAAACCCGCAAAGGTCCTGAAACAATGCAATACTATCAGACCTAATCGTTGAAATCAAACACGGGAGCCATCTTGACGCGGCCGTCTTCTGCGAACTTTATGAAGTCATCGCACATCTCGTGTCTGAAATCCTCAGTGGCAAACGGAAGCCAGAACTGCGTGTCAGAGAAATTGGCCCAGATGAGCATATATGCCAGCCTCTTTCCTCCTACGGTTGACATAATGGCATCAAGCACTTCCGTAAACCATTCCTTGACAGTATTATCCATCGGCGCAAGGCCTTCAAAGTATCCGTTCTCTGTCTCAAGCGAACGGTATCCGATCTCTGTAAGAGCCGTGATCTTACCGTGAACCTGGGCAATGTCATCGATCAGGTCGATCGATGAGGAAAGCTTGTGATAGAAGCCATCACCCTTGTGCGGCTTGTCGTGGTAGATATCCATACCCATGATATCCACATATTCATCGCCCGGATATCTTGCGAGGTAATCATTTTCGCTCTGGAAAAAGCCGTTGGGAGAATATGCAATCGCAAGATTGTCCACGCCCTTTTCGCCAAGGAGATAGTCAACCGTATATCTGAAGAGCTCAATATACTCTTTGTCATTAAGATAGGAAGGACCCCACCAGAACCAGTCGCCGTTGCACTCGTGGAACGGACGGAAGATCATCGGGATCTTCTCGCCTTCAACGTCAACACAAAGCGAGGCGAATTCAGCGATCAAATCCAGGAATCTTCTGTATTTCTCATTGAGGTCTCCGCCCGGCATAATGCGTCTTCCGCAGTCACCGTCGGTAATGTTCGGTGAATAATCGTAGAATTCATCACCGCCTAACGAGAAGTTCGGCATATGCGAAGACAGCGTAACGATAACGCCCTGGCGTCTTAAGTTCTTAACGACGGTTATAAGGTCGCTCATATTGCCCTCATAACCCTGAAAGCTCAATGTATCAACACCGACGATCGCCGGATGTCTGCCACACAGATTCTTGCAGTCGGATTCGGTGCCGTCCGTAGCTTCGATCGACACACCGATGTGGCCTGCATTCTGCTGGCCGAATAATATCCTGTCGCTTCCGGAGAATTCTCTTAATATGCCAAGGAGGCTGTCAGTCTTCTCCGATCTCTTATACTTCAATGCCATTACTTCTTGCCCTGTTTCTTCTGGAAATCTCCGAAAGGATCCTGAATATCAGTGATGTCACCGCCAAGATTCTGGATAGCTGACATCATCTCGTAGAAGAGGTCTCTGTCGATCGTCTGCTGGTTGCGGTTAATATAGTTCTTGAACATGGAAACCGCTCTGTCATCACCGTATTCAGCGAGGCAGATAACAGAATAAATCTTGTTCGTCATGTATCTGAACGCATGTCTTAATGTCTGATAGATCTCTTCTGTCTTATGCTGCTTGCCGATCTCTGTGAGCATGATCAGGCAGTCCTCGCAGGGACCTTCAAGACCATCTTCGGTATTCTGCTCGATGATGTTGATAAGGAAAGGCTCTGATACTTCAGGGAACGCTTCAACATACTTGGCGATAGATTCAGCGACAAACTCTCTTGTCTTGCCGTAACTCATATAACGGTCAAGGACAGCCTGGATGAAGCATGGTTCCTTCATGGCCGTAAGAACTTCAAAGCATGCTATAGCCTTCTGGAACTGCATCTCGAAAAGAACATTATCATCTGTCATCTCTTCTTCAGTCCATGCGCACTCGCCGATCACCTTGCCGCAGTAATCTCTTACTTCATCAGGATCTTCTGTAGCAATGCTTGCTGCCAGAGACTGGGGAACACCTCTGTCCAGATTAAGAGCAGCAAATTCCAAAGCCTCAGTCTTCTCTTCAAATGAGAGCTCATCTATGACCTGCCTCATTGACTTGTCGCCAAGACGTTCATCAGGCTCATTCTCGAGCTTAGCGGTAGCTTCATCAGTCTCATCTTTTGCAAGACGCTGGATATATTCCTCATAGGTGGTATCGTCAACGCCTTCAGGCTTCTGATCAAGCTTATCACCGAACTCATCGAGCTTCTGCTCGAGGATCAAAGCACCGATCTCATCATATCTTTTAAGTAGATCCTTGATATCTTCTCTCATACAAACCTCATCTTTCGGGGTTAATCCTTTTCTTTAACCCGATTATTTTACTCTGATTGTCTGAACAAAAAAAGCGTCGCTTTGTAAGAAAAGCGACGCTTTGGAGGTACCACCCAGATTTGAACTGGGGATCAGGGTTTTGCAGACCCATGCCTTACCACTTGGCTATGGTACCATTGGTGACCCGTACGAGAGTTGAACTCGTTACTCCGCCGTGAAAGGGCGACGTCTTAGCCGGTTGACCAACGGGCCTTTTATGGTAGCGGCAGTGGGATTCGAACCTACGACCTGCCGGGTATGAACCGGACGCTCTGGCCAACTGAGCTACGCCGCCATAAAAGTTGCTTTGAAATTATATCCACTCAACAGTTTAAAGTCAATAGAAATAAAAAGAAAAGGGATTATAGATTTTACTTATTTTTAGATATAACTGATTACTCCGGTTTTCCACCAGGTAAAGAGATTATTGATTGCGCGAACGATTCCGCACAAGCGAAGCGCGGAGGACTTCAGTGAGCGCGATTAATAATCTCTGTTATTCATCTTCCAATCCGACCAGATTCTTGCTGTTCTGCTTCTTTCGGAAATGTTGATCATGTTACTTAGCTGTGTTGCTTTTCTGAAAGCACGCTTTTCGAACAGCTTGGCCAGTACTATCCAGGCAGCAAGAAAAGCAACGACTGCAACGCTTAAGATCATAGCAATAAGAAAAGTGTAATTGTAATCGTTAAACCCCATAAAATGTGCAGCATCTATTGACGGGACAGTCACATACACAGCAGAATCATAGAACAGATTTAAGAATATCGTGGCAGAAGCAATGGCTATGACCATGATAGCAACAACGACGATCAATCGCTTCTTGCTGAACCTGAATAAGAACGGGATCTTCTCGAACTCCTCGTTAAACAGGAAATTAAAATTGTCGTCATTCTCCATTCTCATACCTGAATAGTATCAGATGACTTTCCCTATTAACAGATAAGAAATAGTAAAGAAAAACACCTGACCATTATCAACGGTCAGGTGTCTTGGGAATGAGACTTTATGTTGCTTTTTAAAAATCGAATCTGTTCTGTGCTTTCCAGTTCATCCATCTCATGTGGTTTCTGTTCTCTTCTGAAATGTGGATCATCTGGGCGAGGTTTGAAGCCTTTTTAAAGGCTCTCTGCTCGAACCACTTGGATACGACTACCCAGAAAGAGATCAGTGCGAGAACAAGAGCTGATAAGATCACGCCTACTGCGAAGTTGTTGTTATATACATTTACACCCATCTGATAGCCTGAGCCGGCAGCAGTATCGATCATCTCATAATTTCCCGAGTTATAGAAAAGGCATATGAATACCACGATCGATACCAGTAGGACTCCCATAATTACCAGAGAAGTATAAAAGCGTCTCCTGCTGAATCTGAAAAGGAACGGGATTTTCTCGAACTGTTCATCAAATAATTCATTAAGTACTGTGTCGTTTTCAAGTCTCATAACTGATCTCCTCTTTAGTGTTTTTCTTTATTGTTCCTTCGTTCTTTATGCCTGCATATTAGCAAACGGCTCCCGTGTTATCGACCGTGGAATCATTGAAGAATACACAGCATTTGAGGACTTCGTTTATGCATGTACAGCAATAGTCAACAGTTACTTGAAAAAGCGTTGTTTATCTTTGTCCTTCTCGAAAAATGTCACATAAAAAAAGAGGCCCTCTCTTACGAGACAGCCCCTTGAAAGTACAATTCTAAGTTGTTAAGAATTACTTGAGCTCGAGCTCACCGCCGCAATCTGCGAGCTTCTTCATGAGGTCATCAGCCTCATCCTTAGAAACGTTCTCCTTGAGAGCAACAGGTGCCTTCTCAACGAGTTCCTTAGCTTCCTTAAGACCCATACCAAGAACATCCTTAACTGCCTTGATAACGCCCATCTTGGAATCGCCGAAGCTCTTGAGCATAACTGTGAACTCTGTCTGCTCAGCAGCTGCTGCACCAGCGCCTGCGCCAGCACCAGCTGAAACTGCTACTGCTGCTGCGGATACGCCGAATTCCTCTTCAATAGCCTTCTCAAGATCGAAAAGCTCGATAACTGAGAGACCCTTAATTTCTTCAAGAATGCTTGTAACTTTCTCACTAGCCATTTTAAGTTTCCTCCTATGAAATTTTAGCTAATTACTCTGCGGGTGTTTCCGCGGGTGCTGCAGCTTCAGCGGGTGCCTCTGCTTCAGCCTTTACTTCTTCTGCTGCGGGTGCAGCTGCGGGAGCTTCACCGCCTTCTTCCTGCTTCTTCTCTGCAACAGCCTTTACGAGCATAGCAAGCTTCGTGAAAGGGAAGAGCAAAGAATATGCAACCTGTGTCTGGAGTGTTGTCGGATCCGGTACCTTTGAAAGTGCGATAACTTCGTCAACAGAAGCAACCTTACCATCAATGATGCCGCCCTTGATCTCCATGGGCTCAATATCCTCACTATACTTAGCGAGAATCTTTGCAGGAGCGATGATGTCATCAGAGTATCCTACTGCTGTAGGTCCCTTGAATACGTCATCAAGTCCTTCATAGCCAAGCTCTGCAAAAACACGTCTTAAAGTTGTGTTCTTAATGACCTCGAACTTAACGCCAGCCTTACGAAGCTCTGCACGCATTTCTGTGTCCTGAGCAACAGTAAGTCCACGTGTAGCTACGAATACATATGTTGTAGCGCCCTTCAATGCAGAAGAGAGATCTTCAACACGCTGCTGCTTAGCTGCCAGAATCTTTTCACTGGGCATATTGGTTTTTCCTCCTTGTTTTATTCTATTAAAACCCCCCCTGGGTAACCTGACAGGTAAACCAAGGGGGACGAATTAATCCTAGAGAATTAAAAGTTCCTTCCTCGGCCGGCCGCCCGTTTGACGGACATTTCAGAAATCATATTGCAATGACTTCACCTGCTGTCTTTGGCAGGAAAGGTATTTAATTGTAGTTAGTTCAGAATCAAGCGAACTTCTGAGCGTTTACCTTGATTCCAGGGCCCATCGTTGTTGCGATTGAGCAGTTCTTGATGTACTGGCCCTTAGCTGCTGCCGGCTTAGCCTTGATGATTGCTTCCATCAGAGCCTTAACGTTCTCTTCGATCTTTTCAGCACCGAAAGAAACCTTGCCGACGGGGCAGTGGATGATGTTGGACTTGTCGAGTCTGTACTCGATCTTACCAGCCTTAACTTCGTTAACAGCCTTTACAACATCCATAGTAACTGTGCCTGCCTTAGGGTTAGGCATCAAGCCCTTAGGACCCAAAACCTTACCTAACTTACCGAGCTTACCCATCATATCAGGTGTTGCTACGATAACGTCGAAGTCAAACCAGTTTTCCTTCTCGATCTTTGTGATCATATCGTCGTCACCAACGAAATCAGCGCCTGCTTCCTTAGCCTCATCAGCCTTGGGGCCCTTAGCGAGTACCAAAACTCTCTTTGTACGGCCTGTACCGTGAGGAAGAACTACAGCACCTCTAACCTGCTGGTCAGCGTGTCTGGAGTCAACGCCGAGTCTTACGTGAAGCTCTACAGTCTCATCGAACTTAGCCTTACCTGTCTCTACAACAAGCTTAGCTGCTTCGGAGGGATCATAGAGTACGGATCTGTCTACGAGCTTTGAAAGCTCAGCATATCTCTTGCCTTTATTCATGCTCTATTCTCCTTTCCTTAGTCCTTTACAACGATACCCATGGAACGTGCTGTGCCTGCAACCATTCTTGCGCAAGCATCGATGTCTGTTGCGTTAACGTCAGGCATCTTGATCTCAGCGATCTTCTTGCAGTCTTCCCATGTCACTGTTGCAACCTTGTCTGTATTAGGTCTTCCCGAAGCCTTCTCGATCTTAGCGGTCTTCTTAAGAAGTACCGGTACCGGCGGAGTCTTCGTGATGAACGTGAACGAACGGTCTGCATAAACTGTAATGATTACAGGAATGATGAGACCTGCGTCCTTAGCTGTTCTCTCATTGAACTCTTTGACGAAGCCGGCAATGTTGATACCGTGCTGTCCAAGAGCTGGTCCGACCGGCGGCGCGGGTGTTGCTTTGCCTGCAGGTATCTGAAGCTTTACATAACCTGTGACTTTTTTAGCCATAGTGGCCACCTCCCAAAATTTTTTTTTATTATCAGAGACCTATGTGGTCTTTAATAAACGTTATTAAACTTTTCTTACCTTAATGAAGTCGAGTGTAACAGGTGTCTCACGTCCGAACATGGAAACCGTAACAGTAACCTGCTGCTTCTCTTCATTGATATCCTTAACGATAGCCTTGCTATCCTTGAAGGGTCCGTCTGTGATGATGATAAGATCGCCGATGCGGTAATCTACCTCAACAGTAGAAGGAATGATGAGACCCATCTTAACCAAGTCCTCATCCGTCATCGGAGTAGGCTTGTTAGGGTCGGGTGCTACAAAGCCCGTAACACCGTTTGTATTACGGATCTTGTACCAGAGATCCTTATCAACCTTATCGTTGTTGCCGTAAACGAGCTTCAAGAAGATATAGTTGGGGAATCTCAGCTTCTCAACTTCCTTACGCTTGCCGTTCTTTGTCTCAACGACAACATCAGTCGGCAAATAGACCTCCTGGATAATGTTCTCCATATCCTGGGCCTTGGCATAATTCTCTATGGAAGTCTTAACTTTCTTCTCATATCCGCCGAAGGTATGAATTATATACCATCTGGCTTCATTATTATCCGGCATTTATTTACTCCTAAATCAACCTTAGCCTTCAGCCTGAGACTCAGTAGACGCGCTTGTTGCCTCGCCTGATGTCTCACCTGTGCTCTCAGATGTAGCGGGTGTTGTCTCAGCACTTGTCTCTGAAGCTGCTGTTGTTGTAGCAGTTGTCTCAACAATCGTGTAGAAACCAACCTTATCAAGAATCCAGCGGCCGCCGTTACCGATCAATGTAAGGTAAACAGCGAAGAAAACGATAACCAGCAAAACAACTGCAGCAGTCTTGGCGAGCTTCTCGCCTGTAGGCCACGTAACGCGCTTCAATTCTGCAAAAACATCAGAGATCTTCTTGCCAAGGCGCTTGAAAATGTTACCTTTTTTATCAGCCATCTTAAACGTCCTTTAAGAATTACTTGGATTCTCTGTGAATTGTGTGCTTACGGCAGAAGGGGCAATACTTCTTGAGCTCTAATCTCTCTGTATTGTTCTTCTTGTTCTTGTATGTCTGATAATTTCTCTGCTTGCATTCTGTGCATGCGAGAGTCAGCTTATCACGAGCTCCTGCCTTTGCCATGGTACAAATACCTCCAAATCGTTGTGTTGCAAGGACTTTCAGCGTCCTATGCGCCAATTTCCGCGCAACTAAAAACAAGACCTGAACGGTCTAGCGCGAAAATTGTATCACACCCCAGGGGTTAAAGTCAACGAAAATATTAAGTGTTTACTTAGCTTCTGCGCGATCTTAACTCGGCTTCAACATCATCAGGAGTGATTCCCTGATCTGCCATGAGGACGAGAACATGATACTGAAGATCTGCGATCTCCTGGATCGTTGCTTTTCGATCTCTCTGGGAAGCAGCAATAACTACCTCTACTGCCTCTTCTCCGAGCTTTTTGGAGATCTTGTCAGTTCCCTTATCGAAAAGGTAGTTAGTATAAGAACCCTCAACGGGATTTGCCTTGCGGTCAGTAATTACACTGTAAAGTTCCTTAAAAATATCCATCTGTTATTCCTCCTTGTCACTTTCCGGATCCCATTCATTAAGCGGTGTGTAGAAACAGGACCTGTTGCCCGTATGGCAGGCGGCGCCTGTCTGGTCGATCCTGTAAAGAAGCGTATCCCTGTCGCAGTCGATGCTTGCAGAGATGACTTTCTGGACATGTCCCGAAGTCTCGCCCTTCTTCCAGAGGGTATTTCTCGACCTTGAATAATAATACATATAACCTGTCTCGCAGGTAAGGCGGAATGCCTCCTCATTCATGTAAGCCATCATAAGGACATCGCCGGTCTCGTAGTCTACCGTGATCGCAGGTACAAGTCCGTCCGAATTCTTCTTCATCTTAGCCCACATTACGGAAGGCTCAAGTTTATTTCCGCTCATAACTCTCTCCTTACGGGGATTCCCTCGCCTTCAAGATAATCCTTAAGGTCTGATATCTTGATCTCACCGAAGTGGAAAAGGCTTGCTGCGAGAACAGCGTCTGCCTTGCCTATATTAACAGCATCTGCGAAGTCCTTCATGGAACCTGCTCCGCCTGAAGCGATTACCGGTACTCCGACATTCTCGGAGATAAGAGCCGTGATCCTGTTATCGTAACCGGACTTTGTACCGTCCTTATCCATTGAAGTCAGAAGGATCTCACCTGCGCCTAATGCTACTGCCTTCTTTGCCCATTCAAGAGCATCAAGGCCTGTAGGCTTGGTGCCGCCTGCGATAACGACTTCATATCCAGACGGGAACCCTTCTTCCCTTGCCTTAACATCGATCGCGCAGACAATGCACTGTGAACCGAACATATCGGCAGCTTCCTTGATAAAGTCAGGATTCTTTACTGCGGCAGAATTCAGGGATACCTTGTCAGCTCCAGCATTAAGGAGCTCTCTTATATCATCAACTGTTCTGATACCGCCTCCGATAGTAAACGGAATGAATACCTCATTGGCAACTCTTTTTGCCATCTCGACAGTAGTTCCTCTAGATTCAAGAGTAGCTGTTATGTCAAGGAAGACCAGTTCATCGGCACCTGACTTGTTATAAGTCTTGGCACATTCCACAGGATCTCCTGCATCGCGGAGTGATACGAAGTTAACGCCCTTGACGACTCTGCCGTCTTTGACGTCCAGGCACGGGATTATACGTTTTGTAAGCATCTTGCCAGGTCCACCTTTCCTTCGTATATTGCCTTGCCGATGATGACTCCGGCACAGCCTGATGTCTTTATAAGATCAACATCCTCATTAGAGCCGATTCCGCCGGATGCGATCACATCAAGGCCTGTCGCCTCGACCATCTCTTTTGTAGCTTCGACCGCAGGACCTGTAAGCATACCGTCTCTTGCGATATCGGTAAATACGACTGTCTTAGCTCCGATTTCTTTGCACTTGAGCGCAAAATCAACAGCCTTAAGTTCAGAATCTGATGTCCAACCGTCGACTGAGACGAAGCCTGAATGTGCATCGATTCCGATGGCGACCTTGTCGCCAAAGCGCTCTATGGCTTTTCTCGTAAACTCAGGATCCTTAACGGCAGCAGTACCGAGGACTGCTCTTGATACGCCGTATTCTTCGATCCACTTGGCAAGGGTATCCATGTTGCGGATGCCGCCGCCTGTATCTACCTTGAGACCTGTCTTAACAGAGATCTCTTTGATTATTTCATGATTTTCGGGGACTCCGCTTTTCGCCGCATCAAGATCGACCACATGGATCCAGGAAGCACCTGCCTCCTTGAACATGAATGCCTGATCCAGAGGCGAATCGTTATAGACGGTAACGTCATCGTATCTGCCCTGCTTGAGCCTGACGCACTTGCCGCCGATGAGGTCGATAGCCGGTAATATGATCATTTCTTTGTCTCCGATACGAATTTTCTAAGAATATTAAGTCCTGCCTCGCCGCTCTTTTCGGGATGGAACTGCATTCCGAAAATATTGTCATGCTCAAAAGACGCGCAGTATGTAATGCCATACTCTGTCTTGGCAGCGATATCGCTTACATTCGCGGGCTGGCAGAAATAAGAGTGAACGAAATAGACGTAATCACCTTCTGTAAGAAGTCTTCCGGTTACTTCAGTCAGATTGTTCCATCCCATCTGGGGAACCTTGAGACCGTTATTAGGGAAACGTCTTACAAAACCCGGAATGATTCCAAGGCCTGATACAAAGCCCTTTGTCTCTCTGCGCTCTATCTTGTTCTCCTCAGAACCTTCGAGCATAAGCTGCATTCCGAGGCAGATGCCAAGGAACGGCTTGCCTGAGTATGCACAATCTATAAGAGGCATAACGAGATCCCTGTTCGTAAGCTCATCCATGGCGGGAGCAAAACTTCCGACACCCGGGAGGATAACTCCTGACGCGTTATTGATCACATCCGCATCAGAAGTAATCACACAGTCACTGCCGATGTGGCGCAGCGCCTTTTCGACAGATCCGAGATTGCCCATTCCGTAATCGACTATTGCTATCAAAGGATCAGATTTCCTTTCCTGTTATACGTGAGTAGCACTCGCGGTACTTTGCAGCAGTCTTCTCGATGATATCTTCAGGAAGAGTAGGTGCGGGATATGTCTTATCCCAGTCGAGTGTCTCGAGCCATTCTCTTAAGAACTGCTTATCGAAGCTCTTCTGAGCGTGGCCGGGTTCATACTCAGCAGCATCCCAGAATCTTGAAGAGTCAGGTGTGAACATCTCATCGCAAACTGTGAGGACACCGTCGATCTTACCGAACTCGAACTTTGTATCAGCAAGGATAAGGCCCTTTGTAAGAGCAAACTCTGAAACCTTCTTATAGAGAGCAAGTGAAGCATCTCTTAATGCTGAAGCATCTGCTTCACCGATAAGGTCAACCAACTGCTCATATGTGATGTTGATGTCGTGACCCTCGTCAGCCTTGGTGGAAGGAGTGAACAAAGGCTCAGGGAGCTTGTCGCCCTGGAGCATTCCCTCAGGCATCTTGATGCCACCGACTGTGCCGGACTTCTTGTATTCCTTAAGTGCGGAACCTTCGAGGTAGCCTCTTACGATGCACTCTGCAGGAAGCATCTGAGCCTTCTTAACGAGCATAGATCTTCCCTGGAGTTCTTCCTTGTACTTGTCGAAGCCCATAGGATACTTTGAAACATCAGTTGTAATTACGTGGTTCGGAATGATGTCCTTTGTGAAATCAAACCAGAACTCGGAGATAGATGAGAGAACTCTTCCCTTGTCAGGGATCAGCTCGTCGAAGATTACGTCGAAAGCTGAGATCCTGTCTGTAACGACAAGAAGAAGTGAATCACCGAGATCGTAGATGTTTCTGACCTTGCCCTTTGAGAGCATCGGCTGATCGATAAAATCAGTATCCTTAATAAGCATTTATGTGTCCTCCAAAAATTATAATGCGCCTTTAGTTGATACGACCTGGCCTTCAAATCTCGGGTCGGTCTCTGTTGCCTGTCTCAAGGCTCTTGCAAGTGCCTTGAACATAGCCTCTGCCTTGTGGTGATCGTTGGCACCATAGGGGCAAGCGATGTGCAGTGTGATGCCTGCATTAAAAGCAAAGCTTCTGAAAAATTCTTCGAAAAGCTGTGTATCCATTGTTCCGCAGAAATCGCCTGCAAAATCACAATCGAAAACAAGATATGCCCTGCCTGAGATATCAAGAGAGCATGTTCCCAGAGCCTCATCCATAGGGATGGAAGCGGATCCGTAACGTCTGATTCCGATCTTGTCACCGATCGCCTGATTAAATGCCTGGCCTAATACGATGCCGACATCCTCAACTGAGTGATGAGCATCAACATTAAGATCGCCCTTGCAGAAGATCTCCATGTCGATACCGGAGTGTTTGGAAAGAGCCGTAAGCATGTGGTCGAAGAATCCGATACCTGTATCGATCTTGTTCTCGCCCTTGCCGTCAAGATCGATCCTGACCTTGATGTCTGTCTCTTTTGTAGCTCTAGCGATCTCAGCTGTTCTCGGCATTTTTGACCTCCTCTTTGATGGCTTTGATAAGCTCGTCCATCTCTTCGTCAGTACCAATCGTGATCCTAAGATAATCCTTAAGCACAGGCTTGTTGAAATATCTTACAAGTATACCTTTATTGCGGAGATTTTGGTACAGTGTTCCGCAATCCATGGGCGGTTTTGCATACAGGAAGTTCGCGGATGAAGACGGCATGGTAAAGCCGATCTCCTTAAGCTCTTTTGACGCGCGTTCTCTTGTGGCAATGATCTTCTTTCTGGTCTCGTTATAGTAACCGGTGTCAAGAAGTGCTGCTTCTGCGACCTTCTGTGCAAGACGGTCAACGGGATATGAGTTGAATGAATCCCTTGCCCTCTTCAAACCTTCGATGAGTTCCTCATCAGCTACAGCATATCCGAGTCTGATTCCTGCCAGGGAGAATGCTTTGGAAAGTGTCCTGATGACACAGATGTTCTTATACTTTCCGATAAGCGATACTGCTGATTCGTAGTTCTCTTCAAAAGCTACATAAGCCTCATCGACGATAACGACAGAATCGGGATTTGCGGATGCGATCTTTTCGACATCGGATAAAGCGATCGCTCTTGATGTCGGTGCATTCGGGTTCGCGAAAACGATTCCGCAGTTAGGTACTCCGATATAGTCATCAGGATCAAGACGGAAGTCTTCCTTCAGAGCGATCGTCTTTCTTCTGATATCGTAGAATTCAGAGAATACCGGATAGAAACTGTAACTGTAATCAGGCATCAGCACAGGAAGTCCCGTAAGAGCCTTCTTCTCGAAGAATGTCTGGAATGCGATCGCAAGGACTTCATCAGAACCGTTGCCGCAGAATATGTTCTTCTCGCTTACTCCGTCAAACTTTGCAGCTGCCTTGATTACTATCGTGGAGTTTGTGTCAGGATATAGCCTTAAGTCTGCAAGGTTAAAACCCTCAAGAGCTTCCTTTACCTTCGGTGAAGGCGGATAAGGATTCTCATTGGTGTTGAGCTTTATCACCTTCTGCCCCGGCTTAGGCTGCTCGCCTGCGACGTAAGGCTCAATGTCATTTATCAGTTTGTTCCAATATTTACTCAAGTTGATCAGTCCTCGAATCTTGCTCTTATGGCAGCAGCGTGACAGCCAAGACCTTCACTGTCAGCAAATGCCGCAACATCTTTATATACGTCTTTGAGCATCGCCTCATTGTAATTGATGACGCTCATCTTCTTATAGAAATCACCGGTGTTAAGAGGTGAGAAGAATCTTGCCGTTCCGGATGTGGGAAGCGTGTGGTTAGGTCCTGCAAAATAATCGCCCAGCGGTTCGGGTGAATAGTTTCCAAGGAACATTGCACCGCAGTTGTTGATCTTGTTTGCAACGAGTTCCGGATTCTCCACGCAGAGCTCAAGGTGCTCAGGTGCGATCTCTTCTGAGAAGTTTATCGCCGTCTCAAGACTGTCGCATACGATGATCGCGCAGTAATCCTCCATGGACTTTGCAAGGATCTCTTTTCTCTCAGCCATCTCGGATCTCTTGTCTGCCAGTTCAAGGACCTTTTCTGCAAGTTCTCTTGAATCTGTAAGAACGATAGCTGAAGCCATCTTGTCGTGCTCTGCCTGTGAAAGCATATCAGCCGCTACGAAGTCCGGATTTGCTGTCTTATCAGCAATGATCAGGATCTCGGAAGGGCCTGCAAACATATCGATATCAACCTGTCCGAAAACAAGTCTCTTGGCTGTGTTTACATAGATGTTTCCGGGGCCGCAGATCTTATCTACTCTCGGCACGGATTCAGTACCGTAAGCCATAGCTGCGATAGCCTGAGCGCCGCCCATCCTGTAGATCTCGGTAGCGCCTGCAATTGTTGCAGCTGCAAGAATAACAGGTGCGATGGTTCCGTCTTTTCTCGGAGGTGTCGCGAAAACGATCCTCTCAACTCCTGCAACAGAAGCAGGAATTACATCCATGAGAACTGTTGACGGCAAAGGTGCCGTACCGCCCGGAACATAAACGCCCGCAATGGAGATAGGTCTTACGCGTACGCCTATCTTTGCGCCCTTGCCGGCATCCATCATGAAGCCGTGCTCCTTCTGCTCCTCGTGGAATCTTCTGATATTAGCAGCGGCTTTTTTCATAACTGTCAGAAGCTCGGGATCGACCTGTGCGATTCCTTCTTCTATCTCTTTTTCGGATACTCTGAGCTGGTCTGATGTAAGCTTTACTCCGTCAAACTTCTCTGTATATCCGAGGAGTGCGGCATCGCCGTTCTCCCTGATGTTGTCTATTACATCCTGAACAACGGTTATTACGGGCTTTAAGTCCATCTTGCCTCTTACACCGAGGCTCTGTACTGTTGCCTTAAGATTCTCTTTTGTACCTTCGATCAATTTACAACGCATGATATATCCCCCTTTGCTTCTTTATTCCTGAGCCTCTTCCGCCAGTATCTTCTTGAGTTTGGCGATCATGGGCTTGATCTCGTCTTCCTTCATCTTCATCGAGACTCTGTTAACCACGAGTCTCGCGCTGATATGGGCAACGGTCTCAAGTACATCAAGGCCATTCTCATAAAGTGTTCTTCCGGATTCAACGATATCTACTATGACTTCTGCAAGTCCTGTCAGAGGCGCAAGTTCCACTGAACCGTTGAGCTTGATTATCTCAACGCTCTCTCCCTTTACGCCTTCGAAGTAACTTCTCGTAATATTGGGATATTTTGTTCCTACTCTCTTATTCGGGATCTCGTCGAGCTTATCCTTAAGTTCTGCAGGACCTGCAACGCACATCCTGCATTTGCCAAGTCCGAGATCCAATACTTCATAAAGCTGTCTTCCCTCTTCAAGAAGAGTATCCTTGCCGACAACGCCGATATCGGCTGCGCCGTACTCGACATAAGTAGGTACGTCGGAAGGCTTTGAAAGGATGAAGCGCAAACCTGCATCCTTATCTTCAAGAATGAGTTTTCTGGACTTATCTCTTGCTGCAGATACATCGTATCCGGCCTTTTCCATGAGATCCAGGGTCTGGTCGGCAAGCCTGCCCTTAGGTAAAGCAATAGTAAGCATCAGGCATTACCTCCATCCATAAACATAACTGTCTCGATTCCTTTTTCATCCGCATATTTATTGAGAGTTTCCTCATCCATTCCCGTAGTGTCCAGAATGGCGGGTGTACCCTCGGCTCTTAAAGCCTCAACCGTAACTGATGCTGCTTCAAAGTCGCCTCCGACAATGACCGCAGCACCCTTTGCAGGTGTGTATTTTTCCTGTCTCATAAGAGCGGTGATCGAGAGCGTGAGTGAGATAGAGAAGCCAACAGCTTCTATTTCTTTGCCGAAAGACTTTGCGACATCGTCATATCTTCCGCCTGCAAGAATCGGGAAGCCTACCTCATATGTGTAGCCCTTAAATACCATGCCGGTATAGTAATCGATGCTCTCGATAAGTCCCAGGTCAACTGATACATACTTGAGGAAACCGTATCTTTCCATGATATCCAGGATCTCCTTAAGGTTATCCAGAGCCTCAAGAGCTTCCTTATCAGTGATCCTCGGAAGGATCATGTCGATCGTATCGTATGTTCCGCCTGACTCAGCTAACATCTGCAATGTCTCTTTGTCTTCCTTGCTGATGTCGAGCTTTTCCAGAGTTACCGTATCTCTGTTGGCGATTGCATTCTTTATCTTAACCTGCTCCTCTTCGCCGATTCCGAGCTGTCTCATAAGTCCCTTATAGAACTTGACCTGACCTATTGAGATCTGAAGATCGGTGATGCCGATCTCAAGTGCTGACTTGATGGCAATTGCAAGGACTTCAGCATCGGACTTGGCACCAGCCGCACCAAGAAGCTCGATTCCGCCCTGAGTAAAGCCGGAAAGCTTTCCGCCGCCGGACTTTCCTGCCCTGTACATGTTTTCGATATATGAATAACGGACAGGAAGTGTATCGTTCCTTCCTGCGCAGAATCTGACTGCCGGAATAGTTCCGTCGTAACGGTTGCACAAGAGTCTTCCGTTGCTGTCAGTAAACTTGAAGAGGCCTTCCTCTTCGACAAACTCCTTATAAACATCGAAGTATTCGACGCCGGGTGTCTCTATCTCTTCATAACCGTTCAGGAGAAAGAGATCACGGAGCTTGCTCTCAAGATTTCTTTTAAAACCGCAGATGCCCGGAAACTGGTCGTTGAAGCCGTCCGGTGTGTAGTACTTATTTCCCATATATACTCTCCATTTTTATTTCTCTCATATTGTACTTGCCATTGATATATAAAGGCAAATGACGATACAGTGTCAATTTCACCGACTCTTTAGTCGACTAAAGGATTATAATTGTGCATCTGTGATATGTCAAGCATTTTCTTTAGTTGAATAAAGTAATATCATTCATCCGCCTGAACGCTTTTATACTTAGAGCGCTTATTTTTCCCCTTTAAGTACAAAAAATCGAAAATTTTATGCTTAAGCGCTATTTTTCGGGCTCTCAAGTACAAAAGCAGATCGCTACAGGAATTGAGACCTGTCTCAATTACCCCCAAAAAGTCTCAATCTTCTCCGAAAACCTATTTTCACGCATATGAGGTTCCTATAATAGATTCAACAAGGAGGTATTCATGATGACTAACAGAATATTAGACATAATGAATGCCCGCTATGCATATCTGGAATCCACAATAAGATCTCTGGAGAACAAGAGAGAGTCCTGCCCTGAGGGCACGATCAATATCAGACCTAACCCAAGTGGCTTTTCTTATATCTGGCATATTGAAACTACACATAAACACTTAAATAGAAACAACACCGAATTGATCAGGCGGCTTGTCCAAAAGGACTTGATCAACAGTGCGATCAAAAAAGCGCGTAATGAAGCACAAGTCCTTCAGTCAATCATTGCAAAATATCCTTGTGATGTTCTGGAAGATCTCTACGATAATCTTCCTGAAAGCCGTAAAAAGTACGCAAGTCCACTTATCCTCAATAATGAGCAATATGCCCAATACTGGCTCTCCATCCCCTATAAGCCCAAACCATTTCGAAAAGGCGATCCGGAATTCTACACACAGAAGGGCGAACGCGTGAGATCCAAGTCAGAGGTGATAATTGCTGACAGACTGTATGCAAAAGGTATTCCGTATAAGTATGAATGCCCGCTGAAAGTTGGCAAAAAGATCATCCATCCTGACCTCACGATCTTAAGACTTAGTGACCGTAAGATCTTATATCATGAGCACTGCGGAAGGATGGGCAATACATCTTATGCTGAGGATATGATCTGCAGGATAAATGACTACGGCAAAGCCGGAATATACTGCGGTGACAGGCTCTTCTTCACTTTTGAATCGGCTGATCAGCCATTTGATCTCAGCTGGCTTGACGACTTTATTGAAAAGAACTTCCGCTAAGTCCCCAGCTGCCTTTTACTTATGGTATTTCTCGCCTTTTGCGATCTTAAAGCCCCTGTAAAGCTGCTCGGATAACACGAGCCTTGTCATCAGATGCGTGAGTGTTATATTGCCGAAGCACATTCTCCTGTCCGCACGCGCACGCACTTCTGGCGAGATCCCGTTGCTTCCTCCGATTACGATCTTCAATGTGCCGCCGCCCTTTTCAATGTCGGACATGAGATATGAGGACAGCTTCTCGGAAGTGACATTCTCACCGCCGAGATCCATTGCCCAGACCACTTCGCCGGGCTTGATATGTGAGAGGATAAGCTCGCCTTCGCGCTTCAATGCATCAGCCACAGGTACTGAATCAGGACAGTCAGCAACTTCTATGAATTCCAGCGTGGCAAATCTCGAAAGACGCTTTCTGTACTCTTCGATACCATCTTTAAGCCACTTGTCCTTAAGCTTTCCGGGGCATACCACGATTATCTTCATAAGGTGTACCCCTCTGTGGGACCATCCTTTTTGGCGATCCTGACTTCATAATCAATGCCTTCGACAAAACCCCTGTCGCTCAATGAATTTACGAAAGTATCCCTTGCGAGGACAGGCGTGTTGTTGTGCGGCGACAAGTGTCCCAGGATGAATCTTCTGGTGCCGTTTTTGATGAAGAATTCCGCGCAGTCAGCAGATTCCGGATTGCTGATGTGACCGTGGCCACCGGAGATCCTCTTCTTAAGTGGCCATGGATATTCACCGTGCTCGAGCATATAAGGATCGTAATTGGATTCCAGCAGGATGACATCTGATGCACTGGCGAACCCTCTCATACCGTCATTTACGCGGCCTAAATCAGTCATGACTGAAATAGAAGTTCCATTCTCGGGATTAACAATGCGGTAACAGACAGAACCGGGGACGTCGTGAGGAGTCGGAAAAGCCCTTACTTCAGGACCATTCTCAAGCTTAATGATGTCATTTTCCGCTATCTCATGAACTTCTGATGCAAGTCCGTCCAGAACCGCCAAGGTGGCCTGTGTTCCGTATATCGGCGTATGATATTTGCGCGAAAAAACGGGCACTCCGGCAATATGATCGCTGTGACGGTGAGTAAGAAAAACGGCACTGACATCATCCGGATAGACGCCGCTGTCTACAAGAGCTTTGGTCATCATCTTGCATGACATGCCGCAATCGACAAGGATGTAGGTTCCGTGTGATTTGATTAATGTCGCATTACCGCTGCTGGAGGAAAACAAAGGGACTATTCTGTCAGGTCCCGTCATGCTTCGGTATCCTCTTCACCATATTCAGGTGTATGGTTGACTCTTTTGATCGTCGCACCAAGATCCGTGAGCTTCTGCACGATATGCTCGTATCCTCTGTCGATCCTCTGTGCGTTCATGATATATGTTGTGCCGCTAGCTTCCAAAGCTGCGCAAACAAGTGCTGCGCCGGCTCTCAAGTCTGTAGCTTCAACAGTTGCTCCCTGGAAGGTGGTCTTGCCGTTTACCCATGCAATACGCTCGTAAACGTTGATATTCGCACCCATTTTCGCGAGTTCGGGAACATACTGGAATCTGTTCTGCCATACATTCTCATGCATGCGGCTCTGACCGTTAGCGGAACAGAGAAGGACTACTGTCTGCGGCTGGAGATCTGTAGGGAATCCCGGATAAGGTGAAGTCTTAACACTTGTGGGATATACTTCCTCGTCATTATTGTATCTGAATACTCTAATGGATTCGTCGCCCTCTTCGATCTGGTAACCCATTTCGCGCATCTTCTGCGACAAAGGCTCCATGTGTGTAGGGATCAGATTGTGGATCGTAACATCGCCGTTTGTAACTGCAGCTGCGATCATGTATGTTCCGGCCTCGATCTGGTCCGGAATAATAGAATATGTAAAGTTGCCCGGGAGTACCGGAACACCTGTGATCTTAATGATATCTGTACCTGCACCTTTGATGCGGGCACCCATCGAGTTAAGGAAGTTTGCAACGTCAACGATATGAGGTTCTTTGGCAGCATTGATGATCTCTGTCTGGCCCTGTGCCTTACATGCTGCGAGCATTGCATTTATCGTCGCACCGACGCTTACGATATCGAGATAAACTCTTGCGCCGTGCAAAGGATCAGCTTCAAGGTTTACGATACCGCTGCTGATATCCGAAGGTCTTGCACCCTTGGCGCCCATGAGCTGGAAAGCCTTGAGGTGAAGGTCGATAGGACGCTGACCGAAGTTGCATCCGCCCGGAAGCCTTATTGATGCCTTACCGCATCTGCCGAGGAGCGCGCCCATGAGATAGTATGAGGCACGGATCCTTGATACGAGCGGGCCTGAAGCCTTATAAGTATTAATAGTAGTCGGATCGATCTTATATGTATGATTGTCGATTGCATCAACAGTTGCACCGAGTGATCTTAAGAGATCAAACATAACGTGGACGTCCAGGATATCCGGAACGTTCTCCAATGTGCAGACACCATCGACCATGATGGAAGCAGCGATAACACCAAGAGCGGCATTCTTGCTGCCGCTGATATCGATATCACCTTTGAGCGGGACTCCGCCCTTTATCTCATAAGCGTAGGACTTGCCTGCGCCGAATTCGCTCTGCTCCATCAAAACTCCATCAACTCACTTGTGCGGATCTGATTCGTCAAGGATCTTCTTCAATGACGACTTAACCGCAACATCACCCTTGTCTGAAGGGACTCCCTGAGGAGCTTCTTTTCCTTCACCGGTGATAGCACGCTTACTATTATACCTTTTCTGAGCGTCAATTGGGTGAATTACGCGTTTTTCGCGAGATTCACGATTTATTTGCGATACAGTCTTCCTTTGTTCGGCACTTATCTGAACAACGGGCTGTGTCAAGAGTTTTCTGGCTTCCTCTTTTGCCTGGAGTCTTGCCTCCTCTTCCTTGGACATTGCCATTGGATCGACCAGTGGCTGAGCCATAAGCGTATCATCGCTTACAGGTACCGGCTGCGACTGCAATACAGGCTGAGCCTGAACCTGGGGATTTACCTGGGTTACGGGCTGTGAGACTGCCTGGGGCTGGACTATCGGAGGCTGCTGAACCTCCTGTGCCTGCTCGTATGTTGCCTCTACTGCTGCCATAGCGGAAACGGGTTCCTGAGGTGTGATCTTTTCGATCGGGATTGAAAGCTGCTCGCTCATGGGAGACATAGAAGCATTCTCGTCGATCGTAGTCTCTTTGGCGATCTCGCTCTCAAGTCCTGATACAGGGCCATCTTCCTCAGGATAGAAATCTTCAATATAAAGGAGCTCGTCCTTCAATTCTTCGAATCTCTCATCGCCAAAAGAAGACAGGAGCTTTGCAAGCGCCTTATCTCTTGCGGCAACCTCATGCTCAGGTATGATCTCGTACTCTTCAACAAGACTTACAAGATCCGTATAACCCAGGGATCTTACGGCCTCGCACTCCTGAAGTCCAAGGAAATATGCAGCTGCCCTGTGGAGCGGCTTGTCACTGATAATGCCTGCCTTGGCATCGCTGTAAGCACCGTCGAAAACAGTCTTTCCTGTAGGAAGGCTGAAAATGAATGTGGCTCCCTGACCAAATGTTGAAGTAACGCTGATAACGCCGTCATGCATATCTGCGATCTCTTTTGCTATCGCAAGACCTATTCCGGATCCGCCTACTTCCCTGTTGCCTGAATTATCAACTCTGTAGAAGCGCTCGAAAAGGTGGTCGATATCCTTGGCAGGAATACCTCTTCCGTTATCATCAACCTGAACGGCTACACGGTCATCAATTACCGAGATGCTTATATGGACCTGGTTAGGAACTTTCTTGCCGTCGTAGTTTATATACTTGATGGCATTGGTCAGAAGGTTGACTATTGTCCTTACGATGAGCTTCGAATTACCGTAAAGGAGAGGATATATTCCGTCATCAGGAAGAGTGAATCTTACATTCGATGCACCCGGATAATCCTGGATGTTCGAATAAGCAGCAGATACGGCATCCCTGATATCAAAGATCTCCATGCGGCTTGTATGTGAACACTGGGACAGTACAAGGAAATCATTAACGATATCCTGCATTCTGACTGTGTTCTCCTCGATACGTCCGCTCCATGTGATGAGCTCTTCTCGTGAAGGCTCGTTGCCATCCTGGCATGCTCTTCTTATAGAGAAAACAGAACTCTTGATGGATGTGAGCGGTGTCTTAAGTTCGTGTGAAACATTAGCAGCAAGGTCCTTTTGGCGTCTCTCGTCATCCTTGATCTGCGTAATGTCATCAACTATAACGATATTGAGTTCTTCATTACCGAAGAACTTTGAATCAGGCTGCGCAGGTCTTCTGATGATCTTTATCTCATATATCCTGCGGTTATTTATGTAATTGACCCTGATAAGATTGACGCCGTTCTCAAGACTTAATATGTAGTTGGACTTCAGCTGATTGCCGTTATCGAAAGTCTCGAGGAAATTGTTAAGTGTCTTCGGAAGACCGCCTTTAAGGAAATCAGGAAGTCTGAAGATCGTCTCGTTGCAGAACAACGCACCCTTGGAATCGTAAACTGCAATACCAAGACCTACGGTATCAAGGACAGCCTTTTGAATGATCTTGTCACGCTCAAGGTTATCCATGTCGCCGGATACTTTCCTCTGCAATGTAGTATTGCCGATAAGATACCCGAGAAGGATTCCCAAAAGCATCAATATCAAACCCAGAACCACGATAACTACCGGATTCTGGAAGGCTTGTTCTAATGCTGAAAACGAAAATATGTTATTCAAGATTATTCCAGATCATTAGGGAAGAAGTAACCGAAACCTCTTCTCGTAAGGATATATTTGAAATTCTTCTGATCGGGTTCGATCTTCTGACGTGTACGCTTAATGGTAACATCAACCGTTCTCTCATCGCCTAAGAAGTCGAACTTCCAAACCTGCTTAAGAAGTTCGGATCTGGAGCATACTCTGCCCATGTTCTGTTCAAGATACTGAAGGAGCTGGAACTCTCTGTTGGTAAGATCACAGGACTCTTCATACTTGAAAGCCTGCATTACATCACCGTCGATGATAAGCTCACCGCCGCAATACTCGTGTCTGTTGCCTTCTGCACCGTGAGACTTATTGCTGTACTCAGTACGTCTGATCATTGCTCTGAGCTTCTCGACAAGGATCATCGGCTCATAAGGCTTGCTTACATAATCATCAGCACCTGCGCGGAGTGCTTCAACCTGATACTGAGAGAGGTCACCCTTACCGGTAAGGAATAATACGGGTGTCTTATAACCCTGATCTCTGTAGTCCTTAATAAACTGCATTCCGCTATATCCGGGCATCATCCAGTCGAGAATGATAACGTCGGGTCGTTCCATGTCTGCGAGCTCAAATCCCTTCTTGCCGTCAGTAGCAGTAATAACAGTAAATTCAAAGGATTTAAGCATATCGGCAGTGGAATCAACTACCGCTTTATCATCATCAATTATTAGGATCTTTGCCATATTCACACCTCTCAAAATATCAAGGAAATATTCTACTTATTTGTATTTTACCAATAATCGATTTTATGTAAATTGTAATATTACATTTTTTAGTCGAAATTTTTACAGCGGTTAAAACATCGAAAACAGGCAAAAGAAAAGTCCCTCCGCGTTTAGCGCGAAGGGACTTATATAATCCGGCAGCAATCTATCTTCCCGGGCCGTTACCAGC
>CAMIYM010000017.1 GCA_946403085.1 uncultured Clostridia bacterium | reverse complement strand
ACGATACAGACCGTGACGCTTTCCTCGGAAGCATCTACAACGGCTGGGATAACCCGGAGACTGTCAAGGCAGGCAAGGCTTCCAACTCATTTGCAGACGGATGGTCTCCTATTGCTTCACACTACAAGAAGATCACACTCGCTCCCGGCGAATCCAAGACATTGATCTACATTCTCGGTTATGCTGAGAACCCTCAGGACAAGAAGTTCGCTTCTGAAAAGCCTGCAAACCTCCTCACAAGAGAGGCATGGGTACTCAACAAGGAGAAGGCTTATGCGATGATCGACAAGTACAACACACCTGAAAAGGTTGCTGCAGGTCTTGAAGAACTCCGCACAACATGGGAGAATCTCCTTTCCATCTATAAGGTTGATACACCTGATGACAAGGTTAACCGTATGGTCAACATCTGGAACCAGTATCAGTGCATGGTTACATTCAACCTTTCACGTTCCGCATCTTACTTCGAGTCCGGTATCGGCCGTGGTATGGGCTTCAGAGATTCCAACCAGGATATCCTCGGATTTGTTCACCAGATCCCTGAGCGTGCAAGAGAGAGACTTATCGATATCGCTTCCACACAGCTTTCAGACGGCGGATGCTATCACCAGTATCAGCCTCTCACAAAGAAGGGTAACGCTGATATCGGCGGCGACTTCTCTGATGACCCGCTCTGGATGATCCTTTCCGTTGCTTCCTACATCAAGGAAACAGGCGACTGGGGAATCCTCGATGCAAATGTTCCTTTCGATGACGATCCGGAAGGCAAGCATACAATGCTCGAGCACCTCAACGTATCTTTCTATCACATCGTTAATAACCTCGGACCTCACGGACTGCCTCTTGCAATGCGTGCTGACTGGAACGACTGCATCAACCTGTCATGCTTCTCCGACACACCCGGTGAATCATTCCAGACATACACCAACCCCAAGTTCAAGGCAGAGGGCGGCTATTCCAAGATCGCAGAGTCTGTCTTCGTTGCAGCTCTCTTCACATACACAGGTCCTGCATATGTCGGTATCCTTGAGCACCTCGGCAAGGCTGATGAAGCAGCAAAGGCTCAGGCTGAGATCGACAAGATGAAGAAGAACACAATGGAGTCCGCATTCGACGGTGAGTGGTTCCTCAGAGCTTACGATGCAAACGGCGAGAAGATGGGTTCACATGAGTGTGAAGAAGGTAAGATCTTCATCGAACCCCAGGGCTTCGCTGTTATGTCTGAGATCGGCAAGGATGTCGGAGCTGATATCAAGACTCTTGATTCCATCGACAAGTATCTCAACTGCGAATACGGTCTCGTTCTCAACAACCCTGCATTCACAAAGTACTATATCCAGTACGGTGAGATCTCCACATATCCGGGCGGATACAAGGAGAACGCAGGTATCTTCACACACAACAACGCATGGATCATCTGCGCTGAGGCTTATGCAGGAAGAGGAGAGAAGGCTTTTGAGTACTACTCAAAGATCGCTCCTGCTTTCACAGAAGAGACATCAGATATCCACAAGACAGAGCCTTACGTTTACGGTCAGATGATCGGCGGTAAGGATGCTAAGAACTTTGGTCAGGGCAAGAACTCCTGGCTCACAGGTACAGCTGCCTGGAACATGGTAGCTATCTCACAGTACATTCTCGGTGTTAAGCCTGAGTTTGACGGCCTTAGAGTAGATCCTTCCATCCCTTCAGCTTGGGACGGATTCAAGGTTGTACGTCAGTTCAGAGGCGACACATACGAGATCGAAGTCAAGAACCCTGACCATATCTGCAAGGGCGTTAAGAAGCTCGTTGTAGACGGCAACGAAGTCGCAGGCTGCATCGTTCCTGTTGCAGGCGACGGCAAGACACATAAGGTCGAGGTAGTGCTTGGCTGATATCCGGTACTGAATCAGACCGGTCATTAATGGCAAATAAGCAAGACCCCGTGGATTTCTGACCCATGGGGTTCCTTGCTGAATTAAAGAAGAAAAATCTATACATTCTCATGGAGGATCAGCATGGGTTACATCGGTGAAAAGGCAAGAGGAGAAAGACTTCCCGCAAAAGAACTTCTTTTGGATAAGTTCGGAGATACAATCGTAGCAGGCGGCATCTCTGCCCAGTATGTACGTTTTGGTAAAGCACCTGTTGTCATTGGCGTTTCAGGCCTTAAGTTTGACAGCATGGCTGTAAATATTCTGGCGTCAGATGACGTTGTTTTCGAGCAGTTCACAAATCTCATCAACGGAGGATACAGCATTCTTATCGTTAGAAATGATGAGGATTTCAGAGCATTTACGGAAAAGGACGGCGCTATCGCAGAAGCAAAACTCAGTGCAGATGTCCTCGGCAGATGTGCAGAACTCATCAAGAGTACTGATACATGGGGCGGAAAGCTCGCTACAAACGGCGAACTCACTTTTGATCCTTCCACTCCTTCACCCGGACCTCACTACTATACAAATATGCTCATCGGCAACCGCATCGATTTTGATTTCCCGCTGCAGTCAACTCCGAAGAGCACAGTAGACAGCCTGGGCGGCGGTTCTTTCAGATCACACGCTGATACACAGGTTCTTGCTACAAGATGGGATTACCTCCCTGAAGAAAACGGTTTCCCTGCAAACAGACAGTTCTATCTTGTCGAGAACGGCAAGAAGATCTTCTGGTCAGGTGATGCAGTTGCTGAAGGTCTTACAAAGATCCGCACAACACATTCACAGAACAGGACTATCATCAGCTATGAGCTCTCCTGCGGCCTTAAGATCAAGAGAACAATCTTCATCGTTCCCCAGAGAGAAGGTCTTCCTGTCGCTTGTGAAGCACAGCTCATCGATATCGAAAACACGACAGGCAAGGACAGAGATCTCAGGATCGTCTGCACCGGCATGTTCGGTACAAAGCAGACACACGCGCTTTCTGAAGACGTTATCTTCACTACAGTCGTAGGTGAGTCACAGGTATTCTTCAATGAGAATAACGAGATCCGTGCCGTAAGCGCAGATCCCAACCCTAATGGTACAAAGGGCGACATCAGATTCAACGAGACAGTTGTCCACAGTGTTGACGGGGATTTCTTCCCTGACCAGTACAGCGTAAGATATGCTGACTTCGTTGGTTCAGGAAGTCTTTCAAATCCTGAATTCATCTTCCCTCTGGCATCCAGACCTTCAAGAAAGGGTCCGGGATTCTTTGCAACATCAACACCGTTCACTGTTAAGGCAAACGGTGCTGTCCGTGCGGACAATATCACATGTCTTTCTTCCGACTGTGTAAACGAAAAGTTCGTTATCGACAAGACACCTGCAGAGGAAGCAGAGGCTGTAGCAAACTACATCAAGGATCCTGCAAATCTTGCAAACGATCTCCAGAGCGTTATCGATTTTGCAGGCAAATATGCAAACTACATGAAGATCTCACATGAGGATAAGGACTTTGAGGCATACGTCAACAACAACCTTCCTTTCCAGGTCTTCTACCAGACATTTGTATCCAGATCTCTTGACTGGACACAGAAGGGCTACCGTGAGATCGGATTCAGAGAGATCCAGGATATCTTTGCATCCATGTACTATTTCGCAGGCATGGGAAATACTGACTTCGTAAAGAAGATGCTTGCAGGATGGATCGAAAACGTATACGAAGACGGTTATACGAACCACAACTTCTATTGGATCGGAAAAGAACCCGGCTGGTGGTCAGATGACGGACTCTGGCTCTTACAGGCTCTGGACAGATATCTTGGTCTGACAGACGACTATGCATTCCTTGAGCAGGAATTCGTCATGGCAGGCACAAAGGTTAAGAAGACCGATGCAGGCGTTAAGAGAAAGCTTAAGGATACGATCAAGGCTATTCTCATGTACAGCGGCAGAGTATCACTTGGAAAGCACGGCATTCCGCTTATCGACCGTGCTGACTGGAACGACTGTCTTAGAGTAGATCCTGACTGTATCTCCGGTAAGGATAAGGTGGCTGCTTATAAGGAACAGCTTGCTTCTTCAGGCAAGGCTTATGGTGAAGTTCCTTACGATTCAGAGTATTCCGAATCCGTAATGAACGGATTCCTTTTGAAGGTTGCCCTGGATGCTGCTGAGACAATGTTCAGAAAGATCGGCGATTCCGCAGCTGACGATATGAAGCAGCTTTCAGACAAGCTTGCTGCTAATCTCCGTGAGTACTGCTGGAAGGGCGACTTCTACTGCAGAGTCCTCTTCAACAGAAAAGACAGAGCAGACATCTCTTATCTCGGTGCAAAGGGTGACGGACTTGCAGTTGAAGCAGGTCACCCTGGCACATACTTCCTTAACAGCTTCTCCTGGTCACTCCTGGCCGGCGTTGCTTCCGAGGAAGAGATCAACACGATGCTTGATTCACTCGATAAGTATCTGAAGACACCTTACGGCTTCAGACTCTGCTCCACAGTTGATTATCCGAGGATCGCACCCAAGATCGACGTAGCTCTTTATTATCCGGGCGACCGTGAGAACGGCGGCGTATTTAAGCACGCTAACATGATGGCATGCTCTGCTATGCTTGGCGCTGCAAAGACAGTTAAGGATGAGGCTCTTGCTTCAAGACTTGCTGATACGGCTTACTGGATCATTGATAAGATCTTACCGTTCAAGACATTGAAGTCACCTTTCGTTACATGCGGTAACCCGAGATGGTGCACACAGTACAATAACAGCCAGACAGGCGAAAATATCGGACCTACACTTTCCGGTACTTCCACATGGCTTCTCCTGTCTCTCTTCCAGTGCTTTGGTGTTGAGTTCACAAGCGAAGGCTTGAGAGTAGAGCCTATCCTCAGACAGAGTGAGACAAAGCTTGATGTTAAGGTTGCCATCTCCGGCACAACATACGATATCCACATCAGCAAGCCTGAGGGATTCATCCGTGCACAGGATGGAATCAAGGTTAAGCTTGACGGCCAGGCTCAGGAAGGAACATTGCTTCCCGTTGCAACTGACGGCAAGGTACATGAGGTAGAGATTGAATTCTAATCCGGGATTAACAGGGAGGTCCAGTGTAAAATGCCTTTTTCGAGCGTCTTTCTTTCAGAGATCGTAAAGAATTACAATCTCGAGGTCGTATACGATTCAGGTGACATCGAATCAAGAAGGATCTGTGTAGCAGACGTTACCAGACCCGGACTGCAGCTTGCAGGGTATTACGATCACTTCGGACCTGACCGAATCCAGATGATCGGCAACATGGAGCATGCATACCTGGACAACCTCTCTCCTGAAGAGAGGGCCAAGTCTGTATCTGCTCTTTTCGAGAAGAACATTCCGGCACTTATCGTCACACGTGACCATAAGGTGCATAAGGAGATCTTAGATGCTGCCAGAAAGTATCAGACACCTGTCTTAAGAACTTCCCAGGCTACATCTGATTTCTCATCCGAGCTCGTTAAATACCTCAAGATGGAGCTTGCTCCCCGTGTATCCATGCACGGCGTTCTTGTCGAAGTAAACGGTGAAGGTATCCTCATCCTGGGTGAATCCGGTGTAGGTAAATCCGAGACGGCTTTGGAGATCGTAAAGAGAGGTCACAGACTTATCGCCGATGACCAGATCGAGATCCGTAAAGTATCAGAGACGACGCTTTTGGGCAGAGCTCCGGATGTTATCAAGCACCTCATCGAGATCCGCGGTATCGGTATCCTTGATGTTAAGGAACTCTATGGTGTATCCGCTGTTAAGCAGCAGGAGAATATCGACTTCGTAATCAACCTGGAACTCTGGGATGAAAAGAAGACTTACGACAGATTAGGTCTTACAGAAGAGACTACTGACATCCTGGGTATCCAGGTGCCTTCAGTAACGATCCCTGTCGGACCCGGACGTAACCTTGCGATCATCGTTGAAGCTGCTGCGATCAACTACAGAGTCAAGAAGATGGGTTACAATGCGGCTCAGGATCTCGTATCAAGAGTATTCCCCGGAAAGTCTCTTGATGGCTGATATCACTATTCTCGAAAATGTTCCGCTTGCGGGATATTCAACTTTCAGATGCGGCGGCCCTGCGAGATTTTTCGCTGAGCCTTCGACAGGTGATGAGGTTGCAAGGCTTTTCAGGCTCGCAGGTGAGAATAACTGGGACGTATTTGTCCTCGGCAACGGTTCTAATTGCCTTATTTCCGATAAAGGTTTTGACGGTCTTGTTATAAGGATCGCCAAAAACATGAGCGAACTTACTTCTGAAGAATTGAGTGACGGAAAGGTCCTTATCAGGGCAGGGGCAGGATTGCCTTTTGCAAGATTCGGAAATTACTGTACTGAGCTCTCGCTTACCGGCGCGGAATTCGCATGCGGAATTCCCGGCTCATGCGGCGGTGCGGTCTTCATGAATGCCGGCGCTTACGGCGGAGAAGCAAAAGATTTCATTACCCGAGTAAGCTTCTGGGATGGTAAGGATGTCCGCACGAAAGACGCTGATGAGTGCGCTTTCGGATACAGGACCAGCCTTTTCGAGAAGCTTAATTCAGAAGGGAAGACTGCGGTAATACTGGGATTTGAAGCTGTTCTTTCAAAAGGCAGCAAGGAAGAGATAACAGCTCTTGTGGACGACTTAAGAGCCAGAAGGACAGCAAGCCAGCCGTTGGACGTTCCTTCTGCAGGTTCCACTTTCAAGAGACCGGAAGGCTTCTTTGCAGCAAAGCTTATAGAGGAAGCAGGGCTCAAGGGCTTTGCACTCGATGATTCCGGAGCACAGGTATCACCTAAGCATGCCGGATTTGTTGTTAATAACGGCGGAAGAGCCAAGGCCTCTGACGTTATGAGATTAATAGATTATGTAGTTCAGAAAGTCTACGAGAACTCAGGCGTGAAGCTTGAGAAGGAAGTAAGGCTTGTGGGCGATTTCGGGGGCAGATAAATGGAGATCCTTTTTGTGACCGGAATGAGCGGCGCGGGCAAGAGTGCTGCGGTAAGGTATCTTGAAGACTGCGGATATTTCTGTATGGATAATGTTCCGCCTTATGTTCTTCCGGATCTTGTTAAGAGCTTTTTTAGGGGCAGGAATGGTGAAGGATTCTCGACTCCCAAGCTCGCTTTCGTAGTCGATATCAGATCGCAGGAATATCTGGATGGCTTTGACGAGGCACTTGCTCTTATCACTGAAGAAGTTGGCTGCCCGTATAAGGTTATATTCCTGGAGGCATCTGACCAGGTCCTGATCAGCAGATATCAGCAGACAAGAAGAAAGCATCCTCTCGCGACAAAGAAGGGATCACTTACACAGGCCCTTTCAGAAGAGAGAAAAATGCTCGAAAACATTAGAGAAATCGCTACGGTTGTTATTGACACATCTCTCATGAAGGACAGCGAACTGTGTAATGCGATCGGTGAGGTCATCAAGACCGGTGAGAACCAGAGTATTCTTGTGGTTATTGAGTCTTTCGGATTCAAGTACGGACTTCCGGTCGACTGCGATTATGTTTTCGACGTAAGATTCCTTCCCAATCCTTTCTATCTGCCGCAGCTCCGTAACTATACAGGTAAGGACAAGGCTATAGCAGATTATCTCGAAGGATTCAGCGAGACGGATGAGTTCAATTACATGACATCTGAACTTCTTACTTTTGTTATTCCTTTCTATGAAAAGGAAGGTAAGGGAAGTGTGCATATCGGAATCGGCTGTACGGGCGGAAGACACAGGTCCGTATACTGCTCCGAGACTGTTGCCAGGAAACTCGGTGAACACGGTATTAAGTGCATAATCTCACACAGAGACATAGATAAGGAACCTCACAGATATACCAAAAAGGTGGATGAGGACTAAATGGACGACAGCTTCTCTGTCAGAGTAAAGCTCGAGACGGCTACGAATGCCGTAAAAAAGCCTGTCCAGAGACAGACTGCTCTTTGCGGTCTTTTCTTAAGCCAGAGCAGTATAAAGAGTTCTGCTAAGACCGTTAAGATCCCTGAGAGGCTTTCAGAACTTGTGCTTCATCTTTTCGAGGCCGAGAATATCAAGAGTTCGTATTCGAACGGCAAAATAGTCTTAGGTGATATATATACTTCTAATTTATGGGACCGCTGCGAAGAGCTGCTTTCCCATTTTGCAAACGGTGATCTTTCCGTTGAAGATGCAAGGCGTTTCTTAAGAGGCGCATTCTGGGGATGCGGATACTGCTCCGATCCTTCAAAGAGTTACCGCATAGAATTCGTGGTTAAAGAACCCGAGAATGCCACACTGATATCTGCGGCTCTTGATGTCTTGGGAATAAAGCATGTCAGGGCGGAAAGAAAGGATTCCTATGCTCTGTATTTTAAAAATGGCGATGATGTATCTGATTTCTTAAGCTATATCGGAAGTCCTTCAGCCATGATGGAATTCGAGAACGTGCGAGCCGGAAAAGACGTCAACAGCAAGGTAATAAGAGCCGTTAACTGTGATGAGGGCAACACAAAACGCCAGGCGGAAGCGGCTGCCCAGAGAAATGAAATGATCACAAAAGTCATGAATTCCGGCCTTGTTAACAAGCTCTCTCCGGAGTTAAGGGAAGCTGCAAAAGCACATATGGAAAACCCGGGCGCCTCACTTGCAGAACTCGGTGCGATGATGGATCCTCCGATCGGAAAATCCGGCATGAGACACCGCCTGGATAAGATCGCAGAATTCGCGAATTCATTGTAAAAATCCTTACAAAATACTGTTATTTTATTCTTTTTGGAAATTCTCAAACTCTCTTGAGGTTTGAGATAAAATTACAGCCGTGTTACAATTAGCGTTAACTTTTTTCGAAAGGAACAATAAGAGGGGCATTTATGCAGCGCGGTGACCAATACATCGAGCCTGATAACAGTTATTACAAGCCGTCAAGGGATCCGAATGAAGGTACCATGACGCTCGTCGTTGTGATAACTCTCTTATTCGTATGCCTTACCGGTGTGCTCGCAGCGGTCTACTTCAAGAAAGTAACGACCAAAGAGACACTTGCCAATATCGATGTAACTGACCAGTCAGGATATATCTCAGTAGCATCGCCTACGCCTACACCTGTAGCACCCATGGCGGATTACCAGAATCCTATCCTTTATCCGGGACTTGCCGCAGTACGTATCAATAAAGATGTTACCCCTGTACCGGAATGTGTTCCTGCTGCACGTAAGATCAATCAGACAGTTACTGTAAACAAGACTATCGTTGAAGGACCTTATAACAGGGAAAAGCCTATCTTCATGCCGGACCCGGTATTATACGGATCGATCCCCGGCATCTTTACTTTCAGAGGAAATAATTTCAGAAACTGCGCTTCTTTCGGATATACCAATGTGTACAGAGGCTCCCTTTCACAGAGATGGGAGTTCACAGGCATTGGAAAGAAGCTTGCTTCGACCATGAACTTTGAATGGTCAGGATTAAGATGGACAGGTCAGCCCCTTGTAGCTGAGTGGCCGGCAGACGTCCGTCAGTTTATGAAGATGAACGATACTGCAAAACAGCAGCAGTCTCTTAAGGAAGTTATCGTCGCAGGTCTGGACGGAAAGATCTATTTCTTCAATCTTATGAACGGTGCCCAGACTCGTACCCCGATCAATGTCGGAGCCTCTATTAAGGGTACACCTGCTCTTGATCCGAGAGGCTATCCTCTCCTTTATGTCGGACAGACGGACAACAACGGCGGAGCTTGCTTCGGCATGTATATCTATTCGCTCCTTGACGGCTCATTGCTTTATTCTTATGACGGTTCGGATGACGGCGCATACAGAAGCAACTGGTGTGCTTTTGACTCATCGCCTATCGTAAACGGTGATACAGATACTCTTATCTGGCCTTGCGAAAACGGCATGATCTACACATTCGATCTTCATACGAATTATGCAAGAGGCGCTGCTTCCGTAACGGTATCTCCTGTCGTCACAGGATATAAATATATGTTCGACAACAACGTCGGATCACGTATGGGTGTTGAGAGTTCCATCGCAGTATATGGAAACTACGGTTACTTCGTGGATAACACGATGAACCTTTGCTGCCTGGATCTTAATACGCTCGAGATGGTATGGACGAAGGTGCTTGGAGATGATTCAGACGTTACTCCCGTTGTCAGCGAGGAGAACGGTATCCCTTATGTCTATATCGGAACTGAAGTTGATAACCAGGGCGGAACGGGTGAATACTGCGGTGCCGCTTATATCTATAAAGTCAACGGTCTTACCGGTGAGGAAGTATGGGCTTCGTCAGAGCCTTGTTACACATTCAACGGTGAATCTTCTGATAATGACCAGAACGGCGGATGCTTTGGCAACCCGGTAATGGGCAAGGGAAAGATCTCAAATCTTGTAATATTCTCCTTTAGTATGACAAGCGGTCTTGCGAGCGGCAATAAAGTTGTTGCATATGACAAGGAATTGGGTACCGTAGTTTGGGAATATAATATGAACATCTATTCGTACAGCTCGCCTGTCGATTTCTACGATCTTGAGGGGAATGCATATCTGATCATCTGTGACTCTATCGGACAGATCCACATGATCAATGCACTTACCGGAGAAAGAATTACATACATACAGACAAAGAGGAATATCGGAAAGAAAGAAGAGACCTCCTCAGGCGTCTGCATCGAGGCTTCTCCGATAGTCTACGAGGGTATGCTCATTGTAGGAACGACATCCGGAAGTGTTTTCGGAATCGCGGTAGAGTAAGGAGCAATAATGGACTATAAAAAGGCATACGATGCTATTACTGTTTTAGAGGTCGAGATAAGGACTTTTGCAAACGAGGGATATGCGGTGAAGTATGACTTTGGACGAAAAGTGATCTCCTGGCGCGATAATTACATGTGGAATAACAATTTCACGAGATCGATTAGTGATGACAAGTATGCTCTTCTCCGTGAGAAGCTTCCCGAATCAGGAATGCTCGAGTGGATGAAAGGCTATGAGCTGGGACTTACTGATGAGTATGGCGACAAGAGCGTGATCCCGGGTGAATGGCTCATCAAGGTCGAATTCAGCGACAAGACAACAATGAAGATGGGTGCTGAACAGCATTTCCCCAAAAAGTGGAAGAACCTTAAGAGCCTGATCGAGCAGACAGCGGGATGCAGTTTCACATTAAGATGACAAGTTGAGTCAATATTGGGGCATTAGGGCAGGCAGGAGGCCTGCTTTTATTATTTATATAGTCGCATTTGCCTGAATGTGATAAAATTCATAAATGCTTGGACTATGTGTCCGGGAATATGGAGTTACGAGGAGTACTGTTTTGGATTATCTGGAAGGGCTTTTACTGGGAAGACTTTGGAGCGATACGGACTATGAGAACCGTAAGCATTTCGGCTTGTTCGTATTGTATGGTCTTTTGGTAGATGCAATTGTCCTTTATATCTATATCCTTGGTAAAGGACTTTTATACTTTGGCAATATCGGTACTATCCATATTGCGGTATTCATTCTGCTTTTCCTCGCAAATCCTTTTATATGCTTCAGATATTACCGAATGCCCTGGTGGGGCAAGATCATGATATTACTGGTGAAGCTTTTCAAAGCATATTTGATCATCAGCTATACAGTAAGTCTCCTCCTTCCAAGACTGTCGGTAAAAGTTGACGATCTTCAGGATTTCCTCATGTCATACCTCAACAGCACGCTTGAGAAATACACTGAGAAATTCCTGGCAACAGCAGGTTCGTTCTCAACTGTTTTAGGCGTTCTTGCGGGCGGCGTACACGTTGTCGGAACGGTTATCCTGCTTATATTGGCAGCAGTTGTCATTCCAAGCCTTATCTTCCTGGCGGTCAAACTTGTCCAGTATGTATGGGATTGGCTCGTAAATACACTTATCATCAAGAGATTTTTCCCTCAAAGAAAATAAGGGAACATTATAAGGAGACTATATGGCAGAGCTTAGAGACAGAATCGACATAACAGTTGAAGAGCTCGAGGAATCCCTCGGCGCCGTAAGACTTCCTCGTTTTATCTCAGAATCAGAGGAAAACTTCGTCGGAAGGATCGATGCGATCTGCGATGAGATATGTTCTGACTTAAATAAGAGAGCCATATTCGTTTCCGGTCCTACTTCTTCAGGAAAGACCACTTTCACATTAAGGCTTTCCAAGACCATAAACGAGAGAGGCAGAAAAGCTTTCCATCTCTCCCTTGATGATTACTACAACATCAGAGACCTCAAGTGTGACAAAGAGGGAAGACCTGATTTTGAGACTATCGACGCATTGGATGTCGAAAGGATCCAGAAGGATATCAAGGATCTCCTCGACGGAAAGACCGTTATCCCTCCGTTCTTTGATTTTACTGTCAGAAAGCAGATGGAAGGCGATCCTTCAAATGCCATCTGCCTGGGCGATGACGGTGTCCTTGTTGTAGAAGGACTTCACGGATTGTCTCCTAAGATCTCAGGAGAATGCCCTTCTGATAAGTGTTCAAAGGTATTCATCATGCCCTACGGCAATGTATACTGCGATTCCAAGCTCATGGACAGCAACGAGATAAGACTTCTTCGAAGGATCGTAAGAGACTACCGTCACAGAAGTGCACACGCTCTTGCGACTATCGACTACTGGCCTATGATCCAGAAGTCTGAAGAGAAATACTACGAAGAATATCTGACAGCTGCAGATTATCATGTAAATTCCTTCCTGGCATATGAGAGCCTTATCGTCGCTCCTATGGCTATGGGAGATATTAAAGAAGCTCTTGATAAGGTCGAGGGCGGTTCTATCGAACCCAGCGTCTTTATGGAGAAATCCCCTTCGGGCAAACCCTTCGCGGATCTCTCGGCAGCACTTGTCAAGGCAAACAAACTTATGGGGCATTTGGGAAAGATCCCGGTAATCAGCCCTGAACAGGTGCCATCTGAATCCATCCTGAATGAATTCATAGGTGAGCATTCTTAAATAGATAAAGGAGGCAGAAAATGCCTATCAGAATAGCAGACAATCTTCCGGCAAGGCATATCCTTGAGCAGGAAAGAATTTTCGTCATGGAGGAGAACCGCGCCCTGACGCAGGACATACGTCCTATCAGGATCGTGATCCTCAACCTTATGCCTGACAAATCGACGACAGAGACACAGCTCTTAAGGGCTCTTTCCAATTCGCCGATCCAGGTGGATATCGAGCTCCTTTTTACGAGGACGCACCAGTCAACACATACTCCAGCAGAGCATCTTATCAAGTACTACAGGACATTCCCTGAGATCGAGAATGAGTATTTCGACGGCATGATCATTACAGGTGCCCCTGTCGAAAAGCTCCCTTTCGAAGACGTGGACTACTGGCCTGAACTCGTTGAGATCATGGAATGGAGCAAGACACATGTATATTCGACGCTTCATCTTTGCTGGGGCGCTTTTGCAGGACTTTACTACCATTACGGTATTCCCAAGATCGTATTGGATAAGAAGGTGTTCGGTGTTTTCGAGCATTCGATGACATGGAGCAGACCCGTAAAGCTCTTCAGGGGTTTTGATGATATCTTCTATGTGCCTCATTCACGTTATACGGAAGTAAGACGCGAGGATATCGAGAAGCGTGATGACTTAAGGATCCTTTCAGAATCCGAGGAGTGCGGAATCTACGCTGTATCAGATCTTCACGGAAGACAGTTCTTCATCACGGGACATTCCGAATATGACAGAGATACCCTGGACAAGGAATATAAGAGAGATCTTAAAGCCGGACTTCAGGATGTTGATCTTCCGAAGAATTACTATATCGATGATGACCCTGAAAAGGGACCTCTTCTCAAGTGGCGTTCATCAGCGACACTTATGTATACGAACTGGCTTAATTACTATGTATATCAGGAGACTCCGTTCGATATCGGTTCGATCAAGTCCATCCGCAACGAAGACTTAGTTCCTAACAGAGACTTGGAGAAAAATGGCTGAGATTATAAGCATCGACAGTGAACTCATATCCGGATTCAAGCCGGAAAGATCCAGCGAAGGTCATAAGAATACCTTTGGTCTGGCTGTTATCTGTGCCGGAAGTGAGTATATGACCGGTGCTGCCGTTCTTGCAGGTTCTGCCGCATTAAGATCCGGTACAGGTCTCGTAAAGGTCTATTCCGAGCCTAAGACTCTTAATGCCGTAAGCTCTATTGAACCTTGTGCTCTTCTGGAGTTAAGACCTGATAATACAGCTGAGCTTTTGAGGAAAACAGCAGCTCTTTGTGAAAAGGCTGATGCGTTCCTTATAGGATCCGGCATGCCTTCTGACTATAAGGACATGGAGGCGCTGACTTCTGTCCTGCTCGAAAAGGCAAAGAATGTAGTTCTTGATGCAGGTGCGCTTACCTGCAAAAAGGATGTGCTCGGAAGACTTAAGGAAAGACTTAACTTAAGGCAGGTCCCTGCGGTTATTACTCCCCATATAGGCGAATTTGCAAGGCTTACAGGCCTTACAAACAGTGAAGTGACAGAGAATGCTGAAGAGCTTTCTGTCAGTTTTGCAAAAGAGCATAACTGTGTCACTGTACTGAAAAGCTATAAGACATATGTTGGCACTCCTGACGGAGACCTTTATGTATATGACGATCCGAACAGCGGACTTGCAAAGGGAGGTTCAGGAGATGTTCTTGCAGGCCTTATCACGGGTTTCCTCGCACAGGGCATGGAACCTTATAAGGCGGCATGCTCAGCCGTATTTATCCACCAGAAGGCGGGCAGGGCAGCAGCTGACGACATCGGAGCAAGATACATGCTGCCGACAGACCTTTTGAATTACCTTCCTGAAGGATATCAGGAAGCTTCCTGGAGTGAAGATGATGACTGACAATAACAGCTGTGGAAATTATATTTTCGACCGCTCCTGTGTCGAGATAGATCTTGATGCTTTGAAGCATAATTTCGAGGAGATCAAGAAGGCGACTACACCCGGGACCGGCATTCTGGCTGTTGTTAAGGCTGATGCATACGGCCACGGTGCCATTGAGATAGCCAAGACTCTTATAGACAGCGGTGCGGCAGGACTCTGTCTTGCGACCATCGATGAAGCTGTCGAACTTAGAAAGCACGGCATTGATGTTCCGATGATGACTTTAGGCTTTACCGATCCCACAAGATTCAAGGATGCCGTAAAGTACGATGTCGAGCAGTCAGTCTATTCATACGAGATTGCAAGGGAATTGTCCGAAGAGGCACTTGCCCAGGGCAAGACATGCAAGATCCATATAAAGCTCGATACCGGAATGGGAAGGATCGGTTTTAAGACTGACGGAAGCGAGACAGAAGAGATAGTTAAGGCTTGCACGCTTCCGGGTATTGAACCATACGGCGTATTCTCCCATTTTGCAGTGGCAGATACTGATGACGATGAATATACAAAAGAGCAGTACAGACGCTTCATGAATCAGATCGAGGAACTCGGAGCGAAGGGTATCCGCTTCACTAAGAGGCATATCTGCAACAGTGCAGGAATCTTAAGATTCCCAGAAATGCATCTTGATCTGGTAAGGGCAGGGATCATCCTCTATGGACTTATGCCGCCCGGATGCCCGAAGCCTGTAGTCGATATCGATCTTAAGCCGGTTATGAACTGGTATGCCAAGGTAATTCATGTAAAGACGGTACCTGTCGGTGCCACGATAAGTTACGGAAGACATTTTACTGCCGAGCGTCCGACGGAGGTTACTACGGTCGGAATCGGTTATGCTGACGGTCTTTCAAGAAAACTCTCTAACGGCTTTGAACTCGTGATAGGCGGAAAGAAATGCCCTATTATCGGCAATATCTGCATGGATATGTGCATGGTCGATACTACTGATCTTGAGGAAAGACCTAAGGTAGGCGATAAGGTGACTGTGTTCGGAAGTGAGAGATCTGCTGATGAACTTGCTGACGCTCTCGGTACCATCAACTACGAGATCACATGCGATGTTGGTAAAAGAGTCAGACGGCTCTATGTCGGAGGCTGATTTTTTCTCCTTTATTATTAAATAAATAATTCGGTGAAAAAAGCGCAGATATGCGCTATAATACATACGCTTTATTTATATACCAAGGAGAATGTCAATTAATGGACGATACATTGCGTGAAAGCTTTAAGACACCGGAAATAAAGAAGAAGATACTTTTCTCTTTCCTTATCGTTTCCGTACTCTGTCTTCTCACGATCATTCCGATACCGGGTCTCGATCACAATCTTGCACAGGCCAAGATCGAAGGATGGGGCAGCATCGGCACAATTCTTGATATCCTTTCATGCGGAGCACTTAGTAATGCTTCTATAGTCAGCCTTGGTATCTATCCTTTCCTCGTTGCATCCATCGTTATGCAGATCGTAACTCTTGCAGTTCCGAAGCTCAGAAACCTTGCTCAGATGGGTGATGAGGGAACAAAGATCATCACAAAGTTTACAAGGATCGCAGCACTCATCGGTGCAGGCGTATTTGCAGTTCTTTACTGCGTAGGCATGAGAGACGCTGTTTTCGCTTCACTTAATTTCTGGGTAGGCATCGTACTCTGCGGAGTATCTGTTGCAGTCGGAAGCGCTTTCTGCGGATGGTGTGTAGAGCTCCTTAATTCAAAGGGAATCGGCGACGGTCTTACGATCATCATCCTCACAGGCATCATTCACAATATCCCGCACGATCTGCTTATGCCTTTCTTCGAAGCAGAGCAGCTCGGCATTATCTGGGCACTCGTTTATATGGCAGTAGGAATCCTCCTTGCCATCGGAATGCTTATCCTCGCACTCCTTATAAACATGGGTGAGAAGAAGATCAGGATCCTTTTCCAGAAGAGAACGGTAGGAATGAAGCAGTATGGTATGCAGAACCAGGTATTCCCCCTCAAGGTAACACAGGCGGGAATCACACCTATCATTTATGCATTGACGATATCTCTTCTTCCTTCAGTTATCATTGCCATGGTCATCCCCGGCTCTGAAAATGTATGGGCTGCAGGATTTATCAATATGCCCACAAGCGTTGCATTTATCCCGTTCTTCGTCATTTTCGTAGTGTTCTTCACATACATTTTCGCAATGATGCAGTTCAATCCTTATGATATTTCCAACCAGATCAAGCAGAATTCAGGCTATATCCAGGGTATCAAGCCCGGAAAGCCCACATCACAGTACCTTATGGCTCTGTACAGCAATCTGAACAGTGCTGACTGTGCTTACCTGCTCTTTGTCTGCGTTATCCCTATGGTATTGAGCTTTATTCCCGGCTTAAGAGACATCGCTTTCAGCGGTATCGGTCTTGTTCTTGTGGCAGGCGGCTTCATCGAGATGAAGACTCTTCTCGATAACGCTCTTAAAACAGAAGAAGAAAAGGCTAAGCAGGCCGGCAAAGATAAGAAGCGTAAGAACTACAACAAGAAGTAAGGAGATCTATTTATGAATCTGATCATCTTAGGTGCACCCGGTTCCGGAAAAGGCACATCCGCTACAGTATTAAGAGAGAAGTTCAATCTTGCTCACATCTCTACAGGCGATCTGTTCAGATATAACATCAAAGAGAACACTCCTTTGGGAATTGAAGCAAAGTCTTACATCGACAAGGGCGCTCTTGTTCCTGATGATGTAACTATCAGAATGGTAGAAGACCGCCTCTCCAACCCTGATTGTGAGAAGGGTTATATCCTTGACGGCTTCCCCAGAAATATCGCTCAGGCTGAAGCTCTTGATAAGATGCTTGCAGCAAAGGGCTCAAAGATCGATGCAATCGTATATGTAAAGTGCGATGACGAAGTCATTATGGACCGAGTTACCACAAGACGTGTCTGCGAGAAGTGCGGCGCAAGCTTCAACGTTAAGTACATGCCCACTAAGGTAGAGGGTGTATGCGATGTTTGCGGCGGCAATGTTATCCAGAGATCTGATGATAACCCTGAGACTGTTGCAAAGAGACTTGAGACATACAGAGTAAATACTCAGCCTCTTATCGATTTTTATGATAAGCGCGGAATCATTGTTGAAGGCAACAATAACGTTGATTCCGAAGCCTGCATCGCTTCGATCGAAGCTGGACTTAAGAAATTGGGACTCTAATTTAGAAACTAGGTAATATAAATGGTAGAAATCCTTACCAATGAAGAATTCGAGAAGATGAAGGCGGCAGGCAAGATCCTGCAGCATGTTTTCAAGGCATGCAGAGATGAGATCAAGCCCGGTATCTCCACACATGATGTTGATAAGCTTTGCTATGACATCATCAGGAGCTACGATGCTATCCCGTCTTTCCTGAATTACGGCCAGCCTCCGTTCCCCGGAACGATCTGCGCTTCCGTAAACGATGAAGTCGTTCACGGAATCCCCAGAAAATCGAGGATCTTACAGGAAGGCGATATCCTTTCCGTAGATGTCGGTGCGATCCTTGACGGTTATCAGTCAGATGCATGCAGAACATATATGGTCGGAGAAGTCGCACCGGAAGTTAAGGATCTTGTCAAAAGAACAGAGAAGTCATTCTGGATCGGACTTGAGTATGCCAAGGTCGGCATGAGGACCGGTGATATCGGACATGCCATCCAGGAATACTGTGAAGGCTTCGGCTATGGAGTCGTAAGAGAACTCACCGGCCACGGAATCGGCACCACGATGCACCAGGATCCTGATGTCCCCAACTACGGAAGACCGGGTCACGGCTATAAACTTAAAAAAGGTATGGCGATCTGCATTGAACCGATGATAACATTGGGTACACGTGAGATCGAACTCTTGGGAGACCAGTGGACAATAGTAACTCAGGACGGTAAGCCTGCAAGTCACTATGAGAATACGATTTTAATTACGGATGAGGGTCCGTATTTGACAACTTATGACTATGAGGAGGGTTTTTAATGGCGAAGGAAGATGTTATTGAAGTACTGGGAGTAGTTGATGAGGCATTGCCTAATGCAATGTTCAAGGTAAAGCTCGACAGCGGACACATTGTTCTTGCTCATTTGTCAGGAAAGCTTAGACAGAATTACATCAAGATTCTTCCGGGCGACAAAGTAACAATGGAGATCTCGCCATATGACCTTTCCCGCGGCAGAATCACCTGGAGAGGCGAGAAGAAGCCCAAGGCATAAGCTTAATTTAGCTGTTTTCAGGCACCTCGATATTTTTCGGGGTGCTTTAAATTTCTTGTTGAAAACTGTATCGATTCTGCTATAATAGTTCAGCATGCGCTCACAGGGCGCCTGTATTTGTTGTGGAAAAATATCAGCAACAGGAGGTACTAATATGAAAGTACGACCGTCAGTAAAGCCGATGTGCGAAAAGTGCAAGATCATTCGCAGAAACGGCAAAGTCATGGTCATTTGTTCCGACCCTAAGCACAAGCAGAGACAGGGTTGATTCAATTGACGGGTCTTCATATGTACGGAATTAGCCCCGTACGCTGAAAAAGAAGACCGCGGGATAATAGCTCCTTCCCGCATAAAGCACTATTAATAAGAAAAAAGTAATCCATATTTACTCACCGTTACCGAGAGGGCGGCTGCTCCCTAACCCGGAGTTCCTTGACTTACGTGTGTCTAATAAGAGATTAAACACTTTATCCAATACGGAGGTACATTAAATGGCTCGTATAGCCGGCGTAGATTTACCGAATGATAAGAGAATTGAAATCGCTCTTACGTACATTTACGGAATCGGAAAAACAAGTGCTGACAGGATTATTGCTGACACAGGCATCAATCCCGATACACGTGTCAAGGATTTGTCAGAGGATGAGGTTGCGAAGATCCGTGACCAGATCGAGAACAATTACAAGGTTGAGGGTGACCTTAAGAGAGAAGTACAGTCCAACATTAAGAGACTTACAGATATCGGTTGCCTTCGTGGACGTCGCCACAGACTGGGACTCCCTGTAAGAGGCCAGCGTACAAAGACTAATGCTCGTACCCGTAAGGGACCTAAGCATACAGTTGCTGGTAAGAAGAAGTAAGGTGAGGTGAGTCAAAATGGCAGCAAATAAGAAAAGCTTAAGACCCAGAAGAAGTGAGCGTAAGAACGTCGTTGACGGTCAGGCTCATATTCATGCTACATTCAACAATACAATTATTACAATTACCGACAAGCAGGGAAATACAATTTCCTGGGCTTCTGCAGGTATGGACGCCAAGGGTTCACGTAAGGGCACGAGCTATGCAGCTCAGGTTGCTTCCGAGAAGGCTGCAAAGGCAGCAAGCGATCATGGCATGAAGACTGTTGATGTTTATGTTAAGGGACCCGGATCCGGACGTGAGTCCGCAGTAAGAGCCCTTGAGACAGCAGGCCTCAGAGTCACAATGATCAAGGACGTAACACCGGTACCTCACAATGGTTGCCGCCCTCCCAAGAGAAGAAGAGTTTAATCTTCTTTTGGTTGAATACTTAGTATAGAAAAGAGGAATATAGCAATGGCTAGAGATATGACACCTGTCCTTAAGAAGTGCAGAGCCCTCGGTATTGAGCCTGCTTTCTTGGGAGTAGAGAAGAAAGAATCCAAAAAGCACGGTGCATCCAGACCTCGTAAGATGAGCGAGTACGGCATGCAGCTTAAGGAAAAGCAGAAGGCAAAGTTTATTTATGGCGTTCTCGAGAAGCCTTTCAGAAACTATTTCGAAAAGGCTCAGAAGCTCAAGTATGGTACAACCGGTGAAAACCTCATGATCCTTCTTGAGACAAGACTTGATAACGTTTTATTCAGAATGGGCTTCGCTCGTACAAGAGATGAAGCTAGACAGATCGTAAGCCACAGAGGAGTAAAGGTTAACGGCAAGATCGTTAATATCCCTTCTTTTGCGGTTAAGGTTGGCGATGTAATTGAGATCAAGGATGGCACAAAGTCTTCCCAGAGATTCAAGGACATCATCGAAGTAACAGGTTCAAGAGCAACACCTGCATGGGTTGAGTCTGATAACGACAAGCTCTGCGGAAAGATCCTCGCTATCCCTACAAGAGATCAGATCGAAGTACCTGTAAACGAAGTCGCAATCGTCGAGTTGTATTCTAAGTAATACCATCCGAACAGCAAGATTTAGAATAATTCTCAGGAGGAACAAACATGATGGAAATCAGCCAGCCGACCGTTAAGTGCGTTGAGACCAACGAGGACAAGTCCTACGGCAAATATACCATCGCCCCGCTCGAGCGTGGATTCGGCACAACACTCGGAAATTCACTCCGCAGAGTGCTCCTTTCTTCACTTTCCGGCGCGGCAGTAACATCTATCAAGATCGAAAAGATTAAGCATGAGTTCTCCACTGTTCCGGGTATTATCGAGGATATGACCGAGATTATCCTTAATATCAAGGGTATCCGTGCAAAGCTTCACAACGAGTCCAATATCGTAAGCATCAGCGTCGCTAAGGGCAGAACCGGCGAGCTCACAGCTGGCGATATCGTTCACGGACCTGAAGTAGAGATCATGAATCCTGATCACGTTATCGCTCACCTCAACGGCAGCGATGATGTATTCATGGAATTCACACTCAGCAAGGGCCGCGGATACAACACAGCAGAGCAGAATAAGCCCGCTAAGCAGGTTATCGGTGTTATCCCGATCGATTCCATCTTCACACCTGTTAAGAAGGCTAACTATAAGGTTGAGAACACACGTGTAGGCGCTCGTACAGACTACGATTCACTTACACTCGAGGTATGGACAGACGGCACTATCGATGTTGATGAGGCTCTCTCTTCAGCAGCTAACTGCTTGATCGAACACCTCAAGTTCTTTACAGCTCTCGCTGATACGGATTCAGCTCCGAGCTTCAAGAACATCGAAGAGAGCGGTGAGCATGATTCAAAGCTTTCCGGTGTTATTGAGGATATGGATTTCTCAGTACGTACATACAACTGTCTCAAGAGAGCTCAGATCAACACAGTTGGTGACCTCGTAGCTCGTTCTATGGACGAGATGATCAAGGTAAGAAACCTTGGTAAGAAGTCACTCGAAGAGATCATCGAGAAGCTTGAAGACATGGGTCTGCACTTGAGAGAACAGGAAGATTAAGCTTTTATTAGCAGGAGGATATATTAAATGCCTAACAGGAAATTCGGCCGTGCTTCAGATCAGCGTGCTGCAATTCTGAAGAATCAGGTCACAACATTGATTATAAACGGTAAGCTTGAGACAACAGTTGCCCGTGCTAAGGAGATCAGTGCTATCGTTGAGAAGCTCGTATCTTCTGCAGTTAAGGAGCAGGATAACTACACAACAAAGGATATCACTGTATCCGCTGCAAAGCTTGACGGTAAGGGCAAGAAGGTCTTAAAGACAAAGACATCCAAGAGCGGTGCCAAGTATGAAGTAGTTGACCGTGAAGTTAAGACAAAGACAGTTCAGGTTGATAACGCTTCACGTCTCGCTGCAAGAAAGTCCATGATCAAGTGGGTTAACAAGAGCCACGATGCAGAGGGTAACATCATCAATCCCGTTAACAAGATCTTTGATGACATCGCACCCAGATATGCAGGCAGAAACGGTGGTTACACAAGAATCATCCGTTTGGGCGCAAGACGTGGTGACGGCGCAGAGATGGCTATTTTGGAGTTCGTGTAATATTACACAAATAAACCAATAAAATTAATTGTCAATCAGTTACGGGGAAAGGTTTACATCTTTCCCCGTTCTCATTAAAATGTTGCTACTATAAGCAAAGATTAGAGGATACATCTGTTGCCTGAAGAGCCGAACAAAATAGAGATCAAGGATGTGAGTTTCTCATACGATATCGTTGAGGAATCAGACGGCAAAGCGCCCAGAAAGGCGCTTGACGGCATTAATGTCACCATCGAAAAAGGCTCATATACAGCTATCCTCGGCAGCAACGGTTCAGGCAAATCAACTCTTGCAAAGATAATAGATATACTTGAAGTTCCCGACAGCGGCAAAGTGGTTATTTTCGGAAAAGATGCCGGAGATGACGAATTGTTCTGGCAGATAAGGGAACATTGCTGCTGCGTATTCCAGAATCCCGACAACCAGATCGTCGGAACGATGATCGAAGAAGATGTCGCATTCGGACCTGAGAACTTGGGCGTTCCGAATCCTGAACTGCGTGAGCGTGTCGACCAGGCATTAAAGGATGTCGGACTTTATGAATTAAGGCACAGGGAGACAATGGCTCTTTCCGGCGGACAGAAGCAGAAGCTTGCCATAGCAGGCGCTCTCGCAATGAAGCCGGATATCCTTATCCTGGATGAAGCGACAGCGATGCTCGATCCTTCGAGCAGAGATGACTTCCTTGAAGTCGTCGAGAAGATGCGTGTGGAGAAAGGGCTGACCCTTATCACGATCACGCATGATATGACCGAAGCTTTAAGGTGCGATAAGCTCATTATCGTAAACAAGGGCAAGGTCGCCATGGAAGGAACACCGGAAGAGATATTCCTCTCAAATGATCTGTGGCAGTACGGCCTTAAGAGACCTGTAAAATATAACTATGCATTTGAGATAGCAAGGCTTACGGGAAGCACTCTCACAAAAGAAGATCTGAAGTCGGATGACACAATAATCGCAAGCCTTGTTAAGATGCTGACAAAGCCGGGCTTGAAGGCTCCGGCAGTCGAAAATAAAGACAAAAAAGAGATCGATGATAAGGATATCATCATGTCTGTTAAAGACCTTTCCTATACATATGCAGGCGGTGACGGAAAGGCTATAGATAATATCAACCTTGATATAAGAAGAGGCGAGGTATTGGGAATCGTAGGTGAGAGCGGATGTGGAAAGACCACGCTGATCTCACACATGAATGCGATAATTAGACCTGTTGAAGGTGATGTCACCATCCATACAAAAGACGGTGACCTGTCCTGCAAGAACAAGAAAGATACCATGAAGATAAGACAGAATGTCGGTCTTGTCTTCCAGTACCCCGAATACCAGCTTTTTGAAGAGACCGTATATAAAGATATCGCGTATGGTCTCAAGAAAATGAATGTCTCCCAGGAAGAGCAGAAGAGCATGATCCTTGAGGCTGCCGAAAAGGTCGGCCTTACAGAAAGAGAACTTAATGCAAGTCCTTTCGAGCTCTCGGGCGGACAGAAGAGACGTGCTGCAATGGCAGGTGTCCTCGTCATGAGACCGGGGATCCTCGTGCTTGATGAACCTGCATCAGGTCTTGATCCCAGAGGCAGACAGGAGATGTTCGCGATAATCAAAGGTCTACGCGACAGCGGAACGACAATCATCCTCGTATCTCACAACATGGATGAGGCAGCAGTCAACTGTGACCGTATCTGCCTTATTGACGGCGGTAAGATAAAAGCTGTCGGAAAACCTGAAGAACTGTTCCTCAGAAAGAGATCTGAAGAACTTGGCATACAAAGACCGAGGATCACAAGATTCTCGAGTATGCTCAAGACAGAACTTAAGAAGCATATTCCGGGTGTGGTATTCCCTGAAAAGCACTTCGTACCTGAGACAGAAGCGCAGTCAGTTGTGGCTGCCGTAGTAAAGGCCGGTGAGAAGAATGCTTAATAACATCAGCCTTGGAAGATACTACCCCGCACATTCATTCCTGCACGATATGGATCCAAGAGTAAAGACGATCCTTTATGCCGTTTATCTTGTCGCGATCTTCATCATTAAAGAACCGGTCACGATCGCAGTGCTGGCAGGCATCATAATACTGCAGCTTATCATGGCTAAGGTAACACCGGACATACTATGGTCAACGGTAAAGCCGATGATCCCGCTCGCGCTGTTCATCTTTATCATCAACATATTCACGATCAGACAGGGCGATGTTCTCTTCTCGTGGAAGATAATAACCATAACGGGTTACGGCCTGATGCGTGCTGCCATAATGGCAGTAAGGCTTATATTCCTCATTGTGTCTACGAGCGTTCTGCTGACTCTGACCACGACGCCTCTTAAGATGAGTGATGCTCTCGAAAAGCTTTTCGCGCCTCTGCAGGTTATTAAAATCCCCGTTCATGAGATGGCGATGATGATGTCTATCGCATTAAGATTCATCCCCACACTTGCAGCTGAGACTGATAAGATCATGAAGGCGCAGCAGTCGAGAGGTGCCGATTACGACACGGGAAACTTCATCAACAAGGTAAAAGGCTACATCACAGTCCTCATTCCGTTGTTCGTATCGAGTTTCAGACGTGCTGATGAACTTGCGGTCGCGATGGATGCCAGATGCTACAGGGGCGGCAAGGGAAGGACAAAGCTCAACCCTTTGAGACTCACTTTAAAGGATGTTCTTGCAGGCGTGATGTTTTTCCTTCTTGCGGCACTCGTTGTGGTCCTTGATTTGTCTTTGAGATAACTATCACGCTGTGATAGAATTCATATGCTACTAATAAGCGAAAGGTTGGAATAATCGAATGAGTTATTATTGCGGAATCGACTTGGGCGGCACGAACATCAAAGCCGGTGTTGTTGACGGAGAAGGAAAGCTTCTTAACAAGTTGTCAATCAAGACCAATGCTGACAGAAAAATGGAAGAGATCATCCACGACATGGGTCAGCTTGCAGTTGATGCTATCAAGGACGCAGGCCTTGAGATCAAGGATATCGAATGCATTGGTATCGGTTCTCCCGGAACTCCTGATAACGAAGACGGACTCCTCGTTTATTCAAGCAACCTTCCTTTCAATAATGCTCCTATGAGAAAGCTCATCAGGGAAGTTGTTGACCTCCCTGTATATATCGACAATGATGCTAACTGCGCAGCAATGGCTGAGGCAGTTGCCGGTGCAGCAAAGGGCACACAGGATTCTGTTACCATCACTCTGGGAACAGGAGTTGGTGCCGGTGTCATCATTGACGGAAGGATCTATTCCGGCTTTAACCAGGCAGGTTCCGAGTTCGGTCATACTGTTCTCGTATCAGGCGGTGTTCAGTGCGGCTGCGGCAGAAAAGGCTGCTTCGAGCAGTATGCTTCCGCTTCAGCTCTCGCAAGAATGACAAGAGAAGCTGCTGAGGCAAATCCCGACTCACTCCTTAACAAGGTCAAGGCAGAAGAAGGCGAGTGGAATGCACGTATTGCTTTCATTGCCATGCGTGAAGGCGATAAGGTGGCAGCAGATGTTGTTGATATGTACACATCATATCTTGCAGACGGTCTTGCAAATGCCATCAACACATTCATGCCTGAAGTCCTCGTTGTTGGCGGCGGTGTCTGCAATGAAGGTGATCCGCTCCTCATCCCTATGCGTGAGAAGACAATGTCACGTCCTTACTTCGGACCCGGCGTTGCAAAGACAAGGATCGAGCTTGCCCAGATGGGCAATGATGCCGGTATCGTAGGTGCTGCCATGATGGGTAAGTCCTGCGTAGATGACGGTAAAAACGGCAAGTAATATCTTATGCCGAGAATAGCCTTCATAACGGAGTTCGACGGCACTGATTTTGCAGGTTTCCAGTCACAGGAGAATGCAAGGGCCGTTCAGGATGTCCTGGAGAAGGCACTGGCAGAATTATATAAAACAGATATCAGACTCACGGGGTGTTCCCGTACTGACGCAGGTGTTCACGCAAGGTGTCACCTAAGTCATGCGGACGTCCCGTTTGTTATTCCTGAAGATAGATTTCCGCTGGCAATGAACGCTCTTCTTCCGGAAGATGTGGCGGTAAAGAAGTCTTTTTATGTAAGTGATGACTTCTCTGCAAGATTCGATATCAAAGGCAAAAGGTACATATACAGGATCTATTCTTCACCAGTAAGAAGTCCTCTTCTGGACAGGTTCTGTTACTATTGTCCGGTCATGCCCGATATCGCGAAAATGAAGACAGCCGCTGAATTCTTTGCAGGTGAACATGATTTCGCTGCTTTCTGCGCAACAGGCGGAAGCCAGAAGACGACTGTAAGAAGGCTTTTCGGAGTAAAGGTCAGTTCATCAGGAGAAGATCCCAAGATCATTGAGATCGAAGTGTCGGGAGAAGCATTCCTCTATAACATGGTAAGGATCATTGCCGGTACCCTCCTATATGTCGGTCAGGGAAAGATAGAGCCTGAAGAAGTCGGAAAGATCATCGAAAAGGGTGACAGAAGCCTTGCTGGAAAGACTTTGCCGGCAAAGGGCCTCACGCTTGAAGAAGTGTTCATCTGACGCGTGGCGTTATAGGGACAATCGGACCGATTTATATTAATAAAAGATTTCCGAGGTGATATAATTATTGAAATGCGGGCCGGAATACCCGCATTTAATTAAAAAGGGAGGATTAAAGAAATGATCAAGTGGTGGGTTGTATGGCTCGTCATCGCTGTCATTATGCTGGTAATCGAGATAGTTACCACAGGTCTTGCGACACTCTGGTTTGCCGTTGGCGCCGTTGTTGCCATGATCATGGATCTTTGTGGTGCATCAGTCGTTTCACAGATCGTAGTGATGGCAGTCGTGTCCATCGTATGTTTCATTCTCTGCATGATCTGGGTCAGGCCTAAGCTCGAATCTCTTCGCAAGAAGAATGTCCAGAAGACAAATGCAGACAGACTCATCGGCAGGGAAGGCATAGTAATTGTGCCTTTGAATGCCACAGAAGGAAAGGGCCAGGTCAAAGTCGACGGCCAGATCTGGAGTGCAAAGGCGGGAGAAGATTTCGCTGAAGGCACCAGGATCACAGTAAAATCAATTGAAGGCGTAAAGCTCGTTATCGAGCGCGCGGATTAAAGGGGAGGAATTATTTATGTTACCTATCGTAGCAGCATCAGCTGGAACACTTGTAGGAGTTGCAATCGGAATCATCGTTATCCTTGCTCTCATCATACCTAATATCAAGATCGTTCCGCAGGCGACGACATTCATCATCGAGCGTCTCGGCACATACAGGACCACATGGGAGACTGGTTTCCACATGAAAGTCCCTTTCATCGACCGTGTCGCAAAGAAGATCTCTTTGAAGGAAAAGGTTGCTGACTTCGCACCTCAGGCTGTTATCACAAAGGATAACGTTACAATGCAGATCGATACAGTTCTTTTCTATCAGATCGTAGATCCTAAGCTCTATACATACGGAATCGAGCGTCCTATCGTTGCTATTGAGAATCTTTCAGCAACAACACTCCGTAATATCATCGGTGACTTGGAACTCGACCAGACACTTACATCAAGAGACATCATCAACACAAGAATGAGAGAGATCCTTGATGAAGCTACAGACCCGTGGGGCATCAAGGTCAACCGCGTTGAGCTCAAGAACATCATCCCGCCTAAGGAGATCCAGGCAGCGATGGAGAAGCAGATGAAGGCTGAGCGTGAGAAGAGAGAAAAGATCCTCATCGCAGAAGGTGAGAAGGAATCTGCTATCAGAGTAGCTGAAGGTGAAAAGGAAGCAGCTATCTTAAGAGCTGAAGCTAAGAAGCAGGCAGCGATAAGAGAAGCTGAAGGTCAGGCTCAGGCTATCCTCGCAGTACAGGAAGCTACAGCAAAGGGTCTCCAGATGGTCAAGGATGTTGGCGCTGATGACGGACTTATTGCTCTTAAGGGTCTTGAAGCTCTCGAGAAGGTAGGACAGGGTGCATCCACAAAGATCATCATTCCTTCAGACCTTCAGGGCATAGCAGGACTTACAACAACAATTAAGGAAATTGCAAAATCATAAGAATCAGACTTAATGTCTTCGGAGGTACATCGTATGGATTACGGTATGTGGAATGACAGAACCAACATGAGCATGCTCACAGACTTCTATGAGCTCACCATGGCAAACGGTTATCTGAACAGCGGCAACAGGGACAAGATCGTTTACTTCGACATGTTCTTCAGAAACATTCCTGAGAGCGGCGGATATGCCGTTATGGCAGGACTTGAGCAGGTTATCGATTATCTCTCAAGCCTTAAGTTCTCAGAAGATGACCTGTCTTTCCTTAAGGATAACTATCATTTCAACGACGAATTCATCGATTACTTAAGAGGATTCAAGTTCACATGTGATGTCTGGGCTATCCCGGAAGGAACAGTCGTATTCCCGAAAGAACCTCTGGTTAAGGTAAGAGGACCTATCATTCAGGCTCAGCTCCTTGAGACAGCACTTCTCTGCACTATTAACCACCAGACTCTTATCGCTACAAAGACAGCAAGGATCGTCAGAGCGGCTGAGGGCAGACCTGTAATGGAGTTCGGTGCACGCCGTGCACAGGGCTTCGATGCGTCTGTTCTTGGTGCAAGAGCTGCATATATTGCAGGCGCTGCAGGCACATCCTGCACGATCTGCGGACAGCAGTTCAACATCCCGCTCTCCGGTACCATGGCTCACTCCTGGGTAATGCTTTTCGACAATGAGTTCGAAGCATTCAAGGCTTATTCACTCGCATATCCTGACGGTGCGCTTCTGCTCGTAGACACATACGATGTTCTCCGTTCAGGAATCCCGAACGCTATCAGATGCGCCAAGGAGGTTCTTGAGCCTATGGGCAAGCGCCTTAAGGGTATCAGGATCGACTCGGGCGACCTTACCTACATGACACAGAGTGCACGTAAGATGCTTGATGAGGCTGGCCTTACAGATTGTAAGATCACAGTATCCAATGCTCTTGATGAGTACCTCATCAGAGACCTGATAAGCCAGGGCGCATGCATCGATTCTTTCGGTGTAGGTGAGAGACTTATCACATCCAAGGCTGAACCTGTTTTCGGCGGTGTTTACAAGATCTCTGCAGTTGAAGCAGAAGACGGAACGATCATCCCCAAGATGAAGATATCCGATTCTGTCGGCAAGGTTACCAACCCTTGCAGCAAGAAGATCGTCAGATTCTATGACAACGCTACCGGCAAGGCTTTGGCTGACGTGGTCATGATCGCAGACGAGGAGATCCCTAACGGTGAACCTTATGAGATCTTCGATCCTGACAACACATGGAAGTCCAAGGTCCTCGAGAACTACACAACAAGAGAGATCATGGTCCAGATCTTCAAGGACGGACAGCTTGTTTACAACAAGCCTTCCATCGAGGAGATCAGAGCTTACTGCACAAAGGAGATCGACTCTCTCTGGGATTCCATCAAGAGATTCGAGAATCCTCATAACTATTATGTCGACTTGTCACCTAAGCTCTGGAAGATCAAGGACGACATCTTAAGATCTTACAGAAAGAGATAAGGAGATATAAACATGGCTAATCCTATTGTCACAATCCAGATGAAAGACGGCGGCGTAATGAAGGCAGAGCTCTATCCCGAGATCGCGCCCATTACTGTCCAGAACTTTATCGACCTCGCGTCCAAGGGCTTTTACAACGGCCTCATCTTCCACAGAGTCATCCCGGGATTCATGATCCAGGGAGGCGATCCTGACGGAATCGGAACAGGCGGCCCCGGCTACAGCATCAAGGGTGAGTTCACAGCTAACGGATTCAGGAACGACTTGAAGCACACAAGAGGCGTTCTTTCCATGGCACGCGCTATGGATCCTGATTCTGCAGGTTCACAGTTCTTCATCATGCATGAGGACTATCCGTCATTAGATGGTCAGTATGCTGCTTTCGGTAAGCTCATCGAAGGCATCGAGGTAGTCGATAAGATCGCTTCTGTCAGAACTGACTATATGGACAAGCCTTTAGAACCTCAGCAGATCGAGTTCATGACTGTACAGATCTGAGATAATCTTAAAAACTAACTAAACGGCGGGACTGAAGGAAAGGATAATGAAGGAAGTAAAGCAGTTAGGAGACAGCTCCAAGGCAAAAGCTGTTAAAGATAAGCCGAAGAAGCAATCTCCCGGAGACACCAGAACTGTAACGGTGCCTTTCGCCTGGCTTTACGCTTCGGTCATCTTATTCCTGACGATACCGCTGTTTATGTTTTTTCTGGGATATCTCAAGTTATCTGTAGGTATCCCGCTCACACTTATATTTGCAGGAATCGTTCTTTTCAGTGTCTCTGACTGCCTTAATGATCCTGACGGAGTTAAGCTGTCAAAGTATGAGAACGATATCCAAATACCAGTCTTATATCTTATTGGCTTCGCAGTTACTGCAGTGGCGGTATCTGTTATCTCAGGTGTAGGTGAGTATATCTATTCCCTTCAGGATCACGAATACAGACGCGCGATATTAAGAGACCTTATAGATTACGACTGGCCGGTCATATATAACTATTCGACCCAGACAAATCCTGAAGTTCAGCAGATCTTCGGAATGGCATCCGGGAATAGGGCCTTCTCTTATTATTTCATCTATTGGCTTCCGGCTGCTCTGGCAGGGAAAATGTTCGGCTTTGGAGCCGGTAACTTTGTGCTCCTGATCTGGAATTCGATAGGAATATTCCTGTCTTTTATTTCTGCATGTGCAGCGATAAAGAAGTTCACAGCGTGGGTCCCTTTCCTGTATGTATTCTTTTCCGGTCTTGATGTACTTCCCAATCTGGTTTATGAGTTTACACACTACGACGGCTGGCGCTGGTTTGAAGGATATGTCCCGTCAATGTCTTTTGTCAGCAACTTCAGAGAACTTGCATGCGTTTTCCATCAGATGGTTCCGTGTTATCTGATAGTTGCTCTTCTGATCCTGTCTCACAACACGCGTTCGATGGGCCTTACTGCAGGAATACTTTTTGGTTATTCACCGTGGGCAGTATTCGGCATCATTCCAATGGTGCTGGCTTTCCTTTGCGGAAAGAAGTTAAGGGCATCAAAGACTTCAAAGACGCTGACAAACATATTCAGTCCTGTTAATATAACGTCCGCATTGCTTATCCTTTGCATTTTCGGAAGTTACTATATGTCGAATTCCGCAGCAGTCGGGTATAAGGGGTTTGCATGGGAATACTTCGACAGACCTGCGATGTTCGTTCCGGCTTATATCATTTTTATCCTGATCGAAGTCGCACCTTTTGTACTGATCCTTTACAAGCGCGAAAAGAAGAACCCGGTCTTCTGGGCTGCAATCGCTGTACTGCTTGCACTGCCGTTCTATAGGATCACGGAGATGAACGATCTTAATATGAGAGGTTCCATGCCTGCACTGTTCTTCTTCTGTATAAGTCTTGGCGGAGTTGTCGCTGAAGTTATGGATGAGAAGAACACCCCCAAGACCAAAAAAGGCTGGCTTAAGTCAGCTGCAGTCATGCTTACGGTGATCCTGATGATGTTCCCGGCTCTTCTCAATATGTTCATCATATTCGGCTCCATGATCGAGGGAACACCGGGTGGTGAGGAGAATATCGGATCATTCGGTAATATCAGGCAGGCTCAGTACGCGGAAGTCATTCAGGAACAGTTTTTCGCGGAAGGGTACGAAGACAGTTTCTTCTACAGATACTTTGCAAAATAAAAGACGGTCATCAGGACCGTCTTTTTAATGTCAATCTTTGGATTCCTCAGAAGTGATATATATCGGCCTTGCCTTGGACTCAATATAAATACGTCCGATATATTCGCCGATCAGACCGAGTGCCATAAGGATCAGACCACCTAAAAAGAGGATAAAGCAGAGGAGGGAAGGATAACCTGCAACATGGTCCCAGATCTGCTCGATTATTGCCCTGATGAAGTAGTAGAGCATATAAACAAACCCTGCAAATGCAAAGAAGAAACCGGCATATGTAGCGATCCTTAAGGGCGCTGTCGTAAATGCAACGATGCCGTCGATAGCATATCTGAAGAGCTTCCAGAAACTCCACTTTGTCTCGCCGGCAACACGCTCGACATTTACATGCTCGACCCACTTGGTCCTGAAACCAACCCAGGCGAAGATACCTTTTGAGAAGCGCTGGCGTTCGTTAAGGCTTAAGATCGCATCAACGACCTCACGCTTCATGAGACGGAAGTCTCTTGCACCGTCAGCGATCTCCACATCGCACATGCGGTTGATGAGTTTATAGAAACGGCGTGCAAACCAGCTCCTGATCTTAGGTTCGCCTTCGCGTGTTACACGTCTTGCTGCAACGATATCGTATTCACCGGAATCAAGATCTTTGATCATCTGGGGAATAAGCGACGGAGGATCCTGCATGTCAGCATCAAGGATGGCGATGTAATCGCCCTTGGCCTTCTGCATGCCTGCGTACATAGCAGCTTCCTTACCGAAATTCCTGGAGAAGAAGACGTATTTGACGGACTTATCATTAGCGGCAAACTCTTTGATGATGCTTGCAGTCTTATCACGGCTTCCGTCATTTACGAAGATGAATTCAAAACATTTGTCGGGATCTGTCTCTGACTCAGCCTTGCGCACATCGCACAGAGCCTCATAAAGGATCGGCAGGGACCCCTCTTCGTTGTAACAAGGAACTATAAGGCTGATAAGCATTAAGCGCTTCCTCCGGCAGAATTGAATACTTGTTAATCTGTATTATATCATTCGCTTAGCAAGCAAGATGTCTGTTTTTGTATTATAATCAAAAAGTTATATATAAGGAACAATCACCCAAAGAAAGGGCGGAACGATAATGAAAGAGATCTCGAGTCTTGAAGGCAGTTCTGCAAAAAAGACTGCTGTAAAACCTTCACTTAAAACCTCTTCGAAAGCAGGCGGAAAGTCTGATCTCAGGCCGTTATATGCATTCTTTGCAGCACTGGTCCTTTATGTGATCGCGATGCTGTTATGCAACAAGTATCCTTTGGGAGAATACTCGTTCCTTCAAAGTGACCTTAAGGCACAGTATGCACCTTTCCTTGCCCTGATGAAGAGTAAAGTGGCAGAACTTAATTCCGTATCTCAGGGACACATCATTTCTTATATCTCTTATTCGTTCAAACTCGGACTTGGAAAGAACTTTATCGGCACATTAGGCTATTATCTTGCAAGCCCTTTCAACCTTATCTATCTGCTTATTGATGAAGCTCAGATCGATGCGGCAGTATTGGCTATAGTCATCTTGAAGCTCAGCCTTTCTTCAAGCTTTATGTGTCTGTTCTTAGGAAGCAAGACAGATAACAAGAAGACATTGTGGCCCATCCTTTTGGGTATCATGTATGCTTTCTCACTTTATTCCCAGGCATTCATCTTCCAGATCATGTGGCTTGACGGCTATATGCTTCTCCCGTTGATCCTTTTCTTCACAGAAAAGTTCATCAAGGATCAGAAGTATCTGGGACTTGTCATCTCGCTGCTGGTGCTTTTCGTATCCAACTACTATATTGCTTATATGGTCGGAATAGCTTGTTTCCTTTATCTTGCTGTACGACTTTTCGAAGAGAAGGTTCAGCTGAAAAAGGCTGTTGGCATCATGATCAGATATGCGCTTGCTGCAGGATTTACAGCTCTTATGACAGCGGTCATGCTCGTGCCTGTCGGACTTGACACGATCAGAAATGCAGATCAGACCGTATCAACACGCGGCCAGGATGCGATCACCTTCACTCCTCTTACATTCATTCACATGATGCTCATAGGTGAGCCAGGTGAATTTGCGGATATCCTTCAGGATAACTATCCGTTCCTTTTCATCTGTCTGCCGGTCACGATCCTGCTTTTGATCTATTTCTTAAGCCCTGTTTTCAAGGGAAGAGAGAGAAAGATACACGCATTCTGTGTTCTCGGAGCAGTATTATCCACTCTCGTTTATCCGCTCGATAAGGCATGGCAGGTCTTTGATGACCCGAACTGGTTCTGGCACAGACATGCATTCGTATTCCTGCCTTTGTTCCTTATAATCTCTTTCAAGGTGATCCTTAAGATCAAGGAAGTAGCCAGAAAAGATATCCTTAAGGCTGCCCTTATCATCTTCTCTCTTGTGGTTATCGATTTCTCTTTCGGTGCCATGAAGGGACATTCTAATGCAGTAGTTTACAATGTGCTCCTCGCGGCAGCTTATTCACTGATCCTTGCAGGATATGGAGTGGAGAACTGGCATGAGCAGCTCCGCGATATGCCCCGGCTCTTATCTCCGATCCTTTCAGCGCTCGTCCTCTTCGAGCTCCTCTTTGTCGGACCGATGCTTTCTTCCGGTATAGAATCCATGACTCTTTTCGGAGGTCCTGCTGCAGAATACAGTGATTCCATAAGAGCCGAAAGCGAATTCGGAAAGTATGCGAAGATGCGCGCATCCCAGACCGGAGCATTCAGAGCGGAATCTGAAAATGCCCCCGAGCATACGACAAAGTACTATGTTGAAGAGGGAGAAGCTTTTTACGGCAATTACAACGGTCTGTCATTCTTCAATTCCAATTCCAACAAGAAGATGCACCGCTTCGCAAAGCAGCTCGGCCTGCCGACCAATTACAATTACTTCGCTACAGGACATTCATTTGCCTGTCCTTCTGTTGATGCATTCTTCTCGATAGGTTCGATCTCGACAAGAAGAGATCTTTCCCTTTACCATCAGGATGGACAGGATTCCTACGGATCCGGAATGAAGTTCTATGGTAATGACGACGTCCTTCCTCTGGCATTTGCAGCTGATAAGAAGGCGATGGATTTTGAATACTACAAGCTCGAAAAGGATGCGTCCGAGAAAAACTACTATGCTCATCAGAATGAGTGGTACCGTTCTATGTTCCCTGAAGCATTCACTGAGGATTTCTTCAACGAGATCGATGAGAGCGTTACAGGAAAGCCCAGTATCATTAACGCGGTCTACTTTAATTCAAACAACTACATGACAAAGGAAGATTTACTTAACAAGAATAATCCTGATGCAAAGAAGAAAGAGGATGGTGAAGTTTCAGATCCTCTGGGTCTTGAGAACTCCATCTACAACCGTATCAAGGAAAATATAGTCTGCCTTAACAGGAGCAACACTAAGATCCCGATCGTTATCGAATATGAGTTTGAAGCTCCCACAGAAGATGAGATCTACTGCTCACTTGTAACAGGAAGGATCCTGGGCAGCACTGATGTCTACATCAACGGCATCCAGATCTCCTCTTTCACTTCAAATGCTTACTATTCACAGATGTTCAGAGTAGGAAGCTTTGCAAAGGGTGAGAAGGTAAAGGTTACTTTCATGTCCAAGGATGACATCTGGACATATCTTAATATCAGATTTGCAAGCTTTGATGCTGCTTCATTCTCAAAGCAGTTCGCAAATGTTGACAGGACAAAGGTAACGGCTGATACCGTATCCGACGGTTATGCAAAGTTCAGCATTAAAGGTGTTGAATCTGACGAGACAGTCATTACTACTATCCCTGCAGAAGACGGATGGCAGCTTTATATCGACGGCAATCCGGCTGAATATAAGGCATATCAGGATGCGTTTTTAGCATTTGATGCTCCTTCGGGAGATCATACGGCAGAACTCGTGTTCACAGCACCGGGCCTTAAGGCCGGAGCTGCTGTATCCTGCATCGGTGTCATCGGACTTGCGGCGTTTATTTTCGTTGATAAAAAACTCTCGAAAAAGGGAGAAAAACAGAAGTAATTCGGGTATCTTATATTAATTAGTGTTTTGGAGGTTTTGATTATGGATTTTATGAAAGCTTATGAATTGTGGTCAACAGATCCTTTTTTCGATGAGGGAACCAGAAATGAACTCATCTCGATCAAGGATGACACTAAGGAGATCGAAGACAGATTCTACAGAGATCTTGAGTTCGGTACAGCAGGTTTAAGAGGTGTTCTCGGTGCAGGAACAAACAGGATGAATGTTTATACCGTAGCAAAGGCATCTGAGGGTCTTGCAAAATACATTCTCTCAGAAGGTCCTGAAGCAGTATCAAGAGGCGTAGTCATCTCATACGATTCAAGACATTTCTCTCCTGAGTTTGCACAGATCACAGCCCAGGTACTCGCTGCTAACGGAATCCCTTCAAAGCTTTCCGACGAATTAAGACCTGTTCCGGTCCTTTCTTACTCAGTAAGATACTTCAAGGCTTTTGCAGGCGTCATGATCACCGCTTCACACAATCCGTCCAAGTATAACGGATATAAGGTTTACGGCGAGGACGGCGGACAGGTACCGCCTGAAGCTGCAAATGCAGTCCTCTCAAACATCGAGGCGATCACTGATATCAGAACAGTCAAGATGATGGACTTCGAGGAAGCTAAGGCAAAGGGCCTCGTAACTTCCTTCGGTCCGGAGATCGATGAAGCCTTCACCAACATGCTTAAAAAGCTCGTTGTAGATCCTGATGCAATCGCAAAGCAGGCTGACATGAGCATCGTATATACACCTCTTCACGGATCAGGCAACAAGCCCGTAAGAAGGATCCTTGAGGCAGTCGGATTTAAGAATATCCACATCGTTAAAGAGCAGGAACTTCCTGACGGAGCTTTCCCGACAGTAAGCCTTCCTAACCCTGAGAACCCTGAGGCACTCTCAATGGCGATCGAACTTGCCAAGAAGACAGATGCTTCCCTGGTATTCGGTACGGACCCTGACTCTGACAGAATCGGTGCGGCAGCAAGGGTCGTAGAGAACGGTGAAGTTAAGTATCAGTGCTTCTCCGGCAACCAGATGGGACTTATGCTCCTCGATTACATCCTTGATGCAAAGCAGCAGAAGGGTAATCTCCCCGAGAAGTCTTTTGCCGTAACCACTATCGTTTCCTCCAAGCTCGTAAAGTCCATCTGCGACTACTATGGTGTTGAGCTTCAGGAGACCCTTACAGGATTCAAGTTCATCGGCGAGAGGATCAAGATCGATGACGAATTCGGTGACAAGCACTTCCAGTTCGGCTTCGAAGAGAGTTACGGATATCTTTCCGGCGTAGATGTACGTGATAAGGATGCAGTTGTTGCCGCAATGCTCATCTGCAACATGGCTGCAGCTTCTTTCGAGAAGGGTGAGACTCTTGCTGACAGACTTGCACACCTCTATGCGAAGTACGGCTATGGCTGCGAGCAGACGATCAGCTGCACTCTCGAAGGCAAGGAAGGAATCGAGAAGATCGGCAAGTGCATGGTCGAACTCAGAAAAGAACTTGCTGAATGCAAGGACCTTGCAGGCGCTGCAGGCCTTCTTGGCGGAGCAACAGTCAAGGCTGTACGTGACTACCAGACATCAAAGCGTTACGAGTTTACTGAAAACGGCGTAAACGTTACAGATATCACTTTACCCAAGTCAAATGTTCTTCTCTATGAACTTGGCGGTGACAAGGGAATCGACTGGGCATGCGCCAGACCTTCCGGAACAGAGCCCAAGCTAAAGATCTATCTTGGTGCTTACGATTCTGATGAGGCTAAGTCAAAGGCTTCACTCGAAAAGATCAAGAGCCAGGTAGAAGGATACGTTAAGTCAAAGCTTAATTAAACTTTTCGACCATCGGAATAATGAAATCATAGACAGCCTTGGCAAAGCCGAGGCTGTCATAGTCTGCGGTGATATAATATGCGGCTTTCTTGGCGCCTTCAGTACCGTTGCCCATGGCTATGCCGTATTTTGCCGCCTCGATCATGGGGACATCGTTCTCGTTGTCACCGATGGCAAAAGTCCTGTCAGAAGGGATATTCAGGTAGTCTGCCAGCTTCAGAAGAGCGTTTCCCTTGGATACGCCTCTGGGCATGACATCGAAAAGGTCTACTCCTGAAGCCAGCGCCTCCAGTTCAGGATCTGAGAGCATCAGGTCGTGAAGAGTATCGTTAGGCTTGATAAGAAGGATCTTGTTGAATCTTGGGAGAACATCCCTGTCAAGAAAACTCTTGTCTATGTCGATGATAGGGGACTGCTTTGCGGGCTCGACGCCGACATTGTAGCCCTCGACAAAGAATTTTCGGGATGAGCAGGGCGCGAAAAAGATGCCTTCGTCTGAATAGAGTGTGGCATCAGCATCATTGTCTAACAGATATTCCAGAAGTTTGCGGATCTTGGATTCTTCGAAATCAACGGATGCAAACTGGCGCCTTTCCCCGGCATCGAAAAGCGAACCACCGTTGCTCGTGATAATGGGAACATCAATGCCCAGGTCTTCTGCAAACTTGCCGACAAGAAAAGATGACCTGCCGGTCGCGATGGTAAAGGCGATTCCGGCTTCCTGCAATGCCTTGATGGCTTTTTTGTTGCCTTCCGGAACATCTTTTCCGGGACTGAGCAAGGTAAGATCCATATCTGAGGCAAGCAGTGCTTTATACTTTCTATCCATAGGCCGGTTTTTACTCCAAAAACAAATATAAACGATTTTACAACAAGACCGGCCGAAAACCGTACTATTTTTTTCTATTATGCCCCATACCCGTGGTTGAAGTTTGAATAAACAATGTTTATTATTGTGTAGGATTTCAAAGTATGTCTTTGTTTATTTTAGTGGGGTTAGAATATTATGAAGAAAAAAGCCGGTCAGGCACCTAATTCTGTAAGAGCTGCCAATATCAGGAGCAATGAACTCGCACCTGTAAGCAGCAATACACCCAGCAGGCCCAGAGCAGCATCTGCTCAGCCCGTAAGAGCTTCAGCTCAGCCTGTAAGAGCATCTTCAGGCGCAAGAAGTTCAGCAACCGGCAGCAATAACGTCAAGTCTACAGTTAAGACTGCCAAGAGCACTACAAAGCGCGTTAAGGCCAAGAAAAAGAGCCATGCAGGACTGATCATTGCAATCGTTCTTCTCGTTCTTGTACTTGGAGGCGGCGGTGCTTATGGTTATCTCTATTACACAGGCTTCTTTAAACCCCATGTTGCTGTAACAAATTACGATGGTTCCACTATGAATGCAAAGGCTGAGGATATCTACGCCCAGCTCAATACAAATACATTCTACACAGGTACCGTGATCGATGGCATTGAAGTAGGCGGAATGACAGTCGAGCAGGCTGTGGAAGCCGTTGAAAAGAGCCACTCTGAGTCACCTGTAAAGGTCGAACTGGCAATCAAACTTGATGATAAGGAGTATCCCCTTAATATTACTGATGTTAAGGTCGAGTACAACACAAAGGCAGTTGTTGACGAGGCTTTTGCAAAGTTCAGACCCACAGGCGACAGTGATCTTAACCAGCTCACAGAATGCTATAACAGCGTTGAGCAGCTTAAGACAACACCTATGACATTTGAAACTACTTATACAGTTCAGATCAATGGCGTTTCCGAGAAGGTTCACGAGATCTTAGATCCTCTTGCGGACCAGTTCACAACAACCAAAGATGCCGAGATCGGCGAATTCGATACCAAGACAAAGAAGTTCACCATAACACCTGAGCAGGTTGGTATGACACTTGATATCGAAGGAACAATTGCTGCTGTCAACAAACTCATCGAATCTAAGACATATTCAGGCGTTGTAGAAGTCCCCACAGTTAAGACTGAACCTGAGGTTACGACAGAGAAGCTTAATGCAAACTTCGGTCTTATCGGTTCACAGACAACAAAGGCTTCCGATAATGCTAACCGTAACAATAACCTTAATCAGGCTTGCAAGAAGATCAATGGTCTTATCCTTAAGCCCGGTGAAGAATTCTCCTTCAACAAGGTTGTTGGTCAGAGAACTACAAAGAACGGATTCAAGGAAGCTACGGTTATCCTTGGCGGTCAGTACGAGCAGGGACTCGGCGGTGGTGTCTGCCAGATAAGCGGCACTCTCTATAATGCAGTCTTAAAGTCTGACCTTAAGATTACAGAACGTCATCCTCATGCTTGGCCTTCCGGTTATGTACTCGATGGTCTTGATGCTACGGTTGACTGGCCGGCACTGGACTTCAAGTTCAAGAACTCTTCTGATTATCCGATCGTTGTTGTCATGTGGTTTGAATCCAAGGACAGAACGGTTCATGCCGAGATATACGGAAAGAGATTCCCTGACGAGCAGAAGATCGCTTTGAGAAGTGAAGTCGTAGGCGTCAACGGATATGGCAAGACTGAGTACGTTGAAGATAAGACCATGGCAGTCGGAAAGACGAAGACAGTCAGACAGGCTCACCAGGGCATGACAGTTAAGACATATAAGATCTGGCAGGATAAGGACGGTAAGGAAATAAAGCGTGATCCTATCACAACAACGACTTATGCCGCATATGGCAAGCGTATCGCAGTAGGCACTAAGAATCCTGATGGCACGATCGCTAAGTTCGATCCTAAGACAGGCCAGGTATCCGGCGTAGCAACAGCAACACCTAAGCCGACAGCTGCAGCTACAGCAACAGCTAAGCCGACATCTGCACCGAGTAATAATACACCTACACCTAAGCCGGCAACACCTACACCCAAGCCTGCAACACCTACACCTAAGCCGGCTACACCTACTCCTGTACCGCCTCCGCCGGATAATGGCGGCGGAAACGAAGGCGGCGGAGGAGCGTAATCCTTAAAGCCTTCTATACCAAAGTAAAACAAACAGGGGCTGTCTCAGAAATGAGATGGCCCCTTTGATCTGTCCGGAATTATTCGTAGTCCCAAAAATGGAAGATACCTATTAGTACAGTATCTTTTTATAAAAAATAAATATAATAAATTTCTGTTTTATGTCCCCATTCCTGCCTGAAAGGGTTTATAATTATTCAGTTATTTATAGTAGATACTTCTGTGCACAGATGTAACTGCAAAGAATTTTCAAAGGAGATCAAGTTTATGGCAGAACTGACAAAGAAAACCATGGACGGTAACGAGGCTGCTGCGTATACTTCGTATGCATTTACTGAGAACGCCGCTATTTACCCGATCACACCGTCCTCGCCTATGGCTGACCACACAGATCAATGGGCTCAGCAGGGCAGAAAGAACATTTTCGGACAGACGGTTAACATCGTCGAGATGGAGTCTGAGGGAGGCGCTTCCGGTGCTGTTCACGGCTCACTCGCTACAGGTGCTTTAACCACAACTTATACCGCATCACAGGGTCTCCTTTTGATGATTCCTAACATGTACAAGATCGCAGGTGAGTTGCTCCCTTGCGTATTCCATGTTTCCGCAAGAGCTCTTGCTGCTCATGCGCTCAACATCTTCGGTGACCACGCAGACGTTTATGCTTGCCGTCAGACAGGTTTCGCAATGCTCTGCTCCAACTCCGTTCAGGAAGTTGCAGACCTCGCTGCAGTAGCTCACCTTTCCACGATCAAGACAAGAGTTCCTTTCCTCCACTTCTTCGACGGTTTCCGTACATCACACGAGATCCAGAAGATCGAGGTAATCGACTACGATACACTCGGATCACTGGTTGACTATGAGGCAGTCAAGGCTTTCCGTAAGAGATCTCTTTCTCCTAACCACCCGACACTCCGTGGTACAGCTCAGAACCCTGATATCTACTTCCAGGGCAGAGAAGCTTCCAACCCCTTCTATCTTGCAGTACCTGATCAGGTTCAGTACTACATGGATAAGATCAACGAGATCCGTGGAACAGACTACAAGCTTTACAACTACTATGGTGCAGCTGATGCTGACCGTGTAATCATCGCTATGGGTTCTGTCTGCGAGACAGCTGAAGAAGTTATCGACTTCCTCAACGCTCACGGCGAGAAGGTTGGTATGGTAAAGGTTCACCTTTACAGACCTTTCGCAGCTGATAAGCTCCTTGAGGCTATCCCTGCTACAGCTAAGGCTATCGCAGTTCTCGACAGAACAAAGGAGCCTGGTTCATTCGCAGAGCCTCTCTACCTCGACGTTGCTGCAGCTTATGTTGGCAAGAATGCTCCTAAGCTCATCGGCGGCCGTTATGGTATGGGTTCAAAGGATACAACACCTGAGTGCGTACTCGCTGTATTCAAGGAACTCAAGAAGGATCAGCCTAAGGAAAGATTCACAATCGGTATCGATGATGACGTTACATTCCTTTCACTCGATTGCTCCGAGTCTATCGAAGTTGCAGGTGAGGGCGTTGTTCAGGCTAGATTCTGGGGTCTCGGCGCAGACGGTACAGTTGGTGCTAACAAGAACTCCATCAAGATCATCGGTGACCACACAGATAAGTATGCTCAGGCTTACTTCTCATATGACTCTAAGAAGTCCGGTGGTATCACAATCTCTGACTTGAGATTCGGTGACACACCTATCCGTTCCACATACCTCATCAACAAGGCTGACTTCGTAGCTTGCCACAACCAGTCTTATGTTTATGAGTACGATATGCTCTCAACACTGAAGCCGGGCGGCACATTCCTCCTCAACACTCAGTGGACAAGAGAAGAACTCGAGGAGAGACTCCCCGGTTCAATGAAGAGATACATCGCTAATAACAACATCAAGTTCTATACTCTCGATGCTGTTGCTAAGGCTAAGGAGATCGGCCTCGGCGGAAGAATCAACACAATCTGCCAGTCTGCATTCTTCAAGCTTTCCGGCATCCTTCCTGTTGAGCAGGCTGTTGACTACATGAAGAAGGCAGCTCTCAAGTCTTATGGTAAGAAGGGTGACGATGTCGTTCAGATGAACTATGCTGCTATCGACGCTGGTGTTGATGCAGTTGTTGCAGTTGACATTCCTGATTCCTGGAAGACAGCTGAGGATAAGCCTGTTGAGAAGAAGAATGTTCCTGAGTTCATCGAGAAGGTTGTTAACGTAATGAACAGACAGGAAGGTAACACTCTCCCTGTATCTACATTCGTAGGTATGGAAGACGGTACATTCCCTCAGGGTACAGCTGCTTACGAGAAGCGTGGTACAGCAGTAGATATTCCTGTATGGGATGCTGCTAAGTGTATTCAGTGTAACCAGTGCTCCATCGTTTGCCCTCACGCTGCTATCCGTCCGTTCCTCCTCACAGAGGAAGAGGCTGCAAATGCACCTTTCGAGACAAAGCAGGGTATGAAGCCTTACGACAACATGAAGTTCAGAATCCAGGTTTCTGCTATGGACTGTCTCTCTTGCGGTATCTGCGTAGAGTCTTGTATCGCTAAGGAGAAGGCAATCACTATGGTTCCTCTCAAGGATAACCTCAAGGAAGCTGAGAACTGGGATTACTGTGTTGCTCTCTCACACAAGGATAACCCGATGAACAAGGCTACTGTTAAGGGTTCACAGTTTGAGCAGCCCCTCCTCGAATTCTCAGGCGCATGCGCAGGATGCGGAGAGACTCCTTATGCTAAGCTCCTTACACAGCTCTTCGGCGACAGAATGCAGATCTCCAATGCTACAGGTTGTTCTTCAATCTGGGGTGGTTCTGCTCCTTCTATGCCTTACACAACAAACTACAGAGGATTTGGTCCTGCATGGGGCAACTCACTCTTCGAGGATAACGCTGAGCATGGTCTCGGTATGTTCCTTGGTTACAAGCAGCTCAGATCAAGAGCTAAGATGCTCGTAGAAGAGACATTAGCTTCAACATCTTCTGCTGACTTCAAGGCTGCAGCTCAGGCTTGGCTCGACGGATTCAATTCTGCTGAGAATACACGTGAGATCGCAGAGAAGCTCGCTGAGGCTCTCAAGGCTGAAGGTTCTGATTCTGCTAAGAAGGCTCTCGATTATGAGGACTTCTTCATGAAGAGATCACAGTGGATCATCGGTGGTGACGGTTGGGCTTACGATATCGGTTACGGCGGACTTGACCACGTTCTCGCTACAGGTGAGGATGTCAACGTTCTCGTACTCGATACAGAGGTTTACTCCAACACAGGCGGACAGGCTTCCAAGTCCACACCTCAAGGTGCTGTTGCTCAGTTCGCTGCAGGCGGTAAGCACGTTAAGAAGAAGGATCTCGGTATGATGGCTATGAGCTACGGCTACGTTTACGTTGCTCAGGTTGCTATGGGATCTGACAAGAACCAGCTCATCAAGGCATTCACAGAAGCAGAAGCTTACCAGGGACCTTCCCTCGTTATCTGCTATGCTCCTTGTATCAACCACGGTATCAAGGGCGGCCTTAAGGTAGCTCAGAACAGAGAGAAGCAGGCTGTTGAGTGCGGTTACTGGCACCTCTTCAGATTCAATCCTTCTCTCGCAGCAGAAGGCAAGAATCCTTTCACACTCGATTCCAAGGAGCCTACAGCAGACTTCTTCGAATTCCTCAAGGCAGAAGTACGTTACAACTCACTCTACAAGAAGTATGATGCTGAAGTTGTTGACGGCCTCTTCCAGAGATGCTATCAGGATTCAAGAGACCGTTATGCTTCTTATGTCAAGAAGGCTAACGAAGCTTGATCTTAAGTAACAACTGATTACTTGAACGGGACCGCCTCATAAAGGGGCGGTCCTTTTTTGTCCCCAAAACAGACAAGATTACCTTAAGCTTTGCCCGATACGCATGTTTAAACATGCTATAATTAGCAAAGCAAAATGAGGAAGAGAGTCCGGATACATTATGAAGAATGATAAAGGCAGGGAAGATTACTCCAAGCTGCTTATAAATGACAGCCTTTTGCCAGATATATTTCTCGTAAGATACTCACAGGAGTTAAGCAGGAATGCTTTGCTCTTATATCTGTGGCTCAACATGACGGGCGATAAGGACTGCTTTGATGAAGCGATAATTAAGAAGTATAAGATAATACCGGCTGAGGAGACACAGAATGTCTTAGCCGAGCTTATGGCGTCGAACCTTATTATCCGTAAGGATGGAAAATACTCATTTGATGACATTAAAGCACGTGAAGTAGACGAATATGTCCGTGCAGTAAATGCCAGGGGCAGTGATCCTGAGGCTTCGGGACTTAACAGTGATGAGAAGGAAAGACAGCTTCTTGCTGACTCCATCTCTTCCACATTCTATCAGGGCGGACTGCCGTATATATTCTACAGACTTATAGATAAGTGCCTTTACGAGTATGGATTCGACGGAAGAGTAGTCTATAAACTTTTCGAAGAGGGATATGACCAGTCCATACACAGATCTCTGGTTCAGATGGAGAAGATGGCACGTGACTGGAATGACAAAGGATACACGGATATCAAGAGTCTCGAGAAGCAGCTTGAGATCAATAAGAGGATAAAGAAGCTTATCAAGCTTTGCGGTTCCCAACTTCGCAAGCGTCTTAACGGTATGGATATTGAGCGTGTGACGCGCTGGGCTGAGCAGCTCGATGCGACTGAAGAACTCGTTATCCAGGCATTCAAAGAGAATGAGTTCAGATCCAGTCTGACATTAAAGAATGTGGAAGATACTCTGGCCAAGTGGCACGACAACGGTATAAAGACCGCAGAGGAAGCGTCCAGGTTCAGCGAAGAAGAACATAAAGAGAACAAGCGCAAGGCAACCAGAAGAAAAGCTATGCCCGGTACGACATGGCGCTCGGGAGAAGATGCCGGCATCAGTGAACCTGATTCTGAAAAGACAGAGAAACCTGAGGCACCGAAAGCTCCGGAGGATATAAAGGAAGAAGATCCTGACGATAACATTCCTGATGATATCCTCGACATGTTTGGAGATTCAGATGAAGACGATTAAAGAACTGATTAACGAAAGCCTTACAGAAGTGGCTGCTATGAGTGAGATACGCCGTGAAGAGAATATCAGGCGTGTTTATAAAGCGTGCCCGGACCTTAAAGAGATCGATGACCAGATCCTGAACATCAGGAACAGCAGATTCATTGCGGTCATTGATAAAGACGAGCGTCTTATCAAGAGGTTTGATATAGCTGAAGAAGAACTTCAGGTAAAGCGTGACAAGATCATTCAGCGTAATAACATCGATCCCGAGTTCGATGTGGCAAAGCATGTCTGTGACAAGTGCGGTGATACCGGATTTGCCAAAGGTTCTGACGGCACTCTGAAGGTGTGCTCCTGCAGAAAAAGAGAACTTGAAATGAGTTATGAATACAGCGGCATGGGTGATTTCTCATCTTATAAGATGAAGAACTTCAGAGATGATTACTTAGGAGATGCCAAGAGCCGTAAAGCGATCCGTAATGAGCTGCTTAAAGTAATGCTCGGAATGACGGAAGATGACAAAACATCTCTCTGGGTATATTCAGCCCCTCCGCAGTCAGGCAAGACATTCCTTGCGATATGTGTCTGCAAGACAGCGATTAATCTCGGAAAGAGCACTTATTACACTAAGTGTGAAGATCTTCAGGTTATCGGAACAGATACACTGGAAGATCTTAAGAGGATAGATTTCCTCGTTCTTGATGACTTTGCCGATTCTGTTACCATGACCAATAATGTCGGTTCCATTCTTAACAGTATCCTTGAAGTAAGAGCTGCTTCAAAGCTTCCCACGGTGCTTGTTACACCGTTTACTAAGAACGAACTTGTAAGCAAATGTGATATGAGGATCAGCGGCAAGCTTAAGTCCGCGAAGCTTATATCAAAGGAAAGCAGGTAACGGACAGGCGATGGACGTACGCTGCGGGATCGACATCGTGGATGTCTCAAGATTCGTAAAGATAATAGAAGACGGTAACACGCCTTTTATCAATAAGTGCTTTACTGAAGATGAGATCAAATACTGCGAATCATCAAAAGACCTGAATAAGAAGGCCGAGCGTTATGCAGCAAGATATGCTGCCAAGGAAGCGGTAGGCAAGGCAATAGGCACCGGACTTATGAGCGAAGGTGTCGGAATGCATGATATTGAAGTAATTAAGGATAATAGGGGAACACCAAGCGTAAGACTGTCAGGAGGAGCTCTTACCCACACAGGAAATATGGGCATGAGTTCCATCTCGATAAGCTTGTCACATGACGGTGGAATGGCTGCAGCTTACTGTGTCATGCTCCTGGAGAATAAGGAATGAAGAAGCGGGAAAACAGCGAAGGCAACAGCGGTATATTCAAGATATTTGAGCGCAAGAAGAAGCCTGTCGTAGGCGGAGAGATACCTCCTAAGACGATAAGACATCTTGAGCGTCCTGTTAAGCTCCCCTTCCTTACGGATATGAACGAAGGCGACCAGCAGTACGGAAGCGCCGAAGACATGCAGGATAAATGGGGCCTTTCCGAGAAGCAGGCCAATATCGGCGGCGAGCAGAAGAGGAAGATCGTAGGTTTCATCATTGCCCTGGCATTCTTCATCCTGCTTATTGCGGGCGTTTTCTATATTCTTCCTAGAGTACTCCCCGGATTGTTTAGAGGTACTAACATCGAACTCTTCGTAGAGCCTGTAATCAATCTTGAATATCAGGATCCGAGCTTCAGAGTAGTCAAAGAAAGTACTGCAGCTCTCATGGCAGCTCCCAGTCCGGATTCCAAGAGACTTGCAGAAGTTCTCTATAACGAACCTGTCACTTATATAAGTGACAGCGAGAACGGATACTGCAAGATAAAGACTTCGGACGGTATTACAGGTTATGTCAGACAATCCAGTCTTGTAGAGAAGATGGATTCAGTCGAGCCCGATATTCATCAGTATAAGCTTATCGTTTCAGATCCTTCGAAAAATATAATGACCCACGCAAGTAACGGTACTCTGATCAAGAAGGTAATGATGAACACCGTGCTTTATGCCGACATCAAAAGAGAAGGTGTTTACCAGGTGGCTCTCCCGGGAGGTGATAACGGATGGATCGGTTCATCAGGTGTTATCGAACTTCCGACAAGAGGCGAGACGCAGGAAGTATCCAGCCGTTACTTTGTCAGCTCGGTCCTGACCTTTGTTAACAGCAAATATATCGAGAACGGCATGTCCATAGACGGAGCATCCGTTAACGGAGTTGTATTTGTCAGTGCTGAAGTAAATGGCATCCAGATCCCGAGAACGATGGAGGAACAGGCAAAGGCCGGAATCGAGGTAATTCCGGAGCCTGACGCCGTTACAGGAAAGATCATGATCGACCAGATCCTTCCGGGAGACATCATATTCCTTGCCAGCCCGAAGAAGGGAGCAGGCAATAAAGAGATCTATGAGATGGCCGTATGCACTGATACAGGTACACTTTTCATGGTGTCACCGGCAAGGACAACGGTAAGATTGCGCGAGTTTAAGTCAGGAGATTCCATCTGCGAAAGGATAATTACGATAAGGCGTCTTTTCAGCAGCAGGATTACTTAAAATAAAAGTTCTTTTGGACTCAAAAACTTGTTGCACTCTTAAATAGGTTGTGGTATTATTCTTAGGCATTTGAATTCTAACAGGAGGTGTTTGCATGGCTAAGTGTGAAGTTTGCCAGAAAGATATGTTCTTCGGCAGAAAGATTAGAATCACGCGTTCACAGATTTCAAGACGCGCGCTTACTACGCAGCAGGCTAACGTACACAGAGTTAAGGTTGTTGTTGACGGCACCCCCAAGTCAATGAACGTTTGCACACGTTGCCTTCGTTCCGGCAAGGTTGAAAGAGCGTAAGGTTCTAAGCTTAATTTGTTTTTCTGGAGGTTGTCTCATATGAGGCAACCTCTTTTAGTACCATAGAAAGTGTAATTGTTAGAGAGTAATCAACTCCG
>CAMIYM010000016.1 GCA_946403085.1 uncultured Clostridia bacterium | reverse complement strand
TCCAGATCAACCGGTTTTGAAAAGTAGAAACCCTGATACAGCTTGCATCCCATAGCATATAATCTCTCAAATTGTTTTGCTGTTTCTACGCCTTCTATGAGAGTATCTACACCAATCTTCTTTGACATATCTATAATACTGTTGATTTTCCCAACTAAGAGTTTCCTCTTGGATATGTAAATTATAACATGCAGATTTTACTATACGAGAATTTTATAAACTTATAATATCTCAGGCAGAGAGTTCCATTAATCGTACCTTTATCTACCAGTTCCATTTATGGGACACCCTGAAAAACAAGGCTTGCAAACCGTTTTCTACCCTCATATAATCTAACCGTACATATTCGAACATAAGTTCTTATAACTTGCCAGAGAACAAGAGAGAAGAATTCGAGATATTCCTCAAAGGGCGTCAGTCCGCCTGACCAAAAGATGTTTTTTCAGCAGGGGTTACCAAATTGTTACCATTTTCGCGATTTTTGCCCTATTTGAGGTCTCGAGACTAAAAAAGAAAAACCCTTGAAACGCAATGTTTTCAAGGGTTTTGGTCTTGGAGCCATTTGTGGGACTCGAACCCACGACCTGCTGATTACAAATCAGCTGCTCTACCAACTGAGCTAAGATGGCATCCTTAGCACGAGAGATTATAACCAATACCATCTTCAAAGTCAAACAATATTTTCAAAAAACTTATTTTTCGAGGTTTTTCGCGTTTTGAGCACCAATACTATTGGGGTATAATTGGAATATCAGGCAGATTTCGGGGGTTTTTATGGCAATAATCACGATCTCAAGGCAGAACGGAAGTCTCGGAGACGAGATAGCCGAGGCTCTTGCGAGCCGTCTTGGAACAATCGTCATCTCCAGGAAATATGCTCTTGATAATTTCTTTGGTGAGATCAATCCCGGAACTCTCGACAGGCTTAATGAAAGTGCCAAATTTTTCGAGATGCCGCTTCCCGGAAGCAACCGTACGTATTCTGATATCCTTGTTGAAAGGATAAGGACGCTCGCTTCCGAATCAAAGGATAAGGACCTTGTCATCCTCGGAATGGGCGGAAGCGTTCTGCTTTCAGGTTTTCCTGATGCCATTCATGTCAGGGTCACGGCAAGTGAAGCTACACGAATCAATACTATCGCCAAGAAATACAGGATAACTAATGACGAAGCTACCGAAGTCCTTGATATCGGCGACCGTAAACACAAGAGGTTCGTCAAGACTGTATACGGAAAAGATATTACCTCACCAGAACAGTTTGACCTCATCCTCAATACAGACCGTTTAAGTGTCGATGAATGTGTGGATGCGATTACCGAACTCGCACGTAAACACGATATCAGGGTAAGGCTTTCTCGTTCAAATGAATCTTCCAAGACGATAGATCACCAGAGCAGAAATATCTCTTTTAAGAATGAGACAGAAGAGGAATTTGCCAGGATCTTAAATCTTTACAATATCGAGTGGCTCTACGAACCAAAGACTTTCCCGGTCGAATGGGATGCTGAAGGCAATGTCACCATGGCGATCTCTCCTGATTTCTATCTGCCCAGGTTCAATCTTTACCTTGAACTTACCACGATGGATCAGAAATATGTCACAAAGAAAAACAAGAAGATGCGCCTTGTAAAGGAACTCTATCCGGGCACTAACATCCGCATTGTTTATAAAAAAGATTTCAATGAACTTGTCGACCGTCTTAAACTCTTTGGCGGACTTACTGATAATTCTTAAGGGGGATTTTTGGAAGTGGCAAATCTTGAAGAAGCTCTGAAAATCGAGCATGTGGTATACAGCGAAGAGACTATCCGTGAAAGAGTCAAAGAGATCGGAAAGCAGATAACTGAAGATTTTAAGGGAAAGGAACTCGTTGTTATCGGTGTCATCAAAGGTTCACTCTATTTCCTTTCTGACTTAACAAGAGCTATCGATCTTCCTGTCAAAGTCGATATGGTCGGGTTCTCCAGCATTCCCGATACCACATCCAAGACAGGTATCGTGAGGATCACAAAGGACATCGACATCGATATTACGGACAAACATGTACTGGTCGTAGAAGATGTTATCAGGACAGGTCTTACAACTGCTTACATCATTCAGAACCTCGAGATGAAGAAGCCAAAGGATATTACTTTATGCACTATGCTTCTTAATCCCGACAGACTTCTCATGACCATACCGGTCAAATACTATGGGTTTGAGATCAACGATCTCTGGCTTGCAGGTTATGGTCTTGATCACGATGAGATTGGAAGAAACCTTCCTTATATCGCTCAGATTCCCAAGCGTAAATAAGCATATCGAAAACTATAAGATCACAAAAGTAAGATCCCGGTGACCTGAATCACCGGGATCTCATTATTCGCTCCAACGAACCAAATTAGACTACCTTTAAAGACCACGCATTCACGCTCATCTTCATACGCTCTTCCACCCTACCAAAAGGCCCTTTCCTAACACTACCCGAGCTCTATGTGATATCGTCACAACTAATCGATTTGCTGCAACCCTCAATCACACCGTGCATCTCATGTCTCCATTCACCGAACATAACGCTATTCGATTCAGGTCTGCTTCACTAAAACCTCTCGATCTTGCTAAGCAGTTCGACAGCCAGGTCGGCTACTCGGTATGCACGAACCGGTGTAACATCCGCTGCGGCCTCCGGTTCTTTCCTGTCGATGGTGACATCTCACCTACTCGCGGTTCCGAATACCGAATCAACTAATTGTTACAACCTGTGGCTTGCATGTCCTAAGACACCTTCAACCACTCGCTCGTCACTCCCTTAGTTCTCATCTCGGACTTCGTATCCACCTTTGATAGTTGTCTCCGGCTTCGTTTCTTCGGCTTCGCCAGACTCGTAACTCTGGTTCTCCCCTGCGCCTGCTCGATAATTACTTCGGGCGGCCTTCCTCGGATCTGGAAGTTATCGCTTCCGTATTCCTTGGAGCTAGCCTAATAATACTTGCTGGCTATTGAGTTCGCAATATCGCAATAGATACCAAATGAAAATCATTTGGTTGTGCAATATGCACAAAACTTTGTATATCAAAGTGTTGTGGTTTTATGAACAACCACTTAAAAACGCTTTGTTTTATGATATTTGGATTACAATCACTTAAAAATGTCGAATATCGAATGGATGCCTGCTTTGGTAAGCAAACTGATGCAGAGCATTATGATTCCGGCCATGACTACGCCGCACATTACTGCGACCGAACTCTTCTTCTTATCGAGATCGAGCATAGAAGCTGCAAGAGTTCCTGTCCATGCCCCTGTTCCGGGAAGCGGGATTCCGACGAAAAGCATCAGAGCAAGGAAAGGTCCTTTGCTCTTCGCATTATTAGTAAGCTTCTGGCCGGCCTTCTCGCCCTTCTGAAGAACCCACTTGAAAAGACCACTTCCATGCTTAAGCTTACTTCCCCATTCAAGGATCTTTCTGCCGAAAAGGTAGATAAAAGGAACCGGGATAAGATTTCCGATAACACATATTCCCAGAGTAATGTATTCGTTCAATCCCCATGAAATACCGACAGGAACTGCACCACGCAGCTCGACGATGGGAACCATAGAAATAAAAAAGACCAGGATGTATTTAACTATTGTCGGCATAATATCCCCTCCACACCGCAATAATTTATCATATTGGAGGGCAAATGCCAAACGGTTAACGCTTTTTCAGATCACTTTATCCTTGTTAATGAAAGCGCGGATCTCGTCTCTCATGTGATACATCTTCTGCACACTGTTCTCAAGGAAGTAATAGTGCATTACATATCCGATGGTAAGTCCGAAGAATATCAATACAAGAAGTATCCCTGCGATAAGGAATTCTGCCGGAAGAACGAAAAGGCAGTATATCTCGAATAAGAGCCATGTCGCAAAAGCCAATGTAACCAGAAGATGGATGAGTCTTTCATGCTGGAAATACTCTATCTTTTTCTCGAATTCGGTGAGAACTTCAAAAGTCTTTTCTGACGGAGCATTCTTCATCTCTTCATCAATATATTTACGCACGGCATTCATTGTCTGCAAAACATATTTCTTCATAAGCCGAACCTCCGGTTGATGTAGTTGATAACCTGTCTCTTATTCTTTGTCCAGTCAGGAGCAATAAGAATCTTCTTCGGACCGTCGCCTGTAAATCTGTGAACCACGGCATCTTCAGGAAGAAGCTTTAATGCCTCCTCTACAATATCAAAATACTCCTCCATCCCAAGTATCTCAACTTTTGATTCGCCGTAAAGCTTTTCGAGCCTGGTGTTCTCAAGCACATAAAGACAAGTGAATTTATATCCGTCACTTCCGGCATTTACGCAGTGTCTTACCGTATCCATCATCATATCCCGTGTCTCGCCCGGGAGCCCGAAAATAATATGCGTGATAACATTTGCTCCGATGCCATGAAGTTTATTAACGGCATCATCATACTCGGATGTCTGATAGCAACGGTTGATAAACAAAGCTGTCTCATCACTTGAAGTCTGAAGTCCGAGTTCTATAAACAGAGGCATCTTCTTAGCCTGTTCCTTAAGCACATCAATGATCTCAGGTCCCAGACAATCCGGTCTCGTCGCTATGGATACAGCCTCGATCCCGTCACATGCAGATGCCTCATCAAGCGCATTCTTAAGATAGCAAGAGCTGCAGTATGTGCTGGTAAAGCTCTGAAAATAAGCTATATAACCTGCATTATTTCCCGCTTTATCTTTCACCTGGTCAACAGCTTTTCTGATCTGCTGTGTTACCGTATCACCTGCAGCGGCAAATTCTCCTGAACCGCCCTCCGAACAGAAGATACATCCGCCCGTACCTTTATTCCCATCTCTATTGGGACAGGTAACATCAAGCGATATGGATGCCTTATACATCTTATGTCCGAACCGGCTGCGGAAATACTTATTTGCCGTGATCATCAGAATTCATCCTCCGGATGGAATGGATCATTAACTATATTAGCAGCTCTGTTAACTTTTGATACAGTCTCAGCTTCAGCAGCACTCTTGATAACGCTGTTGCCGTAACGCCTGTTGATATCATCTATTGCCTTATTAAGTCTGTCATCTCTTTCTGTTTTCTGAACTTCGGTAAACAAAGAGAGTTGCTCGCCGCTGTCTGACTTAACCAGTTTTGTACATCTTACACCGATACTTCTGACACCCTTGCTCCAGTCGTAGGAATCTTTGAAGAGTTCCTTTGCTGCTGAATAGATATCTTTTGCATCATCAGTGGCTTTATAGAGAATACGCTGTTTTTCATATATCAAAAGATCCCTGTCTCTGACAGTTATCTGGACCACCGTTCCCTTAAGCGAATGTTTGCGGAGTCTTTGGGCCACGCTTTCAGACAGCATATGCAGAGTCCTTTCTATCTGCCTGTCTGAAGTCATGTCTTCAGCTGTCGTTGTCGAATTACCGACTGACTTAGGTATCCTCTTGTATCCTGATTCCGCTACAGGTGAATCGTCCAGCCCGTTCGCATATTCCCAAAGCATGATGCCTGCTTTGCCAAGATAACGGTCAATAAATGCACCATCTGTCCTTGCAAGATCACCTATTGTTCTTACATTTATCTTAGAGAGCTTTTCCGCAGTGTGTTTGCCAACGAACAGAAGATCAGCCGCAGGCAGCGGCCATATTTTTTCCTTCCAGTCTTCATCCGAAAAGACTGTAGTGGCATCAGGCTTTTTATAATCGCTTCCGAGCTTCGCGAAAACTTTATTAAAACTGATTCCGACTGAACATGTCAGTTTGAATTCTTCCTTTACCCTGTTCCTTATCTCAAGTGCTACTTCTTCTGCTTCACGGTAATCTGAGACGGCATCTGTCATATCAAGCCAGCACTCATCCAGACCAAAGGGCTCTACCCTGTCCGTATATTCTGAATACATCTCGCGTAGTTTTCGGGAATAGAACTCATATTTCTCGTGATGCGCATCGACCAGAACCAGGTCCGGACACTTGGCCTGTGCCTGCCATATGGCTTCAGCGGTCTTAATGCCATATTTCTTGGCAGGTTCATTCTTGGCGAGGATGATGCCGTGTCTGGCTTTTGCATCTCCGGCAACCGCCATCGGAACATCTTTAAGCTCCGGTCTTGAGATCATCTCAACCGAAGCAAAATAACAGTTCTGATCGATGTGAAAAATAATGCGTTTCATACCGCTGATACTATCATAAAACGAACATATTTTCTATAAATACAGCCATATGCGCATGCTTTTTTTAATAAATAAAATATTCTTATCGCATTTAACTATATAAAACCACTTTGACTTGTTGTATACTATGCGTGTGAAAAATCAAAAAATCACAATCATATAAAACCGTGATCCCGACACCGGGAAACGAATAAAGAGAATAAGACAGATTAACTACGGGAGGTAATTTAATGGCTAAGCAGAAAGTATTTCTTGTCGATGATGACAGTGATATCTTAGTCCTCAATCGTGATTTTCTTGAGAGCGAAGGATATGATGTTGTAACTGCTACAAACTGCGAAGAAGCACTCGAGAAGATCAAGCTTCATAATTTTTCATGTATCGTATTGGACGTAATGCTTCCTGACGGAAGCGCTTTCGATCTTGCTCCTAAGATCAAGGAGTTCACAGATTGTCCTATCATCTTCCTCACAGCTAAGGATCAGCAGGAAGACGTTATCAACGGATTTAAGGTTGGTGCAGATGACTACATCACAAAGCCTTATTCCCTTCCTGAGTTAAGCCTCAGAATCAATGTTCATATTAAGAGAAACATGAAGAGTGAAGGATTCCTCGTTGAGTATCCCCCGCTCCGCATCAATATCAAGACACGAGAAGTCACTCTCAAGGAGAAGCCTTTACATCTTACAAACCGTGAGTTCGATATCCTCTGCCTCCTCGCTGAGACACCGAATGTCATCGTTCCTTTCACAAGGATCTATTCTCACGTTTGGGGTGATGATTCTCCGTGTGACAACCACCTCGTAATGGTTAACATCTCTTACCTCAGAAAGAAGATGGAAAAGATCGCACCTGAGATCACATTCGTAAAGACCGAATGGGGTATCGGATACTCATTCGCATATCCGCCGGTTAAGAACAGCATGAACACACAGTTCTAATCAAGAATAAGATTTATAACTGAATGCGGGGCTTATTTACAGTCCCGCTTCATCATTTTCGGAGAACAAATGGCACAGTACAAGCACAGCCGTCTATCAAGCTTAAAGCTTTCAGGTTCTGACGCACACGGAAGAACCTTCGGCGGTACTATGCTTGCTTTTATCTTCGCGCTGCTCCTCATGCTCGTAATCGCCGGCATCATAAGTATCGGCATCACATTCTCCACGGATTCCACTGCCAGGAAGAATCCTAAGACAGGAACGCTGGAGATCACAGATGACCTGGCTCTCGACGGCCCATACAGCAGCCACGTATCCGAAGGCTGGACTTTCGTTCCGAATGTTACACCTGACATGGTTAATGCCAGCATGGAACATGCTATGAAAGATCATAAAAAAGACAGCAATTTCTGGCCTTCTTCTGCGATTATGAATCACAGAGCCTACGCGGACAATGTAAGGATCCGTGACACATGGCGCGGATGGTTCGACTATAACTTCTCGTCTGAATGGATCAATTCAGATTCAGCACCTGAATATCAGAATTTTACGGTAGACGGCACCAACTGTTACAGTGCTGCTTATGTCGGTCACTTCGACTGCAGCGAGAATATCAACTCACTGTCACTCACATTCCACAAATATAACGGAACGGCATGGATATACTGCAACGGCGAATTCGTCGACAAGATAGGTGCAAGAACTCCCGTATTTAATCTCAAGGCATTTGCAGATTACTGCACACTCATATCCGAAGACGGAAAACTTGATCTGGTAATAGTCATCGCCTGCACACAGAAAGTCTCCAACCCCGGTCTTCTTTCAGAACCGATCATAGAGACACGTATTGCCAACGACGTACGCACTGTCATTACAGCAGGTCACTTCGCCATTGTTACTCTGCTCTTCCTTGTCGCCATCGGTGTAGGTTCAAACATCATCCTTGGTGCCACGAAAAACAAATGGCTGTTCATATCCTTCTTTGTAAGTTTTATGGCCATTCTTTTCTACTATCTTGATGACTGCCGTTTTCTTTCAGTAAACAGCCATGTGAGAGCCGATCTGAGATTCGTACTTCTTATCGTTGCATCTGCTGCAGCTTTCATGGAGAACACACAGTTCTTTGCAAGCACGCAGGCACAACAAAAACAAAAACTTCTTAAATATGCTCATCACATTGTTTTCGCGATCGGACTTATACTCATAATCGCTTACTACATCTGTGATGTTTGCTTCGGCATAATGCTTCCTGAATTCGTCGCTTTGATGTTCGCAGTAGCATCAGTCACGCTCGCCATCTTTATAGATCTTTTCTTCTATAACAAAGAAAACCAGAAGACACTTCTCTGGGCATTGATGTTCAGTCTCCTGTTCCTAGCGCTCTATCTTGCAATACTGATGGACAGCATGATCGTCTATACGATCCCAACATACAGTAACATCTTCGTCGTATTCACGTTCATCGCAGAACTTTCACTTGTAAGTTCTTATATTTCACAGCAAAGGGAGATCAAGAGGAACGCTGCTGTACTGAAGCGGCAGGTAAGAGAAAAGACCGTATTCATCTCAGAGATCAACCGCGATCTCGTGCTTACCAACAAGAGACTTATGGAAGGCGAAGCTGCTCGTAAAAATGTCTTAAGTAATGTTTCCCATGACTTAAGAACACCGATCACTGCGATCAGAGGATACGCTGAACTACTCCTGTCAGCACAGGACAACTTAACTCTCGAACAGCGTAATTCCTACTTGAGCAATATCGTCAGACGTTCCGAACAGATGGAAAGGATCGTATCAGATATCATGGAGCTCACCAGAATGGAATCCAGCGATTCTGACTTCCACTTTACTTCTGTATCCATAGCCGAGATGCTCGACGAGCTTACGGTAATGTATTCCATGGATCTTGAAGATACCGAAAAGCATCTTTCCCTGGATCTTCCTCCCCGTGACTCCCTCATAGTCAAGGCTGACCCTGCAAAGCTCTCACGTATTTTCGAGAACCTAATCTCCAATGCCATCAATTACACTGAAGCCAAAGCCGAGATCGTCATCAAGGCATGGAGAACAGGAGATGTCTCACATATCGAGACACAAAAGATCCATGTTACAGTCGAGGATAACGGAATCGGTATTCCCGAACAGGATATCCCCAGGATCTTTGACCGTTTCTACAGAGCCCACAACTCAGGAGTCAATATCAAAGGTACCGGTCTTGGACTTGCAATCGTAAAGCTCATTTGCGACAAGCATGACGCAGAGATCAACGTTACTAGCACCCTGGGAAAAGGCACCAAATTCGAGATAATCATGTCTGCTTCATATTAAACAAAAAGGCTGTCTTAATAAGACAGCCTTTAAACTATTATCGTCAGATAACGGCAGTAAAATCAGCCCTTGGACTGGAAGTAGTTGTTGATCTCTTCAACAAGAGAATCACAATCCATACCGTGAACCATGCAAGCCTCTTCAATAGTCTCGCCTGAAGCCATTGCGCAGCCAAGGCAGTGAAGGCCTGAAGCCATAAGGATAGGTGCGATGCCCTCATCCTGCATTACTACATCTCCGATGATTGTATCTTTTGTAACTATCATGATATTTATTTCCTCCGGTTAATTATTAGCATTACAAGCATACACTATCAACAAGAATAAATCTTGTATCAAAACGACATTTATTATCATTTGCCCTCATACCAAATTAGTAATCTTTTTCCTCCAAAGGATCCTTTGTAAATACTTTGACAAGCAAAGTGTAATTATACATTTTTCTTTACTTTTGCTCAAAAACCTATTGACAAGCATTTTACTTAAATCAATAATGAAATCATTACTAAATAAGCCTTTCAGCGGCTATTACACAGGAGGAAACCACATGAACAAGTCACAGCTTATTGACAAGATCGCAAAAGATGCAGGCCTCAGCAAGAAGGATGCAGAAGCAGCTCTCAAGGCTACCCTCGGTGCTATTGAAGGTGCTCTCGTAAAGAATGACAAGGTCGTTCTTGTTGGCTTCGGCACATTCAAGACAAAGAAGCTCGCTGCAAGAAGCGGACGTAATCCTGCTACAGGCGATAAGATCAAGATCGCAGCATCTACAGTTCCTACATTCAAGGCAGGAAAGTCTCTCAAGGATAAGGTTAACGCTAAGAAGGGTAAGAAGAAGTAATCTTCACTTAAACTTAAATCCTTTCAGGCTCCGTTATTACGGAGCCTGTTTTTATTCCAGAGGATCTCTTAATCCCATTCGTCTTTCTATCCTGGACTGGATGCATCTAATAGCCGCCCTGCTCCTCATCTTTTTCAGGCAGCTCTTCGTGATCGCATAACGAACGTTCCTCTCAGACTGTTCATAGCTTAGACCGAATTCACTGCTTGTCTCGCAGTACATAAGCTTCATTGTCGAAGGCAGCGGCACACCTCTTGTATATGAATCGTAGATCGATCTGTAGATCAGTTCGGTACCTATCAGCGAAGGATCGAATCCATATTCACGCAGAACGGATTTGATGCAAAGCTCAAGATACGTCTTATCATTATCAGTATTCCTTCTTCTCGCTGAGCTTAAAGAGGTAACCTTGCCTGCCGCAGCACTTCTGTTCTTTCTGCCATCGACTATGTAATGCAGTACACCACATTCATCTTCGATGGATATCACGCCGTTGTCACGAAGAAGAAGATTAATACTCTCCAAAAGACTTAAGTCACTGCATACAACTGACATCTCGACAGCGCCTCTACCAATTGCCGTGTTCTCCATAGTTCGTTCACCTCCGGGTTTTGATACCTGAAAGTTTAAGACCTCAAAGCAGCCTTGTGTCTGCAAAGTGTCCGAAAATGAAAAATAGGCCCCTGAAATGAGACTTTTTGAAGAAAATTGAGACTGGTCTCAATTAAATATCAAGTTGTTTCCTTTGTCTGGGAAACCGGATCCGCAGTTGCGGTATCCTCAACAGTAGAAATATCAACCGTAAAAAGCGAATAAGGAGTGTGCTTAACCCTGACCACATCACCTTCATGCAGATTATTACGGAGAGGATTCAAATAGTAGTAATTCTTGTCGATAACGAAATAGTTCTTCATGAATCCTATTCTCTCGACAGTACCTGTGTTGTAATAGTAATTACTGTTGATCATGCTGTTGATATCCATCAGTCTCGGTGCCGTATACATGACGATATCGATTATAGCTATCAAAGCAAAAGCGATCGGGAAAAAGTAAGTTACGACATGCTTTGTTTTTTTCGCCTTGTTTCTTCCGGCGCAAATGCAGGTAAAGGCAACAAAGATTGCTGTCACTACCAGATGAACGGCCAGATTCACAATAAAATAACGCATCGCTTACTGTTTACTCCTCGTATGCATCTCCCGGTATTACCGCTATAAAATCAGCGCTGATATCCTGATCTGTCGAAGGAACATCAGAACACAGCTGGAACTCATAGCAGATACCCAAAAGATATGGTCTGCGGCTTCCCAACGAACCGAAATAGCGGTCATAGTAACCACCTCCGGCACCAAGCCTTGTGCCTTCTTCATTATATGCAAGCGCAGGCAGCACGACAACATCTATGTCCTTTGGATCAACCGGATTGCTTGTATCTGACGGTTCTTTTATGCCTATGGAAGACTTCGAAAACTTAACATCATCAAGTGAATCACAATCGTAAAAGACCATGTCCTGATCTGTTATCTTCGGAAAGCAGCACTTGATGCCTCTAGCCATAAATGATTCGGCCAGCCCGTCAACGGGAACTTCTCCTTTATATGCTCTGTAGAGCGCGATCCTTTTCGCTTTCTTAAGCTTCGAACGGAGTTCGGGATCATCTATCGCAGCGATAAAGTCAGGCAGCGTTCTGTCTATCTCAGATAAAGTCTCAGGAGAAAGCAGTGCTCTTCTCCTTCTTATCTCTTTTCTGATCCTGGTTTTTTCTTCAGCAATATCCATACGCTTAACCCTTTGCTATCATTTCTTTCAATTCGTCGAGGCTTATGATCGGAACGCCGAGTTCTCTTGCCTTCCTCTCTTTTGAACCCGCATCGGCACCCATAAGAAGATAAGATGTTTTCTTGGAAACTGAAGATACAGGCTTACCGCCATTGCTCTCTATAAGACTTTCAGCGTCACTTCTGGACATACCTTCAAGAGTACCTGTTATGCAGAATGAAAGACCTTCCAGAGAAGAACCCTGAACTTCACTTTCAGCTCTGGCAAAGTTAAGACCCAGTGCCTTAAGACGTGCCATAAGAGCTTTGTTGCCCTCGTCACGGAAGAAGTCATAAATGCCTTCTGCAGAGATGTCACCAATGTCCTGAACTGCGACAAGAGCATCCTTGTCTGCTTCAGATAACGCATCGATCGAACCGAATGTCCTTATAAGCTCCTTTGAAGTTGCTTTGCCTACACCGGGTATGCCGAGTCCTGCAAGGACTTTATCTGCAGGAGTATCATTTTTCGCAGTCTCAATTGCAGAAAGAAGCTTGTCCGTATTCTTTTCGAGTCCGAGATATTTGCCTTCTATAAGCTCATCTCTCTTATCCTTCAGTTCGAAAATATCAGCTATATCCCTGATATAACCTTCTTCTGTAAGCTTCCTGATGTATTCCGTACCAAAGCCTTTGATATCCATGCAGTCACGGGATACGAAATTGACAATACGGTTTACAAGAGTGCCCGGGCACATCATGTTAACGCATTTAAGATCGACGCCGCCCTCGTCCCTTACGAGCTTATGTCCGCAAGAAGGACAGCAGTCAGGCATCACATAAGGCTTCCAGTCAGCAGGTCTCTTGGCCTTATTAACATCTTTTACCTTCGGTATGATCTCCCCTGACTTATATACGATTATCGTATCTCCTATTCCAAGTCCAAGCTGGTCGATGAAATCCTGGTTGTGCAAAGTAGCACGTGATACCATCGTTCCGCAAAGGCTTATGGGTTCGAAAATAGCTACAGGAGTAACTCTTCCCGTTCTTCCCGTATTGACTTCAACATCGAGGAGTCTGGTCTCTTTTTCTTCCGGAGGATACTTATAAGCGATCGCCCATCTCGGGAACTTGATCGTGTTGCCGAGCTTGGATCTTTCAGACAGGTTGTTGAGCTTTACGACTGCACCATCTATATCGTATTCGAGTTCGCCTCTCATGTTTCCGATCTTCGTTATCGCATCCCACACTTCGTCTGCCGTCTTGCACTTATAGCAGTTCTCTATGACCTTTACACCGTTACGCTTAAGGTATTCATATCCCTCAAGGTGTGTGTTGAATGTAATTCCTCTTGTCTCCTGGACATTGAATATGAATAAGGACAGACCTCTCTCCTTCGTGATCCTGGTGTCGATCTGTCTTAAAGTACCTGCTGCACAGTTTCTGGGATTGGCAAAAGCTTTCTTGCCTTCTTCCTCCGCCTTGGCATTTACGCTCTCAAAAGCCTTTCTGGTCATGTAGACTTCGCCGCGGATCTCGATATAAGGAACTGGCTCTTTCATCTGCTTTACGACGTCAGCGATCTGGCGGGCGTTCATGGTGACGTCCTCGCCTTCTGTAATTCCATCGCCTCTCGTAACGGCAAGCTTCAGCTCACCTTCTTCATAACGCAGAGCCATGGAAAGGCCATCGATCTTTGTCTCTACCAGGAATTCAGCCTCATCGCCAAACTCACCGCGGATAGAATCAACAAATTCATATACTTCTTCTTTGGAGAAAACATCCTGAAGCGAGAGCATCGGAACATTATGCTTTACCAGGACACCCTTCTCAGCCTTCCAGCCGACTCTTTTCGAAGGAGATTCGGGAACGACCCAGTCAGGGTGTTCCTTCTCGATCGCTTTAAGCCTGTTGTTCATGGTGTCGTATTCGTAATCAGAGATCTCAGGCTCGTCTTTGGAATAGTAAAGCTCGGCAAAGTGATTAAGCTTTTTTACAAGCTCCAAGTATTCTTCACGCTCGGGATCAACGGACATCATTCCTGAAAACATATCCAACTGTTCCATATCATTTCCTCCTGCCGACAGTAGCAAGATAGATTACCGGAAGCACGGCAAAAGCAGTGAGGAATAATCCCCATACCACTTCAGGAATTCCTGCAAGACCTGCAAAACTGCTTGTAATGTTGAGATCGTTATAGTTGGTGATATAAAGAATCTTGTCGATCGTGCCGTTAAGCTTTGCGATCGGAACGAATAAAAGCGCATTGACCAGGGCTACAGCCAAAGAGTATGTATACACGTCCGTAACCCACTTAAGTCCGTTCTCATACTTGATGATATAGAAGATCAATCCGACTGCTGCAGGTATAGCAAGACATATAGCATCGCTGTATACGACTGACAGATTGCGGATATTCTTCACCAGCAGCATCGTTATAAAAACCACTGAAATGAGGCACGGAACGAAAACACCAAGCTTGGTCGATGAGATCTTCTGAAGAAGTATTATCGTAGATACAGCTACGACATAAAGAATAAGCGAAGAGACGATTCCGTTCGCACCTAAGCCCTTAGATGCATACTGCACTGCAATGGCAATAAACCGCGCAAAAATATGGAAGGGCTCTGCAATCAGAGTCCCCCACAAAAAAAGCATAACTATTGTGATAATACCAGCTCGTTCTTCGCTTCTCATACTGAATCACGACGCATAAATACGCGCCTATATAAATTCATAATATAAAAAAGAAAATCTTAAAACGAATAATTACTCGTCAAGAGAAGTGAAGTCGCCATCCTCAAGATAAGCCTTGAGTGTATTGTACTCTTCAAAATCAAGAGAAATACCCTTGCCTACCTTCTCATGGTTCGGGCCCCAATCACGGATATCGAGCTTCGGCTTACCGTTATTCCACTTAACGATATTAAGTTCGCGCTGCCAACCGGACTTGTTCTCCTTAAGAACACCGATCTGCTGGACGATCTCGTATGTGATTTCTGTCTTAGGCATCCTAAATTCCTCCTGTAAAAATCATGATTGATTGTATGAATTATAACACACGATTGGCCGCTGCATATTATATAATTAAGAAAAAAGGAGAACTGTCCTGATAATGGGGATCTTTTTAGTGGTTTTGTTGATACTGGCAGGTCTTGCACTGCTTTATATCCTATGGTGTCTGACAGAACCATTCTTTCTTATCAACGATAAGGTCAAGATGAAAAGATCTTCTTCTGTTGACCGTTCCGGCAGTGAACTTAACGTAAAAAAGCTCCCTTTAAATCCGAAAGACATTGAAGGAACAGCTGATCTTCGTCTGTTCTTCTTCTCTGATATCCATAATGAATGGTGTCCTGTCACCGCAAAACGCATCTGTAACTCGATCAGAAGGGCTCACAAGAGCTCCGGGCTTGATGCCGTTATATTCGACGGTGACCTTGTAACCTACCCTAAAAACGCTCAAAAAGGCTATAACTACGTTAATGCCGTCAGGGATTGCTGCAAGGAATTAGGTCTCCCCTTTTACGGCATATCAGGCAATCACGACTTTATGCTTGAAAACGCCCCTGCCAAATCGGGTTTTATCAGTCTTGATAATTCATATGTAACCCTTTCCTCAGGCAAGACCGGAGCCAGGATCTATCTTGCCGGCGTTCCTGATTCCGGTAAGGTTCACCGCGTATGGCAGAAAAAGCTTGCATGCAATATGGATGCGCCCGTAGTACTGCTCGCTCATAATCCTGATTCCATCCTTCATCTCGATCCTGAAGCAAGGCCGGACTTCATGCTCTCCGGACACTTCCACGGCGGACAGATGAAGCTGCCTTTCAAGTTTGAATTCAACGTGTTAAGAACGACAGATACACTTCCCAAGAAGAATGTCATTCAGGGTCAGTTCGACCTCAACGGAACCAAGACCTTCATATCAAGAGGGCTTGGCTGCGGAATCCTTCCCTTCAGGTTCTTATGCGTTCCTGAAGCCACTGTTGTCGAGATCTATCTCTGACCTTGCAGTCTCCCTCGCGCGCACGCGTATACATCTTATAAAGATAAATATAGTAAATGCTGTTGATAACACCCAGTGCAAAAAACTGTACTCATTTCGAGGGTAAATGCGTACAATACTGAGGCTTGTGTTGTACAAAGGGCAAAATCGTACTCATTTCGATGCCAAATGCGTACAATATTAGGTACTGCACTGCGCCAATGGCAAAAAGAGTACTCTTTTCGAGTTCAAATGAGCACGATCCTTAATCCTGCTTTTCGCCAGCGAAAACAGGGCGGGAGCAATTGCTGAAATTTTGCCAAATCAGGTCTCAAATCAGCACTAAAATGGCAAAGCAGTCGCGTTTTGCTAAAATCCTTGCCAAAATCACTGCTGTTTTGGCAAAAAATCAGCAAAAGTCTTCTCCGGCCAACTGAGGGGCATATTAGCATCCATCTCCGTACAACAGAGGTTCAATCAGCCATCTCCGGCCGCAGGGTATATCAACCACCTCTGTACAGCCGCGGAACAAATCATCAATAAAAAAGAGGCGCCTCATAAGAGACGCCTCTATTAATCAGTTTCTTAAAGCCAGTTATTAGCCGAGCTCTGCGAAGTACTTGATTGTTCTTACCATCTGAGATGTGTAAGAATTCTCGTTGTCGTACCAAGAAACAACCTGAACGAGGGAGTTACCGTCATCCATCTTGGAAACCATTGTCTGGTTAGCATCGAAGAGTGAACCATATCTCATACCGATGATGTCGGAAGAAACGAGCTTCTCCTCTGTGTAACCGAAAGACTCGTTAGCAGCAGCCTTCATAGCAGCGTTGATGCCCTCAACTGTAGCTTCACCCTCAACAACAGCGTGAAGGATTGTTGTGGAACCTGTAGGTGTAGGTACACGCTGAGCAGCACCGATGAGCTTGCCGTTGAGCTCAGGGATAACAAGGCCGATAGCCTTAGCAGCGCCTGTAGAGTTAGGTACGATGTTAGCAGCACCAGCTCTTGCTCTCTGGAGGTCACCCTTTCTCTGAGGACCGTCGAGGATCATCTGGTCGCCTGTGTAAGCGTGAACTGTTGTCATGATACCGCTCTGGATTGCAGCATAATCATTGAGAGCCTTTGTCATAGGAGCAAGGCAGTTTGTTGTGCAAGAAGCAGCAGAGATGATCTTGTCATCCTTTGTCAATGTTGTGTGGTTAACGTTGTAAACGATTGTAGGGAGATCGTTTCCTGCAGGAGCAGAGATAACAACCTTCTTAGCGCCAGCATTGATGTGTGCCTGAGACTTTTCCTTAGATGTATAGAAACCTGTGCACTCGAGAACAACGTCTACACCGAGCTCACCCCAAGGGCAATTGTTAGCGTCAGATTCCTTGTAGATCTTAAGTGTCTTACCGTCTACTGTGATTGTGTTAGCCTCGTCGTCAGCGGATACTGTGTGCTTGTTCTCGCCGATTACACCAGCGTAACCACCCTGTGCTGTGTCATACTTGAGAAGGTGAGCGAGCATGGAAGGCTTTGTAAGATCGTTGATAGCAACTACCTCATAACCCTCAGCACCGAACATCTGTCTGAAAGCAAGACGACCGATACGACCGAAACCGTTAATCGCAACTTTTACTGCCATATTGAATTCCTCCTAAATTCCCTTAAACGGGATTATTAAACTTAAAATAGTGCTCATTTATCTGCACCGTAAGAATTCTACTCCACTGGGTAGGGGTTTTCCACAGCATTTTTGTCATAATATTGTAAATTTTAATAAAAAAGGGACCGATTGCCCCTTTTTTCCCTCAAACGATTTTTGCTTCATTTATTGCGTGATATAATTTGACAATCAATAGAAGGAGTTTTGGTAATGACAGACCATCAACTTGTTAAAAACAAGCTGCCCGCATGGCTTAAATACATCCTTCTCTTTTTCCCGTTCGTAGTTGCCTGCTTCCAATTGCGCCATCTTGATAACGATTTCTTTTTCCTTTATCCGACTGGCGAATACATATTGAACAACGGATTCCCGCACACGGATTTCCTTTCAATGCACTCGAACATGAAGATCGTAGTACAGCAGTGGCTGTCTTCCGTGATCTTCTATCTGTCCTATTCGAGACTCGGCGAGATCGGTCTTTTCGCGATCCTTTACGCATGTTACGCAGGAATCTGTGTCCTCACTTACCGTCTGTGCATTCTCATCTCAAAGAACGAGCTGGTATCAGTCCTTATGTCCTGTGTATCGAATGTGATAATTTTCGCTCCGCTTATAGTCACAAGGCCTCAGACTTTCACATTTACCATTCTGCTTTTGGAAGTCTATCTTCTCGAAAAGCATGTCCAGACAAAAAAGCTCAGATATCTCATCGGCATGCCTTTCATATCGCTTGCGGTAATCAACCTTCACGCCTCGATGTGGTCTATGATGTTCATCTTCATGCTCCCGTTTATAGCAGGTGCAATTCCGGTTCATTACAGGGCAATAAAGCTTGAAGCAAACGGCAATCTCCTTTATCTGCTTCTGTCTTTTGCACTCAGTGCAGCAGCAGGCTTCATCAATCCTTACGGAATGGAGAATGTCTTCTATCTGTTCTCTTCATACGGAGACACAAAACTGAACGATACCATCGCTGAGATGCTTCCGACAAACATCACGACAACATACGGAAGGATCACTTTCGGCATCTTATTTATTATGGCTGTCCTTGTTTTCTTCTACAGGAAGAACTCGTTTACGGTAAGGCATTTCTGCCTGTTCTTCGGCACACTCATTCTCGGATTCCTGCACAGAAAAGGAACTCCGTATTTCTTCCTTTTCGGAATGCCGGCATTTACTTATGCCATTAAAGATCTTGAAGTCAAAATACCTGAGAAGATCAGGAGCAAGATAACGCGCACCATAGAAATCCTTGCTGCTGTTTTCCTCATAATCATGACGGCATTTACATGCGGTAATTCACTCATTAAATCGATTTCCACTAACCGCGGTTTCTGGTCCTATTACAAGAACCTCGACAGCATCATAGAAATACTGAAAGAAAGCGATGAACCCGTTGTCCTTTATGCTAATTTCAATGACGGACAGTACTTCGAATATAACGGTTTCCACCCCTACATCGATGGCAGAGCCGAGCTGTTCTTAGAGCAGAACAACAAGGAATTCGATTACTATGGCGAGTGGTGCGACTTAAGATCTGCAAAGATCTATTACAGGGATTTCCTCGATAAGTACGGATTCAATTACATTGTCGTAAGCGAATCGACCGACAGATATCTTTTCGCATCGATTTCTCATGACGACGATTATGAGATCAGATTTAAAGGCGGAAACACCTATCTCTTTGTAAGAAAATGATCTTACAAAAAGCACATCACATGTTTGCTACTACTCTTTTGATCGGGATGCCCTGATCGGCAAATTTTTGCTCGAATTCGGTGCGGATATTCTCTTCATTCCATTCACTGTTGTGAAGATCTCTTGTTACATCAGTAAGCGTAAATCCCATCTCCTTGAATTCCTCAAGAGAGAAATCGAAAAGATCATCATTATCAGTCTTGAATTCAATAGCACCGCCGTCTTTCATCATGACCTTGTATTTAGCAAGGAAATCTCTGTATGTAAGACGTCTCTTGGGCTTGTTCTGCCTTGTCCAGGGATCAGAGAAATTTAGGAAGATCCTGTTGACCTCGTCTTCGGCAAAATAGTTCTCAATGATGCCTGCATCGCCTCTTATGAAGAAGAGATTCGGGATCTCAAGAGCATGAGCTTTCTCAATTGCAGCAAGAGTTACAGAGGCATCTCTTTCCATAGCGATATAAAGAACTTCCGGATGTCTTAAAGCCATCTCGGTGCAGAACTTTCCTTTGCCGCATCCGATTTCAAGCCAAACCGGTACATCTTCTGCAAAGCCGCAAGCTTCTCTCCACTTGCCGCGGTTCAACATGGGCGCGTCAAACCAGCGCTCATGACATTTTTCCATGCGCGCAGGAATATTGCGCTTGGTTCTCATTCTTGCCATAGGATCAGATGAGTTTCTCCGTAAGATTTGTGCCGCCGATAACGTGGAAATGAACATGCATTACAGTCTGTCCTGCACCCTCACCACAGTTGTTGATCGTTCTGTAAGCATCGCTTACACCCTTGATCTTGGCAACTTCAGCAATCGCTTTTGTGATCTCTGCAGAATAAAGAGCACCCTCAGGATCGGAGGCAAGTTCATTGATGTTCGCGAAATGCTTTTTCGGAACGACAAGAACATGTACCGGAGCTACGGGATTAATGTCATTAAAGCAAAGAACATAATCGTTCTCATAAACTTTGGATGAAGGGATCTTGCCCTCAACTATATCGCAGAATATGCACATGGTATTTCTCCTTAACCGTTTACCTGGGAAGCAAGGACTTCCTCAGCCTTAGCAAGTGCTTCATTGAGCTTGCTTACATCCTTACCGCCGGCCTGAGCCATGTCGGGACGTCCGCCGCCGCCACCGCCTGCAACCTTTGCAGCTTCCTTGATGATGTTGCCGCAGTGAGCACCCTTCTCATTAGCAGACTTGGTAGCCATAGCTGTGAAAAGGAGCTTGTCGCCGCCGTTTGCAGCAAGGAATACTACACCGCAGTCGAGCTTGTCACGGATCTTATCTGCTGTATCTCTCAGAGCTGCAGCATCAGCTGCGTCGCAAGAAGCGATGACAGCCTTAACGCCGCCGATATCCTTAGCACTTGATACTGCACTGTCAGCAAAAGAACCGGCCTTTGCCTTCTCGATATCTGCGATCTCTTTTTCGAGAGTCTTAACTTCTGCGTGAAGAGCTTCGATCCTCTCTACGATCTTATCCTTGGGAGTCTTAAGGGCAGCTGCTGCCTCATCGATGAGGCTTCTGTCCGCCTTGCTCATCTCATAGCATCTTGCACCGGTAACAGCTTCGATTCTTCTGATACCTGCAGCGATACCGGATTCGGATACGATCCTGAACTGACCGATCTGGCTGCTGTTTGTAAGATGTGTACCACCGCAGAACTCAAGATCGAAAGGAGCATCAAAACCACCGACTGCAACGACTCTTACGACTTCGCCATACTTCTCACCGAAGATAGCCGTAGCACCAAGCTTTTTAGCTTCATCTATAGCAAGGACCTTTGTCTCAACAGGAAGTGCCTGAAGGACAACGTCATTTACCATCTCTTCTACCTTACAGATCTCCTCAGCTGTCATTGCCTGTGAGTTGTTAAAGTCGAATCTCAAACGGTCATTGCCTACATAAGAACCTGCCTGCTCAACGTGATCTCCCAATACCTTCTGGAGAGCTGAAAGCAGGATATGTGTAGCTGTATGGTTCCTTGCGATTGCAAGTCTGTTCTTCTTATCTACTTCGATGCTGACTGTCTCACCTGTTGATACAGTACCCTTAGTAACCTTAAGAGTATGGAGATACTTGCCTGCAGCATCCTTATCTACTGAGATGACCTCAGCTTCAAAACCTGAAGTGAATATCTTACCTTCATCGTGGATCTGACCACCCATCGTAGCGTAAAGAACTGTCTTGTCAGTAACTACGATGATGTCGTCGCCTTCGGAAGCGCTGTCAACGGACTTTATGCCTTCTTCGTCTGATTTAAGGATGTAGATGACCTTTGCTTCGCACTTAAGGTTATCGTAACCGTCATATTCTGTAGCATTTGAATCCTTGGCTACTTCATCAGGGATCTCATTAACACTGAGTGCGAGATCTCCCTTAGCCTTGGTTGCAGCTCTTGCTGTTTCCTTCTGCTTTTCCATTGCAGCTTTGAAGCCATCCTCATCGACCTTAAGGCCTTCTTCGGAAGCCATCTCGACTGTAAGTTCAATAGGGAATCCGAATGTATCGTAAAGATAGAATGCTGACTCACCGTCGATCTCAGAAGAACCTGCTGCCTTCTTGTCATCAAGGATCTTCTTGAATTCCTTGATACCGTTCTCTAGTGTGCTCTCGAATCTTGCGATCTCCTTATCGAGTTCGTTAAGGATGAACTCACGGTTCTTTGTAAGAAGCGGATAACTGTCATCGTAAACGCTGTCGATATAGATCTTTGCAAGGCCTAAGATCTGCTCTGTAGAAAGGCCAAGTGTTCTTGCGTGTCTTACAGCACGTCTGATAAGACGTCTTAATACATATCCTGCGCCTGCATTTGAAGGAACGAGCTTAGCTGCATCTCCGATAAGCATGACGCTTGTACGGATATGGTCAGCAAGAACTCTCATTGACTTAGTAAGCTTTTCATCTGAATCGTACTTAACGCCTGAAGCCTTCTCGATATAAGCAATAGCCTCAGTAAAGAGGTCTGTCTTATAGACATCCTTTGTGCCGTTAAGGAAAGCGAGGATTCTCTCAAGACCCCAGCCTGTATCTACGTTCTTCTGCTTGAGAGGTGTGAGGGTACCGTCCTGATGCTTCTCATACTGCATGAATACGTCGTTACCGATCTCGGTATACTTACCGCAGCTGCATCCGGGACCGCAGTTCGGACCACAGTCAGGAACATCAGCGATATAGAACATCTCGCTGTCAGGACCGCAGGGGCCGTACTCAAGTCCCCACCAGTTATCATCTGCACCGAGATAGTAGATGTTCTCAGGCTTGAATCCGGATGCGATTCTGAACTTGGCACCTTCCTCATCCCTGGGTGCATTCTCATCACCTGCAAAAACTGTTGCAGCAAGGTGATCGTTGTCGAATCCGAATACCTGGGTAAGGAGTTCATAGCTCCACTTGCATCTTTCTTCCTTGAAATAATCTCCAAGGCTCCAGCTTCCCATCATCTCGAAAAATGTGACGTGGCTTCTGTCGCCTACTGAATCGATATCGTTTGTACGGACACAGCCCTGAACATTGCAGAGCCTTGTTCCGAGAGGGTGCTTCTCGCCAAGGAGATAAGGCATCAAAGGCTGCATGCCGGCAACGTTGAACAATACGCCGGTAGATCCGTCAGATACTAATGAAACGGCACCTACATCAACATGACCTCGTTCAATATAGAATTCCTTCCAGGTCTTTCTTAGCTCTTTCGAAGTGAATTGTCTCATAGGTGCATGACTCCTTAATAAAAATAAAACTTAAAAATTATAAATCGTTTGATTTCGCTTTGCAATCAGAGCTTGAGAAGTTTTGCCGCCTTGGCCGCCTTCTTTATATATTCGGCATATTTCCTGCAAATCTCCTCATTATCTATCGTGACAGTAACATCGTCGAATGTGGAAAGCTCGAAAAGGTCAGTATAAAGCGTCGGAACGTCTCCCGTCATGACATTGATCTTCAGGATTCCTTTATCGAGCTTAGTGTCATCATTGATCCTGATGTCATGGCGCATCCTCGAATCAAAGGCACCATACGCCTTAAGGACGTCCTTACGGGTCTTTCCGATGATCGTAAGCTCCACGGGAACCTTTCTGGTGCTGGCATAAGCAGAAAGTGAATTATCCACAAAGCGCTTAAGCTCCTGCTCTTTTATTTTTTTCGTTTTGTAACTGATATATTTGCTGCTTGAATAAGCGAGGTTCGCCATTCTGTCCACCCTGTATCTTCTGAGGGCACCCGAGAGGGTCTGATCCCTTTCCAGATCCTGTCCCTTCTCATTATCAATGGCGATCAGATAGTAGCAGTTGTTCTCCCAGTCAAGAGCCATGGGAGATACGGTCTTTTGAGTCTTTTCGGTAAGTTCGCCTCCGAGCATGTATCCGTAATTGAAGGTCAGGGCACTCTCCGCATCTATGCATCCGCGGATATTATTGAGCTTCAGCATACTTTTGCTGTCGACCTTCTCATAGTGGGAATAAAGCATGCGGTTGCGGTATGACTCCGTGAAATATGCCGGAAACATCTTCATGATCTTCTCGCAAAGATCCGAATCAACGAATGCCGTCGTACTTATCGCATCAACGATCAGTCTTGCCTCATCTATGCTGATCTCATCTTTAAGATCTGACCTTTTATACTTTTTCCCTTCAGTAAAGATCCAGGAGTCGTCCGTAGTCTGTCCTGACTTCTGAACATACTCATTGATCTTATTGATATCAGCGTAGATCGACTTGCGTTCAAACGTGGTTCCCGTCATCTGCTCAAGATAACTGATAAGGTCACTTACGGAAACCGCATCCTGATCACCGATACCCAGTCTGTTCTTGAAATAGTCGTAAATAAACAAGATCTTGAGTTTTGACAATTCGCTGTTAGCCATGGACTTCTCCTCCTGTGATTTCAATGTGTTCATAGTACCATTAAATGTACTTTTGGTTAATGGTCTTGAGCGAAAAACATAGCCGTGACCGTAAATTGGAACTGTTTCATGATTTCTATTCTCAAAAGACATCCAGGATCACATCTAAAATAAGTAATATAGCGGCAAAAAGCACATTAATCCCCAAATCGGTCCCGGTCCGTGATAGAATGATATGCACTTTTATTGTTTAGAGGGGTAATTGAATGAGAACCGTTAGTGATCTCGGCTTTGCGGTACCGGATATCCTTATTCCGCAGAATGGTACAGACCTTAAGAAATGGGCAGTTATCGCATGCGATCAGTACACATCAGAACCTGAGTACTGGGCAGCTTGCGAGAAGGAGACCGGAAACGCTCCTTCCACACTGAATCTTGTTCTTCCTGAGGTCTATCTCAACACAGAAAAAGAGACAGAAAAGCTTGAATCCATTGCTAAGACAGCAAAGGAATATCTTGATGAGGGCATTCTCCAGTGTCCCGGCACAGGCTTTATCTTAGTCGACAGATCAACTGAACTTCACCCTTCAAGAAAGGGCCTTGTGGCTGCGATCGATCTCGAAGGTTACAGCTTCGAACCCGGCAACAAGAATATCTGCAGGGCAACAGAAGGAACCGTTCTCTCGAGGATCCCTCCCAGAGTCAGGATCAGGGCTAATTCTCCTTTGGAACTTCCCCATATCATGATCCTCATAGATGACCCCAAGGGCATCACAATAGAGAAAGCCTTTGAAATGGCAAAAGAAGAAGGCATCAAGCCTTTGTACGATACAGACCTCATGCTCGGTTCAGGACATATCACCGGCACATTCATTCCCGATGGCACAGCTATCGCGGAATCTATCGTAAATGGTCTTAAGACTCTCAAGGACGCGAACAGCGACGGTCTCCTCTTCCTCGTAGGAGACGGCAATCACTCACTCGCTTCCGCAAAAGCGCATTGGGAGAATATCAGAGCTGGTCTTTCAGATGAGGAGAAGAAGACCCATCCTGCAAGATATGCTCTTGCCGAGATCGTTAACATCCACGACAAGGGTCTTGATTTTGAGCCTATCCACAGAGTTATCTTCAATATCTCAGGTGATGAATTCATCGCCAAGGCAAAGGAATATTTCAAGGATTCCGGAATCGAGATCAACGGATCAGACGACGGCAAACAGACTTTCGTCGTCGTTACTGAAGGCAAGGAAGATGTTAAGGTCTCACTTGCCAATCCTCCTCACACTCTTGCTGTCGGTTCCGTACAGATGATGATCGACAGCTTAGGTCTTGAATGCGATTACATTCATGGTGAAGATTCCGTAAGAAAGCTCTCCACTACCGGCAATACGGGCATTCTTGTTCCCGCTATCAGCAAGGATACTTTCTTCGGCACAGTCGAAAAAGAAGGCGTATTCCCCAGAAAGACTTTCTCTATGGGCGAAGCTTTTGAGAAGAGATTCTATCTTGAGGCAAAGAAGATCGGATAATGGATTCTGAAGGCGTATTTACAGACGAGAGAAAAACTGTCTGCATAATCGGATCCGGCTTGTCCGGTCTGACATGCGGCATGAGGCTGGCCAAGGCCGGCTTTAACGTTACCATCGTTGAGGAGCTTGCTTCTCCCGGTGGTCTTCTCGCATACACCAGAATCGGAAGAGAGTATCTTGAACTCCTTCCCCACCACTTAAGAAAGAGCGACAAGTCCCTTCTTGCCCTTTCCAAAGAGATGGGTGTCGATGATAAGATCGAATGGTTCGATTCAGCCTGGTCAGGAAAAGCATCCCACCGTAAAGTCGGTTACTATAACGGCGGATTTGCATGCCTTATCTCAAGTCTCATGCAGGCCATAACCGATAACGGCGGACGTATCTGTTATTCGACAACAGTCGCTGAGATCGCCAGACTCGGAAACGGAATGTACCGTACAAGCTGCATTCTTTCCAACTCCACCAGAGTCGTTATCGATACCGCTTATGTCGTATTCACCGGCTCTTGCAGAACATTCGTAAATGTAAGTCACGGACTTCCCATACCGATGGACGACAGGGATATTCTGATGAACATCACATACAGCGCAAAGATCACCGCAATGATGGTCATGAAGCACGAAATGTCACAGATGTTCTATCAGGTTCCTCCGAAGGATACCGGTCTGCCGTTCAACGCGATAATTAACCATACAAATGCTTTCGGAGAGAGAGGCTACGGCGGTTCCGTCGTCTACCTTGTCGGTTCATGCTCGATAACAGACAGTCTCTGGATAGATTCTGATGCGAACATCATGCTCAAGTATTTTGCCGGACTTCGAAAACTCTATCCGTCACTTCGTAAATCCGATATCAGATCATGGCGTCTGACAAAGACCAGATATGCCCTGACATCACAATATCCTGAGATCGATCTTACAAATCCTTGTGAGAATCTTTTCGTATGTTCAACAGGTCTTACAAAATATGCGACCAATGACACACCGGAAAACCACATGGATTCTGTAGTAAGTCTCGCAGGAAAGATCAGTTCAGAGATCATTAGATCTTATGAGGATACTCTTAACAGGAGTAATGAACACGTGCCTGTAACCGAGCTCAATGCCCAGGATACAGCTGCATCAAAAACTATCGAAGGAGTTCTGTCATGAGTAAGTCTTACGACCCGCGTTTTGACTCAGATTCACCTTTACGCTATTTCCTTCTGCTTATACCTTTCTCTATAGCTACAATACTCGGCGTATTGACCATGGGAAGCAAGGATACGGCATCATGTCTCTGGTGGTCTTTTTTCCTGCTCATAATCGGACTTGTGACTCTTCCTCTTGCAGCCAAGCTCTGGGAAGATTTCTCATCAGGCGGCTTTTTCCTGTCACAGCCGATGGGACTTATATTCACTTGCCTGGTCTTATGGACACTGTCGCATCTTAAGATATTCAAGCTTAATATTCTCTGCATTATCCTGTCAGCTGCCGTGGTTGCAGCACTATGTTATGCACCGAAAACTTTCAGAAAAGCTCTGGTAAACAAGCTTAATACCAAAGGCTTTATCGAAGCTATTGTCATCGAAGAGACAGCATTCCTCGTCATCTTTTTCCTCATGTGCTACTTCAAGGGATTCCTTCCCGACATCAACGGCCAGGAAAAATATATGGACTATGGTTTCCTCATGTCCATGCAGAGGAACAGTTCACTTCCCGCAAACGATATGTGGCTTTCAGGCTATTCCATTAACTACTACTATTTCGGTCAGTTCATCTGGGCAGTAGTCATGAAGGCTACCGGCATCAATACCGGTGTCGCTTATAACCTTGCCATGTGTTCTGCTACGGCGATTCCTTTTGCCATGAGCTTCTCGATCGGAAAGTTCCTTATCGAAGCTTCGATAAAGAAAGGCTTCATCGAGAACAAATGGGTCAAGTATGTTGCCGGATTGCTTACAGGTTGCGCCGTTTCTCTCTGGGGCAATTCGCACTCCTTCTTCTATGATGAGAACAGCATCGGAAACTCCTTTTTGGGCGTTTTCAAGAAGTGGGGCATCAATGTCGGAAGAACAGACAGTTTCTTCTATCCTGACAGCACCAGATATATCGGCTGGAATCCTGAGGTAACCACAAACGGCGGAGACTATACCATCGAGGAATTTCCTTTCTATTCATATATAGTCGGAGATCTTCACGCGCATGTTATCTCCATGATGATCGTCCTTCTCATCGTTGCTGTGATCCTGTCATTGTTATGCAAAGTCAGTCTCCCGGGCAAAGAAGAGGCATCTGTACGCTTCACTCTTGATAACTTAAGCGCAGGCAAATCCAGACTTGCACCCGAGTTCGAGAAGACTATTACTTTGCACCTTGTTCTCTGTGCAATCCTTTTAGGATGCGCCCAGATGACGAACTACTGGGATTTCCTCATCTACTTCGTCTTCTGCTCAATGGGATTCCTAATCATCAATACCATTCAGACACCAGAATTCACCAATATATCAGGCGCTCTTATCTTCTTGGTTAACGTCGGCGGAATACTTCTGATCTATCTGGCGCAGGGCAGCAATCCACTGCTCCTATATTCTCTTGAATCAATACTGATGGTGGCTGTTTTCCTGTTCTGTGTTGTAAGTCCTACAGCACTTCCGAGAACATCTTTCCAGATGAGTTTCCTTTTCTCATTTGCTACACTGACAGCTCTTCCCTTCAATATGAACTTCGACATGATCTCGAATTCACTTGGAAAAGTAAAGAACCACTCTTCTCTTTATCAGCTTTTCATCCTCTACGGAACACATATCATTATCACGGTATTCTTCATGGTCCTCGTATTTGCATCGAAGAACTACAGATATGTCTCCATAATAAAAGCAAAGAAAAAGGAAACACCTGTAAATACTGATGTTATCGGAGATGAGAATAAGTATTACAATCCAATCCAGGCATTTTTTGCGAGGAGAAATCTTATCGATATCTTCGTCTGCGGTATGACTATCGTAGGAATAATGCTTATCGCCGCACCGGAGATCTTCTATGTAAGAGATATCTACACCGGCGGATACTTGAGATCGAATACGATGTTCAAGTTCACGTTCGCAGCATTCATTATCCTGTCCATCGCCATGGTCTATGCAGTAATAAGACTTGTATGGTTCGTAAATAAGAAAGGCAGATATTCCACCGGTCTGTTTGCCGTTGCAATCCTTTTCGCTATCATGCTCCTAGTACCTGCACATTACACTATGGCAGCCTTGAAGCAGCGTTCAGGCGATCTCGTTAAAGCAAACTACAAAGGCCTCGACGGTACCAAGTATATCGAACATCACGCAAGTGAACGTGTTACCGATTACTATGAGGGCAACCTTAATGCATACCTGGACTGCATTAACTGGTTTAATTCAGAGGTCAAGGGCAGTCCTGTTATCTGCGAAGCTTATGGTGACAGTTATACTGACAACTGCATAGTATCTGCTTACACAGGTCTTCCGACGGTTTTCGGATGGCAAACACATGAATGGCTCTGGCGTTTCCACGGTGTTGTAGACCAGCAGCATGACATCCTTGTCTCCGATCCTGCTAAGGATGTCTGGAAGCTTTATATCACACCGAGACATAACGATGTCGATAATATCTACTACAGTGAATCACCTGAAGATGTTCAGGCACTGATAGACAAGTATCATATCGAATATATCGTTATGGGTGACATGGAAAGATTCTCTTACGGATACGATAACTCTGAGGTATTTGCTCAGTTAGGCGAACCTGTTTTCGAGAGCGGCGGAGTAGTCGTATATAAGGTCACTCCCTCTTCCGTTAAGGGCTGATCAGAACACCTGTTTAAACTCTTCTTTGGGATCCGTACTGATGGTAAAGGACTTTGTTCCTTCGCCTTCATCAAATGTCATCTCTGCGCACACGAGCGCTATAGGACACTTGATCCTGCTTCCGTACTTGCCGTCGCCTGCAAGCGGATGTTTTCTTGAAGCAAACTGTGTTCTTATCTGATGCGTGCGCCCTGTATCAAGCACCACGGATACATAGGACAGGTCTTTTTCCTCATCGTAGGAGATAACGTCATACTTAAGTCTGGCTTCCTTAACGCCTTTTCTCATCCTCTTTACCGGGAAAGTCCTGTTGGTCCTGGAATCATGGAACAAAAGGTCTTCCATGGTGCCGCTAGATTCATCGAATCTCCCCTGGCACACGAGATAATACTTCTTACCGGTGATCCTTATGCGTTTGCCTGAATCTGCAGCGGCAATGATACCCGGTACAGGCACATCAAGTCTCGACAGGACAGAAAGCCCGTCAGATGCGATCTTCTCGCTGTCCTCGCCTCTTTCTTTATAGAGGATCTGATATCCTTCACCCTGCCTGAGAATCCTGGTCATATATATCAGCAGACGAACATCGATATTATCTCTTTGCCGCCGTCAAGGAAGACTTCGACAGTTCCCACATCCTCGAGAACACTTATATCAGGGCATTCCCTGTATGCCTTATCGAAAAGTGTGCGTCCTTCAAACTGCACTCTTAATCTGCCGGATGCATAGCTTACAAAACTGCTTTCCTTAACGAGTTTGTCCCTAAGTTCGCTTATCGGCATCAGGCATACTTCGCCTTTTCTTGAGATACTAAGCTCACACGGGGCACTTATCGCAGATGAATTCATCTTCATGGAGAAGATCCAGGCCATCACGATCCTTCGTCCGTCTTTGTCTTCCATTGTTACCGGACTTAAGAAATCATATCCCGTATCGACCGGCTTGAAAGGATCGTTCTCATCATCGAAAATGAACTTCTCACCGTCGTATTCTCCTGTAGCGAACAACACTTTCGTGGGAACATGTCTTTCACTCTGGATAATGAAGACCCATTTGCCGTCAGCCTCAACAATCTGAGGCATCTCGATGACACTTCCGAATCTTCCGTCAGAGAGCATCTCGCCTTTGTATTTCCAGTTGATAAGGTCATCAGATTCATACTGAAGGACCTTTGCCACACCGAACTTGCCTGCACCTACTATCATGCGGAAACCGGTTCCGTACTTCATTACAAAAGGATCCCTGAATTTGGCATTGCCCTCGTAAGGTACTGTTGCCACAGGATTATCGAATCTGGTGAACTTAATGCCGTCTTCAGATACTGCGGCGCAGATCTTTTCGCGGTTGTCATTGGAAAGCGAAGTAAAGAATAACCAGAGCTTTCCGTCATGCACCACCGCAGAGCCTGAATTGCAGCAAAGCTCGCCTTCAGGACTTAAAGCGATATCCGATTCCTCCCAGCTGATAAGATCATCTGAGACCGCATGACCCCAATGCATCGGGCCATAACGAAAACTTGAAGGATTAAGCTGGAAGAACAGATGATATCTTCCCTTGAAATAAACAAGACCGCAGGGATTGCCCAACCAACCTTCTTTTCTCGAATAGTGGTACTTCATGGGCCTCACCTCTGCGGTCTGAATGATCTGTTTAATTTGTGTTCTTTATTCGCCGAGCTCTAAGAGAGATACACGGAGTACGCCCTCTGCCTTGCTGAGCTCATCGATGATATCCTGGGATACAGGCTGGTCGATTGCAACGAATGCCTGTGCATGCGGGTTGTCAGAACCATCCTGGTTCTTTCTTCCCCAATGCATGGAAGCGATGTTGATATTGTGTGATCCGAGTATAGTAGCGATCCTTCCGATAACGCCCGGAACATCATTGTTCTTGAGAGCAAGAACAGTGTTGGAAAGAGGGCAGTTCATCTCGTAACCGAAGAATGAGACGATAACCTCTGTATCAGGTCCGAATACTGTACCATTGATCTTAAGCTCTCTGCCATCTTCTGTGCAGAACTTAACATTGATGAGGTTATTGTACTTCTGGATAGATTCTGTCTTTGTCTCAACAACTTCGATACCGCACTCATCCATGCACTCCTGTGCATTAACGTAAGATACGTGATCATTACCCATACCCTTCAAAAGACCCATCATGAGTGAGAGTGTGATGATGCCTGTGCCGGAACTCTCAGCGAGCTCGCCTCTGTATCTTACTTCAACCTTCTTGATAGGTGTTGCCTCTGCCTGATAGTACATACGGCCGATCTTCTCAGCCAAAGAGCAGTAAGGCTTGATCTCTTCGATGCTGCCGGAGAACTGAGGCATGTTGATAGCTGCAACAAGCTCGCCCTTCAAAGCGCCATCGATAAGCTCTACTATGCCCTGACCCACCTTAGCTGTAGCCTCAACAGTTGAAGCTCCGAGGTGAGGTGTGATGTAGCAGTTAGGAGCGTGGAGAAGAACGTTATCGTACTCCTGCTCGCCGGGTGCCTTATTATAAGAAGGTTCCTTATCGAAAACATCGATTGCAGCTGCTGCGACCTGACCGTCAGCCAATGCGTCAGCGAGATCCTGCTCATTAACAAGTCCGCCTCTTGCAGCATTAACGATCCTTACGCCTCTCTTACACTTGTAGAGCTGCTCCTTGGAAAGAATGCCGTATGTCTCCTTTGTCTTAGGAGTATGAAGAGTGATGAGATCGCACTGAACAAGAAGCTCATCAAGAGTCTTGCATCTTGTAACACCCATCTTGTCGAACTTTTCCTGAGGTACATAAGGATCGTAAGCAACTACGTTCATGCCTACACCCTTAAGCTTTCTGGATACGATGGAACCGATACGGCCAAGACCGATAACACCTGCTGTCTTGCCCTCGAGCTCGATTCCTACCCAGTTTCCACGTCTGAAATCACCGTGGTGAACGCCTTCGTTTGCTGCGCAAAGATTACGGAAAATGGAGAATGCGTGGCCTACTGCAAGCTCACCTGCAGCCATGTTGTTTGCTGTAGGAGTATTAAGAGCGATTACGCCATGCTCTGTACAAGCCTTAACATCGATATTGTCGATACCTGTTCCGGCTCTGCCTACTGCTTTAAGACAGTCAGCGTTATTTAAAAGTGCTTCATTGATCTTTGTTGCAGATCTTACGATGATAGCGTCAAAGCCTTTGATATACTGCTCGATCTCTTCCTGTGAATGACCAAGGTACTCCTCGACTTCATAACCTCTGTCTCTTAAGTACTGAACGCTCTCTTCTGCGATGCTCTCTGTAATAAGGATCTTCATTTTAAATATTCCCCCGTCATTAATTATGCTTTTGCCTGAAGCTCAGCTATTGTGTCTTTAAGGTCGCTTAAGTATGTATTAAGCTCTTCTTCTGTAAGATCACCCATGTGAGCGATTCTGAATGTCTTATCCTTCAAAGGGCCGTAACCGTTGCTCATGAGGTAACCCTTCTCGCCCATAGCCTTGATGAGGTCTGAAGTAGGGATACCTGTTGTATTTGTTACGCATGTTACTGTAACTGAAAGGTTCTCGGGATTGGAGTAAAGAGCACAATTCTCTCTTGCCCAGTCCTGAGCGATCTTTGCGAGTTTGCAGTGCTTCTTGTATCTGTTCTCAACGCCTTCTGCAAGGATCTTATCAAGCTGATAATCCAGAGCGAACATGTGAGACTCTGAAGGTGTTGAAGGATACTGATAAGGCTTTTCCTTAACGAACTTAACGAGTTCAAGATAGTCGAAGTAAAGACCTCTGTTCTCTACTGTCTCAGCCTTCTTGATAGCTTTCTCGGATACGGAAGCGATAGCCATTCCCGGAGGCAGGCCAAGGCACTTCTGTGTTGATGTGATGCATACGTCGATACCGAGCTCATCTACAGGGATATAGTCACCTGCCATGGATGAAACTGCGTCAACGCAGACGATAACATCGGGATATTTCTTATAAACCTCTGCGAGCTTATCCATAGGGTTGTGGATACCTGTTGAGGTCTCGTTCTGTGTGATCGTGATGAGGTCATACTTGCCTGTTGAGAGAGCTGCTTCGATCATCTCAGGTGTTGTAGGCTGACCCAGCTCAGATTCGAAAAGATCTGCAGCGATGCCGTTTGATGTGCACATCTTGTGCCATCTCTTACCGAAAGCGCCGATTGAGAATACAGCTGCTCTGGTTTTTGTAAAGCTTCTTACCGCACCTTCCATAAGACCACTGCCTGATGACGTAGATAAAACAATAGTGTTGTTAGTCATCATTACCTTCTGGAGCTTCTCGGAGATTGACTGCTGAAGTGCGGACATATCCTTTGTTCTGTGTCCGATCATAGGAGTAGCCATCTTCTCCAGTACATCCTGCGAAACCTCAATAGGTCCAGGTATGAACAGTTTCTTATGCATGTTATTAACCCTCTTTTCGCGCGTTATTATTAGAGCAATAGCATTATATACTTGTATCTTACTTTTTTGTTACAAAATAAGTTGACTAAATAGCCAAAAAACAAGCCGCCTGCCGTGAAATACACAGCAGGCGGTCTTATTGATAAAAATGATTTTCGCTTCAGATTACGTGAGGTGGATCGAACTGTTTACTTCACCCTGCGTTGTCTGTGCCGAAGCAGTTGTCTCTCCTGTGGAAGAACCGCCGGCATTGAATGTGATCGGGATCTCACCTGTAACTACTCCTCTAGGCGGCAGCAAGAGCATGTCTTCGCTGTTAGGACCTGTGTATGTAGCAGGGTCGAGCTTGTTGTACTTAAGGATGATAGCGATTCTCGGATCGTTGTTCTTATCGATATCGATGTTATAGACAGTATGGAAGAGATCCCACCATGTTCTGTAACCGATATGATCAGAGAACTTAAAGTATCCGATAGGAGCTGAAGGATCCGGCAGTGTAGCCTGTGTTGTCGTTGTCGGAGGAGGTGTTGTCTCCTCTGTGGACTGAACAGAATCAGATGTCTCTATAGGCTTCTTCTTGCTGCATCCTCTTGCGATAAGAGAGATAACTATGATGATGCAGATAAGAAGGATTGCGAGGAATGCGATGAACATATAACCGTTGCGGTTAAGCTTCATCTTCTTTCCGCCGCCGTTTCCGCCCTTGCCGGCAGATGAAGCCGTACGGGGTGCACTGCTCTGAGGTCTGCCATTATTGTTCGGACCTGCACCGGAAGGCTTGTAAGATGTCTGTGCGGGGTTGCTGTACGGAGCCTGCTGCTGCAAAGCATCAGAGACTACAGGCTGAGCTTCTGTATTGGCAGGTGAGCTGTATCCGTATGTCTGCTCTCCGCCATAGACTGCACCGCTGTCATCAACACCGAGGATGTTATTGAACCACTCGTCATCTAATGAAGCTGATGAAGAAGCAGATGCCTGAGGCTGGGCGAATTCATCGCCATATGCCTGCTGGGGCTGAGCTGAATAATCACCAAAGCCGCTGCCCTGCTGTGCATCCTGCTGATAGTACTGGGAAGCTGCATTCGGATCCTGGTATCCGGCACTGAGATCCTGGTAAGCAGCATTCGGATCCTGATAATCCTGCTGGGGATAACCATTCTGAGAAACCTGATCGTAACCGGGAACATATACGTTACCATCATTACCATATCCGGGATATCCGTTATTATCCATAGGTACACCTCCCTGCATATCAACTGTCTGATTTCCGTATGTTCCATAGCTGCTCTGATCAGCAGTGGAGAATGCTTCCGCACCATAGGGCTGATACGGAGGAACTTCGCCTGCACCGTCAACCGGAACATCAGCATTCGCATAATCGCCATATACAGAAGCGTTGTCGAAAGGCTGTGAGACATTCTGCTCGGAACCGACGGCATTAACAGGATTGTTGTAGTTGTCAGAGTCATAAAGCGGCATCTGGGGAATGTCATCGGCCTTGACCGGTGTGCTTTCCTCAGTACCTGTTGTAAATGCGGGATTACCGAACGGAAGAACGATCTCATCCTGTGAAGGAGCTTCTGTAACTGCTTCAGGAATGACCTCCTCGATAACGGGAGCTGCAGGAGCCTCATGCTGTTCTTCAGATGCAACAGGAGCAGATACAGCCGGAGCGGGTTCCTGCTTCTCTGTTACAGGGAAATCAACGTTAAGCTTATCTTCTTCCTTCAATTCAGGCTTCTCATCTGCAAGCTCGTACTCAGGTACGGGAATGGAAGAGACTTCTTCAGAAGGAACGGGCTCAGACTTGGGAGCGAAAACATCTTCACCGAATACGATCGGAGGAGTGTTCTTAAGCTCCTGAGCGCTTGTATTTCCATAAGGATCGAATGTGTCTTCAACACTGGGTACTTCAAGGAAATCAGTATCAGCAGAAACATCTGCAGGTGCGAAAACGATCTCATCGGGCTTGTTTACGACCGGAGGAACTGTGCCGGAAACCGGGGCGGCAACAGGAACAACCGGAGCAACAGGTGCTGCGGGTGCGACGGGAGCCACAGGAACAACAGGGATGACCGGCTCTTCCTTAAGGTCTGCAACAGATGTTTCCTTAACTTCAGCCTTTGCATCAGCTCCGGCCTTGGAGAAGATCGTAGCGCCGTCTGCACTGAACAGAAGCGAATTGATATCTGTAACGGGCTTCGTCGGAGAATCATCAGATTCAGGTGTGAACTCTGTTGTGGATACTGTCTCCATAGCAGGAGAAGCTGTATCAGCCTTGGGCTCTGCAGTCGTATCAGCTGAACCGAGGTCGAAAACGAACGGTGACTGAGCCGGTTCGTCTTCCTTGATCTCTTCAGGCTCAGCAGGTGTTGCATCCTTGATGTCGCCGAAGATCTTTCTCATGGCTTCCTCAGCTGAAAGTTCTTCCGTGGGCTCTGTCTTATCAGGGAACTCAGGAGCATCATCAGGGATCTTCTGAGCGTCAGGCTGGCCTGCCTTATCGCCAAATGCAATACTGCCGTCAGCAGGTGCATCGTCAACTTCAGGAATTACGAGCGGTGCTTCAGGTGTGAGGCTTACGAAGCCTGCATCAGCGATTGCCTTTGCTGCAGCACCTACCTCGCCGCCTTCTACAGTAGACTCGAGGAGCTCATGTGTCTCTTCCTCGTAGTCGTCCTTCTTTTTCTTTCTGCCGAAAAGGCCCTTCTTCTCTTCTCTTGTAACGCTCTCAACGAATGAGATGGAGATCTGCATAGGTGTGTTGGGCATTCTTGCGGAAGCCTGTATGAGGATAAGTCCTGCAGCATCGCACTGGTCTTCAGCGTCCGTGAGGATCCTCAAGATCTCCCTCTGGCCTAATGCATCGTAGATTGCCTTGTTGCAAAGGATGATGCAGTCGTCAGGTGTGAGTGTGAAGAAGTTTGACCAAAGAGCATTAGCTGTCTTTGAAGAGCAGTAATACTGGAAATCGCCTACTCTGTTGCCGTATGCATCGATGGGTTCCATCGGGATGCCTGCATCAGTAAGCGGGAACATCGTGTCATCTCTGTAGAGGAAAGCAAGACCGCCGCCGATGGTAACTGCGAAAGCTTCCGAATCTCTGACGATAACGCCGGAGAAATAAGGATCTCTTATCTCGTTGTCCATGAGCTTGTTCGTTCCGGCAACTTCAACTGCAGTTGACAGAAACTTCTCGATCATTGCATCGATCTCTTTATGGCCGTTCTTAACTTCATTGCAAAGACCACGGAGCTGGGGCTCGAACGGCGGGATAGTACCGGGTTCAAAACCTTCGATCGTAGGATGTGTGAAAAGGGAGAAGAAAAAGCCTCTCTCGTCTTTATCAATGGTGATATCAGCCTGTCTGGTCTCTCTCTTACCGCAGAGTCTGCCGTCAAGATAGAAAGCGTCCGTTAGCGAGCTGGAAGGAAAATAGCGCGCAGTCAGCGTGCTTGCAAGCCTTGTTAAGGTAGCCATGAGCCGTCCTCCGTATAAATATTCAGGTTAATTATAACACAACGATTATTTTCTCAATCATTTTATATAAAAATTAATTTAATGGTAATGTAAGCCCTGAAAGCCAATAAAAATGCCCCGCGGACTGCATCTTTATGCAAAAGACCCGCGGGGCTGTTTTGGTGTTTTTTTGTGGCAAACAGGATGTCCTGTTATGCAGACAGCTTCTTGTCCATGTTATCCCTGATCTGATTGAAAGGTCCGGTCATGGATTCAAGGTACGCCGTATGAATGTCTTTGTCAGACTTGTTCGTGTACTTGGCGCGCATATCCTCCATCGTCTGCTGTGTCCAGAGATAGCCCATACCGTACTTGGCATAGTATCCGGGGTCAGTAACGAGAAGTGTATAGAACTTGCCGAAAGAAGCCTCTGTGGCAGAGAATCCGAAGCTGTTGAGATAATCAACACACTGCTTGAGTGACCAGTTCTCGACGTGGATACCGTAATCGACTCTTGTGCTGAGAAGGAGTGAGAGGACTGATTCACACTGAACGAGCTTCATTGCATCCGTTACACCCTTGCCTGTGAAATACTTCATCGAGTAATTCTCGACATATGTAGCCCAACCCTCAAGATATCCTGTGGATGCTGACAAGAACATATAAGGATGTGATGTGTGTGAACGTGTATAAAGCGACTGGAACATGTGTCCGGGGTATGCTTCGTGCGCTACTGTAACACCGAAGTCCTTATCTGTATCAGCACTCTTGTGATTGATGATCAGGAGGTTGGCATTGAAGTTGTCGAGATGATATCCGAGATATGCCGCAGGAGAGAAGTTCTCCTCAAATACCTTTGGAACGTCCATCATGTAGTATTCATGTGCAGGGACAGAAGGGAAATCTGCCTTTATCTGCCCTCTTAAGAAGTCGAGGTTCTTATTGATGTCGCCCTTAGAATATGCGTGACTTGTATATTCCTGATACCAGTCCATTCCTGAAGTAGCGATCGTGGTGTAATCGGTGTAGACCTTCTTGATCCTTGCCTCAAGAGCAGAAACGCTTTCCTGAACGGTCGCACCGTTGTTTGTGATCTGTCTTGTAAGAGCTGCAAAGTAAGCATCTCCGCCCTTATAAGCTGAAAGACCTGCATCAACACCGCCGGAGCCCTTAAGCTTTCTCATGCGTGCAGCGCACTCTTCAAACTCAGGGAAAGCAACTTCCTTCATAGCCTTTTCGTGTTCCTGGATAAGTCTTGTCTTATCCGCAGAAGACAATCCGGGGATCCTGTCCAGTCTTTCCTCGAATGAAGCGTAGAGGAAGCAGTCATCCTTCTGCTTAACGAGATTGTCGAAAGACTTTGCCGCCTCTTCATAGCTGTTATCGGAAGAAGCGAATCCGTATGCTGCTCTCTTCTCCTCGAATTCACACATCTTGTCATAGTATCTGTCGAGATCCTTTACGAGAAGGATATAATTCTCAGCATCCTTAACGCTGTCAAATGAGAAAACGTCAAGGATAAATAGGATCTCAGACTGAGGTCCTACAAGATAATTGAAGATCATCGAGTAATACTCGAAAGATGTATAAGAATAGCCGTAGATGCTCTCTTCGATGTCATAGACAAGCTTGTCATAGCAGATCCTGTCATCACCTGTAAGTGACTCGTAATTGATGTTCAGAAGTCTCTGCAGACGCTGTGAATAGAATTCCTTTTCCTTGGCATAATCCTCATCCGTGGTGAATTCACCCCAAGAGACATCAGTAATATTCAGTCCATACTTCTGGGGATTCTCGAAAAGGATATCCGCATCAGCATAGCAGTTGATCTCATGCTGCAGGATCTCTGTCTCAACGGCAGAAAGCTCCTTGATAGCATCAGGGCCGCTCAAAGAACCAGGCGCATGCTTTGGATGTACTTCATCGTATGTTGCCACGTGATCAGGATATGTAAGCTTATCTGATGTGGGAATGTAGTTTCCTGAGCCGGGATTTGATCCTGTCGGATCTGAGGAATCCACAGTGCTCGAATATGTCTGATCGGTCTCTGTAGTACCCTCAGGCTTGCTGTTGCCTGCTTTTTTCCTTCCGCTGCTTCTGTTGTTAGTTCCGGAACATCCTGCAAGAGACAGGATTATTGCCGAACAACAGATAAGAGCGATAGTTTTGATTGAAAGTTTTTTCATTTAATTCAACTCCTTTATCCTTATCCAAATCTATCGTCATCCCTTATGACTTAATGAATAATATCACGAAAATATTTTTATTGCTTATTCTGTAACGCCGGTATCCGTCAGGCTGTCATCTGAGATATCGTCATTTCTGATCATTTCTATCCTTTCCCTTACAGCTTCGAAGTCGATCCCGCCTTTGGAATCTCTGGGCAAAGAGACGAAGAAGGAAACCTCAGAAGGCCTCATGGCTTCATGAAGTGTCAGCTCGCATTCGTTCTTAATGCGGTCTCTTAAATCCTCCATCATGGAATTATCGTAGAAGTACTCTTCTTCCGGCACCACGGCCGATACCAGGACAGGACCTTCCGGTCTCTCGATAACGACAGAGCAGGCTTCAACAACGCCCTGTGTCATCTGAACCGCCTCGTCGACTTTTTCGGGATATACGGGATAACTGTTGATCCTTGCTTCCCTTGATTTATTGGCCACAAGATAGAACATCTTATTGCCGTCCTGCTTGCCGATATTGCCGGTAAAATACCATATTCTTCCATCAGGAAGTTTCTTGTAGTTTTCCTTATCCGTCCTTTCCTCATCAGGACCTACACCGGCTGCTATCGGGGAACATACGGCGATCACGCCTTCACTGCCTTCAGGGACATCAAGACCTGTCTCGCCGTCAGCTATCCTCATGAGGACTCCCGGAAGCGGAAAGCCGATAAGTCTGTCGCTCTGAAGATCAGAGGGACCATATGCATATGTCAGAAGCTCGTCGCTTAATGTGATCGAACATACTGAAAGCTTTCTTCCTGATGTCTGTGCAATATCGAAGAGCATCGCCTTCTGGCTGCTCGTAAGAAGTCCTCCTCCGACAATGATCCTGTCCACACTTTTCAGGATGTCAGAAGGTCCTCCGATCTTATTGATCGCAGCGACCGTGCTGTTAAATCCGATAAGAACATCCGGCTTATATGTCCTGATGGCAAAAAACATCCTGTCAGGATCGAACCAGGTAAAAAGAAGGACAGTCTGTCCGCTTGAAAGAACATTATGTATTCCCGCCACGAATCCGAATGCAAAACAGTTCTCATTAAGACAAAGCATTCTTGCTGGCTTTCCCGTAAGGTCTTCATTTGCTTTAAAGACCATCTCGGTAAGGTTGGCGGAAAGGTTAATGCTCTTTCCGTTGAACTTGACACACTTTTTGCCTGATGAGACCTCGCTCGGGAACAGATACAGCGCAGTTCTTTGACTGTCCCTGTCGTATATGTCATCTGCCCTGGAAGTCTCCTCCCTCGGGAGCTCCATTACGTCCTTCCAGTACATGAGCCTGATGCCTTCAGGAACATTCTTAGGCTTGGGTTTATCGTAGCCGGAAAGAGGGTAGAAATTAAAAGCAAATTTGTCTTTTCCGGAGATCATGAACTTGTACTTACCAATGATAACAGTCTTTACCGGTGTATTCTTCAATACTGGTTCGTAATTCAGATACTGGTTACAGCTCATAACGCAGTATTCCGCACCTTCCGTTTGGGCAAACTGTTCGAACTGTTCTGTAGCAAGATTCGGAACCGCAAGGACCGCTGCCGCGCCGAGCTTGTCCAGGGCATAGACACTCACGACATTCATAGGATTGTGGCCCATCATGAGTATTACTTTATCGCCTTTTTTTACCCCGAGAGCTTTCCAGGCCAGGGCAGTCTCATTGATCATATCGAAAAGCGTCGAGAAGAGGATCTTCCTCGCTCCATATTCGACAGCAATCCTGTCAGGATACTTGGTGCAGACCCTTTTTATACGCATGAAAAGTGTCTCATCCGTATCAATAACAGGATTCGCATATTTCTCAGGATAAAAGACACTCCACTGGCTTTCCAATTCTATTCTCCGTCAGACTGTGAATTACGCTTATAGATTCCTAATATCCCGTTATTATACACTCTTCAAGGCATCTCAAAAACTTTTTACACAGCCTTTAGGTTTTCAGACATTCATTTGTGCAAATGTACGAAAACTTTTTCGGTTACTGTTTTTTTCTGCGGTGGTAAAATGTTCCCAAAATTTATAAAGAGGCAGCCATATGGATATCAAGCTCAACAACCATTTTCTTGACGTAAAAGAAACATATCTCTTTTCTGACATCGCAAAGCGTGTAAAGAAGTTCCAGGCAGAAAACCCTGACAGGGAGATCATCAGGATGGGCATAGGAGATGTCACGCTCCCCCTTCCCGCCTCCATCACTTCCGCCATGGAATCCGCAGTAAAGCAGATGAGCAGCAAAGAAACATTTCACGGCTACCCGCCCGAATACGGTTACGATTTCCTCCGGAACGCTATAGCTGATCACTATAAGTCTATCGGTGCGCCTTCAGTAACTGCCGGTACGGTCTATGTATCGGATGGTGCCAAGAGCGACCTGGGCAATCTCCCTGATATCCTCGGAGATAATCCGGTCATAATCCCCGATCCCGTATACCCTGTATATGTCGATTCCAACCTCATGAACGGCCGCAAGATATCTTTCGTTGCAGGAACCAGTGATAACGGCTTCCTTCCTGCTCCTCCGGCTGACACAGATATCGAACCTTCCGTAATCTATATCTGCTCACCTAACAACCCCACAGGTGCGGTATACAGCTACGAAGGCCTTACGGCATGGGTAAACTTCGCACTTAAGACAGGCTCGCTCATTATTTTCGATGCAGCATACGAAGCTTTCATCACCGAAGACAAACCCCACACGATCTATGAGATCCCCGGTGCTGAGAACTGCGCTGTCGAGGTATCTTCATTCTCCAAGTTTGCAGGATTCACCGGCGTAAGATGCGGTTGGACTGTAGTACCTGACACGTTGGAAGCAGGCGGTGTAAAGCTTTCCAAGTTCTGGTCAAGACGTCAGGCAACCAAGTTCAACGGCGTATCCTATGTCACACAGATGGGCGCAGCTGCTTCACTTTCCGGCAAGGGACTTGAAGACTGCATGGCAAATATTGCTTATTACAAAAGAAATGCAGCCGCTCTTGCTGAGGTATTTACTGATAAGGGCATCTATTTTACAGGCGGCGTAAACTCACCTTACATCTGGCTTAAGTGTCCTGACAACATGGGCGGATGGGACTTCTTCGATTCGATCCTGAACCGTTTCGGAATCGTCGGAACTCCCGGTGAAGGATTCGGTGCAAACGGCAGCGGATATTTCCGCCTCACAGCTTTCGGTTCTTATGAGAATACCCTGAAAGCCTGTGAATATTTCAAGACCTTATAATTCAGAGACAATTACAGATTAAAGCAAACACAAGCGTCAGCTTTCAGTGACTTGGAAGCTGACGTTTTTTGTCCCATTATTCGAAGCGCACCTTTGTTATAATTCAGTTAATAATAAACGGACGGATAATCGATATGGCTAAGAAGACTACATTTTTCTGCAAGGAATGCGGATATGAGACATCGGGATGGATGGGCAAGTGTCCCGGCTGCGGCATGTTCAACACATTTGTTGAAGCACCGGCTGAGAAGGCACCTGCTAAGGCTAAGACGGATGCTCCCGCATTTACCGCCAACCAGTATTCATGGACAGATTCTGCAGTTACGGTAAGACTTAAGGATGCCGGCAAGGAGAACTATAAGAGGCACTCGACCGGCATGGAAAGCCTTGACCAGCTCTTCGGAGGCGGCATCACCGAAGGTTCCGTCACACTCGTAGCCGGTGAACCCGGCATAGGTAAATCTACGATACTCATGCAGCTTGCCGATTCATATAAAGCTGACGGCGAAGTCCTTTATATCTCAGGCGAGGAATCACCTGCCCAGATCGGTATGCGCGCTTCAAGGCTTAAGATCAGCAGGAATATCCTTATCTGCGGCGAGACAAGATTCGAAGCCATAGCAGAACAGCTTAAGACACATAAGCCCTGCCTTGCGATAATCGACTCAATCCAGACCCTTTATTCCGAACAGGTTGCGGGAACACCCGGCGGAGTTGCCCAGATACGTGAAGTCGCCGCAGGACTTATCCGCATTGCCAAGACAAATAACATCACGATCATCATGGTTGGCCATATAGCCAAGGACGGTTCCATAGCAGGACCTAAGACGATCGAACACATGGTCGATACGGTCTTAAGTTTTGAAGGTGACAATACCGGTGGATACAGGATCATCCGTTCCGCCAAGAACAGATTCGGAAGATCCAACGAGATCTGCTTCTTCGAGATGGGCGAATCAGGTCTTATTCCTGTCGACAGTTCCAAAGCTCTCCTCGTAGCAGGAAGACCTCTTAACAGTCCAGGATCAGTCCTTACTTCCACACTCGAAGGCAATGATGCCCTGACCATCGAAGTACAGGCTTTATGCACTCAGACAGTCTATGCCAATCCGCAGAGAATGACATCAGGTCCGGAGCGCGGACGCGTCCTCATGCTGCTTGCTGTATGCGAGAAGCTGTTATCGCTCGGCCTTACTTCAATGGACTGTTTTATCAACGTTATCGGAGGTCTTAAGGTAAGCGATCCGGCTACTGACCTTGCCGTATGCATTGCCGCTGTATCCTCAGCAAGAGGAGTCAGTGTCAGACCTAATACTTTAATCCTGGGCGAAGTCGGTCTGTCAGGTGAGATCAGACCTGTCAGCAGGATCGTTAAAAGATGCACAACAGCAGCCAAGCTCGGAATCACTACGGTAGTTCTTCCCGGAAGTTCAAAGGAAGCTTTGGAGAAGGAGCTTTCCGGCATCTCCCGTGATGCATTTGGCAGCAGCGGACTTCCTGAATTCATCTATGCAGATAACCTTAAGGAAGCAGTCGACATTCTCTTCTCATAACCGGAGGTATTCATATGGAACGCAAATGTTATTTTCTTATACCTGCCGCAGGAAGCGGAACAAGAATGGGAGCAGGCCTTCCCAAGCTTATGAGGAATGTGGAAGGAAGCCCTGTTATCTTAAGGACACTTGGCGCTATCGCAGAAGTGTGCAGGAAAAGATATTCGGGTCTTGATTACAGGATCATTCTTGTCACGACAAACGATCTCATCGATACACTTAAAGCGATGTGCTCGGAGTATTTTTCCGATATCAACATATCATTCACTCTTGGCGGTGCCACCAGGACCGAATCGGTATCCAAAGGCATCGGCCTGATCACTGATGCAGCAGAAGATGACTTCGTTCTTGTTCACGACGGTGCACGCTGCCTTATTACTGAAGAAGAGATCACAGCATGCATCGACGGACTTATGGTTCACGAAGTATGCGCTTCGGCTGTACCTGTTAAGAACACATTAAAACAGGTCGAGGTACTTCCTTCAGGAGAAGTAAAAGTCATCTCCACTCCTGATAGATCAGGATTCTACGAGATACTTACACCGCAGGGTTTCCGTTATGGCGGGATCAGAAAGTGCTATGACAAGGCCATTAATGAAGGCATAACTGCAACAGACGACACTGCACTTGCAGAGCTTCTCGGCCTCGAAGTAATTCTTACAAAGGGACTTTATTCTAACCTTAAGATTACAACACCTGAGGATATTGCTATAGCCTCAGAGATAGTAAGATCAAGAGGGGAAAGCGAACCTTTCCACGACTGAACTGTCAGATCTCTTTCGTAAATGTCAGGATACAGAATACCTGTATTCCCTCGCCTCTTCCGAATCCTGTCAGGCCTTCACCTGTCGTTGCGGTGATGCCAACAGAAGATGCGGGAATACCTAAGATCTTTCCTACAGATTCCTTCATTTTAGGGATATGAGGCATAAGCTTGGGGCGCAGACATTCAATGGTAATTGAACAGTGAATGGTCTTTCCGTCCTTAAGATATTCAAGCGCTTTTTCAAGATATACAGCGCTGTCCTTTATTCCTTTTTCGAGGCATATCTTATCTGCTTCTCCGCCCAGGATATTTATTCCCATAAAACCGGAAACTGCATTTGTTATCGCATGAAAGACCACATCGCCGTCACTGTTCGCTTCGATCGGTCTGTCGAAAGGAATATCGATGCCGCCGAGCCTAATCGTTGTATCGCCTGCCGGCTCACCGAATCTGTGGCTGTCCTGTCCGATAGTGCATACAGATACTAAATTACCCATGTTGATCCACCTTTATGAAATACCATTTTCTGCAAGCCATAATACCACATCGTTAATGGTCCAATAATCACTTTTCGAACAGTCAAACTTTTTATCTGCCTGTCCGGGCTTGATAAGAACGAACTCAGGTACTGCTTCTATCTCATACTTTCCCATAAGGTCACGGTACACCATTGCATCGAGCATGATGATACTCATCTTGTCCTTATACGCTACTGAGAGATCTTCCATTGCGGCTGTTACTTGAGCACTTCTGTTATCCATCGAGCTGTAGAAATAGATCAAGAGCGTGTTGCCGGATGCTACCAGTCCATCATAATCCGTGATCTCACGGTACTGGACTCCGTACAAAGGATTTCCGTTGTCGTCGGTCTCACCTTCCATGGGTTCATAGACCATACAGACAGCAGAACCGCTGTAAGAATAATCTCCGAGATATTTATTCAGGCTGCTCTTATCTTCCTTTGAACATCCGCAGAATAGTACAAAGGAAAAAAGAACAGCCGTAATCAACGTGAATAATCTTTTTCTCACTTCTTTATAAGCTCAATGACCATTTCAGTTGTGCCGGAAAGGAGATCTTCGCTGACCTTCTCGGCATTGCCGGAATCGACAAGCTTTGTTACTTCGGGATCAAGCGGGAGCTTGTCTGTTACCTTGGAACCGATCTCGGCTGCAGACTTCTCGATCGTTGAACCGTCTCCGTAAAGTCTGATCTCATCGCCGCAGTGAGGGCACTTAATGAAGCTCATATTCTCTACCATGCCAAGAACAGGCACCTTCATCATGGAAGCCATGTTGCGTGCTTTGTTTACGATCATGGAAACGAGATCCTGGCTTGTTGCTACGAGTACAATACCGTCAACAGGCATGGACTGGAATACTGTGAGCGGAACATCACCTGTTCCCGGCGGCATATCGATCAAAAGAACATCCAAAGGACCCCAGTTGACCTGTCCCCAGAACTGCTTGAGGAGAGATGAGAGAACAGGACCTCTCCAGATTACAGGAGCCTCCTTATCCTCAAGAACGAGGTTTACACTGACAGCCTTTATTCCTGTGGAAGTCTCTGCAGGAACGATAAGCTGATCGTCTGTAGCTCTTAAATTCTCATTAAGGCCGAAAGCCTGAGGAATTGAAGGACCTGTAATATCAGCGTCCATAATGCCGACTTTAAAGCCCTTTCTTGCAAGCTGTACTGCAAGAACTGATGTAACGAACGATTTGCCTACGCCGCCCTTACCGCTTGCTACGCCGATTACGGTCTTGATAGAAGAACCGCTGGCAAGAGGATCCTTTGCAATGCCGTTTGCTGACGGGCAGGAATCCTGGGATGTGCATCCGTTCTTTGACGGACATGAATCACATGCTGATGACATTTTTATTCTCCTTAAAATTATTAAGCGTTGATCAATGCTTATGCATTTTCCTCTTTCAAGGATGCATCCTCATCCGGAATATCGAAGATCTCATCATTACCATTCTCTGTCTTTCTCTTGATGAATCTCATTACGGCAGCGCCTGCATCACTTGATCTGACCATAACAACTTTTACGAGACGTTTCTCGTTGTTTTTGAATGAAGTTACGAGTGAACCCATCGCATTTGTAGCGCTCTGTTTCGCACGCCTTATACTTTCCTTCTCGACTTCAGTAAACTGGTTTGCAAAAGCCCTCTCCTCTGCTCTGTGTTGTGCAGCGAGTTCTCTTTCCTGTCTTCTGTTCTCGTCGATCAGTTTCCTATATTGTTCGTAGTGATTTCTTGTAGGTTCGCTTACGGAAACGATCGTATCCACCGCACCGTAGATCTGTGATCCGATAAGATCAGATACGACCTTCGTTCCGCTGACGACTTTCTCCATAGCTTCGAACTTTTTCTTGAATCCGATGATGGTAATGATCGTCGTGATAATGTCTGTTATGAGAACCAAAGTAAAGAAGATCAGGACTCCGATCATAACGCGTCTGTCGATATGACGGATAAGCATCTTTACGAGCGGATGAAGGACATAGATTCCTAACGAAGCGGCTATACCCCAATAGATATAGAATCTGAGGCAGATGTAGCCTCTGAAGTTGAGCTTGTAATCAGAGTAATCCCACCAGCGCATATGGAACATGTGATAGAGGATAACACCTGCTATGAGTTCTACTATCGTACATGCGGCTGCCATTCCGAAGAAGATGACAAAGAAGTTGCTCCTCAAAGGCTCGAATATCCAGATAGCAGCATAGAATCCCAATCCGTAAACAGGGCACAACGGGCCTGCAAGGAATCCTCTGTTGATGAACTTGCCCTCGGTAATACCGTAGTAAACAACTTCTACAACCCAGCCGATAAAGCTGTAGATAAAAAACATCATGTATGATTCAACAAAAGGATATGGAAGTGTCATTCTTTTCTCGCCCTCATAACTCTGTATCCGCCGTCAATTGCCAAAGTCTCGCAATTGCCGAAGAGCTCTTTCAGTTTATCCATTGTTGAAGGCGCACCCTGCTTGCGCTGGAGCACGACATATAAGTATCCGCCGGGATTAAGGACTTCGTAAGACTGTTCGTAGAATCCGAACACTGTCTTCTTTCCTGCCCTGACAGGAGGATTTGTGGCGATGATGTCAAAGCGTTCATCTCTTACTCCGAAAAGAATATCGCTGGACATGAATCTGCAGTTAACACCGTTGTTCGCGGCATTCTCCCTGGCAAGCGCAACCGCTCTTGAATTGATATCCACACCGGTTACGTCAAAAGCCATGAAGCATGATTTGATGACGATCCCGACGACGCCAACGCCGCATCCGAGATCTACAAACCGCTCCATCTTGGGACCTCTTGCCTTGATGTCCTTAACGATGGCATCGATCATGAGATTTGTACCGAAGTCGATGTTCTTTCTGGAAAAAACCGACGTATCCGTAAAGAATTCAAAGTTGATTCCGTTCATTCTATACGGAATCACTTTTCTGTCTGAAGGAGTTGTCGGGTTAGGGTCAAAATACTGTGTCATGGTAATTTATTCTTCAAACCTGTCTTTCCTATTACCGCTGTGAGCGGGATTCCCAATACTACCAATACTGCCGCTTCACCTGCTGCAACAGAGAGCATTGTAAGAGCAACGCTCTGCCATGTTACTTCGTCGAAAAGAAGGAACGGAAGATATCCTCCTACGATGATTCCGTTCGCAAGAATGGGAGGAATAATTCCGAGCCACATGTTCTTCTTGCCGATCATGCGTGAGAATACACCAGCGATAAGTGTCGCAAGAGTTCCTCCAATGATATCTACGGGACCAAGATTATCAGGATTTAAGAGATTGGATATAAAGCATCCAAGTGTAACGCCGGGGATCATGCCCCAGGAGAATACCGGGAAGACTGTCATAACCTCTGATACTCTTGCCTGGATGGGACCGTAAGAGATCGGAGCGAGGAAATATGTGAGCACCACATATAAGGCTGCAACGATTCCATTGAAAACAATGAATCTTAAAAGTTTTTTGTTCTTCGACTGATTTGAAATAGTATCTGTCATATCACATCATTGCGCGGACCGTGTCATTGATCTGAGCGATTTTGATCGTTCTGCTCCAGGGCATATCCGGTGCCTGGATAAGGCCTTTCGAGATAGCGTCAGCGCAGCTCTCGAATTCATATACATAACCGTGAAGATAATCCTTGTCATCGATGGCTTCATCAAGGAGCGTATCATCAGGTGAATAAAGGCTGATCTTACGGTAATTATTGATATTGCTGAATCTGATCTTTCCCTTCTCTCCTATTACCACACCGTCCCTGTCCGTATCTGCGCACATGGTTACATAGAAGTTTCCAAGCATGCTGCCGTCTTCAGATTCCATGGAATATGTGGTATCCCTGTCGATTCCCGAAGAGACCTTTCTTGCAAAGACTCTTGAGACCTTGATGTCATCACCCATGAATGAGAGTGCGAAATTAGTCGTATACACACCGAGATCAAGATAGCTTCCGCCACCTAGAACCGTGCTGTTAAGTCTGGGAACAGTCTCGATGTCATATCCGAGATTTGCAGTTACATATTTGACTGCACCGATCCTTCCGGCCGCGATCCACTCGAGAGCGAGCTTATGGAGAGGAACATAGGATGTCCACATAGCTTCAGCTACAAACACGCCTCTGTTCTTAGCTTCAAAGAAGATGCTGTCAGCTTCAGCCTTGCTCATGACAAAAGGCTTCTCGATAAGCACGTTCTTATATTCCTTGATGCAAAGGATCGCATGTTCATAGTGATAAGTGTTGGGTGTTGCTATATAGATGAGATCGATGTCAGGACTCTGTGCAAGCTTCTCATAGCCTGTAAAAACCTTTGCATCCGGGCAATGTGCGGCTGCAAACTTCTTGGCTTTTGTTCTTTCTCTGGATGCAACTCCGCAAATGGCAACTTTCTTATTGCCTTTGAGACTGTCAGCGACCTTTGCCGCTATGTTTCCGCACCCCAGGATACCAACTCTGAGCATATTTAAACCTCTAGATTATAATATTTTAGCAACCCTCTCATTGTATTGAGCGCAGATAGCCGTGTCAATCTATCTTTTGAACAAGAGAAGTTATATAGACAACGCCCGTACATTGCTATATTTTTATTGCTGAAAGATAGTAATTCAGAGGGTTTATTCATGCAGATCAAGGTTTTCGATAAGTTGTCGCCCAGGAAAAAGGGCATCATATATCTCCTCTTATCGTCATTCTCATTTGCATGCATGGCATTATTCATCAACCTCGCAGGCGACATGCCGGTATTCCAGAAAGCATTTTTCAGGAACCTTGTCGCGATCGTCATGTCTTACACGATCCTCGCGAGATCTCCCGAAAAGTTTAAGATCAAGAAGGGCTCATGGCCTTATCTTCTCATGCGTGCGGGATTCGGAACGATCGGTGTGATCGCAAACTTCTATGCGATCTCCAACACCAACATGTCCGATGCGATGATGCTTAACAAGCTGTCTCCTTTTTTCGCGATGCTCACTTCGATAATTGTGCTTAAGGAAGCCGCCGACGGATTCCAGTGGGCAGCTATCCTTACTGCCATCGTAGGCGCAGTTTTTGTCGTAAAGCCTTCTTTCCTGTTCGGCAATCTCGGAATCAGCGGAGACTCTGTATTTCCACTTGTGATTGCACTTATCGGAGGAATATGTGCAGGCATAGCTTACACATTTTTAAGGAAAGCAACCCTCAAAGGTGAGCGCGGTATAGTCGTTGTAGCTTTCTTCTCGACTTTCTCATGCATCGCGCTGATACCTTTTATCATATTCACATACCAGCCGATAACACTGCTCCAGTTCTTCTACTGCTGCATGACAGGCGTATCCGCATGCTTCGGACAGATATTCATAACATCCGCTTATGCCGCATGTCCTGCTAAGGAGATATCGATATACGACTATTCAACGGTAATCTTCACCGCACTTCTCGGACTGATAATCCTGGGTGAGATCCCTGACTGGCTCAGCATAATCGGATACGCGATAATCATCGGCGCATCCGTGCTGAACTATCTTTATAACAATAATCACTTGAGATTTAAGAAATCCTGAACATCTTTTAATGAAGGCAGGATAATATCTGCAAGCGCCTTCATCTCATCATCAGGCTGAATGATATCAGGAACCATTATCGTAAAAAGGCCGGAAGCCTTGCACGAACGGACTCCGTTAAATGAATCCTCAAGGCCGACACCATCTTCAGGTCTGACACCCAATGCATCGCATGCCTTAAGGAATATCTCGGGATCAGGCTTTGACTTCGTAACCTGATCACCGCAGACACATGTATCGAAGTAAGGCAGAGCGCCAAGAACTTCCATCTGTGAAGTAACTTCTTCCCTGGTGGAAGAAGATGCAATGGCGATCTTCATCCCTGCATTCTTCATTGCACTGAGAAGTTCTATCGTATGAGGTTTCAGCGGGACCTTGCCCTGCTCTGCCAGGACATTATAGATCTGGCGGAGTTCCCTTTCATAAGGTTCACCGGGCTGTCCGTATACTCTCGCAAATTCATCCACGGTAGCTTTCTTATTCTTTCCGATAACGCTTATACCGTATTCGCGGATGCCTTCAAAACCGTATTTCTCACCAAGCTGCTCCCAGATATGAAGGACTGTCATCTCTGAATCGAGGATCAGTCCGTCCATATCGAAAACAGCCGCTTTGAAATTTCTGTCGATCTTTAACATCAGACCTCCATGGATCCTTCGAAGACCTTATCACAGTTACCTGTCATGAAGACTGCATCGTCTGTATATCTGATAATGAGATCTCCGCCCTTAAGAATCACTCTTATGTCTTCACCCTTCTTGCAGAAACCGTTCTCACATGCTGCAACAACTGTTGCACAGGCGCCTGTACCGCAAGCCATGGTCTCGCCTGAGCCCCTCTCCCATACTCTCATCTTGAGTGTATGGTCATCGATGACTTTAACGAATTCCGTGTTGACTCTTTCAGGGAAGATGTCTGTCGAATACTCGAACTTCGGACCGATCGTATTGAGGTCCATAACATCCACAAGATCAGTAAATACAACAGCGTGAGGATTACCCATTGATACTGCGGTAATGTTATATTGATCGCCGTCTATATTTACCGGAACATTGATCGCTCTGTCACCCGGGAGCGTGCAGGGGATCTTAGGCGGATTAAGTTCTGCCTTGCCCATGTCAACTTTAACTCTTACTACAACACCGCCTGATGTCATAAGCTCCAGTGACTTGATGCCGCTCTTTGTCTCGATCTTCATGTGTCTCTTCTTATGACCGCGTTCATCGTACATATACTTTGCAACGCATCTTATCGCGTTACCGCACATCATGCCTTCAGAACCGTCAAGATTGAACATGATCATACGGCAGTCAGCGACCTTTGAAGGAGCGATGAGGACGATACCGTCACCGCCTACACCGAAGTGTCTGTCACTCATATAGACTGAAAGTGATTCAGGTGAAGATACCATGTTCTCCATGCAGTCGATATAGATGTAATCGTTGCCGCATCCCTGCATCTTTGTGAAGTTGATCTTACGGCGCTTGTCACGCATGTTGTTGATATCAACGAGCTCTGTGTTGATCTCTGAGAAGTGGCTCATAAGTGAGTCTGCAAGAGCATCTGCAGTATCGACAGCTGTAAGGCAGGGGATACCGAGCATGACTGCTCTTCTTCTGAGCTTAACTGAATCTCTTGCAGGGAGTCTTCCCTTTGCGGATGTCGAGATGATGTAATTGATCTTGCCGCTCTCGAGAAGAGTCATCGTATTATTCTCATCTGACTCGTGGATCTTGGATACCGCGGTAACCTCCATTCCTGCCTGTCTTAATGCATCAGCAGTACCGTGTGTTGCATAGAGCTTGAAGCCCATGGAATCAAACTTCTTCGCGATCTCGACGATCTCCATCTTGTCGGAATTTCTTACCGTGATGAATACACCGCCGCGCTTATACATCTTGTAGCCTGCTGCCACAAGACCTTTGTAAAGAGCTTCTGAAAGGTTTCTGCCTACGCCCAATACCTCACCTGTTGACTTCATCTCAGGTCCTAACTGGGTATCAACGTCTGTAAGTTTTTCGAATGAGAATACAGGTACCTTAACAGCCGTGTAAGGTGACTGTCTGTAGAAGCCCGTACCGTAATCCATGTCGGCAAGCTTTGTTCCGAGGCTTACTTCGATTGCGACATCGACCATCGGAATGCCTGTTACCTTGCTCATGTAAGGAACTGTTCTTGAAGCTCTCGGATTGACCTCAATAACATAGATCCTGTTGTCTTTTACGATGTACTGGATGTTAACGATACCCGTTGATTTAAGACCGTCGCAAAGAGCGATCGTGGTATCTGCAAGTTTCTTATACATGTCATCGTAGATATGCTTTGCAGGATACATCGCGATGGAGTCACCTGAGTGGATTCCTGCACGCTCGACGTGCTCCATGAGTCCCGGAATGAGGACATCCTTGCCGTCATAGATAGCATCGACTTCGATCTCTTTGCCCTGGATATACTTATCGATAAGAACAGGATTCTCGATGCCCTGAGAGAGGATGATCTTCATGTATTCGTTAACGTCTTCATCGTTAAATGCGATGATCATGTTCTGTCCGCCAAGAACGTATGAAGGTCTTAAAAGGACAGGATATTCAAGGGAGTTCGCAGCCTTCAAAGCCTCTTCGAGAGTAAGGACAGAGAAGCCCTTAGGTCTTGCGATTCCGAGTCTTTCGAGGAGCTCATCAAATCTCTCACGGTCTTCTGCCATATCGATGGAATCAGCAGAAGTTCCGATAATGTTAACGTTATTCTCGGAAAGTGTTTTCGTAAGCTTGATAGCTGTCTGTCCGCCGAATGCGACTACTACGCCAAAAGGCTTTTCCTGCTCAACAATGTTCATTACATCTTCAGGTGTCAGAGGCTCGAAATAAAGTCTGTCACCTGTATCGAAGTCAGTGGATACAGTCTCAGGGTTGTTGTTTACGATAACTACTCTGTAGCCTAATTCTCTTAATGCATTTACGCAGTGAACTGCAGCGTAGTCGAACTCGATTCCCTGACCGATACGGATCGGGCCGGAACCGAATACGATTACAGTCTTCTTATCCTTATCTCCTGCCTTCTCGAAATCAGCTTCGTTCTCACCACCTGCTTCAGGTGTGTTGAATGTCGCATAGAAGTAAGGTGTATGAGCTTCAAACTCGCCTGCGCATGTATCAACCATCTTGAATGTAGGCTTGAGCTTATGCTCTACCGGCTTGCCTGTGATCCTTGCGATAGCCTTGTCTGTGAAGCCGTACTTCTTAGCTTTTACATACTCATCGAAAGATAAGTCCTTGCCTTCGATTGCTTTCTCGAACTCAACAAGATTTCTGATCTTTGATAAGAACCACATGTCGATCTTTGTCTCTTCGTGGATCTTCTCTATTGCAACGCCTCGTCTGATAGCTTCAGCAACATAGAACAAACGCTCATCTGTTGCATTGACGCAATGAGGCATAAGATCCTCATCAGATACTTCTTCCATCTTCTTCAGGTGAAGTGTATCAGCTGAGATCTCCGCACCTCTTATTGCCTTCATGAGAGCACTTTCGAAGGAATCAGAGATGGACATGACTTCACCTGTCGCCTTCATCTGTGTGCCAAGATCTCTTTTCGCATATACGAACTTATCGAAAGGCCACTTCGGATACTTAACAGCCACATAGTCCAGTGCAGGTTCAAATGCAGCGTATGTATGTCCTGTTACGGCATTTACGATCTCATGGAGCCTGTAACCGATAGCGATCTTTGTGGCAACTTTTGCGATCGGATAACCTGTCGCTTTTGATGCAAGCGCAGATGATCTTGAAACTCTCGGATTAACTTCGATTACCGCGTATTCGAATGAGTTCGGATTAAGTGCGAACTGGCAGTTACATCCGCCTTCAACACCTAATGCTTCGATGATGTTGAGAGATGCTGTTCTGAGCATCTGATACTCTTTATCTGAAAGCGTTACGGCAGGAGCGATAACTATGGAGTCACCTGTATGAACTCCTACAGGGTCAAGGTTCTCCATTGAGCAGACGGTAATTACGTTGCCGTCCTTATCTCTGATAACTTCGAACTCGATCTCTTTCCATCCTGCGATACCACGCTCGATGAGTACCTGTGTGATAGGAGACAGGGCAAGTCCGCCTCTGGCGATCTCGAAAAGTTCGTCCTTATCCTTTGCAATTCCGCCGCCCGTTCCGCCTAATGTGAATGCAGGTCTTACGATGACCGGATAACCGATCTCTTCAGCAAAGTCCAACGCATCCTCTACTGTGGTTACGACCTTGGAAGGGATGCAGGGCTGACCAATCGCTTCCATCGTATCCTTGAACATCTGACGGTCTTCAGCCTTGTCGATACACTCGGG
>CAMIYM010000015.1 GCA_946403085.1 uncultured Clostridia bacterium | reverse complement strand
GTTATTTCAAAACAGAAAACTACCAACAAGCTCTTGATTTTTGTTAGCAGGTTTATCTGTCCGGGATTCCCGGAAAAACTGCAATAAAAGAAAGAGGCTGTCATCTGACAGCCTCTTGTTGTTTTTGTTGTTATAAGGATTACTTCTTAACTTCGATTACGGACTTGCCGCCCATGTAAGGTCTCAATGCCTCAGGGATCCTGATGGAGCCGTCTTCGTTGAGGTTGTTCTCTAAGAAGGCGATGAGCATTCTCGGAGGTGCAACGCATGTGTTGTTAAGAGTATGAGCGAGGTATGTGCCCTCAGGTCCTCTGATCCTGATCTTAAGACGTCTTGCCTGAGCATCGCCTAAGTTGGAGCAGGAACCTACTTCGAAATACTTCTTCTGTCTGGGAGACCATGCCTCAACGTCACAGGACTTAACCTTAAGGTCAGCGAGGTCGCCGGAGCAGCACTCGAGTGTTCTTACGGGGATATCGAGTGAACGGAAGTAATCGACAGTGTTCTGCCAGAGCTTGTTGTACCATGTCATGGAATCTTCAGGCTTGCAGACTACGATCATTTCCTGCTTTTCGAACTGGTGGATCCTATATACACCACGCTCCTCAATGCCGTGAGCACCAACTTCCTTACGGAAGCAGGGAGAGTAGGATGTAAGAGTCTGGGGGAGCTTGTCCTCGTCTGTGATCGTATCGATGAACTTACCGATCATGGAGTGCTCTGAAGTGCCGATGAGATAGAGATCTTCACCCTCGATCTTGTACATCATGTTCTCCATCTCAGCAAAGCTCATAACGCCTGTAACGACTGAAGATCTGATCATGTAAGGCGGAATGTAATATGTGAATCCGCGGTCGATCATGAAGTCGCGTGCATAGGAAAGGCATGCGGAGTGAAGTCTTGCGATGTCACCCTTAAGATAATAGAAGCCGTTTCCTGATGTCTCTCTTGCCTGATCGAGCTCGATGCCGTCAAGCTTTTCCATGATGTCTACATGGTAGGGGACTTCAAAATCAGGTACGAAAGGCTCGCCAAATCTCTCGATCTCGACATTCTCTGAATCATCTTTGCCGATCGGAACAGAAGGATCGATGATGTTAGGGATAACGAGCATGATCTTTCTGATCTCTTCTTCAAGAGTAGTCTCTTTTGCGCTGAGAGCCTCAAGCTCTTCAGCCATATCGGTGACCTGCTTCTTGACTTCCTCAGCCTCTTCCTTTTTGCCCTGAGCCATAAGAGCACCGATCTGCTTGCTGACCTTATTGCGGTTTGCACGCAAAGCTTCAGCACGTGTCTTACTCTCACGGAATTCCTTATCAAGTTCGATGACCTGGTCAACCAAAGGAAGCTTCTCGTCCTGGAACTTGTTTTTGATGTTCTGTTTTACGATGTCCGGATTGGTACGTAAGAATTTAATATCAAGCATGATGTCACCTCTTTTATAAATAACCTACATATTTTATTCTTTGAAGCCGTCAGTTTCAATCTGTCTGAACTGACATATTTCCGTCGTAGTTGCCTGCCGGGTAGTTGAATTTCGGATCCCAGAGGATGAACTCTTTTACACCGGTGTCGTGGATAGCTTTGATCTGGGAATTGATCTCCCTGTATCCGTATTCGATATAATTGCCCTTACCGATATAAGATGCCGTGAATGCCTGAAGATAAGGCCTCATCGTGGTAAATCCGGGTTGTACATATGTCGCACGGCACTTGTGAAGAACGCTGTAAACGATCATGTAAGGCTCTTTGTCGGGATACTTGAAGACATGTCCTGCAAGCATCGTTCCAAGTGCATAGTGTGAAGGATATAACATCGGGCAGCCGGAGTCGATGCCTGTCATGCCGAGAGTCGCAAAATCCTGGCCGATGATTCCTGCATCAAGTTCAGAAGTTAAAACGATACCGAAGATATCGGCTGATACAGGGATTCCATGAGTATCCTGGATCTTGATCCTGGCTTCCTGAAGGAAACGGTTTACTGCTTCTGCCTTTGTAGGAGTCTGGCCTTCCTCACCGTAGTAGGGCTTGGCCTTGTTCTTGGTGGAACCTGCAGGGAAACGCACATAGTCGAACTGGATCTCGTCGACTCCGTGTTCAACACCTTCAAGTGCTATCTCGATCAGGTAATCCCAGTTCTCAGTGTTGTAGGGACTTAAGAAGGGGTTGTTGCCTTCGTTGCTAAAACGGACTACATTGCCGGAAGAATCGGTAATGGCTCTTTTCGGGAAATGCTCTGCTGCAAGGGAATCGTTAAAGCAAACGACACGGCCGATGACCTTTATGTTATTGTCGTGGCACTTCTTGATTACCTTGTCGATGTCATATGCATCCCAGATATAGCCGATCTCTTTTGCTGTGGCATTCTTGGTCTTGAAGGGAATACCGTATTCCTGCTTAAGATTGATGACAACAGCGTTAAGCTCACTGTTATTGCAAAGCTCGATGGCCTTATCGAGATTGGAACAGGTTCCGATATAAAGACCTTTGATCTCGTTATGCACAGGTGTCTTCACATCTTTCTCGGCGATCTCGGGAAGCGGACGCCAATAAGAATCTGCAAGTGGGGAAGACTTGAGCTGTTCCGTGTGATATATGACGGGATCGGTATGAGTGGTCTCGGTATATGAATGTGTGACAAGAACGGGGACACTGCCTGAAGTCTCCGGTGTTCTGGCCTTTGAGATTATCTTGGTGACACCTAAAGTGATGAGAACGACTGCCAGGACAGCAGAAACAGACAAGAGAATAGTTAGCAGCTTGCGAAGCTGCATGATCTCTTTGCTGTCCTGATTATAATGATTATTATTTATTTCATTATTATTAAACATAGGACAATTATACAGACCTGCCCTCAAAAGAACAAATACGCCAAGCAAAGCAGGGTAACCTGTGTTAAAATCTTCTTGTAAATCCTTTATTTTTAAGGTGTTGAACCGCAATGATCGTACGCAACTGTTCAGGTGGAATAGTTTTTTCAGGGGATAAAGTCCTTCTTGTCTGCAACGATAAACAGGAATGGGGCTTCCCTAAAGGCGCTGTAAAGAGCAGCGCAGATCTTTCCTTGTCTGATTTTGCAAGGGAAAGAGTCAAGATCGAGACAGATGTTGATGCGAGAGTCATAGCTCCCTGCGGCAAGACCAATTACGAGTTCTATTCGATATCAAGAAGAAAACCTGTGCATAACAATATCTCATGGTTTGTTATGGAGACTAAGAATGAGGCATGCCAGGCTTTTCCGGATTCCGGAACAGTGGACTGCAGATTCGTGGCAATATCCACAGCTCTGGATGAGATCACATACAGCCAGGATAAATCCCTCCTCATGATGGCATATCAGAAGTACAGGGAGAGCATCAAGGATTGAGTCCGGTCATTACCCTTAACAAAACAGGCGATTCGAAGATCGAAGTCAAGAAGTCGGTCTTTATCGGCAGGAGTTTTCATATTTCATCTCCTGAAGAAGCTTCTGATTATCTTTCCGAAGAGCGGAAAAAATACCCGGATGCCAGACATCTATGCTATGCATGGGTCATTGGCGGTGAGAGTGCAAGACAGAAATCCAGCGACGACGGTGAACCTCAGGGAACAGCAGGCCAGCCTCTGCTTGAACTCCTGACATCCAACGGATTTACGGATTCGCTTGTGTGTGTTACCAGATATTTCGGAGGAACGCTTCTTGGCAAGGGCGGTCTTAAGAGGGCATATACCGACAGCGGCAGACAGGCGCTTGAAGCAGGAGAACCGGTAGAACTCATTCCGGCATTAAGCTGGCGGGAGCACTGTTCATATCCTGTTTTCGAGATGCTCTCGCGAAAAGCAGGGCAATCAGGCTGGGTTATCGGAAATGTGGAATACGGGCAGGATGTTGCCTTTGATATTACCGTCCCGGAGGCGGATCAGAGTGAGATCACAAGATACTGTCTTGATCTGACCGGCGGCGCACTTGTGCTCAAGGATCCTAAGAGTCTTCTTACCAGGGGCGGAAGTGTCTCCATCTCCTGACTTGCGATTTGATTCAAAATCGCCCAAAATATGTTGGTGGTTCGGGATAGACTTACCGGTAGATAATCGGATATTGAGGTAAAGATAATGGAAAACGGGAATAACGAACAGATTCAGGAAAAGCAGCCTGCGAAAAGAACTGACGGCAAGGACAAAAATCTCCGTACAGCTCTTTATGTCATGGCTGCACTTCTTTTCATCTGCGTTTTGTTTTCCGGGATCCAGTCACTTTATATTTTCAGACTTAACAGCGGACTTGAAGGGATCCTTTCATACACGAAGACCTTTCAGGGTGATGAGACAGAGCCGGGTGATGCGCCTGTCAGCACGATAGAGTCTCTGGCAGGTCCGGAGACGACCAAGGCTCCTTTGCCGGATCCCTGGTTCTCGATAGAAGAAGCTGCCTCAGTATCATCTCCGGATAAGAAAAGGCTCTCTGTAGTAGAGATTTTTAAGCAGGTCAGCCCTGCCACGGTATCGCTCAGCATAATCAGCAATGACACGGGAAAAGATACCAAGATCGGTTCAGGCACGGGATTCATCATTACCGACACAGGTTACATCGTTACAAACCAGCATGTTGTCGATATGTCTGATCAGGACATAAAGTCTTTTTATGTTACCGTAGTCCTTCCCGGCGAGACTGAACCTATAAAAGCTGAGATAATCGGAAGCGACGTTCAGACTGATATAGCGGTCCTTAAGGTAAATGCGGATAAGAAGCTGCCTTGCGTTACGCTTGGCGATTCGGATACTCTTCAGGCAGGCGAGCTTGCCGTAGTTATTGGCAATGCCATGGGAGCATTCGATGATACGGTTACGGTAGGCATAATCTCCGCACCTTCAAGAGAGATCAACAGAGGCGGTTACCGTGTTGAAATCATTCAGACTGATGCAGCGATCAATCCCGGCAACAGCGGCGGTCCGGTCATCAATTCATTTGGTGAAGTGATCGGCATTACGAATGCCAAGATAGCGACATCCACGTCTGAGAATCTCGGCTTTGCCATCCCGATCAACTCGGTTAAGGGCATCATCGAGAGCATAATCAATTACGGAAAGGTCGTAGGACGTACTTTTCTGGGAGTCTCAGTACAGTATGTTGCCGAAGATTCATACGCAGGTGCGCGCGGCGGAGTCTATGTTGCCGACATAGTAAAGAATGGTCCTTCCGACAAGGCAGGATTGAAACTTGGTGATATAATACTCAAGCTTGACGGTGTTGAAATAAAAGAACCCGGTGATATTATTAAGGTGCGCGAGGCGCACAAGGTAGGCGATAGTATAGAAGTCGTTGTTGACCGCGACGGCAAGCAGATCACACTTACGCTTACGATCGGCGACAGTGCCGATGCATAATATACGCAAGTAAAAACTGATTTAAGGATGATATTTATATGAGCTCAGATGCTGGCAAGAAACTCGGAACAAAGATCCTCGCATGGATACTTATCGGAGCAATGCTCCTTACTTTTGTTTTCGCGATCATAGTAGTGCTGATCCAGCAGAGCGCAATGGGTGGTATCTGATCTATACCTTAAGGTACGTCCTTAATCTGGCTTAATCCTTCGTTATTGAATTTCCATGTGTATTCTTCAGCTTTTGCCTGTATGAACTGCTGATAGTTGTTCATACTGAGGAAGCTGTTTACCATGTCATACCATTCGGGATTTAGAGATTCCGAGATGTAGTAGACAACATAGAAAGTTCCGTTATCCTCGATCAGAGTCTTATCACCAAACTGTCTGTCAGGAGAGAAGATCCATTCGGCAAGAGCCTTCGAATACTTTGCCTGATAGATCTGTGAATCGTGAACTACCGACAACTGTCCTGCCAGAATATAGTCGTTATAAGTATTTTCTGCTTCGTTGCAGCTGTCCGTATCATCGATGCTGTCATAGACTTCCTGTGCCAGAGCCTGTGTAGCGGCTATATCAGTAGTGCCTTCTTCCGTGGACTGGACATTGGCCGTCATGATGAAGCAGTTGCGGAGCTTTTCGGACATGCGCTCTCTTGATACAAACACCAGGATGATGGGGAAACCGTCATCGTCAGGGAAGATGACTGCATCGCCGACTTTTCTGCTCTCGTCGAAGAGCCAGTCTCTGATCTCGTCATGTGAGATATCCTCGTAGCGGCAGTCAGGAACGAGCTGTGAATCGGGTTCCTTAAGCGTATTAGCGTATACTCCGGAGAAATAAGGTGCTGCACATTCCTCGAACTTGGAAGGATCGCCCTTCATGGCATCGATTATCTTTTGTGCACGGAGATTTGCAGTGTCGATAAAACGCTGCTCTCTCTGTTCGAAAGTCATTCTGAGGAGCTTATAGCTTACAAGGTCATAGATGTTCTTGGACTGGTTGTACGCTTCTTCTGCCTGTTCATCAGAAGCGGAGAGCTGCATTAACTTCTCGCCTTCGGCATAGTCATCTGTGAAATACTTGCGGGCAAGGGTATTGATAATGCACTGTTCGTCGACCTGGCTTCCGAAAACACCCTTGATGTAAGTGTCGAGCGGAACACCGAGTTCGTCAGCTTTGCCCTTGAGCCAGTTTACATAAGCGATGGCACGGTCATAGTGTGTCTTCTCGATCTCGTAACCCTGAGCTGTGGCATCGTCGTAGAGGATCTCGATCTTCTGGAAATCCTGGGCGGTAACATATCTGAAGTAATCTCTGTATGTAGCGAAATTATCATCGTCGACATAAGGTGATGAGAGCATCTGCTCTGTGTCGGCAGCGAAAAGATCGACACCTTCACTTAAGAGCTCGTAGTGATACATAAAGCTGAACTCAGCACTGGAGATATCTCTTCCATGAATCGTAAGAGGGCTTAAGAAAGACTTATCCATGCCTGTGTCCAGGGCAAAAGATATAGCTGCGATGATGGCGACAAGAACGACACCTAAGACTACAAATGCAAGTCCGGTGTTTCTCTTCTGCTTTTCGTGATCTATAGCTGCCTCGTTCTTATCAAGATTGATCTCTGTAGGAACATCGCTTGTTTTAGGAGAAGCAACAGCCTTGCGGCCCTTACGCTTAGGAGAGGCCGTGTGCTCCGGAGAAGCTTTGACATCTCCCTGTTTACCTGTAAGAAGTTCAGGATCGATCTCAGCAAGATCGTTTAATGTGACACTTTTCTTGGCAGGCTCAGCAGGCTCGTCCATATAATCCTCAGAAGGTGTGCCTTCTGATTCACCGGTAACTACTATATCTTTATTCTGCCCGTCAACCGAAGGCTTACGGGAGTCCTTATTATCGTTTTTGTTTTTGTTGCTTTTACCCTTCATTATCTTTCCCCTTGTATATAAATAAGATACAGGCTATGGACACTTTACCATAAAAGAGGGACCAACTTGGTCAATTTATGCTATTATTAACACGTTTGTAATCTAAGAATAATAATAAAAGAGGAATTATGTTGGGGAAAGATAGGCTAATACTGAAAGAAAAAAGAGGCACTTTCGGTATATTGAGAGAATACTGGCCTCAGTTTCTTCTTGCGTTTTTGTTCCCGACGCTGACGGTTCTTGCGGCATTTGCGGTAACCGGCTGTTACCCGTTTGGCGACAGGACGATCCTTACCGTAGACCTTTATCACCAGTACTGTCCGTTCCTTGTTGCCTTCAGGAACAAGGTGCTTTCAGGAGAGTCACTGTTCTACAGCTGGAATGACGGTCTGGGACAGGAATACTATGCTGCTTATGCGAATTATGCGGCAAGTCCTCTTAATATCTTCTCCTTGTTCTTTACAGCGAAGACCATGCCGGTCTTCATCGGATTAATTACCTGTCTTAGAGCAGGCCTCGCTTCCACATTTATGCTCCTGTTCCTTTCTGCCAACGACAACAGAAGGATCGACAACATTACAGTGGTATTCAGTTCCTCATACGCTCTCTGCGGATGGTTCATCTCGTTTTTCTGGAACATAATGTGGTGCGATGCAGTCGTTTTACTGCCTCTTATAGCACTCGGATTAAGGAATCTCCTGAAGGACGGCAAGTGTGGCCTTTATATTGTTACTCTTGCCATAGCCATCATCAGCAATTACTATGCCGGCTATTTCATTTGCCTGTTTATGGTACTTTTCGCACCTTCTTACTATCTGTGCCTCTATTCAAGGGAGAAGCAGAAGGGCGATCCCGGCAGACTCTGCTTCAAGACATTTATCGTTTCAGCTGCCCGCTTCGCACTGTCCAGTATTGTTGCGGCCGGTGCATCTGCAGTTCTGACGATCCCCACATATCTCATTCTCAGGAACTGTTCCGCAACAGGTGATGAACTCAAGGTTGATTATGCCCTCGGCACCAGCGTTTTCGACTTCTTCGGAAGACTCATGGTAGCTGCAAACCCGAATATCAGAGATGGTATGGCAAATGTTTACAGCGGCATAGTTATCGTTTTGCTCCTGCCTTTGTTCTTTATGCTTCCTGCAAGAACAGGCATTAAGTTAAAGCACAAGATAATCTTCGGAACACTTCTTGTGATCATGTATCTGAGTTTTACGAACCGTACGCTCAATTTCATCTGGCACGGCATGCACTTCCCGAATCAGATACCTTACAGAGAGTCTTTCATCATGAGCTTTCTTTTGGTATTTATCGGGTTCCTTACGATAAGACGCATAAGAAGCCTTGGTTCCAAATATGTAACAGGTTCCGTATTGATGTCTGTGGCGTTCCTGGTTCTTTTCGAAAAACTGGGCACAGGCAACGAGGGCTATATCCAGATCGGCTCGACACTTCTTTTCCTGATCGTCCAGGGTGCTGCACTTCATACAGTAAGCAATATCAGGGCAGGGAAGAGCGAATTCTTCTGTGAGACACTTCTCACCGTGACCATGATGGTAGAGATGTTTGCAGCTTCTCTTATCACAATAGGCCTTGTATGCAATCACGAGGGATTTACAAGTTATGCTCCTTACGGAAGGCACCAGGTTGAAGTATCGGCTTATGCTGACAAGGTGGAGGGCACTGAAGGACATAAAAACTTCGAGCGTTCCGAGCTTTATCCGAACAACGTCTGTGATATCCAGTCACTTTACAATGTTAAGGGCCTTTCAATCTTCTCCTCGACAGCAAGAGAGAGCTTCGTAAAATATATGAGAAACTACGGTTTCCATAACAACAATATCAATGGCCTGCGCAATGCCGGTCTTACCCGTGTTACTGCTACGCTCCTGGGTGTCAGGAACCTGATCGAGATCGATAAGACTCAGACTGTTCCTCCTCTTTTCGAGCAGGAATATAAGGACAAAGTGATCACTTCATGGGGCAATACTGATGCCCTCAGCATCGGATACATGACAAGCCCTGCTATCCTCGATTATGCTCCCAAATATGACGACAACACTGATGTCTTCAGCAAGACGAACGAGTGGGTCACAAGCATGGGTGCCGGAAATGTCTATAAAAAGGTAAAGCTTACTGCAGGCGACGACTCCGGACTTACTACCACACAAAGAGAGGGCGAGCGCCTCACATTTACTTATTCAAGCAATGTTCCGAATGTTGAGTATTCATTTAATGTCATCGTAAATAACGCTGACATCGGATCAGATGTTTATGTCTATGCCAACTCACGTAAGGGCGGTTCTGTAACTGTCAAGGTTGGCGATGAGACAAGAAAATATGAGATCAGAAGTTATCAGATCATCAGCCTTGGAGTCTTCGACGGAAGACCTATGGAGCTTACAGTAAAGTATTCGGAATCACCCGGAACAACGCTCCTCGTGTATGGTTATCAGCTTGATAAAAAGGGTTATGACCATATGGTGGAGACCCTCTCTGATGAACAGCTTGAGGTATCAGAGTACGATACCACATCATTGTCCGGACACATTGATGTTAAGGAAGATGGCCTTATGTTCCTTACTATTCCTTATGCAGAGGGATGGAAGGCTGAAGTAGACGGCGAACCCGGCGAGATCGTTCCTGTTCAGGATGCTCTTATGGGGATCAGGCTTAAGAAGGGAAGCCACGATATCAAGCTTTCTTATGCTCCTGCTGGCTTTAAGGCAGGTCTGCTCATAAGCCTTGTTTCAGTCGTAATAATCGCTGCTGTAATTGCTGTCCCGGCTATTGTGGAAAAGAGCAGAAAGAAAAAGGTTCCTGCCGTTCAGGCACAGCCTGAAGGTGTCATAGAAGAGATCCCGGTTTCTGAGGTTACAGAAGAGAACTGCAGAACTGATGAGATGCCTTCCGAGCCCGAAAAGCAGGAAGAGACTTCAGAAGAGACGGGCGACAACGGCGAGCCGGAGGTGAAGGATGAATAATACCAAAGTAAAGATCAGAACTTACGATGGCATTGTCTTCAGCTTTTTAGCTGCCATTATCATAGCTGTTGCCGCACTTAATACAGGTCTTCTCACAGAACCCGGCAAGTTCCTTCCTTCGGGTCTTTCTATGCGTAATGAACCTATGAATGAAGGAATCCTTCAGGGTATAGATCTTGCCATTGAGGATATTGAATTTATCAGATCGGGAAACGCTTCGTCAGATCTTTGGAGGCTCCTGACCTTCGTTCATCTTGATTTTTTCTTTTATCTGGCACTTCTGATCCCCCAGGCAGCAAAAACCATTCTTATGACGGGTTATTATGTCCGCTTCGGTCTTTGCTGTTCGGCTATGTATTACTTCCTTTCCAAGCATTTGAAGCTTACAAGGTTCCCGTCTTTGCTTCTCGCATTCATGTATGCTTTCTCGACACAGCTGATCTTTACGGCCCAGCTTCACGAGGTCATGAACATGGCTTTCATGATGCCTGTTCTCATGTCTTCTTTTGATTCATATCTGAGAAAGAGGACCTGGAAATCATTTGTCCTTGTCTGCCTTGCTTCATTCGCCTTGGGTGCTACTGGCGGGTTCGGCCTGCTTATCGGCATTCCCGCAATGATCTTTATAGGCCTTTTCATGTGCATCAGCCTATACAGGACTTTTAACCAGGCATTTACATCATGGCTTAAGATACTTGGCGGTGTTATCACAGGTGCTGCCATGACTGCTGCTTTTTCGATCCCCGGTTTTATGGGCATGAAGCCTGATATTGATATAAAAGAATCATTTACATCAGCCAAGGTAACCTTTACTGCATATGATTTCTTCAGATCAACTTATCCGCTCCGTTCCGGAAACATGTATCTTAATAAGGAACCTCTTTTCTATGTCGGTGTCCTTACGGTTATGGCAGTGCTGGCATTTATCCTGAATGAGAACATTCCGGTCAGGATAAAGGTCTCATCCTCTGCTATAGCAATTGTGTTCTACGCTACATGCTGTTCCTCATTTGTGAATGAGGTAATAAGCATTTTCGGAGCAAATCCAATTATGAATTCTGCCCGTATCATCTGCCTCGAAGTACTGGTCTTCATGCTGGCGGGAATAGGTCTTAAGAATGTTAAGGGTCTATCGAAGGGCGAACTCATAGCTGTCGCACTGATCCCTATGGGATTCCTTATCGTTGCAAACAACAATTCTTCTGGAACCACTCTTGCAAGCCCGATCCTTACCGCTACTTTTATCGCGATACTCATCGAGGCCGGTATCATATGTGCTCTTGCCAGGAATAAGTTCACAAAGATCTCCAAATACATAGTTCTTTTCATAATGCTTGTCCTTGTTGGTATCAATACGGCATTCATAATGTTTAACAATTCCGTCTCCAGAATGACTGTCGAAGAATACTTCCTAGGTGATGAGGAGTCATTGTCCGAGGGTCTGGTCTATGACGCTGAATTCGATATTCCTGCTGTAAACGGCGGCGGTAATTATCTGATCATTCCAGAAGATCTCAGTACTTATAACAGCGAGGGTGCTGCAATCTACGATATTAACTTTATTTCCCAGAATGTTTCCGGAACCGATCTTTTCGACGAGGTGTTCCTTACACTTGAAGACGAAGATGAGATCAAGCAGAAGAGTCCGGACAGATTCGGACTTGATGCCGGATATAATGTTCTGGCTTTTAATCCTTTCAACGTAGATGCGGATGAGAGGATATTCGTATATTGCAACGCCATGAATGGTGCCGCTTTGAACATAATAACAGCTGATGGTGAAGGCGAGAGGGTATTTACCGGCCCGTTCCTTACAGAGCTTGAGTTTGCATCCGGCAACATCTCTTTGGAGTTCACAATTGATTCCGAAGGCGAAGAAGTGTGCAATATATGTCTTTATAAACTTAATAAGAAAGCCCTTGATGATATGAAGGCATTGTCAGGCGAGGCTAATCTTTCAAAGTTTAAGATCAATGTCGAAAAGGTTGACGGTACATGCACGCTTATCCTCCCTTATCCTTATGATGAATCAAAGGTGCGTGTAAACGGCATTTCCTGTAATACATTTGAGCTTTGCGGAAAAATGGCAGCGGTATTCACATGTGACGGCAGCAGCGAACTCACAGTCGCAGTTGAACGCAAATCCTCTGGCGTACTTCCCGGCATACTGATCAGTTCATTTGTTGCTCTCTGCCTTATCGCAATTCCCATATGCCAAATGTATAATGAAAAGAAGAAAGTATCCTGCGAAGGGAACGCAACTGATGTTAAGTAAGAAGATTACAGACGGCACGGAATTCGTTGTGTTCGATATGGAATGGAACCAGCCGATGCCCGGCAAGGAATATCCTTTTGATGTCAGCAAGCTGACAGGCGAGATAATCGAGATAGGTGCATTGAAATATGTCTATGATAATGGCGAGCTCTTGTACAGAGACGCCTTTTCATCAGATATAGCACCGGTCAAATATACAAAGCTCCATTATCACGTTAAGAAAGTAACTCATAAGAAGAATGCTGACCTTTTAAATGGTGAGCCTTTTAAGGATGCATATTCAAAATTCCGTAAATTCTGCGGTGATGCGATCCTGGTAGGCTGGGGAAGTTCTGATCCTTCCATGCTGAAGATGAACCTCGAGTTCTTTGACATGGACTCCAAGCTGAATATGTTCTTCCTGGATCTCCAGCCGATCTTCTCACTTTTCGCAGGCCTTCAGGGAACCCAGCGAAGTGTGGAAGCCGCGGTTGATTTCTATAATATAGATAAAAATGAGATATTTCACAGTGCAACTGCCGATGCCCACTATACAGGTGCAGTATTTGAAGAGATTTTTAAGCATAACAAGCCCTCAGAGGTAATTTCTGCTATCTCGAGTTCATCAATAGATCCTGACGTGCCCTCTGATTTCAGCTTTGTTGGTCCGGAATGCCTGGACAGCGCAAGTGCTTTCGCTACATCCAAGAGTTTTATGAAGGTTTGTCCTCTTTGCGGAGCTCCTCTTTCGGTTAAGATCCCTTCCTTCAGAATCAGGAAATCCCAATACGCACTGCTTGAATGCAGGGAACATGGAGAACTTTTCTCCAGAACGAGAGTTAAGAAAAACAGGGCAGGCAATCATTACGCTTCAGCTGTTATGAGGTTTGCAACACAGAACGATTATTGGCTTGTTGCATCAAAAAAAGAGGAGTTTGACAAGTACGGAGAAAAGGGCAAACCCGTTGAAAAGACAGAAGATGAAGAAAAAGAAACATAATTTGTAAACGAAATGTTAACAAACTATGTAAAAAAAGTTAGCAAAATTCGAATTTTCTGTTGAAATTTGAATTGAGATGTCATAAAATAGGCTCAGATAATAAGGTGAATTGTGCGGGGTATTCCCGCCTGACACATTAGAATATGTAACTTCAGACCATAAAGAAGGAAGGTGCTTCTTATGATTAAAAGATTAAGTAAGGCAAAGAAGAGTAAGCAGGGCGCAATACTTGTTATTGTTGTTCTCATTTTGGCTCTCGCGATGATCTTCATCGCTTCAGCTATGATGCTTACCCAGGCTACGAGAAAGCGTTTGTATTCAAGAACGATGTCTAGCCAGGCAAGACTTACGGTTACTTCTGCATCAGAAGTTTTCCTCGAAGCTCTTAAGACTCAGGAAATCACCGACGTACAGATCGATACGCTTCTTTCAAAGAAGTCGGGTCCTGCATCTGAGGATAAAGATAAGATTAAAATGGTTGTCCCTGGTGTTCCTGGTATGTCTGAAGATCCTGATAACTGTACTTATCTTGATATCTACAAGGATCCTGCTCATAGCGAGGTGTTAATTGTAGATTTTACTACTGTTATAGGTGATGAGAAGCCGGAGAACGTCAGAGTTTATATGACTGAAAGTGAATCTGACCCTAGTCTTGGTCACCGTTTTATGAACCAGATTGAAGTTGCAGCTGCAGTAGGTGTTGCAGAACTTCGTTTTACGAGCGGTGTAGGAATGTGGAATAAGACTAAGTATCCTACAAGTCCGGCAGACAATACGATTGTCATGAGAGGCGGAATTAAGACTGAAACATCTTCCTCAGTTGTATATTCTGAGATTATTTTCGGTGAAGGTGCAAGCATCGCTTTAGGTGGTGGTGACGTTTACAATAATAATGTTGTATTCCTTGATAATGCAGTTATGAAGAGTAAGTCTTCAATGAAAATCAAAGGAAACCTTTACTTTATCGGCACATCTAACAAGCCCGGCATGTCAATTGAAACAAACAAGGACTTGTGGACAGATAACAATCTGACATCACCTAACTTTATTTTCTCAGGCAGAACTGTACAGAACGATTCCAATGGTGATGATGCAGATAACAGAAGAATAAGAAATATTATTTCTACCAGAAATTGTTACTTTCTTGATAAAGATGGTAATTGTTTAACTAACAGTGGTACTAAGGTACAAAAAGTATCTGCTCGAGATACCGTTAATGATGCTGGTAAATATGAAGTAACTAACAAAGGCACTTCAAGTGTTCCTTCATCATTTGCATCTAATGTAGCTAGATACCAGAAGTATAAGTACAATTCAGCAAATCCTTATCCTTCAGCTTCTGAAGTCTTTGTTACTTTAAATCCTGATGGTAAGGTAAAGACCGTTACAGATGATGGTGGAATCACTTTAAACTACGCTACATATAGCAAGGATGGCAAGAAGACTTATGCAAAGGGATCTACTATTCCAAAGGGTGATACATATGTTGTAAATCCCGTTACTGAGAGTTACCCTGAATATAAGAAGACTGGTAACGCACCTGAAAAAACGCTCAATCTTAGCACTCTTGCAACCGATGCTACTGATGGTTTGTTAGTGCTTGACCCTGGTTATTACTATGTAACTGGTAATAGCAACACAGTTACTACAACTTCGGATAACTCATCACTGAAGCCTTATGTAATTGCAATCGATGGAGCAAATGCAGATAAGTATAGATTCTATTTTGCAAAGAATCATACATTCTATCTCAACCGTTGCGTATTCGCTATTTATAATGTTCAGGATCCTGGACTTCCGGTAGTCTTCATTATGGAAGAAGGAGCAAAGATTCAGCTTTCTGGAGCAAATTACAGACTCAATAGCGGTGATAATATTCTTTGTACTGCTGGTTTCTTGTCAATGAGCCGTAAAACGACTGCAGAAGATTTAAAGGACTACATTTATACTAAGTCTTACTCCGGTTCAGAAGCTCAGGTATGGAGTACTGAATATACGAGTGCTGATGGATCAAAAACACTCAAGTATTCTAAGTATTACGACAGTATCCACACACCTTCTATCTTCATATATGGTGCTAAGAATAACAAGTTGGTATTCTCCGATAGTACAATCCTTGAAGCTTATGTTGGTCTCTACAATAATGGTCAGTTCGGAATACTTGATGGTACAGCTTCAGTTGTTCCGATCTACGGAAGAATTGAATCAAATGAGATTCATGGATTCAAGAATGATAACAGCTGGGAGGTTAAGGAAAATACACCTGTTGGTGATGTAAGTATGCCTTACTGCCCGCAGCCGAATCAGGATAGCAGCCTTCCGAAGAAGAGACCTGCAAAGTCCAAGTATTCAGTTAAGAATATTGTCTATTATTACAACAACAACACTACACCTACAACAACCTGATAGATTAGGGTTTTGCAAACAAAAGGCTGTCTCAATCGAGACAGCCTTTTTAATTTGTTTATAGAACGATTTGATATGTTGGATTGGCAGCGACTGGGTTATTCCAGGATAAGAGGATTATTTAAGTAAATAATATCCTCTGCTATGGACTTGGATGACTGGATTACGATTTTGTGATCAGAAGGCTCAGCCACATCATAGAATATGAGACTTTCCTTGGATACGGAAATAAATTCTGACTTTTCAATCAGACGGACCATATCGTCATAGAGTGGATTGTTCTCATCAAGCAGTCTGACTCCTTTGTCGATCAGATAGACAATGACAGTATTGTAAGAAGATTCACAAATACTGGAAATGAAATCAACAAGAAGCCCGCGTCCGTGATCAGAATCAGAAGAATAATAGTCATGCTTGATAACCACATATCTGGTATTAACATCCTCATCAGTCTTTTGAGGCATAACTTCAAGGATTGTATTGTCAGAGATCTTTTCTTCTAACTGCGGCTTTGAGTACTCAAGACTGTTTTTTTGCTTGCTGTTCATCAAAGTCCCTCCCATCGGAAGATAAGAAGCGCATGGAGCGCTGAATTGAATTCTTGCTTGTACCCCAAGGCTTATCCGTATTTCTATAGTCAAACTTTAAGGTGAAATATTCGACATCAGAGATCAGGGATTCAAATGTCTGGGTATTGTTGTTATACAGGGCTTCGACAAAATCTGAAGCCTCGTTCTGAGACAACTTGGCTGCCTGTCTTAACAAAAGCGATGTGTGGGGAAGACAATGGAATTCCGCATTTAAGAATTTTTCCTTGAATTCCTTATCGTGCGAAAACATCCAGCATATGACCTCAATATAATGACCCATTGCCTCATCGAGATTGTCACAGATAGGGCAGAGCTTAATTCTCTTATCGATAAGATCAGCGACACTGTTAAGCTTCTGCTTATAGTCAGAGCTGCGTCCTTTTAATAGACCCGCCTTCTGAGGGATTCCTGCCTTAAGCTTCGGATTCAATTCCTCATTAAAATCTTTTAAATGGGTATGCATGACAAGGCCTAAGCCAAGTCTGTTTGTAACAGCTTTATTGAGTTTTCCCATATGGACAGGGCAAAAACCGGTCTTGTTAGTGATCTTCCTGGTGTCAGGCTCCATAAGCGAAGGTCCGAGATAATACTCGAGATAGTTATTCTCGGCCTTATCGCGAAGTCTGCAGATGGGGCATCCGGAATGATCATTATAAGCATCGTTTACAGGGATCATATATATTTTTTCCATTAAAAACCCTCCTAGGCTTCCTGCTTAGGCAAATGCATGAGACGGTTAGCTCTGACATTTACACCGTTCATAGTAATAGAAGTAAATTCTTCAACAGCATTTCCTACACGCTGCTGTGCAGTTTCAAGAACTTTTTGAGCGTCATAACCGTAGTAGAGTGCCAGGTCAAGGCTGATCATTACTCCGAAAGTCTGCTTTTCGGTCTTAAAAGAAGTAACCTCGGCAAACCCGGGGACATCCTTAAGAACGATCTTGATCAGATCGAGAATAGCATCGTCAGAGATAGAATAGGATCCGAGTGAAGAGAAGGTGGGTCTTACGACTGTACGGTCTGAATCAGGCGCCAGAGGCGTAACACCACGTTCACGGTCGAACCTTTGTCTCAGTTTGCTGAAAGGATCCGAGAAATAACCGGAGAATTCATGTTTGATCTCCATGCTCGGAACAGGAATCGTATGCATTCCTTCAGTAAGTCTGGTGTTGCGGGCAAGACGACGTTCTTCCTCGGTCGATACATCTTCAATCCTGATGAGCATCGAAGGCCTGTTAAGCCAGAGGTTATCACAGATCTTATTAAGCATGGAATCCGAGGTGCCCAATACCATAAGTGCACGGGGCATGGATTCAACAAGGGCACGGCGCATAACTGAAGATCTTGTAGGATCGACGAAGATAGCCTGCCTGACAGATTCCATCTTTGTTGGAGCCTTTTTGGCGGATGTGCCGGCAACAATACGGCTTCCGTTGATGAGAAGGCCGTCATCGATTATGTAGTAGATATTGTTATCACGGGCAACCTTTATCGCACGTGTACTCTTGCCGGTACCTGAAGGTCCGACAAAGGCAATAACAGCGATATTAGACAAAACCTCACGTGTTAACTGCTCATTTGAAAGAATCAGCTCAGCATTTCTTTCAAAGTTTTGAGTACTGTAATCAGAATTCTGACTTTGGGAAGAAGGATTAGACCTGTCGAATCTTTTGAGCGTGCCGCGAAATTCAGACAGTAAAGTTTTGCGCGCTACAGGAGCGCTCGCAGTCGTGGCCTGCTCTTGTTTTAATTCGTCATGGTTGTCCAATTCTAGTGTCCTTTAACCGTTCCAGTTATGGAAAACTTCCTGGATATCCTCGTTCTCATCCATCATATCGAGCATTTTCTCGAGCTGAGCTACGGCATCGGGATCTGTAACTTCAGCAGTTGTGATAGCTACAGGACCGAGAGTTGAATCAGCGATTGCGTAGTTCTTAGCTTCAAGTGCATCTCTGACATCATAGTAATCTTCTGTGGTAGTTGAGATGATGTAGAATTCGTCGTCGCTGTCAAAATCGGAAGCGCCGCTGTCCAGTGCATCACCCATGACCTGATCCTCATCCTCATAATCTTCCTTGGAGATAAGGATAGTTCCCTTCTCGTTGAAAAGGAAAGATACGGAACCGTCAACACCAAGGTTTCCGCCGTTCTTATCAAAAATATGTCTAAGATCAGCAGCTGTACGGTTACGGTTGTTGGTAAGTGTCTTGACCATGATGGCAACACCTGCAGGACCATAGCCCTCGTATGTGATCTCCTCATAATCGTCACCTTCACCGGCTTCAGCGGCTTTCTTTATGGCACGATTGATATTATCATTAGGCATGTTTGCAGCCTTTGCCTTGGCAACGACTACCTTAAGTCTGGAATTACTGTTAGGATCAGGACCGCCGGCTTTGACTGCTACGGCGATTTCTTTAGCGAATTTGGTAAATACAGCTCCCTTTGCTGCATCGGATGCTTCCTTTTTTCTTTTGATGTTGCTCCACTTAGAATGACCTGACATTAGTGATCCTCCAATAAAATACATTTAAATAACCTTAATATTATACATTTATAAGAGACAGAAAAAAACCGTAGATTGTAAAGAGACGGGTGTAATATTCGCGACATATGATTGTCAAAAATATTTTTTGTGCAGGTTGTCTTTCAAACTTGTTATTTAATGAATTCTGTTGTATAGTTCTAACATCTATGCTTGGGCGAAGTGCGCCTGTCTGTTTAGTGTGCATTACTTGAGTGTATATTCTTAAAGAATTTGTCGGGAGGGTTCGATGAAAAGATTAGGTGATATTCTGGTCGAGAGCGGCTTCCTAAATGCTACCGAACTTGCAGAAGTGCTTAGTGTTCAGAAGGAGACCGGTAAGCGTCTTGGTGAGGTTATCGTTGAGAGTGGATTGATGTCGGAGTTCGACATCCTGAGAGCGGTATCCAGCCAGTACAACTATCCGATCATTGATTTGTCGGGTATTGATGTTGACCCTAAAGCAACGGCATTGCTTACACAAAAGTTCTGCGAAGAGAACATAGTATTCCCGATTGGTTTTGATAATGACAATCTGGTTGTCGCTATTGATGACCCGATGAACATCACAATTGAAGATGAATTGCAGTTCCAGACCGGATATCAGATCTCGTTGATGCTTGCAACTCACTCTTCCATTGTTGACGCGATAAAAGTTCACTACGGAAAAGAGAGTGCCCAGAAGGCTGCTGAGGAACTTGGTGTCAGCATGGAGGCAGACAACCTCGATGCAGATAATGAACTTTCCGAAGCAGTTAACAGCGCGCCGGTTGTCAAACTCGTTAACTCAATGATCGATTACGCTATCCGTTCAGGCTCATCCGATATTCATATCGAGCCGCTCGAGGATCGTGTAAGGGTCCGTATCCGTATCGACGGTGTCATGCAGGAAGTAATGACAAACCCTATTTCCGCTAAGGACGCCATCACAACAAGAATTAAGATCCTCGGTGGTATGAACATCGCCGAGAAGCGTATCCCTCAGGACGGCCGTATCACAACAGTAATCAACGGCGAACCTGTCGACATGCGTGTATCCATACTTCCTTGCGTTACAGGTGAGAAGACGGTTATCCGTATCCTTGCCAAGAACGACGCGAACTTGAACAGATCTTACCTCGGTATCAGTGACCGTAATAATGAGATGATCGACAGAATGATCAAGATCCCTCAGGGTATCGTCCTCATCTCAGGTCCTACGGGTTCAGGTAAGACAACAACACTTTATACACTCCTTTCAGAAAAGAATACTGAAGAAGTAAATATCATTACAGTTGAGGACCCTGTAGAAATCAGGATCCCCGGATTGAACCAGGTACAGGTTAACGCTAAAGCGGGAATGACATTCGCAAGCGGTCTTAGATCCATCTTGCGTCAGGACCCTGATATCGTCCTCGTCGGTGAGATCCGTGACGGTGAGACAGCTGAGATCGCAATGAGAGCCGCTATCACCGGACACCTCGTTTTCAGTACAATCCACACCAACGACGCTGTATCTTCCATCAACCGTCTTATCGATATGGGACTTGAGCCTTACATGGTATCTTCCGCATTGGTAGGCGTTGTATCCCAGCGTCTTGTACGTCGTATCTGCACAAACTGCAGAGAATCTTATGAACCTGATGAGTACGATAGAGAGTACTTAAGACTTGATGCAGGCCAGAAGCTTTACCGTGGTAAGGGCTGCACAGAGTGTAATGAAAAGGGTTATAAGGGACGTATCGCGATCCATGAGATCGTTATTGTTACCAGAAAGATGAAGACTTTGCTTGAGAAGAGAGCAAGCGAAGACGAAATGCGCGTACTCGCAGTTGAAGAAGGAACACAGATGCTCCAGGATTCAGCTAGAGACCTCGTACTCGAAGGTATTACGACGGTCAGCGAGCTTAACAGAGTTGCTTACACGATTGACTGATAAGGAGGTTTTTTAACGTGGAAGGATTTAGTTTATCGATCGAATCGATTTTGGCTGAATCGGTAAGAATGGGAGCATCCGATACTCATATTACGGTCGGACTGCCGCCTATGATTCGTGTTGACGGTATGTTGATGCCGTTGGGCAATCAGCCGCTTACAGCTGCAGATACTGAATATCTCTGCAAGTCAATGATTGACAAGTCCAGACAGCAGTATCTGAACGAGAGGGGTGAGATCGACTTCTCTTACATTGTTGAGAACTACAGCCGTTTCAGATGTAATGTATTCAAGCAGCGTGGTACTTATGCACTTGCTGCAAGAACAATTACAAATGAGATCCCTACTTGCGAGCAGTTGGGTCTTCCTAACATCTTCAAGGATCTCGTTATGAAACCCCGTGGACTTATCCTCGTAACAGGTCCTACGGGCTCCGGTAAGTCAACAACACTTGCTGCCATGATCGGACACGTAAACATGAGCAAGAAGTGTCATATTCTTACTCTCGAGGAACCTATCGAGTATCTCCATATGCACGGAGAAGCTATGATCAACCAGAGAGAAATCCACGAGGATACACTTTCATTCGCTAACGCACTCAGAGCTGCTCTCCGTGAAGACCCGGATATCATCCTCGTCGGAGAAATGCGTGACCTTGATACAATCAGTACTGCTATTACCGCAGCCGAAACAGGACACTTGGTTCTTTCAACACTCCATACATCCTCAGCTGCTGATACAGTTAACCGTATCATCGACGTTTACCCGCCGCACCAGCAGGATCAGATCAGAGTTCAGCTTGCTACATGTCTTGTTGCCGTTATTTGTCAGACTCTCGTACAGAGAATCGGCGGAGGCAGATGTGCTGCTTTCGAGATCATGATCTCCAACGACGCTATTAAGAACAATATCCGTGAAGGTAAGACCTACCAGATCGACTCTACTATCGCTACAAGCCTTCAGCAGGGTATGTGCCCTCTCGATTTCTATCTCGCAGAGCTTGTTAAGCGTAATATGATCACAAGAGATACTGCTCTCCAGAGATGCAGAATCCCTGAAGATCTTAAGCGTTTCATTAATAACGCAGGTCAGACGAACACTCCGTTGTTCGGTGATCTGGAGTTTGCCTAATATAGGTGCTAAACAGAAATCTGATAAGGAGGGAAATATTAGATGGCTAATTTCAGATATCAAGTTATCGATTCCAACGGTAAAATGTCTGAAGGCATAGTCGAAGCAACTTCTATTGGAGAAGCGTCAAGAAAGCTCAAGTCCGATGGCAAATACATTGCCAGCTTGTCACTCGACAAGGGCAAGGGCATCTGGAACATGGAGGTTGGCAGCCCCAAGCTCAAGACACAGGATCTTGTTATCATCTCCAGACAGCTTGCTTCACTTTTGTCCGCAGGTATCACCGTTGTAAGATCACTCGATATGCTTTATCAGCAGCTTGAATCCAAGAAGGCTAAGAAGTGCATCGGTGAAATCTATGAATCGGTTCAGAGCGGTCGTTCGCTGTCTGAAGCATTTAAGGAACAGAGGGGCGTCATTCCGAACATCATGATCAGTATGATCGCCGCAGGTGAAGAGTCCGGTCGACTCGACGAGGTAATGGAGAGACTTGCTGAGCACTTCGCAAAAGATGCAAAGCTTAAGAATAAGATCTCATCCGCAATGGTATATCCTAAGATCCTCGCAGGCCTTACTGCTGCAGTAAGTATCGGTTTGTTGACATTCCTCGTACCTAGAATCGGCGGCGTTATCGCAGATCTCGGTGGTGAATTGCCGGCATTAACTAAATTCTTATTGAATCTTTCATCTTCACTTACAAGATTCTGGTACATCTATATTGCAGTTGTCGGAATCATCGTCTATGGCTTTAAGCTTTGGAAGAGTTCAGAAAAGGGTGGAGAGACATGGTCAAAGATCATGCTCAAGATGCCTGTTGTAGGTAAAGCTACAAGAATGAACGCTTCAGCAAGATTTACCAGAACAGTATCCACACTTTTGAAGTCAGGTATCTCAGTTCTTCAGGCTGTTGAAATCACAGAGAAGTCACTTGATAACCTTATCCTTCAGAAGAAGCTCGCTCAGGCTCGTATCGAGATTAGAAAAGGTACATCCCTTTCAAGATCTATCAGAGATATCACAGAGTTCCCGCCTATGATCTATGCAATGGTTTCAATCGGTGAGGAGTCAGGTACTTTGGATACGATTTTGCAGAAGGCAGCTGACTATTTCGAAGATGAGGCTGATGCAGCTACACAGAAGATGGTATCTGCACTCGAGCCTGTCATGATCATCATCATGGCTGTCATCGTCGGTGTAGTTGTAGGCGGTATCGCAATGCCTATCTTCACAATGGCTCAGTGGATCATGTAATCCCCGCAAGGTTTGAAAGGAGAAAATAAATGGATTTTTCATTAGGAAGAGGATCAAATGAACTGGTAATCGATTGCTCCAGCTCAGATCTTAAAATCGCTGTCGGGAATTACAATCCCAAGACAGGAAATATTTCAATCGAAAAGATGGGCGTTGTTTCTTTGGAAGGTGACGCTATCAACGATGGTGCTGTTGCAGATTCCTTCGGTATCGTAATGGCATTGAAGCATGCTCTCGCAAGACTCGACATCAGAATGAAGAGTGCCATCATCACAACAGAGGGTGCTTTCGTTCACAGCAGAGATCTTGAACTCCCTGTTGTTAAGGAAGATCAGCTTAAGGACATGGTTAAGTACGAAATCTTAGGTCAGGGTTCTAACAGAGATATGTCAATCGATTATCTCGTTTACGGAACAACAAAGGACGCTGAGACAAATGCAGATAAGCTCCAGGTTAGAGCTACTGCTATTCCTACTGATGTCATTAAGGATTATCGTGAATTCCTTAAGAACATGGATCTCAATCCTGTATCTCTTGATGTTAACCCTAACGCTGTTAGAAAGCTTTTCGAGCAGGGTATCATCAATGGTAACGTTAACATCAAGCAGGCAACGATCCTCTTGATCGAGCTTTCCAGCAAGACAACAACAGTTACAGTTCTTGATAAGGGCTTCCCGGTTCTTTCAAGAAGACTCCAGTTCGGCCACGGAAATATCAGACAGGTTGCTGATTCCGTTAAGAAGCTTCAGAGTGGTAACCAGCAGTCATCTTTGGCTAGAAGACTTAATATCACTACAGCTGAGGCTGAGTCTAGTGTACCGATCGAGGATATCGATGTTTGGAACGAGACAGTAGCAGAGACACCTGCTCTTCAGAGTGCTGTTAATGCTTACTTTAAGTCTCTCGTTGATGCAGTATCCCGTACAGCTCAGTTCTCAATTGCAAAGTATCATATTGATGCAATCAGCACTTGCTTCCTCTATGGTTCAGGTGCAGGCTACAAGAAGATAGATAAAGAACTTGCGCGTCAGCTTGGAACGCAGGTCGAGATTCTCAAGGCTCTTAGCACCGTTAACGGTCCTAAGGATTTTGTACTCGGTCAGTTCGTAAATTGTTGTGGCGCTTTGATTCGTCACGATTAAGGAGGGGTACACTTTATGGCTAAGGTTAACGGAGTTAACAAAAAATTATTAGCAAAGAGGGATATGAACTTCTTTGCTGAGTTTACAGCCAATGCGGCAAAAGCTGCAAGAATGTTGGGTTATGGCGTTGCTGCCGGCGTTTTGGTCGTTTTCGTCGTAATTGCATTCATCGTTGCTTTCTTTATTAGAAATACAATGATCAAGAGCAGAATCAGAGACATGGAGAATCTCCTTGCAAGTCCTGAATATGCTTCTCTTGAGGCAGAGGCAGCTAAGTTGACTGAAGAACTCAATGATATAGCAAATCAGTACTATGCACTTACTCAGATGCGTAAGAATGTAGACCTCATTGATCCTGTTAAGACAGATCTTCCGGATGTTATCGCTAAGTGTATTCCTAGTGATTCATTTATCTCTTCTTACAAGCTCTCAAATTCACAGTTGGATATTGACGGTTACTCATTCACATACTACAGCCCGGTTGAAATGGTCAACTTGCTGAACCAGAAGAATGTATTTACCGCAAGACCTACGATCATCACAGAGCGTGTTGATCAGGAATCAAAGGGTGAGAAGACAGATCCTACTACAAAGATCACGACAATAGATGCAATTAACAACTATTATCATTTTACTATTTCAGGTCTGTTGGTAAGTAACGTTCACATTTCAATCATCCGTTATCAGGATGGTACAGATACAACTACAACACTTGGTGGTATCGAGACAATTACAGTTCAGGCTGGCAATTCCTACGAGATACCGGATGTTGCTGAATTTACATACGCAGGTACAACATATCAGCTTACTAAGGTCACTGTTGATGGTGTCCAGGTAGAAGAAGGCAGCTTCAATACCATTAAGGAAACAGGCAAGTTCACAGATGCAGCACGTAGAAATTCTGAAATTCAGTTCTTCTATGCACCTAAGGCTGCAGCACCTGCTCAGGGCTGATAGTAAGGGAGGAAACAGTAATGAATAATCTTACAGCAAGAGAAAAGGGCTTTATGTATGTTGTCACGCTTTTGATTATTGTTGTTCTTGGTTACTTCTTTGGAATCAGAACACTTAATAATAAGTATGATGAATATAAAGTTCAGTTACAGACATTAGAAGATAGAAAAGCTCAGCTTGACCAGATGAGAATAAACAACGACAGCATGGCTCGTGAGATCAAATATCTTAAAGAGCAGATCTCCGATTTGGAGTTGTCCTTCATCGACAAGCTTGAGACAGAGTGCATTGAACAGTATGTTCTTAAGACATTCGAGACAGAAGGTTGTCCTTTCTTAACAGGCTGCACAGCTACAGACGTTGGTATGAGCGGCGTTTCATATCCTGACGGAAGTGCTTCACCTGACGGTCTCGTTTGCATGCAGGTAACAGTTACTTATGTATCTACAGATGGATATACAGTAACCCAGTACAACCGTAATCCTGACTTTACACCCGGTTCTGAGAACCCCGCTATCGAAAATGTAAAAAAAGTTAAGACTGACATGGGTAAGGAACCTTATAACGAAAGAAAAGGTTACAATGAATTTATTTCTGCTCTTAAGAAGATCAATGCAGAGAACCCTAAGTGCATCAAGGTTGACAGTATCGACGCTTCAACAGTAAACGGTTACATGGAGCTCAAGGCACAGATCAGTTTCTATGGTACAAGCCTTACAAACAGAATCTCTGTTGACAATAGCACAGCACCTTATACAAGCTGGTCCGGTTCTACTAACATTGACACAGCTGGCGGATTTATCGGATTCCCTTATGTTTGCGATAAGGAAGAGAGCTTGTGGTATGGTGTTGAGAATCCTCAGATTCAGATCACAGCGAATAAGCCTTTTGCTTCTTACTATGCTAACTATGTATTCAAGAAGAACTATGCTAACAGCGGAAACAACATCAAGAAGCTCATCGGCTTCGGTAAGAAGAATGTTGAAGATGCTGCAGCAGCTGCAGCTGCAAATGATGCTTCTAAGAATGCAGGAAAAGACGCTAAGAAGAAGGCAGCTTAATTACCCCAAAAACAAATTGTGACAAAAAATTGAAAAATTTTGAAAAAAGTGTTGCATTTGTTCATAATAGCTTGTATAATCAGGCTACAAACTCAAAAACTTACAGGAGGAATCTAAAATGAAGAAGATTCAGAAGTCAAAGAAGGGTTTCACCCTCGTAGAAATGGTACTCGTTATTGCTATCATCGTTATCCTTGCAGCAGTTCTCGTTCTTGGTATCGGTGCTTACCTCAACAAGGCAAGAGCAGCAGCTTCCTCAATCAAGGATCACAACAGCTCTGTAGAGTACGTTAACACAGCAATCGACCAGGCTCTCTAATATTTAGTTAGCTCTTAGTTGATTACAAAGTAAACTAAAAAAGTAGCGGAGAACTTAGTTCTCCGCTATTTTTTTAGTTTGTTAATGAATTATGAATAATTTTTAACAAATTATTAACTTTGTAGTTGAAATTTGCACAGAAGTCAGTATAATACAGATAAAGAAGTATTAGATAAAGCCTAATTCCTGGAGGGGTTTATGCGCAGACTAGATAAGAAAAATTTATCCAAGACAGGATTCTCGCTCCTTGAGATTATTATCGTTGTAGCAATTATTGTTATACTCGCAGGAGTACTTAGCGTTGGTATTGCAGGTTTGATCAATACTGCAAACAACGCAAACAATGCAGTAGCAAACTCATCCGCTTCAGTTAATGAGTTGATTGAATCCGGTGAATCCAGGCTAGAAGATTATGGTTTTGCAAATTAACATCCAGAGGAGTAACAGATATGAAGCGAATTATTAAGAAAAGTAATCGTAAAGGATTTACCCTCGTCGAGACACTCTTAGCTACATTCATTCTTGTTGTAGTTTCTACAATGTTGGTAAATGGTTTCATTGCAACAATGGGTTTCTCTTACCAGACTTCCGTTTACAGCAAATCCGGTTCCAATAACTATGCTGCTTGTATGGACAAGGTAGCACAGTGGAATACATTAGCTGACTGCGGTGATGGCGGAAGAGAGGAAAAGGGAAAAGCATATTATGTAGCTAATTCTAACAACCATAATGTGCTTACATTTAAGCGTGTACCTTCAGGTGCAAGACTTGAGAAGTTATATGTTGGTATTGAGTCTAAGACAGACCTTTCAGGAACAGTTCCTGATACATTACCTTTCGGAAATGCATCATATGCTCCTAAGGATGGTACAAATGAACATGGTGGTGCCGGATCAGATCAGCTCGCTGATAACAGAAAGGCTATCGTTTACTATCCTGAGTATTGGAAAGGAAAGACCACTTCCTCCTACAAGAAGATCATTGTCATGGGTGACTATTCACAGAATCCTGTTCAGTATTACTGGGTAGTAAGTCCCAGCGGTGGTCAGAATGAAACAGAAGATCTTAGCGGATTAGGCGCTGACGATATCATCGGTAATGTGGATACCGATTCTCATAAGAATTACGAGTAAGTAATAGGCGGGTGATGATTATATGAAAAAGAATTATAAAGACAGAAAAGGTTTTACCTTAGTTGAAATGCTATTATCACTTGCCATAATTTGTATGATTGGCGGTGTTATAGGCGGAATTTGTTTTCAGATTTCAAATTCATTCGTTACAACTTATAACATTGATGACTCTGCAGATTATGCTATGTTATATGCCAAGGGTTTTGAGAACTCATTCCTTGCAAGCACACAGGGCGCTGGTTCCACAGGCAAAAAGTGGACTTGGTATATGAGCAACCCTCAGGGAAATGGTGGCCATCCTGCACTTATGCTTAAAGATCCTACAAAAACAAAAGAAGTCTTTACGCCTATGCACATTGGTAATAGCACCACACCTTCAAAGTGGTCTGTATTTATGTTCTTTGCAAAAGAAGAACACGGTCCTGCAACAAGTAAGTCAGTTCTTGTAAAGTATCGCATCTATATCAGAGATAACTACAGCAGAACCGACTACATCTACAGATATGACGGAAGCTTCTGGGTACCCCGTTTCCAGGAGAGAGCTGAACAGGATGGAGCTACAAACAGAAGTATTGAAGTTCTTGATACAACAAAGGATAGTACATCATATCCTATGACAAAGAAGACTTTTACTGAGAAGTACGGCTTTACAGAAGGTTCCGGCGCTCTCAGTGCAATCGAGAGTTCTCTTGATCCTGAGGGTTCACCTAAATACTACACAAAGATCCAGTACCTCTGGGGCTAATAATTAAAAAGTTAAATGACTCAGGCTCTGCAGACTATCTGCAGAGCCTTTTTTATTAATATTATGCAAGGTTTATAATTGAGATCTAATTTGATAGAATTACGTAAAAATATACGGGTGAGGAACATCATGAAGATAAAAGTCGGTCTCGATATAGGTGGCAGCACAACAAAGATAGTTGGAATGAGGCAGGGCAAGATAATTGCCAGGGATATTGTTAAAGCAGCAGATCCTGTTACCTCAGCGTTTGGTGCAGTCGGAAAACTGATAAATGACAATTCTCTTTCCATAAATGATATAGAGCAGATAAATATCACAGGAGTAGGTTCCGGATTCCCGGCAGGTCCTATTCTTGGAATAAAGACGGTTGGTGTTGAAGAATTCATAGCAACAGGTCTTGGCGGATTATATCTTTCCGGACTTGATCATGCTGTTGTCGTAAGCATGGGTACAGGTACGGCATATCTTGAAGCAAATAAGGACAAGGTAAGACATATAATCGGTTCAGGTGTCGGCGGTGGTACTCTTGTCGGATTAGGACTGGCACTTACAGGAACAAGAGATGCTGTTAAGCTCTCTGATATGGCGACTGAAGGTGACATCCTTAAATGCGACCTCACTATCGGAGACATTACCAAGACAGGCGTAACCGGTCTTCCTATGAATGTAACAGCTTCAAACTTCGGTAAGGGTGCAGATGATCTTTCCCGTGAGGATAAAGTTGCCGGAATATTTAACCTTGTTTATCAGGCGATCGGCACAGTTGCTGTTATGGCATCAAGACAGTGCAACTTAAAAGATATTGTATTCACAGGCCAGCTGACAGTGCTCAAGGAATGTCAGCAGTATCTTATACCGTTCGAAGATCTGTATGGTGTTAACATGATAGTTCCTGAAGACGCTGTATTTGCTACGGCGCTGGGCAGCTGTCTTGCAGAAGGGCAGGATAATAAGTGAGCAGTAAGAAAAAACTTGCCAAAGACCGTGCATGGGAACTGGATTTCCTGAGAGGAATCGCTATTCTCATGATGCTCTTCATGCATATGTCATGGGACGTCAGATATGAGTTCGGGGCAGATGTTTTTTCGTATCTTGAGAAGGGCTGGTTCTGGTCTTTCATTCATCCTGTTATCGTAGTTCTTTTCGTAAGTGTATCGGGAATCTGCTGCACCTTTTCGCGCAATAATGTAAAAAGAGGTCTGAAGCTTTTAGGAGCTACGGCAGGAATGTATCTTGTTACTTATCTGGTGACGACATTTGCCGGCATAAACTGTCTGATCCTCTTTAATGTGCTGGCAGTTCTTACGTGCGGCATATTCCTTTATGCTTTGATCTCTTTCATCGAAAAAAAGACGAATGCGAGACCTGACGTGATAAATGTCATAACAGGTCTTATAGGTCTTTATATCGTTATCTGCGGTTGTGATATCCATTACATGGATTATGCTACAGACAATCTTTTGTTCCTTCCTGTTGGCTTTGACATTAAGGGGGCTCCATGGATGGCGGATTATATGCCGCTTTTCCCCTGGCTTGGAGTGTTCCTGATAGGATGCGTGATCGGAAGGATGTGCTATAAGGATAAGAAGACTCTTTTCGCCGGCCGTGGCAAAGTAATGAATGCCATTTCCAGACCTGTCGAATTCATCGGCAGACATTCGCTCATCATCTATCTGGCTCATCAGCCGGTCGTATATGCTGTCTTGTATCTGATCTTCATGATCATTAATCCTGCAAAATGAAGATAAGAAGCAAGAAAAAGACAAGGAAGGCTCTGAAGATCACGGCAGCCGTATTGTTACCTGTTATATTTGCAGCAGCTGTTTTGTGTAATAACTATATCCCCAGGGATGCTGCGGATATATACTGTCAGAAGGTGTTTCCTTACCTGTCAATTCCAATGCAGAGCTTCAATATGTTTTTCCAATTCTCATTAACGGAGAATGTCGTTGTATGCGGTGTGCCGCTGCTCATCATTGGGATAATTATCTGGCTTGTATTCCTGATAAAGAAGATCCTTTCCAAAGGAGCTCTTACATATCTTTATAAGTCATACAGGAATGTAATGATACTTGGAATCGTCATGGCGATATGTTTCCAGGCGATGCACGGAGTCAATTACAGACGTACTCGCGTTACTGATGAACTTGATTTTATAAGCGATGAACTTACTTTTGAGGATTACTGTGAGGCACTTCAATGGGCTTATGTCGGTATGATCGAAGCGAGAAACCATCTTGGCGAGGATTATAACGGTGTTGCTCACATGCAGGAGAGCTTTGAGAACTCAGCGACATTTGCCTGCTCACTGATAGATTCTTTCAGTGATAAATATAACATCCCGTTAAGCAGGAATTATGTCAGAGCCAAGCCCGTATCCATGAGCCATTACTGGAGCTATACGCATATAGTCGGCATGTACGATCCATTCCTGGCGGAAGCAAATATCAATACGGATTATATGGGCGTAAATGAGTTCCCTATCACTCTGTGTCACGAGTTATGTCATGCAAAAGGATATGCGAGTGAGACAGACTGCAATATCTTATCGACTCTGGCATGCTGTTCTTCTTCAAGAGCCGACTTCAGATACGCAGGTTACTATGAGATATTCTGGAACCTTTATTATGTTGCTGAAGACATTGCAAAGGCGACAGGGAAGACGGTTCCACAGTATCCTTCCACCTCTGAGATGGCGCCGGTATATAGAGACGCCAGAGCATCAGCTGCCTATTGGCGAAGGATCGATGCTGAGGTTGAGGATATAAGAAAGAAACTTGGTATAGATATTGCTGAGGCGAGCAACAATGCCAACGATGCATTCTTAAAGAGCAATGGCGAAAAGGGCGTGGAGTCATATAACGTTCCTGACAGTGTTTATGTAAGGTTCTATCTGACTCATGTAAAAGGAACAGAGGATGCTTGAAGTAATACTTAAAGGACATGACAAATACTACGGTGTATCAGATGTCGTAAGGATGTTCTGCGGCGTTCCCGAGGAATTGAAGGACGAGGGAAAGGTCATAGCTCCTGAAGGTCCTGATATTACACTTATAAACGAACTTTTCGAAGACGGAAGGTCAGTTACATATTCAGAGAACAAGGCTTACGAATTCAAAGGAAAATTACTGGAGCCCGGACGTGAGATCAGGAGATCTCTTTATATGGCGCTTTCAGATATTACCTCGAAAACAATGCCGTGGGGCTGTCTTACCGGAATCAGGCCTACACTGGTGGCATGGGAGGAAGACAGTGCACGTTCGCTTGAAGAGAGATATTTTGTAAGGCCTGACAAAGCTGAACTGGCATTTGAGACATCGAGGGAAGAACAGAGGATCCTCTCACTTATTCCGGAAGAGAGTCTTTGCATATATGTCGGGATACCTTTCTGTCCGTCAAGATGCGAATACTGCTCTTTCATTTCTTCAGATATCTCGTGTCATATGGACAGGCTTGCCAATTATGAGAAGGCATTGGAAAGAGAGATCGAGCTCATATCAGGAACGATAAAAAGACCGATAGCAGCTCTTTATGTCGGAGGCGGCACTCCGACAGTTCTGGAGGAAAAAGAATTCTCGTCTCTTCTTGATTCGATATATTCGAATCTTAATATACCTTCAGGCTGTGAAGTTACTGTCGAAGCCGGAAGACCTGATACGATAACTGAAGGCAAGCTCATATCCATGCGTGATCATGGAATAACAAGGATATGCATAAATCCCCAGACGATGAGATCAGATACGCTTGCAAGACTTGGAAGGCGTCATACCGCTGAAGATGTAATAAACACATATAGGAAAGCGACGGATCTTGGCTTTGATCTGATCAACATGGATCTTATTGCAGGTCTCCCTTATGAGAATGCAAAAGACCACATTGAATCCACCAAGAGAGTGATAGAGCTTGCGCCTGCAAACATAACCGTGCATACGTTGTACAAGAAGAGACGTGCCAGTATCAGCAGGGAACAGGTCATGGATCTTGAGATGGCAAGAGGCAGTCTGGACGAGAGCGTTGCTGAGAGCTATGAACTGCTTAAGGCGGCAGGTTATCATCCTTACTACATGTACCGCCAGAAGGATACGGGACATGGTCTGGAGAACACCGGATTCGCAAAAGGCGATACCGGCAATCTTTATAATGTTGCGATGATGAGCGACTGCAGAGATGTTCTGTCGTTTGGTGCCGGCGGAATGAGCAAAAGGTGTTTTGCCCAGGAAGGCGAGCCTTATAAGCACAGGGTCGAGAGATGTGCGACCATAAAAGATGCTCTTTCTTATATCAGGAGAGTAGAGGAAATGGCTGAGAAAAAAGCTGAGTTTTTCTCTATGTAAACTCCAATACTTTCGTTTCCTGTATCTGATAGGATGTCGTCCAGGCGAAGCAGCTTCATCTGCTGTTAGTACACATCTTGATGTTAGTTGATGTGATCACGCATTAACCATCAATAACTCATAGGAAACACCTGTAGTTCAAATTGCTGCAGGTGTTTTTATTCTTTGAAGATCAGCGTCTAATTAATATTCCTGTTATTAGTAATCGCTAAATGACCGCGTACTACAAAACACAAAACGCCCGCAACCTCAATGGTTACGGGCGTTTCCTTATGGTCGAGGTGACAGGATTCGAACCTGCGACCCCATGCTCCCAAAGCACGTACGCTACCAACTGCGCTACACCTCGATACTTACGGCGGATATTATATATGTTTTAAGGATTCTCTGCAAATAAAAGACCCGCACCTTGTGATGCGGGTCCTGATCTTTGTTTTAAGATTGAGATTACTTAACGATCTTGATCTTGTTTCCTACGAGAGGGATTGTGAAGTACTGAGTCTTAGCTGCAGCTACGATACCCATGATCATGAAAACAACAACTGCTACCCAAACAACACCGCCGAGGATCCAACCAACGACCGGGATCCAGCAAATTATGCTTGAAGCGCCGCCGAAGATTGTAAGGATGATGCCGTTGTTAACGTGGCTTCTTACGAAAGGTGATGTCTTCTCAGGTGAGATCAAAAGGCCCAAGAGCCAAAGAAGACCAATGTATGCAAAGATTGAGAAAAGCTTTGCGTTCTGGGGAAGCTGCTCAGATGTGTTAACCTGAGGGTTCTGATTTTCTGCCATAGTAAGTGCTCCTTTACTTTGAAAAGCGTTTGATTCGCGATATAACATTAATTATCCGCTTACGTTATAATATCATATAAAAATCAGACAGGAACAAGGCATTTTGATTAAAGTTACCAGTTATAAAAGCGACAATATATACACATACGGATTGGGCGCCACTGTTGCCATGGAATATCTGCTTAAAAAGCGTGATTCCGTAAAGGGCGTTATCCTTCATCCGGGCTTCAGATCAGAGGAGACTATAGCGAAGATAAAGTCCATCTGTGCAGACGATATTCCGGTATCGACAGAGGAGAAGCCTTTCAATATCCTTTCCAAGAAAGATAACTGCTTCGTGATAGTTGTTATCGAAAAGAAGAAGGAAAAGATCTCTTCCGGCAATCACATGGTCCTCGTCAATCCCTCCAACTGCGGCAACATGGGAACGATCGTCAGAAGCTGCCTGGGATTTGGTGTAAAGGATCTGGCAGTAGTCGGAAAGACATCCGCTGATCCCTGTGATCCGAAGACGATAAGAGCATCCATGGGGGCCTGCGCCAGTGTGAGGATTGAAGTTTTCGACGATTTCTCTGATTATCAGAAGAGATTCCCTGAGAATAACCTCTATCCGTTTATGCTGGACGGAAGTACAAAACTTCAGGAAACCACCATAAGCAAGCCCTTTTCGCTCATTATGGGAAATGAAGCCACGGGTCTTGACCCTAAGTTCCAGCACATCGGAAAACCCATAAGAATCGAGCATTCAGGGGATATCGACAGCCTTAATATTACAATTGCCGCAAGTATTGGTCTTTACGAAGCAACTAAGGCTTGCGAATAAAAAACAATCGTGATACAATTCTTCGGTAATTTGAAGATATATATATCTTATAAAGGAGAAGTAAGATGCCTAATATTAAATCAGCTATCAAGCGTGTAAGCGTTTCAGAGAAGAAGGCTGCTGCCAATAAGAGCAAGAAGAGTGCTATCCGCACAACTGTTAAGAAGGCAAAGGCTGATATCGCTGCAGGCGAGAATCTTGATGCTACAATCAAGTCTACACAGAAGGCATTGGACCAGGCTGCTGCTAAGGGCCACATGAGCAAGAATGCAGCTTCCAGAACAAAGTCCAGACTCGCTAAGGCTGCTAACGCTGCTAAGGCTTAATTAGTTTTTTGAAAGAATAACAATAACCGTCTGTCGGATGATCCGGCGGACGGTTTTATTCTGCTTATTTAACTATTACAGGGATCGCGCTCCACTCGGAAGCGGTATCTTTTCCGTAGAGTTTCCATCCAAGGGATGCGGCTCTCATATCAAGTTCGAAGATCTTTTTAAGCGACTCATTCTCTGACTGGAGTTCCAGACAGTCTGAAGGTCTGCTGATCACAGGGATCTTCGCGCATTTTCCGATTATCTTAAGACAGTATTTGCCCTCGTTGTTAAATCCGAGGACTCTTATATAGGGAGGACGCTTTATCTCCAGATAAGATCTGTCCTGACCTGTCATCATGCTCGCGAGGGCTCTTTCGATCCTGGAAAGGGTATATCTTTTCGTAGAGATCTTACTCTCGAAAAGTCCGAGCCCCTGATCTTCATCAGTTATAGTTCCGGGTCTTAAGTCTGAAGCAAAATTCCTGATATATCCTGAAAGGTCATCGCTCATATAAGCTATGTCATCCAGGTTATCCGATGAGGATGCCTTAAGCATGCAGCTTTTCATATATCCTGCATAGTCCGGGAAAGAGAAGGTGTTTCCTGAGTTTGCAGAGAGCATTACTCCCAAAGAGAGGTCCGGCATGAGTCCGTTAAGACCTGACGCTATGGCTGACCTGCTGTAATTTACGGAAGCTTTGCCGGTAATAACCTTACGTATGGCAGTGGCGCTTGCGAATGATTCTTCAGTATTTGTATCATGATATCCGCTTCCTTCGCGTTTTATCATGATGATATTGATCTTGTTCTTTTTATCGATCTTTTTGAGTGCGAGGAGATAATCGAGGGCGAGGATCGAGTTGGGTGACGATAAAACAGCATCCAGGTCGCCTCCGATGCCTTTTGCCTTGGCTATGTCTTTAACGGCCAGGCTCCTGGCTTCAGGAAAACTTATGCCCGTATCGATATATGTATTTAATCTGCTGTTAAAATCCTCAGTTTCAAGATCCAGTTCAGCAAGTGATCTTAAAAGGGAAGTATCGTCAGTATCTACTCCGAAAGCGATATCGGTTACGACACCCGTTGAGACAAGTTCAGATATGGCACCCTCAGCGAATCTGGATGAAGGCGCGCAAGAGAAGCTGAATGGAAGTTCCAGCACGACATCGGCACCGCACAGGAGAGCCTGTCTCGCGCGGACGGCCGGCGGGCAGATAGCAGGGAGTCCCCGCTGGGTAAAGAAGCCGGACATTACAGGCATAACGATGGCACGGGGGTCATTTACGATCTCACGAGCCTTACGTATCAGGTATTCGTGACCGTTATGAAATGGATTAAATTCCGCAATAATTCCTATAACCCGCAATTTAAGTAAATCCTCAGCTTTTGGTATAATCAGTGACTGTAAAGATTATATTTCAAAAGGCGGAGTTTATGCAACGCAGGGACATTTCGGAGATGGGCCGCGGAAAGGTCATTACATGGGCGATAATCATTGCCCTTGTCTTAGGCGCGACCGTTTTCTATCTGTTCTATACCGGAAGGTTCGGAGGCGGATCAAAGCTTAAGATCACTTCGCCTTCACGTCTGGGCTATGAATGGAGCAAAGTTGCTGCCGGCAATAACATCGTAAGCGATTATCTTTTCAGCAGGTCAAAGACCCTCATCGTTGAAAAGGGCGGAGACGGTATCCTTGCAGCTACTTCATATACGATCGCAGGAAGACTTGTAACACAGGAAGCCGTAAGCTCCGGCACATATGGTCTGTCCGATCAGGCATTGCTCCTGAAATGCTATGTAAGGGGAGGCGACAGAGCCAAGGCAGTCGCACTTAAGGAAGAAGTCATCAAGCGCTTTAAAACATCAGACGGCGCATATGTTCCTTTTGTCTACAAAGATCCCGATAAGAACAGCGGATCAGTCAGATCTTCAGCTGCCACGATCGAATGGCTTGATGCCATGATGGAATACTATGTCACTTACGGAAGTGATGTGGACTATAACGAGATCAAGAGTCTTGTTGGGATACTTTTCGACAACGAGGGCAGGATAAAGCCCGAGAAGTTATCTGTAGCAAAATACGCCGAATCCCTCTATGTAAGCCTTGAAGATACGAGCGGTTTCAAAGCTGACGATGCCGGTTCATTAGAGCAGCGTTACGGCACTATAACCGGTGATTCCGAAGGCGACCTGGTTGACACTAAGGAGCAGGAGGCTGAGATCGAGGGCGTATTGCTGTCGAGCATTAATCTCAGACTCATAAGAGATCTCGAGAACAACAAGCTCATTGCTGAAGGCGCTTATGAGAAGGCACTTAAGAGCGTTAAAGGCGGCTTTGCAGGCGGCGGTTATTCTTTCTATGCATATGCGACATCGGGCAAGATGGACTGCGGCGACTATGTATACAGCGGTCATGATGTCGGTGTCATAGACGTAGGACAGAATCTTAAGACCATGAAGAATCTTGCTGAAGTAGGTGAACTTGACGCTGAGTCTTATGCAGAGTTTAAGGGTACTGCGCTCAACAGCGGCAGGATCTACAATGAATTCGTCATGATGACAGGCAATTACGCCGGCAATGAAGCCCTGAATGCTTATACTGACGGGCTTATGATCGCTTACTATATGAATGACAAGGACCTCTACAACACGCTTTCTGTCACTCTTGGAAGAAGAGTCGCGACTAAGTCTACGAGCCCTGCGATCTACATGATCTTCCGTGAAGAGGACGAAAGATACGTTTTCTATGCCAGAGAGAATTTCTCTGCCCGTATGGCAACCTCATAACCCCCTTTTTCTTAATTGAAATAATATAGGTTTACGAGTATACTTTTGACGACTAAAAATTCCAAAGGAGATGTATATATATGGCATTTATTGATGACATCATGGCCAGAGCAAAAGCTGACAAGAAGACTATCGTTCTTCCTGAGTCAATGGACAAGAGAACTTTTGAGGCTGCCGAGAAGATCCTTAAGGCAGATATGGCAAATCTTATCATCATCGGTACACCTGATGAGATCGCTAAGAATTCCGAAGGTTTTGACATTACAGGCGCAACACTTGTTGATCCTTTCAACGATCCCAACAAGCAGAAATATATCGACAAATTCGTTGAGCTCCGTGGCGTAGATACCATGGTAGCTGCAGCTAAGAAGAAGGCTGAGAAGAAGGGCCTTTCCGAAGAAGAGACAGCTGCTCTTGTAGCTGACGCTCAGAAGAAGGGCATCACACCTGAGAAGGCTGAGGAAAAGATGAATTCAGATTACATGTACTATGCATGCCTTATGTGCAAGTGCGGTGATGCTGACGGTGCTGTTTCCGGTGCCTGCCACTCTACAGGAAACACTATCCTTCCTGCACTCCAGCTCCTCAAGACAAAGCCCGGCATCTCTTCTGTATCCGGCTTCTTCCTTATGGACGTACCTAACTGCGACCTTGGTGAGCATGGTCTCTTCATCTTCGCTGACTGCGCAGTTAACACAGACGTAGATTCTGCTAAGCTCGCTGAGATCGCTAAGCTCTCTGCTGAGTCATTCGAGCAGTTCATCGGCGCTCCCGCTAAGGTTGCTATGCTTTCATATTCATCATATGGTTCAGCAAAGCACGCTGATGTTGATAAGGTTGCCAACGCTGTTAAGATCGCTAAGGAAAAGTATCCTGATCTCGTAGTTGACGGTGAGCTCCAGCTCGATGCTGCTCTCGTTGAGGAAGTAGGTCAGTTGAAGGCACCCGGATCACCGGTTGCAGGTCATGCAAACACATTGGTATTCCCTTCACTCGAAGCAGGCAATATCGGTTATAAGCTCGTTCAGAGACTTGCAAAGGCTCCTGCATACGGACCTGTCCTCCAGGGTCTTGCACTTCCTGTAAATGACCTCTCCAGAGGATGCAATGCTGATGATATCGTCGGAACAGTTGCTATCACAGCAGTTCAGGCTCAGGCACAGGGCTGATTATTTAGTTAAGTTTAAAGACAGGAGAAAAGTCTTATGAAGATTTTAGTTATCAACTGCGGAAGCTCTTCCGCCAAGTTCCAGCTTTTCGACATCGACACAGGCGATGTTCTTGCTAAGGGTAATGCCGAGAGAATCGGAATCGACGGTAAGCTCACATATAAGCCTACCGGCAAGGATGAGTTCGTTTCCACAGAACCCATGCCTGACCACAAGGTTGCTGTAAGAATGATCCTCGATGCACTTGTTGACAAGGATCACGGTGTTATCGCAGATGTATCCGAGATCGCAGCTGTAGGTCACAGAGTACTCCACGGCGGTAAGTATTACAGCGAATCCGTTATCGTTAATGACGATGTTAAGAAGGTAATCAGAGACTGCTTCCCGCTTGGACCTTTGCACAATCCTGCAAACCTCATCGGTATCGAGGCATGCGAGGATGTTCTTCCTGCAGGCACACCTCAAGTTGCAGTATTTGATACAGCATTCCACCAGACAATGCCTGCTAAGGCTTACACATATGCTCTTCCTTATGAGCTTTCCGAGAAGTATGACATCCGCCGTTATGGTTTCCATGGTACTTCTCACCGTTATGTAAGCCACAGAGTAGCTGATTTCCTCGGCAAGAAGTATGAGGATCTCCGCATCATTACTTGCCACTTGGGCAATGGTTCTTCATTCGCAGCTGTTAAGGACGGCAAGTGCCAGGATACATCGATGGGTCTTACACCCCTTGCAGGTATCTGCATGGGAACAAGAACAGGTGACATCGATCCTGCAATCGTTCCTTTCCTTATGAAGAATGAGAATCTTACACCTGACGAGATGGATACACTCCTCAACAAGAAGAGTGGTGTTCAGGGTGTTTCCGGTGTTTCTTCAGACTTCAGAGATCTCGAGAAGGCTGCTAACGAAGGCAACGACAGAGCTAAGCTCGCACTCGATATGTTCGCATATCAGGGCAAGAAGATCATCGGTTCTTATGCTGCTGCTATGGAAGGCGTTGACGTTATCGTATTCACAGCTGGTATCGGTGAGAACACAGATCACATGAGAAAGGCTATGTGTGAAGGCCTCGAGTTCATGGGTGTAGAATTCGATGAAGCTGCAAATGCAGGTCTCAGAGGTAAAGAAGCAATTATCTCCAAGCCTTCTTCAAAGGTTACAGTTTGCGTAATCCCTACAAACGAAGAGCTTGCTATCGCTCAGGAGACAGAGCGTCTCGTAAGATAATTCCGGGTGACATAAAATATATTAAGGCTGTCTTTTCAGTAAGACAGCCTTTTTTAATGCTGATTATAAAACATCAAAAGTATCAGTAATTGAGATCAATACCCTTCTTGATATCCTTATCCGCACCGAAGATCGTTACCGTATCACCCGCTTCGAAAAGGAAGTCGGCAGGGAATTCCAGAATGACTGAACCGTTTCTTCTGATCGATAAAACGTTAAGGTGGAGCTTTTGTCTGATGCCGAGCTCAGCCAGGCTCTTGCCGATCCATTCTTTGGGAACTTCGATCTCGAAGATAGAATAATCGCCCGGGTAATCAAGATAGTCAACTACTCGTCCTGAGCACCAGCGGATGGCTGCCCATTCTGCAAGCTGCTTTTCAGGGAAGACGACTGCATCAGCACCGTTGGCTAAAAGGAACTTCTTCTGGACAGAACGTGCAGCTCTTGCGACAACGCGCTTTGCGCCGCATTCTTTAAGAAGTGAAGTGGTCTCGAGTGAAGCCTGGAAATCATCGCCGATCGCTACGAAGCAGACATCGAAATTCTCGACTCCCAGTGACTTGATAAATGCCTCATTTGTGGCATCTCCGATAAGTGAGCTTGTGACCATTCCGAGAACAGGTTCTATTCTCTCTTCAGAAGAATCAACAGCGAGGATCTCATCGCCGGCCTTGTTAAGCTGGTCAATGAGGTGATAGCCGAATCTTCCGATTCCGATTACGAGTATGCTCTTCATAAAGTTTGTCCTTTCTGCCGGATCAACCGACCGCTATGTTGTCTGCCGGATATTGCCTGTTGCCCAATGATTTTCTGGTAACAGCAGCGAAAACAAGGGTAAGGCCGCCGACACGTCCTGTATACATAAGTATCATGAGTATGATCTTGGATATCGAGCCGATCTGTGTGGTGATGCCCATGGTGAGACCGACTGTGGCAACTGCCGAAGCGCTCTCAAACAAAGTCTTAAGGAAAGCGATATTTTCGATCTTTGATATTGCCATGGCACCGAAGACGGTGATGATGAGGTCGAGCATGAATACTGCAACTGCACCTGTTACTGCTTCATTTGTGATCCTGCGCTTGAATACGGCAGGTGACTTCTCGCGCTTGAAGAAAGCTATCATTGTAAAGAAAAGAACAGCGATCGTCGTGATCTTCATACCGCCTGCGGTAGATCCCGGAGCTCCGCCGATGAGCATCAGGATGATCGTCATTACGATGCCCGTACCTGAGAAATCATTGTAATCTGTGGTATTAAATCCTGCAGTTCTCGGTGTAACTGCCTGGAAGAGAGAAGCAAAGAATCTCTGTCCGAAGGGAAGCTCGCTATATTCACCGAACCAGAGATAGACCATGGGTACTACTACCAGAATGATCTCCATTACGATGATGATCTTGCTCTGTGTGCTGTATTTATAGAACTTTAATCCGTATCTTTTGATATCCATCCAAGTAAGGAAACCGAGGCCGCCTGTAAGGATAAGGAATACAAGAGTAATAACGATTACAGGGTTGTCCATGTAAGGAACCATCGATGAGAAAGCTCCATGGGAGCCGTTCAAGTCAAAACCTGCATTACAGAATGCGGATACTGAAGTGAAAAGAGATACCCAGATACCTTTCAAAACGCCGTGTTCCTGAATGAACACAGGTGACATTGCAGCTGCTCCGGCAAGTTCAAAAATGACGGTGCCGGTGCAGATGAATCTGGTGTATTTCATGATCTCACCGAGGTTAGGAGCAGATACTGCCTCCTGCAATGTTGCTCTCGCATGAAGACCGATCTTCTTGCCGATGAACATTGTAAGTAAGGTTGTCATGGTAACAACGCCCATACCGCCTATCTGGATGAGGGAAAGGATTACGAGCTGTCCGAACCAGGACCAGCGGGTAGCCGTATCGTAAACTACAAGGCCTGTAACGCTGCTTGCTGAAGTGGCAGTAAACATCGCATCAAGAAAGCTGGTCCATTCGCCCGTTCTTGTCGAAAAGGGAAACATAAGGAGGACCGCACCGAATACGATCAGAAATACGAATCCCAGAAGAATGGTCTGGGAGCCTGAGAGTCTAAGATGTTTTTGTCCGCTTTCGCTCATGTTGCTATTATATATCTAACTTTTATTTTTTAATAAATAAATTGTCCCATTATTTGACGGTCAACGGTCTGCATTACTGATATAATTTCCTAGTAATTGATTTTTCAGGGAGATATTTGTTTTGGCAGACGACAGTTTCAGCAATTCAGAGGATTTTTTCAGAGACCTCGAGAGTATTTACGGCGGACACGAAGAAGTGATCCCGGATCAGGATGCGGACAAGCTTTTGGAAGGACTTAATCCGGAGCAGAAAGCGGCTGTAACTCATTTGAACGGACCGCTTCTTATACTTGCAGGCGCAGGTTCAGGCAAAACCCGAGTTATTACTTACCGTATTGCTTACATGATGCAGAAGCATAATGTGGCACCTTCATCGATCCTTGCTATCACCTTTACCAACAAAGCTGCCAATGAGATGCGTCAGCGTATCGAAGGCCTTGTCGGAGACCGTTCCAAGTATATCTGGTGCGGAACTTTCCACAGCATTTTCGCCAGACTCTTAAGACGCCATGCCGAATTGCTCGGTTATTCACAGAATTTCTCCATCATCGATTCTGACGACCAGCTCAAGCTTGTTAAGGATTCGATGAAGGAACTGGATATTGCTGACAGCCAGTTCAAGCCCAAGTCTGTTCAGATAGAGATCTCCAATGCCAAGAACAAGTTCATCGGCGTGGAGGAATTCTCGCTTTATGCCGGCAAGGAATACTACTTAAGCGTTGTCGCAAAAGTCTATAAGAGATATCAGGAGAAGCTCATGGCAAATAATGCCATGGATTTTGACGATATCCTCGTAAACATGGTTAAGCTCCTTGAGCAGAATCCGGATATCGCCGAGCTTTACAGGGCGAAGTTCAGATATGTCATGGTCGATGAGTACCAGGATACGAATATGCCGCAGTACCGTGCGATCATGCAGCTTGCAGCAGGTGACGGCAATATCTGTGTCGTAGGTGACGATGACCAGTCCATCTATTCATTCAGAGGCGCGGATGTAAGGCTTATCCTTAAGTTTGAGAAGGATTTCCCTGGTGCCAAGGTCATCAAGCTCGAAGAGAATTACCGTTCCACCAAGACTATCCTCGAAGCAGCTAACTGCGTTATTGCCAACAATACCAAGCGTAAGTCCAAGCATCTTAGGACGGGCGGACCTGAAGGCGAGAAGATCATCGTCATGAATGCCGATACGAGCCAGGGTGAAGCTGACTTTGTCGGAAGGACCATCAAGATGATGGCTGACAAGGGTAAGTTCAAGTATTCAGACTGTGCTGTTCTTTACAGAATGAACGCACTTTCCCGTAACATCGAGACTACGCTCCATAATCTCGGGATCCCTTTCAGAGTTTATGGCGGCATGAGGTTCTATGACCGTAAAGAGATCAAGGATGTGCTTGCATATTTAAGACTCATCAACGATCCGAGGGATAATATCGCATTCGAGAGGATCATCAATGTTCCCAGAAGAGGAATAGGCGATGCGACTATCGAGAAGATAAGACAGTATGCGATAAGCGGCAACATCAGCATGTTCGAAGTGGCCATGCATGCTGTGGATTATCCTGAGCTCGTCAGGTCGGCTTCCAGGATATGTGCTTTCACGGATCTTATCAATTCCATGAAGGATAAGCTCAGGGAAGATGAGATGGATTTTGCACACTTCGTTGACTATGTCGAGAATGAGTCCGGGATCATCGAAGAGATCACTGAGCAGCGTGAGAAGAAAGGCGAGATCATCGACAGAGTCGAGAACTTAAAAGAACTTTTGTCCGAAGCTGCTGAATACGACAAGGCACACAGGGCTGAACCTGTTGACATGGATACTCTTGAGATCGACAGCGGTGACGGACTCCCCGTCGAAGTGAATGAGGACTTCTTTTTCGATACCGCAACAGCGGATACGACAGAGGGAATATTAGGCCTTTATCTTGAGAACGCTTCTCTCTTTACCGAAGGCGATGAATTCAATGACGGTGATGATTTCGTAAAGCTCATGTCCATCCACAGCGCCAAAGGTCTTGAGTTCGGTGCGGTATTCATAATCGGTCTTGAAGAAGGAGTCTTCCCGAGTTACAGATCGATCCAGAGTTCGGAGGATACCGAAGAAGAAAGAAGACTCATGTATGTTGCGATCACAAGAGCCAAGAAGAACCTCTTTATAGTCCTTTCCAGACAGAGAATGCTCTTTGGTCAGACCAACTGCAACCAGCCTTCGAGATTCATTAAGGAGATAAGACCGGAACTGCTCTACCTCATGGGATCGAAGAGGGAACCTGCCAAGGATGTTCCGGAGGGACAGACCAACAGGGAGAAGTCAAAGAAGTCCATTGCTTCTGCTATCAAGTCGCAGTTCACGGCTGACAAGGCCAAGCAGCAGGCTTCGCGCGAAGGACAGCTTAATTCGGGCGACCTTTTCGAAGGAATGAAGGTGGTCCACCCGAGGTTCGGTGAAGGCGTTGTCCTCAAGGTCGAGCCGGTCGGCGGTGATGCCCTCATAACAGTTGATTTTGACGGAATGCGTAAGAATATGCTTGCCAATGCGGCGGGACTTAAGAAGGCCTGACCGTAATATGTAGTATAATATTATATTGCGTTATATAAGGAGACTACACTGATGTCAGACAATCTCAGTTTCCAGGACCTTTATGCCGACAGTATAGCCAGCATCGGAAAGTCAGATAAGATTTCCGAGGCTACAAGTGCCAAGATCAAGATGCTTCAGGATCAGAAAGACAGGATCTTAAGTGTCAATGCGACAAAGTGCTCGGAATCAAGGGGCAGGATCAAGCCTGAGAAAGACGGGGATATCAGGAACTGCTTCGAGCGTGATATGGGCAGGATCATATATTCGCAGGCTTTCAGACGTCTTAAGCACAAGACACAGGTCTTCTTTAATCCTGCAAATGACCACATCTGCTCAAGACTCGAGCATGTAATCTATGTCGACTATATTGCTTCTACAATAGGAAGCGCTTTGAACCTTAATGTCGATCTTATCAAGGCAATAGCATTAGGTCACGATATCGGCCATACACCTTTCGGTCACAGCGGCGAAAGGATCCTTAACAAGAAGCTTAAAGAGATCGACGACAAGCTTTACTTCGAGCATGAATCCAACGGACTCCGTGTCCTTAACATCCTTGAGAAGAGAAACGGCGAGAGTGGTCTTAATCTTACTTTTGAAGTAAGAGACGGCATCATCTCACACTGCGGTGAATACTATTCCGAGAGGAAACTCGAACCCTGCAAGGACAAGACAGAAGAGGATATCTCCTATCTCATTCCTAAGAAGTACCGTAAGGTTCCTGCGACCATGGAAGGATGCGTAGTCAGATTTGCAGACAAGATCGCCTATGTCGGAAGAGATATCGAAGATGCATTGAGGACAGGTGTTATTGCCAATGAGTTTGATGTACCTGTCGTTGTCGACGGCATGGGAAGTTCCAATTCCGAGATAATCAATTTCCTGGTTCAGGATATTATCGAGAACAGTATCGACAAGAACTGCATCATGATGAGCGATCATGCGGGCGATGCGCTTGAGCATACGCTTAAAGAGAACGTCTCAAAGATCTATACGGCAACCAGCGTTAAGACATATGAGAAGTACTGCGATGTCATGCTCGAGGGACTTTTCGATGCTTTCTATCAGGCAGTACAGAATGTGGACAGAGCTTACGATTCCAAGTCGTCTGCAATAAGGAAATTTGCTGAGTTCGTATGTAATCACCCCGAATATAAAGCTCACGAGAATACACCTCTTCCGATATATGTATCTGACTACATAGCCGGAATGACGGATTCTTTTGCAGTAAGCAGCTTTAATGAGATCTATAAGAGTTGATGGAGAATCAATAATGGATAAGAAGGAAGAATATGGTTTTTTCGCGATGCTTGACCGCATGCAGTACATCGAGAGATGGGCTTTGATGCGTAACAGCAGAACAGAGAATATTAAAGAACACAGCTTTGATGTGGCAGTGATCGCGCATGCTTTGACTCTGCTTCACAACGATCTCGAAAAAGATAAGGAAGGCGCTATCCTTCCTGATCCTTATAAGGTCCAGGCATATGCACTTTATCACGACTGTACCGAGATCCTTACGGGAGATCTTCCGACACCTATCAAGTACAGGAACAAGGAGATCACAAAGGCTTATAAGGAAGTCGAATCTGAAGCAGCTGCAAGCCTTGTTGAGCTCTTGCCTGATGAAGCAGGAATGAGAGAGAAATATCTTGATCTCCTTGCACCCGACAATTCCACAGAAGAAGAGAAGCTTATTCACAGGCTTGTTAAGGCTGCAGATAAGATCGCAGCATATATCAAGTGCTTAAGAGAAGAGAGCAGCGGCAACGCTGAGTTCTCTGCTGCAAAGAAAGCGACAGGCAAGATCATCCGCGATATGAATATGCCTGAAGTTACTTATTTTATGGATCATTTTGTCCCTTCTTATGGTTACACCCTGGACAAGATAACCGGGAGGGATGATTAACTGATGTTTGTTAAGCGCCCGGAGTATTTTGCTGTTGCAGTATTGGGCTGCGTAATGGCGGTTGCCGCAGCAGCCATTACATTGTTAAGTCTTGATACCGGAATCCAGTATCCCGGCAGAAGGGCACTTAAGACTTCTGACGACATTGTTGCCCGTGCCGGAAAACTTACGGCAAGTACTGATCAAGAGGTCAAGATCGCAAAGTCACGTGTGGAAGACGGTCTTATCTCCTCCGGCGATTATGTCATCTCGGTAATGACTTCACCTGAATACCTGCTTAAAGGTATTTCCGATGAGCAGTTTGCAAATGATCTCTGCCAGGTCATCTATGGTGAGATCAGGAAGGACGAAGTCGGTTATATCATTGGAGATCTTAAGAACCATACAAGAGCTTACACGATCGATCGTGCCATAACATCTGAGAACAAACACCTTAAGGCTTCCGGAAAGCCTGCGGAAAAGGGAAGTGTGATATCTGATGTCACCCTTGCTTCATCTATCGATTCTCCTGATCAGTATACAGTCGGCATCAGGGAAACTGCAGGCTCTTATTCTGCCACGGGAAGTGAAGTCAGGACAGACTTTTTCGTAGACGGTTCACTTTACTACGGCTATCTGAAATTCAACGATAACAACACTTCAGGCCACCGTGAATTCATCCTGTCTTGGGATACTGCAGACTGTGCTCCGGGAAGGCATGAAGTATATGCACTTCTCAGAAGCTCTGACGGCAGAGGTACAGTAATATCAGGCGGAGAGATCACTATACCTGAAAAGACCGGTATCACACCAGGATCTGTTGAATACACATCCATCCCTGCAGGACAGAACACTTCGTGGTATATGATCGACTGCGGTGACGGAGATTGTTATATCGATTTTGCAGGTCTTTCAGATGACATCAGAGTATCGCTCTACGATCTTAAGGGTGAACTCGTCGGTGTTAATGAGAATCCCGGATTCCCTTATGCAATGCTCAGGGGCAAAAAGCAGGATGCTGCTGCCGTATCAGCTGAGACCGGTATAGCCGGTGTTACGAATTGCTATTACATATGTGTAAGCAGAACAGCATCTGACACAGAGGCAAAAAAAGACATCAAATTTGCGATGATCCAGTCAAAGGACTGTGCTTATTTTGATGGTCAGTATATGGCTGTAACAAGTGATGAAGGGAACGGTCACGTAAAACTTACTGACTCCGAGAAGAATACTTACGATGTCGAAAAGAGCAAGGCCGGGATCATTCCGATCAACGGTGCGCTTTCAGGCCTTTATGTATCTGATGCGGTTACGACAAAGAATCTAAGCATTTATCCTTCATTCGATTACCTTACACGTGATTATGCATACTATGCTGATTCGATAAAGAGCATTGCCTTAAGGTGCACCGCACTTGAAGGATTTACTGCCAATATCGCAATAACGGCTGATCTGAACGGTCAGGAAAAAGAGCTTTCCCAGGGTGAGATCTTCAATCTTCCTGATGGTGAGACTACTATCACATGCACGGTCACAAGCTTTGACGGTACTAAGGAATCTTACAGATTCTATGTCCTGAACGGAGCAGACAAGGGAGGATTCTATCAGAGTACACTCTCCAAGTTTCCGACCAGTTATTACAGCGGACTGTGGCTTATACATAAGCTCAGACCGAACTATGTTATTACGCCTTACTATACGAACCTCACATTTGAGGAAGCGCTTAACGCTGAAGACAGAAAGGGAAGAAGCCTTCTTCAGAGATCTTCTTTCCCGTCCTATGTAAAGCCCGACAGCCAGGTATACGATAAGCCTGACTGGATGGCAGCAAAGACTGAAGTCGTAAGTTATTATCTCGATCCGAGGAACTTCTTCACGCCTGAGAAGATATTTGCTTTTGAGATGCTCGGATTCAACCCGAATGTTCATACGATCGATGGCGTTAAGGCGATAATCAAAGGCTCCTTTATGGATGGTGCTTCAGATTATGACTATGCCAAGATCATATACGAGGCAGGTAAGAATGCCGGTGTGTCTCCTTATTTTCTCGCGAGCAGGATCATTCAGGAGATGGGTTATTCCGGCGAGTCACCTCTTTCCAGAGGAGAAGTGAAAGGCTTTGAAGGTTACTATAATTTCTTCGATATTGGTGCTTATGCCACCACTGAACCGGGAGGCGCAGTGATCAACGGTGCCAAGTATGCACAGTGGGGCAAAGACTGGGACGGCAAGGAGATCACCGATGCGGAAGCAGCTTTCCTCCTGCCGTGGGATTCAGTCGAGAAATCGATAAAGGGCGGAGCATTATGGATCGCTTCGGGTTATATCGAAAAGGGACAGAATACACTTTACTTCCAGAAGTTCGATGTCCTTGATGACGGAACTGACAGGTACAATCATCAGTACGCACAGAATATAATGATGGCATATTCTGAAGGATTAAGAAATCACAGAAGTTATAATCTTATTGGTATGGCAGATTCCAAATTTGAATTTGTGGTCCCGGTCTATATCAATATGCCTGAAAAATATGGGAGCTTGCCCGGATGAGAAAAACAGGAGACAGAATGATCTTTAGATTAATCGCAAAAGCAGGCACAGGTCTTCTTGCGGCTGTTTTTGTCGTTATATTCTGTCTTTCCGGCATGGTCAAAGCTGAAGAGGAGATAGTGATCTCGGCTACCCCAAGGAAAACTGATCTTGGCCCCGGTGATCTTCTTATAGTGGATGTGGTGGCAAGTTCCATGCCTGCTGTTACGAGATTCGGTCCCGTGCAGTTCAGCTTTGATGCTGACAAGGCAGAGTATGTAACTCTCGAGCAGGGAAAAGAACTTGGCAGTTTTGTTTTTACCGAGACACAGAAAGACGGTGTTTATTCTGTTACAGGCATGGATGTGAATGCAGGCGCAGGAGCTCAGGCTGATAACGATGACGGACCTACAGCGTCCTTGTATTCTGATGATCCGGTAATCCTTTTCTCTGTATTTTTAAGAATACTTCCTGACAACAAAGGCGATATCAACTGCTGGATAAATGATCCCGGTGAGTTTGTCTCTTATGATAAGAAGATTATTTCAAGGATAGGAAACAGTGTAAATCTTCCTGTAAGGAGAACCGGTATATCGAGTGATGCCACGATCGCTTCTCTCAAGATCAGAGGCGCTACGATCACACCTGATTTCAATCCGAATATCACTGAATACAGCTGCTCTGTCGAGCGTTCCGTAACTGATGCACAGATCAGCACTATATCCAGCAATCTCTGGGCAGCCGTGGTCATCGATGGAAGCCAGCATCTTGTAATGGGTGACAATACTGTCAGGATAGATGTTACAGCTCAGGACGGTGTTAACCGTATGAGATATACGATCCACATCTTAAGAAGAGAAAGTAACGTTCCTGATAATGCTTCACTTGTTGATCTTAACGGTAATACCTATACTTTCCTGGACAGCCCTGAGGATGCCAAGATACCTGAGGGTTTTACCCAGACAACCAAGAACATAAATGGATACAGCGTTCCTGCCTATGTTAAGGAGGGCGTAACCAGTATCCTCTTATATCTTTTCGACGGAACACAGTCGCCTGGATTCTATTTCTATAACAGCAACACGAAGACAGTGCGCCGCTATGAACCGGAGAATACGATAATCGAGATGTCTTCGATATTAAGGATCGTTCCTGTTCCTTCTGATGTGATCATACCTGATGAGTTCAAGCCCGCTGAGTACGATACCGGCACGAGGATCCTTTCCGGATATGAGAATGCTGATGGCGATTTCATCTGTTATCTTTCAGATGATTCCGGACATGCGGATTTCTACTATTTTGATAAACAGGACGGCACTATCAGCAGGTACAGATTTGCGGACAAAAAAGCGGAACTTTTGTACTCTTATCTGTTTGACGTTTTCCTTGTTATTGCTATTATTGAGGCGGTCATTATAACTATTACAGTATATATTGTCAGAAGAATGGTTTCCGGAAGAACCAATCCGAGACCGAAGAGAGTGTAAAGGAAAACAGATATGGGAATGATCAAAAAGATCGTATTCGGGGATCCGAGTTTTACCGAGAGCCAGGAGAAGAAGCGTAAGCTTTTCATGTATCTTGTAAGCGGCGGACTTACAACTGCTGCCAACTGGATCGTATATATCATTTTCGATATTGCCGTAAAGGCTGACATGGCTGTGTCTCTTTTCGGATTTGAATTTTCACTTAAGATCGCAGTAAAGCAGATCATCGGCTGGATCGTTGCAGTTGTAGTAGCTTATGTGCTTAACAGGATCACTGTATTCAGATCTAAGGGCAATGTTTTCAGGGAACTTATCACTTTCGCAGGTGCCAGAGTTATTTCTTTCCTCGTTCTCGAGCTCGGAGTAATGTATCTGATGATCTGGGCATGTGAGGCGATCACCGGCGTTCCTGCATCGACAGCTATGACTCATATCGGTTCGTTCGCATTTACTTACGATTATCTCGTTAAGCTCATTAACTGTATTTTCGTAATCATTGCCAACTATGTCCTTAGCAAGCTTATGGTCTTCAAGAAGAAGGATATGGTGGATTACAACGCGGAAGATGGTGCATCATCCGGGAAAGAAGAGACCAATGCCTGACAGCAAGGTGCCTGAAGTACTTAAGGGGGCACTGCAATTCGGAATCAAACCCGGACTTGAGCGCATCACAGAACTGATGAGGCTTCTTGGAAATCCCCAGGACAGTTTCAGGTCAGTTCATATAGCCGGCACTAACGGAAAAGGTTCCGTTGCCACATTCATCTCATCCATTCTTGCTTCAGCTGATATGAAGGTCGGTGTGTTTACATCGCCTTATCTTGAACGCTTTACTGAAAGGATCAGGATAATTGACGGCAGGGAAGGCCTTGCCCGATATGTTGAAGATGACAGTTATGGTGAGATCGGGCAGGAAGACCTTGCCAGATATTCAGCCATGGTAAAAGCTGCACGCGATAAGATGGTGGCTGAAGGCCTGGCAGATGAGCCTACCGAATTTGAACTCATTACCGCGATCTGTTTTCTCTACTATGCCGATCAGAAGATCGATGCAGCAGTTCTTGAAGTGGGACTTGGCGGAAGACTTGATTCGACAAACATCATCAAAGACCCGCTCGTCACGGTCATTACCGCTTTAGGCCTTGATCACTGCGGCGTGCTGGGAAATACGATATCTGAGATAACTGGCGAGAAAGCTGGAATATTCAAGGAAGGTTCTCCTGCTGTATGTTTTGATCCTGATCTCATGATCGTTCCTGATGAAATGAAAAAGGATATCAGGGATACGATCCTTTCCAAAGCAGGCGAAAAGAATGTCCCGGTTACATTTGCCGGAAGTCAGGATAGCTATGACAGCGCAAGCTTTACTTCCGACGGAAAGATGGAATTCATCTACGACGGAGAGCGTTATGTGACATGCCTTAACGGAAAGCATCAGATAGGAAATGCCATAACAGCGATCGAAGCAGCCAGAAAATGCGGGATTCCGGAAAGCGCCATCAAAGAAGGCATCGCCCTTGCCAGATGGAAGAGCAGGGCAGAGATCTTAAGTCTTGATCCTGTAGTCGTGGTAGACGGCGGTCACAATCCCCAGGGAGCTCAAAGCCTTGGTGAAACTCTGAATGAGATGCTCGGAGGGGAACTTAGAGGCAAACCTGTAAGACTTCTTATGGGTGTCATGGCTGACAAGGACGTATCAGGTATACTTGAAGCCTATAAATCATGCGGGATAAACATCAAAAGCGCGGTTACGGTAACTCCGGATAATCCCAGAAGTGAACCCTGTGATGTTCTCGCGCGAAAAATCAATTATGTGTATAATATCACCGACGATTTGGAGGCAGTCCCCGATCCTGTCGAAGGAACTAGACTTGCTTATGAGAAATCAGTCAGGGACGGTATGATACTTCTGGCGACCGGATCGCTGTATCTTACAGGTCAGATTAGGGCCACACTGAAAGGATTGATCGGATGCACGACTATTTAAGCTTATGTATGTTAATACAGCCTATAAATGAGTCGAGTCTTATTCTCTTTGACGTGAGCAATGAAGAAAAGGCCCGCATAGTCCGTCAGTACAACAGAGCCCTGCAGAACAGCCAGGGTGACGGCACGGACGTTGCACAGATCTTCTTAAAACCTCTTATCTCACAGTATCAGAAATGGGGAGACCCTGCCCTGATCTTCGGCCTTTGTCTTGCAAGGGAAGGTCAGTTCAAGAGAGCTGAGGGAAGCCTTGTTTTCGCGATCCAGGGTGTGCTCGGAACAGAGCAGTATCTGACTATCGCCCAGGAAGCATTAAGAATGGTAAGAGAGGATATCAAGAATCCTCCGCCGGATCTTCCACCGGCAGATATTGCAGGAAAACTCAAGAATGCCCAGATGGCATCAGGTTCATCACCTGCCGCAAGGGCTAACTTCCAGGCACCTATCCTTACAAGGGCGCAGAAGACATCCGAACCTCCGCAAATGGCTTCCAGCAAAGAGCGCAGGGATATCCTTATGCGTTCCGGCGGAGTTGCTGATGAATTGCCTGATGATTCAATAGATATTGAGGATATAAAATCTCCCAGAGAGAAGATGAAAACTTTAGTCGTTGCAGGCATTGTAATTCTGTCAATGTTACTAGTGACGCTTTTACTCATATTTGGTATTATTCCTCTGGTAAAACAGGTCGAGGCCGGAGCTGATGCCCAGGACAGACTTGAATATCTCTACAGAGAGTTCCACAGAAACAGGTACGACCCTGAGGTATCTTCTCTCGTAAGTGCTTATGAATCAAGCTATGGAACGATCGATTTCGGCGGTATGCCGAGCAATGACACCGCTCAGCATATGATCGATGTGGAGAGCCAGGCGGCAACAGGAACATCTAGTGAGACTGAGACAACTACGACTGCAACCGAGCTTACGGCTTACACGGCAGGAACTACGAATCAGACTTTGGGAGAAGTTTAATGAATTATATAAGCACAAGAGGATGTGAAGGAAAGTTTTCTTCAAGCGAAGCGATCATTAGAGGTATCGCTCCTGACGGAGGTCTCTTTGTTCCGGAGTCAGTTCCTCAGCTTACCAAGGAAGATCTCGAGAGAATGCAGACAATGCAGTTCTATGAGCTGTCTGCTTTTGTACTTTCAAAGTTCCTTACAGACTTTACCGAGGCTGAACTTCTCGACTATACAAGACAGGCTTATGCAGAGGAGAAGTGGGGCGAGAATCCCATTCCTCTCGTTCAGATGAACGAATATAACGACAGGGAATACATTCTTGAACTCTGGCACGGACCTACGTGCGCATTCAAGGATGTTGCTCTGCAGCTTTTACCTCACCTTATGACTGCTTCAGCAAAGAAGACAGGTGTAGGTAAGAAGATCTGCATCCTTACAGCTACATCAGGCGATACAGGCAAGGCTGCACTTGAAGGCTTTAAGGATCTTCCCGGAACAGAGATAATCGTATTCTATCCGACAGGCGGCGTATCTGAAGCACAGAAGCTCCAGATGGTAACGACAGGCGGAGACAATACTCATGTAATCGCTGTCAACGGCTGCTTTGACGATGCCCAGACAGGTGTTAAGAAGATCTTCGGTGACAAGGAACTTGCAAAGGTCCTTGATGATCACGGCGTAATGTTATCTTCCGCGAATTCAATCAACTGGGGAAGATTAGCACCTCAGATCGCTTATTATGTATATTCTTATGTTGAACTCGTAAGAAAGGGAAAGATCGATCTTACTGAGTCATTTAATATCGTTGTACCTACAGGTAACTTCGGTAACATTCTTGCTGCATGGTTTGCAAAGCAGATGGGTATTCCGGTAAGAAAGCTTATCTGTGCTTCCAACCGCAACAAGGTATTGTGTGATTTCTTCTCCAGCGGTATCTATGACCGTAACAGAGAGTTCTATAAGACCACATCTCCTTCAATGGATATCCTTATCTCTTCAAATCTCGAGAGACTTCTTTTCGAGATCGCCGGAAAGGATTCCAAGAAGGTAACAGAGTGGATGACAGCTCTTAACGAAGAAGGAAAGTACAGTGTTGATAAGGATACACTGAAGGCTCTGCAGCGTCTCTTCGTCGGCGGATTTGCTGATGAGACAGGTGTATCAAAGACCATCCTTGAAGTATATGACCGCACAGATCATGTTATCGATCCTCACACAGCTGTAGGATTCAACATCTACGGAAGATATCACACAAGATCAGGTGATGAGAGCAAGACAGTCTTCGCATCTACAGCATCACCGTTCAAGTTCGCACCGGCAGTTATGGATTCATTAAGAGGAGCAGGTTATTCGAATGATAAGTCGATACCTGATATCATTGCCGAACTTGCCGAGGAAAGCGGTCTTGTCATTCCGCAGTCCATTGCCGAATTACCGTCTCTGGAAGTAAGGCATAAGGACGTTATCGAGAAGGAACAGATGGAAAGTAAAGTCCGCGAGATTCTTCTCGACTAATTGCAATCTAAGGCTTTTTCTTTCAGAGAAAAAGCCTTTTTTATAAAAGGGGGAAACAAAATGAAACGTTATCTTGTATTAGAGAACGGCAATGTTTACGAAGGCGAAGCAATGGGCGCCGAAGGAAGTGTCATTTCCGAGATCGTATTTACCACGGCAATGACAGCTTACTTAGAGACTCTGACTGATCCGAGCTATAAAGGACAGGCAGTAGTTCAGACTTTTCCCCTGATAGGAAACTATGGAATCATCACACCTGATATGGAAGGCCCCAAGGTCAATGTATCAGGTTATATCGTAAGGGAAGCATGCGACCTTCCTTCGAACTTCAGATGCGAAAAGGATCTCGATACATTCCTTAAAGAACAGAATATTCCCGGCATAAAGGGAATCGACACAAGAGCACTTACAAAGTGTCTCAGGGAATCAGGCACCATGAACGGCGCTATCTGCAGCAGACCTGATGAATTCTCGATAGATGAGATAAAGGCTTATAAGATCACAGATCCGGTTGAAGAAGTTACAACTGAAAAGGAACAGGTCGTTCCTGCAAATGGTGAGACTCTTTACAGGGTTGCGATGTTCGACTTCGGAATCAAGCGCAACATCATAAGAGAGCTTTCCAAAAGAGGAGTTGAAGTAACACTCCTTCCTGCTGACACACCTGCCTCAAGAGTTAAAGAGATCGATCCTGACGGAATCTTCCTTTCGAATGGTCCGGGAGACCCTGAGGATAACGTTAAGGCAATTGAGACAATAAAGGAGATAAAGGACTGGGGCGTTCCGGTAATGGGAATCTGCTTAGGTCACCAGATCCTTGCTCTTGCCCACGGATTCAAGACATCAAAGCTCAAGTACGGACACAGAGGTGCCAATCACCCTGTAAGAGATCTTGATACCGGCAAGGTATACATCTCATCCCAGAACCATGGATACCAGGTAGTAAGTTCCTCGATAGATACATCTGTCGCAAAGGAATACTTCATTAACGTAAATGACGGAACAAATGAGGGAATAGAGTACCTTAACAAACCATGCTACTCCGTTCAGTTCCACCCGGAAGCATGCGGAGGACCTAAGGATACGGAATTCCTTTTCGATAAATTCTTGAAGATGATGGATGACAGGAGGAACAAATAATATGCCGCTTGATAAAACAATCCGTAAAGTACTCGTTATCGGTTCAGGCCCTATCGTAATCGGTCAGGCTGCCGAGTTCGACTATGCAGGAACACAGGCCTGCAGAGCTTTAAGAGAAGACGGCATCGAGATCGTGCTTCTCAATTCCAATCCTGCCACCATCATGACTGATAAAACGATGGCAGATAAGATCTACATCGAACCTCTTACTCTTACTACAGTTAAGAGAATAATCGAGACCGAAAAGCCGGACTCCATTCTCTCGGGTCTTGGCGGACAGACAGCTCTCACACTGTGCATGCAGCTCGCAAAAGAAGGATTCCTTGAATCCCACGGTGTTAAGCTCCTCGGTTCTTCTCCCGAGTGTATCGACAAGGCTGAAGACCGTCAGATGTTCAAGGATACGATGGAAG
>CAMIYM010000014.1 GCA_946403085.1 uncultured Clostridia bacterium | reverse complement strand
TTTACAGAAGGCTTCTCGTAATGTTCTCTCTTACGAACTTCTGCAAGAACGCCTGACTTTGCGCAAGAACGCTTAAATCTGCGAAGTGCACTGTCAAGGGACTCGCCTTCCTTAACCTTAATCTCAGACATCTTTATCCCCCCTCTCTTCGCGTGGAATTAAAACTCGCATATTATATAGGACGCTTGTCAATAAGTCAAACGGCTACTGATAAGAGTGCCAGCACGTCCTTTGCGATGAATGCAATTACAAAGCCGATGGAGATAGCGGGCGCCAGTGAGATCTTCCTCTTCTTGGACTTGCAGGCAAGAACGAAGATGATTCCGAGCACGATAGCTGCTGCAACTGCAATAACCGAACCCTTAAAGCCTAAGAAGAGCATGAGGCACATCGCGAGCTTGGTAGGACCATAATTCATCTTTGTCTTATTGATCTTGCCAATGATGGCAGTAGCGACGGCCATGAGGAGTCCGACTGCCAGTGATGCGAAAAGTCCTTCTATCGCAAAGCGTGATATATCAGGTCTGAATCCCGCTGACATGATCCAAACAACAAGGATAGCTGCAAGGAATCCGTTGGGGATAACGCCTGAGTCCCAGTCTGCCAGTGACAGGCCGAGAAGGAGCATCTCTAATGCCAGAGCGGAAATGACTGCCGCGTCAACAACGCCATGGAGCGCCAGTGTGCCTGCAAATACGATTCCCAATATGATCTCGAAAATCAGGTCTCTCGGAGGTACCTTTGAACCGCAGTATCTGCACTTACCCTTCAAAGCGATATACGAGATGACCGGGAAAAGATCTGCCGTCGATAACTCGTGTCCGCATGTATCGCAGTGGCTGTGACCTAACATCCAGTCCTCACCTCTTACTACACGCCATGCAGTACAGGTTATGAAACTGGCGAAAACAGTGCCGAACAAAAATGCCAAAACGATCAGATAGATCCCTACAAAAGGTATATCAAACAAAGGGTATGAAAGATTCAAAAGCTGTTATCCTCCTGGCGCGGCATGAAATTAAGTGCCGGTATTTTGGTGATAATCAGTAAGGTAACCCTTGTTGCCGCCACTGCCATCGATTATAGCATATTTCTTGTTATCGCCCTGATTACTCTGATATGTCGTTCCGGCGCCGCCTTTGATCTTCTTGTCATTAGAGAACATTCCGGATCCATTTTTTGGCACATAGTTCTTCGCAGGATCAGCATAGATCGTTACCAGGGACTCACAGTTATCGAAGATATAACCTGAACCATCTAAAGTATTATCCAGATTGGAAAAATTCATTCCTCTGACATCAAGTTCTGAAACACCGGTACGGCTGAATATTGCTCTTGCTTGCTTAAGGTTTGGAGTCTCGAAGCACTCAAGATTATCAATCGCTTTCGTGTTATATCTCCACATGAACATATTGAAGGCATTAGTAAGATTCGGAGCTTTACCCAGATCACCTGCAGGCATGACGATCTCATCAAGAATGTCAAACTTATAATCTACATTCTTCGTTGTTCCGCAGGTAAACATACCTTTTGCATTAGTTAATGAAGCAAAACTGAAGTTGCTGATATTAATACAGAAATCCTTGTCCAGCAACGCCTGGTGACCAGCAGCGTCGTTATGATAGTCACGGTCGTAGCAACAGTCTTTGAACATATAGCTCATGTCAGTTACATTTGAAGTGTTCCATTTAGTCCATTTACTTGAGTCAAAGCTAAGAACAAGGCATCCCCTGAACATTTCGCTCATATTTGTAACACTGGATGTTACAAAAGAACTCAGGTCAAGAGTCTCCAGTTTGTCGCAACCATAGAACATAGAGCTCATATTAGTAACAGCGGAAGTATCCCAGTTTACCAGTTCGATCTTCGCTGTCTGGTAGCAATCTTTAAACATTTCTGAACAGTTCGCTGGAGCTTTGAAGCCTATAACCTCTTTAATGTAAATGCAGCCACTAAAAATCTGAGTTGCAGAATCACTAGGACCACTTTGTTTGGTTGTATCAGTACTAAAGGTAACCTTCTCTAATAATGTGCAGCCGGAGAACATTGTATCCATGGTCTTCATGTTATCCATAGCGACACCATTAAAATCAACTTCCACCAAACTTGTGCAGCCCATGAACATACCGATCATGCTCTCTGTAGCTGATGCATTAATTTTGCTTACATCTATGCTCTTAAGGCTATAACAGTTTCTGAACATCTCTCTGAGACTTCTCGGAGCAACAAGGCCGTCAATATTGACATTTTTGAGTTTCTCGCACTGGAAGAACATCTGATAAGCTGAATCAAGTCCTTCAGGCAAAATAACATACGAGAAATCAACAGTTATAAGCTTCGTTCTCTTTTGGAAGAGCTGCTCAATCTTCGTAAGCCCTGTAAGCTTGGCTCCCTTCAAATAGATGTACTTAACTGCATCTTTGTTTGTAATAGCCATTGTCGTTACACTGCTAAGATCGATTCCGTTCCACTGCAATGTCTCGATATTATTTGTATTGTTAAAGAATTTGTCCACGTTACTAGCAGCTGCAAGATTAACATTATCCAAAATGAGTTTTGTCAGATTCGTGCAATTAGCAAAACCTGAGCTGATATTGGTTGCAGCTTTAAGAGAAGATCCGCTGAGATCGACCTCAGTCAGGCTGGAACATCCATCAAACATACTACTTGCGCTAGTAGATGCAGGCATATTGATATAGTACTTTACCTTACCACCGGATTTAGAACCCAGGAGCTTACATCCGCTGAATAAACTTGCACAGGTAACTCCATGCTCATAGGAAATATTGAAATTGTTAACCGTAGTAAGCCTGGTGCATTGATAGAACACTTGTGAGAAAGAGTAATGGCTTGGAGTTTGCTCCACACGAGCATCCTCAGGATCAGTATAGTATTTACCTACAATGATCGGATTTGTAGGAGACGATGAAGGGAACGTTACACTGCTTACACCAGACTGGTAGAACATTCTATAGAAATCAGTAGCACTTACAAAACTGAAGCCGCTGAGATCTACATCAAGAGGTTTAGAGCAATCCTTATTTGCCATATAGAACATGTCTCTCATCGTATCGACATTGCTCGTATCCCAATTGGAAATATCGATTGTTTTCAGTTTGTAGCATTCCTTAAATATGGATCTGACACTTCTGCAATTTCCGCAAACAAATCCTGCCATCTCAACTGTTTCTAAAACATGGTCGTTAATAAACAGACCTTCTACCGAAATAATATTCGGCATATAGCAATTCTTAAGTGAGACAGTCTTAAGACTGTCGCTGTTACTTAAGAAGTCTCTCATATTAGAAGCTGTTTCAACTTGCCATCCGTCAAGTATTATTGTCTCAAGTTTAGTACAACCCTTAAACGCACTATTTAAATTAGCTATTCCCCACTTCAACTGAAGTTCGCATTTTGGCATCTTGAAATCGTGAAGATCAAGTTCAGTTAAACGAGAACAATAATCAAACATGCATGTTATCGACTTCAACTCTTTGCATGTCATATCGTTGAAATTAGTAACTTTTTTGATGCCACTGCCTTTGTAGAACATTTTTTCCATAGAAGTAACATTAGGCATATTCTTATGTCCTTCAGGGAAAATAACTTCATCGATTACTGTTTTTTCGTTAACATTATTCGAAAACATCTCTGTCATATCTGTACAGTTTTGAAAATTAAAACTGCTAAGATCGATCATTATTGTTTTACCAAGAGCACTAGCCAGGCTGCTTATACTGTAATTGAAGAACATCCTCTTCATGCTGGTAATTCTGCTAGTATCACAATTCGTGAATATGCATTCCTGAGCAATCTTGCAACCTTCAAACATACTCTCTGCAGATACCAGAGTAGTGCTTTCATCAATGAGACCTGTACAATCGAACTGCGTCATTTTGCTGCAGTTCTTGAACATTTCTGCCATTGTGTTCGTGTTGCTTGTCTCGAGCGAACCAATATTAGTAACATGCTCAAGCTGTGTACAACCAGAGAACATCTTGCTGCAATCTTCATTTGCAAGGAACGAGCCGTCTTTACTAATAACATAGACTCTCATCTTTGTTGTTAAAATGCTGTCCTTTACGGCATACATTCTGTAGTCATCAGTAAGCTGGCCGTTTGCATTGATAGAAACCTTATAATAACTAGCATTATCGTAATTAGGGATATAACCCTTAAGATCAGCTTCACTGCCGAATGTTACACTGACAACATTTTTGATCTTACTCGTAAGATTGGCATCAAAATCAGGTCCGGGTATAAGCTTGATCGCATTGGCCTTATTGGTGATGATAAAACCGCCGTTGACCTTCTTGATCTCTCTCATCCTGTATCCGTCGACTGCCATAGGCTCCTGCTCGACCGTTACATCAACATCCTTTACATTTACGAATGTGAATGTGTATGGATTCCTGTTGGCGGGAACCACGCGCTTAGCAAGGACCTGCGTACCGTTCATGAGCTTGACGGTAACATTTGCAGGTCGCATTCCGGAAGAATTATTGTTATCGTCCCATACGACGGTAACCTTTACATTCTTCTTTTTCTCTGTAGTGCTGTGATGAGGATCCACATAGCTTGTACCGGGGCGTGAGCCGTTAGCGGAGAAGCTGATGGCTGCCTTACGTGTATATACAAGCGCGGAAGTATTATCTCCTGCCTTGTATTCGCCTTCGTAAACTTTTACTTCGCATTCGACATAAGACGGGAATTCATGATCAACGCCATCGATCTCTTCAGTTCTTGTAACGAGCTTCTGGAAGTAAACTTTTACATGATAATCGCCGTATGTGGAAGCGATCAAAGGATTTGTATAATCGTATGCCTTCAAAGGATAAACGCCGTTACCCTTATCACCTGCACCATAATAACCGAAGTGTACGACACCTCTGCCGGTATTCTTTGCAACGTCTTCAGCAGAACCCTGGAAGAGTTCGTCTACTGCGTGACCAGAATAAGTACCGTCAAGGACATTCTTATTTGCTTCAGTCTTGTTATTAGTAGTGATAGGAAGGCTCGCGAAGATCATCTCGCAGTAGCTGTTGTTCTTCTTAATAACGAGGACTGTTCCCTTGTTATTGGATTCAAGACCTGATGTGATACGCTTGGAGCATGCCGGATCGAAAAGAATCTGATCAGAAGCCGTATCAGCATCGAAGCTTCCGTTAGCGATCCATACTGAATTGATATCGTCATTCTTGATGCCGTCGCATTCTTTACGGATCGAATCTACGATAGTATCCGCGAGGAGCTGTGCACGTGCAGTCTTCTCTGTACGCTGATATATCCTCTCGATAGGATTTATGAGCATAACGCAAATGACCGCGAACATCGCAGTCAAAGTAAGCGAGACAATGAGCTCTACGAGCGTTGTTCCGCGCTTGGATCTCCTTCTGTTATTTGCGATAACTTTTCTCATATTAATCACCTGGCATCGAATACCCAATAGTAATTCCATCCGGAATCGCCCTCATTCTGCACGCCATACTGTGTGAGCTTAAGAGCATTTCCCGACGGATCCTTAAAGTCGCTGTCATCAGTTATCAGTGTTCTGTTCGTAGTATCAAAGTTCTTGGCTCCCTCACCGCCTACTGCGAGTGTCTTCTGGAGCTTTAAGAGGGACTGGTCTGTTGTGACCGACTTATCCTTTGCATAAGTTTCAGCACTTGCCGCATATCTTAATCCCTGCGCGAAAAGTGCCATAACAAGTGATAAGACTACGAACGCGATAATGACTTCGGCCATAGTCTCAGCCGTATTAGCAAGAAGTACTGCTTTTGTCTTAGCTACGATCTTCATACGCGGTAGTCCTTCACATAAACATATTCAGCATTGCCGACATTGGCCGTAACGGTAAGCTTCTTTCCGCCTGCGATATCAGTTACTTTTGCAACCACCTTGGCATCAGGAAGACCTGTGAACTTGTCATCATTAGTTACAGAAGAATAGATCTCCTTGCCGGAAGTCTCATTCTGGATATTGTAATCGCCGCGTTCGATAAGGATATCTATGGACTCACCAAGGGATGCTGCCAGTTCATATGCCTGATCCTGGTTAAGCTGTCTGTTGGATGACGCCATGAAAGTGCTCGTCGTAACTCTTAATACTACAACGGCAGTAAGAACGATTACCGCGAGGATCGATACAAGGATCAGGCTCGCGCCCTCATTATTGCTTAATACCTCACGGGTCCTTTTTATCAAGTTGTCGCATCTTATCTTTCTCATAGATCGTCCTTTATCAACAATTCCTGATGTTACCCTAATTATACACCCCTTAATAAGATACAAAAAGACTGTAACTTCTTAGGATGTTCGAAAAATAAACGTTTGAACCTTTTATGAAAGCGCCGGGCTCTTTCGAACCCGGCGCGTTATTTAATTTATTTTTTGATTAATCAGCTTGCTGATCATGTGCCCTGCTGTGTTGTTGAAGCCTTAGCTGCTGACCAACTAGGAGAACCATCAGTTGTGCTAATTGTAAGCGTATAATCATATCCGCTGATTGTAACCTTACCGCCACTGATAATGTTGTCTTTAAAACTAAACTCATAACCTGTTACAGCCTTAGAATCAACACCTGCGAGAATGATAACTGCATCTTTTCCAGTACCACCCATGCTCTTCAGTTCAGCGCCAGTAACGATCTTCTTAGCAGATTTTTCTGCGTCAGTAAACTCATTCTTTGCATACTTCTCTGTGATAACTGCCTGAGCTGCGCCATAAACTGTAGCTGCTGTCTGGTATTCCTTCTCTGCCTTTGCTCTGTCGATGTATCCAACGAGTGCAGGTACGAGCATTGCTGCGAGAACTGCGAGGATAACGAGAACTACGATGAGCTCTACGAGTGTGAAACCCTTCTTTGTTGACTTACCTAACTTTTTCATTTTGTGACCTCCTTGTCGTTTTCACCCTTAAGTGAGTTTTTGTTGTTTGTTTGTTTTGTCAAATGTGTTTGACTTGCTTGATGGTCTTACTATAAACCATCCAAAATCAGACTTCAACACATTTCTGCCACAATTCATTTTCGGGTTACAATTTGTTTACCCGATCCCGTGAAACCCTTTATTTGCAAACGGTTTGTGAATGGGAGCCTATAAAATCGATTGGAAAATTATCAGAAAACTGGCACCGAAAAGCTCAGAAAACGCACAACCTACGGCCAAATATGGCGCAAAGCGGATCTTACTCTTCACGCCTTTCTTCTTAACAATTAGGACACTAATTGCAAATATTCCGGCAATAAAGAAGGCTATTATGCCTGCTATAAGGGTCTTATCAAGCCCTAAGAAGAGCCCGGAAGCCGCTATAAGCTTGATATCTCCGCCTCCGAAGCCCCCTTTGATGATGAGAGCCACGATGAGCATTGGTATTGACAGGCATAAAGCTCCGCCCAGGCAGCTTAATATATTAGATACTGTTATCTCAGATAAGAAGAACCTTACTATTGCAAGTACTGCAATAAATATAGGGATAAGGTCCGGAACTATGCCTTTATTGACGTCTGAAGCGCCTGCAGCGGCAAGGAGCACAAGGAATATGGCTGTGATCACTGTTGACCACTGGAAGCCGTTAACAATTATGGCTGAGACAATGGCTACAAAGCCGAAAATATAAAACACGGGAGTGATAACCGCTCCCATGTCTTTAAGTAACTTATTTGTTTTCTTGCCTTTAGTCGTCATAATATGCGACACGCTCAAGTTCTTCCATCGTGGTGATACCTTGTTCTACGAGCTTAATGCAAGCCTGTTTGAGGGTAACCATTCCCTGGTGTTCAATAGCGTATTTCTTCATCTCTTCAGCTGTCGCATTAGCAGCAACCATCTTACGGAGTTCCTTATCGATTACAAGGACTTCGTGGATAGCTGTACGTCCCAGATAACCTGCGCCGTGGCAGTGAACGCATCCTACGGCTTTCTTTGCAGTAGGGATATCGTGGCCTACGAACTCGATCTGTGCTTCTGTAAGACGCTCTACCCTGCCGCAGTGAGGACATACCTTACGTACAAGTCTCTGGGCTACTACGCCTGCAAGAGCAGAGGATAAGAGATAAGGCTCGGAACCCATGTCTATGAGTCTTACGACAGTCGATGCCGCGTCGTTGGTATGCAGTGTGGAAAGTACCAGGTGGCCTGTGATAGCAGCTCTGATGGCGATCGTAGCGGTCTCAGCATCACGCGTCTCACCTACCATGATGATATCAGGGTCCTGACGCATGAGAGCTCTTAATCCGATCTCGAATGTGAGACCTGCCTGTGGATGAACCTGTACCTGGTTAAGTCTCGGGAGATTCTTCTCGACAGGATCTTCGATCGTACTGATGTTTACCTGTTTGTGTGAGAGTGAAGCCAAAGCGTTATAGAGTGTTGTTGACTTACCGGAACCCGTAGGACCTGTGATATAGATAAGTCCGTTAGGCATCTTCAGCATCTCAGAGAACTTGTTGAATGCATCCTGAGCCATACCGAATGTCTCATTATGGTCGATCTCGACTACTGACATGATGAGACGCATAACGACCTTCTCGCCGAATACGGTAGGGATTACGTTAACACGGACGTTAACGATCTGGCCCTGGATCCTTACTCTGAAGTGACCGTCCTGAGGGATACGACGCTCAGCGATATCCATCTCGCCCATGATCTTGATTCTGGCAACGAGTGAATCCTGAACGTTCTTCTGCAAAGAGATGTAATCGAGGAGTGTACCGTCGATACGCATTCTTACCATGACGTTACGCTCAAAAGGTTCGATATGGATATCGGATGCGTTATCCTGGAAAGCCTTATCAAGAAGTGAGTTAACGAGGTTGATGATAGGTGCATCATCAGCACCGGCACTTGTATCGATGACAAGCTCATCAACGTCCATACCGGTGGCATTGACATTCGCATTCTCAGCTGCCGCCTTTGCCTTGATTTCGGCATACTGATACTCGATGGCACTCTTCAGAGGTTCAAGCTCTGCAAGAACAGTTACGAGAGGAAGACCTATCGTCTGTCTGATATCCTCAATCGCGTAGAGGTTAAGAGGATCGTTAACAGCAAGGATGACCTGACCGTCTTTGTTATCGACAGGCATCATGATATATTGCTCAGCCATCTGCTTAGGGATGAGCTTAACTGCTTCGACATCGATCTTATAAGTAACGATATCGATAACCTCAGTGCCGAGTCTCTCAGCAAGAGCCGTCAGGATCTGCTTCTCTGTGGCATAGCCTAATTCCTGGAGGACCTCACCGACACGCTTGCCCTGCGATTCCTTCTGGATGGTAAGAGCTTCTTTGAGCTGAGCTTCGGTGATATAACCTGCAGTAACGAGGAGATCACCTATTCTGATTTTGCTGGCCTGTGCATTGTTATCCATAAGTGTTATCCTTCTTATTCTTCAAAATGAGGCTTGTCGGCCATATAGAAATTAAGATCGATCCTTAATTCCTTGCAGTCTGCATTAACAAGTGTCTTGTTGCCGTCTTTATCAACTGTATAGACAGGCTCTGCATCACTCCAGCTAAAGCCCCTTACTCTGATCGACGGGTTCTTGGTAAGCTGGTCGATCATGCCCTGGCATCTGCCTCTTGTACCCTGTACGACGATCGTGATCTTCGCACACTGTATCTCTGCTACAGTAGTGGACTTTACTCCGTTGACTGCTTCATTGTAGTAGACCTGAAGTGACTGGACATCAAGAGCAGATGTTGCAGGATTCTTAACAGTCTTTCCTACCGGCTTGGGAGTAGGAGTAGCCATAGATGTTGAAGTCTTGTTTGACTCGGAATCAGAAGGCGCCTTGATGCCGGAATACTGATAAGGAACTTCAGCAACAGCGGAACCGTCTCTTAAGTCGATAGTAAAATCGACAGGAGTAAGTCCATGCTTAAGGATATAAGCTGTACCCATCTTCTCGATCTCTGAGTTATCCATTACATCGTAGAAATCAGTAGTACCTTCTGTGATAGCCTTAACAGATAAATCATAAAGGACCTCTGCAGATGCTAAGTTGATCGTCTTCAGGCGGTTTTCCTGCCTTGTGAGCTCAGCCTGCTTGATCTTGTCATCAAGGTCTCCTATTCTGATCCATGCAGGTCTTATCAGGTACCAGCAGAAAAGTGCTACGATAGCTACAAATACAACGATGCCTATCGTTCTTTTATCCTGAGGTTTAAGGTTAGTATCAAATTTCATAATCAGCCTTCCTCCCCGCTCTTAGATGCATCCGTCTCAGATGTGCGGGCTGCAAGTGTGCAGACCACATTGATCTGCCATCCGGAATTGCCGCTCTTATCTGTGATGGATGTATATCCCGTATAGTCGATCCTCTCGAAGTTATCCATACTCATCAGATCTGCGATGAACTTGTTGATCTGTTCTACTTCGGAAGACTCTGCTGTGATGCTGAAGATGCCGGAACCTGCATCATAGGAATTGAAGATGACCTTTACGCTGTACTTCTGTGCAGCTTCAGATATTACCTTGTTGATGGTCGAATCAGGGATCGGGTAAGAATCAATGTACTTGCGGAAAAGATTAACACCGCCCTGCTTGCCGCCAACATTCTTAATAACTTCTGATATTTCCTCATAACGTGCAGCATTGGCAACAGTTACAGGATTGCTGTTCTCAAGATTCAGTGCGCTTAATTGCTGCTGCTTGTAGATACCAAGTCCCGTGAGCGCACCGAACGTGATAAGCAATACGGAGATTATGCCTACTGCAGGAAGAATGAACTTAAGTGCATTTCTTCTCTTTATAAAGGCGTCCGCACTCTTCTTATTAGCTGTCATCATGTCGAGCTTCTGCGGATTAAGCTTTGCAAGACCTGCGACAGGATATACGAAGTAAGGGAACTGCTTCGGATTATTCTTGATGATTACATAGCTCGGGCAGGATACTGCAGAGAGCTTGATCGTGTTATCGATGTCACTGATATCGTCTGCAAGCCTTGATACCTGCTGGTCACCGAGGCCTGCGAACTGCAGTTCCTCGATGCTGTCTTCGAGCTTCTGTGCTGATGCGAACTGACGGATCTCAGATACAGAACCGAAGATCTCTTTCGCGAACTCGGAAGAACCGGGCTGGTTGAATACACGCTTTGTTGAGTGATAGAAGTACTGACCCTTCGAGAAGAAGATCGTAACGAGTGAAGTACCGTCGAGGATCATGTATACGACTGTCTTATTACGTGTCGCGCCTCTTAAAAGACCGATAGCAAGGCTGACACCATCGTGGATATCAACGAGCTTGATCCCGGCTTTTGCGAAGATATTTACATATGTATCGATGAACTGGGCATCTGCTGTCTCAGCTACGACTTTCTGTGTCTTGAGCTTGGTATTTCTTTCCTGCAGGTACCATGCAGTAACGGGCTTCTGGAGTCTGCCGTCTTTTGTCTCACGCTGAACGTATTCGGTAGTCTTCTTATCGGGCATGATCGGCATGTCGATAAGTGACGCTCGGAGCTGAGGGCTGTTCAGGATGAGTGTTACTTCACTCTTGGGGAGCTTATTGATCTTCCAGCATTCCTGGATAGCTGCAACAAGCGCATTCTCATCCATGACGACGCCGTTAAGGACCGCACCGCTCGGAACACCGACGGATACCAGGTTCTTAACCTTGGTCGCTTTCGTAGCACCAGTACCGACTACGATCTGAATGTTCGTATTAGATAGAAATACCGTAACAGACATATGCTTTCTTACCTTTCTTATGTACCTGCACCTATAGTCGCATAGGAGTTATAGATAGGCTGGATTACCGCGATGATTACGAAGCCGACGATAGCCGCCATTACGACGATCATTACCGGCTCGATATAAGATGTTAACTTGACGAGTGCCTGTCTTGAGTAGAAGTCCAGATCGTTTGCAACGGATTCGAGCATAGGAGCCAGCATACCTGTCTCCTCACCGATCCTGATGGATGATGAGAGCTTCTGGACAAATCCGTTTACGTCTCTTAATGAATCAGATACGGAACTACCGCCTGATACTCTCTTAAGAACTTCGTCAAACTGTGCTTCGATATAAGAGTTGCCGATAGTACTTTTCGCGATATCGATACATGAATAGATCGGGATACCGCCTGCATAAAGTGAGCTTAATGTTCTTGCAAATCTTGCGGAATAGATGACCTTCGTGAGCTTGCCCCATCTGCCCATGCACTTGATCTTGTCGATCTGATAGCGGATGGCAGGAAGTCTTATGAAGATCTTGCCGAAGATGATGACGAGAGCTGCAACGATCAGGATGATGTACCACCTGGTCGCAACGAAGTTTGAAATCGCCATGAGGATCCTTGTCGGAAGAGGAAGCGAAGGCATTCCTGCAAAGAGGTCTTCGAACTGCGGCAATACATATCCGAAGAGGATAGCGATAACTACAACGATCAATACACCTAAGATCTTAGGATATGTAAGTGAGCTCTTGACCTGCTGCTCGAGCTCGTTCTCTTCAGTATAGTGCTTTGCAAGTCTTAAAGCAGTATCGTCGATATTACCTGTCTGCTCCGTAGCACGCATCATGAATACGAAGAGCGGAGGGAATGCAGGATCTAATTCTTCCATAGCGGCAGATAAAGAGATACCCTGAACGATCCTGTCACGGAGCTTCAAGTAAATATCTCTCTCATATGTACCGATGGATTCATCGTGAGCGATGATCTCCAATGTCTTAACAAGGGATACACCGGCTTTTGTAAGCGTTCCGAGCTGTCTTGCGAAGTCAGCTAACTGTCCCTTCTTAAGCTGCTTCAATGCGATACGTCTTACGACCGGAGATACCTCAAGAAGAGTGAGGCCTTCTTCGTGGAAACGTTTCTGGAGAGCAGCAGCGTCAGGAGCGTCTGAACGCCCTCTTACGATCTTGCCGTTCTGGTCTTGCGCCTTATACTTATATTCCGGCATACGTTTCTTCCTTTCTCCTTATTATTCCGCTTCGTACTTCAATACGTTGAACGAATATGTGACATCCCATCTGCCCATCATCTGGGAAGCGGATTCATTCTCTTTGTTATTGCCCGAATAAACATCAGCCGTGTAGATAACTGTGTAAGCACCCTTCTTGTACTCAAATCTTAAGGGGATATTCTCTTCATCATCCCAGGCATAAAGGAAAACCTGGCCGTCATGAGTGGATACTTCGGCAATGCTCTCGGCAGCACCCTTTGCAAGGCCTGTCGGATCAGACGGATCGTAGATGGAAGTATTGCCGCCGTAGTACTGTGTGCCGACAAACTTCAGGGCTGTTCTGATGTCTTTTGCTTCACGGAAAACCCTGCGGGCATTGGAAGTTACAACGGTAGTTACGATACCGAATGCTACTGCAGCTGCGATAATGACCAATTCAATGATATAGCGCCTGATCCAGTCGCCGATACGTCTCCTGTAGAAAACGGTCCCCTCGCGTCTTTCTCTTTCTTCAGCAGAACTTGCCAAAACACCCTCCAAAATACTTAATTTATTATCTTTGGCGGATCTTGTGCCCTCATAAAAATGTTAACACAATTTGATCCTTTAGTTCTATTTTTATTTTATAACCGCTATTAACAGCTGCCCGAATCAGCCGCCTTCGCCGTTATTGCCCTCACCGGATCCGCCTTCGCCGCCTTCACCGCCCTCTTCGGGTTCTTCAGGTACTACGACAGGTCCTATATCAGTATTCTTGCCCTTGTTCATAGGAACGATTCCCGTTCTGTCATTGAATGACTTAAGGTCAGATGCATCTGTAAAGTCATTCGGGCAGACGATAAGTGAAGCTTCGCTTTCGGTATCGTCTAAGAATGATGAGATGTCCAGTGAATAGATGATATAGTCAGGCTTGATGTTATCGTCTTCATCATGCTCACCGTGAACAAGAGTTACTCTCAAAGGAACACTTATCATGGATGTGCTTGAATTGATCGCCTTATAGTTGTCGTGTGTGGCAGTCCTGTTGGAATAGACACGTGCCTCTACTTCGATATAAGTCTCTGTGACTGTAGCATCAACAGAATCGTCCTCATTGGTATGGACATATACTAGATCGTTCTCTGCAACATGAACTTCAAAGGACTTGCCGCCGATCATGATCATATCGCCTTCAGCTTTTCCGCTCAGTGCATTGATGAGGTTATATTTATTAGCCGTAGCGACAGTAACATTTGAGAATAAGAAATCCTCATTGATGAAGAATCTCTTTGAATTTTCCTTGCCGGGATAGAGCTCGATCATGTAGTAGATGTGCTCTGCGTGTCCGGTAACCGGATGACGCTCAAGATTTGCGATCCAGCTAAGACTCCCGGTCATATTGTCATAGGAGAATTCTCTTATGGACAGACCGTCTTCGATCTTGGGGAGATATACAGTATCTACTGAGAATCCTGTATAGCCGTCATAGTAACCGATAAGTGTGTTGCCTCTTGAGCTGATGGCTCTTTTCGGAACTGTCGCACCGGACCAGCCGGACTTATCGCGTGAACTTACGAATACGCTTAATGCTCTAGCTGAATAATGAGGATTCTTACGTGCGTCATAAGCCTTCTCGACGTCGAACTCGACAGTAACCGTGCCGTTGAAGATCGTAGCATCGTAGAAGTAAGGCTGGATAAGTTCCTTCAAGTTCTTGCTCTGGGCATCGTCCTTACCGGGATAAGTAGTCATGACATATCTCATGTGCCATGTCTTATTAGGTGTTGTATCTGTATCACTTGAGAAACCGGAAGGATCAAAAGACTTCTCAAAATCTTCATTGGAAGACGGATTGCCGCTGTCATAGTCAAAAGCCGTACCACAGCCTGATGCAATCAGCTTGTTCTTGACCCATGTATCGATGGAACCGCTCTTCTCTAACTGAAGAAGTGCTGTCTGCGCTGCCTGGTAGATGGTCTCGGCATTCTTGTCATTCTGGGTGAGCTGGGATCTCTTTACGAAACCGACTGCGGAGAAGATTCCGGATGCAGCGAGGATCGACATGATTACAAGCACGACAATAAGCTCGACGAGAGTAATACCACGTGAGTTTCTGTTCTTTCTGCAAGTCTTACTGATTGCCTTGACTGCCATGCTTTGTAACTCTCCTTGCAGCACGCCGCTTAAGATCCGAATTACCCGAAAAATATAAATTTTTCTTATAATTAATTTTAAGATTGACTTTTCAGAGTGTCAAATTACCTTTTTGTTAATTACATAAACAAATTAAGAACAAGCCAAATGCCTTATCTCATTATGTTTCAGGGGTTTCGGGATGAATAAAAAACAGGCTTTGTAACAATGTTACAAAGCCTGGAAACCGCTAAAACAATGGATTCTTGCTCAAACGGTGAAAGTGCACGCTTTCTTGCCCGTAAGGCTCTCTGTAAGGCTGTCGGGCTGGCCGAAGCCGACATAAACGTTAACATTTCCCTCCGGCATGACCTTCTCGCCCTTGTCATTTACGACTTTGAAACGCTCAGAAGGTACTTCGATCTCGACGACCGAGCTCTCACCTGCGCCGAGTGTCACTCTGGTAAATGCAGCAAGTCTGGTATTTCTGACTTCGTTGGGATCTTCTGCCTTGAAGTAGACCTGGATGACTTCAGATGTCTTTATATCACCTGTATTGCTGACATTGACCTTGATCTTAAGGCCTTCATCCCTGCCGCCTTCCTTATCAACGGATGTGATATCCATATTACCGTATGTAAGACCGAAGCCGAACGGATAGAGGGGCTCTGTCTCGATATAACGGTATGTTCTGCCCTTCATCGAGTAATCCTCAAAGTCAGGAAGATCGTTGGTGTCCTTATAGAATGTAACGGGGAGCTTGCCTGAAGGATTGACCTTGCCGAAGAGGATGTCACCTATTGACTGGCCGCCTCTTGCACCCGGATACCAAGCCTGGAGGATAGCAGAAGACTTGTCGTTAAGTACGCTCAAGTCCATAGCAGAACCTGCCATTACTACTGTGATGAAAGGTTTGCCTGATGCGATGACAGCATCGATCAGTTTGCGCTGTGTCTTAGGGAACAGGAGATCCGGCTTATCGCCTGACTTATACTGGTTGCCCTGGTCTCCTTCCTCTCCTTCAAGGTTCTCGTTAAGACCGATTACGAGGATAACGAGATCTGATCTGCTCATGACAGCCTTAGCCTCTGCAAGACGGTGATACTCGCGTGAGAGGAAGTCCGGCTTGGGAAGACTGATATTGCATCCTTCAGAATAGAGGATCCTCATATCCTCTCCTGCGGCGTTCCTTATACCCTCTAATGCGGTAATGTACTCGGAAGATGTTCCATAGTAGTTTCCAATGAGGCATGCTCTGGAATCAGCGTTAGGGCCGATTACGGAGATGACCTTGTTCTTATTCTTGTCGATAGGAAGGATACCGTCGTTCTTAAGGAGGACGATACTCTCATCGGATGCTCTTTTCGCTACAGCGAGATTCTCGCGTGTCTCAACATCGAGATAGTTAAGGCCATCGAATTCAGTCTCATCGAACATGCCTAAGATGAATCTTGTGGTAAAGAGTCTTACTGCTGCAGTCCTGATATCCTCTTCTGTGATGAGGCCCTGATTGTAAGCGCTCATGAGATGGATATATGTGCATCCGCAGTTAAGATCGCACCCCTTCTTCAGAGCGAGTGCAGCACTCTCTTCATTGGTCTTAGTTACATGGTGATGCTCATGGAAATCCCTGATAGCCCAGCAGTCAGATACGATGTGGCCTTCGAATCCCCACTTGTCGCGGATGATGTCCTTAAGATAAGAGTGACCACAGCAGGGCTCACCGTTGGTTCTGTTATATGCGCCCATGACGGACTCTACCTTTGCTTCCTCAACGCATGCTTCGAAAGCAGGAAGATATGTCTCGTTAAGATCCTTGTCATTGCATGTGGCATTGAACTGGTGTCTTAATGCCTCAGGACCTGAGTGAACGACGAAGTGCTTAGCGCATGCAGCGCCCTTCATGTACTCTCCGTCACCCTGAAGACCTTCGATGAAAGGAACGGCAAGTCTGGATATAAGAACCGGATCTTCACCGTATGTCTCCTGGCCTCTGCCCCACCTGGGGTCTCTGAAAAGGTTTACGTTAGGTGACCAGAAAGTAAGTCCCTTATAGATATCACGGTCACCGTTCTGCTTATATTCGTTATACTTGGCACGGCCCTCGTTACCGCAGACATCACCTACTTTTCCAAGCAGTTCCTGGTCGAATGTAGCACCGAGACCTATCGCCTGAGGGAAGCTCGTAGCAGTACCTGCTCTTGCTACTCCATGGAGTGATTCGTTCCACCAGTTGTATTCGGGAATGCCCAGACGTTCAATTGCAGGAGAGTCATATCTCAACTGTGAGGCAGCTTCCTCGACTGTCATCTTGCTGACTAATTCTTCGGCTCTTTGGGTAGCTTTAACTCTGTCCATGGCTGTTGTTCTCCTGTAAATGGAAATATGTTTGTGATGCTTTAATTATAGTCTATAGCGGTGTGGTAATCATATCGAAGATCTTTCTTTTATTTTACCGATTTTGCTATTTTCGGGCCTGAAAGGGTTGAAAATGACAATTTGAGCCTATAAAATCTATACATTCACTTTTAAGGATGGGGACTTAATGCAATTTAACGATAATTCCGTACCCGGCAAATATCAGCAACCTATCGGCAGTTTTGCAGGCCGTATCGTCAGCAACGACGTAGAAGAAGTTGATTTTATTCCGGGCGCCAATATGCGTATCTGGTACAACAACCGTTCTGAGGACTACCCTGTCCATAAGCACAGTTGTCTTGAGATCACGATCCCGATCGAGAAATCCTATACGTATATCTTCGATGACAGAACGATAATCCTCAAGGAAAAAGAGATCCTTATCATTCCGCCTGACATGCTCCACAAGATCTCAGGCACGAAGTCAGGTATCAGATTCATCTACCTGTTTGATATCGATTTTCTTAAGGGATTCTTCGATTACGATGAATTCATGAAGATAATAAGAGAACCTCTTCTCATCACTCCTGATACACATCCGGAAGTATACAGTCTCATCTTCGAGAAGTTCATGGAGATCAATGACCTCTACTTCTTCTATTCGACGACTGTTAAGGAGATATCTATCTTCGGCAAGCTCATGGATGTTTTCGGAATGCTCATGAAGAAGGACTACTCTGACAGCCTTGTCGTAATCCAGAACGACAAGCAGCGTGAAGTCTATATCAAGTTCAAGTCTCTTGCTGAATGGCTCGCCATGCACAGCTCAGAGAATGTCTCGATGGACGAGGCTGCTAACCATGTCGGCTATTCCAAGTTCCACTTCGCAAGACTCTTCAAAGAGTATACCGGCATGACGTTCAACGATTACCAGACGACGTTAAAACTCAAGGAAGTCGAGAGACAGCTCACCGACACCGATCTGCAGATAAGTGACATCGCAATGTCGTGCGGATTCAATAACCTGACGTCGCTCTCGCGCTGCTTCAAGAAGCAATACGGGTGCTCCCCTTCCCAGTTCAGGAACAGGATAAAGAGACTTAAGAAAAAGTAATAAGTAAAATGCAAAAGCTGCCGGTGTGATTATCCGGCAGCTTTTTTCTTGTCTTCGTAAAGTTGGCTGGTGACGAAATGGTGACGGCACTGCTTGTTTTCGTCACCACCTCGTGCATTTTGGGCCTTTGGTGACAGTTTTGGTGACGATTTAAAGCGATTTCGTCACCGTTTCGTCACCACGGGGTATTTTCTTTCCTTCTATAAAAGAAGGCGCAAATTGGAATTCGACTATTCCCAGCCAATAAAAAAGCTGCGTCTTTGAGGAGGCAATGATTCAAAGACGCAGCGTATTGTTTTTAATTGTTCAGCTAAAAGCTGAGTTGTTCCTCAAGTCTTATGACTTGACACCACCGAGAGCGACACCCTCAACGATGTATCTGGAGAGGAAAGCGTAAACGACGATAAGAGGAAGAACCGTGATAAGGAGTCCTAAGTAAATAGCGCCGTACTCTGTCTTATAGATATCACCATTGAGCAATGAGACCATTACAGGGAGTGTCTTCTTGTTACCATCAGTAAGAAGGATCATAGGTGAGAAGAGGTTGTTCCAGCTACCAACATAAGCGAAGATTGCCTGTGTAGCGATAGCGGGCTTCATGAGCGGAACAACGATCTGGTTAAAGATTCTGAACTCGCCTGCACCGTCGATTCTTGCGGACTGTACGATCTCCATAGAGAGGGAAGCCTGCAGATACTGACGCATGAAGAATACTGTCATAGGAGCTGCGATGGAAGGGAGAATAAGAGCTGAAAGCTTATTAACCAAACCAATCTTATAAGCAAACTGGAAGAAACCGATCATTGTAACTGTACCAGGGATCATCATGACAGCCATGATCATTGCGTTGAATGCTTCTCTTAACTTCCACTCGTAAGCTGTGATAGCGTAAGCGGTAAGAGATGAGAAGTATACGTTAAGAATTGTACTTAATGTAGCAACGATGAAAGAGTTTCTGAAACCTACCATAGGTTTGAATGTACCCTTGCTGCTGATAACGTGCCAGTTAAACTTAAGGTTCTGAATAGGATGCTTCGAAATAAGTGAGAGTGTGCTCTCCTGTACTTCGATAGATGTCTTATAAGAGTTCGCAATCAAGATGACAAAGGGGAACAATGTCATGATTGAGAAGATGATACATACAATGTAGATGACTACCTTGAGGATAGTATCATTTCTCTTAATAGAGTGTAATTTTACTTCGTTGTTAGACATATCTATTCACCTCACAGACCTTTCCTTGCAGCTCTGAGCTCTGCCTTCTTAAGCTTCTTGATCTTAGCTTCGTCCTTATCACGCATGACGAAGAACAGAACTGCAGAAAGAGCAACAATAACAAGGAATAAGATGACTGAAGCAGCTGCTGCTCTGTTATAGAGGTAGCTACCGTCAAATGCCAGGTTACGAATATACATGTTAGTTGTGATAGCAGCACCATTACCCTGCTTTGAACCTACCAACAACTCAGGAATATCGAACATATTGAGACCGCCGATGAGTGATGTTACGAGAACGAACAACATGATCTGACGGATACAAGGAATTGTGATCCTAAAGAAAGTCTGAACTCTGTTAGCACCATCGATTTCAGCAGCTTCGAAGATCTCAGGGCTGATACCGATAACGCCGGCAGTAAGATTGACCATTGTATGTCCATACCACTGGAAGAACTGAACGAAAGCAATGATTAACTTGATCGGTACATTGTTGATCAAGTAGTTGTAAGGCTGTCTGCCGGGCTGGAGATGACCAAGGAGCTGGTTAACTGCACCGATCGGGTAACCGAACAACTTCTGGAACAAGATAGCCATTGTTGCCGCAGTGATAATGTTAGGCATATAGAAGAGAATCTTGAATAAGCCGGTTCCCTTTACCTTGGATCTTCTGTCTGTAAACCAAGCGGTGAACAAGAGAGCGAATCCAATCTGAGGGATGAAGTTCATTATCCAAATGATACATGTGGTTCCGAAAGCCTGCTTGAATGTCTTAGCTTTAAGAACGTCCATAAAGTTCTGGAAAAGATTCTTTCCAACAGCGGGCAGGAACTGGAACTCAGTATTACCTGCACCTTTTAAGTTAGTAAATCCGATTATGAATGTGTATACAACCGGATAAAGCGTAAATATGCAGAATGCAAGAATAAACGGAATAGAGAATATATATCCGTATTTTGCATAATCGACTAGTTTTTTGTTTCTCATACAGCCTCCTCTAAAGTTTTAAAAACGGCAGGGTAAATACCTGGACTTACCCTGCCGCTACAGCATCAGAAATTAGATACTATTAGAAAGAGAGGTTATCGTTAACCTTTGTCTTGAATGCATCGATAGCTGCATCCTTATCAAGGTTGCCCTCAGCGTACTGTGTAGCAGCATCTGTGAAGTATCCGTTGATACCTTCGTCATACTGTGTCATAGCCTTAGCTGATGCATACTGGTTGCCCTTGATGAAGATAGGGAAGATATCCTGACCACCGCAGAAGTCAACCTTACCATCAGACTTAGACATAACTGCTGCAGAAGCAACTGTATCCTTAGCTACTGCTGTTGCAGGATCTTCGTCCCAGTCAACAAGACCGTTAGCCCAGAGATACTGGAGACCCTTCTCAGAAGTGTCAAGTGTGATCCACTCGATGAGCTTAGCAACGCCTTCCTTCTTAGCAGAATCCTTTCTACCGAGAACCCATGTACCGCCCCAGAAGAAGCCTACCGGAGGAGTGCAAACTCTCCACTGACCGAATGTGCCTTCGCCAAGCTTAGCACCACCGCAGTGCTCGTTCATTGTGTAGTTGATGAGCCAAGCAGGTCCGAAGAAGCAGAATACGGGCTTAGCGCCTGTACCAGCCATATCAGCGAACCAAGCCTCAGACCAACCAGAAGCGTCGTTTGAAAGACCATCGTCCTTAAGCTTCTTAGCGATGTCGAGGAACTCTGCTCTCTTAGGGTCGATGTTAAGCTGGTTATTAACGATCCAACCAGTCTGAGCTGCCTTCTCGTTAACGTTCCACATATCACCGGAACCAGAAACTACAGAAATGTTCTTTTCCTTGAGCTTAGCTGCTGCTGCCCAGAACTTATCCCAGCTACCAGAGTTAGCGCCGAAGATCTCTTCGATCTTAGCCGGATCATCTGTGCCGAAAACGTCCTTAGCGAGGTCAGCTCTGTAGATCATAGCTGAACCTGTTGCCTGATAGCCAAGAGCAACTACTTCGCCATCACGGGAACCTGCTTCGATTGTGTAACCAGCAATCTGAGCGTCCTTGATCTTAGCATCAACATCGATGCCAAGTTCCTTGTATGTAGCTGCATACTTAGCCATATCACCCTGTGAATACTTGATGATGAAAGCTGCCTCTGCTGCGTACATATCAGGAGCTGTGTCTCCACCAGCTGAAAGAGCCTGGTCGAGAGCTGTCTGGTAAGCACCACCGTTAGTAGCGATGATTGTACACTCTACTGTGTACTTTGAAGCGAAATCCGGATTCTGCTTAACATAGTAGTTAACCATGTTAGGGATTTCAGCTGTGAATGACCAGAGGTTGATCTTCTCGGAGCCGGTACCATAAGTCTTAACCTGCTTCGCTGTTGTTGTAGCCTCTGTCTCGCTACCATCAGAACCCTGTGTAGCCTGTGTGTCACCTGTTGCGCTTCCTGACGCCTGTGTCTCGCCGCCGCCGTTACAAGCTGTAGCGAAAGCTGCGACCATTGCTACAGAAAGAACACTGGCAATAACCTTTTTCATAAAGTTTCCTCCTTAATGAAATTGTTCGGGGCCTCTTGGCCCTTCTACATTGTAAATATTAGTCAAAAACGGAATATGTTTCTCCACATTTCTTGCTACATTTTAACCATAACTATACATTTCTTGCTTTTATTGACCATTTTGTACAAATTTTGCTTTGTGAGAGGGTAAATTGCATAAATTCCTCGTCACTGTATCGCATTTTCGACAACCGAAGTCGGTCTGACTTGTGCAATTCGCTCTGAACAGGCGAAAGTTATGGAGTTATGTGGTAGTATTGGTGTGATAATTATATAAGAATTCAAGGGAGAATTACATGGCATCTTCTTTTTTCAATCCTAAAAGCGCCGCTACCAAACTTTTGACCGGATTATGCAATCTGATATTGGTAAATATCTTATTTGTTCTTACTTCTATCCCGGTCTTCACCATCGGCGCTTCCCTTACTTCTTTATATAGAATTACTATAGCTATATTGTCTGGCGACAACCCGTCCATCTTCAGAGATTACTTCAAGTGTTTCAGGGACAACTTCCTTAAGGCAACAGGATTAGAACTTCTTTATGCAGTTCTTTCCGCATTCTTCTTTTTCGAAGTATATATGGTAAATAACATGATGAGTGCGGAGTTCTCTTGGGTTCAGTATATTCCCTACTTCTTCCTGCTCCTGATCCTGGCTACGACACTCTACACATTCCCGCTTCTCGCGTGGTTCGAGGAATCATTCATACAGATCCTCAAGAACTCCGTGTTGCTGGCCATCACCAATCTGCCTGTTACTATCATGTATGAGGTATTCACATTAGGACTCGCATGGCTTATCTGGCAGTACCCCACTACTGTTATGAGCCTTATGTTCTTTATGGGATTCTCTACTCTCGCCATCTTCTATTCACTATTCCTCAAGAGAACGTTCAAGAGGCTCGGTGCAGATATCACCTACAAGGAAAAAGAGGGCGACAGCGGAATCGACGTGGATAAGATGTAATTAGTTTATTTATTAAATATTATTTATAATAAGAGGCTGCCTCAGATGAGACAGCCTCTTTACTTGATCATGTTGCCGCGACAGCTCAGATCTTTGCTTTAATCTGGTTGAAGATTCCCTCTGCGTCAAGCTGGAATTCCTTCATAAGAGCTGCAGCCGGGCCGCTCTTACCGAATCTGTCATAGACGCCGATCTTGGAAACCTTAACAGGATACTCTTCAGCAAGTACATCACATACAGCGCTGCCCAAGCCACCGATAACGGAGTGCTCTTCAACTGTGAATACTCTGTTGGTCTTCTTAGCGAACTCAATGATCGTATCCTTGTCGATAGGCTTAACTGTGTGTACGTTAACAACAGCTGCGCTGATGCCGTCAGCTGCTAACTTCTCAGCTGCACCAAGAGCTTCTGCAACGCATACACCGTTAGCGAAGATTACCATGTCTGTTCCGTCCTTAAGAACAACTGCCTTGCCTACTTCAAACTTATAGTCAGGTCTGTCGTTGATTACCGGTACAGCAGCTCTTCCGAATCTCATATAGAAAGGACCCTCTGTCTCAGCAGCTGCCATAACTGCAGCCTTTGCTTCGATGTCGTCGGAAGGAACGATAACTGTCATTCCGGGGATCGTTCTCATAAGAGCAACGTCTTCGAGGCACTGGTGGGAAGCACCGTCCTCACCTACTGTGATACCTGCGTGTGTAGCGCCGATCTTAACGTTGAGGTGAGGGTAACCAATAGAGTTTCTAACCTGCTCGAAGTTTCTGCCTGCTGCAAACATAGCGAAAGAGGAAACGAACGGGATCTTGCCGCATGTGGAAAGACCAGCTGCGATGCCTGTCATGTTTGCTTCTGCGATTCCGCAGTCGATATGACGATCCGGGAATGCCTTCTTGAATGTGGAAGTCTTTGTGGCGCCTGCGAGGTCAGCATCAAGAACTACTACGTTGGGGTTCTTCTGTCCGAGCTCTACAAGTGCGTTACCATAACTCTCACGTGTAGCGATTTTTACTATATCTCCCATGATCATACCTCTGCTTCATATTTTGCTAACTGCTCATCAAGCTCTTTCATAGCCTGCTCATACTCTTCATCAGAGGGAGCCTTGCCATGCCAGCCTGCCTGATTCTCCATGTAGGAAACGCCCTTACCCTTAGTAGTCTTCATGATGATAGCTGTAGGCTTTCCCTTGCATTCCTTAGCCTTTGCGAATGCATCTCTGATCTGGTCAAAGTCATGACCGTCGATGCAGATCGTATTGAAGTTGAATGCTTCGAGCTTCTTGTCGATCGGATAAGGTGAGCAAACGTCGTCGATCTTACCGTCGATCTGAAGTCCGTTGTTATCGATAACTACTGTGAGGTTGTCGATACCCTTGGCACCTGCGAACATGAATGCTTCCCAGATCTGGCCTTCCTGGATCTCACCGTCGCCTGTAAGAGCATAAACTCTGTAAGAATCGCCGTTAAGCTTTGCTGCAAGAGCCATACCTACTGCTGCGGAAACACCCTGTCCCAATGAACCTGTGCTCATGTCAACACCGGGAGTCTCTGTCATGCAGGGGTGACCCTGGAGATAAGAACCGAGCTTACGGAGTGTCTTCAGATCTTCAACAGGGAAATATCCTCTGTTAGCAAGAGTTGAATAAAGTCCGGGAGCTGTGTGACCCTTTGAGAGAACGAATCTGTCTCTGCCGGGAGCCTTAGGATTCTTAGGATCGATATTCATCTCTTCAAAATAAAGGTAAGTGAACATGTCTGCAGCAGAGAGTGATCCGCCCGGATGTCCGGACTTAGCGCTGTGTACTGCTTCAACAATTCCCTTACGAACTTTTGTCGCTGTGATTTTAAGTTCTTTATTGGTCATTTTTGTTTTCCTTTATATCAATAGAATTTATCGCCTGCTTAGAACATACGGAAGGGCTTGACCCATTGATCAAGCCCCACCATAAATATCCAAACTATATCAGTTGAACGGTGCGTTGAAAGGATTTTCCTTCGGATATCTGTCGCCCTCAGGCTTGTTGTAGCCGATGTCGCAAGGGCAAATGCCAAGATATGTGAAGAGGTTGTAGAGAGCCTTTCCATAGTGACCGAATGCAACTGCGCCGTGGTGAGGGAAGTTCTTTTCGATAAGGAAGTATCTGTAGAATCTGCCCATCTCCTTGATAGCAAATACACCAGTACCGCCGAAGGACTTAGTAGCAACAGGGAGAACCTCACCCTCTGCAACATAAGCTCTGATCTGGCCGTCGGATGTGGACTGCAGTCTGTAGAATGTGATGTCGCCAGGAACGATGTCGCCCTCGAGTGTACCGTTTGTAACCTCTACAGGGAGAGCACGAGCCATGATCATCTGGTTCTTCATCTCGCAGAAAGCAAGCTTCTTGGAGCATGTGTTACCGCAGTGGAAGCCCATGAATGTATCTGTGAACTTGTAGTCGAACTTGCCCTTGATGGACTCGTCGTACATGTCGTGAGGTACGGAGTTGTTGATGTCGAGGAGAGTAACGATATCTTCAGAGATAACATATCCGAGGTACTCAGAGAGGCAGCCATAGATATCAACTTCGCAGGATACCGGGATACCCATACCTGTAAGACGGCTGTTTACATAGCAAGGAACGAACTTGAACTGTGTCTGGAATGCAGGCCAGCACTTTCCTGCGATTGCAACATACTTCTTTGAACCCTTGTGAGCCTCAACCCAGTCAAGGAGTGTGAGCTCGTACTGAGCGAGCTTTTCGAGGATCTCAGGCTTCTTGTTGCCTGCGCCGAGCTCTGCTTCCATCTCTGCAACCTTAGCAGGGATTCTGGAATCGCCTTCATGATTCTTGAAAGCTTCGAAAAGGTCGAGCTCAGAGTTCTCTTCGATCTCAACGCCCATTCTGTACAAAGGCTCGATGGGAGCGTTGCATGCGAAGAAGTTCTGCGGACGGGGACCGAAAGAAATGATCTTGAGGTTCTTCATAGCGTCGAGAGCACGAGCTACGGGGATGAACTCCTTGATCATGTCAGCGCACTCTTCTGCGTTTCCTACAGGATACTCAGGAATGTAAGCGTTTACGCCACGGATCTTGAGGTTGTAGGAAGCATTGAGCATACCGCAGTAAGCATCGCCTCTGCCGCCAACCAGGTCATTCTGTGATTCTTCTGCAGCAGCGCAGAACATAACAGGGCCGCCCCACTGCTGAGCGAGCATTGTCTCAGAGATCTCAGGTCCGAAGTTTCCGAGGTATACGCAAAGAGCGTTGCATCCAGCTGCCTTGATGTCAGCCAATGCCTGCTGCATATGGATCTCAGACTCAACGATGCAGATAGGGCACTCATAGATGTCATCAGCACCATACTTTTCGGTATAAGCCTTAACAAGAGCCTTTCTTCTGTTGACGGAAAGTGATTCCGGGAAGCAGTCACGGGATACTGCTACGATAGCGAGCTTAACGTCGGGTGCGTTAAATAATTTCTTTGACATTTTTAGATTTCCTCCATCTGTTTTTTTGTCACGTTGACTTCAATATTAGCACCAATGAGTCCGGGGAAATGTCCCTTCTCACCGGGAGCGTCGGGGTGTGCGATAAGCCACTTATTCTTTGCTGTAAGGAGCTTATCCTCGTCGCCTGAATCAGCCAGGCAATCGATATGATCTGCTTCGAGATCGAAGTTTGTGCCATAAGGAAGGATTACACCAACCATAAAACCTTCGTTCTCGATGCCGCAAGGTGCATAGTGAAGAGTTGTAGCATAAAGCTCAACTGCTGTACCCTTGCGGATGTGGAATGCTTCGATCTTGGATGTGTCGTAATGGAAATCGTCTGTTACATCCTGCTGTGATCCCAAGAGAAGGATGCAGTCTGTAGCAGCAACGTTAACTTCGGAAGATCTGTGATACTCAACAGCATTAAGAAGAGTATTGTGGCCAGCGCAATAACCTGTCTCGAGCTTAAGTTCACCTCCGAAAAGTCTGCTTACATCAACCTTTGCAGATGCCTCTTCAAGAGAAGCTACCGTGGGCTCATAAGCTACGCCTTCAGCGGGAAGAGCGATCTTATTGAGCGCCTCGATAACAGGTGCAAAATCGATGTTCTTAACAATTCTTCCGTACTTTTTGAAATTAGAAGATGTTGCCTGGTATATTACCATAAACCTGCCTCCTTCATTGCGGGATAGATTTTTGAAAACTCTTTATATCTCTCATCATACTTAGCAACGAGCTCAGGAGTAGGAACAACAGATACATGCTTTGTAACTGTCTTTGCGCAAGCGTCTTCAACAGACGCATACTCACCGCAAGCTACTGCTGCGAGGAGAGCGCCACCCATTGCAGGGCCTTCGTCGTTCTCTGTCTGTGTGAGTTCGATACCCAATACATTGGATACGATCGTGCACCAGAGCTTGGACTTTGCACCGCCGCCGCAGATGGAAGAACTCTTGATGTCGAGGCCCATCTTCTTAGCGCACTCGAAAGAATCTCTTAATGCGAAAGCAACACCTTCCATAACTGCAAGAGTCATGTCCTTACGTGTTGTATCCATTGACATCCCCACGAACATTGCGCGGCAGTCAGGATTGTTAAGAGGAGATCTCTCGCCCATGAGGTAAGGAAGGAAGAATACCTTGTTCGTTCCGAGAGCCTCAAGGCCTTCCTGCTCCTTAGCGTAATCAGCTGTGCCGATGATCTCATCCATCCACCACTTGTTGCATGAAGCAGCTGAGAGCATGCATCCCATAAGATGGAATCCGCCGTCAGCGTGATCGAAAGCGTGGAGTGAGTTAGCTTCGTCATTCTTGAATGTGCTTGAAGCGATGAAGATAGTACCTGATGTACCGAGTGAGATATTGCATCCGCCATTGCCGATGATGCCCATACCTACTGCAGCTGCAGCGTTGTCGCCGGCACCTGCTGCAATGATACAATCCTTGTTGATTCCGAGTTCGTCAGCGATCTCAGGAAGGATCTTGCCGATAGCTTCATAGCTCTCGTAAACCTCAGGAAGCCATTCAGCCTTCATGTCGAGGATCTTGAGCATCTCTTCTGACCACTTTCTGTTCTCGCAGTCGAAGTAAAGCGTGCCTGATGCATCGGAAACGTCTGTAGCGAAAACTCCGGAGAGTCTGTAAGCGAGATAATCCTTAGGGAGTAATACCTTTGCGATCTTGGCAAAGTTCTCAGGCTCGTTCTTGTGAACCCACATTACCTTCGGAGCTGTGAAGCCTGCGAAAGCGATGTTGCCTGTATACTTGGACAAATTAGCCTTGCCGATCTCATTATTGAGATAATCTGTCTCAACCTGTGATCTGCCGTCGTTCCAGAGAATAGCAGGTCTGATAACCTTGCCTTCACTGTCAAGAAGCGTAAGACCGTGCATCTGTCCGCCGAAGCTGATACCAGCAACTTCTTTGCCATCAATACCCTCGATGAGCTTCTTCAAGCCCTTCATGCTGCCTTCGAACCAATCTTCAGGATTCTGTTCGGACCAGCCCGTCTGAGGGAAGTTTACGGGGTAAGTCTCAGAAACTGTTCTGACAATCTCTCCACCGCTCTTCATCAACAGCAACTTAACTGCTGATGTACCGAGATCAATACCTATAAAATACATATGAACCTCCCGATTCGCATAGTTGTACAAGGACCATACTAAATGATTAGAAGAATCCTTGCATTTACCAAAATGCAAAGATTCTACCAATATTTTTATACGCTTTAGACAAATTATACTGTTCTTGCGAATTGGAAATTGAACCGATTTTGCTATATTTTGAATCAGCTTTGTCAATGTTTATAAGGTTTACGAGAATTCTATATTTGTAAAAAAGCCCGATTTCTACAAAAATTGCTATACAAATCTTGCTACACATAATAGCAAGTTTTGTATAATAAATGAGGCAAATATGAGGCTAAAAATGACCGATTTCTGATAGATGCGGATCCATATTCTGCCGGCGGTGTTTTCCGGGCCGGAAAGCGGGCTCTTCATGGGTCTTATCATGTTTTCGAGGAGGCAAAAACACCCTGTGCGCAAAAACGTACGCATTTCGTGGTCAAATGCGCCCGTTTTGAGGCCTTGTAGCTTACAAAGGGCAAAATCGTACTCATTTTGAAGGCAAATGCGTACTGTTTTGCGCCCGCTATGATAGCCGAGATCCATTTTGCCAATTTTTTTACTAATTCAGGGGCGTTTTTGGCAAAAATCCGGCAAAGCATCCCAGAGCTCGAAAATAAAACGGCCGGACAATGAAGCCCGGCCGCATAAATACAGATAAATAAATAACTTACTTAATCTCTGCGTGGTAGTCCTGAAGTGCCTTAACCTCGAACTGGCGCTCCTTGGCAGCCTTGATACCCTCTGCGCAAGCCTTTGCAGCAGCCATCGTTGTGATGTAAGGGATGTGCTGGCGGATAGCATCCTTACGGATGTAAGAGTCGTCGTGTGAGGATGTCTTTCCTGCAGGTGTGTTGATGACGAGGTCGATGTCACGGTTAAGGATCATGTCGCCGATGTTAGGTCTGCCCTCGTAGAGCTTCTTGACCTTCTCGGCTGTGATGCCTGCGCCGACGATCATGTCATATGTGCCGCCTGTAGCGTAGATCTTGAAGCCAAGATCAGAGAATGCCTTAGCTACATCAACGAGGTCGACCTTATCAAGATCAGATACGGAAAGAAGTACGCTGCCCTCGAGAGGAAGCTCTGTCTTTGTAGCTTCCTGAGCCTTAAAGCATGCTTCACCGAAGTGTGTGGCAAGGCCCAAGACCTCTCCTGTGGATCTCATCTCAGGTCCAAGTACAGGGTCTACTTCCTGGAACATGTTGAACGGGAAGACTGCTTCCTTAACTCCGTAGTGAGGGATTACCTTGTCGTGGAGTTCAGGTACCGGTGACGGTCTGCCTGTGAGCTGGCTTGTCATGATATCTGTAGCGATCTTAACCATGTTGGTGCCTGTGACCTTGGATACGAGCGGTACAGTTCTTGATGCACGGGGGTTAGCCTCGAGCACGAATACGACACCGTCCTCGATCGCATACTGCATGTTCATAAGACCTACGACGTGCATCTCAACTGCGATCTTTCTTGTGTATTCCTTGATTGTCTCAACGAGTTCAGGTGCAAGGTTCTTTGAAGGAAGGATGCATGCGGAGTCACCGGAGTGGATTCCGGCAAGCTCGATGTGCTCCATGACTGCAGGAACATAGCAGTTTGTACCATCGGAGATAGCGTCTGCCTCACACTCTGTAGCGTGGTGCAGGAAACGGTCGATGAGGATCGGTCTGTCAGGTGTAACGCCGACAGCTGCATTCATGTAGACTCTCATCATCTCGTCGTCGTGAACGATCTCCATTCCTCTTCCGCCGAGGACGTAAGAAGGACGAACCATTACAGGGTAACCGATCTTGTTAGCGATGGAGATAGCTTCATCAGCATTAACAGCCATGCCTGCTTCAGGCATCGGGATGCCGAGGCGGTTCATCATGGCACGGAAGTGATCTCTGTCTTCTGCGAGGTCAATAGTCTCAGGTGTAGTACCTAAGATGTTTACACCGTTAGCCTTAAGAGAAGCAGCAAGGTTCAGAGGTGTCTGACCGCCGAACTGTGCGATAACGCCGATAGGCTTTTCCTTCTCGTGGATAGCAAGAACATCTTCAAGTGTCAGAGGCTCGAAGTAGAGCTTGTCAGATGTATCGTAGTCTGTGGAAACTGTCTCAGGGTTGCAGTTTACGATGATGGACTCGAAGCCGAGCTTCTTAAGAGCAAGTGCAGCGTGTACGCAGCAGTAGTCGAACTCGATACCCTGGCCGATTCTGTTAGGACCGCCGCCAAGGATCATGATCTTCTTGTTGTTTGAACAAGGTGACTTATCTTCAATATGGTATGAAGAATAATAATATGCTGCATCCTGTGTTCCGGATACGTGAACGCCTTCCCAGCCTTCCTTGATGCCGTATTCATAACGAGCGCGGCGGATAAGATCTTCGGATACGCCTAAGAGCTGTGAGAGATACTTATCAGAGAAGCCGTCGAGCTTAGCCTGACGGAGAACGGGTTCATCAGGGATCCTGCCTGCACCCTTAAGGAGAGCTTCCTCTTCCTCAACGAGTTCCTTCATCTGCTCGATGAACCAGTGCTTGATCTTTGTGAGCTCATAGAGTTCTTCTACCGTAGCGCCTTTTCGAAGTGCTTCATACATGATGAACTGACGCTCTGAAGAAGGTACTGTGAGCTTGAGCATGAGCTCTTCCTTGGAAAGCTTGTTGAAGTCCTTTGCAAAGCCTAAGCCGTATCTGTCCTTCTCCAAAGATCTGATAGCCTTCTGGAAAGCTTCCTTATATGTCTTACCGATGCTCATGACCTCACCTACAGCTCTCATCTGAGTGCCGAGCTTGTCCTGAGCGCCGTGGAACTTCTCGAATGCCCATCTGGCGAATTTGATTACGACATAGTCGCCATCCGGATAGTACTTATCAAGTGTGCCGTACTTGCCGCAAGGGATCTCATCAAGTGTGAGGCCGCATGCGAGCATAGCTGAAACGAGAGCAATCGGGAAACCTGTTGCCTTTGAAGCAAGAGCGGAAGATCTTGATGTTCTCGGGTTGATCTCGATTACAACGATCCTTCCTGTCTTAGGGTCGTGGGCGAACTGGCAGTTGCATCCGCCGATAACTTCGATTGCCTTAACGATGCTGTATGAATATTCCTGAAGTTTCTTCTGAACATCTTCGGAAATCGTAAGCATAGGAGCTGAGCAGAATGAGTCACCTGTGTGAACGCCGATAGGGTCGATGTTCTCGATGAAGCATACTGTGATTACGTTGTTCTTAGCGTCTCTTACTACTTCGAGCTCGAGTTCTTCCCATCCGCTGATGGACTCTTCTACGAGTACCTGGTGGATCATGGAAGCTGCAAGACCTCTTTCGACTACTGTCTTGAGCTCATCGATGTTGTAAACGAGGCCGCCGCCTGCACCACCCATGGTGTAAGCAGGTCTGATAACAACAGGGTATCCAAGGTCGTCAGCGATCTTTACTGCCTCTTCAACTGAGTAAGCCTCGTGTGATCTGGGCATCTCGATTCCCAGGGAAGTCATTGTCTCCTTGAACTCGATTCTGTCTTCGCCTCTCTCGATAGCGTCGACCTGAACGCCGATTACCTGAACGTTATATTTGTCGAGGACGCCTGCCTTGGAAAGCTCAGAGCAGAGGTTAAGACCTGACTGTCCGCCTAAGTTAGGGAGAAGCGCATCAGGACGCTCTTTTGCAATGATCTGCTCCAGACGCTTAACATTAAGCGGTTCGATATAGGTTCTGTCAGCAACATCAGGGTCTGTCATGATGGTTGCGGGGTTGGAATTGACCAGTACGATCTCGTAGCCGAGCTTTCTCAAAGCTTTGCATGCCTGGGTTCCTGAATAGTCGAACTCGCAAGCCTGGCCGATGATGATAGGACCTGAACCGATAATAAGGATCTTGTTGATGTCTTCTCTCTTTGGCATAGTAACGCCCCCTTCTTATAGTCCATATATAAAATTACTGGATAGAATTCTATCATAGGTATCCCTTATTTGCACAACAAAAATTATGGATTAAAATACTTTCATGAAAAATGTAATAAACCCTGATGAATACCGCTTTTCGAACCGCGCGAAAACCAGGTCCGCAAAGCCTTTTTGCCGCCTTATTCCCACCGCGGCACTTTCAATTGCACTTATATCGGTCCTTCTGACCGGCTGTCTGGAGCCTGTTCCCCAGCAGACTGTCTATAAAGAGACCACCACGGATACTACAGCTTCAGTCTATTCCGAAAACGACGCAGGCGGCACAGAGCTCCCCTTCGGAGTCAAACTTCAGGTCGATCCTTCAGTTCTCATCCCTTGCGAATTGGAGCGCGTTGTCGACGGTGACACGATAATCGTCCACAATCCTGACGGCAAGAGATTAAGAGTTCGCTTAACCGGCATCAACGCTCCCGAATCCGTACATGAAGACGAGAACAAGAATACTGAAGAGGGACGCGACTCCTCCAAGTTCTTAAAAGAGCTCTTAGCTGACGTTAAGACAGTCTATCTCGAATACGACGTCGAGGAATTTGACCAGTACAACAGGACGCTGGCTTATGTCTGGATCGATACCGGTTCCACATACATAATGGTCAATGAGATCATCCTCGCGACCGGCCACGCCAAGCCCGTTTATATCAAGCCGAACTTACGATACGCTGACGCTTTCAGAGAATACGAGAAATAACTTATGGCAGGATCCAAGACTCCGGTGATCACGGATATCACACCAGAGAAATCAGAGCACATCAAAGGCATCGCCCTGCTGCTCCTGATGTGGCATCATCTTTTCGGTGTCAATTACATCGAGAAGTGGCTGTCACCTATCGAAGGTGTCGATATGTTCATCGGTGTCTCTGCAAAAATCTGTCTCGGCATCTTTCTTTTCTGCTCAGGCTACGGCCTTTACAAATCTTACTTAAGCAAGGAAAATCCGGGCAGATTCTACACGCTCAAAAAGATAGTTCAGACGCTCATTCCCTACTGGCTCATTATGCTGGTTGCAATAGCTGTCCTCGTCTGCTTGAAGAAGTTCAATCCGAAGTATATCTTCGTCAGTCTTTTCGCGCTCATACACGATGACGAAATGCTTTATGTAAGCTTCAGCTGGTATATCAAACTCTACATCCTGCTTATGCTCATACTGCCGCTCATAAGGCTCATCGAGAGGAAGTGGAAGAACATCATAATAGATCTCTTGCTATACATCGCACTGCCGTTTGCGGTCTACTATGTATTCAAGGGTTACATGGATGAGGAGCACTTTATCAGCGTTCCCAGATCAATAATAAGTTCCGGTCTTTTCCTGCTCTTCTGGTTCCCGTTATTTGCCATAGGTTGTATTTTCGCGAAATACGAGATCTACAAAAAGATACTTAAATTCACAAGCAGATTCTCTTCACCGCTCGTCATCATCATCGCGTTCCTCATATGCGGATACGTCATCTATATGAGATTCCTCTTTTACTACTACTGCATCGCTGATGTCATCTATGCGCCGCTCTTTGTCATCGCATGTCTGCTCATAATGGACAACATCAAGTTCAAGAGTAAATACGTGCTTCCATATCTCGGCAAAAAGTCTCTTTACTACTGGCTCTTAAGCGGCATGTTTTTCCTTAACACTTCAGAGCTTACAGTGCTTATCACATGGCCTCAGATTCCGGTCTTCATCCTTATCTGGACATTGCTCCTGCTGACACCGTTCGTATTCGCGGTCGACTTCATATCAGGTAAGATATTGAAACTGATTTTCCGTAAGTGAACTGAGAGCACCCTGAGCGCGAAAACAGCATAATCCTGCCATTCCACTTTTTTGAAGGCTCAGAAAAAAGGTGATGCCCTGATCCGCGACATCACCTTTATCATTTTCTTTACTCGAATCCCTGCCGCTTCATGCGCTTGTAGTCTTCATCATCGTCTTCGATGTTGCTCTTTGAATCATTGAAGAAGACCGGATCGAACTCTGTCTCCTGAGAGGAAGGTAACGGAACAAACGGGGACTTTACCTCAGACGTATCCACAGGCTTAACATCCGGATATTCAGACTCCGGATACTCTGCCTTGGGGTATTCCGCTTTCGGATACTCAGCGGTAAGCGGGTCAGTATCCTTGCTCTTGTTCTTTTCCTTCATGATGAACACTTTGAATATCGTTGAAACCAAGATTATCGTCCAGGCCAGTCCAAAAAGGATAAAGAATATTCCCGTGGTCCCTCCGTCCGCACGTTTTGCTGATGCAATGCCTGCCCCGATCATAGATAAACCGGCAAACATAAACGGGACCATAATAATTGCGTATAAGACCTTGGACGCTTTGGTCGTCTCTCCCGCACCTGCTGCAGATGGAATCTGAACTGCAGGACCGGAATACGATGCCTTGTCTTTTTCATCCAGCGGAACTTGAGTGTACTCGATGTTCTTATCCTTGTTATATTGCTTGATCATAAGGAACAGGAATAAAGCAAAGAAACCGATGATCATTATGAGCGGGAAGCCGTTCTTGAGTATCTGCACAAGGAAAGTCAAGGCACCGCCATCGAGCTTACTGTCAGCATCCCTCATTGCAAATTGGAACGCATGCGTAAAAGCGTCTCCCGGATTGACATAACCCTCCAGTTCCTTCTGAAGCAGTTTACGGAAAGTGGTAAACATCTCTTCCGTCAGGATAGGATCTGTATCATCACCCTGAACTGCTTCCCAGACAAAGTCCGGAACATATTGCTTTCTACTGTTACTGTAGTCGTAGCATTCGGCATCCTTGAAAGGTATCGAAAAGATGATCACGAAGTGTTCTTCATCGTGGAAATTGCTCGTATACACATTCATGCAGTAATCAGCAGGATCAGAATAAGTATTGCTCCATTTCTCATGGTAAACCGTATAGATATGAGTACATATTCCGGTCTTCTCCTGATACTGTTTCAGGATATCTTCAAGCTGATCTTTTGCTTCAATAACGTTGATCTCATCATGAACTTCCGGCACGTCCAAATAGTGTGCAGGAAGCTTTCTCGGGAAATTCTTAAAACTAGCAAATCCAAACGTTCCCAGAAAGATCACCGCCACGACAGCGATCATGATTATCGATGAGATGCCGGTCTTCTGCGGCATACTCTCAGAATAGATATAATCGTCCACACCTGTTAAACGGTTATGTCTTAAATACCTTTTTGCACGCGGAAAATAATGATTTGAGATATGATTATGGCTCGAACCATGCGAACCGCCATGAGATCCGCCGCCGTGCGAACCGCCTCCTGACGAATGTGGCATATACTTTTTCCTCCCTTAATCCCTTATTCCAATATGTCTTACTGCTTAGCTACCGTAGCGTAGAAAAGCAGGTCTTTGTCGCTGTTATTGATGAGTGAGTGTGAGTGACCCTCAGGACAGTAGTGACAGAATCCGGCCTTGACCTGCTCCTCACCATCATCGTAGAGGACCTTTCCCTCGCCTTCGGTGATATAGATGATCTCGCAGTTGCCCTCATGCTTGTGATAGCCGATCGATGATCCGGGTTCTAACTTTCCCTGCATCATCTTGTTTACTCCGTCCGTGAAGACCTTGTTGTAAAAAACGCCTTCTCCACCCTTAAAATTCGGGTTTGCCGTCCATTCCATCTTACTGTAATCAGCTACCATAAAAAGCCTCCTAATGCTTGTATTTAGTGAATGTAACAATGTTACACTGCTGTTTTTGTTCCTTTTTTACCTGACATTGAGGTCTTAACCGAATGTCTCGAGTGCCTCGTCGATATTTATGTCAGAATACTCGACTTCGCAGGAGAAGACTCTCGCCACATCCTGCACGCCGCATCCCTTGATTACGAGATCGGCCAGAAGATATGCTGCCTCGGAAGCAAATCTTCCCGCGCCCTTGTAACGGTACAGCAGATAAGCTGCGAAATTCGTAAGCTCCTTCTCGTTATCTGCCAATGCCTTGTTCTCTTCTTCTGCTGAAACAGGTTCAGCGATGATTTTGCCAAGGAGCGTGGTCCACTTGGGATCCATTACTTCCATGCCGTCGAAGATTTCTGCCCTGAGCTTTGAATCCGCCCTTCTGCCGCCGCTTATCTCATTAAGCTTTTCTGAAAGGGTCTTTGATGTGTCGAAAACTGCCTTTACATAATCAGGAAGTTCCATTTTCGAGCCGTCCTCAGACACAAGAGTGAAAGGCTCATCCTTCGTAAGCGCAAGCCTGCATGCTTCCTCACAGACAAGACCGATGCCTGCCTCAGTGTGATCTTCGAATTCATTATAGAATCTCGGGTGTTCCTTGCAGATGTCGCAAAGGAAATTCTCGCCGTGCTTTATGATCATCTCGCAGAGATTGTCGTCCCTTAAGAAAGGACATCTGCCGTCATCTCTTAAGACAAAGCATCCGTCTTCAATCTTGCATGCAATATCAGGTTCTTTATTGAATCTTGCAAGTGAATCCTCATCAATGCCGACCACCCAGCCTGCGCAGCATGTGTGAACGCACTTATCAGCTTTGCACCGGAAATTCTGACAATAATCAGGCCAGTAAGTATTCATATCCGTCTCTCCCCTGTGTTTATTCCAATTGGAATTATACCACGATTCATGATTCATCAAATTTGATTTACATGGTGCCATGTGTATAATTACGCATAGCAGAAAGAGAACGCTTAGCGCCTGTGGCGGGTCCGGCACGAGCCATTTATAGTCTTCGCAGGCAGACGGTCCGTGTACGATCTTGTACATTCAAGTATTTACTTGAATTTAATGATTTCTCTTTCTGCTTATTTATTTGAGCGGATTCATCCGGCGTCGAAAAAGCATACCAATGGGGCGTTTTGGCATTTTAATATGCACGATTCTGCCTCTGATGATTACATCCAGCCCGGAAAAAGCATACTGAAAATGAATATTTGGATTTTGGTATGCATAATCCACCTTTATCTGAGCATATTTATTGACCAAAAAGCATACCTAAATGCAGTTTTTGAGATTAGGTATGCTTTTCATTCTCTTGGGAGTCGGTTTTCGGGTCAAAAAAGCATACCAAAAAGCGTTTTTGAAGATTAGGTATGAAGCCTCTTTTTTCGAGTCCGACAAAATCGAAAAATGAGTGCTTTCTGCTTTACACTCAAATATAAAAGGCTGCCCGGTAAAGGCAGCCTTCTAATGTTTTGTTTAAGTTAGTCTTACTCGTGATCGTAAGGATAGATCTTCTCGATCGTTCCGTCTTCTGCGATGTTAAGCTTTGTGAACTTAACTGATCTCTTGTGTGAGCAGCCGCCGGATCTCTTGGCATCGTGATAGAAGAGATACCATTCGCCGTCGATCTGTACGATGGAGTGGTGTGTTGTCCAGCCGATAACAGGCTCCATGATCCTTCCCTTGTATGTGAAAGGACCTTCAGGTGAAGTGCCTTCAGCATAGCAGAGGTAGTGTGTTGTGCCTGTGGAATATGAGAAGTAATACTTGCCGTTGAACTTGTGCATCCAGGGGTCTTCGAAGTAGCGGCGGTCTTCGTCGCCTGCCTTGATGGGCTCGCCGTTCTCGTCGAGGATAGTGATCATCTTGGGAGCGGACTTGAAAGCTGTCATGTCAGGTGTGAACTCTGCAACCAAAGCGCCCAATGCCTTCTCGTCACCTTCAGGACGGTGCTCATTGGGATTGAAAGAACCGGACTGCCACATCTCGAGCTGGCCGCCCCAGAGTCCGCCGTTGTAGCACCAGATCCTGCCGTCGTCGTCAAGAAGGACTGCAGGGTCAATGCTGTAGCTGCCCTGAATGTAATTCTCCTGCGGCTTGAAAGGACCTACAGGTGAATCAGACTCAGCAACGCCGATCCTGAAGATGTCGTCCTTATCTTTTGCAGGGAATACAAGATAATATTTGCCGTTTGTGTAGATAGCGTCAGGAGCCCAAAGCTGTCTTGAAACCCACGGGATATCATTCTCGCTGATAGCTACGCCGTTGTCGACGCATTCGCTGTCAAGAGAATCCATTGAAAGGATGTGATAATCCTTCATTACATACTGCTCGCCGTCGTCGTCCTCAGGGATATCGAGGTCTTCGTCGTGAGAGGGATAGATGTAGATCTTGCCGTTGAAAACATGGGCAGAAGGATCTGCTGTGTAGATGTTGGTGACAAGGTCTTTGCGCTCGTTCTTTTTCATATTGGCACCTCTGTTCACGAAATAATGATCACTGTGATGATAGTATCATTTATCAGAAGTGTTTGTAAATAAGATATATTGCTATTTGATTTACTATTCTTGCGATTTATTTTCCCGGTCAGGATTTTCTCGAATTGTACTCGATGAGCTTTTCGGTGTATGTTTTCGCGCGTTTTCTCATAACGAGCACGTCGATGAGGATAGCTGCTACATAGCAAGATATGACAATTATTCCGAAGAACAGCCAGAAAGACACAAGTCCCTTTCCGCTAAATATCTCCATCCAGTAGAACATTAATACCTCGACAGGTATGAAGAGAACGAAGAATACGGTCAGGTCGAATATGAATCCCCTCTTCCTCATGAGCTTCGTGAAGAACGCGAAAACAAAACACGCTGATCCCCACGCGCAGAACAGGAAGAGTTTTAAGAGCATATCAACCTTTACGGCAGGATATACGCCCGTCCTGTATGAGAACGTAAGATATTTGACCGCCATTCCAAAGAGAGCGTAGCAGAGCACGAGCCAGGAATATGAGAACGCCAGAGCGTTTCTAAAATATATGAACAGTTTCTTTATATCTTCCATATTGATCAACCTTCCATGCCTATCAGTGCCTTAAGGCTTCTTACATATCTTCTTGAGATGACTATCACTTCCCCGTTCGTTAATGTCGCGAGGACGTTGCGTGTTACTTCCGGCTTTAATCTCGTGACCTTATTGAGGTTTACGATGACCGACTTGGAACACCTGAAAAAAGTCGAGGCATCAAGGAGTCCCTCAAGTTCATAAAGGCGCTTTTCTGTCTGAAGGACTTTGCCCGAAGTATAGAGGAACGTCTTCTTGTCGACAGATTCGATATAGAGGATATCCTCGATCTGGATATTGTGTGTCTGACCGTCAGCTGTGCCTGTGATGCGCTCGTCATAACGTCTTATATAACGCACCAGACGTTCTGTTTCCGGAGTGACTTCACGGCAGTGGATCTCCACCGCCGTGCCTGATTCGATGTCCTTGCTGACAGTAACCTTCATTGATGTCTCCTGATCATTCCCATAATGAGACAATTATAATGCAGTCACAGTTTTTTCGGAACGCTCGAGCCCTCTGCATTCGATCAGAAGGAAAACGCACATAACTGCCTGGCAGACTGCCATAAAGATGCTTACATACATCTCGGGTGCGAAGATGGACAGTATCATCGAACCTAAGGTCGTGACTAGCGAAGTAACGAGATATGTCTTGCTGTCATAGACCCATGAGAATGGAAGAAGATGTGCGCCGAACACCATCGCGAAAATCATCAGCATCGCATCCGGCTTCTGTGAAAATGCCCACATCACGATAAGAAGATAGAGCATCTGGTTCATCGTACAAAGGAAACCCAGTTTATTAAAAGGATTATTCCTTGCTTTGAAAAGTTTTGCATGTGTGATGAGAGCGAAGATCAGCGTGCAGGGTATCAGAAGTCCCGTGCAAAAGAACGTGTAACGGTTCTTCGTCATGATATCCTGAGAGATAAGTCTTACTACCGTTACGAGTGTCCAGATGACTACTGAAGACATCATGAACGGTACGCCTTTTTTCTGAAGGATAGATGCCTCTTTTCTGAGTTCGTTGAAATCAGAGCTGATAACTTCCTTCCTGCCTTTGATTCCTGCATTGGTAATGTCTGTCATTTCCTTGTACCTCCCTTGGTTTTGAGGTCATTATATCGGCCACAGCACTTCACTCAAGGCTTCTGATACCAAGCGGTACAGGAGGCAGGACCAAGCGGAACAAAACGTGTAAAAAGGGAGCGAAAAACTCCGGAAACAGCCCTGACAGACTAGCCTTTCATTTAAGGATTAGTTACACCCGTTAACGCTCATTTAATAAAGAGTTAAAACAATACTATCAAAAAAACGTTATAATTTTTAATGTGAAAAACAGTGCAAAGGCGAGGCCATATGGTACTTGAGATCCTGAAAGATGTCCAACTCGATCTTATGCTCGTGCTGAGCGGAATCTCCGCTGCAGCGGCTTTTTTCATGGCATTATCCAAGAGCCTTGATAAAGAACGCAAGATGTTCCTTATCCTTACCAATGTCTTCTCCATGCTGCTTCTCATGTCAGACCGTACGGCTTACATGTACAGAGGTGATGAGAGCTATACCGGATTTCTTCTCGTAAGATTCAGCAACTTCATGGTATATGCAATGGTCCTCATGATTTTGTGGGCATTCAATCACTATGTGCGTGATATCTATATTGATGAGACAGGAATCAAGAAGCTCCCAATTAGACTTAAGGCAATAGATTACCTTGTTCTTATTGGCATGGGACTTCTCGTCGTATCACAGTTTACCGGTCTCTACTATACTTTCGATTCGGCTAACCGCTATCAGCGTTCACCGGGATATGTTATTGGAATGGCAATTCCTCTGGCTGTCCTCTTACTTCAGACTTCGGTAGTCATTCAGTACCGCAAATATTTCAGGACAGGACTTTTTGTATCCCTTATGCTCTTCACGACAATGCCGCTTATAGCAGGCATTATCCAGCTTAAGTTCTATGGCTTGTCCCTCATTAACATCACTACGGGTTTACTCTCTTCAATGCTCTATCTTTTCGCACTGAAAGATATGAACCAGACGGTCGACCGTGCGCGTCAGATCGAGATGGATTATCTCAAGAATGAGAGCAAGGCTACAAAGAGACTTTTCGCACAGACGGCTGAGGCGCTCGCAAGTGCTATCGATGCCAAGGACAAATACACCAAGGGTCACTCTTCAAGAGTTGCTGAGTATTCCAGAAAGATCGCTGAGATCGCAGGAAAGAATCCCCAGGAATGCGAAGAGATCTACTATGCTGCGCTCCTTCATGACGTAGGTAAGATCGGTATCTCAAGAACCATTCTTAATAAAAAGGGAAAGCTCTCTGACGAAGAATACCAGGTCATCAAGGAGCATCCGGATATCGGTGCACAGATCCTGTCATCGATCAGTGAGTCACCTTATCTCAGCATCGGCGCCAAGTCACATCACGAGAGATACGACGGCAAAGGTTATCCTGAAGGTCTTAAGGGCGATGATATCCCTGAGATCGCCAGGATCATCGCAGTTGCTGATGCTTACGATGCCATGACATCCAGCAGAAGCTACCGTGCGACCATTCCGCAGCAGGTAGTAAGAGAAGAATTCGTTAAGTGCTTAGGCACCCAGTTCGACCCTGTTTTCGGTAAGATCATGATCCACCTGATAGACTTGGACAGCGAGTATCAGATGAAGGAAAAAGAAGAAGTTAAGGAGCTCGCAGGAAAGAACGAGCTCTATTGCGACGAATACAGATCAGCAACATCCGAAGGCATCATCGTCACAAAAGAGATCACAAGGATCAAGCTCACAAGCGCGCCTAAGGAAGGATTCCCGGCCGATAAAAGCATTCCGTCCATCATTCTTTTCGATTCACTTGATGCGAGGATCCATGATGACGAAAAGAACATTGCAAGGCTTCTCTACTTCGAGTATGGCGAGATAAGATTTGACGGCAAGGTCGTCCGCAAAGGCGCACGTAAGATCCAGCCTAAGATTACCAAAAAAGATAATGCTTCCTCTTCAGGCAGCAGGACTTACGATATCGAAGCTGTTAAGGTAAAGGATCACGTGCTGATCAAGATCATCTCTGATGAGTCAGTCATCGAACTGATCGCAGCGTTTCCTGACAGTGCCAGATGGGCTTACATCGGCCTTACAGGTGAGCACTGCAAGATCACAAACGTCAGCATCACACGTGATGAGCAGGATGTTCCGGATGATTATATTCCGAGGATCGCAGAAGAGATCAGCTATATCGATGTTCCTGAAGGCGATGTTCCCAATATCCAGACTGACGGATACCGCATGGCAACTACTGACGGCTTCCTTCTGAAAGACAAGCTCACGATCACATTCCACACCATGAGTCTTCCTACTGCAAGACTCGTATGGCATTGCCCTTACTTCAGCCTCTTCTCTTCTGACAACGGCAAAGTAAACGGTCCTGACTTCCGTGAATACGGACTTATCAGACTTGACGGCGAGAACTGGGATTCAGATGAATTCGGAACCAACACGATCACAGTGAACAAGAAAGAAAGCTTCACTAACTGGGATAACTGGAAAGCCGTAAACAAGCAGGGCATTGACTGCGAAGTCCATCTCGTCCGTAAGGGTGACACTATCACTCTCACGACAACTAACGAAGGCATAGAGATAATCAACGTCACTAAGATCAAGGATCCTTCCAAGGATGTCTATATCGCTCTGACGGGCGACCAGTGCGCCATAACAAACATCAGGGTAAAGGAATCTTAAGTGTCACTAACAGATAAGCTCTTCGATAAGAGTACATGGGAAAGATTCTACGCTTATAAATCCTCTTTAAAGTGTTCGAAGAGATTCAAGAAAGAACTCCGCGAGTATATCGATTCGGAAAAGTTCTTATCATACGAGTCTGAAGTAAGGTCATTAGAAGGCCTTCCCCTGCCCTCGAAGTCTGTCATAAGCAAGATGAGCTCGCAGAAAAAGCGCACCGTCTATAAGTATCCTTATGACTTCAACATGATCTTGAAGCTGCTTACTTATCTGACACTTCGAAAATACGATCACATCTATTCACCTGATCTTTATTCGTTCCGTCCAGGGATCTGCGCCAAGGACGCGATCATGTCGATCTGCCGCACGGAAGATCTTCATAAACTTTATTCTTACAAGATCGATGTCAGCAATTACTTCAACTCTATACCGGTGGATCTGATCTGCGAAGAACTTGATAAGACCATCACTGATGACCTGCCTCTTCTTAACTTCATGAAGGCACTCTTATGTGAGCCTTATGTTCTTTTCGAAGGCGAAAAGATAACTGAGCAAAAAGGCATTATGGCAGGCTCTCCCATCGCATCCTTTTATGCCAATCTTTACCTCAAGGATCTTGATGAATGGTTTGGTTCAAGAGGAATCCTGTATGCGAGATATTCTGACGACATAATTGTTTTCGCGAAGAGCGAAGATAAGATAGAGCAGTATAAGAAAGTCATTCTGGACACCTTAAAGGACAAGGGACTAACTGTTAATCCCGATAAGGAATTCTACGGACGTCCTGAAGACGGATTCACATTCCTCGGTGTCGAAGTAAAGAACGGCGACATAGATATTGCTCCCGCTTCTGTCGTAAAGCTAAAAGGCAAGATGAGAAGAAAAGCGAGAGCGTTGGAGCGCTGGAGAAGAAGAGAGAACTTAGACGGCACCAAAGCCGCCTCTGCTTTCATCAGGATATTCAATCATAAACTCCTGGAAGTGAATGAAGATTCCGACCTCACATGGAGCCTTTGGTTCTTCCCTGTTATTACGACATCCAAGAGCCTTCACGAGATCGATCTCTATGCACAGGAACTAATCAGATATCTGATAAGCGGCACACATACCAAATCGCGCTTCAATGTAAGATACGATACGCTTAAAGAGTTAGGTTACAGAAGTCTCGTTAACGAGTACTACAAAGAGTAACTCAATCTGTCACGGCACTCGAATGCATAACTTAAAATCTTATTTGTTGATAACGATCTTGTCGTAAGCGAGTTCGACTGTGTTTCCGGCAATCTTGGCAGGAATATAAAGAAGAACCTTGCCGCCTACCGCTTCATCGTCAGTGTCGCAGAGAACCATGATGTAATCGCCATCTTCCAGGCCGCCGAACTGATCTTCATCGAATTCGAAAATATAATCTTCGCTGGATTTCTTATCACCGTTAGCGATATAGGCATACAAAACATCGACCTCATCAGCTTCGACTTCTTTTGTAAATCCTTTGGTGCCGGGGATGAAACCGAGCCATGCATCCTGCTTCAGATCCAATCCTGCATCAACAGTGAATACGACCTTGTTGCCCTGCTTAGTGAATTTAACATCGTCCGCAGCTGCTGCAGCTGCGTCAGCGCCGCCTTTATCGTCGTCCTGAGCTTCAATCTTCGGCTTGTCACTGCCGCCCTTTTTCTCCTCTTTCTTTCCGCATCCAAAAAGTGCAAAAGACATTGCACAAGCCAGAATCAAAGCAACGATCTTCTTCATAAAAAGCTCCTCCTCGATGTCAATAAAACAGGCTCTGCCCGTATTTTCCAACTATAAAGAAATTTTAACACAGGGCAGAAACAAAGAAAACAAAAACGGCGGCGAGGATTATTATTCTGTCACAATGGCGTCCTTAAATGCCTTGTGGAGCAATATGGCACCAATAAGATCTCCCAGGAAGAAGAACTCCAGTATCACACCTACGATCATGAAAGTGGCTGGACGTTTCTTATTCTTTATGCAGAAGATGATCGTGTAAAGAATATCAGGAAGACTCGTCATAAGCATATAAACATAAGTCAGGCATACACCGATAAAACCTACAGCCGGAATTCCAAGCATGAGGAACGGATTAAGCATTCCGCTTATGCCCATGATCCATAAATACAGATTGATGCCAAAGAACGGTATCATTACCGCCTTTACCACAACAGTTACTATAGTTACAGGCGCTTCATTCTTTACAGCACCTACGATGGCGATGATAAAAGCTGAAAGTCCCATGACAAGCGAGACACCCAGCAGAATGAATATCGCAGGGAAGTTAAAGTCTCCATAATTAACATCATGCAATATGCCGTACATCGGGAAAAATACCAGCGCCTGCATGACATAAAGAACTACAACAGTTATGGCCAGTATTATCTTTGATGCAAGCATCAGACGCGGCTTGTTCGTGAAGATGATCTTATCATTAACTATTTTCGGATTATCCATTTTCTATCCCCTTTTTGCTCTTTTCGCGAGCTCGTCTATTCCAATATCGAGTTCAGTAAGCTTACCCAATATCTTAGTATAATCATCATTCTTTGTCTGCTCATCTTCAGTATCGATTATCTCTTTTGCCAGAATGCCGATATCTCTTAACTGCGGTTTAAGATCAACTGCTATGGCATTATCCTGTTCAGCCTTTTCAGGATCAGCATTTGACGTCTTCTTAAGCTTTCTGTAAGATCCTATGCCACTGAGACAAGGAATGCCTGCACAGAGGATAAGAAGAACGATTGCATAAACGATAAGGACAGGCATAAAGTATTCTTCGAACGATACATATGTGACAACGAATTCAATAATGTACTCATCATCAAAGAACGGAACACGCTTTAAACTTCCATAAGAAGTCCGTCCTCCACCTGTCTTGATCTCCACGGAATAATTACCGTCTGCATTAAAATCAAGGAACGCGGGATCATACTTTCTGTACTCATAGAAATCCTTGTCATTCTCTGTGAAGAAGAGTTTACCCGTCTCCTCGAAAAACTTATCCGGACGCTTATTAAGACAGCATATATTGGAAACAAACGTCCGAATATATTTGATGCTGAATCCGTCAGGCGCTGTCCCGCTTCCGTAGACAAACATATAATTATCTGCCATTTTGTCCTTGTAGAGATCTTTCTTATTCTCTTCAGTGTAATCCCATCTCTTTCCGAAAAGCAGTTTCTCACCCTTGCGGTCGCTTTCATAGACTTTTCCAAGATGGAGATATTCACCGTCTTCATAACTTGTCTCTACGACTAACACAGGGCTTCTTGAATTCAGATTGAATTCCGAGGCTGACTTGAACACCTTGTTTCCAATATTGAAAACACCAGACTGGTTTATTATCTCTGCTGTGCTGGAAATTTCAGGAACATGATCTTTTACGACTTCTTTGATTTCATCACATTTTCGATACGCTACAGTAGTGTAATCATCATCCGAAATAACAGTCATTAAATCTTTGGCAGGCAGATGTTCATCCTCTGTTATGTAATAAACATAATTGGAGCCGGAATTTACATGGATGGTATTGTAGTCGGTCTCGAACAATGTGTCGTAACTTCCGTTATCCAATACTTTCATGATCCTTATATAATCAACATTGTAATTGCCAAGAGCATCTTTTATCTCCTCTTTTCCCATCTGAGCCTGGCTGTACTGCTCTGTATAATACTGCAGCGCACTTTCTATTCCGCGAAGTCCTGATTCGATCGACTCATAATAGAGACTCTTCATATACAATGCCGACGGCACGAAAACAACAATTCCAAGAAGCACTCCCACGAGCACTCTCTTATACACATAACTGAAATAGTTTTTCTTCATATCCAATCCCCTTAATTCCCCATTAGAACATTAAGATTATATAGCACTTTAAATGAATCTGACAATCTTCTGGCAACGCGGCTCAGGATGCCAAACGGTATCTTCTTATTTTCCACATCCCCCAAAATCCAGACAGTATTCCAGCATAGTCGGATCTTCATCTGGATTCTTATGATCTTTAAGCACGAAAAAAGGCTGTCTCACGCTTAAGGCAGCCTCTTTGACAATTTATTCCTGGTGTCTCTACATGCCCTACTCATGCACACGTCTTTCGGGCAGTATGCAATCGGACCTAAACCGCTGTATTTTCACGGCAACAACGTCACCATAGGATTAACTTATTATTTCCGGAAAGCGCAGAATCAACCATACTCAAATTCTTTAATTCCTGATGCTAAAGCAACATATAAACATCCTGATGTTGACAATAACTAAACAGGGCTGCCTTATTCCAAGACAGCACCTGTTTACAAACTCAATCTATTCCCTATTACTCGTTATATTATTCAGCTACAAGCATGTTGTATGCTTCAATCTTTTTGATCCTTCTTGTCTGCAGAAGTGCAAGCAGGAAAGATACAACTGTAAGGCCAGCTCCGATTGCCACAACGCCGGGTACCGGGATCACGAAGTCGCACTTCATGAGACCGAACGAACGCATGAACAATGAGATATAAGGATTTGCCACATTGTAAGATACGATCGAAAAAACGATTGCTGAAGCGATTACAGCAGGCATGAAGCTTAATGCTGTCTGAAGCATGAGGCTTCCTGAAGTGTAACCCAGTGCCTTGTAGATTCCGTAATCCTTACGCTTGTGATATACGAGCGACTTGATGAGGAGATACAGGATCAGAGCGATAACCGCAACGGAAATGGAGCACATGATGATGAGCATCATGACGGAAATTCCCTGGAATGTGGTCATGGCACCTCCGATCATTTTGAAGAAATTCATTGTGCTGATGATGTGGCTACCGTACTTATCTTCGCACTCTTCAATGATACGGTTTACTTCTTCGATATTCTTATTAACGTCATCTGACTCGTTTGCGAGATCGAACCAGTACCATCCGGGAATGCTGTCGATATCCATGATGTGATCTGCTGCCTTGTATGAGAAGATCGCTTCGCGGCCACCGTTGTTCGTGGTCTGGATAAAGCCGGTGATAATATAATTAAATGAGTTGTCACCATAATCTATCCTGATCTCATCGCCGATATCAAAGCCGTATGCCTTGGCTAAAGATCCGCTTACTGCGATCTCATTATCGTATGTCGGAAGCCTTCCCTTGTAACAGAGATTGGTGTTCTTGAACTTTGAAAGATCCTTAACGATATAGCAGAATAAGCTCTCCTCATCGTTATAGTAAACATTCATGTTGATGATCTCTCTGACGTTCTTTATGTCAGTTCTTTTCTCGAGATAATCAAGGACATCTTCCCTGGTCTCATAATCAGATGCAACAACGCCTGCACAGATCTCTGTGGCAAGGATATCGAGCTTCGGCTTGCGGCTGAAATTCTCATACAGAAGGAGTGAGATTACGCAGCAGAAGATCATAAAGCCGAGTACGATGAATGTGATGACATTCTGCTTCATGTTGCCGAAGAAAGTCTTCATTGCAAGGCTCGTGTTAAGACCTAACGATGTCTTGTCGAGTGCAACGTGATTCTTCTTGAAGTTGTGTGATTCAACACCTTCCCTGAGAGCTACGATCGGCTGGATCTTTGAGACCTTATTTGCACAGATGACCGTAACGATAAGTGTGAAAAGAACAACAAATGCTACAGGTATAAGTGTTGCAAAAAGATTGAACGTTACGCTGTAAGGAACACCCATCTGTCCGATGATGATCGAAGCAAATAAAGGCATGACCATGTATGCAACAACGATACCGATTACGCTTGCTATTGCAGCGATGATCAAGAACCAGATCACAAGAGAAAACTTAATATCATTTCCGGTGTATCCAATCGCCTTAAGCGCACCTAAGGTCTTCATGTTCTCTCTGATATAGTTGCTGATGCTGTTAGCGAGCATCATGGCAACTGCTGCGATAATGAGTGATGTAGCGACCAGGAACGATACCGCGATGATAAGTCCGATAAAAGTCCTGTTGCTTATCACTCCGTCAATATCATAACCTTCGATGACTGCACCGGGATTGACCTTGAGCATATCATTAAATGCATTGATCCTGAACTTGCCGTTCTTCACGCCATCCTTAAGATCGTAGATCACATTGATATTCTCATATTCAGCATGCGTATCATCCCAGATCTTCTTATAGCTGCCGTTATCAACTACTACTGCAAACAAAGCAGTATTATTGCATCCGCCGTAAACGACATTAAGAAAACCTCTTACCTTGTAACTGTATGTCTTTCCCGAATCCGTGAGTTCGAAAGTATCGCCCGTCTCGAATCCGCCTGAAGTATTAAACTGGTAAGGAAGATAGATATAATCCTCATTGATCGATGTATCTTCTTTTATCACTTCGAAAGTATTCATCGGTCTTGTAAAAGCTGAGTCATCACTGATATCTATAGAGATGACCACTTCTCCGTTACCGAACTTTACCGGATGATTTGTCAGCTTAAGATTGCGATATGTATAGTGGCTGTCAGTATCGTCCTTAATGAGTTCGTCGATCTTCTCATCAGTGAATCCTTCAAGATTTCCGGTAATGCTGATGTACCCGTCGCCGCCCTTAAGTCTTACGGCCTCTTTGCTTACAGAGGGATAGCAGTCTAAAAAGATCAGAAGTGATACACCGATAAGGCATGTGGCGATTACCATCAAAAGGAACAATCCTACTGACGTACCTCTGTTCTTCCTGAGGTTCGATTTGGTAAGTAATGATGTCTTGTTCATGATTACCACCCCATCGTAGCGAGGAAGTCATTTAACTTCTGATGACGCTCTTTGTCACCTGTCACATACTTTCCGAGATTGCATTCGCCGGCGATCTCGCCGTCCTTTACATAAAGGATGCGGTTGCCTCGTCTTGCACTTGAGATATCGTGTGTGACCATTACGATCGACTGACCCTTCTCGTTGAACTTTGTAAGAGTATCAAGAACGGCCTTACCTGTCTGTGAGTTCAAAGCACCAGTAGGCTCGTCTGCGAAAACAAGCTTCGGATCGTTGATCAAAGATCTTGCGATGCCGACTCTCTGAGCCTCACCGCCTGAGATCTGTGTCGGGAACTTGCCCCAGAGTGTCTCATCGATATTAACTGCCTTGAGAAGTTCTCCTGCCTTCTTAGCAAGTACTCTCTTATCCTTATAAACGAGAAGGCCTGCAGCCATGATGTTATCCAGAACGCTCATCGAATCAACGAGATAAACCTGCTGGAAAACAAATCCGCAGTTGCTTCTTCTGAAGATGGCAAGCTCATCTGTATTCATCTTGGTGATCTCTGTTCCGTCAAACTTAACAGAACCTAATGTCGGCTTGTCCATACCGGATAACGAATAAAGAAGAGTGGACTTACCTGCACCCGAAGCACCCATGATGATCGTGAAATCGCCTTCATAGATCTCAAGATCTATATTCTTAAGAACGTGCTGCTGAATGCCGCCGTTGGAAAATGTCTTGCAAAGCTTTTTAGTCTCAATTACGTTTTTCATGTCTTTCGACCTCCTTATGGCACTAGGATACTTTTTTAACCCTTAAGTGCCTTTAAGGAACTCTTAAATAGTTCTTAAATCAGTTTCGAGTGTGCGGGAACATCATACAATCCTAATGTACACCGACACTTCAAAACCTTTATCAAGATTCTTAAGTCCCAGCAGACCGTCCATCTTTTCCATAAAATAATCCGTCAGATAAAGTCCTAATCCGGCACCGTCCTTATCACTCGCGTTGCTACCTCTCTTGAACTTCTCTTTAAGAAGCGGCAGTTCTTCTTCCTTTACGCCGGAACCTTCATCAGAGATCCTTATGACAAGATAATCACCTGCTGTCTCTGCATTCACATGCATGGCTGTATCCGCATATTTATATGAGTTCATGAAGATGTTATCGAAAACCTGCTGTAGCCTTAACTTGTCGAAATAGACATTGCATTCAGGTATCGTAAAAGTGTCTGCACGGCTAAGATAATCCGCGTTCCTGATAAGTCCTGAAATAACGTCAGAAGGCTGCATTCCGGGATTGACTTCAATCTCTGTGATATCCTGCACACTTGATGTGAAGAGATTATCTACAAGCGATTTTATCTGATCAGTCTTGGCGTCGATAACACCGAACATCTCTTTCGCGCGCTCTTCTTTTGTGATCGCCATTCCGACTTCAGAAGTGGACTTGATCGATGCAACCGGAGTCTTAATGTCGTGAGATAATTTTGCTATTACTTCCTTCTTTTCATCATTGGCTTTTTTCTCCGCGATACGTGCTTTCTTTAGTTCGGAACGCATAAGGTCAAAGCTCTCTGTAAATGCTCCGAAAACATGGCCCTTATCCATCTGCAAAGGCATATCAAGATTACCCTCAGCAACTCTTGCAGCGAAGTCGCTGAGCTTTGTAAACGGTGTGATCATGGAACGCTTAATGTAGATATACCATGACACGATTATCACTATTTGAAGAACACCGATGATGATAAAGACAATTACGATATTCTGTTTAAACTCTGCAAGCTGAACACCGATATTGTAATCAAAGATCACTTTGCCTTTGACTTCGCCATCGACCGTAAGATCTATTATAAGACCTCTTGTTTTTATCGCTTCATTTACGGATTCGGAAAGACCGTCTCTTGTCTTATATACAAGCTTTCCGTCATTATCTATGACGACATAATCAAGCTGCGTATTGTATTTTGAAGTGTCACCGTAGTTTTCTGATATGGAATACATGCACTCGTTTACTTTAACAGGATCTGTCTTTATGTCCTTGATCTTGGAAAGCATCAGATAGCACGCCAATGCTTCAGCGATAAATGTAAGGACAAGTAAAATGATAAACGGTGCTTTTTTCATTATTACTCAGGTGCTACGAACTTATAGCCTTCCTTCCATACAGTGACGATGTATTTGGGATCCTGCGGATCTTTTTCTATTGCTTCCCTGATCTTTCTTACGTGAACATTTAAAGTTCCGTCTGTAGTGAATCTGTCGTTCCAGACATTGTCGAAGATCTCTGTCTTCGTTACCAGTCTGTTCCTGTTATCTGCAAGGTACTCCAGAAGTTTCCACTCGATCGACGTGATCTTCTTTTCGACACCACCAACCATAACGGTCTTATTAACTTTATCAAGTTTAAGATAACCGTCATCGAAGCCGGACTTTTTCGAAGTGTCATTATCAGATACTGCAAAACGTTTTAAAACAACTTTGACCTTGGCGAGCAAAACACCCAAAGAATAAGGCTTCTCGATGTAATCGTCGCCTCCGATATTAAGCGCAATGATCTTGTCATCATCAGTGTTTCTAGCTGATACGAAAAGGATCGGGATATTAAGCGTCTGCCTTATCTTCTTGCAGAGTTCGAATCCGCTGCCGTCAGAAAGATTGATGTCGAGCAGTACAAGTGAAGGTTCATTCGCACTTAAGAAAGCATTAGCTTCCGCACTCGTATATACTGCTGCTGTCTTAACATCGAACATATTGAAATATTCGCATGTATTATCCGCAAGTTCCTTCTCGTCATCTATGATCAGGCAGTCGTACTTCATAAACGCTCCTTAAAAAACTATTTCTTCCATCCCGCTTCCGGTATCACGGTAAAGCCTTATTTCGCTCTTATCCGCGCCGAATTCCTTAAGATCGATCACTACAAATATCTCACCGTTCTTATCCTTAAAATAGTATGCATTTCCGGAAGGTGAGCCATCGTGACCAGGGAACTTCTCATCCACTTCCTCATTTGACAGGAACTGATCGATATAGGAAAACATCGAATCCAGGAATTCTGCATCTGCATCGTAGTTCTCGTGGACATAATCAATAATATCAAATTCGCTCGACTCGGAATACTCGTCGTGTTCTGAGTTGTAATAACCTATATAGACATTTCCTTCAACATACAGGACATATTCAGAAGGCATCTTTTGCTTGATATCGATCTTCTTGAGTTCTTCTGCAAATTTTCTTGCAGCTTCTTCTGCATTCTTACTGCTTTCACGGTAAGCAAATGTTATGGTTATCGTGCCGTAATCAAGTTCATAACTGAAATTGTATTTGTCTTCCAGAACGCCAAGATCATCTCCGGCTTTTTCGAGCAGGTAGTCATAATACTTTTCCTCAAAGTCCGAAGATGTCTGCTCCTGCTTACCAAAAGAACTTCCATCAACAGTCACATCCATCATTTGCGATGTAACTGTATATTCGATTCCAGTGTCCTTATCCTTCATGGTTACGGTCACTATCTTCTTACCCAGATTACTGTGGGAACCGACCAGATCAGCGTCGCCATACGTGCTCCTGGCATAATCCATGAGTTGTCTTTTGCTCTTTACGGAACACGCGCTTAGCGTCGTGAGCGCTAATCCTGTGATAAGACACAAAGAAATCGTTCTGATCAGTTTATTATGCATATTGACTCCTACCCAGCTTACATCGATATCATGAACACTTTTTTATATTCATCAGCCAGGTGATAACGCTTTATCTCAGGGTTCTGAATAAGTCTCAGGCTGAAGTCATGCATCTTGCAGATGCGCTCAGAAAGAGGAAGTCCTAAGCCTGTGCCACCACTTGAAGAACGTGATTCATCACTTGTGACGAATGGCTCGAAAATCGAATCTCTGAGCTCTTCCGGTATCTCATCACCGGTATCTGCTATGAGAACTCTTATATCTTCACCTGTCACGTAATTCTCGCACTTGATGAATATGCCTATCTTTGTGCCTTCAGGATTATGCTTGATGGCATTGGTTATCAGGTTCGTGATGACCCTGGACATCTGAATGTTGTCCGCACTGATATACAAAGGCTTCTCCGGAACATCGATATCAAGCTCGTCTCCAGCTGCTTCTATATCCGTATAACAGAATGCAGCACATGAGCGCAGAAGCTCACAGACATCGATCCTTTCTCTCTTGATAGTAAAACCTTCGCTGTCGAGCTTAACGTAATCAAGAAGCATTGCTATGACCGCATTTGTTCTTTCGGTCTTTTTCATGATGGCATCAAGATATTCAGGCTGTTTATCAGCAGGCACGATGCCGTCGTTCATGGCTTTTGCATAGCCGTAAACAGTGGTCATGGGCGTCTTCAGGTCATGGACTATGTTGGAGATCATCAGGTAGCGGCGCTTCTCTTCCTGCTGCCTTTCCTCTTCCTTTTCGCGCTCTAAGGCACGCAGTTCACGCGCTACGGAAACTGAGAAAACGATTCCGCCGACAATATACGGTGTCATGAGGATTATCGCGACGAGCAAAAATGATCCGATCAAAGAAAGGATCGCGAACTTATTCTCACTTAATTGTCTTACCGTTTCAGTAGCATCAGCTGCTGTGCCGCCGCTCAAGCCGCGGCTTATAAGAAGCTTCTCGAGAAAATCATTAACTGCAACAGGCGAGATCTTTAGAGCCGGAAAGATCCATTTTACGACCGCTGTCGTGACCATGACGAAAAGAAGGACAAAAAGACCCTCTGCGCCATCGATCTTTATGATCGTATCGTATTTATTAATTGTTATAAGAGAAGGGATAATGAACTGGTTCGTAACAGCTACCAGTATCAGCTCGACGATGCTGACGATTATGAGAACAAAGAAAAACCTTGTAAGAAGAACGCCTTTAAGCTGTTTCTCTCTTCCTTTCTTATTCTTTGCCATCATTTACCCCTTTGTAACAATGTTACACTGCCTGTTTATTCGCAAGAATCAGGCATCCAGCCTGTAACCTAACCCACGAAGGGTCTTTATGTATCTTGAAGGATCTTCGTCAAGCTTTGTCCTGAGCTTGCTTATAGCGACCATAATATTATTGTCGGCTACAAAGTAATCCTCACCCCATGCATATTCATATATCTGCTGCTTGGTAAAGACCTTGCCGGGATGCTTCATAAGAAGCTCCATTATCTTATACTCGACTGATGTAAGCTCCATGGACTGACCTGCCTTAAGGAGCAAACACTTCTCTGTATCAAGCTCCAGGTCACCGCATGTGATCTTCTCAACGTGTTCTTCACTTCCGCCAAGGGAATAGAATCTTCTTAAGTTTGATTTTACTCTGGCGACAACTTCCAAAGGATTAAAAGGCTTGCAGATATAATCGTCTGCGCCGACATTAAGACCTAATATCCTCTCAGCATCTGCTGTTCTAGCTGAAATGATCATAACCGGGACATTGCTTACCTGTCTTATGTCTTTAAGGACATGGATTCCGTCTTTACCTGGCATCATGACATCAAGAAGGATGATATCCGGCTTAAACGATTCCATAGCAGGTCCAACTTCTTCGCCGGAAGCGACATCTGCTACCTTGAATCCGTCATTCTCAAGATAAAGTCTCAAGAGATTTCTAATCTCATTCTCATCATCAGCGATCAAAACCTTATAATCCATATTTCTCTCCATTCACAAAGCCGGCCGGAGGAGCCTTAACTCCTCCGGCTGAACTTTATTATAACCTATTCCTATTCCCAATGTTATTTTGCATCGATACCATACTTCAATGTCTCATAAAGAGCTGCATCTGTAGAAGCTTTGTAAGGAGCTACGAAGAAGATTTCGAGGAAGCCCCATGTAAGAAGTGAAAGGATATCCCAGCCGATGAATGAAAGATCGAGTACAAATGTCTTCCACTTATTGCCCTGCATGAGCTTTGTGCTCTCTGCCAATGCATCCTTGTAATTCATTGTAGGATCCTCGCTCATGATATAAGGTACGAGTCTCCACTGATAGCTCTTAATGATTCCCGGAATTAAGAAGAGCAAGCTCCAAAGCCAGATGAAAAGATCTCTTAAGAAAGCTGTCTTAACGATATTCTTATAGTTTGAATCAAAGGCATATACGATGTTGCTGAGCTTTGCAGGTTCATCAAGGTTCTTTCTGAAGAACTTCCTGCATCCGTACTCAAACGGAGTAAGAAGTAAGTACCTAAACGCCAGAGCAAATACACTGATGATCAATGAGATGATAAATACAGCTAAGAATACTGCGATAAAAGCTGCGATCAATGCATTTACATCCTGCTGGTCAATGCTTGACGGATTCAGGTTTGCCGGATCGGTCAAATCTACTGTATGTGAATTTCCGTCATCGTCAGATATGGTAACCGTTGAAGATCCTGAGTGATTATCATCGGTGAACGAATTGGTAATTGCAGGAATCGCGGAAAATCCGCCGCTGCCTCTACTTGAAGCACTACCTGCTGCACCGAGTGCGATACCTAAAATGATTGCTACCAGAACGCACTTCCAGAAATTACCGAAAAATGCTTTCTTTCCTTTCTGCTTTACACTTTTCCTTGTCCACATATTTGCGACCTCTTTTCTATATCAAATCAATTACTATCTATCGAATGAAACCGGCCGGTTCCTATCCCTTACAATGTACATTCTAAAGAACGAACCTTAACTGCAAAAGCGCTTAACCTTAACTGAATCTTAACTTACAGATCTATAAGACGAAAACAAGGCAATAAAAAAGCACCAGTCATTTGACTGGTGCTTTGGCTCCCCGAACAGGACTTGAACCTGTGACATTTCGGTTAACAGCC
>CAMIYM010000013.1 GCA_946403085.1 uncultured Clostridia bacterium | reverse complement strand
GTTATTTCAAAACAGAAAACTACCAACAAGCTCTTGATTTTTGTTAGCAGGTTTACTTTTCGAGCAGATTGAGACTAATTGGCACTTCGTGAGACTGGTCTCAAAAAGACCGAAGCAAAATTTGTTAATACAGTCCTGTTCGGCTATAATATTCCCAATAAAGATAAAGTAGAGAATAGTTTTATGTTATTGACCGGTAAGAACTGGCGCTTGTCGGCATCCCAAAAAGTAGAGGATGCCGATACGCTACTTAATGTTTTGCTCAAGAATCGCGGTATAACCGAGGGACAATCAGTAGAACAGTTTTTGTCTGAGGACGACGGTATCTGGCACGATCCGTTCCTCTATAAGGACATGCAGAAGGCTGTCGACATCATTAATGAGACGATCGATAAGCACGGCAAGGTCCTGGTTTACGGCGACTACGACTGCGACGGCGTTACGGCCACGTCCATTCTTGTAAGGTATTTCAGAAGCCACTCTGTTAATGTGCAGTACATTGTGCCGCACAGGGCTGAGCACGGCTACGGACTGACCGAGAAGATCATGGACAAGGTAATCGAGAAGAACCCTGACCTCGTTATCACTGTTGACTGCGGTGTCACCAATGTCGATACCGTTCAGGAACTGAAGAACCGCGGCATTAAGGTCATCGTTACTGACCACCACAATGTTAAGGATGAGCTGCCGCCGGCAGACTGCGTTATCTGTGCCAAGAGACCGGACAACACTTATCCTTTCATAGATCTTTGCGGCGCGGGCGTTGCATTAAAGCTTGTTGAAGCTTTGGGCAAGGACGGAAAGCATAAGGTCACTGGCAACATCTGGCGCCAGACAGTAGAGCTTGCAGGTCTTGCGACAATAGCTGACCTGGTGTCTGTTACCAATGAGAACAGAACGATAATAAAGCGCGCTTTTAAGAGCATGAAGAATCCTTCCAATGTCGGTGTCGGCGTCATGAACGAGATGCTCTTATCGTCCGGCAAGACTTTGGATGAGACATTTATATCTTTTAATTTCGTGCCCAGGATCAATGCAGCAGGAAGACTCTACGATTCTGCTGATGCGTTGAAGCTTTTCCTTGAGAACAATCCTACGGAAGCAAAGAATGCGGCTAACGATCTTACACGTGAGAATGATGAGCGAAAAGAGATCGAGGCTAAGGTTTTCGACGAGGCAAGAGCGCAGCTTGAGAACCCGTCAAGACCTGACAGATGGTCACTTACAAATACATGCGGTCCTATAGTTGTTTACGGCAAGGACTGGCACCAGGGCGTGCTCGGCATCGTAGCAGGAAAGCTTTCCCAATACTACGGAAGATCGGCTCTCGTGTTTACTGACGATGCGACTGAGCCCGGATGCGCAAAGGGCTCCGGCAGAGCGTTCGGTGACTTTGACCTTTACGAATGCCTTGAGAGGATCTCTGATAAGCTCGTTAATTTCGGAGGACATAAGAAGGCGGCAGGTCTTCTTGTAAGGAAGTCCGAGATGGCTGCATTCATGGAGGCTCTGGAGACTGAGTCTGCAAAGATCTACGAGGAGAAGGGTCTGTCGGGAGAGCCTGATGAGGACGATGTGATCACCGCAGAGTGCGAGATCGCGCCAGAGGGATTGAGCTTTGATTCGTACCGTGAGGTATGCAAGTTAAGACCTTTCGGAATCGGTAACCCGAAGCCTGTTTTCGTGACCAGGGGACTTGTCATCTCAGGCATTGCCCAGATGAGCCAGGGAGCGCATATAAGGCTCGACTTAACAGACAAAGAGGGAAGGATAAGCCTTTCTGCCGTCGGCTTTGGAATGGGCGATTATTACAGCATCTTAAAGGCGGGCGACAAGATCGACATCGCTTATACATTGAATGAATACTGCTACCGCGGCGACACTTCGCTGAGCCTGCATCTTGAAGATATCAAGCCGGAGGATCCGGAAGGCTTTATGTGGAAGAAGGCGGATATCGCGGAGAAGCTTTTTTCGAGCGGGCTTGCGATGGACCAGATCGCGAAAATGGCACCCGGCGAGAATGTCAGCGGCCAGATGCGCCCGACACCCGAACAGTACGGCGCCTGCTACAAGGCCATAGAGAAGTTCGGAGGCACGGCGATGTCCACGGCCGACTTAAACCTTCTTGCAAGATTGGTTAGTAACAATTATGATGTAACGATAACTCCGTTCCAGGCAAAAAGATGCCTCGAAGTTTTCGCTGACTGCAACCTCATAAGGCTGAGGTCGGTGTCCCCTTCGAGAGTATGCTTTAACATCCTGCAGACGGGGGAAAAAGTAAAGCTCAGTGACTCTGAGGTCTATAGGAGAATACAAGGTGACCAGGGGCAGGAATGACCAGGAATTTAATGCCGTAAATGAAGAAGAAGTGCAGGCTGAGGCTGAACGCGCTTATCTTCAGGACGACTCCATAAAGCCCGAGATTCCTCAGAATCTTGAAGAGAAATTCGGCGAGATCATCAAACTCTATGACGAGTATGCAAGAGCCGCCAATCTTGACGAGAAGGATATCGAAGAAGACAACGCCGAGATGGAAAAGGCGTTCATCTTCGCATACAAGGCTCACCGCAACCAGAAGCGTAAGACAGGCGAACCCTACATCACGCACCCGGTTGCAGTCGCCCTCATCCTAGCTGATCTCAAAGTCGATTCCGCGACCATCCAGGCAGCGCTCCTGCACGACACTATAGAAGACACGATAGTCGACGACGCCATGGTCACCGAGAAGTTCGGTGCAGTCGTATGCAGCCTCGTCGACGGCGTCACAAAGCTCAATTTAAGCCTCGACAATGTTGTCTATAACTCCAAGGTCGACATCCAGGCATCCAACGTGCGCAAGATGTTCATCGCCCTCACAGACGATATCAGAGTCATCTTCATCAAGCTCGCTGACCGCCTGCACAACATGAGAACATTAAAGTCCATGAGCCCTGAGAAGCAGATCGAAAAGGCCCAGGAGACACTTGATATCTACGTTCCTTTCGCAGGAAGATTCGGTATCTACAAGATAAAGTGGGAATTGGAGGACCTTTGCTTAAGATATCTCCATCCCGAGGATTACTACGAACTCGTCAAGCTCGTCAACGGCAACCGCACACAGCGTGAAGACTTCATGGCTGACGTGGTCTCCGAGATCAGGAGCAAGCTCGAAGAGAATGGCATCACGCATTACGACATTGAAGGACGCCCCAAGCACTTCTACAGCATTTATAAGAAGATGCACGAAAAGGGCAAGACGATAGATGAGATCTACGATCTTTTCGCGTGCCGAATAATAGTCGACGAAGTCATCGAATGCTACCAGGTACTGGGCATCATCCACGAGATGTACCAGCACGTACCGGGGCGCTTTAAAGACTACATCGCGATGCCTAAGGAGAACAAGTACCAGTCCATCCACACGACTGTCGTAAGCCATACGGGCACGCCTTTTGAAGTGCAGATCAGGACCTTCGCGATGCACCAGATTGCAGAGTTCGGTATCGCTGCCCACTGGCACTACAAGGAAGCCGGCAATTCCCACGAATTCAAGGCTGACAAGTTCGATACAAAGATCAATGAGATGAGGCAGATCATCGATTCGCAGAATGAGCTTACCGACTCAGGTGAGTTCCTCGAATCATTCAAGATGAACATCGCTCCGGACGAGATCTTCGTCTACACACCTAAGCACGAAGTAATCAAGCTCCCCAAGGGTTCATGTCCGATCGACTTCGCATACGCCATCCACTCAGGCATCGGCAACCACATGCACGGCGCCAAGGTCAACGGCCGTATCGTCCCTCTGTCTTATGAACTTAAGAACAGCGACATCGTCGAGATCCAGTCTTCATCAAAGCTCGTAAAGGGCCCTTCACGCGACTGGGTATCTATCGCACGCACCGCTAACGCACGCTCCAAGATCAACGCATGGTTCAAGCGTGAAGCCCGCGCCGACAACATCACGACCGGCCGCGAACTTCTAACAAACGAGATCACGCGTAACGGCTTCGACCCCGCAAAGCTCCTGATGCACAAGTCCATCGAGACTATCTTAAAGCGCAACAACTTCCAGTCCCTGGATGATATGTTCGCTGCATTGGGTTATGGATCTATCAGCGTAAGCAAAGTCTTTTCGCGCCTGCGTGATGACTACATCAGAAATATACCTGAAGAAGAGCGCCGCGCACTCGGTTACCGTGTCACAGCAGACGGCAACGTCGCATACAGCCCGAACGAGCTCCCGATCGAACTCGGCAAAGCTGACCAGACGCGTAATATCAAGGGCAGCAAGAGCAAGCCCGCACCCGACAGCTCCAAGCAGGTCGTCGACTACGATGTCTCCAAGATCAACGCGCTCAACACCGTTGATCCGCACCAGACTTCCGCACCGGGCACGCCCCGCGGCAACGACGCCATCGCAGCCGCAGCTGCCGCCAAGCCTTCAAGAGGCACACGCGCCGATAACGCAAGACGCTCCCAGAGCAGCGACACCGTCGTCGTCAGCGGCTTCGACTCCATCGCCACGCACATCTCCAAGTGCTGCCACCCCGTCTACGGCGACGAGATCATCGGCTATGTCACCCAGGAAAAGGGTGTCGGCATCCACAAGGTCAGCTGCAAGAATATTCAGAATATCATCAAGAACCGCGAGAACTCCGAACGCGACGAGCAGAAGTACCAGCGCCTTATCGGCGTCGAGTGGCTCTCCAAGGCCAAGTTCTCCAGCTACGATGTCCAGCTCGTCGTCGTCGCTATGGACCGTAACGGCCTCCTGATCGACGTCCTCGATAAGATTGCAGAAGAGAAGATCAACATCGTCAAGCTCAACACCGTCGTCGATGGCCCTGAAGCCCGCATCTTCGTAACCGTCAATATCTCCGGCCGCGAGCAGCTCGACCGCACCTGCGAGAGGATCTTACGCGTCAAAGACGTCGTTGATGTAATCAGGAACTGAGATAGATTCCTCACCCTCACCCACGCGCTCAGCGCTCAGCGCTACGAAAGCATACTGATTTGGAGTTTTGCCATTTTGGTGTGCCTGTTTTGGATCCTGTTTGTTGCCTTATTTCTCGAAAAAGCATACCGGAACCGCATTTTTCGATTTTGGTATGCCTGTTTTGCTTGTTTTTAAGTGCTTTTGTTGGCCTCGGGGCATACCAAAACGCTGTTTTGAAGAATCGGTATGCTTTTTACCCTCTCCAGAGTCACTTCGGGCACCGAAAACAGCATACCAAACTCGAGTTTTGCCATTTTGATATGCTTTGCCTGATTATCTAAGGTATCGAAAAGAACAGGTGCGGACACAAATGCGAAAACTGCCCGTTGTGTCCGTTTTTTCGATGGTGACGAAATGGTGACGAAAGCCCTTATAATTGTCACCAAAACTGTCACCAAAGGCCGAAAATGCACGAAATGGTGACGAAATAGGCAAAACCGTCACCATCTCGTCACCAGCCTGCTTTTCGAGACGGGGAAAGTAAAAAACTGCCTCAAGCTCGTCACCAGCCTACTTTTCGAGACGGGGAAAGTAAAAAAACAAAATAAAACGGACACAAAGACCAAAACAGCCTTTTGTGTCCGCCCATCAAGATAATTACAAAATAGCTTACCTGTCTCCGTAGTAAGTGTCGTCTTCGTCTGAATATCCGCCGACGTAGCTGATGTTGAAGATGATCATCGGGCGGCGGCCGGACTTGGAGTAGACGAAGTTTTTGATCTGCTCTCTGAAGTTGCGCTTCTGGAGGAAGGCTTCGATGCTGCCGGCTTTGTTGCTGGCCTGCTTTAAGAGGTCGTCGGTCTTCTCGGAGATGAGCTCGTAGAGGACGCTCTGGTTGTCGTCTTCGTCGAAGCAGCCGATGGAGTTGACGGCGGGTGAGCAGGCGAGGTCGCCGGTGTCTTCGTCGACAGTGATGGCGATCGCGAGGCAGCCGTCTTCGCTCAAGTGGATACGGTCTGTAAGCACTCTGTCGTCAGCGTCAACTGTGCCGGTGCCGTCGATGAGGACGGGTGCAGCGGGAACGTGATCGGCGATGGCTGCGGAGTCTTCAGTAAGCTCAAGTACTGCGCCGTTCTCGAGGATGCAGATGTTGTCTTCGACCATGCCGAGGCTTTCTGCCATTTCCTTGTGGAGGCAGAGCATGCGGTATTCGCCGTGGACGGGGATGAAGAATTTAGGCTTTATCAGGGTGTGGAGCATCATGAGCTCGTCACGGTATGCGTGGCCGGAGACGTGGACGTCTGCCAGGGACTGGTAGATGACGTGCGCGCCCTTCTTATAAAGTTCGTTGATGACGCGGTAGATAGGCTTCTCGTTGCCCGGGATGGGGTCAGCGGAGATGATGACCGTGTCGCCTTTCTGGATGTCGACGGAACGGTGGGATGAGTAGGCCATACGTGTGAGGGCGCTCATCGGTTCTGCCTGGGAGCCGGTCGTGAGTACGACGATCTGGTTGTCAGGATAGTTGTCGATCGCGTCGATGTCGATCAGTGTGTCGGGCTTGATGTCGATGTAGCCAAGAGAGTTGGCGATATTGAAGACCTGGACCATGGAGCGGCCGGAGAGGCAGACGTGGCGGCCGTACTTTTCGGCTGCGTTGATGATCTGCTGCATGCGGTGGACGTGGGAGGAGAAGGTGGCAACGATTATGCGGCCTTCAGCCTTACGGAAATAGTGCGAAAATGCTTCGCCCACATGTTTTTCGGAAGGTGAGAAGCCCTCGATCTCGACGTTCGTGGATTCGCACATGAACATGAGGACGCCTTCCTTGCCGAGCTCGCCCAGGCGCTGGAGATTAATGGTCTTGCCGTTGATCGGCGTGTAGTCGATCTTGAAGTCGCCGGAGTGAACGATTCTGCCGACGGGGGTGTTGATGCAGAGTGCGTAAGAGTCGGCGATAGAGTGGTTTACTCTGATGAACTCGACTGAGAAAGATTTGCCGAGGCTTATGATGTCGCCGTTTTTGCATGTGGAGAGCTTGATGCCCTCGAAAGGAACGTTCTTATCCTGGAGCTTTAACTTGATGAGTTCGATCGCCATCGTGCCGCCGAAAACAGGACACTTAAACTCTCTCAAGAAATAGGGGAGAGCGCCGATGTGGTCCTCATGGCCGTGGGTGATGACGATGCCTCTTAACTTTTCCTTGTTGCGCCTGATGTATGTGAAGTCAGGGATCACGCAGTCGACGCCGGGCATGTTCTCTTCAGGGAAACTCATGCCGCAGTCGACTATTATGATGTCGTTGTTGTACTCGAAGGCGGTCATGTTCTTGCCGATCTCGCCGATGCCGCCTAAAGGGATGATCTTTACGGGATTCGTGTTCTTGTACTTGGGGTCTTTGTAGCTGTGTCTTTTCGAATTGCTGCTCATATTTTCACTTCCATAAAAACGCAAATACTTCTCAAGGAAGAGAAGTATTTAACGTTGTATTTTATTTCTTTTGGACGATAACGTCGCGGTACATCGTACTGTATTTCTTTGTGTTCTCACCGTCATCAGCGTAGATGTCAAGGTGATAACCCTTAGCGCCGGGGCCGGTGTCTTCTACTGTGTAATAACCGTCATCGCCTAAAGGGTCATTCTCGATATATACGACAGTGCCCTTAGGGAATACTTTCCAGTCAGCGCCACAGGTGCGTCCCTGCTTACACTTTGTGCCGGATGCCGTTGTCGTGCTGTAAGAGCCGTCCTTCATCTTTACAGGACCATAGAATGTGATCTTGCATCTGATCTTCTCGCCTACGGGAGCCTTGCTGGAATTGGTTGTAGCAGACGTGGGTTTTGTAGTCGGCTTGGCAGTCGGCTTCGGAGTTGGCGTGTTCTTCTTCGGAACAGGTGTAGGTGTTGCCGAAGGCTTGGTCTCAGAGATTAAGGACTTCTTTATATAATTATTGTTTGCTGTCTTTACCCAGCCGTTGGAAGTCTCTGCGACTACGTCGATCTTGGCACCGGGATTGATCGTCTTTACGATGTCGTAATTGGTGCCGGGACCTTTTCTGACATTGATAGTTGTCTTTGCATATGCACCGTAGATCTTCTCTGTCTCCGTGATGGAGGATGAAGTCGCTTTTGTCGTAGCCTTTGTAGTTGCTTTTGTAGTAGCTTTCGTTGTTGCCTTTGTGGACTCGGATGTGGACTCGGATGTTGCTGAAGTCTCAGTTGATCCTTCGGATGCGGAAGTCTCTGATGACTCAGAGGATTCTGATGTCTCTTCCGTATCAGATGTCTCTTCGGATGTTTCCTCTGATGTGTCTTCTGTATCGGAAGTGTCTTCTGTGGAAACGTCTGCGGAATTGTCCGGGTTATCAGGATCGAATCCGTCGGGGTAGGAAACTACTGTTATGGTCAGCTCAGTCTCGATGGGCTGGGCCTGAACGTTCGTGAAGTCGATAGCGGAATCAACGATGAAAGTAGCTGTGGCACAGACGAATACGACTATGCTGCAGCTCACGGCTGAGAGGATCTTAGCGCGTGTGATGTTATAGAATTCTTTTATACCAACAAGCTTCAAAAAACGTTTTCTCCTTATTTTGCAGGCACTTTACGTGCGGGCATAATTACAAACTTATTATATCATACTTTTAATTCACGCTATCCCGAGGCGAAAAAGGGGCATTTTTGTAAGTATGTTTTCGAAAAGCAGGCGAATGACTTTCCGGACGGACCTGAGCTCTTTTGTTGGATATTTTTAGCAAGAAATGTAAAATCTTACGTTTTTTACCCCGTAGACAAGAAATCTGATAAAAACCCCTAAAATTATGCGATACATAACAACTTTACTTCAGTAAAATGTTGCTTTGTTGACGGTTGTGTGACGTTTCAATATTACATATTGTGCGAAATTCTTTTATTTATAGAATAGTCACATAAATAAAAATGAGGAATAGTGAGATCTGAACATGAATTTATTCAAGAACTTTGCAAGAAAAGCTCTGGTAGCCTGCTTATCCGCGATTGTCGTTGCAGCGCCTTTTACGGCATTCCTTAACAGTGACGATGTTAAGGCAGCATCAGCCGAACTTACATCGATCGCAAGTATCGAGGTGTCTCAGGTTAAGACCGATGACAGCCACGGAGCGGTAGATCTTTTGGCAAATCCCGATACACCCATTACTTACGGCGATACGATCGTCTTTAAGCTCTCGTGGGAAATCCCTGACGGTCTGGTGTTCTCCACTGAGGATGTGTTTACCTATCAGATAGTAGGAGACATTATTTTCGATAAGGCAAGCGGAAAACTTACTGACGGCAGTAAGACTCTCGGAACATATAAGATCGAGGGCAAGACTATTACCATCCAATACACTGACGAGAATTTCTGCAATAACGATGATAAGAGAGTCGGTCACCTTACATTTGACGGCCGCATCAAGGACGACGGAAACGGCGCGCAGCCTGATAAGGTCTATGAGATCCAATTCCCGCCCATCGAGAAGAAAGTCACGCTTCATATGGTTCCGCCGCCGACAGACTCCAAGGTATCTGTAACCAAGAAGTTTACAGCTGCAGATGAGAGCAAGCATATATACGATTGCGTTATCAGTGTTACATCTACTGGCGCTAACACAAATGTCCTGCTCGATGACGAGATGTGGCCCGGCATGTACCTTTACAGCAAGCCGCAGGTCTTTACCGATGCTGCTTGCACAAAGCCTTATACAGGTTCATATATAGACGAGACAGCAGCGCCTACTACGGCAGGTACAGCTCTTACTGATGAGAACCGTGTCGTAAAGATGACTTTCAATCAGATGAGCAACGGCCAGACTTTATATGTGAAGTATAAAGTCCAGGTTCATGATGAACTCTTTAATAAGGATACTGCCCAGGCATTTGTCGAAAAGTATGGCAACAGCGATGTTTACTATCCGACAGATTACCGCGGACATATCTCCAACAGGGCCAAGGTTACAAGCACTGAAGATAAGACCGGCATGACCAAGTGGGCTGACATCAGAACTTACAGGGCAAGGATGAATAAGTGGAACCACCCTGACAGAGATGACTTCGCAAACGGCCTTATCGGCTGGCAGATCGCTTTGTACAGCCTTGAAGGTGAGACTTTCGAGACAGGTTACATCCTTGATGAACTCCCTGTGAATAATGAGCTCGTAATTGATTCCGTTATCGTAAGAGACGGAAGCGAGAATGAGATCAAAGGTGCTGTCACAGTTACTGATGCGGTCGATCCGGATACAGGAAAAGCAGTTAAGAAGTTTACTCTTAACAAGGTCCTTATGGATTACCTTAAGAAACCCGGAAATACTGACGCATGGCTCAGCTATCAGACAAAAGTCATTAGGCAGACAGATAGCGAAAAGATCTACATGAACTCCACAAAGCTTTTCTATGATGGTAAGCCTGAAGCAACTGCCAAAAATGACGTTAGATACATTAAGCCTGAAGATCTGAAAAAAGGTTCAAAATACGAAGAAGGCAGAGCTCCTACTGTCGACTTCGAGATCAATATCAATCCGGCATCCTTAGACCTCGATGATACAGTTGAATCATTAACTCTCGTTGACAAGATGAGTGATTCTTATGACCTCGATGTTAATTCCGTACTCATCAATGGCCAGAAGCCTACGGATAAAGAATTTGTTTTCGATAATGAGACGAAGACAATGACATTTACGCTTTCTGACAGGAAGCCTTACAAGATCACATATGAGGCAGCTATGAACCTCGTTCCGGGAACACAGCTCACTCCGGACAACAGCGGCAATACAGCTCAGCTTTCTGCAAACGGAAAGATCATTTCCGAGACGACAAGCACATTGTCCGGCGTGGTCTATGAGAGTGCAGGTTCCTCCTCATCACAGGAAGGTCATGGAATCCTCAACATCATCAAGCACAAGAAGGGCAGCACCACTGACGTTCTTTCCGGCGCAGAGTTCACTCTTACTGAAATGAAGTTTGCAGAAGATTCCAACATTGCTTCTGCAAATGGCGCGGGCACCACAAAGAAGAGCGGTGATGACGGTAAGATCTCTTTTGCAGACCTCAAGAGAGAGACTGTATACATGTTCGTAGAGAGCAAAGCACCTGAAGGCTATGAGGCCGATGACACACCTGTTTTCGTTGCATTTGCAGACGCTGCATCGAAGCTTCCTTCTTCGATCATGTATGAAGGCAAGAGCTACACTGTAACGATCGTATCTTCCGATAAGATCAGCACTGATATCTATGTGGCAAATACGGAGAAGAGTACTGTCACACCTTCGCCTACGCCCATAGTTACACCGGATCCTGATCCCGATGATCCCGCAAACGCTACACCTACATCAACACCTACGGCGACTCCCACATCTGTTCCCGAAGATCCTGCTGATCCTGCAAACAAGCCTAATAACAAGCCTGACAACGGAACCGGTTCAAGCGCGATCCCCGCTACAGGTGAAGAGATCTCCATGACAGTTGTTGCTGCTGCAATTCTTATCTGCTCAGCAGGCGTCGTATTCTTTATGGCAAGAAGGAGTATGAAAAAGCAGGGATAATACCGTAGAACCCTTATGATCACGACATTTCCGGCTGTCTTAACAGCCGCGGAGAACAAAAGCCTCTACCGCAAAATCGATTTTGAGTAAAGCGTTTTTCGAAAAATGTTAAATGATTGTCACAACTATGCAAGGTATGTAATTTTATATCCGTCTATAATCTAGACACCTGCAAGGGAGAACAATCGAGGGGGTGATCAAATGTCGTACGGACGTGTCCGCAAACCGGCCAGAAGAGCGAGCTACGGAACGACCGAGCACGATGTTGAGAAAAAGCGTGCACGCATCTTGATCATCTGCGCATTGATCCTCGTAGTTTGCGGTATCCTTGATGTCGTTTTCCTCATCGGAATACTTGGTCTATAAATCCACATAAGCTGCCTTCCTTGAGGCAGCTTTTTTCTTTTTCTTGTCCCGAAAAGCCGGCTGGTGACGATCTTGAGGCAGTTTTTTACTTTCCCTGTCCCGAAAAATAGGCTGGTGACGAGATGGTGACGGTAATGCTTGTTTTCGTCACCACTTCGTGCATTTTGGACCTTTGGTGACAGTTTTGGTGACGATTCTGAGGTCTTTCGTCACCATTTCGTCACCACGGTATCTTCTTGGTGTCCTCATGCCACCCACCCTGGCGACAGGTGTGCAAAAATGGTGCCAGAATCCACTCAAATTAGCACCAAATCGTGCATTTCAGGGCCAAATTGCTCATTATGGTGCTAAATCACGCCCAAATTGGCACCATTTTTGCACTGGCCCGAAAACAAGTCCCGGTTTTCGAGCCGCCCGAAAACAAGACCAGGTTTTCGAGCCGCCCGAAAAACTCCCACCTCACACAAATTGCAAAAAACAACCCTCTCGTATATACTTACACCCGTAATATTTTAATAATATAGGGAGCAGAGTATGAGAGTTTCCGAACTTTTTTTAGCTACACAGAGAGAAATACCTGCAGATGCAGAGATTCCGTCACACAGATTGATGCTTAGAGCGGGCCTTATCCGCAAGATGGCATCAGGCGTTTATTCATTCATGCCTATGGGCTACCGCACCTACAGAAAGGTCGAGGCAGTTATCAGGGAAGAGATGGACAAGGCAGGAGCACAGGAGCTCATCATGCCGGCACTTCTTCCTGCTGAGGCATACCAGGGTTCAGGCAGATGGGAGAAGTTCGGTCCTGAGATGTTCAGACTTACGGACAGAGGCGGAAGATCTTTCTGCTTAGGTCCGACACACGAAGAGCCTTTCACGGAAGCTGTAAGAGATTCGATCAGATCTTACAAGCAGCTCCCTGTAACGCTTTACCAGATCCAGCATAAGTACAGAGACGAGAAGCGTCCGAGATTCGGCGTTATCAGAGCGCGCGAGTTCGTCATGAAGGATGCTTATTCTTTCGACGTTGACGAGGCAGGTCTTGATATCTCCTACAAGAAGATGTACGACGCTTACAGAGCGATCTTCGACAGACTCGGACTTGATTACACGATCGTTGATGCTGACTCGGGTGCCATGGGCGGTTCCGGTTCACAGGAGTTCATGGTAAAGAGCGAAGTCGGTGAAGATGCTATCTGCTTCTGCGACGAGTGCGGATATGCTGCAAATGAGGAGAAGGCCGGATGGACAAGACCTGCACCTGAGACCTCTGAGGAACTCGAGATCGAGAAGATCCACACACCTGACGTTAAGACTATCGAAGAGCTCTGCGGATACCTGAACTGCGGACCTGATGCATTCGTTAAGACGATCCTCTACAATATTGACGGCAAGTTCGTTGCTGCTATGTGCAGAGGTGACAGAGACATCAATGAGACAAAGCTCGGCAACCTCTATGATGCAACAGAGATGGAGCTTGCAGCATTTGCTGATGTCGAGATGATCACAGGCGCGAAGGTAGGATTTGCAGGTCCTGTTAACCTCAAGCAGAAGGTTGATATCGTTGTCGATCCTGAAGTTGCAGGCATGAAGAACTTCGTAGTCGGCGCATGCGAGACAGACTATCACTTCAAGAACGTTAATATCGGAAGAGATTTCGAAGCAGATAAGATCGCTGATATCACTAATGCCAAGGCAGGCGATATCTGCCCCAAGTGCGGCAAGGGCAAGCTCGGAATGGCAAGAGGCGTTGAGGTTGGTCACATCTTCAAGCTCGGCACAAAGTATTCTGATGCATTGGGCTGCGTATATCTCGATAACAACGGCAAAGAGCACAGCATGGTAATGGGCTGCTACGGTATCGGCGTATCAAGAGTCCTTGCTGCCATCATCGAGCAGTATCACGATGATGACGGAATCATCTGGCCTTCTATCGTTGCTCCTTACAAGGTAATCGTTGTTCCTACAAAGGCTAACGACGAGGAACTCATGACTGTCGCTAACAAGATCTACGACGATCTTACAAAGGCAGGATGCGAAGTCTTGATTGATGATAGAAATGAACGTCCTGGCGTTAAGTTCAAGGATGCAGACCTCCTCGGTATCCCGCTCCGTATCACGGTCGGAAGAAGAGCAGGCGAAGGAATCGTTGAAGTTAAGAGAAGAGATTCCAAGGACGCATCTGAGATCACTGTAGACGAGGCAATCAAGCTCGCTAAGGAGATCTGATAAATGATCTTGAGGGTAATAGCGTCATTAGTGCTTTGCGCTTCTTTTACCCTTGGATCTTTTCCTCAAGTACAAGGGAAGGGGGCATTTATGCCCGCTTCCTTTATTTCTTATGAGGTGACTTTAGTTGACGGTTCTTCGCTTTTGATGCGCACTTTAGGCTCACGTCTTGTTTTCGAATCTTCTGCTGAGAGAAAGTACGATGTCACGCTCTTAAAGCTTAAGAATTCGCGTGTGGTGAAGAACTTCCAGACCGGCGGAAAAAACTTTGATGTCGATCTGATCGGCTTCATGGACGAAGATACGCTCTATAACGTAGTCATCTCATACGAAGCTTACGGCATGACCGTAAATAACGGTGACAATCTGATCTTCAGGAACGGAAATGCCATTTATTTCTGGAGGTCTGAGAATTACGAATATAATCTCGGGACGACGAAGGAACTCTGGACAGATGATAAGTCCTTGAAGGAGTGCCTGGAGCCGCAGAACGACATCGAAGCAGATGATCCCGTGATCAAGGGATATGCCGAGAGGATCGTCAAAGGCGCGGCAGATGACTGGGAGAAGGTCTTCCGCATCTACAAGTTCATCTCGAGTGATATGGCTTACGACAAAGCCCAGGTAAAGGCCAGTGCTGCAGGTTATCAGGACAGCGCGATCGAAGTCATAAGGAGCGGCAAGGCAATCTGCGAGGGTTTCTGCAATGCGTTCGTCGCACTCTGCAGGGCGCAGGGCATACCTGCTGTCGTCGAGTTCGGCATAGGGTTCTCGGATTATAAAGAGCTTACAACGCGAAAACCTGGTCACGGCGATTATGCTGACCATGCATGGGCTGCAGTCTATCTCGGAGGCAAGTGGCGCTTCGTCGATCCGACTTACGACATGGCAAGATTCCTGCAGGAAGAAAAGGACGTAACGACCTACAACGATTCGACAAAGTACTATCTGCTGCCGCTCGAGTCTTTTTCGAACGATCACAGGATAATGGACGCGGATACGAGGCATGGCGTGCCGGTCGCAGGTTATTGCGGAAACAACCATAATGGTGCGAGATTCGAGATCACGAGAGACGGCGTGTGCCATATCTCAGGAAGCGGCTCGCTGCAGCTCCCTGCGGGGATCACGGGATTTCATACCGTTGTTTTCGAGGCGGACAGCCACATCACAGAGATAGGCGCGGACTGCTTCAGGGACTGCGATCTTTTAACGGTCGTGATCCTTCCGGATTCGGTCAGGCAGATCAAGAATTCCGCGTTCAACACATGCGAGGACCTGCACTACGTACGCATCCCCGATAACGTTGATTTCATTGGCGAAAAGGCGTTCATCGGCTGTGACGAACTAAGCTACATAAAGATACCTGATTCATGTTCTTCGATCGGGAAATACGCATTCGAGTATTGCCCCAGGCTTTATATCAGCGTGCCGTCAAAGCTGTCGGACTTCGCGAAAGACTACGACATGAAGCCTATGAAGACTGAGGTCAGATAACAGGAGAAGATTATGTCATACATTGAATTCAAAGATGTAAGGAAGATCTACAAGACAGGTTCTGTCAACGTTAACGCGCTTGACGGCTGCGACTTCTATATCGAAAAGGGCGAGCTCTGCGTCATCGTCGGCCAGTCAGGTGCCGGCAAGACAACACTGCTCAATATCTTAGGCGGCATGGACAGACTCACGACAGGTGAGGTCTTCCTCGACGGCAAAGAGATATCCAGGCTTAATGCTAACGAACTCGCTCTTTTCAGAAGACAGAATGTCGGCTTCGTTTTCCAGTTCTATAACCTCATCCCGAATCTCACTGCATATGAGAATGTCGAGATGGCAGCGCAGCTCGTAAAAGATCCGATAAGCTGCGATCTTCTCATGGAGGAAGTCGGCCTTGCTGACCGTAAGAATAACTTCCCGGCGCAGCTCTCAGGCGGTGAGCAGCAAAGAGTCTCAATAGCAAGAGCGATCGCCAAGAACCCCAAGCTCTTGCTTTGCGATGAGCCTACGGGCGCGCTCGATTACCAGACAGGTAAATCGATATTAAAGCTCCTCCAGTCCCTGAGCACCGAGAAGGGCATGACAGTAGTAATTATCACGCACAACTCCGCACTTACCGCGATGGCTGACAGAGTAATTAGAGTCAAGAACGGCAAGATCACGAGCAACATTGTTAATAAAGATCCTGTGGATGTAGAAACACTCGAATGGTAAGAAGTCCCTACATAAAAACGATCTTAAGATCGATCAAGATGACACTGCCGAGATTTATCGCGATCTTCGCGATAATCGCTCTTGGCGTGGGATTTTTCGCAGGCCTCAAAGTGACTACTCCGTCGTTCGTTTATACTGCCGACAGATATACAAAAGAGACGAAGATGTTCGACTTCAGACTGCTCTCTACGATCGGCTTTGACGACGAAGACATTAAGAAATTATCTGAGCGCACGAACTGCGTTGTCGAAGGCGCTTACTCAGCCGACTGCGCATGCTATTTCGGCAACAGCGTAAGCACGAAGACGGTGCGTTTCTTATCGATCACTAATAACGTCAACACTTTGTCTCTTGAGTCAGGACGCCTTCCCGAAAAACCCGACGAGATCGTAGTCGATGCTTATCAGGTTCCGGGTGCTGAAGCGGGCACGAAGCTCGTCATCTCTGATGAGACGAGCGAGAGCGCGATGAAGATGTTCAAGTACAAGGAATACACTGTTGTCGGCACCGCGAGATCACCTCTGTATCTTAACTTCCAGAGAGGCACTTCCAACGAGGGTTCAGGCACAATTTCATTCTATGTTTGCGCACTCCCCGGAGCTTTCGATTCCGAGTATTACACAGAGGCTTACCTCTATGCGGATACCGGCATCTATATCTTTTCGGACGAATATAAGAACTGGGCATCTGAAGCTGAGAAAAAATACGGCGACATCCTTGAGACCGTGATCAAGGAAAGATTTGATGCCAAGATCCAGGAAGAATACCAGAAGCTCTACGACGGCTTTGACGAATTCAATGACGGCCTGGATGACGCCTGGGAAGAACTTCAGGATGGCCAGAAAGAACTTGATGACGCTAAGAAAAAGTTAGAAGACGGCCAGAAAGAGATAGACAAGAACCGCAAGAAATTAGTAGATGCGAAGAAGACTATCGATAAGTCCAAGAAGCAGCTTGACGATGCGAAAAAACAGCTCAATTCCGGCAAGGCAACGCTCAGCGCGAGCAAAGCTCAGCTCGATAAGGGCAAGAAGGAATTGGACAGCTTCAAAAAGCAGCTCGACACAATGAAGAAGGGCATCACAGACGGCCGCGCCCAGCTCGAGAGCGCGAAAAAGCAGACCGCCGACGGCATCACTCAGGCCAAAAAGGGCATTGCAGACCTGAACCAGGCGATCCCTTCTGTTGAAGCAGGAATTACGAACCTCGAAAGCCAGCTTGCCTCAGAGACCGATCCCGAAAAGATAGAGGAGCTGCAGGCTAAGATCACCACACAGAAAAACACTCTCGCCGGACTTAAAAAGCAGCTTGAGGAAGCAAAGGCATCGCTTGCTTACTTAGAGCAGGTCGAGGCATCTTTCCCCGCCAAGGAGCAGGAGCTTGAAGCTGCCCAGACACAGTATGAGACATACCTTAAGACTTATAACGACAGCTATAAGCAATACCAGGCCGGAAAAGCAAAATACGATATCGGCTACGATCAGTACAAGAAGGCTGAAGCCCAGTATGAGGACGGCCTCAAGAAGTACAACGACGGTGTGAAGCAGTACAACAAGGGCGTCAAGGAATTGAACGATGCCCAGAAGAAATTAAATGACGGTAAGAAAGAATACGATGACGGTGTTTTCGAGCTCTGGAAAGGCTATTCCGAATTCGCGAACACCGCTGACGGCGTATTCAGAACAGATCTTGTATATGGTTATGTATTGCTCGCGTCGGTAGATGATCCTGATACTTATGTGCTTGGACGTAACAAGAATACGGGCTACGTCTGCTTCGACAACGACTCGAAGATCGTTGACGGCGTCGCAGCTGTCTTCCCGGTGTTCTTTTTCGCGATCGCGGCACTCGTATGCTCGACCACGATGAGCCGTATGGTAAGCGACGAACGCGGCATCATCGGAACCATGAGAGCTCTGGGATACACGGACTTCTCGATCATAATGAAATATGCGATCTATGCAGGCTCAGCATCCGTCCTGGGCTGCATCCTCGGATTCCTTGGCGGAACGAAGCTTTTCCCTGCCGTAATCTGGGAAGTCTATCGTATGATGTACGGCTTTACGGATCTCGACTTCGCGACGAGCATCCCGCTCTTCATCCTCTCGATGGGCGTGTCACTCCTTTGCACAGTTGGCGTTACGGTGGTTACCGCAATGTCCGCGCTGACAGGCATGCCCGCCGAACTTATCAGACCTAAGGCACCGCTCCCGGGCAAGCGCATCTTCCTCGAATACATCGGCTTCATCTGGAAGAGGATGAAGTTCCTTCATAAGGTGTCTGCGCGCAATGTCTTCCGCTTCAAGAAGAGAATGTGGATGATGATCGTCGGCATCGCCGGCTGCACTGCGCTCCTGATCACAGCCTTCGGCCTTTACGACTCAATCTGCAATGTCGTCAATTTCCAGTACGACGACATCATGAAATACGATCTTAAAGTCACCTTCGACGATAAATACAGGCAGTATGCGATAGAAGAGGCTGTGAAAGACGCCCGCGAGAACTCCGGTGTTACCTTCGATTACGTTCTTGCCAAGGACGATACAGCCAAGAACAACGGTTCCGGATATGTAAGAGATCTCGAGATGTTCATCTCTGACGATGAGAGTGTAGCTTCGATCTTCGGCCTCACGGACATAAAGACCGGCAAGCAAGTCGCATGGCCTCAGGACGGCGAAGTCGCTATCTCCGGCAAGCTCGCAGAGAAGAATAATGTCAAGGTTGGCGACACTGTAACATTGTTATATGGCGATGATGAGCACGAAGTAAACCTCAAAGTCGGCGCCATCTTCACGAACTACACCTTCCACTACGCACTCATGACGCCTAACACCTACAGGGAGGCCTTCGGCAAACCTTACACGCCTGAGACACTCCTCGTTAAGACATCCGGCAAGAGTGCAGAAGAGGCTTACAAAGTCGCTTCCTACCTGTCTGACAACTACGACGTCAAGACCTGGTCCGCGACGCTCGATTCCAGAGAGAGTTTCTCGAACACAATGGAGCGTCTGAACTACGTCATCGTGCTCGTTGTAGTCTGCGCCGCCGCGCTCGCATTCATCGTCCTTTTCAACCTGAATAACATCAACATCACCGAGCGTATAAGAGAGATCGCGACCTTGAAAGTCATGGGCTTCAACCGCAAGGAGACCGGCGCCTATGTAACTCGTGAGAACGTCATCCTTGTGCTCTTGGGCTTCCTCGTCGGCATCCCGCTGGGCTTCGTCCTCCACCGCTATGTAATGGCGCAGATCGCGATGGACATGGTAACTTACCAGGTCCGCATCACTTTGCTGAGCTATATCATCTCTTTAGCCTTCGTCCTCTTGTTCTCGACTGTGGTAAATCTCATCATGCGCGCCAAGATCGAGAAGATCGACATGGCCGAGTCACTGAAGAGCGCTGAGTAAAGGGATGTTTTTTACCGAACCTACAGACTAGAGTGCGATTTTGCTAAATTCGCCGACCTGATTTGGCAAAATTTCAGCAATGGCTCATGTCTCACCACATCAGCGTACGCAAAAGTGTACGCATTTGACCCCGAAATGATTACAAATTTGCCCTTTGTACACTACAAGACCAAAAAACGTACGCATTTGGTATCAAAATGCGTACATTTTCGCGCACTGTAAGGAGCAAGATCTAATTAGCATCGTCGCCAGCATAATTTACGAGCTGCGCGAATACCATTTTCGAGATATGGGCATGCCGGGGCACATTTAGACCATATTTCTTTGCCTAATAACTTTATGATCGTGAAGAACCGCTTTTTGATGATTTAGTCTGTAGTATCCAAAAACAACTGAATTTCCAATATATCAAAAAGGCTGCCCGCGAACGGACAGCCCTAAAAAACAAATCAACAAACAAAAATTATTCTTCCTGATCGCCCATCCAGCTCTGGTGGTAGTTCCTGCGGCGGTACTCTTCGGGAGTTAAACCGGTGCACTTCTTGAATACCTGGATGAAGTGGGACTGGGATGAGAAGCCCAGATAATTTGCGATGGAGAGGGAAGACTCGTCTAAGTGGCGCAGCATGTTGCATGCGACATTGATCTTCTGGTCTCTTATGTAGCGGCTTAATGTGATGCCCATCTCCTGCTTGAAGAGCTTGGATAAGTAGCTCGAGTTGAGGGAGAGGGAGTCTGCAATGGATTCGACTGTGAGGTTCTCCTGGATGTGGGACCTGATGTGGTCGATGGCTACGACGATATGGCGTGAGACGACACGGTTCTTGGACAGGTCGCTCATCTTGCGGCAGTAGGAACGGAGCATGTCGTTCTGGACGCTGTAGATCTCTTCAATGGAGTTAGCGGCGTCGATAAGTTCGATGTAGATATCGCTGAGATTGTATGCGACGGAGATCTCAAGGCCGGCCTCGATGCAGAAACGGCTTACGAGGGCGGTAAGGATTACCGTATGATACTTGACGTTGCGGACTTTATCGGGGCTTAATACGCCAAAAGTCTGGTTGGCTCCTAATGTCTTCAGGGCTTCTTCGAGTCTGTGCATGTTGCCGCTCGCTACGAGTTCATAGAAGCTGATCTCGCTGTTATAGGCTTCCTGGCGGTTGCCGGATTCGCCTTCATCCATTAATCTTTTGGCAAGTTCTTTCTCGATATTCATGCGATAACTTCCTTTTGTACATTGTAGAATGTAATTGTAGGATTTCTTAGAAAAATTGTATATTTCTTTGTTTAGAGTGTAAAGCGTGTTTGAGAAATAATTGTTCCCGAAAATTATTACAAAACGAATGTAACAGGGGTTTTGGCCGTAAAACCTTATTGAGTTTAAAATCGAAAAGTAATAATATTTTAGAATAGAATTACTATGAGGAGAAGTGCGTACCATGACTGACGAACTTAAAGACATTATATATGCCGATTTGTTCAGATACACCGGTAATGCACGCCGCTATAAGAATATCTACGCATGCTATCTCGAAGAGAGAAGGTCTTCCCCTGAGTTCAGCTATATAAGCGTTATGCGTCGTACCCGTTACTATGCTGACCAGGTCAAGAAGTACGACGGTATCAGAAAGAAGCTCTACCAGCTCAAGTTCGGAGTCACCAATTTCAGACTCGACAGACTGAGCCGTAAATATCATTTCCAGATCCCTTATGACACTGACATCGGCAAGGGCTTTTATCTTGCGCATTTCGGCCGTGTCATCATTCACCCCAAGAGCGTTATCGGACATAATGTCAACGTTTCCACAGGTGTCGTCATCGGTACACAGTTCAGAGGTAAGAGAAAGGGTTCTCCTCACATCGGCAATTATGTCTGGATCGGCGCCAATGCCGTTATCGTAGGCAATATCAGGATCGGCAATAATGTTCTTATCGCTCCCGGTGCTTATGTCAACTTCGACGTACCGGACGGTTCCATCGTAATCGGCAACCCTGGCCTCATCAGAAGATCGCCGGCAGCTACGCTGAATTACATCAACAACACGATCCTCTTCGACGAATACAATGTCCGTTCGGACGGAGTCAAGCAGTGGTAAGCATGACGAACCCTGCGGTTTACAAACTTAATAGAGAGCGCTTTGCCGCCGCGTTGCCGGACCGCACCGCGGCGCTGCTTTTCTCGGGTGAAGAAAAGCATATGTCAGCTGATTCCGATTACAGGTTCTTTGTCGACAGGAACTTCTTCTATCTGACGGGCCTTGAGCATGCCGGATTTGTTCTTGTGTTAGAGAAGGATGATGGCAAAGTCACGGAAAGTATTTTCGCGCCTGCACATGATTCCATGAAGGAGCGCTGGCACGGCAAGAGAATGGATTATGCTGATATCGCAGCCATCTCGGGCATTGCGGCAGATGATATACATGATCTCGAGAAGTATGAGGAGAAAGAGTTCGAGCTTATCAAAGACAGTTCCATTAATATCTTCCTTGACGGGTCATCTGTGATGAACAAGCCTTTTGATCTTAAGAAGCAGATCGAAAAGGATGGCCGCAAGGCTTCTGACCTTTCAGAGATCACGACGAAGCTCCGCCTTATTAAGCAGCCTTATGAGATCGAATCTATAAGAGAGGCCGCAAGGATCACTGAGGAAGCGATCGATGAGATGAAGAAGCTCATCAGGCCCGGCGTGTCCGAGTATGAGCTTTATCTTAAGCTTGAATATGAGATGGCAAAGAGAAGCTCGATGGCTTTTGCCTTTGAGACCATTGTCTCGTGCGGCAAGAATGCTTTCTATCTGCATCATTCGGATCCCGAGAGAGACGGCGACGGAATAGCGGAAGAAGGCTCTATCATCCAGCTTGACTGCGGCGCCAGGATGAACGGATACTGCGCTGACATATCGAGGGTGTTTTTCGTCGGAGGACCTGAGGGCGAAGACGATAAGAGAATGAAGCTTTTAGACCTCATAAGAGCCTTGAGAAAGGCTGCTTTCGGGTATATAGCGCCCGGTAAAACATTTGCCGGACTTAATTCACAAATGTATGACATCGCCGGCAAATGGCTTGCAGGGCAGGGGCTTATCCCTGATAATTTTACAGTGGAGGATGTTCGCCGGTACTACTGGCATAACACTTCCCACTATCTGGGACTGGACGTCCATGACGTCGGGCCCAGGGACAAAGAATTCGAAGCAGGTAATTGTCTTGCGGTAGAGCCCGGTGTGTATATCCCTGAGTGGAACATCGGATTCAGGATCGAGGATGACTGCCTGGTAACAGAAAGCGGCTGTCAGCTCCTGAGCTCCGGGAAGGACAGCCCGGAGGGAATAATTGCCGGATAATGGTTCAAATGTAACCGCGATCCTCGTTGCGGTATTAGTGGTGCTTGTATTGATCCTCGTCGGAGGGGGTCTTTTCATGCTTTTCCTCCGCTACACCGACAAGATATTCAAGAAGCTCTTCAAAAGACCTAAGCCGCTTCCTCAGGTCGACAGGTCGCCCAAGCATATCGACCGCAGCACGATAATCGGACGCGGCAAGAACTGGTTCTATACATTCCATAACGAGTGGCTCGGCGTAAGGACCACGACATTCGACGGATGCAGTCTTTCAGGCTATTACAGGCCTTCATCAGACAGATCATGCCGCAACATGGTGATCCTGGTTCACGGCTACGATGAATCTCCTGCAGAGATGGCCGCATACGCGAGACTCATGATGCGAAAAGTACAGTGCCACTGCCTCATCACTCACATGAGAGGTCACGGAATGAGCAGCGGTAAGAATTTTACATGGGGACTTATGGAGAGTGTCGATCTCAATGAGTGGTTCAACTTCACGAGAAGGCGCCTCGGCAATAACTGCAGGATCTATCTCGTGGCAAGAGGCGTTGGCGCCACAGCATGTCTTCTCGCCGCACAGCAGAAAGATTTTGATCCCAATGTCTGCGGAATAATTGCTGATTCTCCGATGGCTTCGCTCTCTGATTTCCTTAAGGCAACTCTGCCTCAGACGACTAAGCTCAATCCTGACTGGATAATCGGAAGGATGAGAAGGCTCGCGCAGGCGAAGTTCGGCTTTGATATCAACAGATGCGACTGCACGACTCATGCAAGCAGCATCAAGGTTCCTGTCCTGATTTTCCAGGGCGGTGAAGATGATATAACAACACCCGAAGGTTCACGCAATATCTACGATAATCTGCGCTCGAGAAAGAGAATGGTCATCGTCAATAATGCGCATCACATGGAGTGCTACGAGAGATCCCAGGCTATGTATGAACGCGAAGTCCAGAAGTTCATTGAGTCTTGTGTCGTAAGACTAGTAAAGCTGGGTCGCTTATAAGAAACTTTTAGCTATTTTCTTAATATGAGATTTTGCGAAAAGGTGTTATAACCTTTTAGTTTGCGCGTGTGCGCATATTTATACTGTTTTTTTTTACCGGCGAAAAGAATGAATGCAAAAAAGATAAGCAAGCAATCCATGACCGAAGGAAGCCTCTGGAATAAGATCCTGGGGTTCGCTTTTCCTTTGGCAATGACGGGCATCTTGCAGCAGATGTTCAATGCTGCCGACATCGCTGTCGTAGGAAACTACACGGGTGATCTGGGTGAAGCATGCATGGCTGCCGTCGGTGCCAATACGCCGATTATAAACTTCATCGTAAATGGCTTTCTCGGGATCTCTCTTGGTACTAATGTCGTTATAGCAAACGCTGTCGGAAGCAAGGATGACGAGACGGTAAAAAAGGCCGTTCACACCTCCATGATCGTTGCCATAATAGGAGGTATCCTCGTCGCACTTTTGGGCGAGCTTCTTGCAGAGCCGATCTTAAGATCACAGAACATTGCCGACGATTCAGTAAACATGGCTATCCTTTATTTCAGGATCTATATCGCGGGAACTCCGGTCATTCTCCTTTATAACTTTGAAGCTGCTATCTTCAGGGGAATAGGCAATACGAGGATGCCGTTTATAGCACTTGTCATATCAGGTGTTATCAATGTCGGACTTAATATATTTTTCGTTGTATTCATGAACCGCACAGTAGACGGCGTTGCGACTGCGACTGTCATCTCGAACATGATAAGCGGAATAATCCTTCTGCTGTTCTTAAGGAAATCCAAGACACCTGCTAGGTTCGATGAGAAGAGGCTTAAGGTCGACTGGCCGGTCCTGGGAAAGATAGTAAAGATCGGTATTCCTGCAAGCCTTCAGGCATGCGTTTTCTCAGCTGCGAATATCATCATCCAGTCTGCTATAAACGGACTTGGAACTGTCGTTGCAGCAGCATCTTCAGCTGCGTTTAACATCGAGATATTCTCATACTATGTGCTTAACAGTTTCGGTCAGGCATGCACTACGATCACAGGACAGAATTATGGCGCCAAGAAGATCGACAGATGCAAAAAGACTCTTAAGCTCTGTCTTCTCGAAGGCATCGTTATCGAAGGTTTGATGGTGACGACGCTTCTTATCTGCGGCAAGAATCTGATCTCGATCTTCACAGATAATCCGGAGCTTGTAGAGATCGGTTACATCAGAGTTATGTTCATCACCACAGCACATCTTTTCTCGCTCTTCTACGATGTCATGAGCGGTTACATGAGAGGCTACGGAATATCATTGTCACCGGCTCTTGTTACGATGTTCTGCATATGCGGAATAAGGATATTCTGGATCTATACAGTTTTCGAAAAGTTCCGCTCTTTCCAGACGATCATGACGGTATATCCGATCAGCCTTGGAACTACTGCTGTAGCTATCTTCATCCTGTTGTTAATTAAGCGCCCCGCCCGCAAGTTAGGCGCCTGATTTTTGTGCATTGAGACATCCCCTGATTTATTGTATTTGAAGTAGCCGTATAGTATATTTTTTGCGACAAACGGAAACCGGGGAGCTTTTAAAAGCTGAGAGGGATCAAACATCCGACCCGCTGAACCTGACGGATAATGCCGGCGTAGGGAGCCTGATATATATTTTCTAGCCTCTTGTCTTTGGCATGATCTTTCAGATCCATAGCGATTCGCTCCGGTTACCATAGACGGAGGTGTTTTTATGTCAAAACAATCAACCAAATCCAACCGTGAGTATATCTTGAAGGTATCCACGGGCGGCGTATGCCTTGCATTGGCATTCGTACTCTCACAGATCAAGCTTTTCGAGATGCCTATGGGCGGATCAGTTACACCGGCTTCAACATTGCCTATCATCGTTTACGGTGTTGCTTTCGGACCTGTATGGGGTTTCATCATCGCTTTCATCTTCAGTCTTTTGCAGCTTATCGGCGGCTGGCTCGTAACTCCTTTCCAGGTTATCTTGGACTACACGATCGGCTATACAGCTTTGGGCTTTGCAGGTTTTGCTGCTCTTAAGGCAGATGACAGGGCAAAGATCCCCGGTGCACTTAACAGATTCAGAAGTGCTACGATCCTTAAGACTCTTGCATTCACAGTTGTCGCATACATCGTAAGATGGCTCGGTTCTGTTGCTTCAGGTGTTATCTTCTACGCTGATTCCGCTGCTGAAGCAGGATACGATAATGTATATGTGTTCTCAATGGTCTACAACGGTTCTTTCCTTCTTGCTGACCTTGCGATCCTTGCAGTCGTTCTCATCGTACTTTACATGGTTATCCCTTCTACAAAGGAAGATGCAACACTTGCATATGTTCAGAAGTTCACTGCTGAATTCATCGGTACATTCGTACTCGTTTTCCTTGGCTGCGGCACTGCAATGGCAGTTGGCTGTGACTCTGTAAACGGCGGCGGATATATCCTTACAGCATTTGCATTCGGTCTTGTTATCGTTGGAATGGCTTACTGCATCGGCAACGTATCAGGCTGCCACATCAATCCTGCTGTATCTCTTGCAATGCTTATCTCTAAGAAGATGACTTCCAAGGAATTCTGGGGATATATCGTATTCCAGACTCTTGGTGCAATCTCAGGTGCAGCTCTTCTTAAGTACCTGTTCAAGACAGCAGGCAAGGTCGACATGACAGGTGTTTATGATGCAGAAGCACAGAAGATGACTTCATGGGGTCTTGGTGCTAACGGCCTTGCAGGTGTAAACGGAAACATTGCTGCCGGCATCATCATCGAGGCAGTTCTCACTGCTATCTTCGTTCTTGTTATCCTCGGCGTAACAGATGAGAAGTTCAAGCATGGTTCTTTCGGCGGCCTCATCATCGGCTTCGCTCTTGTTCTCGTACACATTCTCGGCATCAGCTTTACAGGTACATCTGTTAACCCTGCACGTTCCATCGGACCTGCAATCTTCGCAGGCGGTGCAGCTCTTTCAAGCCTCTGGGTATTCATCGTAGGACCTATGATCGGTGCAGCTGTTGCAGCACTCGTTTACATGGCTCTCACAAAGGGTAAGGAAGCTTGATAAAGCTTAGTATCTGAAGATACGTTTTCTGATTAGAACGGCCGGATCCTGATATAGGGTCCGGCTTTTTTTGTCCCCGCTTCAGTAGTGATAAAAACGTTAAAATTATCTGATATAATTATTTTTGGATGTGGGGATTTTCGCGAAAACAAAACAGCTGTATTATCCCCGCTATTAATGAAATAAGGGGGGAGAAGATCGATGAAAAAGGTTATTAAGTTAGCTGCCATAACAATGGCTATGGTGATGATGTTTTCGATAAGCGCGTGCTCAGATAAGGGCGCAGGCAAAACATCGTCAACAAAGAGAACTACTGAGACAGAAGAAGAGACCGAAAAGCCTGAGACGGAAGAAACGACCACAGAGACAGCTGCTTCAAAAGGCGAATATGGTGAACTCTTTAATCTCATGAATGATGTCATCGGCAAGGATCAGGAAACAGCTGAAAAGATGATCGGTGAATTCTTCGGAACGGAACTGGATGACCGCACCGGCACTTGGATGACTGAGACCAGAAACAATATTGAGACACATCTGCACGTATACTCTGCATACTTCAAAAAGGATAATATTCAGTTCAATGAATTAGAAATCTGGACTGATGTTAACGACGGACACGTCCGCTGCCTCGAATTCACTTTGGTCAACGAAGCTTATAATGCCTATAAGATCGAGAATACACCTGAGTTCAGGGACGAGATCAAGGTACAGTATGATGGAATCAGAGATGGCCTGGTCAGCTCCTATGGCGACCCGTTCATGAGCGGAACGCCCCAATATGAGAGCGACATATATTATGCCGTTCACAATGTTGAACTCAACCGCTTTGCTTATGTTGAGCTCCGTGACTTTACTTATGAAGGCGGAAACGGACTTTTCAAGATGAGCGTTTCTTTCGCAGACGTTAAAGAATACTTAGGATAATTCAAATACAAGGAGATAGTTTATGCAGGAACCTTCATACATGATAGCGATCCCCAAGGATCAGAGCCTCATCGATGATCCCAAGAACTTTATGGGAAATCTTATGACTTGTGAGTTTATCAAGGTCAACGATATGAATATGGATGACGACAGAGGACTGCTTGTCCTTGATCTTACTATTGGAGACAACGACTATGAGGTCGAATTAAGTCCCACCAATGTTGAGATACCGAGCTTTGTACGTCCTGAGCACACCTTCACAGACGAAGAGGTCAAGATGCTTGACGAAGCTGAAGTTGGCCTTGGCGTCTGCATCGATTATGAGGGCGATAACAATCAGTGTTTCTATGACCAGTTAAGGATCATAGACGTGCTTTTCCCGGAACTTATCGCAGTGCTTGACTGTCCTTCCGAAAAGCTCCTTTCAGGCAAGTGGGTATCTCTTGCAGCTAAATCATCCGTACTTCCTGCACCCAGATATCTTTTCACAGTTCAGGCAATATCTGACGGCGGTGATGAAGTATGGCTTCACACGCACGGCCTTAAGCGCTGCGGATTATATGAACTCGAGATCTTAGATTCCAGCAAGGAATTCTTCAATGACCACTATAAGATGATCGAAGCTTTTGCTTTGAGAATGCTCGAAAGTGATGAGCCGATAGAGCCCGGTGATGCCGTCTTTATCGGACAGGCAGCAGGCAAGCAGCTTACGCTTACCGCGGTCGAATGGAAAGAAGCATTAGAGCTCTATCCGGATGTTACTCTGGGTACTGAGGAAGACCGTGACGATGGTGTGCACAATGAAGATACATGCGTCCTCATGATCTACAAGAACGAAAAGGCCGAAGAGCAGAAGATCTATACTCCTGTTGATGATTTCAATCAGTTCCTTAATCAGAATCCGATGTTCTACTTCTCGACTGAAGAGACAAAGCGTATGAGCGCTCTTGCTATTGAGCGCCTTCCTTACATGGTCAAGGCATTTGAGAACAAGGAAAATACCATCATCGCAAAGATCGGTCTTACCATCGACAAGGAGCATTGGAGCAATCCGGATAAGCCCGAAAAGGAACACATCTGGTTCGAGATCAAGGACATCAAGGACGGCACTGTTGTCGGTGAATTGACACAGGAACCTTACTATGTCTCAGGCATAAAGCAGGGTGATACCGGCACATATCCGTTCTCCGATATCACCGACTGGCTCATCTTCACAAAAGAGTGCCGTGTATCACCGGATGATGCATATCTTTTGGAGTGATCGACTGATATGCCGGTAGTTAAAGTATCAATGCTTGAAGGGAAGACTCCCGAATATAAAAGAACAGTTCTGGATTCGATCCATGACGGTCTTGTCGACTCGATCGGGATCGAAGACTGGGACCGTTTCCAGCGTGTTGAGGAGTTCCCGGAAAGTGATTTTGAGAAGCCTGATTTTAAGTCCGATGATTTCATGATAGTAGAGCTCTCGATCTTCCCCGGAAGAACGAAGGAGATGAAAGGCAAGCTGATAGAGACGATATGCAGCAATCTTAATTCACGTCTTTCAATAGATCCGTCTGACGTGTTTATAGTAATCAACGAACCTCCCCTGGAGAACTGGGGGATCGGCGGTAAGCAAAGGGGATAAGAATGATAACTGACTCTTTTGACGATAAGAGCGAAGCAATAGTAACGCCGGGTTCTTTCTTCGGCGAGAGAAAGCATATTTGCGATACGGCGATCGTTACTTTTTCGCGTGAGATATTTGAAGAAGCACTCGCGAAATATCCGAACGAACAGGTGTCAGAATTAGGTTCGGTCAACAAGATCAGACCTATATATCTTCTCGATATCGGCGGGATGAAAGCGATCCTTTATATCTCCGAGATGGGCTCTGCACAGGCTGCTACTGATTTCATCGAAGTCAACTGGAAAACGGGTGCTGAAAAGTTTATCCTTTTCGGTTCGTGCGGCGCTCTCGATAATGAGAAAACTGCAGGCAAATACATCGTCCCTACAGAGGCATACCGCGACGAAGGAATGAGCTATCACTACGCTCCACCGTCGGATTATATTGCCATAAAGAATGCGGGTTTTGTCGCTGATTTTTTTGCTTCGAAAGGATACCCATATATCGAAGGCAGAGTGTGGACAACTGACGCGCTCTACATGGAGACAAGAGAGAAGGTCAGGAAGCGCAAAGAAGAGGGCTGCATCGCAGTCGAGATGGAGCTTGCCGGCGTTCAGGCAGTGTGCAATTTCCACGGGTTTGAACTCTATGATTTTATCGTTGCAGGCGACGTCGTCGACCAGCCCGACTACACACCTGACGGCCTTCATGAAGCTAACCATTCATTCGGCAAATTCGGTGTTGCTGTTGAACTCGCGAGGAGCGTTAAAAGATGAGAGCAAAATACAGAACACAAGGTATTATCTGCTTTGCCGCACTCCCGTTTTGGATAGCGGGTTTCATTGCCCTTTACGACCACCTGGCACATGTCTTTGAGCTGCCCACTCACTACCTGGTAAACATCACGGGCATCATCGGCTTCGCAGGTGCTGTCTTCCTGATCGTTTACGGGATAGTTAATTTCGTGAAGATGGGAAGAGTGAAGAAGTAAAAACGTGTCCCCCTTCGGCTGTGGCTGGAGGGGGATTATTATATGGCGTGTTGCAAGACGGGTTGTTTTCGCAATGTTGGGATACTCATTGCTCGAAAAGGTCTTGCACCGTATAGTGCGCAAAATCGTACGCATTTCAGGGTCAAATGCGCCCGCTTTTAGGCATTGTAACTTACAAGGGGCGAAAACGTACTCTTTTTGATGGTAAATGCGCCCTGTTTTGCGTACGCCGGTAATGAGACTGCCCGAATTGCCCTCAAAAGCATGTCCCCCTAAGGCTGTTTTGGCCAGAGGGGGACAACATATTCCAAAATTTATCCCCCTAATGCGGTTTTCGCAAAAGGGGGACAACAATTTACTTGAATTATAACTGCAAGGTCCGGTCTTACCTTACCAATCCCTCGAAAACAGAGTCGCAGTATCTTACCGTACCCATGGCATCTTTTGCGTATGCATCGGCACCGATCTTGTCAGCGTATTCAGGTGTCATTACGGCACCGCCGACAACGACTTTGGTGTCGGGCTTTTTCTCACGGAGAAGCTTAATGGTATCTTCCATTGAAGCAACTGTTGTGGTCATGAGGGCAGACAGGCCAACTACGCGGATGTTGTTCTCGATAGCGCAGTCGACGATCACTTCAGGCGGAACGTCCTTACCCAGGTCGATAACGTCGTATCCGTAGTTCTCGAGCATTACTTTGACGATGTTCTTGCCGATGTCGTGAATGTCGCCTTTGACGGTGGCTAAGATGACCTGGCCCTTGGTATTACGGGGCTTATCGGCCATAGCTTCCTTAACAACTGCGAAAGCTGCCTTTGCGGCATCAGCGCTCATGAGAAGCTGGGGAAGGAAGACAGTTCCTTTCTCGAAGCCTTTGCCGACACGGTCGAGTGAAGGAATAAGTTCAGCGTCGATTATCTCGAGGGAATCACGGCCTGATGCAAGCTCTTCCTTCATTGCTTCCGCGGCTCTTCCGACGACACCTCTCTCGATCGCTTCGCCAAGAGTCAGAACTGCACCTGAAGAAGCGCCGGTAGTCTTCGCACTGCTTGCAACAGAAGATGTGCCTGCGACATAATCCTTGAATGACGTGATGAATTCAGTAAGATTCGGATCTAAGTTCATCAATGCGTTAAATGATCTGTAAGATGCCATCATGGGGCCGTTTACCGGGTTTATGATCGCGCATGAAAGACCGTTCTGCATCGCCATCGTAAGGAAGTGCGAATTGACGAGTTCGCGGGCAGGGAGACCGAATGAGATATTCGATACACCGAGAATGGAATGCCCGTTAAATTCGTCTCTTACACGTCTTACTGTATCGAGTGTCGCGATGGCGGAATTAGGGTCTGATGAGATCGTCATGGCAAGGCCATCGATGACGATGTCTTTTCTCGGAATGCCATACTTGTCAGCTGCTTCATAGAGGCGCTTAGCGATAGCGATCCTGCCTTCGGATGTCTCGGGAATACCGCCTTCGTCAAGCGGGAGTGCTACGAGAACGCCGCCGTATTTTGCGACCAGAGGCATGACGGCCTTGATGTTTTCTTCTTTGCCGTTTACCGAGTTGATCATGGGCTTGCCGTTGTAGATGCGCATGCCGCGCTCCAGGGCTTCGATATTGGTCGTATCGATCTGCAAAGGAAGATTTGTAACTGACTGGATCTTTAAGATGACGTCCTCCATCATGGAAGGCTCGTCGATCTCAGGAAGACCTACGTTTACATCAAGGATGTGAGCGCCTGCTTCTTCCTGTTTCAATGCTTCAGTCAGAAGATAATCGATGTTGTTGTCACGGAGTGCCTGCTGGAGCTTTTTCTTGCCGGTAGGATTGATCCTCTCGCCGATGATGACAGGCTTTCTGCCGATCTTTACACAGTCTGCAAAGCTTGTAACGTATGTATCGTTCTTGACCGTGGGCTCTGTAAACGGAAGCACTTTAACGGTATTTATCATCTTGCTGATGTGATCGGGCGTGGTACCGCAGCAGCCGCCCATGACGTGTACGCCGATCTTCGCGATCTGCTCCATAACGGAAGCAAAATCATCAGGATCAACGTCATATACAGTGACGCCGTTTTCGGTTCTGGGAAGGCCTGCGTTGGGGTTAACAACAATAGGAAGTGAGCAGCACTTAACAAGACGCTCTGCAATAGGGAGCATCTGCTTAGGGCCGAATCCGCAGTTGATACCGATAGCATCTACCTTAAGTCCTTCGAGCATAGCAACAGTGCCTTCTACGCCGCCTCCTGTGAGGAGCTTACCTGTCTCGTCGTAGACCATTGTGACGATGATGGGCAGGTCGCATACTTCTTTTGCAGCAACTACAGCAGCCTTTGCCTCATAGGAGTCGCTCATCGTCTCGATAACGACGACGTCGCCGCCTGCCTCATAGCCTGCTTTTATTATCTCAGCGAAAACATCTACTGCTTCATTGAAGGGGAGATCTCCCATGGGCTCTAAGAGCTTTCCTGTAGGGCCGACATCGATCGCTACATAGGCGTCGTCTTCGCGGCCTGCTTCTTTTCGAGCCTGCTGGCAGATCTTAACGGCAGCAGTGACGATCTCTGATACGTTGTCGAACTTGAACCTGTTGGCACCGAAAGTGTTAGTGTTTACGATGTTGGAACCTGCATCAAAATAACCCTTGTTAAGAGCCTTGATGTCGTCAGGTCTTGTGAGGTTCCAGGTCTCAGGCAGTTCGCCGCCTTTAAGTCCCATCTTCTGTAGGATGGAGCCGGTGCCACCGTCGCAGAATAACCATTCTTTGCCGAGTCTGTCTCTTAAGTTCATGTTAGTTAGTCCTCTTTCGAATATGCGCAGGTGTCGTGCTTGTTGCAGCCGGAACATCCGGTGCAGCCGGCCTTGCTCTTATCTATGCCGATACCGATAAGTGCGGTAACGGACTTTGTGGGAACCATCAGGAGCGAATCCGTAAGTTCCACGCCGATCTGCTTTGATATATCAAGGAGCCTGAACCAGTCTTTCTGGTGATCGAGTTTAAGATCGCCGTAACCGGGCGAAAATCTGGGCCTTAGGAAGAGTCCCTGTGCCTCGTATTCCTTCTCGAGCTTGGCATTCTGATCGTCAAGAAAAGCTTCTATCGCTGCAGCTCCTGCTGCCTGATAGATGGAAGCCTCTGCAGAAGAAGTAACGGAAGCCCTTCTTACGAGCATGTCGCAGGCAGGACCGATCGTTGCAGCAAGCAGGATCGCGCCGCAGCAGCCTTTAAGGTTCCTTGCAAGTGACTCGGAAGTAAGAACGATCTCTTCAGTATCGTTATAGATAGTGATGTCGTTGCCTCTTACTCTAATCGGGTATTCCTTTGTAACGATCCTCGGATGCGACTGTGCGCCGAGCAGATCAACGGCTTTGCTGATCTTAGCCTGAATGTCGGGCGCGATATCAACGATACCGTGGTAACCCATGTACCGCTGAACTTCTTTGACGGGTATTTCGACTCCTAAAGGCATTATCCGATGATCCCCTTGAGGTTATAGAGTATGTCTGAAGCGACGTCAGGCTTATTCATGGAATATACGTGAATATGTGTGATGCCGTTTGCGATGAGGTCGATGATCTGCTCTGTGGCATAGATGATTCCTGCCTGACGCATTGCGACAGGGTCATCACCGAAGCGGTCGACTATTGCCTTGAAACGCTCAGGAACGCTCGTGCCTGAGAGCTGTACTGATCTTGATAACTGCTTTGCAGTGGTGATAGGCATGATGCCTGGAACGATCGGGACATTGATGCCGACGTCCTTAACCCTGTAAAGGAAGTTATAGAATATGTTATTGTCGAAAAACATCTGTGTCGTAAGGAAATCACAGCCTGCGTCGACTTTCTCTTTAAGGAAGTGAATGTCTTCAGACTTGTGAGCAGATTCAACGTGTCCTTCAGGGTAGCACGCACCGCCGATGCAGATGTCGGGGTCCTGCGCTCTGATATCTCTTATGAGATCTGATGCATGGGTATAATCGTTGCAGACAACACCGTCCTTGGGAAGATCGCCTCTTAATGCCATGATGTTGTCGATATTGTTTTCGCGAATCTGGCTGAGCATATTAGCAACATGTTCTTTGGTAGAAGCTACGCATGTCAGGTGCGGCATTACGGGAACACCGTAAAGGCTCTTGATGCTTGAAGCTACTTCTACAGTGAGCTTGGATGTGGAGCCTGCTGCGCCGTATGTAACGGACATGAATGAAGGGCCCAGAGCGGCGATGGCGCCTGCGGCAGCCTTGACGTCATTAAGACCTGTCTCAGCCTTGGGCGGGAATACCTCAAAAGAGATCGTAGGATTCTTGTCTGCGAGAATTTTGCTAATCTTCATAATTATTTCCCTTGTTTGAACATAGATTTTAGATATAGAACAGTTGCCAATAAGTATACCTCAAAAGTAGGTTGAATATTATAATCTATTCGAACAATAAGAAGACAACATCTTCTCACTTTGTTTAGGAGGTTTTATAGAATGAAGAAGATTCTTTCAATTATTCTTGCAGCTGCAGCCACATTAGCTTTGGCTACAGGATGCAGCACAACAAATGTTACTGTTCCTTCAGTAACAGTTCCGTCTGAGCTCGAGTCTATCGCTTCAAAGGGTTCCGAGATCGTAGACCAGTTCACTTTTACAGTTCCGACAAAGGACCGTGCAGGCAATGATATCAAGGTTCCTGAAAAGGTCGAGAAGATCGCTTCTCTCGCACCTTCAACAACACAGGTATTGATCGAGCTTGGCCTTGGCGACAAGATCGTAGCAATTGATACAAACTCTGCAACATATGCAGACAAGCTCGCAAAGGATGTCGCACAGTTCGACATGATGAATCCTGATAACGAAGCTATCGCTGCACTTAAGCCTGACCTCGTATTCACATCAGGCATGAGCTCTGTCGGTGGTTCAAATCCTTTCAAGTCTCTCGTTGACAGCGGTATCTGCGTTGCTGATATTCCTTCACCTTCAACTCTTGAAGGCATCTGCGAGGATATCGAGTTCATCGGCAACTGCGTAGGAAAGGGACCTGAAGCACTCGTTCTTTCAAAGGGTTTCACAGCTTTCGTAGCAGCTATCGAAGAAGCAGGCAAGTCAGTTCCTGCTGACAAGCAGAAGAAAGTTCTCGTTATGATGAACGTACCTTCCGCTGAAGCTCCCACGATTTACACATTCGGTAAGGGTACTTACATGGATCAGATGATCACAGCTATCGGTGCCAAGAACGCTTTCGGCGACAAGGAAGGCTGGCTTTCTATCTCTGTTGAGGAAGCTATCGCAGCTAACCCTGATGTAATCCTCATGGACTGCGACTGGATGCCCGGCGCAGCTGATGCTGTTAAGGCACTCAAGGGCTGGGAGAATGTAAATGCCATCAAGAATGGTGAAGTTTACCAGGTAAATGAGAACCTCTGCTCACGTCCTAACCACCACGTCAGCGAGGCGATCCTCGAGTGGGCTAAGGATATCTATCCTGATCAGTTCGGCAACTTTACAAAGTCTTTCGACGACTTGAAGAAAGAAGTTGTCGAGAAGGTCTTCGGCTGATAATTAACGGAACAGTATTATGACTAAGAAGGGCACAGGACTTAAGATAGTGATATCGGCAGTCCTGTGCCTTTTTATACTCGTTTTCGCGATCAGGTCAGGAAGTGTATATATCTCACTTAAAGACTTGTTGGGGATCATTGGCGGACACATAACCGGCAAGGGAACGCCTGAAGGGATCGATCCCATGATGGATTCGATCTTCTGGGTCATCAGAATGCCGAGAGCATTGATGGCATTTATGGTCGGAGGTGCGCTCTCCATCAGCGGTGCGTGCATGCAGGCTCTGCTTCAGAATCCTCTGGCATCTTCATATACATTAGGTGTATCTTCCGGCGCGTCACTTGGTGCCACTTTGGTCCTGATACTCGAGATCTCCGTTCCTGTTCTTGCAGGATTCATGCTTCCTGCCGCAGGTTTTGTCTTCGGACTTGCAACTGTAGTTTTCGCATTGATGCTTGCGTCTGCAATCGACAAGAGCGTATCCAACACGACGGTCGTCCTGCTGGGTATGGTCCTGTCGCTTTTTGTAAACGGCATAGTAAATCTATTATCGACACTGAGTTCTGATCATTCCAAGCAGATCGTTCTCTGGATGATGGGTTCGTTCTCAGCAAGAGGATGGGATCACTGCGCGATCCTTTTTCCGATATGCATTCTCGGGCTGGTCTCGCTTATGCTCATGTCGCGAAAAATGGACATCATGAGCTTCGGTGACCTTCAGGCCCAGGCGATGGGCGTCGACGCCAAGAAGACCAAGATACTGGCGATACTTATATGTGCGCTTCTCACAGGCGTGTCAGTATCATTCACAGGCGTCATCGGATTCATCGATCTCGCTGCGCCTCATGTCGTAAGAAAGATCTTCGGACCATCGCATAAACTCGTTATCCCGATGTCGTTCATTTACGGCGGCGCATTCATGGCGCTCTGCGACTTGATATCAAGGACTTTGTTATCGCCGCGCGAGATCCCGGTAGGTGCTGTAACAGCACTCATCGGCGCTCCTTTTTTCGCATATGTTTTCTTCACATCAAGGAGGAAACGCTGATGGAACTTAACGCGAAAAATGTGAGAGTATCTTATGGCAAAACTGAGATCTTGAAGGGAATAGATCTCACGATAAAGTCCGGCGAAAAGGTCTTCATCGGCGGCGCGAACGGCTCCGGCAAGACGACGCTTCTTCGCGTCCTGTCAGGTATAATTCCACACGAAGGAGAAGTCCTTCTTGACGGTAAAGACGTCTTCAAAATGAAGCGAAAAGATACTGCAAAATACATCTCTCTCATGCCGCAGACAAGTGATATGTATTTCCCGTACACTGTTTTCGAGACAGTGCTTCTTGGCACATATGCATCAGCAGGAAATACTGTATTCAGGAACAACGCTTCTGACGTTCAGTATGCACTTAAGTGTATGGAAGACTGCGGTGTTCTTGAACTTAAAGACAGGCACTTAGATGAGCTCTCAGGAGGCCAGCTGCAAAGAGTTCTTCTCGCGAGGACTTTTGCGCAAGGATCACCATTCCTTTTCCTCGATGAACCCGGCAACAATCTTGATATCAAATACAGGGCAGAACTGTGCGACAAACTGAACTCATGGGCAGCAGGAAAGACCGGCGATACCGACAACACTCTGGTCGCGGTTTTCCATGACCTGGAGCAGGCCAGAAGGTGCTGCACAAGGGCAGTCCTGATGAAGGACGGTAAGGTCATTTTCGATGGCGGAATCGATGAGGGATTAAAGCCTGAGATGCTTATGGAAGTCTATGATTTTGATATGGCATCTTACGTAAAAGGCTGATTTATTTATAATCAGAAAGCCATATCTTACATGTCCCTTTGTGCTAAATGCGACAACCTCGCATTCTTACAATCCGGTGAAGAAAAAGTCAAATGATTCCTGCCTAACAAAAGAAAATTTTTATGGTCAATATTAGCTGAGATGAAGGTTTTTGCTAGGTTTGCCAGTGTTGGTTGACGACAGTCCACCAACATGTTATATTGTGGTGGACATGAGTCCACCAATGCAAAGGAGACCTTATTATGCGATTAACGGATTCTGAATGGAAGATAGCTAATTGTCTTTGGAAAAATAAATGTATGACACTTACCGAACTTACAAGAGAACTTCTTGATAGTACCGGTTGGACGAAGTATACGATTATAACTTTGCTCAAGAGAATGATCGAGAAAGGCATGGTTACTTATGAACAGGTAGGCAGGACTAAGAAATTCTATCCTGCAATAGACAGAACAGAAGCTGAACTTGAAGAGACAAATTCTTTCATAGACAAGGTTTACGAAGGCAACGTCGGTCTTATGATCGCCAATCTCATAGGTTCTGATGCGCTTACCGAAGAACAGTTAGCAGAGATCAAGAGAATGATCGAGGAGATATAATATGCTGCGTTATATAATCGGCATCTCAGTATTAGCTGTGCTTATAATGATCATAAGAAAACTCTCAGACGGGAAGATCCTGAAGAAGCATCAGTATGCCCTTTGGCTGCTTATTCCTCTCTACATGATCGTTTCACCTTTCCTTAAGATCAACTTGCCGATCCTGGAAGCACCTGCTGTTCCGGCAGTAACTTCACAGACAGAAGTAGTATCTGAAAACGGTACCGCTAATGTGGATGCAGAGCCGATTCAACCTGTAAATATCGATCAGGAGCAGACGGTCAATCCTGAAATAAATAAGAATACCAATGTGGAAAACAGGGTTGTTGAGAACAAAACGCCTCTGAATATAGTTGATCTGCTTACAACTATAAGCCTGTCAGTATCCGCTTTACTGATACTTGCATTTACGGTTTATAACACCGGCTTCATTCTGTATTGCAGACATAAGAGATATTTTATCAGGCAGGATCAAACCTGCGGACTTAAGATATACGCTATAAAATACAAAGGTACGCCGTTTCTTCTGTTCAATAAGATATATGTTGATGAGAAGTCTGACGGAAGCAATGAATACATTATCTGTCACGAAGCATGCCACTATAAGCATGGTGATCCTTTCTGGATCGTATTGAGATACGTAGTATTAGCGCTCAATTGGTATAACCCGCTTGTCTGGGCAGCATTCTTTCTGTCCGGAATCGATTGCGAGTTAGCATGCGATGAAGAAGCGATAAGACTTCTCGGAAGGGAATACTCTTCGGAATACGCCAAGTCACTATTTGAGATCTTAAGACAGCAGTCCGAAGTTGCTTTCGGTTTTACTGTATCCGCAGGAATGCGAAGTGAATTCAAGACAATGAAGAAAAGGATAGCCAGTATTAAGACTCCATCAAAGAAGAGTTATAAAGCCTTAGCCCTTTGCATGGCGATACTGGTTGCTTTTTCCGGCTGTACTTTGATCAATCCGACGACAGCTATTCCTGAAGATAACACTGCTTCGAATGCCCCTTTCGGAGATATTTCGAATGCGATGATCCGCTTGTCTAATAACGGGATCGTACCATGTGTATTTGATGCTGATGAGAATACAGTGAAAGAACTTGCGGGAGTATTCAATACTTCTGAATGGCAGGAGGCCGGTGTTGATTTTCCTGATGGTCTTGATGGAGAAGGGGTTAACGTATTTATAAATAACAATGGGGAGTATTTCCAGCTTTGCTTCAGAGCAGAGAATTATGTAAGGATTCAGACATCTAAGGATACAAGCACTAAATTATATAAGGTGTCGCCAGAAGCGACGATGGCAGCTTGTAAATATGCAGATCCTGAAGACTCTTCAACAATACAAAATCGATTGATTCAACTGCCGGTGGAAGATTTTACACCTGAAGGTGTTTGGAAAAATGATATGCCTCATGAATACCCTATATATGAGGTAGTGATCAAAGGAGCTTTTTTGCGCAGCAAACCTGAAGTCTCAGAAGATGCCATAATTGATGGCTTGGATAATGGTTCAACAGTTATTGTAGTAGAAGATCTTGGTGAGTGGGTCCGTGTATATACAGAGCATGAACAGCTTGGATATACTCAGAAGGAAGGCCTAAAGGATACCGGCAGAACAAAGACAATGGTTATATCTATACCTGAGTATGTTTCTTCAAGTTCCGAAAACAATACAAACAAAATAGCAATAAGTCCGGATGCTACACTTCCTGATGCCGGCATCCTGAATCAGTCCTACCCTGCAACACTTATCAGAAGTATTGATGCTGATCAGCAGAAGAATCTTACTAGCAGTCTCTTAGGAAGCAACTATAAGAAGGATTCAGATTCTGATACGGAGATCATGTATAGCAGCACGGATCCTTCATTGCCTAAAAGATATATATGGATCAACAAAACGAATAATGAACTGCATTTTTACGATGCAATGGTAACAGGTGAACGCGGTGGAGAGTATCAAGCTCCTCAGATGAATATGTTGCCGGAAGAAAGCATTGCTCTTGCACAGGAGAAAGCAGCTGCAATAGTAGGTCAGGATCGGGTTTCTATTCCGAGCCAAAGCGGATTACTTAAGCTCCGTATTTCTCTTAAAGATCAAGCAACATATGAGAGAGCGACCCGAGAGATGGACGCTCATGTCCATATTTTCGAGCGTCGAACTGATAAGAATATCAGTATTCTTGATGGCGGGGTAAAGGTTAGGATAGGTGTGAACGGAATATCTGATCTGATGGTAGACTGCTCGAAATATTCAAACAGCGGATCAGACACGATAACACCGATTACACTGGACGAGGCACTTATAATCGCAAGCGGTATCTGCTATAACAACGAGACAACTGTGTTTTATGCAGAACTTGTATACAGCAATTGGTGTACCGAGAACGATAACTTTAATCTGTCCTGGCATATCGTTACCAGCAGAGGCAACTACGTTGTTGACTGCGTGACAAGAACAGCCAAGTGTGATGTGTATACATATTAAATTTAGCGTGGTGATTACTAACATGAACAAGATTAAGGTTTTAGTGTTGATAATGATCGTTGCAGCTAGCCTTTCTGCCTGCACAAAAACAGATACCGGCAACACATATCAGACAACTGAGACTTCAAGTTCATCCAGTCAGGCAACCTCAACTACGTCAACTACAACTGCAGTCGATAAATACGGGAGTCTTCAGGAATTGGTTGATACATATGGACTGCCGATCAACTTATGGAGAATTGAAGGTGTTACATTAACAAAAATAGAGTTATCTGAAGGTTCTGCCAAAAGAGAGTGGATGTCAAATACAGATCAACAGGTTCAGGAAAACCTTTCCTGGAGTATCGATGGAGATCATATTACGATAACAGGCGAATGGAATGAATCATTCAATATAAGTTCTGGCAATTGGAGAGCTATTTCTGAAAAAGATGGTAAAGAATACATTGTTATCATATATAACAAAGATGGTGATGTTATATTCCGCTCGCCGGATTCTTGAAAAATCCAGTGTTCCACAAGAAACAATGCGGTCTATGTGATTATATTACTATTGTCATTTATATTGTGTGTCTGGCTGACCATTAAGAGCAGAAGAGAACATGTGTAGGAAAATATATTATTCATCGAGCACATAAAGGAAAACATTTGTGGATCATTATTATCCCACGGATAATTCTGGGATAAGAATCGGATAATATTGAGCGATAACGCATTATTCCGAATAACAACAGGTTTACATATTATAAGAGCGCTGCTGTCTTACAAGATTGGCAGCGTTTTTTGTTGTCCGGGAATACTGGAAGCAGGATCCGCAGTCGGTCGGACCTTGATAATTAAATAAAAAGACTACGGTGAAATGATAGTTTAATTTGAGTGCTATAATCAAATAAATGAGAGAATAAGGAATACGAGGTGTTTATGATACGTATTGCTTTGTGTGATGATCAACAATCCTTTCTGGAATTGGAAAAGGGTATAATCGAGAACTATTTATCACAGAGCGGTATTGACTTCCAATGCGATATCTATATTTCAGGAGAAGTCTTACTTTCGCAGGGTGAGGCTATTAGTAAATACGATTTGTTCATCTTGGATTATGAAATGGATGGATTAACCGGCTTTGAAACTGCTCGCGAAATATACGGTGTATATCCTAATGCTAAAATTGCTTTTGCTACCAATTACTACGATTTTACAAGAGAAGGCTATAAGTACAATGCAGTAAGGTATCTTGTAAAGCAAGAAGAAACATTTAAGTCTGAATTGATTGAATGTATAGATTTTATCCTCAAGATGGAATCTCCAAAAACAATATTGTTGGAGTTAAGTGATGGTCGTTTAGAGGTGGCTATAGATGACATTGTTTATATTAAAAGCGAGAAACACTATATTGAATACTTCGTAAAAGAGAAGGATTCAACTTTCTATATAAGACGCTGCAGTCTTGATGATGCACTAAAAGAATTGCCGGAATACTTTATCAGGGCACATCAAAGATATATTATTAATTTGAAGAATTCTGTACAGTTAAGACGATATGAGGTGATTATTAGGAAGAGTAGTAAAGAAACTATAAAAATACCGATTGCGAGAAATCGTTTTGATGATGTTAATAGGAAGTTTTGTTTAGTCAAAGGGGAAATAGGATGATTTATGATATTGTTAATGCCATTGTATACGTAGCTTTAGCTCGGCTATTCTGTTCAACTTTTTTAGATCTGGAAGACCATTCTGTAATAGTTAATACTGTAACGACTATACTTTGGATTATAGCTAGTTTTGGGGTAGGCACTTATTTTGAAGGATCATTGGTTTTTAGAATTATAATCGTAATAGCAATAAATATAGTCTTTTCTTTAGTTTTATACAAAAAGAAAAACAAAATGATGATTATAGCTATACCGACGTTGTTTTACATTATAGCTATTGCATGTGATTTTTTTATCGCCGCTATTCACAGATACTTTGATCCTAATCTAAAAATAGCTCAGATAATGGAGAGTGATATTTCTGTATATATGGGCGCAGCAAGTCAGTTTATCCAGTTCGTAATCGTTTTTATTATTCATAAGGCATTCAGAAAAGAACAAACGACCAAAATTGAGACAAAATTATGGCTTATATATATGGTCTTTCCGCTATATTCACTTAGTTTAATAGCACTATTTGCATACAGTTTTAATGGACCAATAAATATATACCAAGGCAATCTCTTTACATACGTAGCCATTTCTTTGCTCTTGATCAATCTTTTCATATTCTGGTTTATTAAGCAAGAATCCCGAAGAGCACTTGAAGCTCAGAAGAATGAGATTGAGATTGCTCATGCTCAGGGTATAGTTCAGCTATATGATCAGATTACAAAGGAAAGGGATATCTTAGGAAAACGAGAACATGAGTTTAAGAATACGATTACTGTACTAAAAAGTCTGATGGCAGAAGAGCAATATGAGAAGATGAAAGATATACTCAACATCCAAAATACTGAACTTATTAACAATACCAATGTATTTGAGACCGGTAACCGATTGATAAATACAATTCTTAATACCAAGTATGCGGAAGCAAGAGAAAAGGGAATAACGTTTAGATTTGTTTTAGGAGATCTCTCTTTGCTGAAGATAGAAGACCGGGATTGTATAGTTATTCTTACAAATATACTAGATAACGCTATTGAAGCTTTAGAAAAGTGTCCTGAAGATAATAGAATCCTTTCAATTAAAGCAGTAATTGAAGAAGGTCAGTTTATTTTTGCCTGCCGCAATTCATTTGTTAATGATAACACTGCGGACATGAAGAGTAAAAAGAAAGATGTTATTTCTCATGGTTACGGCCTTACAAACATCAAAGAAGCAGTAAAACGTAATAATGGAAATTGCAATTTTGAAATAGAAGAGAATGCGTTTGTTTCGGTTGTTATAATTCCATTGTAAGACACCAAACTTGCCTAATTTCAACCAAACTTGCCAAATATTGGCAAGCTGGTTTTATTCCATTTTTGCCTGTGCTATATCGTACACAGAGATACTGTCACAGGGGGCAAAAGATGGATCAGGTTGCTTCAAAAATAGTAGCCAGAATGATGATGGCAAATCTGATTTCGAAAAATGATGCCGAAGAGTATATCTATGGCGTTCAGATATTGCTCGAAAAGATTATCTCTTATGCCACTATTTTGCTGCTTGCTTTGATTCTGAATCGACTTTTGGAAATAATTTTGTTGTTTCTTTTTCTCTTATTAGAAAATATAGTGGTGGAATTCACTGCAAAAGATTTGAAACCTGTCTGATTGCTTCCACAGCAGTATCAATTTCAGGTGTAGCACTATTTTCCCTGGCGAAAAATTGCATTTTGTTTTATCAAGGCGGGGTGTTAATGTCAACAATAATTGTGATAATTATCGGCTCCATCAACAACCCCAACATAGATTGGAGTGTTTGCGAGTATAGAAAAGCAAAACGGTTATCTAGGTTGACAGTACTATTGGAAGTATCAGTGTTGCTTTTACTTATGCTACTCAATTTCCCTCTTAAGATTCGCTTTTATATCAGCTATGGAATTGTGGTTTGTGCAATTTCAATGCTGTTAGAAATACGAAAGAAGGGAGGGATAGCCAATGAAAACTATCGAGAAGAAAGTCTTGAAAGCAGTCAAAGCTGTTGCTAAGAAACAGACGATTGATCCACCGATTCCGGGTTGTGTAACTATCTATCATCAGCCCAAGAGACCGAAGAACTAACAGTGTTTGAAGGCTATGGAGGTATAGACCAATGTGGATATAAACAATTATATTCAGACTATTTAAACATAACTGACAATGAATTATTGGAGGCGTAAGATGAAAATTAAATATCTTGTTTCTAGTGCATTAGCAATTGGGGTTTTGGCTATGTTTTCATTATCATCGTTTGCGGCTACAAAGGTTAATTTCAGTTTGCACTATACAGGTACTAGTGTTGGCAATGTAACTTATTCGGAAAAGCCTATAGATGCTACCAGCAAAAAGTATTATGGTTATTGCAGTTCATCGACCGGAAGTAGTCAGGTTGAATTACACGTTCCTGGTGCAACAACTTATACACTTACAGCAGGTCAAGGACATACTTTTACTAGAGGTAGTAGTTCTAGCGGAAACATGACAGTATCAGCCACACTGATTCATGGCTCAAGTTCTTGTGGAGCAGCGGCTTATATAGAAAAGAAATAATCGCTGTTGCTAAGTTAGAGGTTTGATTGAACATAGAGAGTTCATTGTTGAGTAATGGTCGCCTTGTTGTTTGTCATGACCAAGGCGACTTACCTTTGAAGAGTGACTGTGAGGTAAGTAACAATGCGGTGCAAGAAATTGTCTGCGGTGCTTTTTGCGATTGTGGTGCTAATAAGTTCATGTGGGAAAATGCCCAAATATACCATTAAAACGCCCAAGCAAGTTCCAGACACCGCTTCTTATTATGAAGGACAACTCGTTGTTTTAGCAGATGAATATAAACAGAATAAAGAATACTCATATTCTTCAGTCAAGCCACAATATATAAGCGATGATTATATTGCTGTTGCCGTTTATGCATCTGGATTCAGTTCAGATGGCACTTCCATTTTGCTTAGTCTGATAGAACTATATGATTATTCAGGCAAGCTGATAAAGCGTATTGATCTTAATGAACTTGAAAAAGGAAGACAGTACATCTCTGAGTGTATGGGTAAAGACGAAAGAGGAATTAGCATAATATTGTCAGACGATAGCTCTTCAATAATTTCAAAATACACTTTAAATTTTGACACGCTAGAGATAAATAAGGAGCAGGAGTTTTCAAAGACTAGTTTCATGCCTGGGGTATCTCCTAAGAAAGTATTTGATACAGGTGACGGTTACTTCGTTTTATATGATTGGCTTGATGGAAATAATTACAAGACAAATATTGCCAAGATTTCTGATTTTGAGATTGTATATGATATCCAGATTGAATGTAATGGATCTGTTATTAATGCAGATCTAAGTGAAGAACACCTGATATATCAAGAGGAGATGGGGGCGTATTACTCGTTAGATCTTGCTTCTGGTAAGTCAACAAAAATAGAAATGACGGACGAACAACTTTCTCTTTACAAGCCTTCGGGAACTGTTTATGGAAACAAGATAATAACAAAAACCGGAACTGAAATACGACAATATGATATTGATGATAAAAAAGAAACTGTAATACAAGATCTTAATTATACAGACTATAATCTTTATTCACTTTGTGATGGATGGCTGACGTATATCAGTTCAGAGAAAACAGTGATACTTGATCTTAGCGCTTCCGGTAATGAAGTTGGTGGCCGCTGCAAACTGATCGTTCTTCAGAAGGCAAAAACTAATCCTCATATTGGAAAAAAGATTATTGAAATAGCACCTATATGGGGGATGTATCCGATTATTGGTGAATCACAACGCATATTCAATCATACTAATAATGATTATTTTGCTTATGTTTCCACCAGATATGATATAGAGCATTTCGAATTGCCGGACTACTATCAAACTAATTCATCATTGACTGATACGGCTACATTAGTTACCAATCAGTTAACTGTTGATATTCGAAATGGTATTGGACCTGATATAGTTATTGGCCTTGGCGATACAACACAGCTTAATGCAGAAGAATTTCTGATAGATCTATATCCGTATATTGACGGTAAAGAAGGAATAAAAAGGACTGATTATTTTGAAAATGCTCTAGACGCTTTTGCTACTGCTGGAAAACTATATCAGATTCCATTAACAATGAATGTCTTGGGAATTGTCACAGATAAAAACAATGTCCCAATTGGGAAAAAGGGATTTACATTTGAAGAGTATCAGGAATTCATAAGCAGTAGATGTAGTGGTTTTGATCCTATCAGTATAGGAAATAATCGCGAGCAGTATTTTCGTTTTCTGTTTTGTTCCATGAAGGATTCCTTTGTATCCCAGGACTCAATAAAAATCGATACAAATGAATTCCGCGCTCTTGCTGAGTATTCGAAAAACAATATTAGTGAAGAAGCATACACATCTTCTCAGGATAACTTAGAAGCAGAATGGGTTATCCTTAATGATATTTATTATGATCTGATCAATACTGTAGACTTTACTTCTGAAGTGGATATTTATGGAGCTCCTTCATTTGATGGACGCGGACCAATGATATCTGTATTTAATACTATAGCTATAACTTCGTGCTCATCGGATATTGATGCTGCATGGGCTTTTTTGAGAACGGCTATTGGGGACGAGGCACAAAAAACACTGACAAATGCGAATCCAATTAACAGATTGGCGTTTGCGGATTATGCCAAAGTTGCTGTCAAAGAAGCAAACAAGACATTGAAGAACATGTATATTTCAAAGGAACTTAATGAAAAAGATATTGCAAGGTATATCCAAATGTTAGAGAAAGCGGAATGCTCTACAACGTATGACACGCAAATATACCAGGTAATAATAGAAGAATTAGAACCATATTATAAAAATGAGAAAAGCCTTAACAGCACAATAGAAATTATCGAGAATCGTTGCAAGACAATCATTAATGAGCGGTAACTGTGATAGAGACGCATATATTTCTATAATTGAAGAGCCATAACCTTATTATCCTGAGGAGAAATCAATTGGTAGCATTTCAGAACATAAATGATAGATACCAGATTAGTTATAGTGAAGACATAAATATATTATTTATATTACTTTGTGAAGGTTATGCTTAGGCGTTTTCGCTAGAGCTATGATTTATTATGAACGTAGATATTCAATTATAGGGACAATTTATTTGAATAAGCCGCAGTTTATTACAATTGTAATACTGAACATGTTGTGTTGCTACTCTGTATATGTTAAAAAGCGGTTAGAATTACAATGGAGGTTACACTTATGGCCGTACATCATGGTGGCAAGGTTGGCAGTGCAGCGAAAACTTTAGCAAAGAAAGATTCTTCGAAGCCTGCAAAAAGCAGAGCCGGGAAGACTTTGGCTAATCATAAAGCGAAAAGTCATTAACATATTGTGTTTAGATAGGGAGTGTATTGTTATGAACGAAAACAATAATTTATCTGATATATCTGGAATAGGGCAAATTGGTTGTTCGTTAATTGAAAGAATTTCTGAATTATGTGGTTGGCTATATAACAACAATCCCAAAGTAATGGCCAGGAATTCCTTCATCGAAGATGTTAAAAAGAGCAATCTTCCTATTGATGAAAAATCCATACTAATTAGTAATGCTAATAGAATCACTAGAGAATACTATAATCAAAAGAACATTCTTAGTGTTGCAGTTGAGCATCTGAAAGAGTCTTCTCGACCAAACGATATAGATATTTCCTGGCTTAGCCAGTTTATGGATAAGGCCCGTCTAGTATCTATAGAACAAGCCCAGGTAATATGGGGAAAGTTATTGGCAGAAGAATGTAATAATCCCAATACGGTTCCTAAATCGCTTTTGTTTATTCTTGAACAGATGGATGGAGAAGATGCGAAAGCTTTTAACGAAGTGTGTTCGTGTTCCGTATGCTTTTCGTGTAAAGATGATGTGAGTTACGCTCCTATCATTCATGATTTTGGTGGAGGAAATTACTATAAAACGAATCTGAATTTTGTTAATCTTCTTAGATTAGAAAGCCTCGGACTGATTAAGCAGGAGTTGGGTCCATTTAAAACCGGCTTTGCGACAAGTTTGAATAATGTTCCTATTGTAGCCTCGTATTCAGATAAACAGTTTTCTTTTCCTGAAAGTTGTACAAGCGTTCCTGTGGATCGTGTTATTTTTACCCGTTCTGGAAGCGTATTATGCAGAATTATTGATGCTCCGGTAATCGAAGGTTTTTTTGAATCTCAATGTATTCCTTATTGGGAAGAATGGATTAAGGATGAAGAGAAAAATAATAAATTGGATAAGTAACATCTAATGCTTTAATGCGAATTTCGCTCTGACAACACATCTATTCCGCTAACAGCGGCATAAAGCTTCCAGAGTGAACAGCACAGCTTTTCGATACAAGCGGCACGAGTTTTCGTTTTAAACTACACGGATTCTAATATATATATTCTTTGCTGTGGCTTTATGCTACGTAAAGGAAGCGAAGAAAACATGTAAGATTTCAACATGATAATTTTTGTGATACAGATGCGGCAGAATAAGCCTGTTGCTCACATGTTCGACACCTTGGGTTCATTGACAAAAACTTTGGATTAGAGTAATATTTCTTTGGATTCGGAGGTAGAAACTATGGATTATAAACAGATAATGAAACAAGCAAATGAAATACTAAAGAATAGAACAGCAGAATGTTCATATATTGAGTATAAGACTTCTGAGCAGCAGCTCGATAAGATACTAAAGACTATCTGTGCGTATGGGAACAATTACTACAATAATGATATTCAATTTATCTTTATTGGCGTGGAAGAAGAGAATAGTGATGATAATAAGGCTATTCCGATATTACCAATAAAAGGAATATCGGAGGGGCGTCTTGAAAAATGTAAGAATACCCTTAATTCATTACGACCTTTTCTTTATCCGCATGTTGCTTTTGAAATCATATCAAATAAAGTGGATGGAGTTTCCTATCTGTTAATTGTCGTTCTTAGACAGGCGGGGGGCCCATTTATGGTGACTGAAAAGGCCGAAAAGGAAAATAAGATACGTCTTAAGCCAGGAAGGTATGTGAGGATTGAGGCTGATACACGACTTGCAAGGGTTGATGAAGAATACGATTTGTTACGTAAATTTTCGAATTTCCATTATAGTTCTATCGTCAGTTCTACAGCTTCAATCGATGATTTGGATATAGATCTGCTTAGAGAATACATTTCTAAAACAAGTTCCAGACAGATCAATGATGGAATGGATAAGAAGAGACTGGCCAAAACCCTAGTGTTGATTGATAAAAACGATCCGGAGGATAAGAGAGTCAAGAACTATGCGGTTCTAATGTTTTCCGAGCATCCTGAACAGTATATTCCATATTCTTATACAGAATTAATTGTTGATATGTATGGAACAAAAAGAAAGATGGAATCGAAGGTTTTCAAAGGAGCGATTTGGAAACAGTATTATGCTGCACTTGAGTTTATTAACAGTAATTTCTTAAACGAGCTGATTGTTCGTGTTGACGGTATTGCGGAGAACCGCAAAATTGAGAATTTTACATATGTTGCAGTGGAAGAACTCTTAGCCAATGCAATTGTTCACAACAATTATGAAAATGGGAAGCCGATTCAAATATACATATCTGAAAAACAGATCAATATTGTGAATTATAATAAACCACTGCCACCGATTCGTATTAGTGATTTGAATGAGCGGTCATTCTTTAACGAAAGAGACACGGAAAATCCGGAAATCAGAGATATGTTTAAGGCGTTAGGCATCATTGAATCATTTGGAACAGGAATAGGAGAAGCCAAAAGATCAATGCGTGAAAATGGTTCACCGGAACTCTACTATAAGTCATTTGACGTCAATGACAATGTTACTTCAGTTGTTATTCCTGTAAATGAGGATTACTATGAGATTAAACATGGCGCCGAACCAAAGAAAAATGTTTGGATTGAGAATGAAACCAAAGATATAAAGCAAAAAATCTTGGATTCAAAGTATTCAAAAAAAATAAAGCAAAACACATTGAAAATATATGAAGAAGTCGGAACAGAGGTTTTCGGTAATTCTCGCGTGGTCGAAATCTTGGGGTGTTCAGAAGTAACGGCTACTGCATATTTGAAAAGAATGGAAAAGGAACTTAAGATTACTGTTTCGGTAGAAGGAATGGGTAAAGGGAAATATAAGTTTTCTGTTTAATGAAACAGTACTTCGAAAATGCAAAGATAGCAAAACAAAACCATATAATAGTTTTTGAAAGCAAACAGGCGGTATTGATATATGAAAAACAGAATTGAACATCCTAAGGTATTCATTTCATATGCTTGGGGAACTAAGGATTATCAAATGAAAGTATTGGCTTTTGCAACTTCTTTGAAAAGTGATGGCATTGATGTTGTCATTGATAAATGGAGTGTTGAAGCTGGAAATGACATGAATAGCTTCATGGAAAAAAGTGTAAGCGATCCATCAATAACTAATGTCCTGATTCTGCTTGATGAGAATTATGTTGTTAAAGCTGACGGAAGACAAGGTGGAGTTGGCACCGAAACTCAGATTATTTCTCAAGAAGTATATAACAAGGTAGACCAAAACAAATTTGTTCCGATTATTTTTGAACGAAATGCAAATAATGAAGTTTGCAAACCAATATATCTTAAAGGTAGTTATCATTTTGATCTTTCTATCGAAGATAACTACGATGAGCAGTATAAAAACCTCGTTAGATCTCTTTATGGTGTTGATACGTATAAAGTTCCAGAACTAGGTACAAAACCCCAATGGGTTGATGAGCAAATAAGTCTTTCGCCTAAAACACTGTCTAAATATGATTCGCTGAAAGAAACAAGTCCTCGGATTATAATTTCAGAAAGATTCAGCAGTTACTTAGTTGAGATAAAGGAGGCAATTACTAGTATCCTTGATGATAAATTTTCAAATGCTTCCTCTGAAGAATACATTAAGCATTATGATTCAACAAGAACAATCAGATCTGATTATTTAACGTTGTTGACTAAATGTGTATGGGTAGATAATTATTCTGAATACATTGCCGATTTTTTTGAGAGCACATTCAATTCTGTTGATAAACAATCTTCACTAGAGACAGAGATTTCAAAAATTTTTATTCATGAACTCTTTATTAGCACTATTGCTTATTTGCTAAAAAGAAAAATGTATGCAGGTATAGGCTATATTTTAGGGAGGACGTATTTTTATGATGTGCCCAAATATGGCAAAGAAAAAGGAGATAGTTTTATTATGTTCTATTCCGGATCTATACATAGCCGTTTTGATAATGCCATTAACGAAAGAGACAATAAAAAATACTATTCAGGAACAGCCCATTATTGGGTTAACAACATAGACAACAATATTATAACTAAGTCTGATTTTACTGCTGCAGATCTTCTATGCTTTAATTATGCTGTATATGGGAAATACTATAATTCGGATTATGAATGGTTTCCTGTTTCGTACATTTATGATAACAATTATAATAATAGTATTCATATTCTTGCTCGATTATTAGTATCAAAAGAAAAAGTGCATAAAATACTACCTTTGTTTAATCATGATACGATTGAGAGTTTTATAAGTCAGTTTATGGATATAGAAGAAAACATGCAGACAAAAAGATATCGGGATTATAGATATCCATCATGTTTTGAGTCTGCTCCGTTGCTTGGCTCTTTTATCAAAGGTGAAGAAATTGCTACAGTAAGATGATATGAATTAGTTTAGTATGCGATGGTGATGTATATTGTATGCCAATTGCTGAATTTAATATATTATACGTAATGAATAGCAAAGAGGAGTTCTTAGATGCATATCAAGATTAATGATAAATCGATTTTGGATTGTGAAGAAGAGGACTTTAGATCAATTTTGAATGATCCAAGTTATCGTGAAAGTCAGTATATTGACTATAAAGAAACATTCTCTTTTATTAATTCAGATACAGAAACCAAAACGGCTAAGATTAATGAATTTCGTAAAGATATATGTTCATTTGCAAATGCTGAAGGTGGGTTCCTTATTTATGGTATTCGAGAAGAACAAGGAATACCTGTAGAGATAAAAGGTGTTCGAATTGATGATACAGACAAATTTGAACTTGAGCTACGCAATAAACTGAGCTCAATTATGCCAAAGGCTCCGACAGTAACAATTAAAACAATACCACTAGAGAGTAATGATTATATTATTTTAATATTTATTTCAAATGACTACTATGCTCCTTATATATTCATTGTGGATCAAAAGTACTACATCATATATAAACGAAATGGTAATGGTAATAATCCGATCAGTTATACAGAGTTAAGAAGCATGTACCTTAAAGCTAGAGTTTTAGAAGAAGAAATATATAATTATCGAGTTGGAAGAATAAACTATTTTTCCAATGAAATCGATTATAGCAATAAAGGTTTTGTTATTTTTCATCTAATTCCTGAATCATTTTTAGAAGAAAAAAAGCAGTTATTTCTCTTTGAGAAAAAAACAGGTCATAACTTGGGTAAGGTGTTTATGATGACAAACATACTTAGTCAGTTATCTATCCCATGTGTTGATGGATTAAGATATGGAACAGATTCATATTCTGATGATTCAGCAACATTATATAATAATGGGATTGCAGAGTATTTTATGCCCCTAGAAAAATACAAAAATGATTATAGAGGGAAATGGTATTTGTCCTATAAAAGCATATGGAATAACATCGAATCAGTTACACAAGGATATCGTGATGAAATGATTTCTCTTTTTGGACGACAAAGGTATTATGGTTGCATAAGCATTATAGGTGGTAAAGGGATATATGTTGAGAATGATTTAGATGGAATAAGTATTTCTTCATTAGACAGAAATAGAATAGTGTGTTCTCCTGTTATGTTTGGTGATATAAGTAATGAAGACAATTATTCTCTTGAAGTAGATAAGATGCGTCTAGAATATGATCTATCACTTGGCATTAACAAAGGACGTGATCTAAAAGAGCTGATAGATAGAATTAATCAAAAGGAATTATAAGGTATTCTGTTTCTACGCACATCAAAGTGTTCTTTTATACATTCACGATTGCTGTATTTGACTCAAATCACTTACGACCATATAATTAAGTCGCAAGCTAAGTCGTAAGTAAAGTCGTATGCTTATAGGAGACAGAACAGGGCAATTCCTATCACAATTGAGAAATTATAAACAGAGAATATCGTTGAATGTTGGCTTGCTGTTCTTTAATGATTATCCGGAAGCGTTTTTTCCGTATAGCCGGATAGAAGTACTTAATATTCCTGATCCAACAGGTCAGGGAATGGTAGAACGCATTTTCGCTGGGCCGATAGATGAACAGCTGCGGGATGCACTCAGTTACATAAAGAACAATATAATTGCTGAGAAGATATTTAAGATTGCTGGACAAGCTGAAGCTGTAAGAGTTAAGAACTACAGTTATGAGGCGATCGAGGAATTCTTATCTAATGCTATTTATCATAAGTCTTATCAGCTCCATGAACCGGTTACAGTAAGAATAGAAGCAGATAAGATTGAGATTACAAGCACACCTGGACCTGACAGATCTATCACAGATGATGATATCCGCAATTATCAGATGAGAACAAGAAGATACAGAAATAGAAGAATCGGCGATTTCCTCAAAGAGTTACACCTTGTAGAAGGCAGAAATACCGGTATTCCGACTGCTATAAGAGCAATAAAAGAAAATGGTTCTCCGTTGCCGTTGCTCCTTACCGATGAAAATCGATCATTCTTCTCTGTAATCATTCCGATACATGAAGCGTTTTTGAATGAAAAAAATATAAATAATATTTCTGTATCTACTGTTGACAAAACGGTACCAAAGCGTAGAACAAAAGAACAGATAAAAAAATTAATACTGGATGCGCTATCTGTTGAAAGTGTATCGACCAATGAGTTATACAAAAGATTAGGTTATTCCGGCAATGCATCAAAAACATTCAGGAGCTGTGTTGAGGAATTGATTGATGAAGGGAAGATACGGTATGCGGCGGAGAGTAAACAAGATTCGAATAATGTGTTGGTAAGGACAAGATATTGATAAATTTGTTCTAGGAAAAAGAAATCTTATATCTGTATTAATTAATGGTTCTCTAATATATCGACTAAGGGAGTTTCTACATGAAGAATCTATTCATTATTGGCAATGGATTTGATATAGCTCATGGTTTTAAAACTCAATATTCTTGTTTTAAGGAGTGGATTGAGAATTTGCTTGATGATCCATCTCCGACGGATACTTTACCTCTTGGTTATTTTATTACAGATCAAGATGGTGAGACGAATTATAAGACAGGTCTTTGTTTTCTTAAAGAATTGTTTGATAACAATATATCATTGGATTATAGATGGAATACATTCGAAGATTCTCTGTCTAAGCTACCAATTGCTAGTAAGTTTGAAAGTATTGTATCAGAAGTGCTTGAACCTGGTGAAGCATTTGAGAATCCTTCAAGGTATGATGATGTTTGTGTAAATAACGCAACTCTTATACTTGACGCTATGACAAAGATTCCGGATTATTTCAGTGATTGGATAAAGTCTGTTGATATTGGTACTCCATGCGGCAAAGTAAAGATTAGTGATCATTTCACTTCAGATGCATTATTCATCAATTTTAATAATACTGAAACACTTGAATCGATATATGGAATATCAAGACACCAAATATGCTATATTCACGGAAGCAGACAAAATATTATGGATCGTTTAATTATAGGCCATTCGGATGAAACACATGAAATTGACAACGATTTTGATTGACCAAGTGTAAAATCGATACTTGAAGATGCGATAAGATTATTAAGAAAGGATCCAAAATCAAACATTTCGTTTAATAGTTCGTTTTTAAGGAATGTAAATAAAAATATTACGGATATATATACATTTGGTTTTGCCTTTGGAAAACAAGATTTACCATATATTGCAGATGTTATTCAACGTACTGGTGGAAAAGCAAACTGATAATAGCCAAAAGCTCAAATTCTTGAGTTCTGCCAAAAGTTTGGCAGAATACGCTTCTGAAAACTACTCGAATATGTAATTAAATACACAAAAAGTGGAATGCCATGGTTGAAGGTTGCCAAAGCAGCAGATTTGGACTGCGGCGAAAAATGTATAGTCGTATATAATGCCATATGCATCTAGAAAGGAAATGGAAATGGCAAGAAGAAACGAAAAGTACTCAAAAGAGATGAAAGAACAAATCGCAGCATTCATCCTTGAAACAGGAAAATCAGCAACGAAGACAGCAAAAGAAATGGGAATAGATGTGAATACTGTCTGCCGCTGGGTGAGAGACCTCAAGATTATAATTATGACTGTTTGAGAGAGCATGAGGATGGAGGTGGACAAAAATATCGGGAAGGAATCATCATACGGTATAGTATGAGACAAGGAAGATAATTATAACTTCAGGTAACGGAAGGCTATGGTTTTTCCCATACGAAACAAATAGAATATTCTATATTGATGATAAGAGGTCCTTTATGCCTGTATAATTAACACGCGGCTCAGCAGTGGCAGTAAGTGCATATCTCAACAAGCATACGAACTCGTTTAAAAAGAGATGGATAAGATGGTAAATCATGCGAATTAATACACAGTTTGCAAATGAATTCATGTTTGATCCAATAATGACCAAATAAATGACCAAATAAAGACCAAATAAAATGTGGTATAATACCCGTGAAACAGCTGTAAACATCCGCTGAATGTTTCTTATCCCACGGATAAATCTGGGATAAGAAAACAGAAATAATATGGTTATTTCCTTCAATTCCTGATAAAATATTTCCAATATCTTGTAGCACAGCAAAGCGTGTAACACAATATGTTGTTACCCTAGACGAACTCGAATAATGAAATAATCCTGGAAACGCCCGTAAATAGGGCGTTTTCGTTTTTAAAGCCACCAAAAAGCCACTAAATTTCGAACTCATATATTTTGGAGACAGGATTAGAGCCCTAATAGAAAAGTGGATCTGAAGCTCAAAAAAGATATCAAGAGATCTTTACCCAGATGGTATAATAATCTTAACTGGGGGAATAATCCCTTAGTATAAAAAACAGTAATGGGAAATGAATAGCAATGTTCTTGAAGGAAGTAAGAGTTAAAAATTTTCGTAGCCTAAGGGATGTCAATATTAAACTTGACGAATCGACCGTATTAATTGGCGAGAATAATGCGGGAAAAACAGCTTTATTAGATGCAATTAGAAATGGACTATCTCGTCAAGGAACGAGAACTGTATTTGATGATTATGATTTTTATATGGACTCAGAAATGGCATCGCCTAAGGATTCAGACGGTATAAAAATAATACTAATCTTTGAGGAAAGAGAAATAGATGAATGGGAGGGGTATATTAGCGACACTTTTATTGACGCACTTCAGTATCTCGATGGCGAGAAGGCATCTATAATTTTACAAACGTCAGCGACCTACAATGAAGTTACGTCTTACATTGAAGCAAGTACGATATTTTTAAATAGTGAATTCGAACCTATTACAGGAAGAGTTCAAAATTTAGTTAACAAGTTTATTATGTTAACTCCGGTTTTTTATTTACAAGCGTTAAGAGAGATAAAAGATACATTCAGTTCGAAATCTCCGTTATGGGGAAGATTTATGAAGAAAGCAGCGATTCCACAAGCTGAGTTGAATGCTATCCAAGAACAGATAAAACAACTAAATACGAATATTATATCCAACGATGAAAATCTAACGAAGCTTGTTGATGAATTACAGAAGATTCAAAATGTGATGGATTTTGAAGGCGAAGCTCATGACTTAGTATCAATAAATGCAGTGCCTATTAAAACCTGGGATTTATTATCTAAAGCCCAAGTTGTATTGAATAATGGAACAGCGCAGATGGATTTTCCTTTAGAAAAGCATGGACAGGGAACACAAAGTGTTACGGCAATTTTGTTATTTAAAGCATATATAAATATTTTGCTTAAGGAGATTAGTACAGATTCAGCCGAAGCAATTCTTACACTTGAAGAGCCAGAAGCGCACTTACATCCTCAGGCAACTAGAGCACTTCAAAAATCGATAGAGGAAATGGATTGTCAGAAAATAATTACAACACATTCCCCTTATTTTATACAAAATGCTGATATACGAAACATCAGATATATAAAGAAGGAAAATGGAGAAACTCAAGTTTTTGGAATATGTGATCATTTCTGTTTTGAGGTGGACAACATAAATGAGGGGTTAAAGAGTGTTGCAAGAGCTTATGATAAAGTAGTTAATCTAAATGAAGAAGAGAAAACGGTTACAATTACAAAACCGATAAATAAACAATTAGCTAACGCATTAAAAGGCTGTTGCAAAGATATAGTGCCAAATATTGATGGGATTTTGGAAGATGCATATATGATTTTTGATAAAACAGAATTATGTAATCTAAATATGTATATTCAAAGAAATAGGGGCGATATTCTGTTCGCAAGAAAATGGTTTTTATATGAAGGCCAAAGTGAGGATGTAGTTATTCCATATTTTGCTAAATTGCTTGGAAAAGATTTTGATGAGTATGGGATAAATGGAATTATGTATCGAAGTAATGGTTCTGCGGGAGCGTTTATTAAACTAGCGAAGGTTTTGAATATAGGATGGGTTGTACTAGGAGATAACGATGGTCAGGGTGAGAAAACAATTAAAGAAATCCTAAAATGTGGATATGAGAGAGAGGATGTTGCAGAAACACTGTTACTCACTAATAATACGGACTTTGAACATGAATTAGCTGATGTACCTTCTATTTTTAATGATTATGAAATCATTCTTGGTGATAATATTTCTGAAGACATTAGCAAACTAAAGGAAGAAGGAGAAACAGACGAGTATAAAAAGAAGGTTGTAAAACTAATTCAAAATGGAAAAGTTGAAAATGCTTACAATCTGTTGAATCTTTGGGATGAAAGAGGGTTTTCAGTAGATGAGATACCTGAAGTAATAAAAAAGCTAATTTGGAAGGTGTGATTTGTTTTGGAAAAAAAGTATACGGAATCTCAAAAGTGTGCGATTCAGTGGAATGATGGACCTGTTGTAGTATTGGCAGGCCCGGGGTCAGGTAAAACGGCCGTTTTGACTGATCGAATAAGAAGAATTTTGCAGGAAAGTGAAGATGATTCTTTTAGAATTTTGGCGCTTACTTTTACAAACAAAGCAGCACAAGAAATGAGTGAGAGAATTTTAGATGGTGTCGAGGATGTTAATCACAGACTATATATAGGAACTTTTCATTCTTTTTGTTCAGAAGTGCTTAGAAATCATGGAAGCTATGTGGGCGTAAAATCTGATTTTGATATATATAGTTCGAATGATGATTTAAATGATGTGATAGAAGATATATGTAACGACTATAAGAAAATTGATACTAGTTTTCCGTCACATGAACTAAAGCTTTTGAATATGATTTCTTATTTTGAAATGAAGCTTTGTTTCACAGAAGAAGATGTTGAAAAAAACATGCCACGTACAGAATATGCTAAGGCCTATAAATGGATATATATGGAATATTTCCAGCGTATGCTGAATAATTCAACATTGGATTTTAATATGTTAATAATGTTGACATACAGACTGTTTAAAAGTAAACCTGCGATAGCACGTATTTATGCAAAAACGTATCGCTATGTTAATGTTGATGAATTTCAAGATACTAATTATGGACAGTATATGGTATTGACTAGTATGTGTGGAAGCATTAATAATAACATCTTTATTGTTGCGGATGATGATCAAGTCATTTATGGATGGAATGGTGCCGATCATCGTAGAATATTGCAATTCAAGGAAATGTATGGAGCAGAATTAATACAACTGAATCAAAATTTTAGATGCCCCAAAGAGGTTATTGAATGTGCGAATAATTTAATAGCACATAATTCGGGTAGAGAAGAGAATAAAAAACCATTAGTGGCAATGAAGGTGCTGGGGGATAATAATCCGCATATTTATTGCAATGAGTTAGAAAACGAGAAAGAGGAGGCGCAGACTATAACAAGAATAATACAGCATATACTTGAGAAAAAACCGAGAGAAACAATAAGTGTTCTTGCAAGAAATAATAGATTATTAGAACTAGCGTTTCAAGAAACAAAAAATGCTGGTATTAAATGCGAAAAATCTAGAAGAAAATCAGATTTCGAGACACCTTATATTTTATGGTTGTTTTTGGCATTAAAGCTTTCGAATCATCGAACAGATAAGAGAATTCTTAAAGAAATAGTAGGCGTTTTGTCTGGAGGATTAGATTTTGATATTGATGAAGAGGAAGTTATTCTAGAGTCGGATCTAACAGATGGTGATTTGTTAAAAGCGCTAAGAACAAAATGTGCGGGGATGTTTGAAGACGAGAATTTTGAAAAATCTTTTTCATTAAATTTGATTGAAGGAAAGAGTTTTATTCGATTTATTGATGATGCTTTTATATGGGCAGAGTCAAGAATTGATAGGATAGAAGATGCTGCAAATAAAGAACAAGTGTTAGAAAACTACGAAATAGAGAAAAAGGTATGGATAGATTTTCAGCGGCATTTGAGATACAACTATAATCTTGAAGAGATATTGCTTTCGACCTATATACAAGAATTCTCTATGGTATCAAAGGAAGAGGAACCTTGTGAAGATGCCGTGCAGTTTTTAACTATACATGCATCAAAAGGCAAAGAGTTTGATCATGTCATATTAATAGGAATGGCGAATGATGAGCTTCCGTCTTTTCAGAGCTTAAAAAAAGGTTTGCAAAGCACAGAGATGGAGGAAGAAAGACGAAATTGTTTTGTTGCCATAACAAGGGCCAAGAAAGTTTTATATCTAACATATGCAAAATCTTATTTTGGCTGGAAAAAAGAAAAATCTATCTTTTTAGAGGAGATGTTTTCTTGATTAAAGATATTGGAGAAGTATGATCTTGAAAGAATGCAGAGTGCATATTTTCAAGCTGAAGTTATTCAATATAGATTTTATACGAATAGTGTTAAATTGCAGACTTCTTTCGTAAGACTTGACCCATTTGGATATCTCCCATTACTTAATTGTGAGGAGCGGTTTTACAGCGGAAGATCATCAATACACATGTAATAGATACCTAACCGCTTGATCCGCTCCGCCTCATCTTGTTTGATGCGTGTCACCTCATAAAGTTTCCTTTTTAGCCTAGCCATTAGTACAGCAAGTGTCCCACCCCAAACGACAGTAGTGCTTCAAATAGCCTGTTTCTGATCTGTTCAGGGATACGGGCTTGGGTTTTGAAGAGAAGATAAAGATAATCCTGGTCATGTATTGCTTGTGCGGTACATGACCAGGATCTTTTTGTTGTTTGGAAATAAGAGAAGGCTTCAAATATTAAGCTGTCTTAATTTTTTCATATATAGGGTATTTTTGTGATGATATAATTGGTTTATAAAAAATGGTTTTTGGAGGTCTTGTATGTCAATAGATAAAGATTCTCAGTATTATAAAAATGTGTGGAGAATGCAGTCTTGGTCTGTTCCAGACATTCCTGGCGGTAAAAAGAATTACTATTTGATTGTTACCTCATTAATAAAACAATTAGCTTCTAATCATTCTTTTGATCCCGGATCATGTCCCAACATAGATGGGGTTGAGACACGACCTTGGAGAGAGTATTTTCCTTACTTAAACAGTATGGGACTGATTGTGAATAAAGCGGGGGAATACTATCTTACAGAGGTAGGAGAATCATTTTGTGAAAATATGGTTGAAAGTGTTCTAGCAACTATTATGCAAAAACGGATTCGTTTGTTTGGAGAACTCTTGGAGATTATTCAGACGGAGCCTGATACTGTTCAAGGAGTCAACGAAAAACTATGTGCAAGATTTGACCTCGACTGGGCAGAAGTACATAACACACGCAGAAGAATGGATTGGTTAGAGGTTTTAGGTCTGATTGAAGGAATTGGAGGACGTCGTTGGCAACTTACAGAAACAGGAAAAGCGATACTGTTAACTTGGGACTTAATTACGCCAGAACTGATTCTTTCTTTTGAAAGTGTTGATACAGATGTAAGTATTAGCCCTTCCCCCGAAGAGATTAGTTCATTATTGAATTCTTTGCGTGAGGATGTTGAATTACAAAAAGAACGCAGCACTTATAATATTTGGGTTCCAAGTCCCAACAGAATCGAAAACTTACGTTCAATTGTCAGTTTTGCGAAGGATAAAGTAGGAAAATACGAATTATTTGATTTCATATGCAGAGAGTTTAATCTTAAAACAAGCAGTGTAGAGTCAATGCTTCCATTTTTGAGAGTATCTGGTCTAGTAGAAGAAGTTGGAAGAAATGTTTACCAAAGCACACCAGCGGCTAAGGCTTGGTGTGAAACTAATGATGCTATTGATTTTATTCGCATTTTGCATGCAAAGATGCGTTTTGTTGGCGAAATAATCAACTTTGCCTCTAGTGATACCACAAGAAATGCTCTGTATCAGGAAGGCAAAAAGTATGGTATGAACGTCGAAAAAACAAGATGGATTGTAGGTTTCTTATTGGAAGCAGGGTTAGTTGAAGAACCACATTATCTTCATATTAAGGCAACTGCTACGGGATTAGAACTCATAAAAGAATTACCACTTGCAGATCCAGATATCTACCATAATTCGGATGTTGTTGAAAACGAAGTAGTTAGTGATAAAGAACCACATATGGAGGTGGTCCAGAATAAAGAACATACATTGTTTGAACAATTGAAGAAGGCATCCTTAGATCCTGTTGCAGAAGGAAAGGCCTCAGGTGTTGCCTTTGAAGAACGAATTGCAGAAGTGTTTAGGTTTATGGGTTTTAGTGCCAAAAGAATCGGTGGTTCTGGAGACACGGATGTTGTTATTCATTGGAGAAAGAATAACGGAGATATTGCAACGGCTATAGTTGATGGAAAATCCAAATCATCAGGAGCTGTTTCTCATAGTGATATAAGCGATGTTGCGATTGATACACATAAAGATAAAAATAATGCAGAATTTGTAGCAATAGTAGGTGCTGACTTTAGTGGGGACACAATAAAAAATCATGCTACAAAAAAAGGATTTGCATTAATAAAGGTAGAAGATTTAGAAAACATAGCTATATCAGCAAGAAAGCTAGGATTGTCGCTTGAAGAAATCGCATTAATGTTTAAGACTAACGGAATTAACGACGTTTACGAAATAATAGATCAGAGGACAAGAGAATCACAAGTGATTTCATTAGTGGTAGCAACAATGACACGTGAGCAAGAAGCATTAGGTTCTTTATCGGCAAGAGATTTATATTTGTTACTTAGAACCACTGATTTATCCCCTTCGTTAGATGAATTAATAGAAATATTCGATTTATTGTCACAAAAGGAAATACAAGTTACCTCTGTGGTTAACAAATCATCTGCTAAGGAAAATGTAACCTATGAATTGAATCCAATTAAACCAACCGCTAATAGATTGCGTTTGTTAGCTGATTCAATTGAGGGAGGCGTTCGTTAGTTTTCTGGACAGATATGTTTTCATTAAGTGCAGTAGTCCCATGATATAATAAATACATTCAGAGGGGGACCTTGGATTTATTATTCAGGAGGATTTGTTTATGGCTGAAAGCCAGAACATTGAATATAAAGAGTCTTGGCGGGATGAGTACCTGAAGTGGATATGTGGCTTCGCTAATGCACAAGGCGGTACAATCTATATTGGTATTGACGATTCCGGAAATGTTGTCGGTGTACAGAATATCAAGAAACTTATGGAAGACATCCCAAATAAGATTCAATCAGGTCTTGGTATTGTTGCTGATGTTAATAAGTTGAAAAAGAATGGGAAGTATTATCTGGAGATCAAAGTTGATCCGAGCACTTTTCCTATCAGTTATCATGGCGAGTATCATTATAGGAGTGGTAGTACAAAACAACAGCTAACCGGCATTGCCCTGTCTGAATTCATAATGCGAAAAACAGGTTTTCGATGGGAAGATGTTACCGTTGATGATATATCTGTCAATGATTTGGATGATGAGAGCTTTAAGATATTCCGCAGGGAAGCCTTGCGTAAGAAGAGAATGTTTGAGGCAGAACTTAATGTGTCAAATGAAGAGCTCCTTCAGAAATTGCATCTGATGAAGGACGGTAAACTAAAAAGATCGGCAGTACTGCTCTTTTATCATGATCCGGGTGCAGTTCAGGTTGGAAGTTTTATTAAAATCGGGAAATTCGATGAAAACGATATCGTGGTTTATCATAATGATCTTGAAGAATCGTTGATTGTCAATGCTAACAAGGTTATCGACCTGATTTTCCAAATGTATCTTAAAGCGAAGATCAGTTATGAGCATGATAAACGTGTCGAAGATTACCCTTTTGCAAGGGAAGCAATACGAGAGGCTGTATATAATGCTATAGCCCATAATTGTTATATGTATGGTGTCCCGATACAGATAAGAGTTAAAGAAGACTCCATCACTATTAGTAATAGTTGTATTCTTCCTGAAAATTGGACTGTGGATACCCTTATGGAAAAACACGATTCAAAACCTTATAACCCTGAAATTGCAAATGTTTTCTATCGTGCAGGTTTTATTGAAAACTGGGGCCAGGGTATTCAGAAGATATGTTATGAATGCCAAAAGATAGGCGCAGAATTGCCTTCGTATGAGTTAATTGGTACTACGCTCAGGATCAGCTTTAAAGCACTTGAAAGGGCTCTTATAGATCAGCCTGGAGACAATAGTGATGTTCAAAAGAATAAAACATCAAATAAAACGTCAGATAAAACTTCAAATGAGGTTTTATTTGAAGGATTAAGCAAGGATGAAAACACTTTGCTTATTGTAATCAAGGAAGCCCCTTATGCCACCCAGGATTTCTATGCGCAAGAGACAAGTTTTTCTTTATCTAAAGTGCAACGTATGATGAAGAAGTTGCAAAATGATAAGATTATCTGGCGTAATGGCTCAAAAAAGAAAGGAAGCTGGGAAATTAAAGGTATTTGGAGACAAAAACGGTTGTTTTAATATATCTGAGTTAAGCCACTAAAAAGCCACCTAATTTTGTAGGAGTTTATGTTAGAAGAGTATACGAAAGTTAAAACACTCGTAGAGAAAGACGGATTTCCTGCAGGCACAATAGGTATTGTTGTAAGCCTGTATGAAAATGGTCCGGCTTATGAAGTTGAACTTTGGGATAGTGATTCTAATCCGATCGATGTTGTCACATATACTTTTGACGAAATAGAGGTTGTATTATGAATGAGAGCTTAGCCACTAAAAAGCCACTTCCCGCTCTTAAATAGTCATAGAAGTGATGGAATAGATGGAAAATAACCATAAGATATTGTGCTTTTCGGAATAAGCTAACCACAAGATATAGGTGTCTGCAAAGAGCTGGAATGATCTCAAAACCCTGGAAACGCCCTAAATTACAAGTTTTCACGCTAGAAACTAAAATATTTTTTTACATTTTCTTGCATGATTATGCAACCTGCAATAATTTAAGATTTTGTTTTGTGAATAAGCCACATTGAATGTTCGAACAATCCGAACGTAGAATACACGATGGCATGTTTTTAATATATATGCCACGGATTTAACATTGTATGGGGGAGTTAATAGTTTATGCACTATTCTATTAAGCATGTCATTAAGACCATTAGCTGTGTACTTATTGCTGCATTTGTAGTAGGCGCAATGCCTTGGCAGGAAATAAGTGCTGCATCTATAACTCACGGTGAGTACAAATCAAGTCCACTTGAAATTACTTACGATCAGAATTCTACCTGGGGCTACAGTACTCAAGGGCAGTATCAGGTCAAGAATACTTCAAAGTATGCCGTGAATTCATGGACGCTTGAAATCGATTATTCAGGCGGCGTTACGATCTCCAACATATGGAATGCCAAAGACATCACGGACTATGGTTTTGATGAGAAGATAATTGTCTCAGGCGATTCGAGGATCGAAGCCGGACAGACATATACATTCGGCCTTATTGCTGATGGTGCGGATAAAGCTCCCGTAGCACCGAAAAGTGTAAAACTTCTTGACTATGTATCGGATGAACCGAAAGCTACACCTACTTCAACACCTGCAGAAACAACAGAGACTGAAGTAACGGTCACAAATACTCCGACAACAACTCCGAAGGCTACTTCAACAACTACATCTACCCCTACACCGACACCTAAACAGGAAGAAGAAACTGAAGTTTTCCCTTACGCAATATTTGCTTCCAGCAAAAACTCTGACTTTACTTTCAATGGTTGGAAATCAACGATCGTAGGAGATATCTATACAGGGAAGGACTTTGTATACCAGGGTTCTGAACTGTATATGGACGGATATGTAAGAACTGCCGGAACTATAAAGACATCCGGATGGAAGATCAGCATGACAGGATCTGAAAAGCACATTGATCCGCTTCAGATTCCTGACTGGTCAAAAGAGATCAAGGCAAAAGAAAAGGTATTGCCTGCAATCTCCAAGTCAACACTTACATCAAAAGACAAGGTGGTCGCAAACGGCTACTACTATACTAAAGGCGATCTCGATATTAACGGTACCGATTTTACCGGTGACGCAGTTATTGTCGTAAAAGGCAATATCACTTATAACGTTGACAGCTTAAATTCTGAATCCGGAAGAGTATTGCTCTATTCAGAGAATGGCAATATCACCATCAACGGAACAAAGATCGGTATTAACGGTATAATCTACGCGCCTAAAGGTAAAGTATCGCTCAATGCAAATGAAGTAACCCTTAACGGACGTATCGTAGCAGATAATTTCAGCTACAACGGATCCATCTTAAACGTAACGGCAGATCCTTCAGATATTCAGTTATTTGCAGAACTTCCCGATGTAAAGGTAACTGCATCCAAGAAGAACGTAAATGTCGGTAATGCGGCATATTATACTATTGAAATCCCCAAGAATAATGTATTTGAGATCCTCTACAGACTTAACGGAACAGACGTAACAGTCAATTTACCTGCAGATGAGAAAGATCCTGTCAGATACAATCTTGACACCAGTGTTGCCGGCACATATGTATTAGAGGCATATATTGTCCTGCCTTATGGTGAGTTTGTTTTAGACAGCGACAGTATCGTAGTAAATCCGCTGCCAACGAATACACCTAAGGCGACAGCTACACCTATAAGCACGCCTACATCAACACCTACGAATACACCTAAGGCGACAGCTACACCTACGAGCACACCTACATCAACACCTACGAATACACCTAAGGCGACAGCTACACCTACAAGCACGCCTACGTCAACACCTACCAATACACCTAAGGCGACAGCTACACCTACAAGCACGCCGACATCAACTCCTACCAATACACCTAAGGCGACAGTTACACCTACAGCAGGCCCTACAAATACACCTACAGTGACACCTTCGCCTACGAGTACGCCTACAATAACACCTACAAATACTCCTACGGCAACTCCTACAATTGCGCCGTTAGCTGAAAAGTATAAGATCTATTCTCAGGGTGATCCTGTGTACAATTACAGGGAACCTTTTAAGACTGAGCAGTGGATTGGTTCAGGCGGTAATAGAGTAAACCCGCATTATTTACATACTTCAAGCCATTTCTGGCATGATTTTGGATGTGTGGATTCAAAATCATATATTGAATTGTCTCCGGATTATTCATTCAATATGAGATTTACTTATGCTAATGTCCACATTCCAAGTAATTTGTACCGATTCCGTTTGATTACAGACAACGGAGCATCTCTTGACATTAATTTCACAAAAAACACACCTGCTATTGGTATCAATACCAACGGTAACAGGAATAATGGTATTATTACCGAACCTTTTGATCCTCTTGGCAACCCTAACACTAAATTAGATGTATGGGTAGAATATGATGGTAAGACAGGAATATTAAACCTTTACGCATCTCCATATAATGAATTTGGCCAGGTAATAAAGCCTCCTATTCCGACTTTGACATGTAATATCAATTTGTCAGAAGTGTTTAAAGGCGACCATTTAGTCAAGTTTGAATCATTTAGCTTTAGTGGCTCTACTTTAACAGCTGAATATATTTATGGTATCGAGATCGATCCTTATCCTGAACTGCACCAGACTACTCCAACGCCCGTTCCAACTATAAGTATGCCGTTTTCAGAAGGTAATACTGAGTATGGATACAAGAGGCCATTTGCAAGTGCTGATTGGGCATATCGTGGTGATGGCGACTTTTCAAGAGATAAACTGAAGATTCTTGACAGCAATTATGCAGATCATAATGGTGACGCTTTTACCGCATCGCCTATAAACGTCGGAACTGATTATAAGTTCTATACAAGGTTCTCATTTACACAGAGTAAAGAGTTTTCCAATAGCGTAGCTTTGGTTATTGAACCTTATGAAGAGGGGAAGTTTAAGGGGTTTGCTGGCAGAAATGGATATGAAAGACATACCAACAGTGTGATCATTGAGTGTGACTTTGATCCGCAGACCGGCATGTCAAAGTATAACAACAACAAAAAGTTCGAGAATTACAACGAGAGCAATGCACATGTAAGTATTAACGTCGATGGTGTTGGGAAACGCCATTATGCAGTTGCTGATTACAAAGCAATGCGTGAACTAGGATTGCGCACTGACTGCTGGGTAGACTATGATGGCCACACATTGAAAGTCTATATCTGCACGATCAATAAATTCGGTCATCTTTATAAATATGAAGAACCGATCCTCACACTTGATATTGATCTCAAAGAACACTTCGACGGAGATACAAACCTCAGATTCGGTTTTGTTGCAGCAGATACCAATAAAGCATCGGATGTCGAGATCAATGGATTTGAAATAGCTAAGACTCCGTTTAAGACTCCTCTCCCTAGTGATCTTCCCATAGAAGAGCAGGATGGTGCTCAGGTTATCTCAATGGGTGATGCCAAGTACGGGTATAAGGCACCTTATGTAGCTAAAGAGTGGAGCAGTGGTGTTATTTCACCTGAACAGCTCCGTGTAGTAGAAGGAAATGAGTCTCAGGAAAACTTCTATGGATATCCGGTTGTTCTTGGTGATGACTATTCATTCTCAGGCAGAATGACGATGAGTTATTATAAATGGATGGAAATCGGGCATTATATGAATTTAGTTCTTATGCCTGAATATGGTCACAGAGAGCATTCGTTAGCTATCCATTTGGATCTGACTAAATCAGGAGGATCATATTACAGAAAAGAATTCGGTGAGCCGGTAGAAGGGCAGCCGGATGGTTTCTATTATGGAGATGAGGCATATGATTCGATGGTGGCTATTTGTCTCAATGGTAACGAACATAGGGACTATGCTGTTGCAGAATATATGCCGTTCCATACCAGTGGTGCTGTTCACGAAATCTGGTTCGACTATGTTGGTTCCGAGAAGAAAATTTATGTTTACGTAGCCACATATGATGACGAAGGAAATGTAACTAAGCCAGATACACCTTTGCTTGTTTGTCCGATGGATCTTGATGAAGTTTTCCAGGGATCCCATACGGTCTATTTAGGCACATTTGGCAGTAACGGTATTTGGGCTAATGGTACATTCTATCTTTACGGAATCGAATTTGACCCGCGTCCGGACGTTCATAATGAGTTTAATGGCACTCTTCAGATACTTACTCCGAAGGACAAGAAGGAATATGTTATTGGTGACAGCATTGATATATCAGGAAGAATCGGTCATATGGCTGATCCTGACACTGATGTATCCGTTGTAGTTAAGGATTCCGAAGGAAATGAAGTATATAAGAACGATGGAGATATATCTGATAAATTCGGATACATTGACAGGATTCCTACTGATCAGATGGATCCTGGGGAATATAAGATCGTTCTCACTGTGACTGACAAAGACGGTAAGGATTATGTCAAAGAAATCGATATAAAACTTAAGAAGCACGTAGAGCTTTCAGCTGTGCTAAAAGGTGTTGCACTGGTAGATACCGGAGTTGCTTTCAGCGGCAGCATTGATTGTACGGAAGATTCTTCATATGAACTCCAAGTTCTTACTGTTAACGAGGATGAGACAGAAGAGTGGAAAGTATTTGCAACAGGAATCGGAAATAAGACTAAGGAAGTCTTAGGTTTCCTTCCAGGAGAAAATCTGGCGACCGGTTCTTATAAGATAAGACTTGTTGTTACCAGTGAGTCAGGATATGTCTGTGAGAAGATCACAGAGATAGACTATGTAGCTCCTGAAAAGGAGTATGCTCCAAGTGAACTCTATGCTGATATTGATAACTATATTAACGGTACTGAGATTACATTCATCAGAGATATCTACGGAACTGTAAAGGGAACAGAACTTAAGAGTTATAAACTTGAAGTAATCTATGTAGATACAGGAGCCGTAGTCTACACACAGACAGGCACAGAGGCTGTAGAAGGAACTGCTGAGCAGAAGGGAATAATAGGCAAATTAGATCCGACACTTCTCATGAACGGATACTATAAGCTCGTTCTTACAGCATATGCAGAAGAAGGTTCTGTATCTGATGAGGCAATCGTTCTTGTTACAGGTCAGGCAAAGATCGGCAATTACTCAATGACTTTCAATGACATGACACTTCCTGTTGCCGGACTTCCTGTAAATATCTACAGAACATACGACAGCAGACAGAAGGATCAGTTAGGCGACTTCGGTTATGGCTGGACTATGTCTTTTGGTGGTCCTACTATCCATGTGAGTGCGGATCTGGGCAAGGGTTGGAGCTTCTTAAGACAGCAGACACTCCCGGGCAAAGCTTATTGGGCACCTGATTATTCCCATGAGATCTATATTGATTGGGGTAATGGCTCTACAGATAAGTTTGAGCTGAAGCTTACACCTAAGGAATGGATGGATCCGCCTGTATATTCAATTGAGGCATATTTCGAGAATAAGACCGGTAACGGTAACGTTCTTACTATCCTCGATGACCATACAAGCATGACATATGATCCTGTGGCAGGATCTATCTTGGATGGAAATCTTGAGCCGTTTGCTCCGAAGAATTTCATGCTTACAAGACCTGACGGAACAAAGTATTACTTTACTCTCGGCAAGGGCCTTTATAAGATCGAAGACAACTACAAGAGAACAATAACTCTTGGTGAGAACGGAATCATCTACAACGATGGCTCGATCCAGAAAATTGCTGTTTTTGATAAGGATGCCGAAGGAAAGATTACTTCGATCTCCTACGATAGTATGAAGGTCGAATATAGCTATGACGATAAGGGTGACCTCGTTAAAGTTACAGATATCGGCGGCTATAAGACGACTTTTAAGTATGACAACCATTATGTTGTACAGGTTCTCGATAATGATGGTAACGAGGTCGCATTAAATGAGTATGAGGACGGCCGTCTGAAATCAACAACTGATGCCAAGGGTAATAAGATCACATTCGAACATAATCTTGATAACCGCAAAGAGGTTGTCTTCGACCGACTGAACAACAAAACAACATATACATATGATGAAAGAGGTAATGTTACTTCTGTTGTTGATGCTCGTGGCAATGAGACGAAGTATGAATATGACAGCAATAATAATAAGATTTCTGAAACTTCGGCTGACAATAGATCAGTATTGCGATATGAATATGATGCAAAAGGCAACCTGATTTCAGCTAAAGATAATAAAGGCCGAGAGATAAAGACTGCATATAACGATAAGGGTGCAGTTACTAAAGTCAGTGTTATGGGTAAGGATGAATTAAAGCTTGCCTATGACAGTCATGGAAATCCGACAAAAGTTACAGATGCTGAAGGTAATACTCAGAATTATTCTTATGATTCAAAAGGCAATCTGACTGGTGTAACGGACAAGATCGGTACAGTCATGACTATGACGTATCAGAATGGAAAAGTAACATCAATAGTCAATGCCGAGAATCAGAAGACTACTTTTACTTATGATAGTTTAGACAGGCTTAAGACAAGAACTTATACGTATAACAACAAGCAAAGAACAGATACATACGTATATGACAATTCGAACCGTGTTACGGAAATACATTATGCTGACGGAACATCCGTTAAGTATCAGTATAACCAGGCAGGCGATGTAACAAGTGCTACCGATAGTCAGAATAGGATTACAACATACGATTATGATTTCTTAGGAAATCTGACGAAGATAACATATCCTGACAAAACTACCGAGACATTTGAATACAACGCAGAAGGTTGGAACACTTCAGCTACTGACAGACTCGGAAGAAAGATTAAATTCTCATATGATAAAGCCGGTAATGTTACTCAGAAGACATATCCGAATAATACGACTGAGAAATACGAATACGATGCATGCAATCGATTGGTCAAAGCTACGAATGTTTACGGTGCTGCAACTAAGTATGAGTACGACTATCTTGGCAGATGCACGAAGATAACTGATTCAAACAACAATGCTGTCACATATAAGTATGATGACAAGGGTAATGTTGTTTCCATAACAGATGCTAAGAATAACAAGTACGAGTTCGAATATGATTACAACGGCAATCAGATTAAGGCAAAGTATCCTAACGGAAGCATATTTGAATCCACATATGATTCCAGAGGCCGTCTGACATCTGAGAAGGATGCTTATGGAAATGTAACATCTTACAGCTACGATGGATTAGACAGATTGGTATCTGTCAAGGATGCTTTAAACGGCACTTGGAAATACGCATATGATGAACTTGGAAATGTCACAAAGGTGACTGATGCAAAGGGCAACACAACATGGTATAACTACGAATTTACAGATACCGGACTTGTTGTTACTGTAACAAATGCTTTGAGTCAAAAAGCAACAACCAAGTATGACTTGCATGGCCGAGTAGCTTACTCTATTGATTTTGGCGGAACACAGACTGATTATGAATATGACAGTTACGACAGAGTCAAGAAAGTAACAGTAAATGGTGAAGCAACTGAATATTCATACGACGGCAAAGGCAATATCACTAAGGTTGTTGATCCTTCCGGAACAATCAAGTATGACTATTACGGAAATGGTTTCTTATCTGCTGTAACAAATGCCAAAGGTAATAAGATATCCTATGAGTACAATGATGGATATCAACTCTCAAGGATATCTATTGACAATAAGGATATCTCTTATGGTTACGACAAGCAGGGCAGACTCACTTCCGTAACAGACAGCGAAGGCACAACAAGTTATACCTACGATGACAACGGAAACAGAAAGAGTACAAGTTATCCTAATGGTATAGTAACCACCTACGAATACAATGAGATCAATGCACTTGTAAAGCAGGTTACTAAGGATAAGAGCGGAACTGTAATCGCAAGCTTTGAGTATGAGATTGGTAAGAACGGCGAGCGCACGAAGGTAACTGAACTCGGTAGAACTGTTGATTATGAATATGATGAACTTAACAGACTGACCATGGAGAAGGTTACAAGGGGCACAGATGTTTCTGAAACGACTTATACATATGATGCTAACTCCAACCGTCTTTCCATGACAAAGGATGGAAAGTTAACAACATATGCCTATAATGCGCTCAACCAGATAACCAGAGCCGGTGATATTAACTATACATGGGATAATGCCGGCAACCTTGTTAGCCAGACTACGACAACCGGTGTTTTAGTTGCGTCATACACATACGATAGTCAGAACAGAATGATCTCTGCAACCGTAAGTACAAGCGGTTCGAATCTTATAGAGACATACGAATACGACTATCTAAGCAACAGAACAGCCAAAACATC
>CAMIYM010000012.1 GCA_946403085.1 uncultured Clostridia bacterium | reverse complement strand
CCCTGGCATTGACAGTACGGGAATCAACCATAGTCATCAGGACACCGTCGATCTTAAGGTTCGGATTGATCTGTCTCTTGACCTTTGCAATTGAGTGCAAGAGGAGATCCAGACCCTTAACCGAAAGGAAAGACGGCTCACAAGGGATAATGACTGAGTCAGCTGCTACAAGAGCATTGATGGTCATCATGCCCAAGGATGGCATGCAGTCAATAAGGATTATGTCGTAGTTCTGCTTGAGCGGCTCAATTGTTCTTTTAAGTACCGACTCTCTGCTCATACAGTTAAACAGGGCAGTCTCGGTACCTGACAGGCTGATATTCGCGGGGATAAGGTCAACATTCTCAAAATGCTTAATTGCATTATTAATAAGTGTATAATCCTTATCTTCACCGGTCATCTCGTAAGCCATGAGTTCAGAAAGAGTAACATCAAGCGCATCAGCGTCCGCATTATCTATCTTGCAGCCATTGGTCAGGCTTCCTTGCGGGTCCGCGTCGATCAAGAGTACTCTTTTGCCTGAGTATGCTAAAGCAACACCGAGATTGACTGCAGTGGTTGTTTTCCCAACGCCGCCTTTCTGGTTGGCGATGGCAATCACTTTGCATTTGTCATCCAATGCTTTTTCCTCCTTTGTAGTATTCATTCCGTAAAGGTAGCAATCCCACATAAAGGTATTTACAGTTAGCCGTATGCTTTGGATTTGGGACTTTACGGTATGTAATCCGCAGTATTTGCTCTGCACCCCCTGCGGGCCTGAGGACCTTTTAGCTTTTGGCTTGAGATTCTCAATAGGGAAACCGGTAAGGCTCTCGTACTGCTGGCTACGAGATCATGGGAGTCTAACCCCGGGTACCACCCCGCTGCGCTCATTGGGTGTGACGGCTCTCGGGAGGACTAAGATTCCCGATTCAACGCTCGGCCTGTGACTACGCAGAAGTATCATTATCCCTTTGTATCTGTCATCGCCTCCCTCGGGGTGCAACCCCGATTCTGACTCATCCCCTTTATCGCTCTCTCCCGAAGGAGGTCATCGCGAGGTCGGAGTCAACTTGGCTCGGTATTTTAACGCCGATACAAGGAACGTACCTTCCGGTTTAGTATTCAGTTGTCAATGTCCGGTGAAGGGTAATCTGACCCTCTTAGCGAGGAGCGGATTACATGTCCCTTCACTAACTAGAAATGGGAGAGGGTGTTTTTATGTGGGGTAGAGAAAAAAACTTCGAAAAAAATGAAAAAAGTGCCTTTCGGCACTTCAAAACAATGAATATATATTTAGTAAAAGATTCTTATTTGGCTTTATTATCAGACCACTTGATATGACCACAACAGTATGGACAGCCATGTCCACCGGAGCGTGATGAAATGAGGGCATACCATTCATGTCCGTTATCACAACACCACCAGGCCTTTTTGTTTGCGAAGGCCATTACATTGGATGGTAATAGGGGAAGGTTTCTGTCAGACCACTCTTTTGCAATATCCGGGTATAAGGTTGCAAGATCATTAAATCCTTTAAGGACAGCACGATGTGCGCAATAAGGGCAGGAACTATCTGCAAGAACCCTGTTTTTAACACTTGACCTCCACACATGCCCTTTTTCACAAGTCCACAAAGCTTTTATGTGAGAGCAGGCGGAAACAGTGGTTGGGTCAATTTTATTATCAGGAGACCATTGCAAGACCAAATCTGGCCGTTCTTCAGCTAATGACTGGCGTCTCATAGCGGTAGATCATCAATGCACATGTAATAGACGCCGATTCTCTTTATTTGATCATCGGGAGAGAAGCGCATTTTCTGAACAGTATATGTTTTTCTACTGTGACGTAATTGACCTAGTATCAGAGCCAAAAAGCCACCCCATACAATAATCATAGAATTCTCCTACTTTTGTATATCGTAAGGATACATGTGTAGTTAAAATAAAACCAACATATGATATACGTATAAATCTTGACACTGTATGTATACTTCTACCGTTAGTTATTTGCCTAATGGACTATCAGTTATTACAGTTGTTCTTCACTACGAAAAACTCATATACAAACATATTGACAGATTTTCTTGCAGAATGTATACTTTTATTACAATATAAACGGAGGATTGTGTATGACAAATGATGAAAAAGAAGCATTGATAAAAACGATGACTGATAATTTGTCATTGCTAAGATCTAAACTTGAGCTTTCACAAGAAGAGTTGGCAAGTTTATTGGGCGTAACCAGACAAACAGTTTCTTCTTTTGAAAGCCATCAACGAAAAATGACATGGAGTGTTTTTTTAGCGCTAATTCTTATTTTCTTTCGAAATGAACCGACCAAGAAATTACTGTTAGCCCTTAACATTTATACTCCAGCATTAAACGATTATCTTAATATTTCAAAGAACAGGAGCGGAGGAAACTGATATGGCTATTATAGACGTGATTAAATATGAAGGTGGGAATAATGTTCTTGCTTGGAAACATCCCAAAGAAGACTTCAACACATCTGCGCAACTTATTGTGCATGAGACACAAGAAGCATATATATTTAAAGATGGTCAATTGGTTGGTCCTTACTCTGCAGGAAAGCACACTATTAAAACTGAAAACCTTCCGGGTGTTCGCCATTTAATTGGATTGGTTACAGGTGGCATCAATCCGAATCATTATGAGGTCTACTATATTAATAAAGTCTGTTCTATGGAAATTTTATGGGGAACATCTACACCATGGACTATTCAGGATCCATCACTCCAGATTCCATTCGAGATGCAAGCAAATGGACAGTTTGCAATAAGAGTTTCTAATTCGAAGGATTTCCTATTGAAGCTGATAGGAACTATTACGAGTTTTACAAAGAAAAACATACATGATTACTTTTCAGGAATCATGATAAGCAGAATTAAGGATTGTATTACTAATACTATCAAAGATGAAGAATTAAGTCATTCTGATATTAGTTCTCATCTAGTTGATATATCTGAACGAGTAAGAACACCGTTATCAGAAACATTGGGTAAGTACGGTCTTTCGCTTGAAGAATTCGTAGTTGAAAACATAAGCATCATAAAAGATGAAGTATATGATGATGTCAGGAAAGCTATGGGAACTCGTGCATCGAATACAATCAAGGGTGTGACTGAGCAGGAAAAAATGGGCCAAGAGGTTGCTAAAGCACAGGCTCAAAATCCGGGAACAGGTGGACAGTTCGGTCAAGTGTTTACTGGGATTGCAGCTGGTGCTGCGGTAGCTCCTGCAATTGGTGGCATGGTTAGAAATGCAGTACAGCCTTTTTCAGATGGACAGAGTAATGTTCAGCATAGAGATCAATTTAGCATGGGAACAGTAAGGAAGCATGAAACCACGGAAGCCAAAGCACATATAAAGTGTAATAAATGTGGTTTTGAACTAGATGAAGGATCTAAGTTCTGTAATCAATGCGGCACACCCGTCAGTAATAGCGAAGATTCAATGCTTTCGTGTCCTGTGTGTGGTGCAAAACTTCCTGCAAATAGTAAATTCTGTAATTCATGTGGAACAAAACTATAAAGTGGAGGTGTAATGGATATGATTAAACGGATGCTTCCAATAGTTGCAATATCATCTATCTATATCATTGTATTTAATGTTCTTTCTTTTGTTTTGTCCAATCATTATGATTCTAATTTTTGGTGTGGATACATTTTTATAACACTTGCTTGGATCTGTTTGATAGTGGTTGAATTTATAACAGGCTCAAAAAAGAATATAGAGCAGTCTTTGTTTTTGAATGCTCCGGGATTGCTTATTTCTGTAGTCCATCTTATTGTTCAAACAGCATTTGGCATAGCGGTTATGGCTATACCTTCCTACAGTGTGAAAATCTCTGTTTGTATTGAGATAGTTGTGTTTGCGATTTATCTGGTTTTGATAGGACTTTTAGAAATATACAAGAAAAGAAATGTTCAGTAAGGAGGAAATGGATTTATGAAGGAATGTAAATATTGTCGAACGCAATATGCCGATAATCTTGTTGCTTGTCCCAATTGTGGAGGAACCAAAATTGTAACAGCCCAAGAGTTAGCTGAAGAGGCTGAGTATATCCAGCGGGAAACTGAATATAAGAGAAAGGCCAACGAACAACCAAAGGTTCATAAGATGAAATTAATTGGGATTCTTGCTGCTATTGTAGTAGTTGTAATAGCTATTGTAGCTGTAATTTCGATTAATTCGAAAAAACCTCTATCTAATGGAATGACAAAAGATGAGAGCAAGGAATTACTATCGCAGGGAATTACTTACCTTGATAATGGAGAGTATGAAGCTGCTATGAATTGTTTTAGCCAATTATCACCGGATAGCAAACAATACGCAGAAGCTCAGGACTTATTATTGAAATCACAAAATGCCTATAAAGATGAAATAATAAAGAGAGCTAACACTCACATTGATAGTAAAGAATTTGAGACTGCGATTGACTTGATAAGTAAAGCACAGTCTTTGCTTCCCAGTGACTCAGAATTGAGTAATGTATATGATAAAGCATATTCTGGTTACATAGATGAAGTAATAAAACAAGTAAATTCGTATGTTTCAAGTGATAAATACGAATTGGCAATTGAGTATTTAGAAAGTGTTAAAGCGAAATATCCCAATGATGCTTCTTTACAAGATTCATATAGTTCCACTGTAACAGCTTATCATAAGGTGGTTCGAACAGAAGCATGTGAACAAGCAGATGCTTATATGAACAGCAAAGATTATATAAATGCAATCAAAGTAGTAAAAACAGCACTTGATAAAATTGGATCAGATGATGAATTAACGGCGAAACTAACAGTCTATACAAATGAATATGTTCCGATAGTTATAGGAAATGCAAGTAAACAGTATAAACAATATAATGCACCAAGCATTTACGCTGCTGAAGGTATTATTTCAGATGCTCTTGGAGTGCTACCTGGTAATCAAGAGTTAACAGCAGAATTAAATAAATATAAAGAACTTGAACCTGTTAGAATAATTGTTATGCAATCAGCAGAAGAAGGTAATGGCGGTACTTTCGCAACAAAGGATTCAGCCAGTGATCCAGAGGGAAACAAGTACACTGATGTTATTTATGTTGATAAATTTGCTTTTAATGCTCATGATAACGATCACACTTGGTGGTGGTATTGCTACAAGACAATTAATTTGGATTATAAATACAGCAAAATTACAGGCGTTTTATTTCAGAATGCTGAATATGCTTCTGCGTCAACAAAAACACAAGTCATTATTGAAGGCTTTACATCAGGCATAGATCTTTTTAGTGGCAACAAATTATGGACTGGAAAGGTGTCTGGTGATTCCAAAGCACAGAGAATTAATGTTGACGTATCTGGAATGCAATATGTAGCTATTGAGTTTAATGGTGATAATGGAGCTGGTAAGGAGGATGAGCCTTATCATTATGCATATATTGCAGAACTATACTTGTGGAAATAATATTCGAGGTTTAATACCATTTGTGTTTAGTGTCTTGAAAGCGAGTACATAAATGAGCATTTCAATTTTAGAAATCACTTCAATCCCTAATTATCAACTTCTAGATTCAGATGTTGATACCGCGAAACATGTTATTACAACATCAATTATTGATTTGCTTTCATTCGTGTCATCTGTTTCTACACCTGAACAGGTCGTAATAGAATTAGTATTACAAAAAGGACAGGAGCCAAATCCTCGCATGTTCATTGTTGTTCGTTCAAGTGGGCATGACGAGGACGCTCTCGCGTCCCAGATTGTTTTGACGCTAACAAATTCTTTAAAAAAGCTTTGTTATTCGGTTAGTGAGTTGTTTGATGATGAGTTTACAAAGGTTGTAAAAACACTACGCAGTCAATTGAGTGGAAGAATCGTTGCTTTAGTCAAAGAAGAAAAACTGATGACAAGCAATGTTTCATTTTCTGGGTACTATTATTACACTGACTTATTTGAATCATTAGACAGAAACCATACTGAAACAAGTAACTACAACTCTCTATTTGATCATTTGATGATGTGTCAAAATACAATGGTTTCTTTTCAGTTAATACCGACACGATTATCTCAGGATGAGTTTTATGCCTTGAGTACTCTTTCTGGAGAATTAACAACTACAGCTCACGGATTATTAATTAATAATCAAATGGTAAAAGAAGTGACTGCCGATTTACCTCGTACAACATATTCATATTATACAGAAAGAGCGTCCCAACCATTATTTATTGCGAATATTATAGTTGCTTCTGAGGTGGATGATATTAGCGGAACAATATCGATGCTTAAATCATCTATCCAGCAGTCAGTTTCTAACCCAATAGGAATAACAACCATAGAGTTAGATAATAGCAATTTGCTTACCTATGATTTTTTCAAATTCCCTTGGACATTATATAGTCAATTGTCTCTTAATTATCGAAATCCTAGCATTTGGAATGGAACTGTATATCAGCCAACCAATTTATTGAGACTGCCATTTCTCTTTTCAGTTTCAGAGGCATCTATTTTTTTTAGGGTTCCAATTGATGATGGAATTATTAGAGGTATACACAGCAACAAAGTCGCAAACGATAACGAATTAATTCAAGAAAAAGTATTCTATACAACTAATATTCATTTTGGTAATCTGATTAATTCGAGTAATCTTGTAATTGGCGCAGAACCAGATAATTTTACTCGTCATGCCTTAATTGTTGGTACACCTGGTAGCGGTAAAACAACACTAGCAATTAACCTCCTTTTACAGTTTAGAAATAAAGGGATTCCTTTCTTAGCTATAGAACCAACAAAAACAGAGTACCGTGCTATGCTAGATGTAATTCCGGATTTACAGGTTTTTACCCCAGGTAACAGAAAGGTTATTCCGTTTGTTATCAACCCGTTTTTACCTCCCAAAGGTATTAGGCTTGAGCAATATATTCCTTCATTAATGAGCGCATTTAAAGCAGCCTTTTCGATGGAATCTCCACTGGATGTTATTTTTCTAAGGGCAATTCGTCAATGCTATTCGTTATACGGGTGGAAGAACGGAAGCACTTGCGAAGATGCTGATGTTCAAAAGTTTGGATTGTTTGAATTTGTTTTAGTATTCAAAAAAATAGTGTCAGAATCCTCTTATAAGCCGGATACAAAAGCCAATATTGAGACAGGAGGCACATTTAGACTACTTAACCTTCTTGACCAGAATAAATATATCTATGACTCAATTAATTCAATTCCCGTAGAGGAATTGTTGAATAAGCCTACTATAATTGAATTGAATGCAGTAGATGATGACGAACAGAAAGCATTGATTATGTCGCTTCTTCTGATTAACATCTGTTTGTATACAAAGAATAAAGGCTCCAACTCAGGAAAACTAAACAATATTTTCATGATAGACGAGGCGCACGTTCTTTTAGATTCGAATCATAACAATTCGAGTTCATCAAAGGCTCAAGAAGCAGCGGTTAAATCCATACAAAAAATGATAGCAGAAATCCGTTCTTTTGGTACAGGTATTATTATTGCAGATCAGGTTCCGTCGAAAGTAACGAGTAGCGTAGTTGCTGACACAGATATTAAAGTGGCATTTCGTTTGGTTGAGCAGAATGAACGTTATATTATAGCTAATAGTACCAATATGAGCGAACAACAATCAGAGCATTTAACCAGATTAAAAAAAGGCGAAGCATTTGTTTATCATTCTGATTTAGAATCGCCCAAGTTGATAGTTACGCCAGATATAAGAAATGAAATGAATATTCGATATCAAATATCGGATAAAGAGATTACCGAGAAGATGCACTTTTGGAATAAGCATAGTGAATTGCTTGTTCCCTTTGCTGAATGTGCTATGTGTCCACAATGTATTAGTTGCAAGCGGTGCAATGCTAATATCAGAGAAAAATCTGAATATTATGCCTCTCATATAGTTGCATCAATTGGTTCAAGAATTAAGGATAAGGATACTCTTGAAAAATACATGTTCAAGCTTCATGAACTTGTTATTAGATACGAAATAAAAACTGACAAAAAACTATCGATTAAGGCATTATGTAATTGTACCAAGGTTCATTTTATAAGAGATGTGCTTTTATTGAGTAATTTTAGTCTCAATAGAAGTCAAATAGCAGATTTGATTAGAAATACGATGATTATGGAGGCAAATAGTAATGAGTGATAAAGAATATGATTCGAATGATATAGAAGATTTGTATGATGATACAGAAAACAATAATGATAATGCTGATTTAGGTGAGGAATCAGATTTAAATGATACAAATGATATTACATCCGCTGAAATGACATCATTAGAAGAAGACTTTGCTGAAGATGTTGAGGCGATGTCATTTGATGACCTTAGCAATGAACAGGAACGTATTGAGTCATTAAGTCAAATGAATGACATGGACATTTTTGCAGAATATGATGCTGAACAGAAAGAACAATATGATCCCGAGGTGTTTGATGCATTAACTGATGGCCTATCTAAAGACGCTTTATTACACCTAAAAGAGGGACTTGCAAATCGTGATCCTGATGTTATGGATTATTTCGGAATAAATGAATCCGAAGATGGCGACAGCGGAAGACCGAATCCTACAAGGAAACGAAGCAGGTATTGATGCAAGTATCATGGATAATATCATTAACTATTCTAACAATGGGAGAACTCAAATGCGTACCAATTAAAAGATGAGGCTTTAAAGTGTAACGTTCCAGAATTGTCATCTGATTTCGCAAATCTAATGAATGAGATGATAGTCAAGGTTACTGGGAATAAGCGCATTCTATTATATGAGTCTGAAAAGCATCCTGACAAAAGCAGTGGTTGTTATATAGCAACTTGCGTATATGGTTCCTATGATTGCCCACAAGTCTGGACTCTACGACGTTACAGAGACTATACACTTGCTGAAACATGGTATGGAAGGTTATTTATTCGTATATACTATGCGATTAGTCCCACAATCGTAAAGTGGTTTGGTAATACTAATTGGTTTAATAAGCTGTTCCGAAATAGATTGGATATGATGGTTATTAAATTAAACGCTAATGGCATTGAAGATACTCCATATAGTGACAGGTTTTAGTTTTATTGCCATTCAACAGCAAACTCTTGTGAAGAGTTCATTATCAAGATGAAAGATAGCGAAGCTGATTTCATGCGTGAATTATGGCAGCTAAGCGCGGTGTAAATGACAGTTATTTTTCTCATGATTTCTTCCACTCCCTGAATATTTCAATGTGTTGTTTATGCCATTTTGACTTTCTGCAAACGGAGTCAAAATCTTCTGTGCATAAGAAGAGTATGAGGTTCGATTTACATACATATCTAACATTACTTATGGTCACGTATCGGATCATTCCTTCATTGGTCCACTCACCAATTTGTTCCTTGCCGTAACCTATCATTTCCGCTACATCCCTTATTCTGATTAGTTCAGGGTAATCTGCAAATTCTGATGTAAAATAAAACGCCATCCGCTTCTTAAATACTACCGGGATAGTTGAAGGGAAAAGCCGTGTATTACTACGTCTGATTCTTGTAGCCCCGTTTGGAAATTGTGCCCCCGGATGTGCCCCCAAATAATTGATAAGATCCCGCTTAAAAAGGGTATATTTGTGAGTTGTTTTCGCTTGTATCACGCAAGGAATTTCTGTATCAAGAAGCTCTTTTGCGACTCTTTTACTGACGTGAACGAGCTTGCGGAATTGCTCCAAAGATAGTGTTTCAGGGACTTCATCCCAGTTGATGTTTTGAGTGTTCATATCGTTCTCCTTTGTGAGTAAGATTGAGATGAGTTGTCTATGAACACAAAACACTTTTTCATTTTCTCAGACGCGATAGTCTGAAGGAGTCTGATGTATGTAAGATGCTTGCAAATAAAGGCTTTGGGGCTACACAAACATCACGAAAAATACTGTAAATAACAGCATCTTACAGTTGAAAAGAAAGCTTGAAAACCGTTTGCCTTCACGGGCACCAGGGTTCGAATCCCTGCGGCTCCGCCAAATCAAAAGCCTGCAGACATTGCGTTTGCAGGTTTTTTATTTTCCCATGACAGATCTCTTAAGAAAAACCCATTCAAACATAGTTTACATAACGTTTATCCGGTAGAGTTATTTTCGCAAGGTAATATACATATCTCTTTGGTAGGATGTCAGCATAACAACTGGGCTTTTTAATATCGAAGGGGTGATCTTATGCGTAAACAAATATCTCTTCTGTTAGTATTATCGATGGTTCTGGTCTCTGCCGGTTGTAATAAGGGCGGTGACGCTACAATGGCGCCTTCTTCGGTAGACACGAGTGTGACGGCAACGTCTGCTGCTGACGATTCGTTCGAGCTGCCAAGTCTTTTCGGAGATCAGGTGTTCACAAAGGAACAGATACAGGCAAAGATCGACGGGGGCTTATCTGAAGGCTGGGAAGATTACCAGCTTAATACGATGCTCGCAAATATTGATTCTCTTCCGGATAACGTAAAAGAGTCCCTGAAGAACGCTTTCGGCGAGTATAAATGGGATTCATACGAAGCTCCTGACTTCAAAAAATGGGAGGCATATTTTACTGAAACTCCGCCGGAAGCAGAGAAGATGCATGCCGTAATGGATCTTTACGGTGTATCTCCCAATATGGAATTCCCTAAAGCTTCTGTTGCCGCAGTCGAGAAGGCTGTATCAGATAATCCCAAGATCGATATGTCGCAGTATGCAACATATGAAGACGGGGATGCTTTTATTCCGTTCTACAAGAGTTACGGAAGCGAGGTCCTGGCTGAGAATAAGCTCATCAAGGTCGAAGGCGTAAGCAAAGTTACGATTGAGCCTTACGAGAATTATGTGAGCACTTTAAAGATCACGAATGTTTCCGGTAAGCCTGTTTATGTCGATATGAATGGCGTATCGAAGAAAAAGAGTGAGATCACTAAGAAGTTCCGTTCCATGCCGGATTACGATCCGGCATATGACAAGTCAGATGCCATAGCGAATGACGAGACGGTTCTCCCGTTCAATACAAAGGATGTGCTTTATCCCGGTGAGGTAACTTATCTTACTGAGGATTTGAGTTCGCACAAGGATCTGGATCTATATACGGCTTTGTTCTCATATCAGATGAATGACGAAGACATTGCGAAGCTTAAGACCGTAAAGTCGGAAAGAGATATCGGTGATCTCTTTGCTCGTATACGAACACGCGAAAAGTGCGAGGAAACCTACATTATCCAGAAGTGCCGCCTGAATGAAAAGGAAAGCTGGGACGGCGGTTATGCGACGATCAAGGGTGTCCTTTATAACAAGGATGGCCAGAGGCTTCCGTTCATGTCATTCCAGATCATGGGCCTTGATGAGACGATGACGGTCGATGAGCATCAGTATTTTACATCCATTGACGGGTCTTTCTCCGTCAGGGTGCCGGTAGCGTTTTATAAGACGGACATGACTTATGCACGTTATGTCATTTATGTAAATGGCGAGCGCGTGCCAATAGACGGCAAGCTGGTCACGATGGTAGTAGGTGAACTCTATGCTCTGGACGGCGAAGATCAGGAAGGGAAGAAGTATTCTGATTTCATAAAGGGCAGGAGGATCTATGGCCAGAAGTCTGAATTCGTACAGCCTACTGAAGCCAAGGAATATAACGTAACGCTGATCGTCCCTGACAAGCTCGATTACCTCGTATACGATTACGCTAGTGAAGAGGACTACGGTGGCCAGGCAAACTACTACGATTACGGTGGCGACATCATGGCAACTGTTAAGTTCCACGATGTGGAGCGTGGTGCAAACAAGACAGCTTATCTCAATGTCTTCGATCACGACGGCAAGCTCCTTATGAGAAAGCCTCTGGGTGTTCAGTCCTGCTGCGTATGCGTAAGCCCGGACGGTTCACTCGTCGGAACCAATATCTCTGATCCCAAGATCTTCGGATCTTACGATCTTGACGATATGACACCCGGAAACATCGGATATGCAACGATCTTTGATCTTAAGGGAAATAAAGTTTTCGAGCTTAAGACAGGCACACGCGCGATGGAAATATCACACGACAACAAGTATGTAGCACTCGATGTTAATGGCGGATACTGTGTCGGAGTAATGGACATAAATACGAAGGAAGTCTTGTGGCAGGATTACAGAGGCGCGCAGATCAGGCACCTGATCTTCTCTGAAGATGATTCCATTCTTTATATGGGAAGTCAGGAGTGTATTGCCGCATATGAGGCGAAGACAGGAAAGATGCTTTGGCAGACGTTTATTATCAACGGATTTCCCATCGACATGATAATGTCCGGCAAGTATCTTTACGTTTCTCCCAAGGGTACCGGAGGTAATGACTGCAAGCTCTGCTGCATCGACAGGAAGACCGGCAAGATGGTATGGACATATCAAACAGGTTCGCGCGGCACGAAGCTGACGTTATCTCCCGATGAGTCTATTCTCTTCTGGGGCAACGATACAGGTGCTAGAGACCATGGAACATATTTCCTTGATGCCAATACAGGAGCACCTCTCTGGACCATTAATTACGGCGCACAGGCCGCATGGTTCACATCTGACTCAAAGTATGTTGCTGTAAAGGCCTATTCAATGCTTGAAGTGTATACAAGAGATGGCCGGAAAGTCGCAACGACAGCGTGCGGATTCAACTCGAAAATGAGCTGGTTCGTATATATCAAGGATGACCTCTCGAGAATTCTTAACATCGCCGGAGGCGGTGCTGAGAATGGTGCCGGTAACTCGGGATGGATGTATAACATGACACTTGCAGAAGGATACGACAGGAAATTCATCGATTCACAGTTATAAGGTTCTCTGCTGAAGACGGAGCATTCGTGACAGGGAGGTTCAAGGGTATGAAAAAGATATTTGCTACATTGGTTGCCACGGCATTAACTGCTTCGATGGTCCTTACAGGGTGCAACAAAGGCGGAGATGTTTCAGCTCCGTCTGATCAGGGCATCGGCACTGCTTCGGATGTACAGGTTGTTGATGCCAATAACGGCAGCTTTGATGCTTCAGGAAAATATACACCTGCGACAGGCGACAACTACATAGGTGTAAGACTTGAACTAGAGAGGAATAATGCCAAAGGATCCTGGGAACTCTACATGATCTGTCAGGGGGATCTTATCGCCGATTGCGGCACAAACGAATATATTCCCGGTTTCCGTAAGAACAATTATCTTGGCAAGCCATACTGGGATGGTATCCGTGATTTTATAGGACTTGCGAAAGCAGAACCCGGTGTTGTCATTATCAATATCGGTGCGTCTATAACTGAAAACGAAGAATTCGAGAACTACCGTTCCAGATTTGACGAAGGAATAAGAGAGCATCTGGGCGAGATGCCGTACGATTCTGCTGTAGAGACCAAAGATAAGTTCAATGAGATAGTAAGGATATCAAATGAGAATTACGATCACGGTGAGTGGAAGGCTCTGGTTGACGGTGAAGGAGGCGGGTCTGCTGAAGAGCCTGATAATCCCGGAGACCCTCAGCAAGGCAGCGGTAATCCGGGTGACGGAGCTACAGTTAATTCCGTTGACGAGCTCGTTGAAGGTTATAAGAAAGGCATAGACCACTTTAAACTCTCGCACGATATTTCTATTGATGTAAGCAAGGATGACTGCTATGGAGTCAACATAGATTGCGACGGGCATCATGTTGAGATAAAAGGTGAACTGGACGGAGCCAAGGCAAAAGGAAGGGATACTCTTTTCGATCTGGAGAATGCTTCTTCTGTCGATATGTCTAACTTGTCCGTATCTGAAGCTTCATTTAACAAAGATGACTTCGTAAAGTGCAGTGTCGGAATCGTTAAGATAAGGAACACAAGCTATAAGAAAGTAGTCTGGCCATCGAATGTGAAAGAGAATCCTGATGACCGTGACCTCTCTCCTCTTGCGGGTATGGTTAAGTATCAGATCAGCGATGAAGGCGATCAGATGAGTCTGGAATACAGAGGCCCTACAGCCACTTATGAAGAGCGTCAGGCTTATGAAACAAAGCTGGTTAAGGCTGTCCTTACAAAAGGAGATACTAAGAGCGTATCAGCAGATCCCAAGCATAGAGAAGACTGCAGTATATGGACTGAAGTAACAGTCAATGTCGGCAGTGCGAAGCTTCCTAATCAGGACTATCAGGAGATAACCATCATGCCGGGCGGAAAGCTCACCGTCAAAGGCACTGTAGCTGTCACAGGCGGCACACTTGCTTTTACTATTAAGGGGAAGAGCGGAGATTGCCTTGACCTGACCGGTCTTATACTTACAAAGAAGCACCCTTCTCCGGATATGTGCAAGATCCGTTTCCCGAAAGGCACGAAGATCAACGAAAAGAAGCTCAAGCCCAAAGTGACAAGCGGAAAGATAAAGTTCTCCAAGAGTGATACAGCGTTTGCGATCACTATCTGGTGATATGGGCATAAGATATCGCTCAAAATGCGGTCTCTTTATACAGTAAATAAGAGAAAACCTTATAAAAACAACATTTTTTCTTCATATGTGGTACAATCTTCTACTATCTGCACAGCGGTTCTGTGCATAAAACTCTAGAGGAGGATTTTTAAAATGGAAAAAGAAGAAGTATTGAAGGTGTACCGTCACTCTCTTGCTCACATCCTTGCAAAGGCTGTTATCGAGCTTTACGGTAAAGAGGTACAGTACGCGATCGGACCTGAGATCGAAGACGGATGTTATTACGATTTCGTTCTTCCGAGAACAGTCACAGAGGAAGATTTCCCCACAATCGAAGAAAAGATGCACGAGATCATCAAGAGGAGAGAAGACTGGACACGTAAGGTCATCTCCAGAGATGAGGCTTTGGAACTCTTCAAGGATCAGAAGTTTAAGCATGAGCTTATTGTCGATCTGCCTGCAGATGAGACAATCTCAATATATTACACTGGTGATGACTACGTAGATCTTTGCCGTGGTCCTCACGTTGATAATTCACAGGAACTCTTTAGCGCTGCATTCAAGATCAAGAATGTATCCGGTGCTTACTGGAGAGGCGATGAGAAGAGAGATCAGCTTCAGAGAATCTATCTTTTCGCTTTCCCGTCAAAGGACGAGCTCAAGGCTCACCTCGCCTGGCTTAAGGAAGCTCAGGAGAGAGATCACAAGAAGATCGGTACAGCTCTTGACCTGTTCATGTTCCGTGAGACAGCACCCGGTATGGCTTACTGGCTTCCCAGGGGCTGGATCCTTTATCAGGAGCTCATGAAGTATTCCAGAGAGATCCAGAATGCACACGGCTACACAGAGATCTCCGCACCTCTTATCAACAATAAGAAGCTCTGGCTCATCTCCGGTCACTGGGCACACTATCAGAACAACATGTTCATCGTTCCCGGTATCACAAAGGGTGTTAATGCCACAGCTGCGATCAACGGTGAAGAGGCTCCCGAGCAGCTTTCCGCTGAGGCTGAGGACACAATGGCAGCAAAGCCTATGAACTGCCCTAATGCCATGATGTCTTATAAGAGAACAATGCACTCTTACAAGGAACTTCCTATCCGTTACAGCGAGTATGATGTTCTCCACCGTAAAGAGAAGTCCGGTCAGATGAACGGTCTTTTCAGAGTTCAGGAGTTCCGTCAGGATGACGACCATACATTCGTTACACCTGAGCAGATCAAGGACGAGATCAAGGATGTTATCGCAATTGCTGATGATATCTACAAGACATTCGGCATTACATACCGTGCTGAGTTCTCCACAAGACCTGACGACTACATGGGTGACCTTGAGTCATGGAACTCTGCTGAGGCTTCTCTGAAGGCTATCCTCGACGAGAAGTACGGTGAAGGCAATTATGAGATCAACGAAGGCGACGGCGCGTTCTACGGCCCGAAGATCGACCTTCAGATCAAGGATGCTCTTGGACGTGAGTGGCAGTGCGGTACTGTACAGCTCGACTTCCAGCTCCCTCATAACTTTGAGCTCACATTCGTTGACAAGGACGGCGCTCAGAAGATGCCTATCGTCATCCACAGAGCCATTTTCGGTTCTTTCGAGCGTTTCATCGGAATCATCACAGAGCACTTTAAGGGCGCATTCCCGTTCTGGCTCAACCCTTACCAGGTTGCTGTCGTACCGATCAGACCTGAGCACAACGAATATGCACAGAAGGTTGCTGATGCTCTCACAAAGGCCGGCGTAAGAGTCGAATCTGACTTAACAGACGTCAACATGAGAGACAAGATCAAGAGATTCAAGCAGATGAAGGATCCTTATATCCTCGTCGTAGGTGATAAGGAAGCTGCTGAGAACACAGTATCTGTTAACGTAAGAGGCTCTAACAAGCAGCTTCAGGGCGTAGCACTTGATAAGTTCGTTGAACTTTGTAGCAAGCTCAATGCTGAGAGAACATTGGAGCTCCCTCAGGAGATCTGATCTTTCAGAACTGGCAAAACATACAAACGAGGCGGCGTGGGGTACATCCCTTCGCCGCTTTTATTTGATATTTATCAAAGGAATGAGACAAAACCGCCCGAAAGCCCGTATTTATTGGAGAAACTTTGATTATCAAATTATCAAATTACACTTTCAGAGGTTATTCCAAGTGCAAATTTTAGGTAAAAATCCTAACGAATAATGACTTTATTTGAATAGGTGTTCTTGATATCATTCGTATTGCTACAAAAGGGGGCATATGAGTTATGTATAAGCAAGAAGGAACCAAAGTCGCTATCATCGGCGCAGGTGCAGTAGGATCAACAACAGCTTTCGCTATCGCAATGCAGCAGCTTTGCTCTGAGCTCGTTCTTATTGATGTCAATAAGGAAAAGGCTCTTGGTGAGGCACTGGATATCAGCCACGGACTTCCGTTCATCGGCGATATGTACATTCACGCAGGTGACTACAGCGATGTTAAGGATGCAGACTGCATCATCATCACAGCAGGCATTCCCAGAAAAGAAGGCGAGACAAGACTTGACCTTGCTAAGAAGAACGTAAAGCTTGCTCACGTTATCACAGACAGCATCATGGAGCACTACAACAAGGGTGTCATCATGGTTATCTCTAACCCTTGTGACCTCGTTACATATAAGGTTGCAGAGTGGTCCGGACTTCCTTCAAATATGATCATCGGTTCAGGTACAAACCTCGACTCTGCACGTTTCAGAGTCCTTATCTCCAGAAAGCTCGGCGTTGACGTTAGAAACGTTCACGGTTATATCCTCGGCGAGCACGGCGAGACACAGTTCCCTGCATGGAGCCACACACACGTTGCAGGTATGTCCATTGACGAGTATGCAGATGCAATCGGCGTACCTTTCGGTCAGGACGTTAAGGATGAGATCGCTCAGAAGACAAAGTCTTCCGGCGCAGAGATCATCAAGCTCAAGGGCGCTACATTCAACGGTATCGCTGTAAGTGCTGCAACACTCCTCAGAAGCATCACAGAAGATGAGCACACTATCAGAACAGTATCCACAAGACTTAACGGTGAGTATGGCATCAGCGGTGTAACACTCGACGTTCCTGCACTTATCGGTGCTAACGGCGTTGATAAGATCATCGACATGCGTCTTACTGACGAAGAGTACCAGCTCCTCAAGAAATCTGAGGCAAATATGCGTGAGGCAATCGCTTCCGTAGAGGGTCTCTGATAAAGCGGGATACCGTCGTCACAGCGTTTTCGGGCGCTATATAAAAGAATTACAAGTCCCTGCACTTTGTCCTATAAAGTGCAGGGCTTCTCATTTAATAAGATATAAAGATTTGCTATAATGTCGGGGGTAAATCCCAAATCAATTTTTTCAGAGGTCGGAATATGGAAATTAGTGCGGTTGTTATGGCGGCAGGAAAAAGCACGAGAATGAAGTCCAAGCACTCCAAGGTCGTGTTCCAGGTGTCGGGCAAACCGATCATCCAGTGGGTAGCTGATGCCCTTCAGGAGGCAGGCTGCCAGGATCAGGTATATATAGTTGGTGAAGCACAGGCTGAGATCAGAAGCGTATTGGGCGAGAATGTCGCTTACGTGCTTCAGGAAGAGCAGAGAGGAACAGGCCACGCAGTTATGCAGGCAGCTCCTTTCCTTGAAGGCAGAGACGGTCTTACGATCGTTCTTCCGGGTGACTGCCCGATGGTATCTGCCAATACGATCAAGAAAGCTCTTGATGCGTTCGATTCAGCATCTTCCAACTGCGCAGCTATCCTTATCACGGCTGAAGCAGATGATCCTACAGGTTACGGAAGGATCATCAGAGGCGAGGACGGCAACGTTCTCAAGATCGTGGAACACAAGGACTGCACTGAAGAAGAGCTTAAGGTTAAAGAGATCAATTCTTCAATGTATGTCTTCAAGACACCTCTCCTTATTTCCGCTTTGGGAAGGATCGGTGCCAATAACGCTCAGAAGGAGTATTACCTCACGGATACTATCGGAATCCTCATCAATGACGGATTTACGGTAGGTGCGGTAATCTGCGACTTTGACGATACAAGGGGAGTCAATGACAGGATCCAGTTAGCTCAGGTAAGATCCATCATGAACAGAAGGATCTTGGAGCGCCACATGAAGAACGGCGTAGAGATCGTAGATCCCAATGCCACATGGATCCACTATGCAGTCGAGATCGGACAGGATACAGTAATCCTTCCCGGCACGACCCTTATCGGCAACACTAATATCGGTGAGGACTGCATCATCGGTGAGAATACGAGAATCGACTGCTCTGATATCGGAGACGGCACGGTCGTAGATAACTCTATCGTTTCTTCAAGCACAGTCGGCAAGGACTGCCGTATCGGACCTTATACTCACATCAGACCTGAGTGCAAGATCGACGATCATGTCACTCTCGGTGCTTATGTCGAGGTCAAGGGATCTGATATCGGAGAATATACAAGAGCCCGTCACCTTACTTATATCGGTGACTCCAAGGTCGGCCGTAACGTTAACTTCGGATGCGGTACCGTTACCTGTAACTTTGACGGTCAGGACAAGATCGGATGTACGATCGAGGACAACGTATTTATCGGAGGCAACTCCAATATCGTATCTTCCGTTGTACTTGGCAAGGACTGCTATATCGCAGCCGGTTCCACGATTACTTCTGACGTTCCTGCGCTCTCACTCGGTATCGGAAGATCCAAGCAGCTTAACAAAGAGAACTGGGTCGCAGACAAGAGCCGCATGAGAGGCGAGAATTACATAAGACTTGACGACAGACGTTCTGAAGTCTGATATATCACGGACGGTTTGCCATGTGGATAGTAGCCGGACTCGGTAATCCGGGAAAACAGTATATTTATACCTGGCACAATATGGGCTATCTCGCTGTGGATATGCTCGCGGATAAGCATGGCATTTTTCTCGGAAAAGAGAAGTACAAGGGTCTTTGGGGCAAGGGAAAGATCAAGGGACAGGATGTCATCATCATAAAGCCCACCACTTACATGAACAATTCCGGTGAGTGCCTGGTCGAGATATCCAAGTTCTATAAGGTTCCGCCGAAGAACATCATCACCGTTTACGACGATATCGATATTGCAAAGGGCACTATCAGGGTAAGACCCAAGGGCAGTGCCGGAACGCATAACGGCATGAGATCAGTCATCCAGCTTATGGGCACTGAGGAGTTCCCGCGTGTAAGGATCGGCACAGGTCCGGTTCCTGAGCATTGGGAGCTTGTTAATTACGTTCTTTCTGAAGTGCCTCAAGACGAGCGGCAGATGATGAACGATGCTTTTGTTAAAGCCTGTGAGGCCATTGAGGAGATAATCTCTAATGGATAACAGGCTCTCAGAGCTCTTATCGAAGATCAAGACCGACAGTGAGCTCGTCTCCGGCTTTTCCTCCAGTCTTAAGACAGGGAAACATTTTAATATCACAGGCCTTTGCGCTGAGCAGAAGGTTTATGTTGCCATGGCTTTGGCAAGGCTTGAAGGCCGTAAGGCAGTATTCATCGAACCGGACAGTGCCAGGGCGAGGACGACCGCATCTTATTGTGCGGCATTTACAGACAGCCCGGTTACCCTCCTGACGCCCTCAGAATTGTCTCTCGTCAGCGCTGAGGCTTCGTCCAGAGAATTAGAGCATATGAGAGCAGCGGCGCTCTCAGAGCTCGTCAGAGGCGATTACGGGGCAGCTGTAATTACTGCCGGAGCACTTCTTAACAAGTACGAACCGAAGAAGGTTTTCGCCAGGAGGATAATAGATCTTAAAGTAGGCGGCGAGATGGAGCGTGATGAGCTTATCTCGATGCTGCTTCTTAACGGTTACGAGAATGTCCCGCAGGTAATGGAAAAGGGCGAGTTCTCTGTGAGGGGCGACATCGTCGATGTCTTTTCGCCTTCTTACACAGAGCCTGTCAGAGTCAGCTTTTTCGATACAGAGATAGATCAGATAAAGACATTCGACAGAGAGACACAGAGGTCGACCGGCCAGCTTGAAGAGACGGTTGTGGTTCCGGCAACGATCTATGCCTTCCCTGAGGATAAGAGAGATGCCATGGCAGATCTTATCCTCTCGCGTGTTCAGGAAGACATCTCGAAAATGAACACCGCCACAAGGGAAGTAAGGCGTGCAGCCGAGCTCCTGTCCAGGACGGCGACAGGTGACGCGGAAAAGATCAGGAACGGAATCGAGCCTTCCGGCATCAGCAGATGGATAGGCATCATCCTGAATGATTTCGGCACGGTCTTAGACTATGTTGACGGCAAAGATGTCGTGTTCTTCGTCGACGAGATGGTCGATGTCGATGCCCGCCTGAATGCTTACGCAGGCGAGTATGCCCAGAGATGCCGCGACTCTTTTGAGATCGGCATCGCGCCTACATGCTCTCCATCTGCGATGGTCAACATAAGCAAGCTCATGGTGGCCCTGGATAACCTCGATAACATTGTTACATTGTCCATGTTTCAGTCTTCAGGCAACGGTTTGCCGGGCGGCGTTACTTATACAGTGTCGGGATTTCCGGCAGACAACTTTTCGGGCCGTGCGGAAGAACTTGCAGCGCTTATCAAGACCAATCCTGAAGTATATCTTGTTGCCCATCACGGCAGACGTTACGAGCAGCTCAAGGAGCGTCTTGCTGATCACGAGTGCGTCACAGACATAATCGACGCGCCGCTTCCGGCAGGTTTCACATATCCTAAGCTCGGCATCACGATCCTTGGTGAGCAGGAGCTTTACGGTGCTGAGCAGAAGCGCCCCGAAAAGAAGAAGGGCGGCAACAGGATCAAGTTCTTCAGCGAGATCAATCCCGGCGATTATGTAGTACACGATACCCACGGTGTCGGACGCTATGAAGGCCTTATCAACATGAAGGTCGGCGACATCCGCAAGGACTATTTAAAGCTTACATATGCCAAGGGCGAGACACTCTACATCCTTCCTGAGAACCTGGATTCGCTCCAGAAATACGTAGGTCCGGGCGAGAAGGAACCCAAGCTCTCAAGGCTTGGCGGAGACGAGTGGAAACGCTCGGTATCAAAAGCCAGGGAAGCCATCAAGAAAGTAGCTTACGATCTCCTCAAGATCTACGCTGCAAGAAGCGTCAACAAGGGCTTTGCCTGCGCTCCCGACGACGAGCAGCAGAAGCTCTTTGAAGACAGATTCCCGTTCGTGGAGACTGATGACCAGCTCCGTGCAATTCACGAGATCAAGGCTGACATGGAATCCGAGAAGCCGATGGACAGGCTTCTTTGCGGAGACGTCGGATTCGGCAAGACCGAAGTCGCTTTCAGGGCGATCTTCAAGGCAGTAATGAACGGCAGACAGGCGATCCTCCTTGCTCCGACAACGCTTCTTGCCCAGCAGCATTACGAGAACTTCATGAACAGGGTAAAGGACTTCCCCGTAAACGTCTGCCTGCTCTCGAGATTCGTCTCACAGGCACAGATAAAGCAGAATCTTCAGGACATCAAGAATGGCAAGATCGACGTAATCATTGGTACGCACAGAGTCCTCTCGAACGATGTCAAACCGCCTCATCTGGGACTTCTCGTAGTCGATGAGGAGCAGAGATTCGGTGTTAACCACAAGGAAAAGATCAAGTCCATGAAGACTGATGTCGACGTACTCTCATTGTCGGCAACACCTATCCCGAGAACGCTCCACATGTCTCTTTCAGGCATCCGTGACATCTCGGTACTTGAGGAAGCGCCTTTCAACAGACGTGCCGTCCAGACTTATGTCCTGGGTTACGACGATCAGATAATCACACAGGCTTGCATGCGTGAGATTGCAAGAGGCGGCCAGATCTTCTATCTTTACAACCGTACATCCGACATCGACAAAGTCGCAGATCTCCTCGCAAAATCCATGCCCGGTGTCCGCGTCACTTACGCTCACGGTCAGATGCCCGAGAACGGTCTGGAAGCTGTTGTCTCAGACTTCATCGAAGGCAAGTACGATATTCTCGTCTGCACGACCATTATCGAAAACGGCGTCGACATGCCTAACGTAAACACTCTCATCGTCGAGAATGCCGACCGCTTCGGCCTCTCACAGCTCTACCAGATCAAGGGCCGTGTAGGCAGATCTGACAGACAGGCTTACGCATACATCACTTATAACGCCGATGCGCCTCTTAATGAGGAAGCTACGAAAAGACTTAACGCTCTGCGTGAATTCACCGAATTAGGTTCCGGTGTAAGAATCGCCATGCGTGACCTTGAAGTGCGTGGTGCAGGAAGTCTCCTTGGCGCCGAACAGCACGGCCAGATGGATGTTATCGGTTATGAGCTTTACTGCCGTTTGCTCGATGAGGAAGTCCGCCTTCTTAAGTCCGGAAAAGACGAAGTGCTTGATACTGATCTCATCACAGGTCACGCTGATGCTTCTACAGACGGCTTCTCAGTCGAAGTTGATTACGATGCATATATTCCTGCTTCCTATATCCAGGATGAGGCTGCCAGGATGAGCTGCTACAGACGTATCGGCGACATCTCAGACTACGAATCCTATAGTGACTTTATCGACGAAGTTACCGACCGTTACGGCGACGCACCTTCTGAAGTATATATTCTCTCAGGCATCTCGCTCATCCGCTCGATCGCAGGCAGATTAGGATTTACCAAAGCCTCAATTAAGAATGCCGGTGTAAGGCTTTACCTCAATCAGAATCTTCAGATCGACATGCAGGCATTCGGTGCTCTCATGCGCGACAAGTTCTACGGTGCACGCGTCAACATCAATGCCACAGGATCCATGCCTTACATGCTTTTCAAGCCCTCTTCCGTAAAGCAGGACAAGACGGTATCAGAGATCGTCGCACTACTTAAGATACTTAATGATAACCGGTCTGTTACTGACAATCCTGAAACGGATAAAGTATAATCACTTAGATGCTCCAATAGTCTAATGGATAGAATGGCGGTTTCCGGTACCGCAGATGCGGGTTCAATTCCTGCTTGGAGCGCCAATGTAAAAAGCCTTTCTCAACGTACGGACAGTGCGCTCCGCGCAACTAGTTGAGAAAGGCTTTTTAATTGGCGACATAGCAGACGTTGTTTTCGCTGGTGGGCAGTCTCGTATGTAATTTTTTGCTCAAAAATGACCAAAAATTACATAAATCAGCGTTTTTGTGTAATTTTCGCCCCCCGAAAAAAGAGTAAAAATTACACACGACCCGATATAGAAGCTGTGTGCAATGCTTGAAATATAAGGGTGAAAGAGCAAATGCCGCCTGACCACAAAATATCGTTGAGAAAGCCCCGAATTTATTGACGTTTATACCACCACCTTGTATAATGACCGAGTCTTAAAAGACAAATAAATATCAAGTATAGACGATGTTTAATCAGAGTCTAAAGTGATTTACGGACCACTCCATGAAGGAGTTAAGGCCATACGGACAGCCGGGTCCACTGCCGATGATCGGGTCACCGATCTATTGATTGAGTTAAAAGCTCAGTTTTATAAGTTGGTTACTTTATAACCGAAATGCGTATTCTTACGCAGACTTGTGAAATGGTCAATAAGAGTAGTAAAAGTAGTATTGCTATATAGACTCTATATACTGGGTATTAGCCATAGCGGTGTTGTATACACCTTTGTGGGACATAAGAACTAGTTAATCCAAGACGCAAGTTGTGTAATTACAGCTTGCGTTTTTTGTTTGAGGTGGAAGATGGAAAAAATAGAAATGGATCAGACACGGGCGCCTATCTACGAGGCTCTTGAAAGATTCCGTGAGATGAGAGTTGTTCCATTCGATGTTCCGGGTCACAAGCACGGTAAGGGCAACCCGGAGCTCACGGCATTTCTCGGTGAGAAGTGCGTTGGTGTCGATGTAAACAGCATGAAGCCTTTGGATAACCTGTGCCATCCGGTATCGGTCATCCGTGACGCTGAGCTTCTGGCTGCTGATGCATTTGGTGCAAAGCATGCTTTCCTCATGGTAGGAGGCACGACGAGCTCCGTGCAGAGCATGGTGCTTTCCTGCTGCAAGCAGGGGGATAAGATCATCCTCCCGAGAAACGTGCACAGAAGCGTCATCAACTCTCTGGTCCTCTGCGGCGCTATCCCGGTATATGTTAATCCGGATGTTGACCGCCGCCTGGGTATCTCTCTCGGCATGAGCCGTGAACACGTAAGAAAGGCTATTGCAGAGCATCCTGATGCAGTTGCAGTACTTGTCAACAATCCGACTTATTACGGTATCTGCAGCGATCTGCGCGCTATCGTTAAGATGGCTCACGATGCCGGAATGCTCTGCCTTGCAGATGAAGCACACGGCACACACTTCTACTTCGGTGACAACATGCCTGTTTCCGCTATGAAAGCAGGTGCAGACATGGCAGCCGTCTCAATGCATAAGAGCGGCGGAAGCCTTACACAGTCAAGTCTTCTTCTCATCGGCGAGAATGTAAATGAGAGACACGTCAGGCAGATCATTAACCTTACACAGACGACATCAGGAAGCTATCTTCTCATGTCCAGCCTTGATATCAGCAGAAGGAACTTAGCGCTCAGAGGTAAGGAAGTCTTCCGTAAGGTCATAGAGATGGCTGAGTATGCAAGAGAAGAGATCAACGCTGTCGGAGGATATTATGCTTACGGCAGGGAGCTTATCAACGGCGATTCGATTTTCGACTTTGACCCTACGAAATTGAGTGTACACACAAGAGATATCGGACTTGCGGGAATCGAAGTCTACGACATCTTAAGAGACGAATACGATATCCAGATCGAGTTCGGTGATATCGGAAACATCCTCGCATATCTCTCGATCGGCGACAGAATGCAGGAGCTCGAGAGACTCGTAAGCGCTCTGGCTGAGATCAAGAGAAGATACAAGAAAGATCCGGACGGACTTTTGAGCCAGGAGTATATCGATCCTGAAGTCGTATGCAGCCCGCAGGAAGCTTTCTATTCACAGAAGAAGAGCATCCCGATCAACGAGAGTTCAGGGTTTGTCTGCAGCGAGTTCGTTATGTGCTATCCGCCGGGAATCCCGATCCTGGCACCTGGCGAGAGGATCACAAAAGACATTATCGATTACATTCAGTACGCTAAGGCGAAGGGTTGTTCCATGACGGGTTCCGAGGATCCGGACATCAACAACATTAACGTTCTGGTATAAGGAGGTATATCGCGAATGAATCTATGGTTCAGTGAATATCACGCACCTGACGTAAGACACAGTCTCCGTGTCACGAGACATCTTTATTCGAGCAAGAGCGACTATCAGCAGATCGATATTTTCGATACTCCTGAGTTCGGCAAAGTCCTTGCTCTGGACGGTGATGTAATGCTCACGGAGCGTGATGAATTCATCTACAATGAGATGATCACCCACATCCCGATGTCCGTTCATCCCAATGTTCAGGATGTGCTCGTTATCGGTGCGGGAGACGGCGGTGTCGTTAAGGAACTGACAAGATACGACAACGTTAAGCGTATCGACTTAGTCGAGATGGATCCCCAGGTTATCGAAGCGTGCCGCACATACCTTCCCGAAAACGCATGCAAGCTGGACGATACCCGTGTGCATATCTACTTTGATAATGCGCTCAGATTCATAAGACGTTCAACAGATGAATACGATCTCATCATAGTAGACTCCAACGATCCGTTCGGTCCTTCCGAAGGATATTTCACTAGAGAGTTCTACGGCATCTGCTATAACGCTTTAAGAAGCGACGGCATCATGGTAAACCAGCAGGGAAGCCCTTTCTACAAGCACGATGCCGAGGCAATGCAAAGAAGCCACAAGAGGATCGTTAACACGTTCCCGATAAGCCGTGTATATCAGGCGCACATCCCGACATATGCCGCCGGCTACTGGCTTTTCGGATTCGCGAGCAAAAAGTATCATCCGATCAATGACTTTGATGAGGAGCGCTGGAAGAGCCTGCACTTAAGCACAAAGTATTACACGACAAAGCTTCATGTAGGTTCATTCTATCTTCCTGCATATCTCGAAAAGATGCTGATGGAGGTGGAATCGTGAATAAGAATGTAGAGACATTTATCGGCTGCGACAGCGGATATGAAGAGTCCGGGATCGTTCTCTTCGGCGCACCATTTGACTCCACGACGAGCTTCAGGCCGGGTGCGAGATTCGGTAGCAGCGCCATCCGTCACGAGAGCTTTGGAATAGAGACTTACAGCCCTTATCAGGACAAGGATCTTCTGGATCGAAAAGTCTTTGACTGCGGAGACTTAGAGCTCTCCTTCGGTCTTCCTGAAGCAGCGCTTAATGATATCGAAGAGCAGACGAGAACGATCCTAAATGACGGCAAGCTTCCTCTCATGATCGGCGGTGAGCACCTGGTAACTTATGGTGCGGTAAAGGCTGTTTTCGAGAAGTATCCTGATCTTCAGATTATTCACTTCGATGCACACTGCGATCTTAGAGATGACTATCTGGGAGCTAAGCTCAGCCATGCTTGCGTCATCAGAAGATGCTTTGATCTTGTAGGTGATAATAAGATCCATCAGTTCTGCATAAGGAGCGGTGAGCGTGAGGAATTCCTTTTCGCGAAGGAACACACGGATATGCACAAGTTCAGTTTTGACGGACTTTCCGAGGTCTGCGAAGAACTTAATAAGAACAACACTCCGGTGTACTTCACGATCGATCTGGACTGCCTTGATCCTGCTGTCTTCTGCGGTACGGGCACTCCTGAAGCAGGCGGCGTTGATTTCCCGAAGCTTCTTGATGCCATCCTTACGGTAAGCGGGACAAATATCGTCGGAGCAGACATAAACGAACTCGCGCCGATGTTAGATCAGAGCGGCGCATCCACGGCTGTGGCGTGCAAGGTATTAAGAGAATTAATTCTTTCAATCAATAAATAAGGAGATACGAAAATGAGCAGAGTATTAGTTATCGGATGTGGCGGTGTCGCAAATGTTGCGATCAGAAAATGCTGTCAGGCAGATGATGTCTTCACGGAGCTTTGCATCGCAAGCCGTACAAAGTCAAAGTGCGACGCTCTTGCAGAAGCACTCAAGGGCAAGACGAAGACTGTCGTAACAACAGCTCAGGTCGATGCTGACAAAGTTGATGAACTCGTAAACCTCATCAATTCTTATAAGCCTGATCTCGTAATGAATATCGCACTTCCTTATCAGGATCTTACGATCATGGACGCATGCCTTATCTGCGGCGTCAATTACATGGATACAGCAAACTACGAGCCTGAGGATACAGACGATCCGGAATGGCGCGCTATCTATGAGAAGAGATGCAAGGAGAAGGGCTTCTCTGCTTACTTCGATTACAGCTGGCAGTGGGCATATAAGGAGAAGTTCGAGCAGGCAGGTCTTACCGCGCTCCTTGGCTGCGGCTTCGATCCCGGCGTTACTCAGGCATACTGCGCATATGCGAAAAAGCACGAATTCGACACTATCGATACAATCGATATCTTAGACTGCAACGGCGGCGATCACGGCTATGCTTTCGCTACCAACTTCAACCCTGAAGTTAACCTTCGAGAAGTATCCGCACCGGGCAGCTACATCGAGAATGGCAAGTGGGTCGAGATCCCTGCTATGAGCATCAAGAGAGAATACGACTTCGATTCAGTAGGCCCCAAGGACATGTATCTTCTTCACCATGAAGAGCTTGAGTCTCTTGCCGTAAACATCCCTGAAGTAAAGCGCATCCGCTTCTTCATGACTTTCGGCCAGAGCTATCTTACACACATGAAGTGTCTCGAAAATGTCGGCATGCTCTCCACAACACCCGTAAACTTCGAGGGCCACGAGATCGTACCGATCAAGTTCCTGAAGGCACTTCTTCCTGACCCTGCAAGCCTCGGTCCCCGCACACACGGCAAGACAAACATCGGCTGCATCTTCACGGGCAAGAAGGACGGTCAGGACAAGACATATTACATCTACAATGTCTGCGATCACCAGGAGTGCTACAAGGAAGTCGAGAGCCAGGCAATCAGCTACACCACAGGCGTTCCTGCCATGTGCGGTGCCATGATGCTCCTTACAGGCAAGTGGACCGAAAAGGGCGTTCACACAGTTGAAGAATTCGATCCGGATCCGTTCATCGAAGCACTCGATAAGTACGGCCTTCCCAAGAGAGAAACACACACACCTGTACTGGTTGAATGATCATGAACCATATATTTGAAGGACTTACATCAGTTATAGACGGCGACGGAATCAAGGCTTTGAAAACGCCCTGTTATGTCATCGATGAGAAGAGGCTTCTGCATAACGCAGAGGTGCTCTCCTCTGTGATGTCTCACACGGGATGTAAGATCCTTCTGGCGCAGAAAGCGTTCTCCAATTACGATTTCTATCCTTTGCTTTCAGGTTATCTTGCCGGCACTGAGGCGAGCGGTCTTTATGAAGCGCGTCTCGGCAAGGAAGAGATGCCTGAAGGCGAGGTTCACGTTTTCTGTGCCGCATACAGGGATGACGAATTCGATGAGCTCCTTAAGTATGCTGATCACATCGTTTTTAATTCCATCCACCAGCTCGCGAAGTTCGGCGGTCTTGCCAAATCTCACGGCAAGAGTATAGGCCTTCGCATCAATCCCGAATGTTCCACGCAGGAAGGCCACGAGATCTACGATCCCTGCGCTCCGGGGAGCCGCCTTGGCGTTACTCGCGGGGTCTGGGATGAGGAGATGACACCTGACCTTCTGGCTTTGCTCGACGGCCTTCATTTCCACACTCTCTGCGAGCAGGATTCAGATGCTTTGGAGACAACACTGAAGGCAGTCGAAGAGAAGTTCGGTGATGTGCTCCCTTCGATGAAATGGCTTAATATGGGCGGTGGCCATCACATCACAAAGCCTGATTACGATATCGCGACGCTTGAGAAACTTCTTATCTATGCGCGCGAAAAATGGGGCGTTCAGGTCTACCTTGAACCCGGCGAAGCAGTGGCATTAAATGCAGGTTATTTCATGACGCGCATACTCGATATCGTCGAGAATAACAGCATAAAGATCGCGATCCTCGATTCGAGCGCTGCATGCCACATGCCGGATGTCATTGAGATGCCCTACATGCCGCCTCTTTTGCACGCTGCAAGCGATTCCTCAAAACAATACTCTTACCGTCTCGCAGGCCCTACGTGCCTCTCAGGAGACGTTATAGGGGACTATAGTTTTGACCATGAACTTAAAGCAGGCGACATGCTTATCTTCGGTGACATGGCGATCTATACGACATGCAAGAACAACACCTTTAACGGCATGCCTCTGCCTGATATCTATAAGCTTGGGGCAGACGGTATTTTCGAGAAGCTTACAGACTTTGGATATGACGATTTCAAGTACAGACTTGGAAGATCTTAAGTAATGTTTGTGACTGTGTAATTTTTCGCCACATAAAATCACTCGGAAATTACATCACCAGTGACGGAAAGCCAGAGCAATCACTTCTTCAAATAGTCTAAGATTCCCTGAATGATCTCAGGATTCGGATAACCCTGCTTGTCCCTTCCTTCAATGCCATAAACGAGCGCGTATGCGAAGTTGTCAGCCAGGCACTCCTCCGGGTCATTAACATAACCGGTGTTCTTTCCGAACACCTCATCGAAGTTGGAAGCCTGCGCGGGTGTGTAATAGATGTCAGTGCCATCGATAGGAACGAGCGCTGTCTCGTCGCAGGCGAAGAAGGTCGACTGCGCCTCTTTAAAGTGCTTCGTGGTGATGAAATCCGTGAAACACTTAACTTCTTTGCCATCTATGATGAAAGTCGCATACGAATCGTGATGCTCAACATCAGGGTTCGTAATGTGGTATTCGAAAACACTGTCAGGCAGCTCAAAATCCTTATCGCAGACAGTGAAATGGATCAGGGAATACATGTCCTTTTTGAATTCTGGATTGTTCCTTGTGAGGCAATGGAATAGCTCGTGACAGATCAGCTCATCTGCCAGTTGTGCAGTATCCGGAAAAATGCTCATAAAAGAGTATGTCGCGATGACAGTCGAGTTCAGATAGATCTGTGTGCCATGCGTATAACCTGAAGCACCAAGCTCTTCTCTCATAGTGGTCTTGATGAATACGATCTCATCAAGTTCAGGAAGCTTGTAGCCGTTCTTATCAAGTATCTTCTCAATGTTCTTGATGCGGCGGTTGATAAAGGACTTTTCGAACCCAGAAAAATCCAGCACCTGTTCTGCGGCAAACGCCTTATATTCTTCCATGGTCGCGCCGTCTTTCTGCATCTTGAAGTCGAGGTCATTTTGCGAGAAATGGTCGTAATAGTTTTCGTTATTTGCGAGCATTAATTCGCGGCCTTCTTCGGCAGATGCAAAGCGGTGCGGAATATGAGCCCCATCTTTCTTAGCGCAGGAGCATATACAGCCGGTCATAACAAATACAGCCGTGATCACGGAAATTACTTTTTTGAAATTCATACCAATTATCCCCTTAAGTGTTTTCAACAAACAGTAAAAATATACGACAAGAATAATCATGTAGCAAGTTAGGTTTGATCCGGTTATTAGGACAGTTTCGAAGTCTTTCGTTGACTGGCATGAAGTCCGATGTTAAAATTATTTCAGGAAAGCACGGTCTGCAGAGACGGTTGCTTCCGATGTAAGATAATTTCTACCTCACCTCAGGAAGGCAGTCCTGGGTGAGGTTTTTATTTGCGCTTATATCTGGAGTCCAGATACGCAAATAGTTTCAGCAACAGGGAGACGACGCCGACCAGCAAGCCGATCAAGGTTATCACCAGAGATAGAATCTCGTAGTCTGTCACTTACTCGAACCCTCCTTTCTTTAGTACTCTCTTGAGGTGACCTCAAGATGTAGATAAATACTCGAAAGGCAACCGCCCCCATTAAGCAGGCCGTACCAATACTATTTTACCACTTATACAAACATATGTTCTTCGATTAATGGGACAATTAATACTTGAAGTTCTGATATTGTTAGTGTAATCTTCTTCTCGAAAATTGAATACGGAAACGGGAGCTTGTATACAGGCTGAGAGGAAGGTATGACCTTCGACCGAGAACCTGATTTGGATAATGCCAACGTAGGGATGCTTAACATTGAAGTGTTTTGAAAGGGAGTTGCCTAGATCAGGCGGCTCCCTTTTTTCGTGTTCTGCAAAGGAGCAGAAGATGAAAAGATACAATGTGTTAAGACTTGCAGTAATGGCGCTTTTGATCGCGATCGGTGTTGTGATCTCACCGCTTTTGAGGATCGAGGGAATGTGCCCGATGGCGCATCTTATTAACATCACGGCGGCTGTTTTACTGGGACCGGTTGACGCGTTCCTGGTGGCGCTTCTTATCGGCATCATAAGGATGTGTGTGATGGGCATTCCGCCGCTCGCTTTGACTGGCGCGGTTTTCGGTGCATTGCTTTCAGGAATCTTATATAAAGTCTCAAAAGGAAAGATCTGGGCAGCAGTGCTTGGCGAAGTCATCGGAACCGGAATAATCGGTGCGATAGTGTCATATCCCGTTATGGCGTTTATATGCGGAAGAGAGGGCCTGGGATGGTTCTTCTATGTGCCTTCATTTATCTGCGGAACGCTCATCGGAGGAAGTATCGCGCTTATCCTTCTTTACAGACTGCAGCATACGGGCGTGCTTAAGAAGATGCAGCACAGGATCATAGCAGGAGGCGTTTTATGGAAGAAAACCGCACACGACACAACTGCCTGATCCATTGCATAACCAATCCGATCTCGATCAACCAGACCGCAAATACCATCCTTGCTCTGGGTGCCAGCCCTATTATGGCTGAGCACCCTTTGGAAGTTGAGGAGATAACGAAGACAGCATCATCATTACTGCTTAATACGGGCAACATCACAGACGTCCGTATGGAGTCTATGAAGATATCATTAAAGGCCGCAAATAGAATGGGGATTCCGGTAACACTCGATGCAGTAGGCACCGCGTGTTCCGCTTTGCGAAAAAGATTTGTCAGAGAGCTTCTTAAAGAAGGAAGATTCACGGTTATAAAAGGCAATGCATCCGAGATCTTAGCACTTGCAGATGACACATATACTGATGCAGGTGTCGATGCCGGAAAAGATATCGACAGCGCTCTTTTGAGGCAGGCTGTGACAGATCTTTCCTCAGATACTAACGCGATCGTCATCGCCACCGGAAAGACAGATATCATCGGCTTTGAAGGAACTCTGACGGAAGTAAAAGGCGGCTCGGAAAAGCTCGCATCCGTTACCGGAACGGGCTGCATGTCGGGCGCTGTAATAGCGACATATCTTGCGCGTGAGAACACACTTCAAAGCGTTAAGGATGCATGCAGATTTTTCAAAAAATGCGGAGAAGCTGCGGGCGCATCCAAAGGCCCCGGAACCTTTATGGTCAATCTTCTTGATGCCCTCAGCATGCCTGAGATGAAGATCGATCCGACGCTTTATTTCATCACCGACAGCACACCTTACGAAGAGGATGAATTCTTAAGAAGGGTGCGTCTCGCACTTGAAGGCGGAGTCACTTTGATCCAGCTGCGCGAAAAGAACCGCACCACAGGTGAATACATAGATCTCGCTGTCAAAGTACATGAGATAACAAGAGAGTTTAACGTGCCTCTGATAATCGATGACAGGGTCGATGTAATGCTCGCTTCAGGCGCTGAAGGAGTGCATGTCGGAGCTGAAGACATGCCGGTAAGAATGGCAAGGGAACTGATAGGTCCGGGCATGATCTTAGGTGCCACCGCAAAGACTGTCGAAAAGGCAGTAAAAGCATATGAAGATGGTGCGGATTACTTAGGCGTCGGTGCTATCTATCCGACAACCACAAAGGTAAAAACAGTGCTCACTTCAACAGAGACTTTAGATGCGATCACTAAGGCTGTTCCCATCCCTGTTAATGCCATTGGAGGTCTTAACAAGGATAATCTCGGAGTCCTCAAAGGCATTGATATCGCAGGTGTCTGCGCCGTGTCGGCGATCATGAAAGCTGACGATCCGAAGATGGCAGCAGAGGAACTTAAAAAAGCATATATGGAGATAAGGGGGATCTGATGAAGAAGGTATTAACCATTGCCGGAAGTGACTGCTCAGGCGGCGCCGGGATACAGGCCGACCTTAAGACAATGCTCGCGAACGGAGTCTACGGAATGTCTGTCATCACCGCACTTACGGCCCAGAATACGACCGGAGTCACTTCTGTAAAGAACACGGATCCTGTGTTCTTGAGACAGCAGATTGATGCTGTTTTCGAAGACATAAGACCTGACAGCGTGAAGATAGGAATGGTGCCTGATGAAGAGCTCATAAGAGTAATCGCTGAAAGGCTTTCTAACTACAATGCAAAGAATGTGGTAACAGATCCCGTGATGGTCGCGACGAGCGGAGCGGCACTTTCAGACAATAAAAGTGTGAGTGCTTTGGTCAAGGAACTTTTTCCGTTATCGGCTCTTGTAACGCCCAATATCCCTGAAGCGGAAGTGCTTGCCGGAATGAAGATCTTATCATCATCTGACATGCGTGAAGCGTGCAGAAATATATATGAAAAAGGCGGCTGCTCAGTGCTCATTAAGGGCGGTCACGGCGAAGACAATGCGGACGATATCCTCTATCACGAAGGGGAATTTTACGAGTACGGATCTGAGCGCATAGATAACGAAAACACGCACGGCACGGGATGCACTTTATCCAGTGCAATTGCGTGTAATCTTGCCAAGGGCTTGAGCGTTCCAGAGAGCGTTGAAAGAGCAAAGAAATTTGTAACAGGAGCCATCGCCGCAGGGCTTGATATCGGCCGCGGGAGAGGCCCTCTGGATCACGGCTACGACATAAAGACAATATACAAAATCTGAAGGAGAATAATCATGGAAAGAACATACAAGACACAGATGGAAGCAGCAAGAAAAGGCATCATCACACCCGAGATGAAGGCTGTTGCCGCAAGCGAATACAGGACTGAAGAAGAGATCAGGGAGTGGGTCTCCAAAGGCCAGGTCGCGATCTGCGCGAATAAGAATCACAAGTGCATCAAGCCTTCAGGTGTCGGCTCGATGTTAAGGACAAAGATCAACGTTAACTTAGGCGTATCACGCGACTGCAAGGATTACAACATCGAGATGAAGAAAGTCCAGGCAGCAGTGGATATGGGCGCTGACGCGATCATGGATCTCTCATCACACGGCGATACGATCCCTTTCAGAAGAAAGCTCACATCCGAGTGTCCTGCCATGATCGGCACCGTTCCTGTCTACGATGCAGTCATTCACTATCAGAGAGACTTAGCTACACTTACTGCAAAAGATCTCATCGATGTCGTAAGACTTCATGCTGAAGACGGCGTCGACTTCGTGACACTTCACTGCGGTATCACGAGACATACGATCGATCAGATCAAGAAGCACAAGCGCGAGATGAATATCGTCTCAAGAGGCGGCTCTCTGATCTTCGCTTGGATGTGCATGACAGGCGAAGAGAATCCGTTCTACGAATACTACGATGAGATCCTCGATATCTGCCGTGAGTATGATGTCACGATCTCTCTTGGTGACGCATGCCGTCCGGGCTGCCTTGCTGATGCAAGCGATGTATGCCAGATAGAAGAACTCGTAAGGCTTGGCGAGCTCACCAAGCGCGCATGGGAGAAGGACGTTCAGGTCATGGTCGAAGGCCCGGGCCACATGCCGATGGATCAGATCGAAGCGAACATGAAGATCCAGCAGTCCATCTGCATGGGTGCGCCTTTCTATGTCTTGGGACCCCTTGTTACTGATATTGCACCCGGCTACGATCACATCACATCTGCTATCGGAGGTGCTATCGCAGCAGCTTCCGGCGCCGCTTTCCTCTGCTATGTCACACCTGCAGAGCACCTTGCACTTCCTAATGTCGAAGACGTAAAGCAGGGCATAATCGCATCCAAGATCGCTGCCCATGCTGCCGACATCGCGAAAAAGATCCCGCACGCGATGGACGAGGACAACAAGATGGCCAAGGCAAGAAGGAAGTTTGACTGGGAAGGACAGTGGGCATGCGCGATCGATCCTGAGACCGCAAAAGCTATCCGTGACGACAGGGCACCCGAGCATGAGGACACGTGTTCTATGTGCGGCAAGTTCTGCGCTGTAAGGAGCATGAATAAAGCGCTGGCAGGAGAGTATATCGACATACTTTAACAATGTTAAACCGTTGATCTGACGGGTGTTTTTGAAATCCTATAAGGTCATTTCCGGCAGTTCACTTTTCAGTCAACATTTTCGCGAAAAAAGACGACTAAAATGTGGAAAACCGCCTAAAGTCGTCAAAACAGTCGACAATTTTGCAAAAAAAGTTGCCTAAAAAGTGGACTGGGACATTGCCTGGGTTTTTGGGCCGGTTTTAAGTCGGTTCCTGATCGGCTTCAGGGCCGGTTTCAAACAGATTTCAGATCCGCACAAATTAGGACAACTTGATTACAACATACTGAGGTGCCCCAAAAGCGAAAAGAATTCTGCTACAATAAGGAACAATCTGGAACATAGGCAGGCCATATGGATCTAAAGGAATTTTTAAACTACGAAAAAGTTGTAATTCAGTGCCACGACAATCCCGATGCGGATGCGCTGGCTTCAGGCTATGCCATGTATTGGTTCTTCCAGCAGAATGGTAAGAAAGTAAGATTCATTTACAGAGGCAGGAACGAGATCAAGAAGAGCAATCTCCTGATCATGGTAAGAGAGCTTCAGGTACCTGTTGAATATGAGCCTTTCTTCGCGGAAGAACCTGACCTTCTTATCACGGTTGACTGCCAGTATGGCCAGAAGAACATCACTTCGACCAAGGCCAAGAAGATCGCGATCATTGACCATCACCAGAAGTCCACATCGTTCAGCGGTGCACTCACATACATTAAAAGTGACGTCGGAAGCTGCTCCACACTGTGCTGGAAGCTTATAAGGGAAGCAGGTCTTCTCCCTAATGACAACAGGCTTCTTGCGACGGCGCTCTTCTATGGTCTTTTCACGGATACCAACAGATTATCGGAAGTATCGCACCCGCTTGACCGCGATATGATGGATACACTTGTCATCAACAAAGCGACCGTTACCGAGATGGTCAATTCGAACATCTCGCTTCAGGAGCTCCAGATAACGGGCAAGGCTATCCTTAATTACGATTATCACCCGAGCAACAAATATCTTGTTATCGAAGCTGAGCCTTGCGATCCCTGCATATTGGGTGTCATAAGTGACTTCGCACTTGAGACGGAGAATGTCAGCGTCTGTGTCGCTTTTTATGCAAGTGCTTATGAAGTTAAATTCTCTGTCAGAAGCTGTTCCAAGGAAGTGCATGCAGATGAACTCGCATCGTTCCTTGCAGAAGGCTTAGGCGGCGGTGGCGGCGGTCACATGCTCAAAGCCGGCGGCACGATCCTTCCGGACTGCCTGACAAAATCCGCAAGAGATACTATTGAAGAGCGTCTTGAGTGGTATTACGACAGATACCTGGTTATCTATGCGCAGCACACCAAGCTTAACACTTCCACATGGAAGGCTTATGAGAAGCTCTCACAGACTTTGGGCTGCATCAAGCTTACGGATGTTTTCCCGGCAGGCACGCCCATCAATATAAGAACACTTGAAGGAGACGTTGATACCGTTATCGATGATGAGGCATATCTCATGATCGGTGTCGAAGGCGAGATCTATCCTATCAAGGAGAATAAACTCCTGAACAGCTATCAGCTCACGAACTTCGTATTCACAAGAGAGTTCGAATATGAGCCCAGAATAAAGAACAGGGCAACAGGTGAGATCAAGAAGGTTCTTGCATATGCGAAGACCGTAAGGACATTAAGCAGTGCCATCGTTTTCGCGAAGCCCTTAGAGCAGCCCGTAAAGCTTTTTACGGTATGGACAGAAGACAAGTATTATTCGGGCGATGTCGGCGACTATCTTACCGTAAGAGCCGATGACGAGCATGATATCTATGTCGTTAAGGGTTCACTTTTCGACAGATTCTATAAGCCAAGGAACTGATCTTAATATAAGATCCGACCAAGAATAAAAGCCGGCAGAAGTAATTATCTGCCGGCTGCTTTTTTGTGTTCGAAAAACTGACTTGTCAGAGACCGTACTTTGTCTTGGTCACCTCATCAAGCTCGTGGCCATGGAGATAGCGCTTTGCTTTCTCGATCAGATCAGCCAGCGTATAGTGTTTGATGTATCCGGGAGTACATTCGGTACTAAAGACATATGAGTAGACGTAGAAGCGGTCAGAGCCGTGGTGATAACAATAGACATTCAGGATGTCGGCTGTCTCCATCCAGGTCTTCGTATCGAAAAGACTGATCTGGGAACCTGACTGAATCATGAGCTCGTTGTTGTTGTCATCAAATGTGAAGACCGCATTGCCTGTACCATAGCTGGACATATCATATCTGCCGATAATCTCACCGTTGTCACCGTTGTAAAGGCCGAGATATTTATCTGCCGCGACATAAAGAACATTATCCTTGAATACTGCACCGCATCTGTTAGTGCAGTCACAGCGGATCGAGAACTGTTCGTTGAAAGATTCATCCATTACCAGAATGGTGTTCTTGTCAGAAACGATGATCCTGGAGTGGTCTTCGTTCGTGGATGCATAAATCTTGTTGCCACTGAAGACACTCCATCCTCTGGGAACCTTGATCTCAGTAGCTTTTTCCGTTTCAACATTAAATGCATAAAGCCTATTTTTGACAGGGAAGAAGATCGTATCCAGTTCCTTGAGATAATAAGGCTTTCCTCCAGCTAAGTATGACGCTGAATCAACATCCGGGAATGAAGTAACAAGATTTTTGACTTTGCCAGAGACATCATTTATCTCAAAATAAATCGTGTCGGATTTTTGAGTATTTTTGATGATCATGCCGTTGGTATAGTAAGAAGAATAATCCAAAGTAATGCCGGTGCTTTCGATCGTGGCATTGCTTGTGTTGATCTGATATACCGCGAGGCCGAGAATGGCATAGTATTTGCCGTCTATCTTTTCAATTGACATGTTCGAAAACAGGTTTTCGATTGAATCTGTATCGGCGTAGCAGCGGAGTTTACCCTCATTAAGATCGATTATGCTCACTCTTACTTTTTTGGAGTCCTTTAAAGTAGCGCAGATGATGAGCATATCTTCATCCTGGTAACTTGCATGAAAATCTGTTCCCATGATGAAGTTTCCGGGAGCTTTTACCGCTTCCCACTCGTCATCCTGCTGGTAGCTTGTGTAGCAGAGGATATCGTTGCTTTCTGACTGTATGACATAAATCGTATCGGCTATAAATGCCTCTCCGACATTGTCGATATGGAGGGATATCTGTGCGAGATTGTTCTTTTCGCCGCTTACCTGGAATATATATTCCCCGTGTCTGCAGACGAACTCGGGTCTTCCGTTGTTATCGTAATCGGAAGCAGTAATGATGGAACTGCTGGTCTTAAATTTACTGATCTCTTTGCCTGTATCAATATCGAAGACAATTGCAGTATTTCCGGCATAGAAAAGCACTCTTTTCTCAGTAGGAAGTCCGATGATGTCATAGGATCTTACGATATCGTTATAATCGACATCTTTTGTCCACAAAAGATTCATTGATGAATCAAAGGTTGAGCACTTCATGTAACCGGTCTGAATAAAAGTCATATCAGCGGAGTACTCTATTGAAGTGAAAAATGCATCCTGTGAGCTTAAGATGCAGAGATGGTCGTTATCAGTAAAGACCATTTTACTGATCATATAGGTATCAAGTGTTTCGGCTTTATCCTGCCCGGTCACAGTATCATAGATATGGATCTTGCTTCCGTCGAAGATAAAAGGCGAATCGGTATATGCGATCTTTTTTCCGTCAGGAGATACTGTTATGTCATAAACCGCATTAATAACACCTTTGTGTATTTCATAAGTGTCCTTAACGCTTCCGTCCCTTCCCGAGAGATGGATGACAGAGCCTTTCTTGTCGTTTACATAGACCGAACCGGCGGCGCAGACAACATATCCTTTCAAAAGATTGTCGTCGTAGATATCGTATTTCCAGATACTTGCTCCGCTCCTGATGTTATATGCCTCAATGCAGTCATCAAAAGTGAAGAGCAATGTCTCGTTATCCACGAAGAATACTTCCAGAGGACTGCTTTTGAAGTCCTTCTGGAAAACGATTTCCCTGGCACCTGTATCCCAGCAATAGACCGATCCCACTTTATCCTGTGCGATAATGTATTTCTTGTCTTCGGACATTATGTTGTAGGAGATGGAATGAGGTGTCTTATAGTTCCACGCGCACCTGTAACCTACACCGTCTCTTGAGACATATGCGCCTGTAGCATCTGTTATGGCGCGGATGGCCGGCGCCGTTACAGGCATCTTGTCATCGTCGCTCTTAGGCAGTGCAGCAAGAGATAACTGGACAGCGTCTGTCCTACGGCCGTCTTCTATGAGCTGTCTTGCTTCGTTCGCGAGATAAAATGCTTTACTTCTCAATGATTCGATATAACTGTTATTGATCTGTTCTTTGTTGTAAGCCATGTAACTGCTGAACGCAGCCATGCCTGCAAATGCGACGGCAGCTATAATTGCTGCACGTCTTATCCTGTACTGTCTTCTTCTTCTCTGAAGTTCATCATATGAACAGCCGAGGATCGTCGAAGCAAGACGCGGGAGTTCCTCCTTGTCTGCAGTTCTTTTGGAAAGTCTGTAATCGCATGACAAAGGCTCGATCGGGACCTTGACCTTGCGCGTTACGCCGTCGGCATCCTGATACTCTTTCTCTGTTGTAAGGAGCTCTTCAGGTATTACTTCAAAGGGTTCGCCTTCACCGCAAAGGACAGTGAGGATCTTATCTCTGGAATGTGTCTCGAGGAAGATGTTGATCTCCCTTTTTACCCATATGGACTGTTTGGTGTTTTTCGAGCAGATGACGATGAGATACTCTGCCTTGGCAAGAGCATCCTTTATCGTGGCCGAGAGATCACTCGTCGTGGGAAGCTCATCCTTATCCCTGAAGATACGGGTGATCTTCGGATGCTTAAGATTCAGCCTGAGTTTTCTCGGAACATGGAAGTGTTCGAGCTTCGTCTGGATATGTTCTGCTATGGCCGAATCGAGCTCGGCATGTTTGTATGATATAAACGCGTTATAGAAATCGATCATCAGACGGTTTCTCCCTTATATATTCCTTCGAAGTAATAGTAACATAATTTCCCGCGCATTAGTTTACGCTACTATTACAGTCAGGATAAGGGATATGCCCGCGTTTACGGGTTAGGATCTGGTAACAGTTCCCCTTCCACCGTCAACGGTTACTATATCGCCCGTCTTAAGAACGGTTGTCGCATTGCGGCATCCGACAACTGCGGGGATGCCGAATTCCCTGGCGACGATCGCTGCGTGCGATAAGGGCGCGCCGATGTCCGTAACTATCGCAGACACCTTGTGGAATGCGACTGTCCAGCCGATATTTGTGGCACGCGTCACGAGGATCTCGCCCTCTTTTATCTCACCGATATCTTCGACATTTTCGACCACTCTGACAGTTCCGGTAACAACGCCCGCAGCGCCTGCGAAGCCTTTGACGTCGGCATTTACGTCCTTCCCATTCTCGCGTCCGCATATGAAGACATCGTATCTTCTGTCAGGATCTGAGAGCCAGGTGTCCGGATCGAACCTTCCGATGACAAGGCCGGGGAAGGCAGGATATGTAAGATATCTTTCGAAGTTTTTCTTCCTTGCAGGGATGAATGCCACAGCGTGATCATCGCCCTTCAAAAGGGAGAACATCTCCTTATATCCGAGCATGAAGATGTCATTTCCAAGGCCGTTCAATTCGCCGGCCTTAAGGCAGAATTCCCTGAATACGCAGAATATGCGCACTCCCTTGCTCCTTATATCTTCGCGAAAAGCATTAGCCTTTATGAATTTACCGATCTCCTTATCGATCCATCTGCTCTTTGAAGGGTATTTCGCTTTGAATTCGGCGAGGGCTTCACCATAAGACTCCGTCTGGCGCTCCTGCATCTTATGGAGGTCAGTGCCGCTCTTTGCGCGGTCTTCAAGGAGCCTGTCGATATAAGACGGATCCTCGTAAGGGCGCGGTGCCATGAGCTCCATCTCATCAGCAAAACGGTGGCCGCATGTCCTGATATACTCCTCGCGTGACATCTTGCCTGAAGCGACATCATCCAGAAGAAGAGTAGGCTTCATGCAGTCGATAATGCCGACACAGCCTGTGCAGAGGCGCTCTGCCATATCTTCGCCTGCGATCCCCGCGATCTTTTTGCGGAGAGAGAAAAGGGGCACGAGAGATGTACCGCTCTCGGCAAGTATTGATGCGAGTCCGTCATTAAGTCCGGGCTGCAGCACTTCATCCCAAAACCTCATCAGCTCACTGCCGGAAGAGATCTTCTTTATCTGTCCGATCAGTTCTTCCGAGATGTTATGCAGATTTTGTACCATCTCGTGCTTCTGCTTCTTCGTAAGCTTCGACTTGTTCTTAGGGAAGAGAAGGTTCCACAGATTCTTCCTGAATGCCTTTTTGTCGAAAGGTGAGACCGGTATCTCTACGCCTTCAGGGATCTCGCCGACAAGATCTCTTACTATGTCATAAGCCTGTTCTCTTGTCTTTCCGAAAACGCTTACGATGAGCGAACATACGACAGATACGTTCATGTAAGCCTGGCCGTTTATGTTGTCGAGCCACTCGGGAAGTCCCAGGAATTCATTGATCTTCTCCAGGACGCTGAAAGTCATGGGGCTTACCGGGTTCATGAAGATCTCGCCCACGTTGGTCTTCGTAAGGAGTTTATATCCTGAGCGTGTGCCGTTGATGTCGTAATCTTTTACGGAGAGTCTTCTTAATGTCGTGATGGGGCGTGCCTGGAGGATATAGACTTTCCCTCTGCTCACGGCCCACTCGATATCCATCGGAACACCGTAGAAAAAGCGTATGGCAATGCAATATTTACGCAGAGTTTTTGCGTAAGGGGCAAGCTCGGGATTACCTTCGTAAGAGTATTCCAGAGCACCGATCTTAAACTCTTCGGCATTCTCTGTTCCTGACACGAGCTTCTCGCCTTCGCCGTGAACATAGTTGCCGATCAGCTTATCGTCTTTGCCTGTGATGATATCGGAGGTGAATATGACGCCTGCATAATCAGCCTTAATGAACTCCTGGATCACGACGCCTATTCCTTCCGCCGCAATGTCATTTTGTGCTTTGTAGTTTTCGACGCGGACGTTATTGGCAGAGGATGCGACTTTATTAACTGCATCCCTTATGCCCGGGACCCAGACGTCCGTTATGGTCTCATACTGGCCGGCAAAGGAGTTCCCCGCGCCGTCTTCGCCGATCGCTGAAGACCTTACCGCATATGTCTTAAGGCGGTCTAACTTAGCGATCGTCTCACCCAGTTCCGTGTTTGCTTCATCTGTCATTTTTCCGTCCCGGAAAGCATCCGCGTTGATAACGTAGCCGGAAGGAATATTCATCTTGAAGTTCTGCATCATCAGAGACAGCGACGATGCTTTGCCGCCGCACTTTTCGAGCTCTGAAGATGGGATGGATCTTAAGTCAAAAATGTATTTCATGATCATGCAAGCAGGAGGTCGACCCTCATATCGATGTATTTTTTAAGTTCTTTATCCTTATCGAGGTCGATCCCGAATGAAGCTTTAATGTCTTCTTTACGGTAAATGATAAGCTGCATCATCGAGGATAATTCATAAGCTATCAGGCGGCATTCCTTATCGGTCTTTTTTCCTGCGTAATGCTTCTTAACATACGGAAAGCTGAACGACTCCTGTGACAGGTCTCTGCTGAAGAGAACAAAACCTGAGATCGCTTTGGTGAACTTCGGATTATCGACAAGACATTTCGCGACGATGAAGTGAAGCTTCTTAAGAAGATCTTTCGGAGACAGGTCAGACGAGAGGATCTTCTCGACATCCTTCTCTTTCAGGAAAGACAGATACTGCTTCTGGAAAGTCTGGTAAATGAGGTTCTCTCTCGAGCCAAAGCAATAGTTGATCATGGATGGTTTGGCACCGGCACGGTCAGCGATCTGCCTTGATGTGACATTAAGCGGATCGTCTAATTCCTCCATCAGAGCGAACGTGGCATCGATCAGTTTTTCCTTGGTAATATTGAGTTTCTCGTCTTTTTGCATACTGTGGCCTCACATTATTGAACGCGTTCAATGAAAGGATAACATACGGAATCGCGTTCTGCAACTCATCAATTACTCCTGCCTGATGTTATAATCGGAATTGTTAGTGTCAGGTCAATACAAGTTTCCGGATAAATAGGAGGCCTTATACATGAGATTTATTAAGACGATAGCTGCATTTATGGCAGCAGGACTGATGCTTACGGCGACGGGATGCGCTGCCGGAGGCTCAAAGGCAAAAGAAGCTATGACGGATGCAGTTGATTCTTATCTGTCGAAAGTGCTCGCAGGAAAACCTGCTAAGAAACTTGTCGATGCAAAGAATGAGGCGGGATTCGACAACCTCGGATCTGCACAGCTCGATCTTCTTACGATCGTAATGAGCAAATCCGCTTATGAGATCACTGACCCGAAGCCCGGTAAAGATGAGGGAAGTCTCACTGTTGAGTTCAAATATCCCGATCTCGATGAGATCTCAAGCAAAGTCACCGACAGTGGTGTCGATGCTCTTAAAAATGCAATAGAGGCTTCCGATGAAGATGACCTTAAGACCAAGAAGATCGAGTTTAAGCTTGTTCTTAAGGACGGTGACTGGCTCATATCCAAGAAATCTGATTCCAAATTCAAGAGCTTCCTTGAAGACATAGTAAGAGACTTCAGAGCTTCAGGAACAACTCCGACAACGACAGAACCTGACATAGATCCGACCGGCTCATCAGGCAGCTCAAGCGGTCTTGCCAAGGTGGGTATATCAATGCCTACAAAAGATCTTATGAGATGGAAGCATGACGGCGACACATTATTGAAGAAGATCGAAGAAGCCGGTTTGGAGACAGATCTTCAGTATGCGAATAACCGCGTCGAGACTCAGATAGCCCAGATCACCAATATGATCAATTCCGGATGCAGTGTCATAATTGTCGCCCCGATCGAGAGCTCTTCCCTTAACTCTGTTCTTAAGCTTGCCGCAAGTAAGGGGATAAAGATAATTGCCTATGACCGGTTGATCCATGATACGGAAAATGTCGATTATTACGTAACATTCGATAATTTCGAAGTAGGCAGGCTGCAAGGCGAATATATAGTAAAGGCGCTCGGTCTTGGTGAAGGTAAAGGCCCCTTTAATATTGAGATAACTGCAGGCGATCCGAGTGATAACAATGCCGCTTTCTTCTATCAGGGAGCAATGGATGTACTTAAGCCCTATATTGATTCCGGCAGACTTGTTGTTGTGTCCGGGCAGACTACATTTGAACAGGTAGCCACAGGTGCCTGGAGGACAGAAACTGCTCAGGCAAGAGCAGAAAACATCATCGCATCCTATTATTCGGATGGCAAGAACATCGATGCATGGCTTTGCTCTAACGACTCAACTGCTTTGGGTGTTGCCAATGCGCTTGCTGCTCTTTACAAGGGAACGTATCCGGTCATTACAGGTCAGGACTGCGATATTTCTAATGTTAAGAACATCATTGCCGGAAAGCAGGCTATGTCAGTCTTCAAAGATACCAGAACGCTTGCAGTACAGACAGCCAAAATGGCTATCCAGATCATTCAGGACAAGAATGTAGATGTTAATGATACGACTACATTCAATAACAACAAAAAAGTCGTTCCAACATACTGCTGTCAACCTGTATTCGTTGATAAAGATAATTATAAGACTATCCTTATCAACAGCGGATATTACACAGAAGATCAGCTGAGCTGAGATAAGAACGGTCAGGAGAAAAAATGGTCAGACATGTAATAGTTTGGACTCTTAAAGATGAGTTCGGTGAAGATGATAAAAAGAAGATCAAAGAGGGCATCAAAGGAGGTCTTGAAGGACTTCAGGGAAAGATTCCGGGCCTGATCGAGATCAAGGTAAACACGGATAAGCTCGCAAGCTCATCAGGTGACGCGATGCTCGATTCACTTTTCGAGAGTGAAGAGGCATTGAAGAACTACTCTTCTAATCCTCTGCATGTTGAGGTCGCGACCACAAAGGTAAGACCGTTTGTAAAGGTAAGGAGCAGCTTCGATTACGAGGTATAACGGCACTCTGATATAATTATCAGCAAAGAACATATTGGAAAGGAATTACAAATATGGAAGGCATCGAGAAAGTTTGCGAATTTTTGGACAAGACGCAGACATATTATCTGGCAACCGTTGAGGGCGACCAGCCGAGAGTAAGACCTTTTGGTACAGCTCTTGTCTATGGCGACAAGCTCTATATCCAGACAGGCAAGGTTAAGCCCGTTTCAAAGCAGCTTGCGGCTAACCCCAAGGCTGAGATCTGTGCTTTTGACGGCGGCACAGGAACATGGCTCCGCGTATCAGGCGAGCTCATCAATGATGACTCAAGAGATGTTAAGGTTGCCATGCTCGAGAAGATGCCTCAGCTCAAGGCTATGTACAGTCCTGATGATGACAACACACAGGTCCTCTACTTCAAGGATGCCACAGCCACATTCAGCTCATTTACAGCTGCACCTGAGACTTTTAACTTCTAAGGAATAACATGATCCAGGATATATATCCCCATAAGCTGGATAATCATTATTATCCGGACAGAAGACCTGCGGCCAAAAGCCCGGTCATTGCATTCAGGAAACAGGACGTCCTCGTAAAGGGCGACCTTTTCCCTAGTTCAGATGAATTCCCGGAAGACATAACGGATAAGCTTATTTACCTCTTTTCGCTTGATGAAGAGAACTATTTCTACTTGGATGCAGGCGATGAGAGCATGAAGCTTCCGGATGGCTATGAGTTCATTAGCGTTCGCACTTTCAGACGCATGGGCACGGCAGAGAAATACAGGGTATTCCTTGCTTATACAGCCCTCCAGCTTGCCAACTGGTACAGAGGCAACAAGTACTGCGGATGGTGCGGCAGAAAGACTTCTATAGATACCAAAGAACGAGCTCTCAGATGTGAATGCGGCAATGTGATCTACCCGAGGATCGTGCCTGCAGTAATAGTCGGAATCACGAACGGCGACAAGATCCTTGTGACACAGTATAAGACAGGCTTTGCACACTACGCGCTCGTGGCAGGATTTACCGAGATCGGTGAGACACTGGAAGAGACAGTTGCACGTGAAGCGATGGAGGAGACCGGACTTAAGGTCAAGAATATCCGCTACTATAAGTCCCAGCCATGGGGCATCGTCGATGACATACTTGTAGGTTTCTACTGCGATGTCGACGGTGACGATACTATCCGTATGGATGAAGGTGAACTCAAGGTCGCAGAGTGGCGTTCAAGGGAAGATGTCGAGCTCCAGCCCGACGATTACAGTCTTACGAACGAGATGATGACGATGTTCAAAGAGGGCAGGATCTGAGAGTCAGTTTCTGATCTTTCCTGTTACAGAGCAGATTACGAATGCGGCGATATCCGTAATAACTATCGTTGATCCTGTAGGTGTTCCCCAAAGGATCGAGAGGATTATTCCGGTCAAAGCGCAGAAGACGGAAATAACTGCCGAGCAGATCGTTACTGACTTAAAGCTCTTGAAGATCCTCATTGCTGAAAGGGCAGGGAAGATAACGAGCGCGGATACGAGGAGTGATCCGACAAGATTCATTGCAAGAACGATAATGACTGCAATCACGGTCGCGATGAGAAGGTTCAGTAGATTTGCTTTTGTACCGACAGCTCTTGCAAAATTCTCGTCAAATGTCACAGCGAAAAAGCGGTTATAGAAAGCGATGAACAATATAACCACAATTACCGACAATACGATGCTTAAGACCACTTCAGATTTGGTCAGCGTAAGGATCTTTGCCGAGCCGAAAAGTGTGGAGCAGACATCGCCTGATATATTTGATGACGTCGGGAAAAGATTCATGAGTAGATAACCGACGGCAAGCGCACCGACAGATATCATAGCTATAGCTGCATCACCTTTGATCTTCGCATTCTGGCCGGTCCAGAGAAGAAGGATAGCGCAAACGATCGTAATGGGAAGCGTTAGTAACATGTTGTCGGTAAGACCAACAACAGCTGCTATAGCCATCGCTCCAAATGCGACGTGTGACAAGCCGTCACCGATATAAGAGAATCTCTTAAGTACGAGGATAACTCCAAGAAGTGAAGAGCAGAGTGCTATAAGCACGCCTACGATAAGCGCGTATCTTACGAACGGATAATCCGTGAGGTATGTGATCAACGTATTAATGATGGTGATGACCTCCCTCCAGATATTTGCTTCCGGCAGGTGACTTTCTGTAGTCTTCGATGGTGCCAAAAAAGAAGTCATTGCCTATATGAAGAACGTGCTTTGCATACTTAACAGAGCATGCGATATCGTGCGATATCATGATGACCGTGATGCCCTCATCATTGAGCTTCTCGATGAGTTCATACATCTCGTTTGTAACAAGCGGATCGAGGCCTGCCACGGGCTCATCCAGAAGGAGCATCTTCTCTGTGGCGCAGAGGGCGCGCGCAAGAAGCACACGCTGCTGCTGTCCGCCCGATAAGTCACGGTAACATCTTTTCGCGAGATCGCTTATACCTAAGCGGACCATGTTATCGAGGGCTCTCTTTTTCGCTTCCCTGGAATAGAAAAGATGCAGTCCAAGACTGTTCTGGCATCCTGAGAGGACGACCTCATATACAGATGCAGGGAAGTCTTTCTGAATGACTGTCTGCTGGGGAAGATAACCGATCTTCGAAGCCGTGAGGCCATCTTTGTACTCGATAGTTCCGGCAAGAGGCTTTTGAAGTCTTAAGAGAGTCTTCATGAGCGTGGACTTACCCGCGCCGTTCTCGCCGACGATACAGAGATAGTCACCCTTTTCGACGCTGAAGCTCAAGTCTTCAGTGAGAGTGATGTCCTCGTAACCGAGTTTAAGATTTTTGCAGATCAGCTGTTCCATCTTTTATGCGAGCGCTTTGGAAAGCACCTCCAGGTTTTTTTCCATTACAGAGATATATGATACACCCTTGGCTGAATCAGAAGATGAAGCACTCTGGAGTGAGTCCATCATGAGTATCTCCTGATCCTTTGACTTGGTGTTGTTAACGACAGTTGTTGCAACTTTCTTGTCTGATCTGTCGATGACAAGAACCGTCTTAAGACCTAATTCATCGAGCTTGCCTGAAAGGAATACGATCGTCTCAAAGCTTGCTTCTGACTCGGCAGAGCATCCTGCGAAAGCCGCATAGTACTTGAGGCCGTAATCGTCTGTCAGGTATCTGAAAGGGAACCTGTCAGCGAAAAGGACAGTATTCTTTCCGGCGGATTTGATGGTTGTCTCATAACGTGAATCAAGTTCGGTGAGCTTATTGTTATAGCTCTCGGCATTTGCCTTATAGCTTGCTGCGTTAGAAGGGTCTGCCTTGCCCATGGCATCAGCGATTCCGTTAACAAGGACCTTGGCATTCTTCAAAGAGAGCCATACGTGTTCATCGTATTCTTTCTCTTCTTCATCGCGGCCTTCACCCTCTTCTTCTTCAGCCTGCATGCCCTCGACGGTCTCCTCTTCCTTTACTGCGGAACCTAATGTCTCCATGAGGTTTACCACCTGCATATTCTTATTAACTGCTTCCTTAAGTGCATCTTCGACCCACTCGTCTGACTCGCCTCCGACATATACGAAAACATCGCATGAAGAGATCTTGATGATGTCCTGCGCATTCGGCTGGTAGCTGTGAAGATCAACGCCGTTGTCCAGAAGCAGGGTAAGGTCAATATCAGAGATCTTATCTCCGGCAATCTCCTTTACCCAGTCGTATTCAGGGAAGATCGTCGTAACGATCTTGAGCTTGCCATTAGAACCTGCCGCACCTGCAGAACTGCAGGCACATGCGCCAAGTGTTAAGAGTCCTGCAAGAAGCAGGGAAGCTGTCTTTTTAATACTAAAGTGTTTCATTAATAATCTTTCGTTCGGCTTGATCGGAGCCAAAGTATTCCTTCCCGTATTATCTGGGCCCGGAACCGTATTATAGGAGTGGGGTGTTACAGTGTCAATATGAAAATGATTATCAATTTCACAAATTTGATATTTTTTTCGAAAATCTTATGTGGGAAAGCCGGAGTTGCTGCTTTTACACCTCTTGAAAGTCGGTCCGCTTTGCTTGACGGGTGCATTTCAGGTCATTCTCCCAGCATATGTCCCAGCGTGCGTGGAGTTTTGCTGGGACTTTTGGCGTTTTCGGGCAATATTCCGCGCATATGTCACAGCATGCACGGAGCTTTGCTTGGACTTTTAGCGTTTTCGGGCAATATTCCGCGCATTTGTCCCAGCATGCTTGGAGTGTTGCTTGGATTTTTCGTGTTTTCGGGCCAAATTCCGCGCATATGTCACAGCAAGCAGGGAGCTTTGCTTGGACTTTAAGGGTTTTCGGGCGATAATCCGCGCATGTGTCACAGCGTGCACGGAGCTTTGCGTGGACTTTAAGCGTTTTCGGGCAATAATCCCAGCATATGTCACAGCATGCACGGAGCTTTGCTTGGACTTGCTGAAGTGATTACGAAAAACCGGCGCCGGCCCTTATCAAAAACATTTGTTAAAACGATACACTAACGATACACTGAGCTTGTAACATACTCTTGACGGAGGAGATTCATGTACAGAGTTTTGCTCGTTGAAGATGACAGCCAGATCAGAGAGGTCATCGGAGATTATTTCGGGAGACGCGACAAGATCAAGTTGGAATTCGCTGAGGACGGGAACTTAGGCCTGTCCAGAATCCTCAACGAAGAGTTTGACCTTTTCCTTCTCGACATAATGATGCCGGGCCTTGACGGGTTTGAGCTATGCAAGATCATCAGGAAGAGATCGGATAAGCCGGTCGTATTTCTGACCGGAAAGGTAAGGGAAGAAGATATCCTTTTCGGGTACGAGCTTGGCGCTGACGATTATATCGTGAAGCCATTTTCGCTCGCGGTCCTGCACAGCAAGCTCCTGGCGATCCTTGAACGGACAAATACCAACCATGAGGAACATAAGATCATTACGAACGGACAGATAGAGATCGACCCTTTGAGATTCGAAGTACGCGTAGGAGGGGAAGTGACCGATCTGCCGCCGAAGGAATACCAGATCTTAAAGTACATGATGGAACATCCGGGTGTCGCAGTGACGAGGAAACTCCTGCTCGCGGTTGCCTGGGGCGGGGATGATTATATCTCCGAGCGCGTTATCGATAACCGCGTTAAGAACCTCCGTAAAATACTTCGAAAAGAAGGAGCCCGCATCAAGACCATTATCGGAGTCGGATACAGGTTCGAATAAGGAGCGTCCGGGAATTCAGCTGCCAATATGGGGGAGCTTAAGGGACGGCCGCAAATAGAAGGGGAGGAGTTACAGCCATGAAAAGAAAGAACTATTTCCATTTTGTTGTTGGAAGAGCGATCGCAAGCCTGCTCATAGGTGCAGTATGTTTTGGGCTTGTCACGCTGCATTTGTCGAATATGTATTCAAGTATGCTTGATCGCGGGTTTGAAAAACGTGATGAGATGATGAAAAAACTGGTCGATGGTTATGATGAAGGCAAGTATGATCACACTTTTATAAGCATATTTACAAATCTATATACTGCTGACTACATAAAGTTTTCCAAGGTCGGTGACGACGGAAACCTGGAGACGGTTTACGAGACGGACTACAATGTTGTTCCGCTTCAAGACAACTTGCATCATTGGTATTACGTTACAAAAGATCCGGACCTGCTTGCCAAAGGCAAAAGCTCGGTTTTCTTAAAAGACGAAAACGATGAATGGTCAATAGAATACAAAAAGAGTGATGAAGTCTGGAAGCTTTGTGAACTGATCAGTTGGAACAGGACATTAACCAACGGCTGGGATCTGTGCTCTATGGCAGATTCTTATTATGCTGACAAATTGGTGTGTTTAGCTACGGATATGTGCGGTACTCTCAATTACGCGCAGCCGGATATTCATACTTATTATGTTGAAGGAGATGTCCTGCATGTTGGCAAAGTCAAAGAAACGGGATTTGCTTATCTGATGGATGAGTTTGGCCAGAAAGCTCCCGTCAAATGGGATTTTACGGATCCTTCCAAAGCTGATCTCTACAAGGGGCTTGATGACGATAATCTTGGGGGAAGCCTTTACATGTTCCCGCCGTTCAAGAGGCCTGATAAGTTCCTGAAAGATAACGAAAAGATCTTCATGGGCACAAATGTTAATGACATTATCCGTGCCGGTATGGAAGCCAGGGAGAATGAAGCCTACGCATATATGGTTTATGGCAATCAGTATGATCAGCGTTATGACTTCCGTTTTTTTGTATCAAAAGAGAACACTGATTCATATGTAAAAGGATTGATCACCGGATACTCGGTAAACGGTAACAAGTATGTAGTGGAATATGTCATGACGACAGCACCGTTCCTGGAAACCTACAGAACGTTCCTGATCCCCTTTGGTATCGTTATTTTCGTGCTCTGCATGGCAATAGCACTTCTATCTGCCATCAGACCTTATACACAGTACAAGAAAGCTTATGAGAACAATAACTTTAAGAACAACCTTATCGATTCTCTGGCGCACAACATGAAGATACCGCTGCAGATATTGGGAGGATATGCCGAGAACCTGAAAGATGTTCAGGACGGAGGGGAGAAGGACCGCTATGCAGACCAGATCCTCTCTAAGACAAACGAGATGAATAAGGATATCGAAGCGATCCTTAAGACTGCTGAGAAATCTGACAGAAAGTTCGTCAAGACATCAGTCCGTACTGCCATAGCAGAGGTTGCGGAAAAGGCTGGTGCAGAGGCCGTTATCAAGGGCGATACTGACATAAAGATGGACAAGGATTACTTCAAGACAGCGGTCTTCTGCCTTATTGACAATGCATTAAAATATAAGACCGCTGATTCAAAGATCGAAGTTGATATCACAGGCAAGGGATTCACGTTCAGGAATAAGACTGAGGCGGCGAAGTTCACGCCGGGCACAGGTCTTGCAATCGCAGGAAGGATCTTCGAGCAGCATAAGCTTTATCTTAAGACAGAGCTTAAAGACGGCGTTTTCGAGGCCAGGGTAAGCAAAAAGCCCGCCAAGTGATCTTATAACATAAAGTGTAATCTATAACGGTCCCCCTAAGCAGAACTCGATGTGCTAAAATAGCAGGCAGTTTTACGCTTGGGGGGATATCTATGAAGAAAACATCTTCAACAGGTCTTTTGATCATATCGGTCGTTTTTCTGCTCTTTTTAGGAGTAGTTACTTTCTTTATGAGGGATCTTATCTTCGGAGGAGTTGTCGCCACATATGAGGAGGCAATGCCTAACCACAAAGCATACAATGATCAGTGGATCTCCTATGAAGTAGTTGCAAGCCTTGGCCTTTATGCTGAGGAGACTGAATCTTATGCCTTTATTCCCACAGGTCATGAGTACTATTACATGATCTGGATGAAAGACGGTACGGTCATGCCCATGATCGTTTCCAAGAAGGCAGACAAGGATTACCTGGAGTCTTTGACCAATGCCACATACGATTATCTGGATGGTAAGACAAAGGCTATTGAAGTTCCTCCCAGAGAGTTCATCGGTACGGTGAAGTCACAGAAGAGTGATGCTGAGAAATACTATAAAGAGGGACTTGATTACCTTAAGATCAGCGAGAAAGAAGGCTGGAAGATAAGCCACGTAGTCTTGGACTGCACTGACTCCAGAGGCGGCACTATCGCCATGGTATCAGTACTCTTGTTGCTCCCCATAGGCTGCATTGCTCTCGCTATAGTTAATATCAAAAAGGAAAGACGCAAGTCAGCAAATCCCCAGGATGAGTTCCTGCCTAAGTGATCGGGGTTGATCCTGTAAACATGCATTAATAAAGGGCTGTCACCTTCTGAAGTGGCAGCCCTGTTTTTTGAGTCAATAGAAGATCAGGTGTTTGTCTGGGCGTCCTGAACTCTGTATTCGAAGAAGTAGTTTACGATCGGGACGATGAGTCTTGCGTTAGGCTCGTTGAGAGATGCCCTGAATACGGGCTTTTTCTCATCTCTTATGAAGATCTCGGCATAGCTTGTGCCATAACCGTTTGTGCTGATCGCACGGTCGAAGTTGCTCTTGTCGATAACATATGACTTCTTCTTGTTCTTCTCATATGTGATCTGGTCCTTTGTGATGACAAGGCCGCAGATGTTAGCGGTAGCGCCGTTCTCGATCCTGTTGATGAGACGCTCGCCGACACTTCTTACCACGATGTCATAGAACGGGGGAGCTACGACATCGAACTCCTTCTTGATACGCTTATATGTGCCGATTCCGTATGCGGAATAGCCGGATCTCTTGAATCTGTGTCGGGTTCCGTCGTAGGTCGTGAAGTCAAAATTGTAATTGAACGAATTGCTGAAGTAGAAATAGATCATTGAAGATGAATTCATGGCGCCTGACTGGATCACCGCGATATCATCGTATTTGACGACATCACCGTTCATATCGACGAAAGTGTCATAGAAAGTGATGGTCTTGCGGTCCTTGTCGTAAGGTACGGTGCAAAGGATTCCGCCCTGGTTATTCTGCATCTGCGTATTTGTAGGCTGATTTTCCATTCTTATTACCTCCCGAATAATAAAGCACAACAACAAAAGTCTACCTTTTTTAAATTGCTTTATCAACAATGCTTTTTCTGCCTTAAGGGCTTTGATTCCGAATCCCGGATGCTTGATTTTAAGGGGCGGCTCGAATATCCTTTGGTTAGCTATTTTTCGAAAATCAAAGGGAGGAATAACCCATGGGAAGTTTAAAGGACGATTGGAAGGAAACAGGTAAGGACTTAGGCGGCGCTTTCAAGCAGCTCGGCAAGTCCATCATAAAGTCAGGCGCTACAGTAGTCGACAAGGCTAACGACTGGGCTGAAAGAGATGACGCCAAGGAAGCTGCCAAGAAGGAAGCTGAAGTAAAGGAAGCCCAGGAGGCAAAAGAGGCTGCCAAGACCATTTGCCCTGACTGCGGCGCTGAAATAGTAAATGCTGAGGCTTTCTGCCCCAAGTGCGGTGCAAAGCTCGGCTAAAGTTTCCCTTAAATCCAAGACTTCATCCAGGCCGTGTCATGCGGCCTGTTTTTATGCTGATTAGCCGTAATTAACTCTTTTTCGGGCCTACCGAAAATCATTTGGCACCAATAAAGGCTCTATAAATGAAAATCTTATGTTAATTACCCATTCTTACCCTTATTTGGCGGTTGAGTTTTGTCGAAAAGATTGTAATATAAGTACGTTAAGACAAAATTCGTTAGGAGGATATATATATGTCTTTAGTAACAACGACTGAGATGTTCAAGAAGGCTTATGACGGCGGTTATGCTGTTGGTGCTTTCAACGTAAACAACATGGAGATCGTTCAGGGTATCACAGAGGCCGCTGGCGAACTTAAGAGCCCTGTTATTCTTCAGGTTTCAAAGGGCGCAAGAGCTTATGCTAACCACACATACCTCGTAAAGCTCGTTGAGGCTGCTGTTATCGAGAATCCTGAGATCCCGATCGCTCTTCACCTTGACCACGGTGATACATTCGAGCTTTGTAAGTCATGCATCGACGGCGGATTCACATCTGTCATGATCGACGCTTCTTCCAAGTCTTTCGAGGACAATATCGCTCTCACAAAGCAGGTTGTTGAGTACGCTCACGATCACGGCGTAGTTGTAGAGGCTGAGCTTGGTACTCTTGCTGGTATCGAGGATGAAGTAGTTGTTGAGGCTGGCCACGAGAGCTACACAAGACCTGAAGAGGTTGAGGAATTCGTTTCCAGAACAGGATGCGACTCACTCGCTATCGCTATCGGTACTTCTCACGGTGCTTACAAGTTCACAGCAGCTCAGTGCACAAGAAATGAAGAGGGCATCCTTGTACCTCCTCCGCTCCGTTTCGACGTTCTCGAAGAGTGCATCAAGAGACTCCCTGGTTTCCCTATCGTTCTCCACGGTTCTTCTTCTGTACCTCAGGAATTCGTTAAGATGGTTAACCAGTATGGCGGAAACATGCCTGATGCAGTTGGTATCCCTGAAGAGCAGCTCCGTAAGGCAGCTACACTCGCTGTATGCAAGATCAACATCGACTCTGATATCCGTCTTGCTATGACAGGTAACATCCGTAAGTATTTCGCTGAGCACCCTGATCACTTCGATCCCCGTCAGTACCTTAAGCCCGCTCGTCAGGCAGTTAAGGACATGGTTGCTCACAAGATTAAGTACGTTCTCGGTTCAGACGGTAAGGCTTGATCTTAGCGCTATAGACTTTTAACTAAGGTTATTTACCACCTCCGGTCTTCCGGGGGTGGTTTTTTATTACAAAAATCCTTAATGTGCCACATTTGCACCCGGGGAAATGTAATGTAATATAATAGCGTTGTTCGGAGGAAGGAATAATGGGTAAAAAATTCATAGCTATATTACTTATCCTGGTTAATGTCTTCACATTGGCATCCTGTATGAAGCCCAAGGAGACAGATCCCAGCGAGACAGAGACAGATGAATCTGATGTTTCCACTACGGAAAGCAGGGTATATGAGGCGGTCGAGAGGATCGCTGCTTCACTTGCTGAGTGCAACTATGAGAATTTCCGCAAGAACAGCACCAAGGATTCAAAAGAAGTAGAGAAAGCTATGCCGGCCGTACCGGAGATCGCGGACGACGATTATAAGACACCGAGGCCTGACAAGGCTCTGGTAGTCAAGAACATGGTAATCTCCTCCCTGACTTATGAGATCGACGAGAAGAGCTTCAAGTCAGGACTCTGGGGAAGCGACTGCTCAGTAGACGTCAAGTTCTCCTATAAGGACTATAACGAAGTAGTGGGTAAGAGAGACATCTTCTTGGGACCTGCTGATTTTAATACCCTTCTTGCAGATGTCGAAAAGACGATCGACAAGACCATAACCCTCAAGTTCAAGAAGGAAGGCAGACATTATCTTCTGTCTAATCCTGACGATGTCGTATCCCTTTACTACTTTGAGGTTCCCAAGCTTAAGTACATGAACAGTATTTTCGACATGGTGGACAAGGTCTACATGGTCGGAGACACCTGGGATCCGGTAAAGGAATGCTATACCGATACCAATACGATAGAGATGGTGCTTGTCCTTAATGAACGCGCCAAGCAGTATATCTGGAAGTACGTTTACAGACTCGCTGAAGAGACTAAGCCGAAGTGGACCGTCATCTACACTTCACAGTACATAACAGATCAGTATCCGTCTGAGATCCGCGTTAAGTACACGCAGAGGGACAACATCAAGACAGGATTCTATGCGTTCTATCTGATCGATCCTCAGACAAGCAATATCTACGGAATGGAGTTCGATGTCGTAAACACTTCTGAACCTTCTCAGACTTCAACAACAGAAAGTACACAGAGCACATAAGAGATAAGCACTTAAATCTAAGAATAAGACCCGTCTTCACAAGAGAATGAAGGCGGGTCTTTTATATTGAACAATTCTTTTTGGGGAGGACTTTATTTGCTTTCTATAGCGGCCGGACTCTCAGCGTTATCTGAGGTCTTCCACTTACGCTCGACCCTCTTGAAGAGGATGACGGTGATTACGAGGCCTGCTATGCCTGCCGCGATCCAAGCGAACGGGTCGGAGGCTACGGCGATATTGTAGTTGTGGACCTGGATCGAGTAAAAGGATGTTATTATTCGCGCGCCAAGCTCGACGAAGCCCAGGAGCGTAGCCACGCCCGCATATCCTATGGACTGTATCGTGTTCCTGTAGATGAAGATCATGGACAGGAAGAAGTAGCATACCGCGCACTCCGTGATATATGTCGTTGCCCACGGAATATATATCGATACGTCTACGACTTCAGCATCGAAAAAGATCCAGAGCACGTGAGGTGTCGCTAGGATGGCGATCAAGGCAGCTGCTATGGAATAGACGATATAGATCTTCATCGCGGCGCTTACGCCCTGTCTGATCCTCTTCATGTCCCTGGCACCGAAGTTCTGGCCGACATAAGCTGCCATGGTCTGGCCTACGGTGAACATTCCCTGGGTGATAATGCCCTGGAATTTGCTTGCAGCGGTAATCGCGCCGACTGCAACAGAATCGAAGGTATTGAAAGCGCTCTGCATGATGACTGTTCCTGATGCCGTGATGCTGTACTGGATAGCCATCGGGATGCCAAGTTTTAACTGCTGTCTGATGATGCCGGAGTCGGGTTTCCAGTCGGCTTTTGCAGGCCTTAAGGTCGGCATTTTCGCATAGATATAAATGACGCAGGGGATAACGGCCAGCGCCTGTGAGATTACTGTGGCAAGTGCCGCACCTCTTGTGCCGAGGCCGAACTTTATGATGAAGAGAAGGTCTAAGAGCACGTTCGTTGCTGCTGAGCAAAGAAGGAAAATCAAAGGCATCTTGCTGTTGCCTATCGCCCTCATGAGCGATGAGCAGAGGTTATACATGATGGTGAAGAAGATGCCGCAGCAGATGGTCGATATATAGGCATAAGCGTTGTCGTAGATATCATCTGGCGTATTCATCAGGGTAAGGAGCGGCTTCATGAACGTAAGGCTTACCGCAGTAAGAACAGCCGCGACTATAAGGCTTAAGTAAAAACCGTTGGTAACTGATGCTTTGACGCCTTTTGAATCACCGGCGCCGAACCTCTGGCTCGTGACGACGGAAAATCCTGTGACCATGCCGTTAGACGTTCCGATTATGAGGAAGACGATCGTGCCTGTGGCGCCAACTGCCGCAAGGGCTTCAGGGCTTACATAGCGGCCGACGATGATCGTATCCACGATGTTATAGAGCTGCTGGGCGACGTTTCCGAGCAGCAAAGTAAACGTGAATTTCAATATGATCGAAAAGGGCGAACCCTTGGTCATATCTGTGTCGGTTCTTTTGGAAGCCATACAAATCCTCTTACAGTCTTAAATTTCGCACATTATAGAACTGTAAGATTTTACTTAATATCAGAAAACTTGCAAATTTATAAAAATAACAACGGCTTTATTCTGCGTCATTCTGCAGAAGGATTCGTATAAAGAAGGAATACGATCTTATCTGTGCCGTCCGTTATGAACTGGATCTCTGTGCCGTTTTTGTCATATACGATGCCGAGTTCGGCATTGGAAGTGGGAGTGCCGTAGACCTTTTTTGCATCTTCCAATGTCTGGCCGACCTTTACTCCGCCGCAGTCTACGGTATCGTCCTTGATCTCAACCGTGTTTATGAATTCTTTTCCGTCCTTTGTCTGGGCATAAATAATGAATGACTTGTAATCGTAGGTGTAATCGATGCCTACATAGGCGCAGGAAGGGTTCTCTGTGTAGAGATATTCTTTTCCGATAGCTTTTACGACCGGTGCCACTTCATCTCCCAGGACGATTTTTACTCCGTTGTAGGTAATGAAGTATTTGTCTTCGGTCTGGCCCTGAGCCATGGCACCTGAAGTGTCAGATGTGCTGTTATCCGCAGAAGTTACCGTAGTCTGGCCCCCTGATACAAGTTCTGGTGTTGTATCCTCATTTGATGAGCAGGATGTAAATATGAGTGCTGCGCAGACGATCGCTGCTGCGGGTATGAATCTTTTCATTAATGGTCCTTCTTTATGTTTGATTTGGCCTTGTGTCAGCTTTTCGCACGGGCCGGATATTTGCTCTTCTTGAACCTGTGGTACTTATCGAGCTGGCTGTCTGTGAGCTTGAAGTAAACGCTTGGATGGCTTCTGAATGGGGTGGCGTCGCAGTGATACCATCCGCCGTTCATGTAGACCAGATTCCAGAAGTGTTCTGTCGAGGTTATCGGATAACGCGTAACGATCATGTTGCGGATACCGGCCTTGTTCAGGAGAAGCTGGCATGTATAAGCAAAGACACGGCAGTTTCCGCTGTGATACTTGAGGCCCTGATATGCTGCTCTCTTGCCCGAAAATCTGGAGGATGAATGTACGTAGTGGACGTTCTTATGCACCCAGTTGAAGATTGCTCTTGCCGTCTCGACGTTGTTGCTTCTTCTGAGCTTCTTTATAAGAGCATTGGCCATCCTGTCAGCTTCACGGCTGTAGTAGGATGTCTTTGCTTTCTTTTTGACCCTTGTGACTGTCTTCTTTTTCGTGACGGTCTTCTTCTTGACCTTTTTCTTCGGCGCGGGCTTTTTGGTAACGGTAACAGTCGAGACTTCTCTTGTCTTGTTGCCGGCATCGTCTGTTGCCGTATAGATTATCTCGTATGTGCCGGGAACGTCCTTATTGAGTTTGCTCGCATCGATACGGACGGAGATGTTCTGTGAGTAGTTGTCTGTCGCGTAGATACCGGTGGAGATATCGGGTGTCTGACCCTGAACTATAGTGATGTTATTAATGCCGTGAATAACGGGTGCGGAATCGTCTGATATAACTGCAAGACCTGCATAAACGACACTCTGATTGCCGTAATTGTCTGTAAGGCGGATGGGAATGCGGAAGATGCCGCCACCCTTGATGTCAGGCTTTTCGGCATATTCTATTGAAGCCACACCGCTGATATCGTAAACGTGATCCACCATATCCGATGCTTCAGGTATGGCTTCATAGGAGAAGATCTTCTTTATGCGGCCTTCAGCTGAAGGACCTGTCGCGTCTTCTATCTTAAGTGAGACTGTATCGGTAAAGATCAGGTCGTGACGGACCTTCAGATTGTAAACAGCAGGGATGCTTGTATCTATGGAAGAAATATCTGTTATAAAAGCGGCATCATCAGGTGTCTTATCGAAAAAACCGTCGATCGATATGGCGCTTCCGGCTTCTATGACCGCTTCGTGCTTAAGATTTGTTCTGGAATCACGTATAGACATAAGAACAGTCAGACCGACTATTCCCGAGCAGTAAGCGATCTTTAAAAACTTGCTGCAGATCTTCCAGTTCAAAGCAACGCCCCGCAGAAAATAATTACCTTAATTGTACACCTCAAAAAAGGTAAGCAAAATTTAACATCATGCAATATAAGTGTCAAGGAATGGAAAAACCCGCTTCCACGGTCCGAAAAAGTCTGCAAATGCAATATTTACGGGTTGTTAACATATCTTGCTTTTGAAAGTAAGAAATAACAAATAAATGCAAGTAAAATACAATAAGACGTTTCCGAAATACTGTATATTCAGTGCAGAAAAACTAACAGGTAAATTATGGCCGAAAACGGAGGAACGATATATGAATGAGATAACCCTTAACTGGAATGAATACACGGAGGCAGCTATTAAGACTGCCTGTGAAGGCATCGTCATGCTTGAGAACAAAGATGGTGTCCTGCCCCTTAAGAAAGGCTCGCGCGTTGCTCTTTTCGGAAGGATGCAGATCCATTACTACAAGTCCGGCACAGGTTCGGGCGGCATGGTAAATGTTAACCATGTAACAGATATAAGAGAAGGTCTCAATGACTGCCCTGATATCTCACTTGATGCAGAGCTCATGGACATATACGACAAATGGGATGCTGAAAATCCCATCGATGCAGGTCTCGGCTGGGGCAAGGAGGCATGGTCTCAGGCCGAGATGCCTGTGTCTTCCGAACTGGCAGAGACTCTTGCTTCCCGTAACGACTATGCGGTCGTCATCATCGCACGCACGGCCGGTGAAGACCGTGACAATTCTGCAGAGAAGGGTGCTTACTATTTAAGTGACAGCGAAGAGGAGCTCTTAAAGAACGTAACAGCAGCTTTCAAGAACACGATCGTCCTTCTTAATGTCGGCAATATCATCGACATGTCTTTCGTTAAGAAGTACAGCATCAAGGGTGTCCTTTATGTATGGCAGGCCGGCATGATCGGCGGCATCAGTGTCGCAAGGATCCTTTCAGGCAGAGAGAACCCGTCAGGCTGCCTTCCTGATACTATTGCCGAGAAGCTTGAGGATTATTCATCTGATGCGAACTTCCTCAAGGATCCTAAGGAGGATATCTACGCTGAAGACATTTTCGTAGGCTACAGATATTTCTCGACATTTGCAAAAGATGCAGTACTCTATCCGTTCGGTGCAGGCCTTTCTTATACCGATTTTGAATTATCTGATATAAGCTTTGTTTTCGAGAACGATACCGTAAAAGTAAGCCTTAAGGTAAAGAACACAGGAAGCGTTCCGGGCAAGAAGGCCGTCATGCTCTACTGCAAAGCACCTGACGGAGCTCTTTCCAAGCCTTCCAGAGTACTTACGGGATTTACGAAGACCGGAAATATCCCTTCAGGCGATGAAGAGACAGTTACTATCGAAGCACCCGTAAGACGTTTTTCTTCATTTGACGATGACGGCAGATGCGGCCTCGGCGCTACAGGCTTCGTCCTTGAGAAGGGCACTTATGAGTTCTTCCTCGGAAGCGATTTCATTACTGCCCAGCCCATCGGTTCTTTCGATATCCCTGAGAACAGACTTCTTGAAGAACTCGGCACGGCACTTGCGCCCACCAAGGCATTCAAGCGTCTTACCGCTGTTCCCAACGGTGACGGCACATATTCAAAGGGAGAAGAGGACACACCGCTTCAGACAGTTGACTATCTTGCAAGCAGAATGGACCGCGTAATGCCTGAGATCCCCCAGACAGGCGATAAGGGCATCAAGCTCTCTGACGTAAAGAGCGGCAAGCATACCATGGAGGAGTTCGTGGCACAGCTTGCTGACGAAGATCTCTGTCTCATCATCAGAGGTGAAGGCATGGGCAGCCCGAAGGTAACGATCGGCACGGCTGCTGCTTTCGGAGGCGTTACAAAGGAGCTTAAGGCTATGGGTGTTCCTACGCTTTGCTGCACAGACGGTCCTTCCGGCATGAGACTTGATTCCGGAAAGAAGGCTTTCTCACTTCCTAACGGAACATGTCTTGCTTCAACATTCAATGTGGAACTCGTGGAAGAGCTTTATTCCTACCTCGGCATCGAGATGCTCTCCAATAAGATCGACGCTCTCTTAGGTCCCGGCATCAACATCCACAGACATCCCCTTAACGGACGTAACTTCGAGTATTTCTCAGAAGACCCGCTCCTTACTGGTCTTATGGCTGTTGCACAGGTCAAGGCGCTCGAAAAGTCAGGCGTCACACCTGTTATCAAGCACTTCTGCGCCAATAACCGTGAGACACATAGACGTGAGATGAGCTCCAGAGTCTCATCACGTGCGCTCCGCGAGATCTATCTGCCTGCATTCGAGATCGCCATCAGAGAGGGCGGTGCAAGATGTGTCATGACAAGCTACAACAGAATCAATGATATCTACAGCGCATGCCACTACGATCAGAACACCATGATCCTTCACGAGCAGTGGGGCTTCAAGGGTCTCGTTATGACCGACTGGTGGGCTTATATCAACAAGGAAGTCACAATCGCTGAGAAGTATAACCTTGAAGACCACTCAGTAATGGCAAGATCACAGAACGACGTCTATATGGTATGCACAAGCGTTGAGCGCGAGAACCTCCTGGAGGCTGATACTTTCAAGGAACTCACAGAAGGTGACGGTTCCAAGATCACGAGAGCTGAGCTCCAGAGGAATGCCATCAACATCCTGACATTTGCCATGAACACACCTGCCATGGACAGGGTAGAGGGCAAGGAAGTCACGATCAACCACATCGACAGCCCTTTCAAGGACGACGATGTTGAAGTCGATACAGATGTTTTCTATGAGATGAAGGATGAGATCACGATCGAATGCAAGACCAAGACCTCAAGAGGCAAAGACTTTGTTTTCGGAATCACATGTGAGAAGCAGGGCTTCTATTCTCTTGAATTCACCGGCTATTCATCGCTTGGCGAGCTTGCCCAGATCCCGATGACGCTTTACATCACGAGCATCCCGTTCGCAGTAATCACATGGAACGGTACTAACGGAGAGCTCGTCACCAAGGAAGCTGAATGCATGATGTATGCAAAGAACTGCGTATTCCGTGCACACTTCGCATCAGGCGGCGTAACGATCAAGTCACTTAAGGTTAAGTACTTGAGATCACTCGATGAATTAGGCGAACAGAAGGCAGAAGAATAACAACAATTTATTATCTTCTTATTTTGTTATAAAATAGGGTCGGCTCTTTGCAGCCGACCTTATCTTTTAAAGGGGATATATGAGAAGAGATTACTTTACGTGCGTATTTCTGGGACTTATTGCGGGAGCTTTGGTTTTCGTATGTTTTAAGCCTCTCTATTTTACTTACGAGCAGATAATCCCCAGGGATTTCTCTCTTTTCGAGCGCGTCTCAAGCGTGGCATACGCATTATTCTTCATAGTATTTCTCCCGTTCTTTGCAGCTTTCAAGAAAAAGGAATGGATCAACTGGGGCCTTGCCGCTTACGGCATCATGGCATATCTCCCTTTATGGTTCTACCCGGCTTCCGAGCTGATCACGGGCGATGATCCCAAGCTCCTTCACGTATTCGGAGCACTTGTATTAAGAACTATCTATGCGGTAATGCAGGCACCTTTTGCAGCACTTTCACAGCTTATCGGCAACGACCAGGCGGCAAAGGTCGTCTACTGGATCCTTCCGGTCGCAATCGCTTGGCCCATTATCTTCAGGATAATCCGTTTCTACAGAAGGGCATACCTTTCCGAGCAGCTTAACCCGATGCCTCAGGACAAGGCCGCACCCAAAGCATCACAGCCCAGTGAAGCTTTCAATTACGGCAAGCCGGAAGTACTTGGCACAGTCATCAGCGCTCCGGTTACTGCCCAGACACCTGTAGATGTTACCCGCAATGTCACATCTTCCGAAAAGTCCGATGACGTCATAAGCATGCCGCCTTCAAAAGAGCAGGATGAACCCATTCCCATGAAGGAATCCCAGCCTGCCAAACGTGCCGGCGTAAGAGCGCCAGTAAGACCTGTTCATATCAGTGTCGGAGCACCCGAGACAGAGAAGGTCGAAGCTCTTTCCGCAGGCGAAAAGAAGGAAGACAAAGCACCCGATGTCATCGAGATGCCGGCACCCAAGCCGAAGGCTGACGAAGCAATCCCGATGCCTCCGCCGAAGCCCAAGGCAGATGAAGCGATCCCCATGCCGGCACCTAAAGCTAAAGAAGACGAAGCTATTCCGATGGGTGCGCCCAAGCCCAAGACTGACGAGGCAATTCCGATGCCGCCTCCGGCAAATGATGGTGTTATACCTCTGGGCTCACCTGCTTCCGGTAATCAGGATAAATAACAGCCGGGACAAGGCACACGCCGCGAGGTTGAAAACCTGAATGACTGCGTGTAAACTGTATCAGTTGACTAATAGGATGGAGAATCAAATCTAATGGCAAAGAACAAGAAATACTGGAAAACTTTGCTCGCGAGCAGTTCCGATAAGAAGCATGCCGCGCAGACCGGTGAAGACCCTCTCGAAGAAGGTCTTAAGCAGCTTACATGGTTTGAGAGCTCCAAGCAGGCAGTCAGAAGAGGAATCAATAAGACATACGAGACATTCGGTGAAGAAGTCGGTAACTCTGTAACTTCCGGTGTCGTTGTCCTTTATCTTTTAGGTCTCCTTCCTTTCGCTGCAATAAACACATATTTAAGAGTATCAGCAGAGAGCAGCGCTTCACAGGCACATGTCATTATGTCTGTCATAGCGATTTCCGCTTTTATCATCACATTGATCCTTGCGCTCCTCATGTCTACGGTATATCACCTCATGAAGCACGGCACTCCCCACAAGAGAGTAATGAACAAGGTCAACAGAAGTGTTGCATACTTTGCCATCCTTGGCGCTTATACACCCATCTGTATCAATGTCTTAGGCCCTATCTCCGGCGCAGTCCTCTGGTCTTTGGAAGCAGCCATGGCAGTTGCAGGCGTCCTCGTTACCGCACTTGCATATCACACAAAGGTAGGCAAGGGATTCACTTACTTCATCTATGCGGCAATGGGATGGGCGATCATCTTCAGGATCTTCGAGTTCTACAGAAACACATCACTTGTAACTTTCTGGCTTCTCATGTCAGGTGCGATCGTATATACAGTAGGTATCTTTTTCGCGCCCTCCAAGAGAAGATTCAAGTTCTCCCACATGGTCTGGCACTTCTTCTGCATCGCAGGTGTCGTCCTCCACGTATTGGGATTCGTATATTTCTTTAAGTAATCTAATTCTTATTTATAAGGAACAGTTCGCCCGTCTCAAACACTTGAGACGGGTCTTTTATTTCCGCGAAAATGCTTGCTATAGTTGCGTTTAAGCGGTTTTAATCTTCCGATTTGTGGAAAAATATTAAACCCGCACAACCGGGGATATTCCGAATTATTCAAGTGTACAAATCGGATTTGGCCGGATACGATTTTTCTTGACCGGGGGTACCCATATTGTAAAATATCTTTAGCAATATCTTATGCATCCCCGTACCGTACAAGATTCGGTGTGGGGTTTTTTAAGAAATAAGGAGGATAAGGAAATGCCGGAAATTTTATTCACATGGCCTGTTATTGCGGCAGCAATAGTAGTAGTTTTCATAATCATCATCATTATCTGCAGCTACGTAAAGGCACCGCCGGATAAGGCATACATCATCTCAGGTCTTCGCAGGAACCCTAAGATCTTAATCGGTAGAGCAGGTCTCAAGATGCCCTTCTTCGAGAGAAAGGACGAGCTCCTGATCAAGCAGATCTCGATCGACATCAAGACAGATGGCTATGTACCTACAGCAGACTTCATCGGTGTAAACATCGACGCTGTCGCAAAGGTAAGAGTAATGAGCGAAGGTGAAGGCGTTAAGATCGCCATGAAGAACTTCCTCAACATGAAGGAGCAGCAGATCAGTGATTCACTCGTTGATTCCCTCCAGGGTAACATGAGAGAGATCATCGGTACGATCACACTGAAGGACCTCTGCAACGACAGAAAGAAGTTCGGTGACGAAGTTCAGCAGAAGGCTCAGGAAGACATGAAGCGCCTCGGTATCGAGATCATCTCCTGCAACGTTCAGCACGTAACAGATGAAAAGGATCTCATCAATGCTTTGGGTCAGGACAACATGGCAAAGATCCAGAAGGATGCTTCCATCGCTAAGGCTCAGGCTGACAGAGACGTAGCTATCGCTCAGGCACAGGCTCAGAAGGAAGCTAACGACGCTAAGGTCGCAGCAGACACTGAGATCGCCGTAAAGCAGAACGAACTCGCTATCAAGAGAGCAGAGCTCAAGACAGTCGAAGATTCAAAGCAGGCTGAGGCTGACGCAGCTTACGAGATTCAGAAAGAGAATCAGCGTAAGACCATCGAGGTCACAAAGACCAATGCTGACATCGCTCGTCAGGAGAAGGAAGTCGACCTCAAGAGAAAGGAAGCTGAAGTTAAAGAGCAGGCTCTCGACGCTGAAGTCAAGAAGAAGGCAGAAGCTGAGAAGTTCGCTAAGCAGCAGGCAGCAGATGCATCTCTCTATGAGAGACAGAGAAAGGCTGAAGCTGAGAAGTTCGAACTCGAGAAGCAGGCTGAAGCTCGCAAGGTCCAGGCTGAAGCAGATCTTTTCGCTAAGGCTCAGGAAGCTGAAGGTATCCGTAAGGTCGGTGAAGCTGAGGCTGCAGCTATAGCAGCTAAGGGTCTCGCTGAAGCTGAAGCTCTCGAGAAGAAGGCAGAAGCTATGAAGAAGTACGGTCAGGCAGCTATGATGGAAATGATCGTTAAGGCTCTTCCTGAAATGGCAGCTGAGATCGCAAAGCCTCTCTCCACGATCGACAAGGTTACGATCATCGATTCAGGCAACGGCGACACAGGCGTAAACACAATGGGCTCCTATGTACCTTCCGTCCTTGCACAGACAATTGAGTCCGTAAAGGAAACAACAGGTATCGACATCAGAGAGATCATGAGAGCGAACACCTATGACGCTAAGGTCAACAAGAACATCACAGTATCCGGCCTCGAGAACGTCCAGACATTGAACGTCTCAACAGGCGAAGTAAAAGAGTCAGTAAGCGGCGCTCCTGCCACAGCAGCACCTGCTGCACCGGCTGTTCCGGAAGCACCCGCAGCACCCGCTGCACCTGAGGCACCCATCGCGCCGACGACATAAGCTTGATTACTTACTGTGAATAACAGTTAATCCGCCCCTCCGGAAGACCTCCGGAGGGGTTTTTGATTCCTGAGCACACGCCCTGCAAAATCTTTTTGAAGCTCAATTTCAGCATGTGCTGTTTTTCGTACTCATTTAGGGTAGGAAATGCGCCCGTTTTTGCGTCTTTTTAAGCACAAGCTCGTTTTTCGGGCGCATTTGAGGTCAAAATGCGTACGGTTTTGCGCCCTGCCTCAATCAGTGTTCTAACCTTAGTATAAGAAAGGGCTTTTTTCGGTGCAGCAGGTCATAGAACCAATTAACATCGCGTTGATCTTTGCGTGGAGAAAACGTGTGTCTAAAATGGTGTCGCCGGAACTATATGTAAAATAGAAATCAAGATCCTGAAGAAGACCGGCATTTGTGAAGTTCCCGAATTTGATCTTCGAATCTCTGATATAGTCAGAAGACCCCATGATTCCTAAGTGCTCATGGAACTTGCATGAATCTACCTCCTTAAAATATGGAACAAAATCAGGGTAGACAGGCTTGCGCAGACCGGCGAGCATAACTTCCGGTTCATACTTAAAAGGGATGCCCATATTTGTGTAGAAAACCGCAATACTGCGTTCTGCTTCAGAACGGTAGTATGTGCCGTTGAAGAAATAAAAAGCAGGCTTAGGGTAATTCGTATTGGCATCGTTCTTAAGACTGTCAAAATACGCCTTGTTCATAACGACAGGTGTGTCTGAACCGGTATATAGAGTCCGGGCAGTCTTTTCCAGATCAAACTCAGGTACCGGACCTTTGAAATATAAGTCCCACATTGCTTCATAAACAGCCAGTTCTTTTTCGACACAGTCCCTGATTGCCATTTTGGCGTACAGATCCTGCCCGGTCCGTGATTCAGGACTGTACCTGTGTCTGCCTGTGACCAGCCTCTTTTTCAGAGATCCATTCAGCGTGCGTTCCTGGATCTTTACCTTCGGCAAATGCTTAAGCTGCCAGCGGCAATAATTGATCTTTAGTGCCAGATATTCTCTGGGCATGTATTTATCTATGATTTCCATGCCGCGATTATAGCCCCTTGCTTTGTCGTATTTTTGTAAACAAATACGACAAAATGCGACAAAAGCGACAAGCCAAAAAGCGCGAAAACGGTCCCAAAACAGGGTAAAGATAAAATAAATAAAAAACTACATTCTCTATTGCAAAAATCTCGAAAAGAAGGGCACCACAATCCATCCGCAGCCCGGCCACAACCCAATCACGATCCAACTAAAGAGGCTGCCCGTATGGACAGCCTCAATCAGGTTATTTAATTACAACTCTTATCAGCCGAAGAGTGTGAGCAGGATGCCGGCTGCAACTGCAGAACCGATAACGCCTGCAACGTTAGGACCCATGGCGTGCATGAGCAGGAAGTTGGAAGGGTTCTCCTTCTGGCCAACCTTGGAAGCAACACGTGCTGCCATAGGTACGGCGGAAACGCCTGCTGCGCCGATGAGCGGGTTGATCTTCTTGCCGGACAGGAAGTACATAACGATACCGATGATGAGTCCGCCGACTGTAGCGAAGGCGAAAGCGCAAAGGCCGATGATGATGATCTTAACTGTCTCGAGCTTAAGGAAGTTAGCACCGACTGCTGTGGCACCAACGGATGTTCCGAGGAAGATCGTTACGATGTTGCACATTGCGTTCTGTGCTGTGTCGGAAAGACGCTCTGTAACACCGGACTCTCTGAAGAGGTTACCAAGCATGAGGCAGCCGAGGAGAGGTGCAACGGAAGGAAGGATGAGAACGCAAACAACAGTTACGATGATAGGGAAGCAGATCTTTTCTGCCTTGGAGACAGGTCTTGTCTGCTCCATCTTTACCTGACGCATCTTCTTTGTTGTAAGAAGCTTCATGATAGGCGGCTGGATCATAGGGATCAGGGCCATGTATGAATATGCTGCGATAGCGATAGCGCCGAGGAGCTCAGGTGCGAGCTTTGATGTGAGGTAGATAGCTGTCGGGCCGTCAGCACCACCGATGATACCGATGGAAGCAGCGCCCTGAGGATCGAATCCAAGGAGACAAGCTACTACGAATGCGAAAGAGATACCGAACTGAGCGCCTGCACCCATGAAGAAGGATGAAGGTCTGGAGATCAAGGGTCCGAAGTCTGTCATAGCGCCTACTGCCATGAAGATAAGGCAGGGGAAGATATCCATCTTAACGCCGATGTATAAGAAATCGAAAAGACCCGGATCGATGTGCGCGCCGGTAGCGGGATCGTGATATCCGCCACCTAATGCTGCCCAGTTGATGTCGCCCTGGAACCACTCGGGGTGGAAGATTCCGCCGCCGGGCCAGGGGAGATTGGTAAGGAGCATACCGAATGCGATAGGGAGCAAGAGCAAAGGCTCATACTGCTTCTTGATTGCGAGATAGAACAGGATGAACGAGACGAGGATCATCACGCCCTGCTGCCACGTCATTGTGGCAATACCTGAGGTCTCCCACAGATTTTTTAATACTTCTAACATTACCTAAGCCCCTCCTGATTAAGAAATCGTTACCAAGGGAGTGCCGGTGTCTACTGACTGGCCCTTTGTTACGAGAACCTGAGCAACTGAACCTGCGCAAGGTGCGTAGATTTCGTTCTCCATCTTCATAGCTTCGAGGATGCAAACGAGATCGCCTTCCTTAACTGCCTGTCCGACAGCGACCTTAACGTCAAGGATCGTACCGGGCATAGGTGAGTTAACGGGTGTTGTGCCAGCGGCAGCAGCTGCAGCGGGTGCAGGAGCAGCGGCAGGAGCAGCAGCGGGAGCGGCAGCAACAGGAGCGGGAGCAGCAGCGGGTGCAGCAACTACAGCTGTTGTCTTAATGAGATTGGCTTTGCCTTTCTCAACTTCTACCTCATAAACTTTATCGTTAATAGTTACGTTGTATATCATGGGAATTCTCCTTTAATCTTTTTCGACCAGCTTGATGGACTTGAATACGAGCTCTTCGAGCGGGATTCCGGAGTCATCAGCAACGATTGCCATGATCATTGCAGCGGTCTTTTCATCACAGTTCTTGAGTTTCAATGTTCCTGAAGAGAATTCCTCTTCGGACTCGGCAGCCGCAGCAGCAGGAGCAGCTGCAGGAGCTTCTGTAGCCTTGGCGGGCTGTTCTTTTGTGCCGAGCTTTGAGATTGCTGCGATGATCTTACCGGAGATGGAGATCAGGATATACATCAGCAAAAGGACGGCGAAAACCACGAGGATGACTATTCCGGCGTTAAGGAGCATCTCGCTTGTAGTAAGGTGCTTGCCACGCTCGATAGCCAACTGAATTACAGGATTCATGATCAATCCTCCTTCTTCTCGATGGTGTAATTAACTGTGTTGGATTCCTTCTCTTCACGTGCTTCGAAGAACTTCTCTGCAACCTGAGGGAAAGCGATATAGGAGAGGACATCCTCGTCAGATCTTGCCTTATCGCCAAGCTCCTTCTTTGTCTTCTCGAAAACAGGTTCAAGTGAATCTGCATATCTGCCCTTAACGAGCTCGTCTTCCTTCCAGCATCTGTCGATGAGCTTCTGGTTAACTTCGCCCGGTGCTCTGCCGTACTCGCCTCTAAGGTAAGCCTTGATCTCCTTGGAGATGTTCTTATATCTCTCGCCTAAGAGAACGTTCTGAACTGCCTGGTTACCAACCATCTGTGAAAGAGGTGTAACGAGCGGGGGATAACCCATGTCCTTACGTACTGCAGGGATCTCAGCAAGTGCTTCGTCGAACTTGTCGAGAGCGTGCATATCCTTGAGGTTAGCGATCATGTTGGAGAGCATTCCGCCCGGAACCTGATACTTAAGGATGTCAGCCTTGATGCCCATGACTGTAGGATTGAGTGTTCCGTTATCCAGGAACTTCTTTCTTACAGGTACGAAGAAATCAGCGATCTCCTTGAGCTTGTCCATATCAAGGCCTGAATCGTAACCGAACTGGTTAAGCGTGAAAGCCATTGTCTCTGTAGCAGGCTGTGATGTACCGCCGGCCATTGTGGAAATAGCGCAGTCGATACCGTCAACACCAGCCTCAACAGCCTTGAGGAGAGTCATAGGACCCATGCCTGTTGTGTGGTGTGTGTGGAAGAAGAGCGGAACCTTGATGTTAGCGTCCTTGATAGCCTTAACAAGGTCGTATGCTTCCTTAGGTGAGCAGATACCTGCCATGTCCTTGATAGCGATGGAGTCAACGCCCATGCTTTCAAGTTCCTTGCACATTTCAACATACTTCTCGATTGTATGAACAGGTGAAGTAGTGTAGCAGATGCAGCCCTGTGCATGCTTGCCGCACTTCTTTACCTCATCAATGCAGACTTCAATGTTGCGGAAATCATTGAGCGCGTCGAAGATACGGAAGATATCCATACCGTTCTCTGCAGCCTTACGGCAGAAGAGTCTTACGACGTCATCAGGATAATGCTTGTAGCCTAAGATGTTCTGGCCACGGATGAGCATCTGGAGAGGAGTCTTTTTGCAGACTGCCTTGATCTTTCTGAGTCTTTCCCACGGATCTTCATCCAGATATCTGAGACATGAATCGAATGTGGCACCGCCCCAGCACTCAAGTGAGTAGTAGCCGGCATTGTCCAAAGTCTCAAGGATGCCCTCGAAATCGGAGAAAGGCATACGTGTTGCGATGAGAGACTGCTGAGAGTCACGCAGCACGGTTTCTGTGATTTTTACTTTCATTGAAGTCACACTCCTTGTAATTAAAAAATAACCTTAGTAAGTATATAGGGTTTGCCGGGATAAGTGAATATGATTTTTTGCGTTTAGAGGACATTTTTTTATGCTTTTTTGGTATTATTTTCAGAGCCTCCCGAAAACGGGCAGCCATATTGTTTTTCTGTTATTCCCTGAAAATTAGCGGTTTACATTCAAAAAATGCGGGTGTATACTTAATTGCTCGCAAAGGGGACTTTGTGCCCATATTTGCGCGTAAAAATTAAGAAAGGAGATGTATTGATGCCAACGTTCAATCAATTGGTTAAGTCCGGCAGACAGTCCAAGACATACAAGTCTGCTAGCCCGGCGCTTCAGTTCTCTATGAATACCATTAAGAACAAGCAGACGGATTTAGACTCACCTCAAAAGCGTGGTGTTTGCACAGTTGTTAAGACTACAACACCTAAGAAGCCTAACTCAGCTCTTCGTAAGGTTGCCAGAGTAAGACTTACAAACGGCTACGAGGTTACAGCCTACATTCCGGGAATCGGACACAACCTTCAGGAGCACTCTGTTGTTCTCATCAGAGGCGGACGTGTTAAGGACCTCCCTGGTGTTCGTTACCATATCGTAAGAGGTACCCTTGATACAGCAGGTGTCGCAGATCGCCAGCAGGGCAGATCTAAGTACGGCGCTAAGAAGCCGAAGGCTGCTAAGGTTAAGAAGTAATCCCGCGTGAGATTTTTCGCGCTGGGGTTGGACATAAGTGATCAGTACATTGTTCATATATGGACATTGCCTGACTGAAACACTTAACACGGTCCACAAGAACAAACTGAAACGTGAGTACCTATGGTTTCAAGTTTTAGAAAGTAAAATTTTGATAATCATGTTAGGAGGGAAGCAAAGTGCCAAGAAAAGGCAATACACCCAAGAGAACGGTTCTTCCTGATCCTGTCTACAATGACGTTGTAGTAAGTAAGCTTATCAACAACATCATGTTGGACGGCAAGAAGGGCGTTGCTCAGAAAATTACATACGAAGCCTTTGACATCATCAAAGAGCGCACAAATGAAGAGCCTCTTGAAGTATTCAGAAAGGCTCTTGCAAACGTAATGCCCACCCTCGAGTGCAAGGCACGCCGTGTAGGCGGTGCTAACTATCAGATCCCTATGGACGTTAAGCCCGAGAGAAGACAGACATTAGGTCTTCGTTGGATCGTTCAGTACTCGAGAAGCAGATCCGAGCGCACCATGAAGGAGCGTCTTGCTGCTGAACTTATGGATGCAGCAAACGAGACTGGCGGAGCATTCAAGAGAAAAGAAGAAATGCACAGAATGGCTGAGGCTAACAAGGCTTTCGCGCATTTCAATCGTTAATCACCGGTTAAGAAAGGACATTAATACTAATGGCTACAACAAGAGCATATCCGCTTGAGAAGACCAGAAACATCGGTATTATGGCTCACATCGACGCCGGTAAGACAACAACAACCGAGAGAATTCTTTATTACTCAGGTGTTAACCGTAAGATGGGTGAGGTTCACGAAGGTGCTGCTACCATGGACTGGATGGTTCAGGAGCAGGAGAGAGGTATCACAATTACCTCCGCAGCTACAACAGCTCCCTGGAAGGGCCACAGAATCAACATCATCGACACTCCCGGACACGTTGACTTCACAGTAGAAGTTGAGCGTTCGCTCCGTGTACTCGACGGTGCCGTTACGGTTATGTCTGCAAGAGGCGGCGTTGAGCCGCAGACGGAAACAGTTTGGAGACAGGCTGAGCACTACGGTGTTCCGAGAATGGTTTTCGTCAACAAGATGGACATCATCGGTGCAAACTTCGAACATGTTTGCGAGATGATCCAGGACAGACTTAAGAATGTCCCTGTTGCTATTCAGTACCCTATCGGTAAGGAAGACAACTTCGAGGGCATCATCGACCTTATTACACTCCGTGCTGAGGTTTACACTTCAGAAGACGGTATGCAGTATGAGGACCGTGAGGTTCCTGCTGATATGGTCGATCTCATTAAGGCTAAGAGAGAAGAGATGGTCGAGCGTATCTGCGAGACCGACGACGAGCTCACAGAGAAGTACCTCGAAGGTGAGGAGATCTCCAACGAAGAGCTCAAGGCTGCTCTCCGTAAGGCTTGCTGCTCATGCAAGCTCATCCCCGTTACATGCGGTACATCTTTGAGAAACAAGGGCGTACAGATGCTGCTCGACGCTATCGTTGACTACATGCCCTCACCTCTTGACGTTCCCGCTATCAAGGGTGTTAACCCTGAGACAGACGAGGAAGAAGAGAGACCTTCATCTGATGAAGCGCCTTTCTCAGCTCTCGCATTCAAGATCGCTACTGACCCGTTCGTTGGTAAGCTCTGCTTCTTCAGAGTTTATTCCGGTGTTATGGAAGCAGGATCTTATGTTCTTAACTCATCTAAGAACAAGAAGGAGCGTATCGGACGTATCGTTCAGATGCACGCTAACGAGCGTAAGGAGATCACAGAAGTATTCTCCGGTGACATCGCAGCTGCTATCGGTCTGAAGGATACAACAACAGGTAACACACTCTGCGACGAGGATCATCCTATCATCCTCGAGTCCATGGAGTTCCCTGAGCCGGTTATCGAGGTTGCTATCGAGCCTAAGAGCCGTGCTTCACAGGAAAAGATGCTTATCGCTCTCCAGAAGCTCGCAGAAGAAGACCCGACGTTCCGTACATATACCAACCAGGAAACAGGACAGACAATCATCGCTGGTATGGGTGAGCTTCACCTCGACATCATCGTTGACCGTCTTTTCCGTGAGTTCAAGGTTGAGGCTAACGTAGGTGCTCCTCAGGTATCCTACAAAGAGACGATCAGAAGAACTGTTGAAGCCCAGGGTAAGTTCGTTCGTCAGTCCGGTGGTCACGGTCAGTACGGTGACTGCTGGCTCAGACTTGAGCCCCAGGAGCCCGGTAAGGGTTACGAGTTCGTTGACGCTACAGTCGGCGGCTGCATCCCGAAGCAGTTCATCGCTCCTATCGATGCAGGTATTCAGGAAGCTATGCAGGCCGGTATCTTGGGCGGCTATCCTGTAGTTGACGTTAAGGTTACTGTTTTCGACGGTTCCTACCACGATGTCGACTCTTCAGAAATGGCCTTCAAGATCGCAGGATCCATGGGATTCAAGGCTGGTATGCAGAAGGGCGATCCTACACTCCTCGAGCCTATCATGAAGGTAGACGTTGAGGTTCCTGATGAATATCTTGGCGACGTTATCGGCGGACTTAATGCACGCCGTGGCGCTATCAAGGAGATCGAGCCTATGAACGGTTCACAGCAGGTACATGCTGAGGTTCCGCTCGCAAACATGTTCGGTTACGCAACAGACCTCCGTTCTTCCACACAGGGACGTGGTACGTTCGTAATGCAGATAAGCCACTTCGCGGAGACGCCGAAGAGCATCATGGAGTCAATCTTAAAGAAGTAAGACTCCTCATCGCCTGAAGGTCAAACAGGTGGAAACATCAATAAATAATGCTTTTTTACTTGAAATAAGTACGGAAAGTTTATAAAATGGTGTTTACCGCTGTGTTGAATCAAGGCGAGTAAATATTTTAAGTTTAATAATAATTTCTTAGGAGGAAATTAAAATGGCAAGAGAAAAGTTTGTACGTAGCAAGCCGCACGTAAACATCGGTACCATTGGTCACGTAGACCACGGTAAGACAACTCTTACAGCTGCTATCACAAAGGTACTCGCTATGAAGGGTGGAGCTGAGTTCAAGGATTACGGCAACATCGACTCCGCACCGGAGGAGAGAGCTCGTGGTATCACGATCAACACAGCACACGTTGAGTATGAGACAGAGACACGTCACTATGCACACGTTGACTGCCCTGGCCACGCTGACTACATCAAGAACATGATCACTGGTGCTGCTCAGATGGACGGTGCTATCCTCGTAGTTTCTGCTTCAGACGGCCCGATGCCTCAGACACGTGAGCACATCCTTCTCGCTCGTCAGGTAGGCGTTCCTTATATCGTAGTATTCATGAACAAGTGCGATCAGGTTGACGACGAAGAGCTCCTCGAGCTCGTTGAGATGGACATCCGTGACCTCCTCAACCAGTATGATTTCCCTGGTGACGATACACCTATCATCCGTGGTTCTGCTCTTGCAGCTCTCGAGTCTACATCTACAGATCCTAACGATGCAGTTTATGCTCCTATCGTTGAGCTCATGAAGGCTGTTGACGAGTACATCGCTACACCTGAGCGTCCTGTAGACAAGCCTTTCCTTATGCCTGTTGAGGACGTATTCACAATCTCCGGACGTGGTACAGTTGCTACAGGCCGTCTTGAGAGAGGTGTTGTTAAGGTTGGTGATCCTGCAGAGATCGTTGGTCTCCAGGACGAGCCTAAGTCAACAACTATTACAGGTGTCGAGATGTTCCGTAAGTCAATGGATCAGGCTGAGGCTGGTGACAACATCGGCTGCCTCCTCCGTGGTATCGACCGTAAGGAAGTTGAAAGAGGTCAGGTTATCGCTAAGCCCGGCACAACAACTCCTCACACAAAGTTCACAGGCCAAGTTTACGTTCTTACAAAGGAAGAGGGTGGACGTCATAAGCCTTTCGTAACAGGTTACCGTCCTCAGTTCTACTTCAGAACAACAGACGTTACAGGCGTTATCAAGCTTCCTGAGGGAACAGATATGTGCATGCCTGGTGACCACGTAACAATCGAAGCTGACCTCATCACTCCTATCGCTATGGAGCAGGGTCTTAAGTTCGCTATCCGTGAGGGTGGTCACACAGTAGGCGCTGGTACAGTTTCTACAATCATCGAGTAATT
>CAMIYM010000011.1 GCA_946403085.1 uncultured Clostridia bacterium | reverse complement strand
GGCCCTATGGGCAATTATTATTTACTGTGGTTGCACTTGACTTGAAAATTCGCCCTGCTGTTTTGGCAAAAAATCAGCAAAAGTCTTCTCCGGCCAAACTGAGGGGCATATTAGCATCCATCTCCGTACAACAGAGGTTCAATCAGCCATCTCCTGCCGTCCGCGGGGTATATCATCAATAAAGAAAAGGCTGCCTCTTTAAGAGACAGCCTCGTTATAAATTCAGTTATGTATTCGAAAATCAGGGCTGGGGCATTGTGTCGCCGGATACCTGTTCGAGTACTACTGTATTGGAGATCAAGCCCATTTTGATGTGAGCCTTAATGTATACGATTCTCTCGGCAGGTGAAACATCGACTTCAACATCCTTGCACTTTCTGTTCATACCGTGTGTCATATGGACCTTGTAGTGGCCATAAGGTACAGGGATCCTGATGGACTCAGCATTTGCAAGGTGTCCAAGCGGGTTTTCATTTATGTAAATGCCCATGCCTACTGCAACACCAAAAGGTGAACCCATACGGTAGATCTGGATCATTCCCTCTTCAGGAAGATTCAAAGCATTACCGCACTTAGCACAGGGAGATCCTGTTGAAGCTACATCTACGACATTGCCGCATGAAGGGCACTTGATTCTAAGTAACTGTGACATAATTTATCCTCATTTCCGCATATAGCACATAATAAAAGGCCTTCAAGCGAAGACCTTTAGAGTATATCATAGTTTTTTGATTTTATAGCAAATGATCACTTGCGCTTTGCAACATAAGCCATCCAGTCGTTCTTGGACTGCTCGGCGATTATCTCCATGCCGGCTTTTTCAAGCGCTTCGATGACCTTTTCCTTCTTGGTGTTAATGATTCCTGAACATACGAAAATGCCGTCTTCGGCAAGGTCTGCAGGAATATCGCATGCGATCTCGGCAATGACATCTGCGATTATGTTCGCGACGATCAGGTCATAAGGCGCATTCTTTACGCTCTTGAGCTCACCCGTGTAGCAGCAGATGTTAGAGCATCCGTTGATCTGGGAATTCTCTTCGGCAACCTTTACGGCCAGAGAATCGATATCTACGGCATCAACTGACTTGGCACCAAGTTTGCTTGCAATAATAGCGAGGATGCCTGAACCCGTGCCGAGATCAAGAACAGTCGTATCAGGCTTGATTATGCGGTCAAGGATCTCAGCACACATCGAGGTCGTCTCGTGTGTTCCTGTACCAAATGCTGAACCCGGATCCAGGATGATCTTTATCGCATCCTTTTCGAGTTCCTCATCGCCTTCTTCGATCCATGAAGGACATATGACTATACGGTCAGAGAGCTTGAATTCCTTGTAATAACGCTTCCAGTTATTAGCCCAGTCTTCATCGTCAACATAACGGAATCCGTCAAAGCCCTTTCCGATATCAAGGAACTCACCTATTGATGCTATCCGTTCCTTGATAAAATCCATTGCTTCAGCTGTCGGAAGCTCCTTATCGGTAATGGAGCCATAGATCATTCCGACACCGTCAGGATTAGCGAACTCCTCACTCTTGGCGCCCATGCGGATAACGCCGTCATCCGTCTCTGCGAAGTACGCCTTGATGACAACATCCTGTCCATAAGCTTCGATGGTACCGTCATCGCAGTAGCTCAAAGGATCGTTATCTATGGTATTCCTGAATTCCTGCGGATCTTGTGATGCAATGCCGTCAGCACCTACCTGTGCAAGCATCTCACAGATTGCCTCGGAAGCTTCTTCAGTTGTCTTGATCGTTATTTCTGCCCATCTCATAAACTTGTCCTCTGAATAAAAATGCGGGAACCCCAAAACGGAATTCCCGCTGATTGGTCTTATAGCGAATTACTTAAAAAGGTTCTTTATCTTCTGGAAGAACTGGCTGCTTCTTGCATAGTTACGCTCTGTAAGAGTGTCATTAAACTGCTTGATAAGCTGCTTCTGTTCTCTTGAAAGACCTGTAGGAACTTCCAGCACGAACTTGACCGTGTGGTCACCCTTCATGTTGGGGTTGCTCTTATTAGGAATACCCTTGCTCCTGAGAATAATCGAATCACCGGGCTGGGTGCCTTCCTTAAGAGTGTACTTCTCCTTGCCGTAGATCGTGGGAACCTCTATCTCACCGCCCAAAGCAGCCTGGGCAAACGTGATCGGAACGCTGCAGGAAGTATTGATTCCGTTACGGTCGAAAACATCATGTTTCTTGACCTTGAACTCGATATAGAGATCACCGTAAGGTCCGCCGTTTGTTCCGGGCTCACCTTCATTCCTTACGGGAAGAAGATCGCCAGTATCAACACCTGCAGGGATCTTTACTGTGAGGTTCTTAACAGTCCTCATTCTTCCCTTACCTCTGCACTGCTGGCAAGGTGTCTTGATAACTGTTCCTCTTCCGCTGCAGGTAGGACAGCTCTTGGTGACCATAGTCATACCAAAGAGTGTCTGGGTCTGCTGCTGCACTCTTCCGGCACCACGGCATGTGGGACATGTCTCAGGTGTTGTACCGGGCTGTGCTCCTGAACCGTTACAGGATTTGCAGATATCTTCCTTGGTTATCTGGAAAGACTTGGTGCATCCGAAAGCTGCCTCCATGAATTCCAGTGCCATGTGATACTTAAGATCAGCGCCCTTCTGAGGACCTGTACGTCTTCTCGAACTTCCTCCGAAGCCGCCTCCGAAGAATGAGCTGAAGATATCACCAAGGTCGACATCATATGCGCCGTAGGACCCGCCGCCACCGCCGCCAAATCCGTTGGGATCTACGCCTGCATGGCCGAATCTGTCGTATTTTGCTTTCTTATCAGGGTCAGACAGTATTGAATAGGCTTCGTTGACTTCCTTGAACTTAGCCTCAGCCTCCTGGTCACCCGGATGTAAGTCAGGGTGATACTTCTTGGCCTGCTGTCTGAATGCCTTTTTTATCTCGTCATCGGAAGCATTTTTATCTACTCCCAAGACCTCATAATAATCTCTAGGCAAAGGGGAATCCCTCCGTTCTGTTCTTGCGCTTCTTATAGAAGCATTTATTCATTACATACACTTGTCCGGCACATCTATTTCAGACATGCCGGACTATTGTATCAGATTTTATACGGATTAGAAGTCGCCGCCGGCGTTCTTGAATCCGTCTGAGCCTGCACCCTGATCAGGGTTTACTGACTCAGAACCGTAGCCTGCGAAATCTTCAGGTGAAGGCTGTCCCTGAGGGCCTGCACCAGGTGCACCCTGAGCGCCGCCTGCTGCCTGATAGATCTTTTCGCCGAGCTTCATAAGAGCCTGCTGGAGATCCTCTGTGCCCTTCTTCATAGCTTCTGTGTCATCCTTAGCGATGGAATCCTTAAGCTTGGAGATGCAGTCATTAACAGGAGCCTTATCGGAATCAGAGATCTTGTCTCCTGCGTCCTTCATGGTCTTCTCTGCCTGATAGCAAGCTGTCTCAGCCTGGTTCTTGACTTCGACCTTCTCCTTGTTTGCCTTATCCTCAGCTGCGTGCATCTCTGCTTCCTTAACAGCCTTCTGGATATCTTCCTCACTCATGTTGGAAGAAGACTGGATAGTGATCTTCTGCTCACGGCCTGTGCCCTTATCCTTAGCGCTTACGTTTACGATACCGTTAGCGTCGATATCGAATGTAACCTCGATCTGCGGAACACCACGGGGTGCGGGTGCGATACCGTCAAGGATGAAGTTGCCGAGTGTCTTGTTGTAAGCAGCCATCTCACGCTCACCCTGGAGTACGTGAACCTCAACCTGTGTCTGGCCGTCAGCTGCTGTGGAGAATACCTGGCTCTTCTTTGTAGGGATCGTTGTGTTACGCTCGATCATCTTTGTGCAGACACCGCCCATTGTCTCGATACCGAGTGAAAGAGGTGTAACGTCGAGGAGAAGGAGACCCTTAACATCACCTGTAAGAACTGCTGCCTGGATAGCTGCGCCGATTGCAACGCACTCATCAGGGTTGATGCCCTTGAAAGGCTCCTTGCCGAAGTAGTTCTTAACTGCATCCTGAACTGCAGGGATTCTTGTGGAACCACCTACGAGGAGGATCTTATCGATATCAGAAGGAGAAATGGAAGCATCGCTCATAGCACGCTTTACAGGATCCATTGTCTTCTGTACGAGGTCAGCTGTAAGCTCATCGAACTTAGCTCTTGTGAGAGTAATGTCCATGTGCTTAGGACCTGTTGCATCAGCTGTGATGTAAGGGAGATTGATGTTGGAAGATGTAACGCCGGAAAGCTCGATCTTAGCCTTCTCTGCAGCTTCTCTCAATCTCTGCATAGCCATACGGTCAGATCTGAGGTCAACACCATCAGATGTCTTGAATGATTCAACGAGGTAGTCAACGATCTTGTTATCGAAGTCATCACCGCCGAGTCTGTTGTTACCTGCTGTTGCAAGAACTTCGAAAACGCCGTCAGCGATATCAAGGACAGATACATCGAATGTACCGCCGCCCAAGTCGAAGACGAGGATCTTCTGATCGGATTCCTTATCAAGGCCATAAGCAAGTGATGCTGCTGTAGGCTCGTTGATGATTCTCAATACTTCAAGACCTGCGATACGTCCTGCATCCTTTGTAGCCTGACGCTGTGAGTCTGTGAAGTAAGCAGGAACAGTGATAACTGCCTGTGTAACTGTAGTTCCGAGATAAGCCTCAGCATCACTCTTAAGCTTTGAGAGGATCATTGCGGAGATCTCTTGAGGTGTGTAGTTCTTATCATCGATGGTTACCTTATAGTCGGAACCCATTTCTCTCTTGATCGACTGGATCGTACGGTCAGGGTTTGTAACTGCCTGTCTCTTTGCAACCTGTCCGATAAGTCTCTCGCCTGTCTTTGTAAAACCAACAACTGAAGGTGTTGTTCTGTTACCCTCGGGATTCGGGATAACTACTGTCTCTGAACCTTCCATTACAGCAACACATGAGTTTGTTGTACCAAGGTCAATACCAATTACTTTTGCCATTTTAAATTCCTCCTGAAGTTCTAATAGAACTTTCTAAAAATCTATCTCTTAAAATTATGCTTTCTTGCTTACAAGGATCTTATCTACGATGCCGTAGTCCAAAGCTTCCTGAGCTGTCATCCAGTGGTCTCTGTCTGTATCCTTCATCAAGGTCTCAAGATCTTTTCCGCAGTTATCTGCAAGGATCTGATTGAGTCTCTTTCTTGTATCCTTGATGTGATCTGCTGCGATGAGGATCTCTGTTGCCTGACCCTGTGCGCCGCCCAAAGGCTGGTGGATCATGACTTCCGCATTAGGAAGGATGCATCTCTTGCCCTTAGTACCAGCAGAAAGGAGAACAGAACCCATTGAAGCTGCCATACCCATGCAGATAGTCTGAATGTCAGGCTTGATAAGACGCATTGTGTCTAAGATCATGAGTCCGTCAGATACTGATCCTCCGGGGCTGTTGATATAGAACTGAATATCCTTATCAGGATCCTCTGCCTCAAGGAAGAGGAGCTGAGCCGTAATAAGGCTTGCTGTTACTGAGTTAACTTCTTCAGAAAGGATAACGATTCTTTCCTTGAGAAGTCTGGAATAGATGTCATAGGCGCGCTCGCCGCGACCGGTGGTCTCGATTACTGTAGGCACCAAGCTTGATCTGATTAAGTCCATGTTGTGTCTCCTTTTATTGTCTTTAATTTTTTATCTTAGTTAGCTACCTGGACCTGAGCATGTCTGATTACTCTGTCCTTGTACTTATATCCCTTAGCGAAAACCATCGCTATCTCCTGCTCGCCTAACGTATCATCATCTACATGCATCATTGCATCGTGAAGGTTAGGATCGAATTTTGTTCCTCTCTCAGCGGGTATCTCTTCGACACCGATCTTCTTAAGAGTATCCTGTGCCTGTCTTCCGACAAGTTCCATTCCCTGGATCACTTTATCAAGTGAATTCTCATCGGACTTCTTTGCACCTTCTGTTGCTCTGTCGAGGTTATCAATGAGAGTTAAGAACTCTTTTGTTACATCAGCGATCGCATCTGCATAAAGGTTGTCCTTTTCTTTCTGCGTACGCCTTCTGTAGTTATCGTACTCTGCATAGAGGCTCATATATCTTGCTTCGAGTTCACTTGATGCATCGGAACCTTCCGCAGTATCCTCATCCTCTTCATCTTCAGCATCGGCGCCTTCTGCAGAAGCCTTGTCGGAAGCTGCTGCGTCTTCTGCTTCAGCCGCATTCGCTTCGTCCTTTACGGGCTCTTCATCAGCACCGAAAACTATCTCTTCATCACTGCTTGCCATTTGTATCTTCCTTTCCCTTTATTTTCGATATATATCAGGTAAACTTCTGCATCTCTTTGTTAAGCTTCTTCTTAACAAAATCGATCTGCGAGATTACCTTCGAATAAAGCATTCTCTTGGGTCCTATGACACCGATGTTGCCGGAGACGGAATCCGTAAGATTATAAGTAGCTGTAATAAAGCTGCAGTCGTCCAGACCTTCCAATGTTATCTCCTGACCGATCCTTATCATGAAAGAGTCATCAGGATTCTGCTCTCTGGCGCTCTCCATCTCGTTGATATAGCCTGCGACCATTCCTGAATCGGAAAGTGTACCGAGAAGATCTCTTGCTCTTCCCAATGAACTGAAGTCAGGGAGTTCTAAGATCCTGTGCTCACCATCAAGATAGATATTAAGTTCATCAGCCTGCTTGATAGCTGCATAAGCTTCATACAATACCTGCTTTAAGAGCGGCTCAGGAACTTCTGTTCCCTTACCTGCTGTCTCGACAGTTACGAGAGTGATCTCGTCTAACGGCTTACCCGTAAGGTTCTTCTCGATAGCGCCTGAGATCTGCATGATCTGTGCATCACTTAAGAAATTAGGGATCCTTACGACCTTATCCTTGACTACGCCTGCTGAAAGGACCATAACGACCAAAGCCTTGCCGGGTTCGATCATGAGGATCTTAAGCTGCTTCAGAAAACTCTTCTTAAGCCTGGGGCTCATTGCAAGTGATACGAAGCCTGTAGTCTCGGAAAGCGTATGTGTAGCATTCTTGATAAGATCTGTTACCTCATTAACGCTTGAATCTATCCTCTTCTCTATCTCGAGCTGTTCCCTGGGGGAAAGCTCATCAATAGTCATGAGTGAGTTGACATATTCACGGTATCCTTTATCAGAAGGGATACGGCCGGCAGATGTATGGGGCTTCTCGATAAGTCCAAGATGCTCAAGTTCTGCCATATCATTACGGAGCGTAGCGGAGCTGACCTGGAAATTGTGACGCTCGATCAGACTCTTTGAACCGACAGGTTCATTTGTTGATACATAATCGTCAACAATAGCATGTAAGACTTCTTTTTTACGGTTATCTAACTGCATATTTTGTCTCTCCCTTCGTCCGATTAGCACTCTATCCTTCCGAGTGCCAACATCAATATACTCTTAATGTCAAAAATAGTCAAATGAATATTTGAGTGAAATCTGAGGCGCGCAGAAGCCCCGTAAAAATACGGGTTTACAGCAATAGTAAAAAAACTTTGTTATAATGTTAGAGGATTAAGAGGAGGATAGATATATGTTCTTTTATAAGGAAAACCAGACCTGGAAGTTCAGCGAAGATCAATATCTTACTGATGAAGCGTATCACGAACTTCTGGATGAATACTATAAGCTTCCCGGTAAATATATAACAACTGATGTACGTGATCTGAACCGCGATTTTTATGGTCTCAAGGATAAGTCCTTATCGCCTGAAGAGGAAGAAGCGAAAAGAAAACGCACCCTGATCGGCATTATTCTCGGATGCGTAGTTTTCGCTTCACTTGTCGTATCCTTGATCCTTAAGCAGATCCTGATATTCGGGTTTATCTTCTGCGCCGTATTCCTGATCGCGGGCCTCTCACTCGTCATCACGGGAAAAGGCGGGAACGTCGAATCTGCCAGCAGGGCTCTGATCAACAGGATCACGGGAGTCTTCATATCCCTGGCTTCAGCTGCTATCCTTCTTCTTTTGATATTCAGATCTCATTTTGAAGGAGCTGAATTATTGATTCTTATCGCATGTATTCTTTTCGGCTTGTCAGGCATTGCTCTCCCTTTGATCTTCATCATGAAGGCTCTCTCAGGCAAGTTAATCTATACAGAAGAGATAAACGCAGTCTGTAAGGGCTATGTGCGCAGCGTGAGCAGAGACGAAGGTTCAAATCATATGATGCATACTTTCATCCTTTCTTCCCCTCTGTTCTCGTACAATTACAACGGCGTCCAGTATGAAGCCCTGTACGATGAGTTCGTAACCAAGAAAGATTCTGATATTGCTCTCGGCCAGTCAGTTCCGATCAGGATCGATCCGAAGCATCCCGAGGGCATCATGTCCCCTGTCGCGACACATCCTCTCTCTGTTGTGCTGCCTGTAGTCATGGGTCTGATGTTCTTAGCCGCCGCAATATTCATGGGCACTTATGTTTTAAACGGATCTGCAAAGAGCATGACCGTAGAGACGCAGTGGAATTCCACAGTAAACAAGATCAACGGCGAGTCAGAAAGCACGGAACCTGCAAAGCTTCAGTTAACAGATGAGATGATCGAAAAGGCGTATGCCAATGACTTAAAGAACGCTGACGGATGGTATGTCGAGTACGTAACGGTGGCAGACCATGAGGACGGCGGTAACCTTATGATCGAATCTTTCACGGATGAATCGTTTGCCATGATCGCATGCAAAAAGGGCAAGGAGCACGAGCCCGGCAAAAAGCTCCTGTGCTTCTACACTGTCGATAAGGAGAAGCTTGCAGAAAATGGGTCACACTATAAGAACTGCTTCTCATTCGGTGATCCTGACACAGTGGAATATACCGGCTCCCACGGAGCTTACCAGGGATAATAATTCTATTCGTATCAATATAAAGGGCTTCCCGCAAGTTATACGGAAAGCCCTTTACTATTAGAATCCAAGTGCTTATCAGTGCCAGAATTCCATTATTATGAAAAACACCACATTGGTTACTGCAAATAATATTGCAAGGATATTGTATATCTTGCGGATCACGGAAGAGCCCTTGAAGGTCTTTACGAACTGAACGAGCATAGTCACCGTGAGTACAGCAAGGATCGCTGTCAGAACGCAGAGCGCGGGGAATGTCCATAGATAAAGCGAGTGATGGTACCACCCTGTTACAAGAGCGAAAACTACCAGACCTACTGCGCCTATAGCAAGTTCATTCAGTGCGGCAAATCCTGTCAGAGCTCCGAGCGCGATCTTCTTTTTGCTCTTCCTTATCTTTCTGACAATTGCTCTAATTCCTTTAACGATAAGGCTTACACCGGCAAACACCAAGGATATCATCCAACCGTAGAATACGATTATCTCAGGCAACGCATCCGCCGTAGAGACATAATACACATCTCCATACGGGATCTCGATCTTACAGATCCCGTCCTTTTCGTTATAGGTCCAGAACCACTCGCTGTAAGTATCATCAGTTACATAACCTACGCCCATTATCCTGAAATGTCCCTTAAGAACAGTTCTGGCAGCGTGATAAAGGCCGTGTTTTACATCTTTTCCGGCGCGTGATTCCCACTCGTTCTTCCCGTATATAGACTCGAAAAGTTCGCCGTTATAGAACGTCTCACCGCCTTGATTCGTCATGACTACGCAGCCGATCTGCTTTTCGGGATCGAAAGTAATGTAAGACGAACAGCACTGCGTATTACCGCCGTGGCCATATGTATTTGAGCCGTAAGGAAGCGCCCAAAGTCCGTGCGCGTTTCTTACCACATCAGTGTCACCATAATAAGATGTCGCCTTCATCATCTCTTCGAACGTCTCCTGCTTCTCAAAGAGCGGGAACTTATCCTTAACAAAGCAGGATGCGAAAGCCATGAAGTCCTTCAGCGTGGAAACGCATGCGCCTGCAGGATAGAGCTGGATATAGTAGAACTCCGTTCCATAGGGCACCGTTCCGCCCCTGTAGCAGACAAGCTTATCACGTCTCTGTCTTACGTCCGGGTTATCCATAAGATCAGGAGCCAGCGCCGAATCTTTCATTCCCAAGGGCTCGAAAATATGCTCATGAACATAATCCGCAAAGCGCTCACCTGAGATGCGTTCGACAATATAGCCTGCCAGAGCGACACCCCAGTTGGAGTATGCGGTCATCGTATCAGGTTCAAAGACCTGTTCAGGCTGATCGTATTTCAAAGCCTCTTCAAGAGATACAAACGGCTGATCGGGCCTTAACATCATGTCGGTGTAGTATTCCTGGAAACCTGCACGGTGATTCATGAGGTCGATCATGCGGATCTTCTTGTCGAATTTAAGGTTAGTAAGGAAGCCATCAGGAAGATACTCTCTTACGTCCTTCTCAAGATCGATCTTTCCCTGCTCCCAAAGCTGCATGACACTTACCCACACCATGGTCTTTGTGGTCGAACCCCAGTCGATTACTGTATTCTCATCGACCTTTATTCCGTTGGCGATATCAGAGTATCCGTAATAACCTTCAAAGAGCGTTCCGTCCTTATCGAAGATACCGACCATGGCACCTGCCGTCTTGTCCTTATGATCTTCGTAGAATGCGTTGACTATCTCTTCATAAGAACCTGTATATGTTTTTTTCTCAGGTTCTTCTGCAACCGGCTGGGCTGAACAAGCAGTAAACAAAGGAAACGCCATCAGGCCTGCCACTGCAATTGCAAGGCATTTGTTAAATAGTTTCATAAAAAATCCCTCATTCCATTTTTTTCAAACTGCATTATTATATAACAATTATCTTTAACCTGTTAACACGGAGGGATCATGAGAGGAATCGTTTTCGACATTGATGACACGCTGTACTGCAGGCAGGACATGCTTGTTCAGGCGGCTGAGACCGTGCTGGGTGTGAAAGTTCCCGACTGGGCGGAATTCATCACGATCTTCTATGAGAAAAGCGACATCAACATGGACCAGCTGGAATCCGGTGAGATCTCCACTCATGATATCAACGGCTGGCGTTATAACGAGACATTCAGGATCTTAGGACTCCCCTATGAACCTTCCGACGGAGGAAAAGTAGCCGACGAGTATCTTGAACTTCAAAGCCACATGTCGTTAAGCGATGATATGAAGAAAGCACTTGATGCTTTTGCCTCTGATCCTGATACCAAGCTCGCGATCCTTACCGCCGGCGAATCAAAACACCAGTGGAACAAAGTGGTAATGTTAGGGCTCGATAAATGGTTCGACCGCGAGAATGTCATAGTCACAGGCGATGTCGGCATTTCTAAGCCCGATGTCAGACTGTGCCGTATGATCGAGAACAAGCTCGGTCTTAAACCTGATGAACTCTGGATGATCGGAGACAATTACGATAAGGACATCACCGGTGCATTAGATTCCGGATGGCATTCGGTATGGATCAACAGAAGACACCTCCCTACGCCTCAAAGACTTCCTGACTTTGAAGTCACTACCGATAACGAGCTTACTTCATTACTTCAGGAAATCTTCTGATAAATCCTAAGGCGTATTCTTTCATTCCGCATCTCGCGCGCAAATTGCGAGTCAACTTTTTTATCAACATTTTGACTTCAAAAAGCTGGAATAAAAGTCGGATTCTCGCATTTTCCGATGACTCTTTTCATCAATCGACATTTCCGTTCAACTCCGTTGCTTAAGCATCAAAACAAGGCTTCATTAACGATAGTTATGACACCTTCTCAAGAAGATAATTGTGCCAACAAGGACAAAAACTCTTCTAACTTAAGGAGGATATAAAAATGAAAACCATCAGATTAAGAAGTCTTACCAGAAACGCTTTTGCTATCGGACTTGTCGGAGCTTTGGCAGTTACAGGATTTACGGCATGCAGTTACAGCCCGGATAAGTTTATCCCTGCCGCTTCATCGAAGATCACTGAAGCAGATATTCCTGACACAAAGACTGCAGAGTCTGAGATGACTGAAGCCAGAAGTCTCCCGGGTCTTGGCGGCTGGGTCGTCTCGAAAGATTACAATGTAACAGAAGATCTGAACAAGCTATTTAAGAAGGCAATGAGCAAGATCGTAGGAGCTGATTACACTCCCGTCGCATATCTAGGTTCACAGGTCGTTTCCGGCACAAACCACTGCTTCCTTTGCCAGGAGAAGATCGTATATCCCGGTGCTGCTCCCCGCTATGCATTCGTATATATTCATGAGGATGCAAACAAGGATGCAGGCCTCTGCAATATCAATGATATAGTTCTTCCCGGAACATCAGAATCTCTTTCCAAAGACATAACAAAACCCGGCGGATGGAGCTTTGCAGAAGATTACAAGATCACAGATAAGCTCTCTTCCGTGATCGAAAAAGCCTCTCAGGCAAAGCTTGGTGCAAAGTACGAACCCGTTGCAAACATCGGTTCACAACTTGTATCAGGCACAAACCATGCAGTGCTCTGCAAGATCACAACGGTAACGCCAAATTCCGACAGCCACTATGCTTTGGTCTATGTCTATGAGAGCTTAGACGGCAAGTGTGAGATCACGGACATAAAAGATATCGAACTTTTCGCCGAATGATCCTTAATATATAGTTCCACCATGACAAAACCCCGCCAGTGCTATTCCTGACGGGGTTTTCTAATCGTTTAGAATCTGGTTAATATCAGAGAACGGTTACTTTGTTTCTTCCTGCCTGCTTTGAAGCATAAACAGCCTTGTCGATCCTGTCGAATGAGGAAGCAAAATCATCTCCGTTCTTAAGCTCAGTAACACCTACAGAGCATGTGATGTGGAAGATCTCAGGGAACTCGTATGCATCGACCTTCATCCTGAGTTCTTCAGCAAGCTTTCCTGCTGCTTCAATATTCTTATCGAGACAGATAACGACGAATTCCTCACCGCCCCAGCGGCCTGCTATAAGCTTGTTCTCTGCTGAGAAATCCTTCAGGATCTTGGCAAACTGCTTAAGTGTAGTATCACCTGTGGAGTGACCGTAGTTATCGTTTACAGCCTTGAAGTGGTCAAGGTCGATCATCATGACTGAAACAGGCTCGGATGTCTTCTGGAAGTATGCCAGAGCATTATTTAACTGTGTCTCGATCTCGCCATGGTTGTAAACATTTGTGAGCGGATCTCTGATTGCCTTTTCCTCATACTGCTGGAGTGTGGAAAGGACTTCCATCGTTGTCTCGTTGTTATCCTGAACGAGGAATACGAATCTGTAGTCATCTTCGTTGATCGTCTTGGCACGGCTGAAGATGAGTTTGACCCAGATGAACTTGCCTTCAAGATTACGCATCATACAGTCATAAGAAGATGTACGACCGGGAGTGAAATTCTTCTTGAGGTATTCGGGATCTGTACGGCGGAGGAACTGTTCCTGATCTTCAGGCAGGAACATGTTAACGATCATCATTCTCCACTCTGAATACTTCAGGTTATAGTTAACGACGTCATCTGAGATCTCAGCAACATTGATGCTGCTTGTGGTATCTGCTGCGAGGTCGATATACATTGAGAAAAGGTAAGAACTCTGGATTGTATTGATCTTCTTTGTGGTAAGAGATTCCTGAAGTGATTCGTTGTCATCGAATTCATCGAGGACAAATATATACTTCTTCTCCTGTTCGAAAGGATAAACGGTAAGCTGAACAAGATGAGGCTCTGTCTCACCTTCAAGGACGATCTTCAGTCGGCGGCTGAACTTGCTCTTGAACACACCGGTATTGTCAGCGAAGATCTGATAGTCGCCTGATACCTTTTCATTTGAATCGTCGAAATGGAACCAGAGATCCAGGATAAGGTCATGATAGCTTCCGGACTCCTTAAGATAGCTCTCGAAAATACCATGTCTTACGATCGCCTTGTAAGTATCGATCGTAGAATCTACTACAATGATCGCACCGACATTGTCATAGAAGAGCTTTGATACATCATTAACACTAAGATCATACAAGTTCTTTTCCATAGTTCACTCCTATTGAATTAATACAGAATCCATATCAGCAGGCATATTACACCCGTAATGATTTTACCTATACAGATTGTAAAACGCAAAAAAAACCTAAGTATTAACTAAATGAAAACAAAGCGTATAAGAATGTGAAATGTCAAATAAAGAGCACCGTTATGCAGGGATCGCCCGGTGTTACGGAAAACGTCGTGCGAACAAAGTCCTGCGGCAGTTTATCGATACCAAGGCGGGTCTTTAATGCCGGGTCAGTTACATCTACCCATTCCTCACCCACCTTAACAAATGAACGGCCGGGTTCGGTTTTCGCTTCATAATGAGCCGGGAAAACCTGGAATAAAGTATGGACATTCATTTCAGCGGGTTCGCCCTCGAAAAGGAGTTCTCCTGCCACCTTGATAACAACCGTAAATTCCTTTACCTTAAGCGGTGTATCGAGCTTTACAGTATGATAACCCATATGTTCGAATTTCCCGCTCTTACTCGCGAGCACATTGCCGAACCTGCCATCCAGTATCTCGATGGTATAGGGCTGGTCCGGAACGGCAGTCCAGAACCCGATAGCGCCTATCTTACCTTTATGGTCATAGACTGTCGCTGCAGTGACTTCTTTGCTCCCGGCGATATCTTCAATCGAGATCCCGGATGAGGAATTACCGTCAGCAGCCTTTTCGACAATATCAGAAGAAAGGAGCGCCTTTTCAGGATACCGTCCGTAGGATAACGCGGAAGAGTATTCTCTGGTGACAGAACAGTTATTGAATTCAGGGATCGGTGTGTCGTAAGAGATCCAGTAAAAGCCACTGTTGCCCCAGAAATCACCAAATGAATTCTGCACGAGCCACGCGCCGTTCCTTGACGCAGGAATATTGAAAGCATCAGCCGGGAAATCATCATCCCAGCCAACGATAGTTGCTACATGGTTCGCATCTTTTACATTGTCAGGATGGTTCTGTGTGTAAAACCCGCCTGTATATGTGCAGTCCTTAGAATAATGGATGGCCAGGGAAACAGCGCCACGCTTACGGATGATATTCTTCACGTCATCTTCTGATAATTCAGGGGCACCATTTACCGAAGTCTTGTAAGATCCGAACACATTGGCTTCTGATATGAGATATCCGTTTAACGGGTCAGCGCACATGGAACCTGCAACGCGGTAAATGTCACCGCCAAGATCTAATGCTGAGACATTCCGGATATAGTATTTCTCTTCTTTATATTGAGGTTCCTTGCCGTCTTTTGTATCAACAGATTCATAAATGCGGTTGATGATGTCGACGGGATTGATATCCGGTAACTCTCCATTTGTCTTAAGATAACCGGACTGCATCGTGGAGACGGCAGAGTACGAATAGCATCCGCCCATCCCCTGTGACCATAATGTAGTTCCAAGACCGTCATTAATAGTGCAATAGCTTCTGGAAGGATCTTTAAAAGGTACGAAATATTCCTTATCGCATCCTGCAAAGAGTTCATCAGCGTTTTTTACCGGAACCGCAGTAGTCTCATGAGTTACTTTAGCTTTAGTTTCAGATTCCGGTTCAGTCTTGCTGCACGCAGTCAGACCAAATACCGAAAAAGCATTTGCGATCACGAGAAAAGCTGCGGCAGTCCTTTTAAAATTGCTGCTTAGCATAGTATTACACTTCCTTCTTATCCCCATTATGCTGTCAATTATACCATTACGAAAAACGTTATGAGTTATACATCTCTTTAATATATAAAGTTAACGATTTTAACCTTTAATCAATATAATTATTGAGAAACTCGGCGAAAAATATAGAATAGAAAAATAATATCTATTTCTCGGGAGCTTAATATGAAGGTTGAATTCGGTTACGGAAAAGGCATACAGACAGTTGATATCCCCGACAAGAATCTTGATCAGGTCCTTGTTGCAAATGACATAGCACATGAAAGACGCGGTCCTGATGCCGTTAGATATGCACTTGAGAATCCTATCGGCTCTCCCCGTCTCAAGGATCTTGCAAAGCCCGGTCAGAAGATCTGCATCATCACAAGTGACATTTCAAGACCGATCCCGAGTTTTGATGTAATCCCTTCCATCCTGGATGAACTTTATCTTGCAGGCTGCAAAAAGGAAGACATCTATGTCGTTTTCGCGCTTGGATCACACAGACCGCACACCGAAGAAGAAAAGAAGAAGCTCGTCGGCGAGCGTGTATATAACGAAGTAAGATGCATCGATTCTGATCCTTCCGACTGTATCCATATGGGCGATACATCAAGAGGAACACCTGTTGATATCACAAGAAGCGTAGCTGAAGCTGATTTCAGGATCGGCGTAGGCAATATCGAATTCCACTACTTCGCAGGATATTCCGGCGGAGCAAAGGCTCTTATGCCCGGAGTTTCCACACCTTCCGCCATCCAGGCCAACCACCGCATGATGGTCGATGAAAAGGCATGTGCCGGCAACTTAAACGGCAACCCGATAAGAGCTGACATCGAAGAGTCCGAGACATTCTGCCACTTGAGCTTCATCGTTAATCCCATTCTTGATGAGCATAAGCACATCGTTTACTGCGTCGCAGGTGATGTTACCGAAGCTCACAGGGCAGGCTGCAAATATCTCGATAAGATGTACAGAAAGCCTCTTAAGAGAAGAGCTGACATCGTTATCGTCTCACAGGGAGGCGCTCCCAAGGATGCCAACCTCTATCAGACCCAGAAGGCATTGGACAACTCAAAGTACGCAGTCGCTGACGGCGGTACCATCATCGTAATCGGTGCTTGCAATGAAGGATTGGGAAGTGCCAAGTTCGAAGAGTGGCTCACAACAGCCAATACACCTGATGAACTGATCGACAGAGTAGGCCGAGACTTCCAGTTAGGCGGTCATAAGGCTGCAGCGATCGCAATGGTATTAAAGCATGCTAAGATCGTTCTCATCTCCGAGATGGATGATGACTTTGTAAGATCTATCTTCCTTGAACCTATGCACTCAGCTCAGGAAGCTTTCGATGAGGCATATGCAAGATATGGTGAGGACTGCTCTGTTATCTGCATGCCTTTCGGCGGCGCCACACTTCCTATGCCCCCTGAAGAGTAAACCCTACTTCTCTCAATTTTCACGGGTTTGTAACGGATTTTGTATTAGAATTATTGCGTAACAAATATAGCGCAGGGGTTAGATATGGACTGGGAAGCAGGATTTCTCCTGTACATTCAGGAACATTTAAGATCGGATGTATTAAATCCGTTCATGAAAGCCGTGACTCACACAGGCGATAAGGGAATCTTCTTTATCGCTTTGTGCGCAATACTGCTCCTTATTCCAAAGCTGCGCCGCATCGGATTTATCGCTGCCATGAGCATTGCCGTTGAATCCATCCTTAACAATCTTCTCATCAAGAATATCGTTGCAAGAACAAGACCTTATGATGCGATCGAAGGACTTAATAACTTAGTCGGAAGACAAAATGACTACTCCTTCCCTTCAGGCCATACAGGCGCTGCATTCGCAGTGGCCGGCGCGCTTCTCGTTGTCGCTTTACTGGGCATGCCGGTAGCTGTTAAGGCAGGCAAGATCTCAAGGGAGAAAACAAGCGTTGCTTATAAGGTTTTCGCCATATTGATGATCATCTACTCATTCGTTCTCGCCTTCTCAAGAATGTATGTCGGCGTACACTATCCTACAGATGTATTAGGCGGCCTTCTCTTAGGTCTTGCTACAAGCGCTATCGCTTATCTTATCTATCAGCTGATAATCAAAAAGATCGCCGAAAAGAAAACAGCTGCAGAAGAGTCTTCCACAGCTGTCTGATCTCATTATCAGAACAGATCAATACTGTTCAAAATCCCTGCCAGTCTTCTTCCTTATCTTCTCCTCATAAAGGAGTCTGTCAGCAATATTCATTATCTCGTAGATATCGATCTTACCCTGTATCGTGAACTTATGGATGCCTGTGCTCATCTCGATGGGATAAGGCTTTCCTGCAGCATCATTGTATTTCTTTGTGACCCTTTCGATCCTTGCCTTGATCTTATCGACGTTACAGTCAGCACCGGTAACAGCGAGAACAACGAATTCATCGCCTCCGATACGGCCAATTACATCTGATTCACGGAAAGATTCAATAAGAACCTTAGATACGGTAATAAGAGAGAAATCGCCGTCATCGTGACCATATTTATCGTTTACTTTCTTGAGGTTATCCATGTCGGCATAGCAGAGGATAGCGACCTTTCCCTGGTTTACCGGATCTTCAAGAACACTCTCCGCGTTGGCGATAAAGCCTCTTCTGTTGAACAGGTTCGTAAGTTCATCCTTCAGAGCGATCTCTTCAAGCTTTGTGTTATCTCTGATGAATCTCTCAAGAGACATCTGCAAAGACTGCTTTGCCTTGTTCTGTTCCTCCATCATGAAGAGGGATCTTAATGTGACAGAAAGCTGTGATGCTACAAAAGATACGCTTAAGGAATTTGCAACATCAAGTTCGGTTACAAAGAAACCGTATATATCTTCACCGACAAAAAGCGGTGATACGATCATAGTTCGGCGCTCATTGCCCGTAATATGCTCATTGTCGAAAATGCATTCTGTACGGAGGAGCTGCTGCTCGTCAGGCAGTGTACGAACTTCATTGCCATCACCTATTGCCTTAAGGAGAATTGACGCAGGCGGCATCCAGTTAAATGATCCCTTGTTCTTTACTTTGCCCTGGAAAAGATAGAGCAGTGACTTTCTGAATCCGAGACCGTTAAGGCCTCCGATAAGATGCTCGTATGGAATATCCATTCCACTTTCAAGAAGGAATACTTCACCCATCTGACGGTTAACCACACCGCGCATTCTTTCATCTCTTCTTCTGGCTGAATTTGCCGGCAGGATACCTGAGAATGCAAGTCTTCTGTAATACCTGGAGAATGTCTCGTTGACAAGAATATGATCCTTCTCTCCTGTTACATTGCTTAATGCCTTGTTCTGCATCGTCTGCAGGACATTGAAGAATTTCTCACGTGTCGATAATGCGAAAAGATCAGTTCTTAAAAGATTGGAAAAAGCATCATCCAAAGATACCAGAGCCTCTTCTTTTCGATCAGTTCCATAGAAATCCGCAAACGCCTTTACGAACTCTTCAAGTTCGTCAGTTACAGATCCCGAATCAACAAACTCATTAAAAAGATAGCTCTTTACCGCTCCTGTGAATTCTTCAGCATCAATCACCTGTCCTGTCAGATTGAATCTGCTGCTCATGACTTCGTAATCGAAGTCTTCACATCCGCATGAACTTCTCTGCACAAGATGTGTCTCGACTGTCATGTCTCTTAAGGCAGAACCGTTTATATAGTTTCTGGCATTAAGAACAGCCTTATAAGCAAGTGTCGCAGAGCTGGCTTCAACAGTGGTAAGAGGCGGTTCTAATGATACGGCGAATATGTCGTCATCAAAACCTGCGATCTTAATATCCTTGCCTGGAACGAGTCCTCTTTCTGAAACTGCCTTATATCCTCCGACAGCCATGGAGTCGTTCGCGAAAACTATCGCATCAAGCTTTCCGTTCTTATCGATAAGTTCACCGGTAACGGCTTCACTTGCCATCGAGAAATCGCCATATGCGATCTTATTCTCATCTACCGGAATATTATGTGAAGCAAGTACGCTCTTATATATCTCAAGTCTTTCACGGGCATCTCTGTTGGTCACAGGACCTGACACGAATCCTATGTACCTGCAGCCGTGCTTTTCGATCAGGTGATCAATTGATGCCTTAAGGCCGGAAGCGTTATCGAAAGTAACTGAATGATATCCTTCAAAATCCGAGAAAAGGCATACGATCGGTACGTTCGGCATCTTCTTAAGGAACGCTATCTGGGTCTCAAAGTCCGCTCTGGAACAGATAAGACCTTCAAGGATATAGATAATGTCTACATTACGCTCAGCCGGAAGATTAAAGATTGTGTTGTACTGATACTCATACTTCTTATCAGCATATCTGCTGTCAGTCTTGCCGATATAATGACCAGGGAATATAAACAGGTTCGCATCGAGAGCTTTAGCAGCCTGTTCAGCACCTATAGCAGCCTGATGAGTAAAGAAATTGTCTATGTCGTCGATTACCAGTCCGATGTTAAGTCTGCGATCCATATACCGTCAGGTTCCCTTCAAAAGATAAAATAATACTAACATATCAGAAGGGATATTTATCAGACAACCCGCTTTATGTTGATGATTAAGTCAAAGACCGCGAAGTTTTTTTCTTGACATCTTATCAGCGTACATCTTGGCATCAGCTTCATGTATCATGTCTTCGATGTCGATATCACTGTTTATCTCACGCTCTGATATGCCAAGGCTGGCTCCGACTTCGAAAGGCTTGTCTGTCATGGCAGGATCATTAGCGGCATTCTGCTCGATCTCTTTTCTGATCTTCTTGATATCGCCTTCAAGCGCCTTATCACCTATTATCGCAAATGCGAATTCATCGCCGCCGTATCTTGCAGCGATACCGTTATCTCTTACATACTTCAGGATGGCTCTGGCAAGCGTCTGAATGGCTATGTCACCATTCTCATGTCCGTATGTATCGTTTATACCCTTAAGCCTGTCCATATCGATCGAGAACAGTGACAGATTTCTTCCGGCATTGGCAGAAGTATTAAGAAGCTTTTTAAGCACAGAGAAAAAGCCTCTGCGGTTATAAAGACCGGTAAGGAAATCCTGCTCTGAGAGCATCTCATTTGCCCTGCTTGCAGATATGAGTTTACGGTTGTTGTTTACGGCATTAACAGCAGCATTGATGAAGTTTCCAAACTCTTCAAAGCGCTGTTCGGATCTCATCGAGACATTGTCATAACCGTTGATGACATAACCGAAAGATTCGGTATTGGATCTGATCTGCTTGAAGAGAAGAACATTGATACTGCTGTCCGGAGCTAAGATGATATCGTAGTCAGGCATCGGTCTTGTCATGCGGTAGAACTTCTCTGCAAATGTATATTTGTTTTCTCTTCCGTGGAAGATCGAATGGCAGCATTCATCAGGTTCTACAACACCGACAAAGTAGTACTGGCTTCTCCACATCCAGATCGAGTTCTGGAGGTTGTCAGCAGCCTCGTCGAGATTATCAGATGATGTCATCCTGGATACAAAACGGCCCATCTCGAGCATGTGTCTGAATGAATCCTGATTCTCTTCAGCGAGCACATCTACAGTCTTAGACCAGGGGAATTCAGAACGCTTCTTACATCCGCAGGACTGCATGAACAATGACTTGTAAGGAATGAGGAAAGTATCATCTTTCAGATTCTTCCGTTCATTCCATTCTCTGATCCTTAACAGGATCTCCTCAGGTATCTTCTTATAATCAAGCTCGCATGTCGTTAATACAGGATCGTTGAACTGACCCTGCCAGATACCGTCAAAGCCTGTAACAATCACGTCATCAGGAACTTTCTTACCATACTTATCAAGAGCATCGATAACACCTATCGCCATTGAATCGTTGGCACAGATGATCGCGTCAGGAATGTCGTACCCTTTGGCAAGCAGGTCATCCATGACATTAAATGCAGGTGCCTGCCAGAAATCTCCGTAATAGATATTCGCAGATGAGGGATCGATTCCGTGCTCATCAAGGACTCTTTTGAATATCTCTATTCTCGCCTCAGAGAACGGGTTGTTCCTGAAGCCTCCGAACATGTCGAGCCTTTTCGCGCCATGTTCTTCGACAACATGCCTGACGATCTTCTCGAATGCGGAATCGTATTCAAAATCAGCATTGATACATCCCTTAACAGGATGCTGGAAAGTAATTACCGGAATGTCTTTCTTGTGACCGATCTCGACAAGTCTGTCGATTACTTCCTTTGACTTGATCATCTCACCGAAAATAATCAGGCACGCGAGATCCATCTTCATAAGAAGATCAGCAAAATTCAATTCAAGTTCAGTCTGTACCGGATCAGGATTATCGACATTGAAAGTAAAACTCGAGATTATGAATTCCTTGTTGATCTCTTCTGTCTGCAATGCCTTAAGGAAAAGGCTGTAGTTATCGGAATCGTCCCATACGCCGCAGACAGCAAGAAGTTTCCTTGTCTCAGTAGTTCCCTTTGATTTCTTAAGCAGGATATTACGAATATGGATCGATGACTTTGATATGGCATTGATGGCGAAGACAATGGAAGCACTGTCATAATCCTTCTTAGCCTCAAAGAGCATCCTGTGCTTCTGCCAGTTCCTGTCGAGCCTGATAACAAAAGGTTCTGCGACCTCTTCATTATCTTCATCTGACTTGAAGATGCATCTTATCGGACGCTCCTCATCAGAACGGCCGTCAAATGAGAATTCATATACTTCACCTTTTTTGAATGACAGACCGCCCTGTAAAAGTCTGGTCTCACCTGAAAGTCCTGAAATATATGAAGGAGTTATTATAAGCTCATCTTCCATGAAGCTTACATTCGCGTTCAGATCGCCTTCAGCTACATATAAAGAATTGTTCTTCTTTTCGCCGTTTCCGTCGCCTGTATCAAGCGATAAGACCCTTGCAGGCCTTCTTACTTCCCTGTTATGTATCGGTTTCTGATAAACCCTGACATAATCGACGAGAAGCTCAGCCTCACCTTCTTCAGAATCTTTTCCGTTAACCGGGTTCTCACCTTTTGCAGAGACTCCGATCACCAGGTGGAAAGGCTTATCAAAAGGTGCAGGATATGCTTCTTCATTCTCACCGTTTCTCGAGAACCAGTAAGATGATCTGTAATACTCTTTGCCGTCACATGAGAATATGATCTCATCCTGATCCCATTCACATGCAAATATATGGAAATCAGAAGAGAAATCTGTATTAAGTCTTCTGTAACTGCCGGAACGCTGCGTGTAAGGATAACCGAAAGCGATGCAGGATTGAGCCTCATCAGTACAGCTGCCTTCTATCTCCACCATATCTATCTGGCCATGAAGAGGAAACTCCTTATAGTTTCCTACCGCCTTATCGTAACCTTCAGAAGGCATGAGCCTGATATAACTCAAAAGTCCTTTTGCTTTGGGTACTTTGATCCTGGCGATGATCTTTCCGTATGTGAAATCTTTCTTGCCAAAAGAACTGATCCTGCCGGATGCATAATGCATCTTTCCGGAACTGTCCTTAACAGTCTTTGGCCTTATCACCAGACATCCGTCTTTGACTTCAAGGCATTCATCTCCACGGTATTCTTCAAGTCCGTCATCAAACCATCCAGGCGCACACTCATTAGCGCTCCAGACTTCCTTGTTGATTGAAGTACCGTTAAATTCCTCGGACCAGACTATATGATAGTTGTCCGGCAAAGAGACCTTGTTAGTCATGACAAAAATGATGAATAAGATCTGATCAGATTAAGTTGTGTTAATTATCTTTTGTTAGCGAAAAAATAAGAGCCGTGATTGCTTGCCATGATGAACTTGTAGCAGTCATCAGCACTTACTTCAAACGCCTTGAAAATATCCTTTACTGCGTCATAGATAGCCTTGCATCTGATGATGTCAACTGTATCGTGAGCCTGTGAGAAAAGGCCGAAGATAAGCATGTCATACATCTTATAGAAGTCTACCTTAAAAGCATCGAATTCATTGATGGCTCTGATGAACATATCCTTATGCTCAGGCTCATATGTACGCATGATGTTAAGAAGATGCATCTCCTTCTTAACGCATCCTGCGATAGCATTAACACTTGCCTTCATGCCCGGATTAACAGTTCTTGTGTTGTAACGGACAATGGTCATAGAGAGTTCATCGATCATATCAACGCACTCTTCGATATGTCTGGCCATCTGGAAAATATACATTCTCTTTTCAGGATCCTGCTCCACTTCATGAAGCCTGTCAGCAAATGCGTGGAAAACATGATCTCCGTCATCTTCAAGCTTATTGATACGTCTTGAAATAGCTACTCTGTCTTCAATCTTCTCGAGCATCCCCAAAAGCTCGACGCACTCCTCATTCAGGATCTCAGAAAGCTGCTGAGCCTGATCAAACAAGTATTCGCGATCTTCAACCGTCATTTAATCTATCCTCCGAGTCTAATTTGACTAATTCAAATCTTATTATATATGAACAAAGATATTTTATTCAAGATTTTAAATACCTATATAAAGACGCTTTTCGCGGAATTCCGGGCAAAGAAAAAGGGTTGTCATAATGACAACCCGTTATTTCTTTTTTGGTTAATCAGCTATTGATTAGAGTGCAGAAACCTTTGTGCCAACTTCAGCTTCCTGATTCTCAACAACGAGGTTTACAGACTTAGGTGTGCAAACGAATGTTGTCTTAACAGGTGTAGGCTCTACTCTTCCGCCTAATGCATAAACGCCGCCGGAGATATAGTCAACAACTCTCTGATTCTTATCTGTGTTTGTAAGATTGCAGATTACGATGTGGCCCTCACGGATGTGATCGCAAACGATCTGGCTTGTTCTGATGTCATAAGGTGTAAGCATGATGACTGTTGCGTTCTGCTGCATTACAGGTGTTGTAACTGCGGGCTCCTGAACGAAGGTGCGAGGCTCCTCTACGTAAGCTTCTTCTGCAATAGGCTCCTGCTCATATGCATCTTCTTCAATGTAGCCCTCATCCTCACCGTAATAGTTTTCTTCCATCTCATCTTCTACAGGTGTGAACATGCTTCCGAAGAAATTCTTAACGTTAAAACTGCCCATTTGTTTTTTCCTCCTTAATAATTCGCCCGACCAAGGACATTCATATAAGATACTTCGGATATTAACGAACTTTGATTTTCGCCTCAATAGTTTTGGGCAATATGACACAAGAAGGTAACTTAAAGCGGGGTTTTATTACAAAATGTAACAAAAATCAGGATTATTTAATCGAACAATGTTACAAAGGCTTGTATTCAGCGCGGTTTCCGAATATGGCAGTACCGATCCTGACATGTGTGGAACCCTCATAAATGGCACTCTTATAGTCCTGGCTCATACCCATGGACAGCACTTTCCAGCTGTCCAGACCGGTATAGCTCTTAAGATCTTCGAATATTACTCTTGTTTTTGCAAATACTTCTCTGGCCTGACCTTCATATTCTTCTATCGGAGCCATCGTCATAAGGCCGCATATCTTAATAGAAGGAAGATCCATTATCTTATCTATGGCAGGCTTTAATTCGTGCGGAGCGAAGCCGTGCTTGCTCTCTTCACCTGATACATTTGCCTGCAGTAAAACAGAGGTAGTAACATTGTTACTTGCTGATCTTTTCGATATTTCCTCGGCAAGCTCCAATGTGTTTACAGAGTGAATAAGACTCGTCTTACCTATTATGTATTTAACCTTATTCTTCTGTAATGTACCTATAAGATGCCAGTTAGCATCGATCCCCAGGCTCGAAAATCTCTCGACCTTGGGAACAAGTTCCTGAACACGGTTCTCGCCGAGATCTTTAAGTCCGGACAAAGCGGCAGACTCAGCATATCCCACAGGGAATACTTTTGTGACACCGATAAGTGTAACGCTGCCCTTCTCTCTTCCACAGGCAGCACATGCTTCATCAATTGATTGTCTAACGGATAAGATATTATCTGAGATTTTTTTCTTCAGTTCTTCAGTATAATCGTACTTCATGTTAATCGACCTTATCTCCGGGCTTGACAGTCTTAGGATTTGTAATGATTACCGTGTTGAGATTCGGAACAGATGACTTGCCGATCTTATCGATGATGGCAAACTCTCTGTCGTTATCCAATACGAGTACTCTGACCTCTTCAACGAAGCCCTGTTTATTAGTATATACGGAAGCGATACCGGAGAAATCATATATCTTGACCTTCTCGCTCATGATTCCAAGACCGGTCGCAGTATCAACGAACGATGCAGTATAGCCTGCCGTATAGAGTCTGTCTAATTTCTTCAGGTTGGAGAAGTCATTAGGTGTGGAGAAGCCGACGAGCATGCCTCCGTCAGAGAGGACCTCCCTGTAAACGACCGTGCATCCTCCGACAGAAGAATTCTGCTGTTCAACGACCTTGCCCTCTTCATCCTTCTTTTCCTTGGGGAGTATAGTCAGATTAAAGATAGCACCTTCGCCGAATGTATCCATGCTCGCATTCGCACTGGGGTCGATATATACACAGAAGCAAGGATTGCCCTTGGGCGCATATTCGATGTTAACAAGGCTCGGAACAGAAACTCTCATTCCGTTCGTCTCGGTAATAACGATCTCGATATCAACCGTTCTCAAGTCAAGAAGAGCTTCGACACATCTTGATGTGCGGAAAGTGATGAGCATTCCGTTCGCATCATTCTCACAGCGTACGACCTCGCAGTTATCGATGGCGACACCTTCAGTACGGACGTTGATGTCATGAAGGGTTCCGACCGCGAAGTCAGATGCACCGGCATCATTAGAAGAGAGATAGACAGAAAGATACTGGCTCTCGTTCTGGGCTATTCTTACTACAGGAGTATCTGCTTCAACACTGAGGTCAGAAGAGATGGCGCCTACTGAATTGTTGATATAATCCTTGATATCCTTGGCAGGCAACGTAAGGAATGTCTTGTAATCGAGAACCTGCTCTTTACCGTCAAGTCGGAATGAGACGATACCCGGTCTGTCAGCAGTAATGACTGACGCATACTTTTCGACCTGGGCCTCATATACAGCCTCATCATTTCTCAATACCGTAATTCTCTCATCGGCAAAATTGATCTTACTCATCTCGTCTTCACGCTCATCCAGGATAACGTTAACGGAAGAACCGTAAGAAGACATGTTGCTCAGATTGCCGCCCATGGCATCGAATCTGACTGAGTCAAGGATAGATGAAAGGTTCTTATTGTAGTTTCTGTAAATGACATCTGCTTCAGCTGAACCGCCGGCAAGGATAAGCTCCTGCTGGACGTCTGAGATCTGTGACTGGACATTTCTTAAGTCCTGAACGACAGACTTCATGTCTTCAGGAACTACGATAGCAAGACTCTGGCCCTTAGCGACTCTGGAACCCTCAGTGATCTGAGTTACAAGTTCACCTGTATTTGAGCTGTTGATGATCGTCTCATCTCTTACAACAAGTGCTTTTGCACCGATGGTATGCTCGACTGAGCCCGTCGTAACGAAAGAGAAGTTAGGCTTCTCAGCGAGGAAGTCATATAAGTGATGGATTATGAATACGAGCACGAAAAGAGCAGCCGCGACTGCAACGGCACCTAAGATGCCATTCCTTATCGCACGGCTTTCAGCACTCTTCTGAGAAGGATTCTTGCGCTTATATTCGTGATTCTCGATCTTGGCCTGCTCCTTGAGCATAGCCTCTTTACGCTTAGCCTGGATCTCGATCTTACGCTGTTCCTTTGCTCTTGCCTTCTCCTCAGGAGTCATGTGCTTCTTTACGGGAGCTTTCTTGACAGGAGCCTTGTTAACGGGCTTATTCTGGCCGCTGACAGACTTAGCGGTAAGATCCATCTGCGGAATAATACTCTTTCCTGTATTTGCAGGAGCCTGCGGTCTTTGCTGCGCCTTTGATGCAGGTACATGTCCATGCTTGGATACGGGCTTGGCTCCGGAAGGACGCTTAGCACCGTTCTTCATACCATAAGGATTACCCTGAGGTCTCTGAGCTTTATTGCCCTGAGGTCTTGCAGCAGGTCTGTTGCCGGGAGCACCTGCCTGAGGCTTGGCACCGGGCTTACGCTGCCTGGCAGCACCCTGAGGCTTACCTCCGGGTCTTTTGGAAGGACCTTGCTCGGGACTGTTGTACCACTGCTTACCGTCAGCCATTCCAGTTAACCTCCGATGGCAAGCATACAGGCAAGCTTAGCCTGTTCCTTGGCGAGACTTCCCTGCATATATGCGATATATGGCGGCTTGATGGGGCCGTCACATGAAAGCTCTGTTGTAGCGCCCTGAACGAAAGCACCTGCAGCCATAATGACCTGGTCATCGTAGCCCGGCATATCCCACGGAACCGGAGTAACAAATGAATCAACCGGTGAACAGGACTGGATGGCAGCGCAGAAACGGCTCATCTTATCAGGATCACCGAATTCTATCGTCTGAACTATATCGCCTCTTACTTCGTCAGAAGCAGGACTTGTCTTATATCCTTCATTGCCCAGTATCTCTGCTGCGAAAATAGCACCCTTAAGGCATTCGCCTACGCACTGGGGAGCCGTGAAAAGGCCTCTGGCGATCATGGAGTTGGCGCCTAATGTAGGACCGACTTCACTTCCCAATCCGGGTGTAGTGAGGTGTCTTGCAGCATTCTCCACAAGATCTTCCCTGCCAGCGATATATCCGCCTGTTCTGGCGATTCCGCCGCCGGGATTCTTTATGAGGGATCCGGCAATGACATCTGCACCGGCTTCGAGAGGCTCTCTCTTCTCGGTGAATTCTCCATAGCAATTATCTACGGCAACGATTATGTCTTTTCTGATCGAATGGGCAAGAGATGCGATCTTCTCTATGTCATCGCAAAGAAGCGCTCTTCTTCCCGTATAGCCTCTGGACTTCTGAATGAATACCATCTTAGTCTCAGGCTTTATGGCAGCGCGGATAGCATCAAGATCGGGAGTGCCGTCAGGCTTAAGCTCCACTTCTTCATACTTGATTCCATATGACATGAGTGACATGGCATTATCACCGGAAGAAAGACCGATAGTAGCCATCAGGGTGTCATAAGGTCTTCCGGTAACGGACAGCATGATGTCACCGGGTCTTAATGCTCCGTAAAGCATTGCAGAGATCGCCTGTGAACCTGTGCTGATCTGCCATCTTACATATGCTTTCTGTGCGCCGAAGACTCTGGCAAAGATATTCTCGATCTTCTCCCTGCCAACGTCATCGTAGCCGTAGCCGGAAGTCATGCCCATATGTGTGTCTGAGAACTTCTCGCTCCTGAAAGCGTCCAAAACCTTAAGTTCGTTATATGTCACGATGTCATCTATGCGGGCATATACATCAGCCAAAGCCTCTTCAGCCTTAACTGCAGCATCTATAGCCTTACTGCTGACACCGTATTTTCTGTAGTTTTCGATACTGTCCCTAACTAAGCTTTCCATAACTTGTAATTATAGCAAAAGAGCCCGTAATATTAAAACAAATAACTTGTAATATAAGGGACATAATATGTGAAAAAAGTCTGATTGCCGATTATTTGCCGTAAACAGCAAGTTTAATCGCGCCCGGGCAGCACTCAAAAGTAACCTTGTGGCCGGAGAAATCCTCGCCGTCGTAATTTCCGTTCAGGTCACGTGAACCCGTAGCTTCAGCCGTAATGGCATCCGTAACAAAAGAATCGACCTCTTCGTAGCCCTCGTGGGTGCCCTTCATGTACTTGGTGATCAGATAGAGCGATCTCGGGAGGCTTACAGCATCGATAGCACAGCAATTGATAAGACCGTCATCGATCTTTGCTTTGGGCGCGGGACAGAAGCCGTCACCGTAAAAAGAAGCGTTGCAAACCGCAAGCAGAGTGAATTTGGACTTCTCAGACTCTTCAGGCTTGCCGTCATTTCTTTTCGCTTTGAACTTAAAATCAAAAGATCTGTTTCCGAAAAGGCATCCGACGGCAGATGTCAGATACGCAGTGCTTCTTACAATACTTGAATTAGGGTGGGCGAGAACCTTTCCTTTTGCACAGAGCTGGACTTCAGTATCAAAACCTATTGAAGCAACATTAAGACACCATGCTGAACTTGCATCGATCTTGCTGCCGCGTCTGTCATAGGATGTGACCTTAATAAGATCTGCGTTCTTAACCGTTATCCTGTCATTGAAGATATCACCTACGCAGACTTCACAGTTGCTCCTGTGATTCTCATCCATAATGGATCTGGTGAAATCATTGCCTGTACCCAAAGGTATGCATGCCATAGGAGTATTTGACTCGGCAAGAGCATTGGCAACTTCATGGATCGTTCCGTCACCGCCGCATGCGACTACGAGAAGATCGTCTTCGTCCGTTGCTTTCCTGGCAGCTTCGCTTGCATGTCCGGCAAACTCGGTATAGACCACGCGCGTCTCGCCTTCGTGTTCTGCCGAATAATCAAAATATGCTGCCTTGAATCTTGCAAGAGACTTGGACTCTGCTCTGCTGTTAACGATGAAAAGCTTCTTCATCTATGCACCGTGGATCAATTCTTTTTCGAAAGTTCAAGAACAACGTCGATCATGTCATCGACAGTCTTGACCTTATCCAGCAATTCGTCAGGAAGCCTGATGTTATATGTCTCTTCAACATCGATAACAAACTCATAGAGCTGGAGAGAATCAAAAGGCAGATCGGAATTGAATTCAAGATCTGATGTTATTTGTTCAGGAGATATCTCGAGCGTTTCTGACATGATCCTGATCACGTCTTCTTTTACCTTCGCTCTAAGGTTATCAGAATCTGCCATATTAATTTTTCTCCTTGCTGGTATCTTTTGCTACCTGTCTTGCTGTTGCTCTTACATTCTCAGTACTGTCATAGCGTCTCAGCTGCTGTGCAACGTACTCGTCAACTTCATTGACCAGGTCAAGAAGATGCTTTCTGTCATTCTCGTCATATCCCGCAAGGATATGCTGGGCAAGAACCCTGTGGAACTTGTTGTTCATTCTGCATGCGAGTTTACCATTGTGAGTAAGGCTGATCCTTACGATACGCTTATCACGCTTATCGCGTTCCCTGTGGACATAACCCTTCTTGACGAGTCTATCTATAGCGACAGTCAATGTACCCGTAGTAATACCCAGATCTTCTGCGGTATTAGTCATGGTACGGGCATCGTATGGTCCAATAGCCGTAAGGGTATGCATCTCTGCAATAGACAGGTCATTGAAATAACCTGCCTGAAGAGATTTCTCTTCTGTTAAAACGACATTCTCAAAGATCCTGACGAGGGCCTCTGACATCTGTTCTTCTTCGCTTGGCAAAACAATCTCTCCTGGCAAATCAATTTATTAAACAAATTTTATCATAAAACTCGCGTTCAGGTATTCCTGAGATAACAACTTGCCTTCTCAGGATCAATCTGCCGCTTTATAAGCCTTCTTGTCACTGTTTACAAGAGCTGTGGCGAATACGAGCACGAAAAGTGCAACACCGCCTAAGATCAGCTTTATGCCATCGTTTGGAATGATCTTTTCCATTAACGTGTCTCCATATGTACCCATGATGTTAAACAGGATATGGATGAAGATCGTAAGCTTTATGGAACGGTACTTGTATCTCATGAATCCGAGGAAGAAGCCAAGGATGGAAGCATAAACTCCCTGCACGAGATTCAAATGCATTACACCGAAAAGGATTCCTGAGATCAGGATCATCAGCGCAGGCTTGATTCCGGATTTTTCAAGGAAACCGAAGCAGACACCTCTTATGCAAAGCTCCTCAACGATAGGTCCTAGGATTATCGCATAAAGAATCGTTACGAGAATGTTATCCATAAGGCCTGCACTTTTCATCAGCTCTACATAATCATTCATTATCTTTGGAAGGAAACGGAATGCCAGAACGAAAGCTGCGGTGATTGCAAACTGAAGACCGATAACCATTCCGATGGATGCGAAAACTGATTTAACACCGAATATTTCCTTGAGTCTGACCTTGGGATGGTTCTTAACAAAACCCTTAAAATACCAGATTCCAAAAACCAGAAGAGCCGCAACGCTGTAAAGAAGATATGCCCACATTGCATATTTCTCATTGAAAGTCGTCAAAAGCTTTTCTGAAATCTCAAGAGGACTGAGCGAAGTATTATTCGCTGCAAGGTCAGCTGCCGAGATTACAAGAAAAGGAATCTGTGTGATCGTCTGAATACCGATAATGACCGCTACAGGTACGATAGAAAGGAATACAAATCCTATCCTTACGCGCTTCTTGGGCGCCTCTGCGGACTGAATCTGTTCAGCACTCTGAATTTCAGCATTATTCTCAGACATAACTCGTTCTCCCCCTTTTTATCTGAACTTAACGATCGTGACTCCCGCATCGCCTTCGCCTTGTTCTCCGGCGCGGAAAGACTCGACCCTGTCATCTTTTATAAGCATATCCTGCACACAAGACCTTAAAGCACCTGTGCCTTTACCATGGACTATCCTTGCTTCCTTGATTCCTGCGAGCACACAATCCTCAAGATATTTACCAAGCCTGGATTCAGCTTCAGCTGTCGTCATGCCGATAAGCATGACCTCTGATCTAGTTGAAGATGCAGCATTGAATCTGACCTTGCCCATATCCTCGGAACCGCTCTTCGGTCTTATGAGCCTGCCCTTCTGAGAGCCTTTATTCCTGCCTCTCAGGAATTCATCACGCTGCGCCTTCGTAGGCATCATGAGCTGGTTCTTCTTAACCGCGATCTTCATGCTTCCGCATACGATATTAACAGATCCGCTCTTGGAAAGAGCTGATTCGGCAACACCGATCTGATCCAGAGAAGGAACATAGTAGCATTCACCCTTGATTACTTCCTTAACGGGTTCACCGCTTAAAGCAACGGATTCGATCGCCTCATCATCATCAGCTTCGAGGTCGTTTATGCCGGCTCTTAACTTTCTTCTGATCTTGTCGAGTTCCTTTTCGCGCTCTGCCCTGTCCATATCCTTGGATCTGCGTCTTAATTCACGGAGCTCGTCACTCAGTTCCCTCTCCTGATCCTGAAGGAGCTTCTTCTGCTCTGCTCTCATGTCATTCAATATCTTGGTCTTTGACTGCTTGAGCTTTGCATTCTCTTCTTCAAGACGGGCCTTTTCAGCCTTGAGTTCGATATTGAGCCTGTCATTTTCCTGAACGAGCATCTCCGCTTTCTTGGAATTCTCCTCAGCCTTTGCCAGGAGCTCCTCATACCTTATCTCATCAGTGGACATCCTGACCTTGGCATTGTCCAGGATATTCTTTGAAAGACCCAACTTGCTCGAGATGACAAAAGCATTGGAAGAACCGGGTCTTCCCGTAATGAGCTTATAGGTCGGAGCCAATGTCTCCGTATCGAATTCACAGGAAGCGTTCATTACGCCTTCAGTGGTCTCAGCGTAGCCCTTAAGTTCCCTGTAATGCGTTGTGGACATTACGATACAGTTCTTCCTTCTGAGCTCTTCGATTATTGATATGGCAAGTGCCGCGCCTTCCGCCGGATCAGTACCTGAACCGAGCTCGTCCAACAGTACAAGAGACTTACCTCTTATATTCTTCAGGATAAATACGATATTGGACATGTGAGCTGAGAATGTGGACAGGCTCTCTTCGATGCTCTGTTCATCTCCTATATCAGCTAACACTCTGTCGAAAACACATACTTCCGAGCCGCTCTCTGTAGGTATCGGAAGTCCTGCCATCGTCATCATGACAAGGAGTCCGCATGTCTTAAGTGATACGGTCTTACCGCCGGTATTAGGTCCTGTAACGATAAGCGCGTCATAGCCATCACCAATCCTGATATCGACTGGAACAACGCTCTCCTTCGGAATAAGCGGGTGTCTCGCGCCCTTAAGATCGATCCTGCCGTCGCAGTTAAGTGAAGGACAGAATGAATTATTCTCAACGCCGTATTCAGCCTTCGCGAAAATATAATCAAGCCTTGATGCGATCTCCATATTGTTCTGGAGAAGAGGACTTATTGATACGACTTCATTCGTAAAGCTCTTCAGGATCCTCTGTATCTCTGCCTGCTCGGCAAATGTAAGTTCAGCGATCTTGTTGTTTGCCTCAACAACGCTCATAGGCTCGATGAAGAGTGTCTGTCCTGATGCGGAAGCACCGTGGACGATACCATCTATCCTGCCGTTAAAATCAGCCTTGACCGGAATGCAGTATCTTCCTTCACGAAGAGTTACGATGCCTTCCTGGAGCATATCAGCGTGGTTGGAGATAACACGGTCTAAAAGAGACCTGATACCGCTTGCTATATTCTTTCTTTCACGCCTTATAGAAGCCAGTTCCTTGCTTGCCCTGTCGGATACTTCATCCTGACCTAAGATGGAACTGTCGATCTTCTCCAAGAGCTTATCCGAAGTCTCAAGCTTATCCACATAAGCACAAACATCCGGCTCAGTCTCATCAACAAGAGGGGAACCCGCAGATCTCGCCTTGTCTATCGCTTTTTTGACTTCGCCGGAAGCTCTCAAAAAAGATGCAACTTCCAGAAGCTGTCCGCATGTAAGTGTTCCGTCTGCCTTCGCGTAAAGGATCGCTTCGCGGAGATCTCTTAATCCGCCCAAAGGAAGCATGCCGAATCTCATTATGTGATCCATGGCCTGCCTTGCACAGGAAAGCTCACTTGTCACATAATCAATATCGCAGCACGGAACCATATCGTTGCAAAGCTCACGTCCGTATGACGTTCTTGCCTTCGCAGCAACACTGTCTCTGATCTTATTGAATTCAAGGGTCTTCAAGACACGCCCGCGGATCTTCTTCCGTTCGAGGCTCTCGTCGAAGCTCATAAATTCATACATGGTCTTACTTATCCCCTAACCGTCAATTGACCCGTAAACTCTATTAACCGAGTCTCTTGGCGTTCTCGATGATGTCAGGCGTAATAGTCTTGGTCATTGCAAGACCTTCTTCGATATCGACATCGGTGATCTCGCCATGCTGTCTGACTACGAGTCTGTTAAATCTCTTTTCGACAAGACAGTCGATGGCCCTGATGCCCATAAGGCTTGCCATTGTTCTGTCTCTCAATGTAGGTGAACCGCCTCTCTGGAGGTGTCCGAGGATCGTGGGACGCGCTTCGATGCCCGTAGCATCCTCGATCTGCTTGGCGATCTCTTCAGCATGACCGACACCCTCAGCAACGATAACGATGTAATGCTTCTTGCCTGTATTACGTCCGTCAAGGATGACTCTGAGAACATCCTTATTGAAGTCATAAGGAACCTCAGGGATCAGGATGCTCTCTGCACCTGTAGCAATACCTACGTTAAGTGCGATCCATCCGGCATGTCTGCCCATTACTTCAATAACGCTGCAGCGCTCATGTGATGAAGCAGTATCTCTGAGCTTATCGATGCACTGCATAGCAGTATTCATTGCCGTGTCATAACCGATCGTATAATCAGTTGAAGCGATATCATTGTCGATAGTACCGGGAACACCGATTACCGGGATACCGATCCTGGCAAGAGCTCTTGCACCCTTATAAGAACCATCACCGCCAATGACAACAAGAGCATCAAGCTCATATGCTTCCATCATTCTGGCACCCTTAAGAACGCCCTGATCAGTCATGAAAGTCTGTGATCTTGCAGTCATGAGGAATGTTCCGCCGCGCTGAAGTGTCTCTGAAACGCTTCTGCCGTCGAGGGGCATGATCTCGCCCTTCCAAAGTCCGTGATAGCCTCTGGTAACACCATACATCTCAAAACCGGCATTGATACCTGCTCTGACGATAGCTCTGATCGCTGCATTCATTCCGGGAGCATCGCCGCCACTCGTAAGAACGCCTACACGCTTGATCGGCTCAACAGTGCTCTTATCTACTTGGTCATAATTCAAAGCCTTAAGGCTGCTTATCTCAGGAAGGTTGTTCTCATCATAAAGAAGTCTACCCATAGTTATTCCTCCGAAACATCTGATAGATTTTCGAGATAATTATACACTAAATAATAAAAAGGAACGAAACAACAGTTTACTTAAATGATTCGGGGAAGGTAATTATGTAGTAATTGTCCCTGTTCCTGTCGTTATAGATGTATAAAACGAAATGATCCAGATCATAAACGCAGGACCATTCCGTCTGAATTCCGTTCTTAGAATCCTGGGAAGCATCTTTCAGAAGATCCATAGCCTCATCAATAGTCAATACGCCGTTAGATTCTTTGAGCTTGTTCTTTAAAGTCACAAATCTTCTTTCGTCATCATACTCGTGCGTCGCAATATAGTAATTTGTAACGTAATTGATCTCACTAATGGTCAATTCATCGTTTACCCATTCAGCAACAACGCTCTTTCCGGACTTATCGGTGATAAACAGATGATTGTCCTTGTCAAACATGGAATGAACATCATAAGAAGACAAAAACGCAACGGCTTCATCGACAGTAGCACACTTATCAAGTATTCCTCTTATGGCAAGAAGGATAATGGTATCCGTTTTACCGGTATCAGGTCTTCTTTCCGGGTTAGTCAGTGACAGGATAGATATTCCAAGTCCCTGATCATTCATGCCGTCAACACTCATATATGGAGCAGCGCCCCTCAAAACGAATCTTCCGAGCAGAGAGTCAGGTTTTGCGATGGAATCAGTTCCTGCAAATCTCGCCCACTGGAGATCGCATACGGCAATCGAAGCATAAGCACCCTCACGATTTGAATAAATGATCATTCCGTCCGTATCAAGATAATCATAGTTACGGCAAAGCAGATGACTGCCCTGATCATTTACGCAGCTGAAAGACGAACATCCGAAATGATGAGCATCGATCGGAAGCGAAATCCCTCCCATAAGTTTTTTGCTTATAAGCGCGATAAGGGAATCCGAATTTCTTACATCAGTTGACAGCATTTCATCCAGTTTGTAATCATTTTGTATGTTGCACACATACATACCCGGTGCATATTCTTTTATCGATGCCATTGTGGCTATTTCTTTTCTGAAGACTATGCAGCTTACTATGCTTACGACAAGGACTAAAGCTACACTTCCCAACGCGAGTTTCTTTCCGCTTATCCAAATGCCGAGAACTGCATAGATCAAAACGACTGCAAGCAGCACTGCAACGGCTACTGCTATAAGTCCTATGACATAATAATTTATTGTGTTCGTAGCTCTGAATGTATAAGGAGTGATACTGCTCTTGTCACGCTCATAGACTTCATCGGTCAGAAATCCATTTACCAGTTCTTCAGCCTTGCGGATCTTTTCCATACTCTCGGAATCATTCGGATCGACGGTTTCTTTCTTAGCCTGAAGTTTGTCATATAGAGTCTGGTAATAATCTCTGCAGCTTTGGGCAAACCTATCCGGTAGCTGCGGATCGGTCTCAACTACCTTAACGTTAAACCTGTAACTTAAGTTTCCGTTATTGCTCTCGATCGGAATGCTTACATAACGGTCTTCAACCTCAATATAATCTTCGTATACCAGGATATCATCTGCCGCTTCAAACAAGTCATCACGGACACAGAACAGATAGTATTCATCACCTATCTGCGGAGTCTTATCCTGAACAAGATACCTGATATCCGTCGCTACACCTGATACGGAAGACTTATAGCCGCAATAACCGGCAATCCCTGTAGAGATTACCGTCAAAACTGAAATAACCGCTATTACTATCTTTCTGCTTTTCCTTATATTCCCCATTTATCTTTCCTATTCCTCTAGATTTATAGAATCCAATACTTCCCCGATATTTTCACGGAATTCAAGAGCGGCACGCCTGTCTGTCATGATCTTATCCCTGTTGATTACGATTAGATACTTACCGCTGAAATCATAAGTCAGGGATGCTGCAGGCTGAACCATAAGCGATGTGCCCCCGATAATGAGGCAGTCTGCCTTCTGGACCAGCTTTTTAGATTCGACCCACGCTTCCCTGGGAAGGCCTTCGCCATACAGTGTAACATCCGGTCTTACAATACCTCCGCACTTGGAACACTTAGGTATTGGTCCTTCTGACTTGAAGATATAGTCATACGGATATTTGGCATGGCATTTCATGCAGTAATTACGGTATGTCGTACCATGGACTTCCTGGACATTTACGCTTCCTGCCCTCTGATGAAGACCATCGATATTCTGTGTGATGATACCATCGAGTTTGCCCGCTTTCTCCATCTCAGCAAGCTTATAGTGAGCCCTGTTAGGCTCGATACCTGATGTATCAAGCTTCTGTCTGTAGAATTCGAAGAATACATCCGGGTGATCTAAGAGACATGAATCGCTCAGGAGATATTCAGGAGAATACTTTTCGAACTGGACATCATGCTGGTTATAAAGACCGTCCTTGCTTCTGAAGTCAGGAATACCGCTCTCTGTCGATACTCCGGCACCGCCAAAGAATACGATATGCTTGCACTCTCTGATTATTCTGTTCAGTTCAGCAACTTTCTGTTCGTCCATAAAGCGGTCCTCCTTAGATCATCTCAATATTATCTTCACCGACTAACTCGGCAAGTTTCAAAAGCACCTGTTCATCAGGAGCTATCCTGCACATGTCATCAAGTCTCAGCACACTCTTGTCAGCATCAAATAGAACTTCGACCGGAGTATTCCCGTGGAAATATGCAAGGAAATTCAAGAGCCTGTTGAAGCCTTTGGAATCAGGTCTTCCGGAATAACGGATCCTTATAACCTGCTCTTTGCCTGCAGCTGTATTCTGAACCTGAGGCTTTGAAGAAGGAACCTGTTGTGTCTGAGCAGGTACAGCAGCAGGGACAGAAGGTGTTCTTGCGATCTGTGCTCCGTCTCTTTCCCTTAACGCAGTCTGATATCCCCTGTCGTTACGGATCCTGCTTAAGAGCGAAGGATCGTCTGACAACTCAAAAAGACTGTCTGCAAACATCGAGAGCTCGCCGCCCTCTCTCATCTGTCTTCTTCCGACAAAGAGATAAGGCTTGTTCTTCTCGACGATCCTGTTATACATATCAAAATTCTTGCCGAAAAGAAGAACTTCAAATGATCCGCTCAGATCCTCGCAGGAGATTGTACTCATCATGGTCTTTTTCTTGGTATAACCTGTTCTCTTATCGGTTACCATTCCGCACATAGCGACCTGCTTGTTGTCATCCAGTGCATCACTTCCTGAAAGCGAAAGGATATCAGATGCCTCAGACATATCAAAAGTTGCAACCTCTGATATTAACTTTGTATAAGAAGCCAGAGGATTACCGGAAAGATAGATGCCTACCATCTCTTTCTCATATCCGAGCTTCTGGCTTTCAGGATATTCTTCGATATCAGGTATGAACACAGACGGGCCTGCAGCTTCGGCACCGCCAAAATCAAAGAGCGATAACTGTCCTTCGATATTACGGCTGTCCGAATGTGCGATCCTGTCGAGTTCTGTCTGTACGCAAGCAGTCATCTGGCTCCTTGTATATCCGAACGAGTCCATGCATGAAGCAAGTATCAATGCTTCTGCAACATTCTTCTTCACGCCTATCTTGGCGCCTCTTATAACGAAGTCCTCAAATGACTTGTATTCGCCATTCTTATCCCTGTCAGTCAGGATATCGAGAACTGCTCCCTCGCCTACATTCTTTATGACGGAAAGACCGATTCTTATCTTACGGTCACCTTCAGTTGTAAAACGCTCGCGGCTCTTATTGATATCGGGAGGAAGTACTTCAATTCCCATCGCAGAACAGCAGGAAATGTAATACGAAGCTTTTCCGAGATCGGTTCTGAAAGAGTTAAGCGTTGCTGCCATGAATTCCGTCGGATAGTAATACTTGAAATAAGCAGTCCAGTAACCGACGACCGCATAACATGCAGCATGTGATTTGTTAAATGCATAACCTGCAAATCCGGATACATCATCGAAGATCTTAGCAGCGACTTTTTCAGGAACACCACGCTTGATACAGCCGTCGATCTGACGGCCTTTGTCATCGGTGCCTCCGTACATGAAGAGATTTCTGTAATTCTCCATCATGGACTTTTTCTTTTTGCTCATCGCACGTCTGATATTATCCGACTGTCCCATCGAGAAACCGGCAAGATCTCTTACTATCTGCATTACCTGTTCCTGATAGATTGCACATCCGTATGTGACATTGAGAATTGGCTCAAGAAGCGGATGATCATAAGTGATATGCGAAGGATTCTTCTTGCAGTCAACATACTTCGGGATCTGATCCATAGGACCCGGTCTGTAAAGTGATATTCCCGCGATGATATCTTCCAGGCTCTCAGGCTCTAACTGCTTCATGAATGAAGTCATGCCGCGGCTCTCAAGCTGGAATATTCCGACAGTCTCACCTCTTCCGATCATCTTGAAAACTTCCATGTCATCTAAAGGTATTCTGTCGAGATCTATGGTCCGGCCGTAATTATTCTTTACGAGTTCAACACAATCCTGGAGCACAGTAAGAGTACGAAGGCCAAGGAAGTCGAACTTAAGAAGACCGATGCTTTCAACATCCGTCTTTGCAAACTGGACTGCGACTGTATCGTCATTTACCGCCAGTGGTGCGATATCGGTGATATCCTTACCGGATATGATTATTCCCGCAGCATGGGTACCTGCATTACGCGGAAGACCTTCAACACGCATCGCCATATCTATGACCTTGCGCGCTTCAGGATCAGTGTCGTAAGCTTCCTTGAATTCCTTGCTTATCTCGAGTGCCTGCTTCAAATTCATGCCGACAGAGAACGGTATCATCTTGGTAAGCTTATTGCTCTGCGCTATCGGCATATTAAGCACTCTGGCGACATCTTTTACCGCCTGCCTTGCAGCAAGAGTACCGAATGTGATTACATGTGCGACTCTGTTCTTTCCATATTTTTCAGTGACATAATCTATCGCTATCTGTCTTCTCTCATCGTTGAAATCGACGTCGAAGTCAGGCATCGATACTCTTTCCGAATTAAGGAAACGTTCAAATACAAGACCATATCTTATCGGATCGATATCAGTGATTCCGACTGCATATGCGACAAGTGAACCGGCACCGGATCCTCTTCCGGGGCCTACCGTAACCTCATGTGTCTTTGCATAATTAATGAAGTCCCAGACTATGAGATAGTAGTCTGTATATCCCATACTGTTGATAACGGAGAGTTCATACTCCGCACGCTTCATATAGTCATCAACGCTTCCTGTAGGAGGTGTTATCTCAAATCTTTTCTTAAGTCCTTTATAGGTAAGATCGGCAAGGTATTCCTCGTGATCCTTATATCCTTCAGGCACTTCATAAACAGGAAGATGGATAGTATCAAAATCATATTCGGCATGACACATGTCCGCGATCTTTCCGGTGTTATCGACAGCTTCGGAAAGCTCAGGGAAAAAGCGTCTCATCTCTGTCTCTGATTTAACATAGAATTCATTGCAGGACATGCGCATCCTGTTCTCATCATCTATCCTTGCGGCAGTCGAGATACAAAGAAGGATATCCTGTGCTTCATAGTCATCCTTCATCAGATAATGGCAGTCATTCGTCGCAACAAGAGGAATGCCGGTCTCATTGGAGAGCTTTACCAGTGCAGCATTTACCTTCGCCTGTTCAGGTGTGGTATTTGCCTGGATCTCAAGATAGTAATTACCCCTTCCGAAAAGCCTGTCATACCAGAGTGCGGTCTGGGCCGCCTTCTCGTTCTCACCTGCAAGGATAAGTGAAGGGACTTTACCTGCCACACACGCAGAAAGACAGATAAGACCGTCGTGCCACTTCTCAAGCAGTTCCTCATCGATCCTTGGTCTTCTGTAAAAGCCTTCGGTAAATCCTGCCGAAACGAGCTTGTTAAGGTTAGTAAGGCCCTGATTATCCTTAGCTAAAAGGATCAGGTGGTTATAGTACTTATCATCTCTTCCAGGTACAACGTTCTTATCAAATCTTGAACCAGGAGCGACATAGACTTCACATCCTATTATCGGATGTATGCCGTTAGCCTTCATCTCCCTGTAAAACGAGACTGCACCATACATTACGCCATGATCGGTTATGGCGCATGAAGTCATTCCCATGTCCTTAAGTCTTGCGGCAAGATCCTTGATCTTTATGGCACCGTCAAGAAGACTGTATTCGGTATGAAGATGTAAGTGACAAAAGCCGCTCATGTCTTCTTCCCCTTAAGTTCGATAATGATATCTCTGATCTCGGCAGCTCTCTCAAAGTCGAGATCCTTAGCTGCCTTTGTCATCTCTGAAGTAAGCTTCTCTATTAGCTTGATATTCTCTTCTTCCGTACCGCCGGATACACCGTCATTAATAAGTCTGGCAGGATCTATGCCGCCCTTGGAAGACTTTCCTCTTCCCTTGCCTGACGAATCCTTGCTGCTTTCAGCAACAATATCGAAGACATCTCTTACAGCCTTCTTAATAGTCTTTGGCGTTATGCCGTGGACTTCATTGTATTCCTGCTGTATCTTTCTTCTGCGGTTAGTCTCAGATACTGCATTCATCATCGAATCAGTAACCTCATCCGCATAGAGAACGACTCTTCCGTGATCGTTCCTCGCGCATCTTCCTATGATCTGAATAAGTGATCTCTCAGATCTTAAGAATCCTTCCTTATCAGCATCAAGTATCATGAGCAAAGACACTTCAGGAAGATCGATACCTTCTCTTAAGAGGTTGATTCCGACGATTACGTCAACCTCATCATTCCTTAACTGGTTAAGTATCTGCATACGCTCAACGGCTTTGATATCTGAGTGAAGATATGTGACTCTGACATTCTCTTTCTTGAGGAACTCTGTAAGGTCTTCAGCCATTCTCTTGGTAAGCGTCATGATAAGGCTCTTATCACCGGTCTTCTTCTGCTCTTTAAGCATGGAAAGGATATCTTCGATCTGGCCTTCAACGGGACGTATGAAGATCTCAGGTTCAAGAAGACCTGTAGGCCTTATCACCTGTTCAACAGTCTGTTCGCTGTGTTCCTTCTCATAATCAGCAGGTGTGGCGCTGACAAAAACAGTCTGACCCATACGCTGTTCGAACTCATTGAACTTCAAAGGTCTGTTATCAAATGCAGAAGGAAGTCTGAATCCATACTGGACGAGCATTTCTTTCCTCGACCTGTCGCCGTTATACATGGCTCCGACCTGAGGGATAGTCTGGTGGGACTCATCGATAAAGAGAAGGAAGTCATCCGGGAAGAAGTCCATCAGTGTACAAGGCGGTTCGCCTGCCTCTCTTCCTGCTATGTGACGGGAATAGTTCTCAATGCCTTTGCAAAAGCCGGTCTCCCTGAGCATATCCATATCGTAACGCGTACGCTGCTCAAGTCTGTATGCGGCGATCATGTCTCCGGCTTCACGAAGTTCCTTAAGCCTGACCTCAAGTTCTTCCTCGATCCTCTCTATTGCTTTGTTAAGCTTGGCTCTTCCTGTCGCATAGTGTGATGCCGGGAACAGCTCGATATAATCCCTGGTAAACTCAGTCTTGCCGGTAATGGCATCAACATAACTGATCTTATCGATCTCATCGCCGAAAAAACTGATCCTTGTAAGCGTATGTTCTGAATCAGGCGTCCAGATATCGATTACATCACCCTTACGTCTGAACGAACCTCTCGCGAGATCAAAGTCATTACGCGTGTACTGCATGTTAATGAGCTGTGCCATGACATTATCCATTGGGATCTCAAGTCCGGTCTCAAGCATCAGTGCAAGTGAGAGATAGTCGTCCTTCTCACCGATACCGTAGATGCAGGATACAGAAGCCACAATGATCACGTCATCTCTCGTAAGAAGCGACTTGGTTGCCTCATGGCGCATGCGGTCGATCTCATCGTTGATCGAAGAATCCTTCTCGATATACGTATCCGTAGCGGCTATATATGCTTCCGGCTGATAGTAATCGTAATATGAGATGAAATACTCTACGGCATTCTCAGGAAACAGCTCCTTGAATTCAGCATAGAGCTGGCCAGCAAGAGTCTTGTTGTGAGCGAGCACAAGCGTAGGCCTCTGAACTCTCTCGATAATGTTGGCCATGGTAAATGTCTTGCCGGAACCGGTAACACCCAGAAGTGTCTGGGCATGCATACCTTCCTTGATACCCTTAACAAGGGAATCTATCGCTTCCGGTTGGTCACCAGACGGCTTGTAATCCGATACGAGCTTAAACATAGACATTATCCTAAAACCATCAAAGATCACTATGGATCTGTTATCAATTCTTCTACGGCAATTTTAGAACGTTTGTTCTTTAATTGCAATATACCGTCCTCTCATTGTCCTAATAACCGAATGCTGTCAAATAACTCCAGTACCCTGTCTTTTTCAGGAGGATATGTTCCCTCCGTTTCAGCTTCTGCTGATGCAAGCGCCATGCACATCCTGAATGTATCTTCAGAAGAAAGACCTTTTACACAGGAATATGCAAGACCTGCCGTCATGGCATCCCCGCAGCCGGTCGTGCAGTTCACTCTGACATCGACTGCATTTAAAAAGACAGCCTTCTTACCTTCATCTGCAAAGACCGCACCGTCCTTTCCCATTGAGATAAGGCATCGTGAGATACCGCGCGATACTATCGCATCAGCTTCCTCCAATGCTTCATCCCTGCCGTTTAAAAGGCCGAGTTCTTCCATGGTCGGCTTTACGGCGTATGGCTTTTCGATAAGGCCTTCGCGGAGATAACTCTCTGAACAGTCAAGGATCACCTTAACACCATCAATTGTCTTAAATGCCCTGATAAGATCAGCATAGATATTGTCAGGAGAGCCCATCGGAGGTCTTCCGGATATAACCACGACATCATCCGGAACAAGCCTTTGGAGCAGGACATTCTTAAGTTCTTCAACAGAAGCTTTGTCGTACATCGGGCCTTTGCCGTTGATGTCCGTTGTCACTCCGTTCTCGCCGGATATCTTTATGTTAGTTCTGGTGTTGCCTGAAGGATATGTGATCCTGATAACTTCGAATTCATTCTCGAGCATTCCGGCAAGTCTCATGCCGTCCTCGCCGCATAATCCGGCGCATACCACGGAATCAATTTCCATGACTTTAAGCGTCTTGGATACGTTGATACCCTTTCCGCCGGGATCGGTCCTCATGCCAAAAGACTTGTTAATGCTTCCTGGCATAAGGCCGTCAATCACACGAAGGCTTACATCGATTGCAGGATTAAGGGTAACCGTATAGATCATGGGTTCACACCTTTCTTCTTAACGTCTTGAGATATTCCTTCTGTTCAGGTGTTATGCGGTAGCTTTCAACTGCTTTTTGAATGGTCTTGTTGTGAGTCCATTTATCAAGCTTCTGCTTTTCGATATAAGGCAATGCAGCATCGTACTGCTTGGCAAGAGCCGTGGCAAAATACCATGCGGTCATCATGTTAATGAAGTATTCATCAGATCTGATCCTGGATACCTTGGTAAGATATGAAGTCTTGAAATCCTCATCTAGGAAATGCTCCATGAGCATCCCTACGGCAAAACGCTTGACATAAGTCTTATCTGACTTGATCCACTCATTTATATATTCCAGGAGAAGATCCTTATGCTTTTTGAAGATCTTGGGAGACATCTGGTCACAGGTCGCCCAGTTATCAACATAGGGCAGGAACTTATCAACGAGCTTTATGCATTCTTCAGCATCCTTCATGCAGGAAAGGATGAATGCATGAAGCTGGTTCTCTTCGAAAAACTTGTGAGGAAGATCTTCCAGGAATATGGAGATGTCGTCTCTTTTGGATAATTCTTTTGCTAAAGCCCTTAACGCCGGAGTCCTTACACCGATTATTGATTCGGCTTTGACAGAAGGGATCGTGGTTATCTGCATCTTGCGATAACCTTTATCCTGAAGCTTTTTCAGTTCACTTAGGATATCACCGGTGATCATAGGAATATCAGAATATGAGATACATGATCACAGCAGTAGCTACTCCGAGCAAGCATCCTGCAGCAACCTGCAAAGGTGTATGTCCCAAAAGCTCCTTAAGCTTCTCCTCATTAGGAAGATCTGTACCGGTAACCTTCTCAAACATCTCAGCCATTACATTAAGTAATTCTGCCTGTTTACCGGCCTGATATCTTACGTTCATAGCATCATGCATAACGACTATGGCAACGATCATAGCTACAGCGAATACAGCTGAATCAAAGCCATGATAAAGTCCTGTTGCAACTGCAACGGAAACAACTGTAGCAGAATGGCCGCTAGGCATTCCACCATCACCGAAAAGTCTTTCAAGACTGAATTTCTTAGTTAAAATGAGGTTGCTGATGCACTTGAACACCTGGGCCAAAAACCAGGACACAACACCAACCACCAAGATCCTGTTAGTGACTATCTGAAGCAGGAAATCCATACTGTCCCTTTCTTATTCCATATTCGCATATATTTTACTCTATAAGATATAAAAATAAAGACTTGCATTTGTGCTATGACACAAAAAAGATGCCGCAGGATCAACTGCGGCATCTCTACAAACAAACTCAAAACTCAATATATTGTGGACTCGTTCTTATGGCTTTGATAATACATTAGCATTAAGTCACCACTAGGGAACAATTGTTAACAATATGTGAATTAAGCCCGCCAATTTTGAAGTCTTAGTCATAATAGTCAAATTCAAGCTCACAAACCTTGACTGTATCGCCCTCTTTGACGCCCATTTTCTTGAGTTCCTCAAATACGCCCTCGTTCTCGAGAGTTCTCTGGAAGAAGTTTGTGGACTCAGTATCTTCGAAGTTTGTGGAGTTGAAGATCCTGTTGATCCATTTGCCGGTAACCTCAAAGTTGCCGTCCTCATTGATGATGATGTCAAACTTCTTGCCTTCGTCAAATGTGTATACCTTTTCGCCGCCGGAAACAACGTCGTGAAGGACTGTCGGAGGAAGCTTGGATACTGTCTCAGTGATCTTGTCGGAAAGTTCCTTTATTCCGATCTGACCTGCAGCGGAAATAATGAATACGTCTTCATATCCCATTTCCTTTACGCTCTTAATGAAGTCCTGAGCTTCTTCATCAGTTACTCCGTCACATTTGTTGCCTGCAACGATCTGAGGTCTTGAAGCAAGTTCAAGGCTGAATTCCTCAAGCTCGGAATTGATCGTCTTGAAATCTTCCAACGGATCTCTTCCGTCTGTACCTGAAAGATCGACAACGTGAACTAAAAGTCTCGTTCTTTCGATATGCCTTAAGAAGTCATGGCCTAAGCCTGCGCCCTCATGTGCATTCTCGATGATTCCGGGAATGTCCGCTATAACATATGAGAAATCATCCTTAGATACAACACCGAGAACAGGTTCCAATGTTGTAAAAGGATAATCTGCGATCTTCGGCTTCGCTCTTGTAAGAACGGAAAGAAGCGTTGATTTGCCCGCGTTGGGGAAACCTACAAGACCTACGTCTGCAATGAGCTTAAGCTCGATCGCAAGTTCTCTTTCCTCTCCGGGAGCGCCCGGCGTGGCAAACTGCGGAGCCTGTCTTATAGAGTTGGCATAATGCATGTTGCCAAGGCCGCCCTTGCCGCCTCTTGCGACAACGATCTTCTGGCCTGCCTCTGTAAGATCGGCAATGATATCGCCTGTGACAGCATCCTTTACGACAGTTCCGACAGGAACGCCGATGATAAGGTCTTCACCGCGCTTGCCATACATCTTCTTGCCCATACCCTTTGCGCCGTTCTGGGCAATGAACTTATGCTTGAACCTGAAGTTCTGAAGGCTCGTAAGATTCTGCGCAGCCTGCAAAACAACATTACCGCCGTCGCCGCCATCGCCGCCGTCGGGTCCGCCATTGGTAATATACTTCTCAGTGTGGAAACTGAGAGCTCCATTGCCGCCGTCACCGGCCTTAACATAAATCTTTGAGTGATCTATAAACATCTGATTCTCCTGCATAAACAAGAGCAGTCCGATCGCAATATTGCGACAGACTGCTCCTCTTGGTTTCTTCTGAAATACCTAAAATTAGGCTACAGGGTAAACGCTAACCTGCTTCTTATCCTTGCCCATACGCTCATACTTGACCTTACCGTCAATCAAAGCGAAAAGTGTATCATCAGATCCGATTCCAACGTTTGTTCCGGGATGGATCTTTGTACCGCGCTGTCTAACAAGGATATTGCCGGCCAGAACTGACTGTCCGTCACCTTTCTTCGCTCCTAATCTCTTGGACTGGGACTCACGGCCGTTCTTGGTGGAACCCATTCCCTTCTTATGTGCGAAGAGCTGTAAATTAAACTTAATCATAATTACACCTCCGGTGTTCTTGAATGAATTATCTCTACGTACTTCTTCTTACTGTCGTTATAATCTCTGGCTATTCCGATAAGACCTAATTCACAAGTTCTCATTATTATCTGAGCTCTGTCCTTCGTCTCATCAGATCCCAAATCGGGAACCGTTATCCTTAAGTTAACATCTTCCTGCCCTTCATTGCTGATACGGAAGAAAGATTCGCTGTCGTAACCGCAAATATCTTCCAGGGCACTTGCTGCAGTAAAAAGAAGTGTTGATACTGCACTGCAGATGATATCTCTGCCCGGATCATCGTACCCTGCATGCCCATTGGCATAAATAGCACAGATACGTGAACCCTCTCTGTTAACGATAACGGAAATCATGAAGCTTTACGCCCTGACTTACGCGTTGATAGCCTTGATAAGTACACGTGTGTAAGGCTGTCTGTGGCCATTCTTTCTACGATAGCCCTTCTTAGCCTTGTACTTAGAGATGATAACCTTCTTGTTTCTTCCCTGCTTAACGATCTCACCTGTAACAGTAGCCTTTACATCACCAGCTACGATACCGTTGTCATCGGATACAGCAAGTACTTCATCGAAAGTAACCTGGCTGCCAGCCTCACCTTCAAGCTTCTCAACGAAGATCTCGTCATCAACAGAAACCTTGTACTGCTTGCCGCCTGTCTTAATTACTGCGTACATTATTTTTTCCTCCTGTTCTTCCAGTCTCGCTGCTTAAAACCAAGGCAGCGCTATAAAAAAGCGCATTTAAAATAGCCCGTCGCATGCGGTCACCCGCGTATAATATCACCAAGGGTAAGTCAAAGTCAATAATAAATATATGCAATACGGCCTTTTTTTCGGACAGTCAGAGATCAGACAATGAATACGATCAATGATGCAATGACTCCGAAAACCAGTCCCGACACCTCGTAGTAATCCGATACACGCTTGATCGGGATCGCACAGACCACAGGCAAAATGCTTAATCCGAGTCCGGTAACGGCACTGTCCATAAGCACTCCGTTCCCTCTGAGTACTGCGAAAACAAGAAGCGCTGCTGAAGGAAACAATACCTCTATAAAGTATATCGGACTTGCGAAATAAGCGGACCTCCCCTGACCTGAAGCTCTGGACTTCTTGTCAGACAGTATCAAAGCTACCGCTGAAAGGCTCATTACCACAAAGATTATCAGTGCTTTTATCCAGTTGGAATTGTTCTGGAATTCCAGTTCTGCCCTTGAGAAATTAAGCGCAGTACCCAGGACGATCATTATCTCTATGGCTGCCGTAAGCACAGATGCCAGGAAGATCGGCATGCCGTCATCCTTTCTGGTGTACTTAAACTTATTGGATATGAGGAGCTTTAGCTGTGCCAATGCCATGAGAGCGATGAGAAGCACCGGTGAATACATGGCAATATATTTTGTATAAGCTCTCGTCTGGGGAATTAGATCGATTACTATTCCGCAAAGAGCAAGCCAGCCGGAAAGGCCAAGGAACACGATAGCGCCAAGGCTGTTGCGGCCCTTGAGTTCCCTTTTCGCTTTCTCAGGGACAGCTACAGGGATCAGGAAAAGGAATAATGCCAACGATGCAACTGACATGAATATCGCTATTACAAGCACTACAGTCCATACTGTGACACGTGCAGGAGAGTATCCCTTCCCGAATGTGGTTCCGAGGAACTGTGCCAGTTCGTTCTGGAATGACGGGGATGCCATCAGGATCTCTGTACCGAAATCAGTGGAAGACAAAGAAAGATATCTCATCTGATTCGGAGATACGAATACCTTTGAAGAGAAGATCCTGCCTCTTCTGGTGGGGTGGCCGTACATGGTATCGACACCTGAGATCTTCTCGAAGATCATCTGCGAACCGCTCAGTTCAGTAGATGTTTTCGCGCCATTGTCAGGTCCGAAGACTGCACAGGGGACTATCGGGTTATCGCTTGTATATCCCTCAAGAGAAACATTTCCGGGGTAATCCGGATTGATAAGGATGTAACCTTCAATACTCTCACTGCCGGTGGCCAGGAGATCATCCATGACCTTGAAAGCTTCGCTTCCTACAGCACAGACGACTACATCTTCCTTCTTATACTCATGAGGAAGCTCGTACTTGAAATCAACATCTTCACTGTGGTCTTCCGGCTCTACTATTGCATACTTAAAACCTGCAGCAGCAAGGCTGTTACGGAGCGATACCTCATAGATCTTCGAGCCGTCGGAATATATGAGAAGAGTCTTATTCAGTTCATCTTTTCCAAGGAACGTAAAGAAATACATGGAAAAGAGAACTATGGCCATGAAAGCCGAGAAAAAAGCGGCATACCATGCCTTCTTCGGGATCTTCAGAGGGCGGAGTTTCCGGAAACCGTATTCAGGAGCTGTCTTAGGCTGCTCAGTCTGTCTTAACGAACTTTTCTTCATCTTAGCTTACGGGCAGAGCTCGTCACCTAATGTCCTTATATCTTCAGGTCCAAGTATCAGAATGATGTCACCGGGCTTGATGAGCTCGTCGATCCTCTTCTTAAGGTCTTCCCTGTTCTCATAGAATTCGGCATCACCGCCGCGCTTATTGATCTCATCAGAGATCATCTTGCTGGACATTCCGAGAGTATCGCTTTCCCTGTCTGAGAATATCTCGGAGAAAAGCACCTTCTTGCACGGAAGAAGACTTGTTACATAATCCTCGAAAAGAAGCTTTGTCCTGTTGAATGTCAAAGGCTGGAAGACGACAAGAATGTCATTATGAGGCATATTGGATGCAGCTTCTATTGTGGCTCTTGCCGCTGTCGGATGATGTGCGTAATCGACAACAACGTCACATCCCTTGTACTTGCCCTTAACAGTATATCTGCCGTCAGCGCCTCCGAATTCATCAAGCGCTTTCCTTATCGATTCAAGAGACGCGCCGTTAAGATATGCAGCAGCAGCGGCATTAAGCGCATTGGCTATATTGTGGCTTCCGGGGATCTTCAGGCTGACCCTTACTCTCTCCCCGCCATTAACAACGATATCAAACTCCGGAAGGCCGTTATTGAACTTGATGTTCTCAGCAATGAAGTCAGCCTTCATGCCGGTAGTCTCACAGATCTCGCTATCCGCAGCGCAGGTAACGACCTGAGGGAAAGTCCTTCCGGTCTTATCAAAGTATTCCTTGGCTTCTGCAAGGGATCTTGCGATATTGATGTCATGACCTGAAACTACAACATAACCGTCATCATCCACAAGTCTTATAAACTTTGCGAAAACGTCAATTACATCCTCAATAGTCGGATAACAGTCAACATGGTCGTGATCGATATTTGTGATGACTGCTGTAGTGGATGAGAAGTTCAGGAAAGATCTGTTGAACTCGCATGCCTCGGAAACAAGAAGGTCATGTGAACCTGCTCTTACCGTACCATTAAAGACATCAAGGTCAGCACCAAGATGAACCGTCGGATCAAGGCCCTGATCTATCATCATCATCGATATCATTGAAGTCGTAGTCGTCTTTCCGTGTGTACCGGAAACATTGATGACATTCTTATATGTTCTAGTAAAAGCACCCAGGAATTCTGCCCTGTCGAAAATCTGGAGATCCAGTTCCGTCGCTCTCTTTACCTCTTCATTATGAGGAAGTATGGCAGCAGTCTTTACCAGATAATCAGGCTTAAAATCATCGATATTCGCTTCAACCTGGGGATAGTAGACTTTGATCCCCTGTTCTTCAAGGATCGCTGTCCTTTCGGACGGATGGTTATCAGAACCTCCGACGACAAAACCCGCATGCTTGGCAAGTCTTGCAAGTCCGTTCATGGAGATGCCGCCGATTCCGATAAAGTAGATGCGTGAGCCCTTCTTTATGTCATTAAGCGTAAATGTCTTAGGTTCTAACACTGATAACACTTCCTTAGGTCATTATTTTCGAAGTAATTCTAACATTTTAAGAGCGCATAGCAAAATCACCGACTACGGCATTTGTAAAAGAAATGAGGTCTGCGGACTTAAGTCTTAACTGCACTCCCCTTTGTCCGGCACTGACACACACATCGTCAACAAGTTCTATCATCTCGTCGATAAAAGTGCGGTACTGCTTCTTCATTCCGATAGGAGAACAGCCGCCTCTTATATATCCCGTTACATTCAGAAGGTCCTTAACATGGATCATGTTGACACTCTTGCAGCCGGCAAGCTTTGCGGCTTTCTTGAGATCGACTTCATCATCAACACAGATGCAAAATACCAGGTATTCGCCTTTGTCAGACACTGCAGTCAATGTCTTAAAGACTTCCTCATAAGGAACACCCAGATACTCAGCGACGTGATGGCCGTCCAAGTCATTCTCGTCGTACTCATATTCCTGATATGTATAATTGATCCCCGCTTTATCAAGGATCCTCATTGCATTTGTTTTCTTAAACTGGGCCATATAAGCCTCCCCTATAATTGCTCTGCTTATTTTATATTTATTGCCATAAGCTTTCAAACTGATAAAATAGACTAATCTTGAAGATCTCAGGAGACTTATATGCTGAACAAAGAATATCCTCTGCACGACATGAATCTTGTTTTCGACATGATCGGAGACTCTATCAAAAAAGGCGGTGTTCACGACAAGACCGAAGAAGAGATGAACCTTCTGATGCATCTTTACGCCGGACTTCCCGCAGAGGCAGTCGAACAGGGCATGATGTTCATCCACGGACGTGCCTGTGAGATCCCCGCCACATCAGATATAATCCCTCTCCACGTAAGGCTCATGAACCTCCTCGAATACCTGGAAAAGGTCGAATACTTAGCCGAGATCCCCAAGACGATGAGCAACGATGAGATCCACAAGAGAAGTGAGATCCTTAATTCCCTTGATGAACACGAAAAGCACTTCGGCACGCCTCTCATGGGATACCAGTTCAACATGGGCACATCAGCTCCGACTGAGGCCAAAGAAGGTGAAGCTGAGGACAGCGGAAGACTTCTTCTCATGAACAGCCAGGCTGCAGTTTTCGCTTGTGAAGACATATATAAGACAGCAATCTTCTACGAAGACAAACTCGGATTCAAGTCCACTCACTTAGACGACGAGGCTATGCCCCACATCAAGCTCGTAAGAGACAACATCGCCATAGTTCTCGTTAAGGGTTCAGGCGACATCACTAAGCCCGCAAGGAACTTCGGAATTAAGTACGACATGTATATCTACTGCTCTGAGCCTTTCCTGCTCCATAATGAAGTCGCAGGCAACGGCATTAAGATCGTCGAAGACCTCCCTGAAGCAAAGGCTGCACAGGGCATGACTACTAACAGGCAGTTTGTTTTCGAGGACATCGACGGAAGGCACATATGCGTGTCACAGTATATCGAGAGCAACTGAACAAGCGGTGACTGATTTTCGCGCACTTGAATAACATTGCTTAACAAAATCCCTTTAAGCAAACCGCAGTACGCAAAACCGTACGCATTTACCATCAAAATGAGTACGATTTTACTCATTACACAGTACAAGACTCAAAAACGTACGCATTTAACCTCAAAATGCGTACTGTTTTGATCACTCCCCTCGCACACACATATTAAAAGGGCAGCCTCTTATCTGAGACTGCCCTGAACATATGTGAACGCTATTTATCAGTACTTAAGGATATCTACATCACCGGAAGATACATTAATTACCATCTCATAAGTGCCGTTGCCGTTTACATATTCCTTGCCGTTCTTGGACATGGGAAGATCGTAATTAAAATCGCCGCTTGAGATGTGAGGCTTTACAGTGATGTCAGAATCTTCAGGAATGTATACCTTTACCCCGCCTGAGCTCGAGTGAATGTCAGATGTCTTCGGAGCTGCGCCGAGCTTGAAGCTGTTGCCGCCGGAAGATGCATCAGACTTAAGATCTGTGATCTCATTTGCTTCAACATTGATGCCGCCAGAACTTACATGAACATCAAGTTTCGAAGCTTTATCGAGGGCTGCATAGATCTTTCCTGAAGATGCATTGAGCTTTACATTATCGATATTGCCCTTCTGGACAACAGTAATGTTGCCCGAGGATGATTTGATGTCGATCGAGCTGCTGTCGCCTTCTTGTTCAAGTCCAACATTACCGGAAGAAGCCTTGATCTTAATATCGGAAGCATTGCAGCTGATCTTGAGATTGCCTGAAGAAGACTGGGCGTTAAATGTTTCTGTAGTAAATCCTGAGAAATCGATGTTACCGGATGATACATGAACGGTCATGTCACTTAATTCCTGTGATTCGGGAATAGTGATCTCAAGTTCTTTCTCAATATTGTGGAAAGAGATCTTATTTATTGATTTGCAGTATCTTACGAAAAGCGTGTCACCGTCAACCCATGTATGAACTTTATACTCGTCTCCGATATCCCTGTTCGAAGTCTCATTGATGGTGATCTTATCGTCATCCGTTCCCTTGAGCTTTACATTACCGGAAACATAGTCGATATTGATCGTTCTGACCTTATCTGTGATCTCACGGTCACCTGCTGTATACATGTCAGCATTCTCGTATGTGTAATTGAAAAATGTGAAGAAATTTCCAATAGAGCATCCTGACATCAACATTGTGGACGGTACGATAAGAGCCATAGCGGCTGCTGCGAGCTTACTTGTTTTCATTCTTTTTTCCTCCCTTAAACATTCCAACTAATGCGCCGATTCCGGCAATGATCAAACCTACAGATCCGATGGAGAGCATAAGCACCAACCAGGGATCAGAATAAAATGTAACTCCTGTGATACTAGTGTTTGCTACAGACATTGCTGTCGCATGAGAAAGCACACCTGACAGGATTCCTACCGCTGTAAAGCAGGCGCCCGTCTTAACTGCTGCATTCATCTTGAGATATCTGCATATCGCGAAAATAGCCCAGGCCATTCCGACAAGAGGTCCTGCGATCGCTGTGGCGAGCGGAAAAAACGCTGCGGGGCCTGTGTAAATACCGATGCAGGTCATCATGAGTGCGAAAGTGACTGTGTAAGCCACCATGATCGCAAGTCCCTTGGAGTTCTTAAGATATGCATTTACAGGTCTTCTGCACGCGATAAACGGTGCGAAGAGCATTGTCAGTCCGAAGAGTGTTGACGAAGCTGCCACTAAGAACCAGTTGCCTCTTGTGTAGATGCAGATAACACCGAGGAGAAGCAGAACGCTTCCTGTAAAAGATGCCATCGTCGTAAGCATCTTATTCTCCGGAACCATAAGCGGAACAATGATCAAAGATGCTGCAACCAAGATTCCCGTGAGAACGATGAAGAACCAAGTAAGTCCTTTTCCTGTTGCAAGGTTAACTATGAGGCATACGAGGATCGGGATCGCAAAGATCAATGCGATAATGCTTCCTGCAAACGCGCTCTTTCTCTTGAAAAACTTGGCCTGAGAATTGATTACTTCGTCTTTTTCCTTAGCAATATTCTCATCTATGGTAACGTCACTCATATCAGCGAACATCTTCTTGCAGTCCTTGCACTCGGCAAGATGCTCTTCAACTATCTTCTTTGTAGCTTCGCTGCAAATATCGTCTTTATATAACGGCAGAAGATCTGAGATCAAATCACAATTATATTTCATATTCATCCATCCTTTCCTTGATCTTTAGTCTGGCTCTGTGATACGTAACCCGGGCCCAGGTCTCGGTCTTTCCGAAGATAGAACCGATCTCCGCGAATGACAGCTCACCGAATACCCTCAGCTGGAAGACTTCCTTGTACGGTTCCTCCAGCTGATGGAGTATCGTGTGGATCCTAAGTGAGGTTTCCCTGTCTGACAGCTTTTCTTCAATTCCCTTATTCTCATCTGCTATCTCTTCAGGGACCTCATCATCCTGGTTCGCGTAACGCCGTTTTGTATCAATGAAGATATTTTTCGCTATCGCGCACAGCCACGTGTAACTGTCGCTGTCTCCCCTGAAGCTCTTATCAGTCGATATCGCCCTGAAAAAGGTCTCCTGGGTTATCTCCTCGGCATCGTTGCGATCCTTGGCAAGCGTCATCACGTAGGAGAAAACCTTCATATAAAAGGCTTCATAAAGCTTTTCTGCGGTTTTCTTATCCACGTATCAAACAACCTTTCTTTTGTGATCTCACCTGTTAGACGGGCGAATCGCAAATTCGTTACAAGAAAATCGAAAATTTTTTCAGATTTTTTCGAAAGGCTTCAATAGCCTTTATTTACAAGCATCTGCCGTCATCTGATCCCGAGAGTTACCCTGGGATTTCCGCCATAATCTCTAATGGTCATGACATTTTTCAGTCCGCCATCAGCGAAAATCTTCCTCACGGCATCCCCCTGTCCATAGCCATGCTCGACGATCAGGGCCCCGCCGTCCTTAAGGAGCTTCATGGCAGTATCGAGTAAAGGGCCATAGAAATCAAGCCCTTCACTTCCTGCCCTTAATGCAAGATCAGGCTCATGATCTTTTACAACCGGCTCCAGTTCCTCCATCTCGCTGTCGGTAATATATGGTGGATTGGAGATTATAAAGTCGAGTTCTTTCAGTTCCGGTGCGCCGCTTAACACATCATGCTTAATGACTTCAATAGCTTCCGGCTTTACCGCCTGAGACTGAACATTGTCTTTGGCTGTGCTGATGGCTGTATCACTTATATCCACCAGTGCGGCATGCGCAAGAGCGCCTTTTCCGGCAATCTCATTGGCAATTGATATTCCAATGCAGCCAGTGCCTGTACAAAGATCGGCAAAGCAGATGTCTTTTATGTCATTCCCATACAAAGGCACTTCTAAAAGATCTCCCGTTGCCATACTGTTCAGACCGAGAAAAGCAAGTGCTGTCTCCACAGCGATCTCGGTATCTGCTCTCGGGATAAGCACGCCCGGGCAGACCTTATAACATTCCTTATAGAAATGGCGGTATCCCAAAATATAAGCAAGAGGCTCGCCAGCAGCGCGCCTCTTTACAGCTTCTTCTAAAGCTTCACCTTCAAATTCTTCTGAAAGGATATTTAGGTCAAGCCTTGCCTCGTCATCTCCTGATTCTGCCAGGAGAGACAGAAGGCGTTCATTACCAGTTGTCATCTTCCTTGTTCTCCGGAATTACTGCCTGCATGGAAGCGATAGCGACTTCAACGATCGGGGCGTCAGGCTCAGCTGTCGTAAACTTCTGGAGCCAGAGACCCGGCTTGGACATCAGTCTGCAGAAACCGTTTCTGTCATGACGGCCGACAAATCTCAATACCTCATATGAAATAGCACAGATGACCGGGATCGCAACAAGTCTTATCGCGATATTGACCCAGGCAGGCTGTGTGCCTGTAAAGATGCCGATAACCGTATAAATGATGATGGATATAGCAATAACATTGAACATAAAGGATGTTCCGCAGCGGGGATGGAATCTCGACTGCTTAAGAACATTCTCCACTGTAAGAGGAAGCCCTGCTTCATAGCAGGCGATCGTCTTATGTTCAGCACCGTGATAACGCCATACTCTCTTGATATCCTTGAGTTTTGACGCGAAGATCATGTACAAGAGGAAGATCAAAAGTCTCAAAAGGCCTTCTATTACGCTTGTAACTGCATTGAACCATGCAAAATCGCGAACACTTTCAGGGATGAACTTGACCACGATTTCAACGATAAGTCTCGGTGCAAGGATGAAGAGTCCGACAGATAAAAGGATGCCTACGATAGCCGAGATGGTCATCATGGCATTGAAGTGTCTATCTGCAAATTCATCAAGGCGTGACCTCTTCTCGCCTTCCTTATTCTCTTCAGGCTTTCCCTCTTCGGAAATGTCAGCAGCCTTCATGAGGGCTCCCGTACCTGTAACGAGCATCTTATAAAACCTTATGCAGCCTCTGATAAAAGGAACCTTATCAAAGTAAGAGGTCTTCTCGCTCTGCTTGATCTCTTCGACATGGATAGTGCCGTCACCCTTCCTTACTGCCATGCAGGTTCTGGAAGGTCCGACCATCATGACACCCTCGATGAGTGCCTGGCCGCCGATCGTTGTCTTCTTTGCGGGAACGGGCTTTGACTTCTTCTTTTTCGCTGCCTTCTCCGGAACTTCAGGAATCTCTTCAATAGGCTTAGCCTCAACAGGCTCTTCCTTAAGCTGAGCTTCCTGCACCTGATCTATTAATTTCATATTGTCGTTTGATTCTGACATATCGTACCCCATTCTAGGCATAATTATTCATTCTGCTTTGGATTATATCATTTATAAATGCGTGTGATATTACAGAGTAAAGGCAAAATAGTGTTAGAAGGCTTGGGTCAGGCAAAAAAAGAGGTCGCCTCTTATGAGACAACCTCTTATTAGCTCTTAATGAATGAGAATTAAGCTTTTTCCATTCTCTTCTTGAACTTATCAACACGTCCGCCTGTATCAACGAGCTTCTGCTTGCCTGTATAGAACGGGTGGCAGTTGGAGCAGATATCAACTCTCAGATCACTCTTTGTGGAAAGAGTCTCGAATGTGTTGCCGCATGCGCACTTAACTGTAACGACCTGCGTCTTAGGATGAATTCCTTCTTTCATTACCTTTCACCTCTCAATCAAAGATATGACGCGTAACCCTAATCTCACGTATGTCATACCGGATTCTTCGTGTTAGCCTTGCTATATTACTTGAATCGTAACCCGTTGTCAATCGGTTGCAAAAGATTTCTTTACGGAAAGTACGAAGGACTTGTTGCTCGTCGTCTTCTCCATAAAGCTGATGACCGCATTGGTGGCAGTAATAGTATCTGCTTCGGCGATCCTTCTTCTGATGAGCCATACTGCATCGAGTTCCTCGGGTGTGAGAAGGAGATCTTCTCTTCTCGTACCGGACTTGTCGACAGCGATAGCCGGGAAGACTCTTCTGTCAGCAAGCTTTCTGTCGAGGGTAACTTCCATATTACCTGTTCCCTTGAACTCCTCGAAAATAACTTCGTCCATTCTGGAACCTGTCTCGATAAGAGCAGTTGCAAGGATCGTAAGGCTTCCGCCGTGCTCGATGTTACGTGCCGCGCCGAAGAATCTCTTAGGTCCGTAGAGTGATCCCGGATCAAGACCGCCTGACAGGGTTCTTCCTGTAGGATTGATCGTAAGGTTATAAGCTCTTGCAAGTCTTGTCATGGAGTCCAAAAGGATTACGACATCCTTGCCGAGTTCTACAAGTCTCATTGCTCTCTCGAGAACGAGTTCTGTAACTCTGACGTGGTTCTCAGGACGCTTATCGAATGTTGAATAGACAACTTCGCCCTGGATATTTCTCTGCATGTCCGTAACTTCCTCAGGACGCTCGTCGATAAGGAGAACGATGAGTTCACATGCAGGGTTATTAGCTGTGATGGAATTAGCAACCTTCTGGAGAAGGATTGTCTTACCTGCCTTCGGCGGTGAGACGATCATACCTCTCTGACCTTTACCGATAGGTGAGAAAAGATCGATGATCCTCATGGAGATATCTTCCTTCTCTGTCTCGAGGTCGAGTCTCTCATCAGGATAGATAGCTGTAAGGCTCTCGAACTTCGGACGTCTTCTGATATTCTCATAATCGCCTTCTGTTACCGGGATGCCGTTAACTTCTGTAACGCGCTTCAACGGAGCATATCTGTCCTTGCCGCGCTTGGGCATTGCGAAGCCCTTGATGTAATCGCCTCTTCTAAGGCCCATTCTCTTGATCATCTGACCGGGAACATATGCGTCATCCTCACCGGGCAGATAGTTATTTCTATGAACGAATCCGCAGAAATCGTTCTTGTTGCCTTCGTTATTATTGATGGCGAGAACGCCTTCGATCTCGATCTCAACGGGAAGTTCAGGCTCAGTCTTCTCTTCCTCATTCTCAGCAGGAGCAACATCTGTTGTCTCAACTGTCTTTGTATCCTGACCGGGACCGAAAGAGATCTTTCTTCTCTTGGATCTTCCGTGTTTTCCCTGACCCTGATTCTGCTCAGGCTTCTTCTCTTCAGCCTTATTCTCTTCAGGCTTTGCTTCACCCTCAGCTTTTGCTTCTTCAACAGATGCAGGTGCCTCCTCTGCAACAGATGCTTCTGCTACAGCAGCTTCAATAGGTGTGGGTTCTTCAGCCTTAGCCTCTTCCTGCTTCTTTGAAGTTTTTGTCTTTCTGGCTTTGGCAGGCTTCTTTGCAGCTTTCTTAGCATCCTTTTCAGGCTCTTCAACAGAAAATTCCACTTTGGAATCAGAGACTAACTCCATCTCCTTGACTTCAACTTCTTCTGCCTTTGCTTCAGTCTTCTTGGTGCGCTTTGCAGGCTTCTTTGCTGCCTTAGAAGCGGTCTTCTTTTCTTCCTTAGGCTCGGTTGCAGCGACTTCTTCAGTTACTTGTTTCTTTGCCACTTTTTTCTCCTCTTCTTTCTCAGCTTTCTCTGCCTTGATCATGGCATCAGCCAACTCGTTTGTCTCGAATCTGGCAGTCCTGCCTACATCAACGATCAGCTCGTCGAGAGACTTGGTGTTCTCATTGTTCTTCATGGGTTCCGGAACGGAAACAGGCTTAACAGGAACAGGCTCTTCAGAAAGGTCAACAGCTGTAATATCGCCGATGTCCTTAGCGCCTGTGATAGCCATAAGAAGCTCGTCTCTAGACTTAGCTTCTGCTTCTTCCGGTGTGAAATCTCCGAATGCGACAGCTATCTGTCTTAAATCGGAATCAGTCTTGGAATTCAGGTTGTCAAAATCGTCCATAAACGCCTTTCAAAAATACGTTTTTTCGCAAAAATCCTATTACCGCGTAATACTGCTAAAAAGGGATATCAAACTTCAAAAAATCGAAATGGAAAATATCTAATATTACGAATGCGCGCCGGGATCTTTACCCGACGCGCATAATATATCATTTGTTATTATAACAGTCAATCAAATAGGTTTTAGTTATCTGAAAGTGCCGCAAATTTGTCCATCATATCGAGGGCTTTACCTGTACCGATAACGACGCAGGAAACAGGGTCCTGAGCGAGGTAAACATCGATACCGATCCTGTTGGACAACATGTGATCAAGACCATAGAGCATCGCACCGCCGCCAGTCATTACGATACCTCTCTGTGAGATATCAGCCATGAGTTCCGGAGGTGTTCTCTCAAGAACGTTATGTACAGCCTCGAAGATCTGTGTGATAGGCTCTTCCAATGCTTCGAGCATCTCTGTGGAAGATACTGTAACTGTTGAAGGAAGACCTGTGATGATGTTTCTTCCCTGAACGTCTAATGTAAGCTCTTCATCTCTCGGATATGCGCAGCCGATCTCGATCTTGAGCTTCTCTGCTGTCTTCTCACCGATGAGGATGTTATGTCTCTTACGTACATGCTTGATGATAGCTTCGTCGAACTTGTCACCTGCTACCTTCAAAGATGCATCAACAACCGGTTCGCAAAGAGAGATTACTGAAATATCAGTCGTACCGCCGCCGATATCAACGACCATTGAACCGCATGCCTTTGTGATATCGATACCTGCACCGATTGCAGCTGCGATAGGCTCTCTGATAAGGAAAACGTCCTTAGCTCCCGCATGACGGCAGGCATTCTCAACTGCCTGCTGCTCAACAGGTGTGATAACTGAAGGAACGCAAACTACGATAGTAGGCTTGAAGTATGTGGCACGAAGTCCTGTGCAGACACGGCCGATAAATGCCTTGAGCATAACTTCAGTAGCTCTGAAGTCAGAGATAACACCTTCACGCAAAGGTCTGATCGCCTCAACGATTCCAGGAGTACGTCCAAGCATGAGTGAAGCTGATTCACCAACTGCAAGTACCTTGCCGGTCTTGCTGTTTACAGCAACAACAGAGGGTTCCTTAAGAACGATTCCCTTTCCCCTTATGTAAACAAGAACGCTGCTGGTGCCGAGATCGACACCTATCTCCATGCCTAAGCCCATAGAATCACCTCATATATTAGAAAGCGCCACAGTTGACGCATAAATCCGTAAAAATTCAATTTATTATTACATCACGTATTTGAAAAATCAATCACACGACGCCCTATTTTAAGTGACATTCTTATTTCAAATTGTGGCGATTTGTAGGTAATTCTCTGCATTGCCCGAAAACGGCTTGCTTATATAATTACTGTAATTTCCGAAAACATCGGAGTATAATGAGTTGTTCAATTATAAGAATTAAGGAGTCTTTATCTTATGAGTTACTCAATTGAGACAGACAAGAAGTGGCAGGCAAAATGGGCTGAATCAAAGCTCTACAAGTTCAATCCCGATGCAGAGGGCAAGAAACTATACTGCCTCGAGATGTTCTCTTATCCTTCAGGTGCCAACCTTCACTTAGGTCACTGGTACAACTACTCGCTAACTGACTCCTGGGCAAGGTTCAAGCACATGCAGGGCTATAACCTTTTCCACCCCATGGGATTCGACTCTTTCGGACTCCCTGCTGAGAACTATGCGATCAAGACAGGCATCCATCCTCAGGATTCCACTCTCAAGAATATCGACACGATGGAAAAGCAGCTCCAGGCAATGGGCACAACAGTAGACTGGGACTATGAGGTAAAGACCTGCATGCCCGACTACTACAGATGGAACCAGTGGTTCTTCATCGAGCTCTATAAGAGAGGCCTTGCTTACCGTAAGAACGCACCTGTTAACTGGTGTCCTTCATGCAAGACAGTTCTTGCTAACGAGCAGGTAATCGACGGTGCTTGCGAGAGATGCCATACAGAAGTTGTACGTAAGAACATGACTCAGTGGTTCTTCAAGATCACAGAGTATGCACAGGAACTCTTAGACGATCTTCCGAAGCTCGACTGGCCCGAAAAGACAAAGAAACTCCAGAAGAACTGGATCGGCAGATCAGAAGGTGCTCAGGTCGCTCTCTATGTAGAGAAGAACGGCGAGCGTCTTAAAGATGAGAACGGCAATCCCATGAAGCTCGAAGTATTCACTACAAGAGTCGATACGTTCATGGGTATCACATATGTTGTTATCGCACCTGAGTCAGAGCTTTGCGCTAAGCTCACAACAGACGAATGCAGAGAAGCTGTTGAAGAATACAGAAAGGCTACAGCCAAGGTAACAGAGATCGACCGTATGTCCACAACACGTGAGAAGACGGGCGTATTCACCGGTGCTTATGCTATTCATCCCTTGAACGGCAGAAGAGTTCCGATCTGGGCAGCAGATTATGTTGTTGCAGGTTACGGTACCGGCGTCGTTATGGCAGTTCCTTCACACGATGAGAGAGACTTCGACTTTGCTCACAAGTACGGCCTTGATATCATCCGTGTTATCCAGCCCGAAAAGGGTGTCGATTCCGAACTCCCCTACTGCGAGAAGAAGGGTTATCTGGTTAACTCCGGAGAGTTCGACGGCATGGAAATGCACGATGCCCAGAAGGCTATCGTTGCAAAGCTCAACGAGATCGGCATGGGCGAATGGAAGGTAAACTACAGACTCAGAGACTGGCTCATCTCCCGTCAGAGATACTGGGGAACACCTATCCCAATGATCCACTGCCCTTCATGCGGCGTTGTACCCGTACCCGAAGATGAGCTCCCTGTTCTTCTCCCCTACGACGTTGAGTTCACACCTGACGGTGAGAGCCCGCTCGCAAAGTGCGATTCATTCATGAACTGCAAGTGCCCCAAGTGCGGCGGTGATGCAAGACGTGACCCTGATACGATGGATACATTCGTTGACTCTTCCTGGTATCAGTTCAGATATCCTGATAACAAGAACGACAAGGAAATGTTCTCCAAGGATAAGATCAACAAGTTCTGCCCTGTCGACAAGTATGTCGGCGGCGCTGAGCACGCATGCATGCACCTCCTTTACGCAAGATTCTTCACAAAGGCAATGCGTGATATGGGTATGCTCGATTTCGACGAACCTTTCACAAGCCTCGTTCACCAGGGCACGATCCTTGGACCTGACGGTCAGAAGATGAGTAAGTCCAGAGGCAACACAGTTGCACCTGACGACTATATCAGCAAGTACGGTTCAGACGTATTCAGAACATACTTAGGATTCGGCTTCGCTTATGTCGAGGGCGGCCCGTGGGCAGATTCCGGACTTCAGGCTATCGTTAAGTTCTTCAGAAGGATCGAGACATGTGTAGCTGAGAGCGCAGAATGCAAGACATCCTCCGTTCCCTCTAAGGCTGACATGACATCTGCTGATAAGGAACTCAACTTTGCTGTTAACTACGCTATCAAGAGTTCTACAGCTGATATCGAAAAGTTCCAGTTCAATACTCCTATCGCACGTATGATGGAGCTCTTGAACGCTATCACTAAGTACAGCCAGGATGCTTCAGCCAAGGCTGAATTCAAGAGATACGCTACTGAAAAGCTCGTTCTCCTTCTTGCACCCTTCGCTCCTCACTTCACAGAAGAACTCTGGTGCGAAGTATTGGGTAACGGTTATTCCGTTTACAACCAGAAGTGGCCTGAGGTTGATGAGAGTGCACTCGTTAAGGATGAGATCGAGATCGCTGTTCAGATCAACGGCAAGGTTCAGTTCAAGGTCAACATCCCTGCTGAAGCTGACCAGGCAGCTGTTGAAGCTATCGTAAATGCTGACGACAGGCTCGCAGGCGCTCTTGCCGGCAGATCGATCGTCAAGTTCATCTACGTTAAGGGCAGGATCGCCAACATCGTAGCGAAGTAATGAACACATAGAATTTAGTACTAGAAAAGGTTGTCGGTAACGGCAACCTTTTTGTTATAAACTTTTTCAAAACTACAAGGTCCTTGAGTTATTCAAACCCAAGGACCTTTTTCATTCATATGAACAAAACCGTTTCTGATCAGGCTTCAGACTTTATCTCCTCTGTACGGTAGATCAGCTTAACTTCACCATCCATATCATCACTGATTCCGGAGAAACTCTTATACTTTTTCGATACATCGACAGTGGCCTTCAAACGGTCTAAAGTATTGCCAATATCACCGTCAACGAGGTCTACAATCTTGCTTATGCCCTCTTTATTAAGCTTATCCAGACCGTCAGAAAGCTTCATGGAACCGTCCTTAAGTTTCGACACACCGTCAACCAGGGCAGGAACACCGTCTTTTATCTTAAGCGCGCCATCGTAGAGCTGGGCTGAGCCGCTCTTAAGCTTCTCAGTTCCGGCTTTAAGTTCCGTTGCTCCTGATGACAGTTTTGATGCGCCCTTGGCTGCTGAATCTACTCCGTCAGTATATGCAATAACACCAAGATAAAATGCATTGAAACTGTCAAGAGAGGTCTTAACTGAAATGATCTGCTTTGATCCTGCGGAAGCTTCTTTGAGCTTATTCTGTACAGCATCTGATGCCATATTATCGGCAATTGCCTTTTTGATCTGAATCTCAACATTGTTAGAGATTGTCTTTTTGACAGCGTCAGACTTCATCTGATCCTCAACTGCAGCATCGATAGCAGAAACGGTCTCATCTGCGGACATCTTTTCTTTGACCATGCCGTCGATCTTTGCCGTGATCTCATCAGATGACATCTTAGCTTCGATAGCAGCATCGATCTGAGATTGTACTTCTTCAGTTATATTACCTGCTTCAACTGCAGCATCGTATTCTTCCTTGCTCATTCCCAAAGAAGCTTCGATAACGCCTGCCGTAACCTGGGTTCTTATGCCGGCTTCCACACCTGAAGCAACTTTCTTTTTTGTTGCCTGTGTAACTTTTGTTTTAACCTGGTCTTCAACAGTCTCCGTTACCTTTTCAGTGATCTTATCCCTGTTGGCTTCGACCGCCTTGCTTACAGAATCAAGGGCCTGGTTATAAACATTCGTCTCATCTAAAGAATCGATAACCTTATTCAGCACCTGTGAATAATTGGAGATAGTGAGCTTCGGAATTTTTATTCCGGCTGCCTGTATCTGCTTTGTTGCAGTATCAAGAAGCGAATTGAATACCTGCTTTGCTCCGCCTGTAAGATCATCGCTCTTTGAAGATAAAGTATTGAGACCATTTGAAAGCTCTCTTATACCGGACTTGATCTTCCCTGCACCGTTATCAAGCGATGCTGCGCCGTCTCTTAACTCTTTTGCTCCCTCAGCAAGCTTATCGATGCCGTCAACAAGTTTTTTGGATTTACTGAGCAAAGTATCCAATCCGCTATAAAGCTTTGAAGAACCGTCTAAAAGCTTATCCATTGCATCTGTGAGGCTATTCATCGAATCTTTGACTTCGTCTTCATTGAGCTTATCTGCATCAAGCTCGTTGAAAAGATCGTTAGTCGCGATGGTTACAGTCATACCAAGGCTGAAATCTTTAACATTCGCTGTGATCTCGACATAATCAGGAATCTCGAGCTTATCTTTGCTGATAGCAAGATTATCCTGAAGGCCGGGGAATGCAAGGCCTGCTACAACAGTCCTTGTTCCGTCATTTACCACCTTGCCGTTCGTGACTTCCACATTGCTGAACTTATCGTCATCCAGTTCGATTCCGGTAAGCATTGCAAAAGGCACGTATATTTTCTCTTTCTTTCCGTCGATATCGACCATCTCATACTGGTTGTTCTTATAGTCGAATCTGATAGTTACCCTGCCACTCTTTCCTGCAATCTCTTTTGCTGACATGGTCTTACCGTCAAGCTTATATGAAACGCTGACATCAACAGGGAGTGCTTTTGTCGTGCTTCCCTGATAGTAGATATCGTTACCTTCGGCATCCCACACTTTCATGTTATCTCCGTTTATAGAATACGTTTCGTTGCCTTTAACATTCTTGATGTCGGTAAGTTTTGTATCGTCGATGATCTCATTATCGGCTTTTGCATTCTTTATCCAATCGCTGACGATTACTTTTTTGACTGTTCCGTCAGAATTAGCGAGAACATAAACAGTCTCATCCTTAATGTTAACATCAGCTGTCTTTGAAGGTGTTTTCACATCTTCCTGAACAGGTTCACTTACCTCAGGTTCCTCATCTCTTGTCTTGGAATAGCATATTCCTGCTACGCCGAAACATATCGATAAACAAACACCAAGAGCTACCGCTTTTTCAGCCAACTTATCCATGAATTAATGCCTCCTTAGATTTTTTTACACTGTTGATATGAGTCATTCCGACCGTCGTTTTGCATATGACACCGTCAAAGAGCATGAACATTGCAGGCAAAGCAAAGATTACGAGCAGCATGCTTATAACCGCGCCTCTTGCCATCAGCATGCACATCGAGCTGATCATCTCGATGTCGGAATACAAAGCTACTCCGAACGTTGCTGCGAAAAGTCCCATTCCCGATACGATGATCGAAGGTATCGATGTATAAAGCGCAGTCCAGACAGACTCCTTTTTGTCATGTCCTGCGATCCTTTCGGTCTTATATCTTGTCGTCATTAAGATCGCATAGTCGACAGTCGCACCGAGCTGGATCGTGCTGATGCAGATAGGGGTAATAAATGCCATGCTCTGTCCCAGATAATGCGGAAGTCCAAGATTGATGAATATTCCGAGCTCGATGACGGAAATCAGGATCAAAGGCAGAGAAATACTCTTTTCGACAAACAGGATGATCAGGAATATTGCAATGACTGAGACTGCAGTTACGATCTTGAAGTCGCGGTCAGTCGTCTCGATCATATCCTTTGTGCAAGGGCCCTCGCCAATGACCAGTCCATTGCTGTCGTATTTCTTTACTATTCCGTTGATAACATCGATCTGGCTGTTGATCTCATCAGTCGCTACGCCGTATTCGGAGCCTATCAGCATCAACTCCCAATTCTCGCTCTTAAGCGCTGATGTTAGCCTGTCAGGAATCAGATCTTCCGGTATTCTTGATCCTATGAGCGACTCCAGGCTCAGCACATACTTAACACCATTAACGTTCTTTATCTGTTCTGTCATGGAACGCACACTGTCAGCTTCCAGATCGGATCTTACGAGAATCATGTGCGTTGCACCCACACCATATTCTTCATTGAGCTTTGTCGTGGATATGATGTAATTCATATCTTCCGGCAGTGTCTCTGCTATGTTGTAATAGACTTCTTTGTTCGCTTTTCTATAACCATAGTAAGCAGGTGTGATAAGGACCGCAAAGATTATCAGGAATACCGGGAAGATCTTGATCAGCTTTTTCGAAAAAGACTTCGAATCAGGAATAAGCGATCTGTGTCTTGTCTTTTGAAGGGGCTTATCGAAAATAAGGATCAGGGACGGCAGCAAAGTTACGCTGCCTATAACTCCGAGGACAACACCCTTAGCCATTACAATACCCAAGTCTCTTCCCAATGTGAAAGTCATGAAGCACAATGCTACAAAGCCCGCTATAGTAGTGACGGAACTTCCTACAACGCTTGTAAGAGTTTTCCTGATAGCAAGAGCCATAGCTTCCTTGTGATCGTCATTAGTCGCAAGCTCCTCGTTATAGCTGTGCCAGAGGAATATCGAGTAGTCCATTGTAACTGCCAGCTGCAAGACTGCAGACAATGCTTTTGTGATATAAGAGATCTCTCCAAGGAAATAGTTTGATCCCATATTCATCAATATCATCGCACCGATAGATGCCAGGAACACAAAAGGCACGAGCCAGCTGTCCAGGAAAAGAAGCATTGCAACGCATGATAGTGCAACAGCAAGACCTACATAAATAGGCTCTTCTTTTTCGCACAGATCCTTAAGATCGACAACGAGCGCTGTCATGCCGGATATAAAGCACTGCTCTCCGCAGACCTTTCTTATCTCCTTAACAGCACTCATCGTGCGGTCATCAGACGTGCCGGTGTCAAAGAATACAGCCATCATCGTTGAGTTTTTGCTGTTAAACGCTTTGTAAATATCTTCAGGCAGAAACTCTTTCGGCATGGAAAGATCAGCCACAGAGTCGTACCAGAGAACAGTGTCGACATGTTCGATCTTTTCGACTTTTTCTTTAAGGGCAGCTACATCCTTATCAGGCATATTCTCGAAAATAAGGAACGTAAAAGCGCCCTTGTTGAAGTCTTTGAGCAGTTCATTCTGGCCCTTTACCGTCTCCATGTCTGAAGGCAGATAAGTGAGCATGTCGTAATTGACTCTGGTCTTTACCATGCCGATAACTGACGGCACCATGAGGATCAAAGCCAGTATCAGTATTGCAATACGGCTTTTAACAACTCCCCTTGAAAACTTCATTTTTATATACTTCCTTTCAATAGTTTTCCATATCAGCCAGTTCTGATCTCTGGTTCTTTACGATCTTTACCATGCTTAAAGCAACACTTATGTTAAGAAGCCCCTCAATAAGAAAAGCTATGCCGGTTATCATTACCATGACGTTCATGGCTTCAGCCGGCCTTCCAACGAGAAGGATCCCCATGATCCCTGCTATGCATGAAAAGAGCACTGTAAGCCACCACTCTCTTATGCCGAACCTCTTTGCTTCAAGAGAGATACCAATCTTGAAAAGAGAGTTAATTATGACGCATACGCCGCCTGTTATGCTTACAAAGCTCATGACATCGCCGGGTTTAAATACTGTGATGACTCCTAAGATGATAAGAAGGATCCCGAACTGAAGATCATACTGGAAAGCCAGTCTGAACAGATCTTTTGAGAAATAACCGATAAGCTTTATAACTCCGAAAACGATCATTGAGAGACCTGCGAAAAGACCGATTGCTTCAACAGAAATACCAGGCTTTAACAGCATCAAGATACCTGCAACGCAGAATAAAACGGACATAAAGATATATCCGTATTTCGCTATCCTGATCGATGTAACTGAACGTGTATGCATCATCATTCCTCCTTTTCATCCAAAGGATACCCATGTGAGGAAATGATTAACACGGACAATACCTGCGCCCGTGAATAAAAATTAGGCACGGGACGTCCCGTGCCTAAAGAGTTGATTTTATATTTGAATATTAACCCTGGAGTCCCTTTGCAATTTCAGGTGCAAGGTCTTTTCGAATTACAAGGATCTTTCTGAATTCCTGTGCATATTCTTCTTTCATGCCCTTATTGAGCCACTCAATTATAAGGCCAAAGCATACACACTTATAGTAATCTGTCAGATTCTGTCTGCTGCTTTCGCCGATACTTGTACCGGAAACTGCCATTTCAATATAGCTCCGTACAAGATACTCGCTGACTTCCATAAGATAGTTCTCGAACATCTCTCTGTTAACAGACTTAAATATATGCATGATCGCGCGCTTATGCTGCGAAGCAAACTCGATCAGAGCATCATAACACTCTACGATAGATTTTACGGACGGATACTTTTTGATTATTCCTTCAGCATCTTCTTTTACTATCTCTTCGATAAGGTCAGGAAGATCGTGATAATGATAATAGAACGAATTACGGTTGATGCCGCACTTTTCGACAATATCCTTTATCGTAATATCTGACAGAGGATGTTCTTCCAAAAGTTCTACAAATGTTTCTTTTATAGCCTTTTTCGTAAAGTTAGCCATCTTGTTTTACTCCCATGACCTGACCATAAGAAGGACTTCTTTAGAAGTTACACGGAGCATGCCCTCGCTTATCATACCTTCAACATCGTCAAATCCGTCAGCGCTTTTATCGTCCGAAGAAACAACAGTACATTTTCCGGCTTTAACAGGTGTGACAAAAGGAATATGTCCGGCAAAGACCGCCAGGTCTCCTTCTGCACCGCGCAGATAGAGACCGGCAACGTCTTTGTCCAAGACGGTTCCTTCAGGAGTCAGTATCTTAAGTCTGAACTTCTCCATTTAAATTACATGCTCCGGCTTTAGTTATTTTTCGAAGCAGCTGCTTTTGCAACGGCTTCATCAATGGTTCCTACAAAGAGGAATGCCGATTCGGGCAGGTCATCGTGCTTTCCTTCGATGATCTCCCTAAAGCCCCTGATCGTCTCGGAAAGCGGTACATATGTACCTTCGATTCCCGTGAACTTCTCGGAAACGTGGAAAGGCTGCGATAAGAATCGCTGGATCTTACGCGCACGCTCAACAAGGATCTTGTCTTCATCCGAAAGTTCATCGAGGCCCATGATGGCGATGATATCCATAAGTTCGGTATAACGCTGGATTATACGCTGAACTTCTTTTGCAGTCTCATAATGCTCACGGCCGACAACTTCCGGTGAAAGGATACGGCTGGTGGATTCAAGCGGATCTACGGCAGGATAGATACCCTGTGATGCAATGCTTCTGGACAAAACGGTCGTCGCATCAAGATGCGCAAACGTCGTGGCAGGAGCAGGGTCCGTAAGGTCATCTGCAGGAACATATACTGCCTGGATCGAAGTAATGGAACCGTTTACGGTAGAGGTAATTCTCTCCTGCAAAGCACCCATCTCATTCGCAAGCGTAGGCTGGTAACCTACTGCGGAAGGCATTCTTCCCAAGAGTGCTGATACCTCAGATCCGGCCTGTGTGAATCTGAAAATGTTATCGATGAAAAGAAGCACATCCTGTCCTTCTTTGTCACGGAAATATTCTGCCATTGTAAGGCCTGACAGAGCAACACGCATTCTTGCTCCCGGCGGTTCGTTCATCTGACCGTATACCAAGGCTGTCTTATCGAGAACTCCGGACTGCTTCATCTCGTTATAGAGGTCGTTTCCTTCACGCGTTCTCTCACCTACGCCTGTAAATACTGACAAGCCGCCGTGCTCTTTAGCGACATTGTTGATAAGCTCCATGATAAGGACTGTCTTACCTACTCCGGCGCCTCCGAAAAGGCCGATCTTACCACCCTTTGAATAAGGGCAGAGCAGATCGATTACCTTGATGCCTGTCTCAAGGATCTCCTTGTTGGAAGAAAGTGTTGCATATTCAGGAGCCGGTCTGTGGATATCCCATCTCTCGGCACCTTCCGGAGAAGGCTTAAGGTCTGTAGGCTCACCGAGGACATTGAAGATTCTTCCTAAAGTCTCTTTTCCTACAGGTACGGATATCGGTTTTCCGGTATCAACAGCTTCGGCATCACGGCCCAAACCGTCAGTAGAAGACATCGCAATGCATCTTGCCGTGCTGTCACCAATGTGCTGGGCGACCTCTACTACAAGTCTTTTTGAACCAATCTTAAGTTCAAGAGCATTGTTTATCGGAGGAAGGTGTCCTTCCTCAAATCTGACGTCGACTACCGGTCCCATTACCTGGGCGACAGTTCCGATATTTCTTTTCTCCATATTTAACCTCCTACTTTCCTGCACCGGACACGATCTCGGTTATCTCCTGAGTGATCGTGCTCTGGCGGGCGCGGTTATATTCAAGTTTCAGATTATCGATCATCTGCTGTGCGTTCTTTTTCGCACTGTCCATAGCCATTCTTCTTGCCGCAACTTCACATGCGAAACTCTCTCTTACAAGCGCATAAAGTTTGCATGCAAGATACTCCGGAACGAGGTCATTAAGCATCACGTCGGCTGAGGGTTCGGTTATGCCGCCCAGTTCTTTTGCGTCCGGATCTCTTACCAGCGGAAGGAGCTGGAATACCTGAGGTTCCTGGCTCATGATCGAGATGTATTTGTTATAAACGACAAGCACTTTATCGATCCTGCCTTCCAGAAAATCCTTGCAGCAGATTTTTGCCTCTTCAAGAGCTTCCTCATATGAATAGTGCTCTGATGACAGATACCCTTCTTCATCTTCTCCTTCATTCTCATCATCCGGATCAGCCTGATGGTATTTGTCGTAAGACCTCTTGCCGATAGGCTTTATCTCATAAGCATCCATTGTTCTTATGGTCCTGAAAACATTAGCGTTATAACCGCCGCAAAGACCTCTGTCTCCGGCGATTACGATAAGTCTTGTTTTTTCAGTTTCATTCTTTTCGGATACTTCAGTCTCTTCGTCCGTGTTTTCGACGGGCTTATTTGCCACACCGAAATAAGGACTTTTACGGCATTCGGGACTTGCAGCAAGAGCCATTGTAATCTCCGAGATCCCATCTGAATATTCGCGGCTTGCATACATTGAATCACAGGCGCGCTTGATCTTCGAAGAAGCGACAAGACCCATTGCACCCGTAAGATGCAATGTAGAGTCAAAGCTCTTAATTCTTGTCCTTAATGACTTTATATCCTTTGCCATGATTACTTCTTCTTCATCTTATCGAGAACTTTTTTGAGTTCTTCAATGTCTTCATTTTCCCAGAAGCCCTTCTCTATGCGGTTCATCCAGTCTTTATGCTCGTGGTCGAGCTTTTCATAGAGTTTTTCCTGATAACCCCTGATCTCACTTATCTCATATTCATTGAGATAACCGTTGATAACGGCATAGATGATGCCGACCTGTCCGCCGACCGGAACAGGTGCGTTACGGTCCTGCTTCAATACTTCAACGATTCTCTCTCCCAAATGGAGTCTGGCTCTTGTATCAGCATCGAGATCTGATCCGAACTGTGCGAACGCCTGAAGTTCCCTGTACTGTGAATACAGGAGCTTTAATTCGCCTGATACTTTCTTCATTGCCTTTACCTGGGCAGAACCTCCGACTCTGGATACAGAGATACCCGGATTGATCGCAGGAATGATTCCGTTGTGGAACATCTCAGTCTCAAGGAAGATCTGTCCGTCAGTGATCGAGATTACGTTCGTCGGAATATATGCGGAAACGTCACCTGCCTGTGTCTCAACGATAGGAAGAGCAGTAATGGAACCGCCTCCGAATTCGGGAGATACGCATGCTGCACGTTCAAGAAGTCTGGAGTGCAGATAGAAAACGTCACCCGGATAAGCTTCTCTTCCCGGAGGTCTCCTGATAAGCAAAGACAGGGCTCTGTATGCAACAGCATGCTTGGACAGGTCATCGTAAATGATAAGGACGTCCTTGCCCTGTTCTCTGAAATATTCAGCCATGGCACAGCCTGAATAGGGTGCGATGTACTGGACAGGCGCACTCTCAGCTGCTGTTGCCGATACTACGATCGTATATGACATCGCACCTTCTCTTACGAGGTCAGAAACTAAAGATACGATCGAAGTCGCCTTCTGTCCTATAGCAACATAGATGCAGATAACATCCTTGTCTTTCTGGTTGATGATTGTATCTATCGCGATCTCGGTCTTACCTGTCTGACGGTCGCCGATGATGAGCTCACGCTGACCTCTTCCGATCGGGATCATGCTGTCGATAGCTTTGATTCCTGTCTGCAAAGGCACGGATACGCTCTGTCTCTCGATGATTCCGGGCGCCTCAGCTTCAACAGGTCTTTTTGCTTCTGCAAAGATCGGTCCCTTACCATCAATAGGATCTCCCAAAGGATTTACGACACGTCCTAGATAGCTTTCTCCGACAGGGATGGAAAGAACGGTACCTGTACGCTTTACCTTGGTACCTTCCCTTATGTCATTCTTATCTGTCAGGATAGCGACAGATACAGTATCGTTCTCAAGATTTAAAGCAAGTCCTGCAGAACCGTCCTCAAACTCTAAAAGCTCTGTAGATACGCAGTTCCTAAGGCCGTATACGGAAGCGATTCCGTCTCCGACCAGAACTACCGTACCGACTTCACCCATATCAACACGGCTCTTATAATTTCTAATCTGTTCCTTGAGAATAATACTGATTTCTTCAGGTTTGCTGACCATAATTACGATATCTCTTTCTCTAAGTTTTTCAGGTTCTTTCTGACACTTCCGTCAAAGAACATTCCGTTTGCTGTTACAGTTATTCCGCCCATCAGAGCAGGATTTATCTTATATCTGGGCCTTACTGTCTTGCCCGTTATCTTTTCGAGCTTGGCTACGATCTTTGTCTTCTCTTCGTCAGTAAGCTCTACCGCGCTCGTGATCTCCGCATAAGTGAACTTTTTAAAGTCTTCGTACATATGCTCGAACTCTTTATAGGCATCGAAAAAAGACCCCATGTCAGCGCGTTCGGTCATTACTGCCAGGAAAGAATAAAGAACGTCATCCACCTTTCCTTCAAAAGATTCGCGGAGTGCATCCATGCGCTCGCTTTTGGGGATTCCGGGATTCGACAGGAATTCAATATAGTCAGGCATCTCTTTAAAGAGCCTTTTCAGACTCCTTATATTGTTACGGATGTCGTCGATATTGCCCGACTCGTATGCCGTCTCAAAAAGCGCCAGAGCATATTCTCTTCCGGTAGTTTTCATTTCGTCTCACCTAATTTGTCGATAGCGTCATCGATAAGATCTCTATGGTCATCCATATTGATCTCACGGCCGATGATCTGCTCGGAGATAACCTGGGAAACATCAACGATTTCCTTCTTGATGGTCTCTCTGGCTTCACGTCTGTCACGTTCGATGTCCGCCTTAGCTTTTCTGATGATCTGGTCAGCCTTTTCGCGCGATTCGTAGAGCATGATCTCATTACGCTCGTTCGCACGCTCGACTGCCTCACTGATGATCTCATCAGCTTTCTGATCTGCAGTAGTGATCTTGTCTTCCCAGCCGGCCTTGAGATCAGCTGCCTCTTTACGGGCTTTCTCGGCCTTCTTGTACTGTGTCTCAATCTCGTTTTCTCTTTGTGCCTTGATCTTCTTCACAGGCTCAAAGAGGAACTTTTTTAAGATCAGGAACAGGATCACCAGGTTTGCCAGTGATATCACTATCTGCCAGATATTTATCGAAATAATATCCAGATTCTGCATCTTGATTTGGCTCCGTTATCAGTTGCCGACAGCCTGCATCAAAATATCAACGAATCTTCCCGGTGCAACGAAGATCAGAAGGATCGCAATAACCAACGCATAAAGACCTGTTGTCTCAGCAACGGCGCATCCCATAAGCATTGTTGTGGTAACATCGCCTTTGCATTCAGGCTGGCGTCCGATCGCTTCGCATGCCTTAGCTACAGCATGACCTTCACCGATACCAGGACCGATACCTGCGATCATGGCGCATCCGGCACCGAGTGCGCATCCGCCAAGAATGATTCCGATAGCAAGTTCTAACATGTTCTAGCCTCCTATATGTTTATAGATAAGTTTTTCTGTTTATGCGCTTACACGCTTGTCAGCATTCATAACAGCAGCACGTGCCGCTTTGCGTTCTTCACGCTTCTTTTTCCTCGCCGCATATTCTTCGGCAGGGAAACCGCCTGAAATGTATAACATCGTCAGCATCGCAAAGATAAATGCCTGAAGTCCGCCGCTGAAAAGGTCGAAATAAAGTGACAGCACAGCAGGGATACCGATCCTCAGATACGGGAAATCCGCAAGCGCTCCAGGAAGAAATGAGAAGATCGTTTTTGAAAGACCTGAAAGGCCGACAGCCACCAGGAGCGATATGATCGAACCTGACAACACGTTTCCGTAGTGACGGAATGCCATCGACACAGGCGTTGCAAATTCGCTGATGATGTTAAGCGGTGCAAGGAGCGGGACAGGCTGGCCGAAGCTCTTAAGATAGATCCAGGGACCCGCCTTCATCTTGTAGTAAGTGATAAGGAAAAATACCAGGATAGCCCATCCGGCAGTTATATTGATGTCAGACGTCGGCGGAAAAAGACCGATCAGGGATGACAGGCTCGAAAAAGCTGACAATCCCAGAACAGCCGCAACAAAAGGAGCAAAACCTTCAAAGAATTCGCCCATGTTGGTCTTTACAAGGTTCGTGGTCTTCTCGACGATCCATTCGGCCAAAAGCTGCCTTACTGAAACATTGCGTGTCTTAAGACCTGATGTAAGGAAAAGGCACAGGAACAGGATTCCCAGCATTACGCACCATGAATTGACCTGCGATTCGGTTATGGGAAGGTCCTGGATCGGAAGCTTTACCGTAAAGAATACGTGTGCACCGGTAATGTCGATGCCCTCCGATGCAGGAACGAACAATATCTTGATAACTATCGCAGCTGCAAAAGATAAGACAGACAGCAAAAGGAAAATGATGCTCATTCTTCATCCCCTCCTGCTGTTTCAGTATTCTCATCAGTTACAACTTCACCGCTCTTAGCCTGCTTTTTCTTATCCTTATTGAAAACCGCACGGAGATAAACTCCAAATGTCGCAAAGAGCAGGGATATGATAGTGGCAATAACATTAAACACGCTCTGGAATATAAGGGATATTGCCAAAAGGACAATGATCAGGGCAAATCTTATGGCATGGGATGCCTTCATGATCTCCTTGGCCTTCTTTTCACCGGAAGATACCGCCTTTTGTACGCTGAGGCCCAGGAAAAAGAAATTGAGGACGCCGATTACCCCGCCTAAGAGATTTCCGAAAAGCACGCTAAGATCCCATCTGCCGATGATAAGAAATACTGACTGCATCAGCATGCTTAAGACAAGAGTAACCGCGCCGACAAACAGCGTCTCTTTCTTAACTGTAGGATCGATCTTCATGATCTTGCCCGTATCCCTTTCGCGTCTAAAATTCCTGTACGAATGAAATTATATCACTCGGACAACATCGATTTTTACAGACACGAGGACGCGTTTGCCCAAAATAAGGACATTAATCTGAGCCTGACTAATGCAACTTTATTAAAAAAATCCGGTGGTCAGACAAGGGCTCAGGAAGCAAATACTTTTTTCGTATCTGATTTAGAGGTTTTAGGTATGAAAAAGGAGGCCGCCCGCAAAGTCAAACTCCGAGCCTTATATCAAACCCGACCTCTGAAGAAAGCCCCTGGTCAGAAAGACTTATCTTAACAGCAGCCTTTCCTTCCAGCCCGATGCTCCTTACATAGACACCGCCCATGCCGCCGTGGTCTTTGATCACTGCCCTGCCTGCTGTGCGGATATCAGGTCTTACTACAAATAATTAGAGTTGCGTTCAAGCGGTCTCGATCTTGAAACAGACCGGCTTGCCTGAATGCTGCGCCTTATCAAGAACGATCTTCATGCCCTCTGCATCGCGCGTGCAAGATAATATCCTGTTATCGCCAAGGACTTCGACTTTTCCAGTAACGATATCACGCTCACCTTTTATCCTTAATGACTTGATAAGGAAAGTGTCTGAATCAGGTCTCATGCAGAATGCGTAGATGAACCCGTCCTTATATGTGAATCTGTAGTCTTCAGATGTAAAGGCTTTCTCATCGTTATCCTGGAACGATCCTTCAGCATTATTCACTTCGCCTTCGCCGAATACCTGCCAGGGCGTTGTGCCGTAAATGCCCTCACCGTTTATCCTCATCCATTCGCCGAGTTCTTCCAGTACAGCCGTCTCTTCAGGCGTTATCGTGCCGTCAGGCATTGGTCCGACATTTATAAGGAGCATTCCGTTCTTGCTCACGATATCTATAAGATCACATATTATCTGTCTTGCAGGCTTGAATTCATTGTCCTTTATATAGCCCCATGAGAGCCTTCCTATCGCCGTATCAGTCTGCCACGGTACAGGTGATATTCCTGTCAGCGCGCCGCGCTCCACGTCGAATGTAGCAACGCCCTGAGGGATAGCATTATGCTTATAGTTTATAGTTACTTCCTCGCCCCATTCTTCAGCGCGGTTATAGTAGTATGCGCACACTTTCTTAAGATATGGCTTGAACGCTTCGTTCTGTATCCATGTATCGAAATACAGGATCTTCGGCCTGCACCTGTCTATCAGTTCGCATGTTCTTACAAGCCAGTCAGTAAGCCACTCTTCAGATGGCCTTGCCGGCGAGAACACATCTTCCAATGTATGGAATACTGCTGTGTCAGAAAGTTCCGGACAAAGATATGCAGGGCCATAGAAATCACGGTACTCATCGTCGTTGACATCACAGTCTATTGTTCTTCCCATATTCATGAAGAAGTAGTGCTCTGCCCTGTGTGATGATCCGCAGAAAGCAAGGCCTCTATTCTCACACGCTTCCCTTATCTCCCCTGCGACATCTCTGCACGGGCCCATGGAAGCTGCATTCCAGCGGTTGAATTCAGTATCGTACATCGCGAAGCCGTCGTGATGTTCCAGGACCGGCATTACATACTTTGCCCCTGCGCGCTCGAAAAGATCCACCCACTCAGCAGCATTGAACTTCTCGCCCTTGAACATCGGGATGAAATCCTTATATCCGAAGTCTTTCGGATCACCGAAATTCTTCTTGTGGAATTCATACTCTCTTGAACCGGGATTATACATCCATCTCGGATACCATTCGCATGCATATGCAGGAACGCTGTATATTCCCCAGTGAATGAAGATGCCGAGCTTTGCTTCGTAATACCACGAAGGTGTCTTGTGCGCAGATAAAGACTTCCAGTCAGCCTTATATCTTCCGCGTGAGATAGTGTCATCTATCAACTTAAGATACTTTTCAGTCTTAACAGCTGTTCCTTCTCCGGCACATGATGTGATCTTGTTATCCAACGCAGTAAATCCCCTTTAAGAATCAAACTGCTAATATATTAAACCAACTTAAGAGATAACAAAATCCACAATTGAAGATATGCCGTTGTCAGGCAGAGTGATCTTAACAGATCCCTTTCCTTTCTTACCTGTGCTCTTTACATAGATACCGCCCATGCCGCCGTTGATATCAGCAGAAGAAGGTCCGATTATATCGACATCTCCCGTAACTTCAAGCAAAGCCTGCCTGTTATAGAAAGGCATCACATTTCCGTATTCATCAGTAACTTTGATCCTTACTGCCGCGACGTCGTAAGTCGCACCTTCGATAAGTTCATTAGAAGATACATCAAGGTTTAAGACAAGTTTTGTCATCGCACATTTGATGACGGTCTTTACGACCTTGCCGTCTTTTATTCCGTCGAATCTGAACCTGGTCGCTTCACCGCCCCAGTTGCCGATATATTTGCCGAAAAGCATATACGCATCGTCGAACTTCATCTTGAATCTCGTCATGGCTTCGACCATAGTGAGCTTCATCTTTGCAGGCATATTCTCCATTCCGTAAATGGCAGAGAAGTTCAAAGCATCCTTTACGATCTTATTCTGCCTTTCCGAGAAACCTTCGCCTTCCTTCATCTGGTCACCGATAAAATCGTCGATGAGGATCGGCGGATATTTCATGTTCTTGTACGAAGAATCTTTCCTCGAATATTCCTTGATGAAGATATCGTTTTTATACATCTTCACGCTGTCCAAGTTCGTGAAGATATAGATCTCTCCCCTGTTGCCCGCGGGATGTTCACCGATATCCATCGAAGAGCTTATCTCAAGCACCGGCTCGATATCAGGGTTCTGGCTCGCATAAGCAAATGCCGCGAGTTTCCTGTTCCTGAACATATCAGTCACACCGTGATAGCAGACCCTGTCACCGGAACCGAAATCCTTATGAGTGTTGTAATCGAACATGCACCATCCGAATGAACCTAAGATATCTTCATTTGCCATGACGCTGTCGAGCACATTGCAGTGCCTTAACGCATGTTCCTGTCTGTGCAGTTCATCATCGAAAGCTTTGGTCGGATACATGTGGCCGTTATACTCACTGATGAAGTAAGGCTTGTCCATATCAGATGTAACGTTTTTCTTCTGCTCGCATCCCTGATTCTTTCCGTTGTGGCTGAAGTCATTAAACGCATATACATCTTCCAGGAGAGAACTCTTCTTAAGGTATCTGACACCTGATGTCTGTCTCGTCGGATCAAGATCGTGAGCTTCTTTATTCGTTCGGGCATAAAGCTCATCGCAGTCAACAGATTCGTTGATCCTTACGCCCCACAGTATTATCGACGGATGGTTCCTGTACTGCGATACCATCTCGCGCGTGTTGATAACTGCCTGCTCTTTCCATTCATCGTCACCGATATTCTGCCAGCCGGGTATCTCGGTAAAAACGAGAAGTCCAAGCTCGTCACATCTGTCAATAAAATGATGTGACTGCGGATAGTGTGAAGTCCTGACAGCATTAAGTCCTAACTCTTTCTTCAAGACGTCTGCATCCATCCTCTGCATAGACTTGGGCATCGCATAGCCTGCATATGGCCATGACTGGTGACGGTTCAATCCTCTGAGCTTTATCTTCTCACCGTTAAGGTAGAATCCGTCTGTCTTGAATACGGCGTCCCTGAATCCGAATCTCGTCTTGAAATCATCTTCAGCATCACCATTTTTAAGTGTCATGACAAGCTCATAAAGTGAGGGATCAGAAAGTGTCCAGAGCTTAGCATCAGCGACTGTTATCTCCGCATCTTTTCCGCACGCGCCTTCGAAAAGAACATCGCCTGAATCACTGCTTATGATCTTAGCTGAAAGTTCACCTTCTCCTTCAACATCTGTCTTTATCCTGACTTTTCTGTCAGCTCCTGCGCTTACGAAAACATCCTTTATGTGATCCTTCTCTTTTACTTCGAGACGGACTTCTCTGTAGATGCCTCCGTAGGTCATGTAATCTATGACAAATCCGAACGGCGGAACATTCAAAGATTCACGGCTGTCGCACTTTACAGCGATCAAATTTTCGCCGCCAAAGATAATGTAATCTGTAAGATCTGCAGTAAATGCGGTATATCCGCATGAGTGCCTGATAACAGAAACGCCGTTTATGAACACTTCCGCTTCATGTGCAACGGCATCGAAAGTGATGAATACTTTCTTACCCTTCCATTCTTCAGGAGCGTTAAAAGTTTTTCTGTAGCACGATACCATCTGGTATTCATGAGCATCGAAATAATTAAGAGGCGTGACCTTAACGGTGTGAGGGATCCTCACGTTCTCCATGTTGCCTTCTTCATAAGAAGGCTTAACCATCTCTTCATCAAACTCTTTGGCCCAAAGCCAGCCGTTATTAAAATCGATCCTCATATGGTCACGCTCCGAAAATGTCATCCGATCTTTTCAATGGTATATATCCTCGAACCGAAGTCGGGATAGTATCTCATGTTCTCATTATATCCGCCTGAAGCAAAAGCGCTCCTTAAATGGACACCCGCATACATCATGGCATCGCCATACATATCGTGTGTCTCTTTCTCAGCCTTCATCTTATAGAACTTCGCCACGGTCTTATGGATGAACCCGTCCTGCTTCACGTGGAAAGGTGCAATGTAATTGATGAGTCCTCCGAAATCCCTTACATCAAAAGAGATCTCCCTGCCCTCCATGTGATACTTACTCTCCTCATCAAGACCTTTGAGCTTTAATACGCACCACTGTGCATTCGGATGAGCCAGTATCTGCATGGTCATGGAAACCGCTTTGGACTTATCAGGTGATACAACAGTCCATGAGATCTCATTTCCTGCCAGAGGTTCCAGCGCGCTTATTCCCGGCGCACCAAGTTCATCGCCGTCATAAGTTCCGGAATCGTTCATAGACTTTACACGGTAGAATCTTCCGAACTGCATTACTTCACGCCATTTCTTATACATCGCGATCTGAGCTTTTACAGCTTCAAAATCAGCTTTGCTCATATCATTGAGATTGCATTCATAACCGAGCACGCCGAACGACGCAACGTTAAATCTCGTTTCAATCGGTGTCCTTCTTAATGTCTGGTGATTAGGACAATCGGAGACGTGCGCAGTCACCGCCGACATCGGATAGCCGTACGAATAACCATTCTGGATCTCCGATCTGCAGAGTGCGTCCGTATCGTCACTTGCCCAGATCTGCGGGAAGAAACTTAAAATACCAAGGTCGAACCTGTTGCCGCCCGAAGCGCATCCTTCGAAAAGTATCTCCGGAAACTTCTTTGTAAGCTCTCTCATAACGCGGTAAAGGCCAAGTATATATCTGTGTGCGGTCTCACCCTGGCGGTCAGACGGAAGAGACTTCGAGAAGATATCCGAGAAGTTCCTGTTCATGTCCCATTTGACATAAGAAATATCAGCAGATGAGAATACATCTTCCATCGCCTTTATCACGTAGTCCTGCACATCCTCAGATGCAAGGTCTAACACCATCTGGTTCCTTCCCTCAGAATGATCTCTTCCAGGTATCTCCATCGCCCATTCGGGATGTTCACGGTAGAGATCACTGTCACGCGAGATCATCTCCGGCTCCACCCAGATGCCGAAGTCAAGTCCTAATGATCTGACTTTGTCGCAGATCCCTTTTACTCCGTGCGGGAGTTTCTTCTTATTCGGGTACCAGTCTCCTAATGAAGTCGTATCGTCATTGCGGCAGCCGAACCAGCCGTCGTCCATTACAAAGAGTTCTATGCCGGCCTGCTTCGCTTTTCGAGCGAGGCGCATGAGCTTTCCTTCACTTATCTTGAAGTAGGATGCTTCCCAGGAATTTAAGAGAACTGGCCGAAGTCTGTCCTTCCACGGACCGCGCAGGATATGCTTAGATACGAAGCCGTGCATCTGCCCGCTCATTCCGTTATATCCCATTGAGGAATATGTCATGACCGCTTCCGGGGTCAGGAAGGACTCTCCTTTCGATAGTTTCCATTCAAAGCCTGTCGGATTGATACCCGATAAGAATCTCACTTTGCCGTAAGGGCTCTTCTCTACAGACTCATAGTGATTGCCGCTGTATACGAGATTGAATCCGTAAACATCGCCATAGTCTTCCGTCGCACCTCTTCTCGAGATCATGACAAAAGGATTGGCACGGTTCGATGAGTTTCCGGTATAGGAAGAGCTAACCAGACGTGCTGATGATACGGACATATCAGTCCTCTTCATCTCCCGCGCCCACGCGCCGGTAAATGTGGTGAATACATAATTATCAGGATCAAGATCTAACTGTGTACTCATGAGCTTTCTGATCTTGACATCACCTTCGCCTTCGTTGATAAGACGTGCGGTCCTGGTGATGACATCAATATCAGGATAGACACAGTAGATAAGTTCAAGCTTTAAAGAATTAGCTTTATCGGCAAGAGTCAGCGTAAGCACCTCCGCTTCCTCGCCATAGGATGTGGGAAGGCCTTCCGTGCCTCCGTCTCTTCCCTTGCTCTCGGAATACTTCTCGAAAAGAAAGTCCGAAGTCATGCTGCCGTCGGGATTAACGATCTCAAGAAATGCTTCTCTTACATCACCCTTACCGTAAGAGCTCATCTCAAGGCGCATGTCTTCCAAAGAGAAATTGCTCTGCTCTTTGGAATATACGACTGATGTTCCCGGTGCAAACTCATGCTGCTCGGAAAGGCCGTCCTCATCATCCAGGTGTATCTTCCTGCCGTAATACAGATGCTCTATGTGCCCTGAATCCGTTACCTTCATCACATATGATGTATGAGAGGTCTCAAGGATATAAAGCGGGTTCTTGTCGCCTTTTACTGTGATCATGGTAATCAGCTCCTTGATTTAAGTTCTTTTGAAATCTCCTCAAGCTTCTTATCTGTCAGGATATACTTTGCTTTGAATATAAGCAATG
>CAMIYM010000010.1 GCA_946403085.1 uncultured Clostridia bacterium | reverse complement strand
AACACCTTACGAGGTCTTTTATTCAACCACGTTGCACTTGACTTGAAAATTCGCCGAACAGGTGTGCAGAAATGGTGCAGGATTGGCGTCAATTTCGCACCATTTCGAGCAATCTGACCATCATTTGACGAAAATGGTGCAAGTTTGGCCCTATATCTGCACCATTTTTGCACTAGCCGGAAACAGGGGCGAAAAATAGCCCCAAACGCATTTCCGGGATTTTACTTGTAATACGACTTCTTTACCTTAAGGTTCCACCATATCTTCCAGGTGTCGGTGAACATCTTCCACACATCCTTGAACTTGATACGGCCGAAGGATTCGCCTCTGGTGAAGTTCAGCTCGACCGGCATCTCGATGAGCTTGGCCTTCTTTCCGGATGCCAGAGCCAGGAGTTCGATGTCGAAAGCGTATCCGTCGATCCTTCTTAAGGGTGCTATCTCACGGATAAGCGAGCCTCTGTAAAGCTTAAGTCCGGTCTGCGTGTCGTGGCACTTAAGGCCGAACAGGACTTTGAGCATGAGGTAATAGCCAAGTGAGAATACCTTTCTCGCAAAAGGATATTCGAGCTTGGAATCTTTGTGCATCTTTGAACCGATGACGATGTCAGCTCCGGACTTGTTCATCTCTTCGAAGTAGCCGGCGATCATGTCAGGTGAAAGGTCGAGGTCAGCATCTATGAAGCCGACGATATCGCCGGTGCTGTTGACGGCACCCCATGCGACAGCTCCGCCCTTGCCGCGGTTCACGTCATAGCCGAAGTCTTTGATGCGGGGATTATCAGCTGCAGCGCGTGCTGCTTCTGCGCCGGTGTTGTCTTTGCTTCCATCGTTGACGGCAATAATCTCATAGTCCGAAGTAAACGCACTGAGCGCCTTATCGATGGTCATGAGATTGTTGTAGATGTGTTCGCCTTCGTTATAGGCCGGAACGACGATACTGAGCATAATTATCCTTCACCGTTAAAATATCCGCGATATTCTAACATATTAGAAGCGTCCGCCGCCACCGCCGGAGAATCCGCCTCCTCCGCCACCACCGGAGAAGCCGCCGCCACCACCGGAGAATCCGCCACCGCCGCCTGAAGACGATGACTCATGATGGATGACTCTCTTACGCAGGAACTTATCGGATCTGTCCACCTTGTTATTGGCAGCAATTCCGTAAGTGCTGATAGCAGGAAGCTTGTCGAGTCTTCTTCTGGGCGATGCAAGACCGGTAATCACCAAGGATAATCCGACCGGAATGATGATCGTAAAGAATACGATCGCAGCATAATTCTGGTATTCGTAATCGCCGAGCTGTCTTGTTATCTCTTCTACCGCCGTACCGTACTGTCCGTTTCCGAGCTGGTCAAGGTGACCTCTGAAAAGGCCATAGCACTCATCGTTATCTACGGCGAAATGAGCTGTACCGTATGTGTAAAGCCAGAAGAATCTTCCGCCCTTATAATCGAGTGTAACGTCAATAAGGATGCATACACCTGAGTTGTTCTGAAGAGGGACTGTCTTTACGCTCTTCATGTAGTAGTCTTCAGCAAATCTCTTCTCGTCATCATCAGAGTTTGTGTAGTTGCTGCCCTTATCCTTAGTAGTAACGATAACGACATTGATGTCCTTTTCCTTGGACAGTTTTTTCGCTGCATCTTCGATGGCATCTGCTTCCTCACTCGAAAACAGATTGGCATCATCTACTACCTTTACTGTCTTCTTGGGAGACAGGTTCATGAAGATATAGAAGACCAGGCTTGCAATGATTATGCAGATGAGGCCTATTCCTACACCTATTGATGCACCGTTAAGTTCAGAAAGCACCGAGAGCTTCGGGGTGCTGTTCTGATTCTGATTCATCTCATTTAAATCAACGTTATTTTCGCTCATCCCCAGAACCCCCTCATGATCAAACCCAAGACGAATCTTGTGATAACAGCAAGAATACCGAGAACGATGAAGAACAGCATCATCTTCTTAACAGGGCTTACCGGGATCTTGCCGGCAACTTCGCCTGTCTGTCCGTTCATCGCGAAATAATAGTACTTGTTGCGGTACTTGTAAGACATGAACCATACAGGGAGCAATGCGTAGTTAGCTTCCATCGCATCGATCCTGCTTAAGTTCTTCTTGAATCTGTATTTGTCGTAAACTCCCTTTAAGGATCCTTTGAGAGCCGCATCGATTCCATCGAGGCCGCGCTTTGTGGCACGTGCAGCAAGGTCCTGCGGCGACTGGTCATACCTGTCGGCATAGAATCCCGGAAGATACTTGTAATCGTAAGGAATAAGAGCATTGAAATCAAAAGGCTCTATAGCTTCCATGAGAAGGTCATCGATCCTCGTCTCACCATCCAGAGGAACATTGGTCCATCTGACTTTTGCATTACGCTCAAAATCAAATGTCTCGATGATCTCGTCGTCTCCGCTGTAGTGGATCTTGTCACCTGTTCCGGAAGCTTCGATCGTACCGTCGATATTGAAAAGCCAGAACGGAACATAAAGGCCTGTCATCTTCTCAAGGCTCTTCTTCGAAGCAAATCCGAAGGGGGTCCATTTGCCCTTTCCTGCCCACTTGAAGAAAGCTTCTTCGGCAGACTTTCTCGAATACTTGAACGGTATCATGTACTGCGGCTGGAACTGCTCTGTAAGTCTCTTTCCGACAAGTGCAGGAGAACCGCAGAAAGCACAGAATGTAGCAGATGTATGAGCATCTGTTATGAGCTTGGCACCGCATGCATTGCATACGAATTCTGTCTGTTCGGGTTGTGTTTGCTGCTGTCCGGCCTGTGCCTGTTCCTGGACCTGTTCTGCAGCAGACTGAACGTTCTGCGCGGGATCTGTCGGTTCGGCAGGCTTTGCTTCGAGTTCATTAACTGTAATGCCGCTTAATTCTGCAGGATCAAACGAAGATCCGCAGTTAGGACATTCGAGTTTTTGTGTATCAGCATTAAGTGTAAGATTTGACCCGCAATTCGGGCATTTAATTGTATCAGCCATACTATCCCTCCTAGCTTGTCAGTATATCATAAAACGCGCGCGTGTTTTAGAGTTCTGCTTCCATCAAGGCCTTTAATGTCACGGCGTGACTCTTTTCGGAATGAGGATAATCAATATCTTTTGCCTTAACGCCTTTTCGCTCACAGATCTCATTTACGAAGAGCTCCGCGAGCTTGGGGTTCTTAAGGAGCACGGGGCCTATGAGGCTTATACCCAGGAGACGGTTCTTTCTTACAGCATCTTTTGTCATCGGAACATTGCCGATCACCTTTACCGCATCGAAAAGAAGTTCTTCATTATTCTCCGGAACTCCGGCCCTGTTGACGAATCCGACATAGCGTTCGTTTATAGCGCAGTCTTCCAGAACAACATCGCCTGTGTAGCGCTTTTCGATCTGCTCTTTGAATGTGAATCCGAAAATGCCGAGGCCTTCGACAAATGAGCCGTCAGCAGTGGTAATTCCCTTACCTAAGATATCGTAACTGTTGCCGGTAAAAAGCATAGGAACACCGTCGTCCACTGCTTTCACAAGAGCGTCCTTAAATCCGGCAAGATGCTTTGCCGCAATGTTCCTGTTGGACTCAAAACCTGAACCCATATAAACAAAATCAACATCCGTAAAATCAATGTCACTGTCAGTTACGGTACGCTTTATTATCTCGACTTCAAAGCCCTGGTCTTTAAGCCTTCTGTCCATGATCCTGACATTGCCGTTGTCGCCGTAAAGGCTCATGAAATCCGGATAGAGATATAAGATCTTTACGTTCATGAGAGTTCCCTCCTTGTCACGATCGATAAGATCTTCTCCTTATCAGAGAAACATGTGATCACATAAAGGAAAGAATCAAGATTATGTGCGCAGTAATCCGCTGCTTCCTGAACTGTCGTAAAGTAGACGGTCTTATCAGGATCTGCACCTGCAAGTTCAAATCTGACTGCCAAGTCATCGCAGTACTGGCCTGCAAGGATTATCTTCTCGACATCGCTTCCGCAGAGCTTCTCGAAATTAATATCCCAAAGCCAGCTGGAATCAGAAGTATAGTACTTGCGGCTGATCGCATCGACGATTATCATGACGCTCTTCTTACGCTTATCGTTTGCAACGACATCGATCGAGCGGTCGTATGATACGGAATTCTCGTGCTTCGAAAGAAGAAGTCTTCCGTCAAGTTTTCCGAGAGTAAAGTCAGAGATCCTTCCTGACTTAAGGATATAACCTCCGAGAGATTCTGCTGCCTTCTCAGGTGCAATTCCGGAAGTTACTGCCGCAGTAAATGCAGCAAGGATATTGTAGCAATGGTAAATACCGGTAAAGAATACCGGGATCTCATATTTGCCATCGATCGTGATCGAAGCTTTTCCGTCTTTTTCCTGAGTAGAAGTAAGCGAATGATCAGCAGCGTGTCTTTCAAAACCGCAGGATGTGCACTTGAACTTACCGATGTGATTGTAATGGTAATACTCATACTCCATGGGGCTCTTGCAGACAGGACAGTACTTGCCGTCATCGTAGATTCCCTCATGAGTCTTCGTATCGGAAGGAAGATTATCAGCACCGAAATAAATAGTGCCTTCCCTGCCCTTTCCAAAGCTTGCGACGAGCGGGTCGTCAGCATTGAGGATCAGGGTCATGTCATCGTAGACAGCCTGTCCGATAACGCTCTTAATGAACTCCGGATGACCATTCCTTGTCATCTGGTCTCTGTAAAGGTTATTGATAACAAAATACTTCGGATGGAAATACTTAAAGATGTGTCTTGAATATCTCTCATCTGCTTCGAGGAGAACGACATCGCTCTTGACCTTGCCGCCCATAGTGGAATCACTTATAAGGAAAGTAACAACACCTTCGATCTGGTTGGAGCCTTCCTTGTTATATGCAACCTTAAGTCCGTTGCTTCTCAATATGTGCGCGATCATCTCGACTGTGGATGTCTTGCCGTTAGAACCCGTAACTGCCAGAGACAGTTCCGGGAGCTTCAACTGCGAGAGGATATCCGGACAGATCTTAAGAGCATATTTGCCGGGCAGACTGGAACCGCGCCCTGCAAGCTTTGCGAGGCCTCTTATGATCTTGCAGACAAGAATCGCTGTAAAAACTCTGATCTTCATAGGTTGCAATTATAACACGAGGAGCCCCCTCTTTTAATATTAAATATATGGTGCGGAGCAGAGCGCCCCTGGCAAACCCCTGATTTCCTTGTTTTTGCCCGAAAAGCAGGTCCGGCGGACAGATTATTTTTCGAACACTTTTCAGCAAAAGTGTTTACAAACGAAATCAAAGGTATATAATTGCCACATGACGAATTTTGCATTTACATGGCGTGATTTCTTTTTTGCCTTTAGAAATAGGGGTTAATGTTCACTGCATGTAAATAACGACTTGATTTACGTATTTAATGAGCCCCGCAGTGAACAAGACTGCGGGGCTTTTAATTTGACGGAGGATGAAAAACATGACACAGAAACAGGCCGGAAAACGCATTGAAGAGATCGATCAGCAGATCAGAGAACTTTTCGCTGAAAGGCTCGAGGCAAGCAAGATGGCGAACGAGACTCTGAGCAAATCTGAGATTGCTTTAAAGAGCAGACGTTACGAGAGAAGTTATCTTTCAGGACTTGAGACTTCCAACTCTCTCATCGACAACTACGAGCGCGTTCTCTTCACCACGATGTTCAACTTAAGCCACTCTTACCGCAACATGGAGTACGGCACGAGGACTGAGCTTGCCGATCAGATCCATGCAGCGCTTGAGACAACACCCAAGGAATTTCCCAAGTCACCCATGGTCGCCTGCCAGGGTATCGAGGGAGCTTATTCACAGATCGCTACAGACAAGATCTTCCGTCATGCCAACATCATGTATTTCAGAACTTTCGACGGCGTATTCCAGGCAGTCGAATCCGGACTTTGCAAGTTCGGCATCCTCCCTATAGAGAACAGCTCTTTCGGTTCCGTTACCCAGGTCTACGATCTTATGGTCGGCCACAAATTCCACATCGTCAGGGATTACAAGTTAAGGATCAGCCACAAGCTTCTCGCAAATCACGGAACAAGATTTGAAGATATACGCGAAGTTTATTCCCACAGCCAGGCTATCGGCCAGTGCAGCAAGTTCCTTAAAGAACATCCGGATATCAAAGTAAACATCGTCGAGAACACAGCTGTCGCAGCCAAGAGTGTTGCCGATTCAGGAAGAAAAGACGTCGCTGCAATCTCATCTGCTGACTGCCAGCAGCTCTATGGACTTGAAGCGATCAGGGATGACATCCAGAACACAGATAACAATTACACACGTTTCATCTGCATCACAAAAGATCTCATGATCTTCCCCGGTGCCTCAAAGACATCCGTAATGCTCGCTTTGGGACACACTCCGGGCGCACTCGCAGATACACTTGCGAAGTTCTCTTCTCTTGGTCTTAACCTCACCAAGATCGAATCACGTCCGATCCCCGGCAAGGACTTCGAATTCATGTTCTATCTTGACTTCGAAGCATCAGCTTATTCTGAAGAAGTCATCTCGCTCCTTTGCGAGCTTGATGCCGAGCCAACCGAGTTCGCATATCTAGGAACATATATCTGACGGTATAACTTTTCGAAAATCTATACGGGGCATCTCACGGGATGCCCTGTTTTGTTGTTCCGAAAGCGCCTGCCGATAAAAATTGAAAAAAGTGATTTCGTATGCCGGTCAGTTTTTCAGAAGGGTGCCCGCGCACATCAAGAATAAAAAAGGTGCCCTTTTGCAAAGGCACCTTTCATGATTGACTGATAATTATCTGATCAGAACTGTGATCCGACAGCTGCAAAGATTGCGAACGAGATAGCGATTGCGAAGTATGCAAAATAAATACCCCAGAAAATCGTGCTTGCTATTCCGGAATATCTTCCTGCACGGCTTAACGCGGAAGATACTTTGATCCTTTCTGTGTGAAGACCGCCGCGGCCAATGTAATCAAGAATGTTCTTTCTGTTCTTTGTAGCCATGTTGATAGCAATGATGCTTCCGACAGGAAGAGAACTGATGCAGCAAGATACGATAGCCTTTGTAAGGAAGTCCTTGGCAACAGCAGCGTAGTTAGGATCTATGGGCTGCTGGGGCTGTGCCTGATATGCCTGCTGAACGGGCTGATATACTACGGGCTGGACCGGCTGCTGATATGCGGCCTGCTGAGGCTGTACGGGCTGAACCGGCTGTACAGGCGGCTGATACTGATTGTTGTTTTCCATAATCTAATCCTCCATAGAGTTAGTACTTATTCCATCGAGCATTATTGTATAGCGAACTGTTCTGCATTGTCAAAGCGAATGCGGCGAAAATAAGGTAAAGTTAAGATTACAGCATCGAATGATCAATGTACTGAAAACGCATCTTTTCCTCATCATGGATATAAGTATTCCTGTGCGGCTTTGCTTCATGAACAAGTTCACCGTCCCTATATACGAGGAGCTGGTTCTGCGGCACTTCCTCCCAGTCAGAATCATCAAGCGGATGAGTGGAAATGATCACTGAACCGGGCTTTACTAACCTGTACATCGTACCCGGCTCATTCTTATGAACATACATATAATCTCCGTCGTAAAGAAGGAAATTCAGCTTGTTTCCGGGAGTAAGTTTTAAGACGATCTCGTTGATGAAGTTGATCTTCCTCGCATCATCAAAACCGTTAAGGATAAGTCTGTTGATCCATTCGACGATATAATACAGAACACGTTCACTGTCAGTCGTGCCTTCCTGAACATATAGATATGGACTTAATACAGCTGACTCGAAAATAGTTCCGTTATGAACGAACACCCACTTCTTTCCTGAAGCATCGCTTAACACAAACGGATGCGTGTTGCCGAAGCTGACATCACCTACAGTCGCTTTGCGGATATGAGCCATGCATCTTGACGTCTCGATGTTGCCGGTCAGCCTGTTCTTTAAGTATGCGCTGTCCACTGCGCGGACAGGTTCTTTCTCGACAGAGATAAGGCCGTCATCAAGCAGTGCCAGGCCCCACCCGTTATGGTGTTCGACACTGTGCTTGAAGAACACATCAAGGTATTTATTCACCTTGATCTTTTTGTCAGCCGATACCCCAAAAAGTTCGCACACTTTGCAAATACTCCTTATCTTTTCCTGATAAACCGGCAAGTGCAAGCTCCACAAGATGAGCTGCCCATTCGGATGCTGTCCTGCCGTCATAAATCACAGCGTTGTATCCGTCTTCCTCGATTGCTTCAACAGCCTGTTGGATCTTATCTATCGTATCTACGGAAGACAGTTCCTTTTCGAGTATGCCCAGATTCTCATCTGAATACACAATGCCTTTGATCAATGCGACATAACCTAATGCCCTGTCTAGAGGAACACTGTCTGCGACACGTATCTCGATATACTTCTTTATCCTGAAATGGAAAAATCCCATGGATATGAAATGCTCGATCAGCTGCTTCTCTCTTGCTTCATCCAGAGTCTCTTCCTTGATCACTTTTTTCGCGAAAAGATCCTCCGCCGTATCAGAACTGACATCTGTTGTCTCGCCATTATCAGTAAGCAGGATCAGGGGTGTATGAAGGACTGTATCTGCCACTGACCTGTACCCGAAATCCGGATCAAATGAATGCGGATAAAAACCGGTTCTTGAAGGATCGAGATCATCCCATTCCTGTATCCTGAAAAGATGCGGTTTGCCGGGATTTCCCTTAAGTGTTGAATCAGGACATGTCTTGTTTTCCATTGCGATCATGAGGATAGGAGAGATCTTCTGAAGGACGATGAGTTTGCGTACGAGATCACCTTCAGATCTGAAATCCACGGATACCTGGGTCGATGCAGAAGCACGCATCATGTGCTTACCGTATTTACCTGAATGCCTGAAATACGCATCCATGTACTTATATCTCTTTTTGGGCGAGAGCGTTATCTCGTCCGGATCGATCGCACCTGTTTCAACAAGAGGAAGGTTGCCCTTTGTCACGAGGTGATACCCAAGTTCATTTAAGATCGGTGTCCACAGATCAATGAACTTCTCATATACTTTTCTGATCGTCTCGAGATCAGAATAAGGGCTGATGCTTATCTCGAACTGGCACGCCGGTTCGAGCGTAATAGAATATTCGCTTGTCAGATACCCGACAGGATATCCATCCATATAGATCAGTTTTGCTTTAAGACTTAAACCAACTTTCTCTATAAGAGATGATACTTCGTGGAATCCGATCTGGTTTCCCTTGTCATCTACCACGAAATGCTCGATCTCAAGTCCCAGTCCCTGCTCTTCTGATTCGCCTGATCTGATGTAGTTTTCTATGTCCTTTTCGATACTCATGATGTTCTCCTTGTTCCGAAAAAATAAAAAAGGGAGTTTGAATAAAACTCCCGTACACTTATCTTCTGTTAAGCCAAAAGGTGATCACATCACCTGAAACATACGGGAGGGTGACTTAAAACAGCACATGATACACATTGATGTTCCAATAAACTGTTTCACTTGCCACTGCTCCTTTCTCAGATTGGGATAAAATTAACATGTATTACCTACTATGTCAATAGGTTTATATGTTATAACCTTATGAATAAAAAACAGGGTCCCTTAAGAACCCTGCTTTACCGTTAAATCTAATAGCTTTTTATTTTCCTTCAGGATAGAGGACCGGAAGTGTCGGCAGTGCCGTAGACACAGTCTGTTCAGGAATGTCAGCAACAGGTGTAATGGTGCCGTCAGGACTGATCGAAACCGGTGTTCCCATCCCCTTCTTTACCAGCGATACATAATCAGCAACTGATTCTAGTTTGTTCTCGAAAAGCATTCCGCCCATCGCATTATCGTGAAAGAAATGAATATCGGAACCGGCTGTCATTGGAAGGCCTAACTTGGTGCAGTATTCAAACCCAAGCGCATTCATGTTCGCTTTGTTGGCTGCGTTATATACTTCAATTCCGTCACAGGCAGTCGGTGCGAGCTTGATATCCGTAAGGTAATCCCTCTCTCTGAAAGGATGTGCCTGGATCATGAGACCGCCTGCCTTGTGAACTGCTTCAAGGAGTTCATGTCTTGTCATATCCATGATGCACTCATTATTAAGGAGCCATTCTTTATCGATTCCGTAAAGAAGATATTCATCTTTCCAGAAGTTATATTCGACACCGAACATTACTTTAAGATCAGTGCCCTCCGATGCCTTCAATGCACGCTCATAGCCTGAGCAGTAGATCTCAACCCTTTCCTTCCAGGGAAGGTCTTCAGGAACGCATGTGTTGCCGTTAAAGAAGTGATCCGTAACGATTATTCCGCTGTAACCCTTCTCGAGCATGTAAGGGATATAATCCTCACCATGAACCTTACCGCATGCACTTGCCTCGCATGTGTGAAGATGTGTCTCGTATAAATAACTCATTGATCTCTTATCCGTTCTATGTTTTTTCCGCGAAAATGCTATCACTTGGGCTATCCCAAATCAATAGAACATTGAAAACATAAGCGAAAAGTGGTATTAGAAGGTATTGGTTTTTTACGGTGGATAATATGAAAAAGTACGCTTCACAGTTCGACATGATGACACAAAAGCCTATACCGGCCCTTATCATAAGGCTTGGTATACCTACCATGATCAGCATGTTCGTTACCACGCTCTACAATATGGCTGACTCCTACTTTGTAGGAAAGATCAACACTTCCGCAAGCGGCGCTACAAGCGTGGTCCTCGGCCTTATGGCGATACTTCAGGCAATAGGCTTTATGTTCGGTCACGGAAGCGGAAGCATCATCAGCAGAAAGCTCGGACAGAAAGATATCGAGAGTGCAAGGACATTCTCTGCCACAGGATTCTATTCAGCCCTTTTCTCAGGATTTGCGATACTGATACTGGGAAGCCTACTTCTGACACCTCTCATGCTTCTATTGGGAAGCACACCGACGATACTGCCCTATTCCAAGACTTACGCGATCTGCATTCTCTGCGCAGCTCCTGCGCTCGTATCGAGCTGCGTAATGAATAACATCTTAAGATATGAAGGACGAGCTTTTTTCGCGATGATAGGACTCACATCAGGCGGTATCGTCAACATCTTTCTTGATGCCCTCTTCATGGAAAAGCTCAATATGGGAATTCTCGGTGCAGGACTTGCTACCGCCATATCACAGTACCTCTCATGGGCGATCCTTCTGACCATGTTCATATTAAAGAAGACCCAGACTTCGCTCTCTTTCAAATACGCGAAGTTCAAGGCGAATGTAATGGGCGACATCATCACGACAGGTCTTCCAAGCCTTGCCAGACAGGGACTTGCGAGCATATCGACCATGGTGCTGAATAACGCTGCAGGCGCTTACGGAGATGCCGCGATCGCAGCCATGGGCATCGCCAACAAAGTATGCATGTTCGTCTTCAGTGCCGTGCTCGGAATCGGCCAGGGCTTCCAGCCTGTTGCAGGTTTCAACTTTGGTGCAAAAAAGTACGACCGTGTACGCAAAGGATTCTTCTTTACACTCGCCTTCGGATCTTTACTTCTCGGAATCGCTGCAATAATCACTTTCGTCAACGCGGGAACATTCATCCAGGTATTCAGAGATGACCCTGAAGTAATCAGCATCGGCATCCCCGCACTCAGAGCGCAGTGCATAGGTCTTCTCGTCGTACCCTTCCAGGTATGCAATAACATGATGTTCCAAAGCATAGGTTACAAGTTCAATGCGACATTCTTATCTTCACTTCGTAACGGACTTTGTTTTATTCCGGTCCTTATAGTGGCAAGCGTTATCTTCGGTCTTCCCGGAATACAGGTATCACAGGCCATTGCAGATGTCATGACAAGCCTTATCTGCATTCCTTTTACGATAAGTTTTTTCACTAAGATCAGTGCAAAAGAAAACTCATCCGGAGATGCCATTTAACAGCACTTCGCGGATGAGTTATTGATGTTCTATTTTCCGTCAGATATCAGCCTTTAAGGAGCGCACTGATATCTACAACGCTGAACTTTCTGATCTTCTCATACTTCGACAGATCTTCATTGACCTTATCTATGACTGACTGCCAGTCACCTTCGATATCAGCCTTATCCTTTACGAAGATATCACATGTAAGAAGATCGTCTCTTATATAAGCCTTTACAGATGCGATCCTGGGATCTGCTTCCTTGACCTTATCGGCTATTCTCTTTGAAGATACATTCTCGCCGTTAAGAAGAACGAGCATGGTATCTTTTCTTCCCTTTACATAGACCATGTTGCCAACGATCTTTCCAAGGTCACCTGTAAGGAAATAACCGTCTTCGTTAAAGGCTCTCTTAGTAGCTTCAGGATCGTTAAGATAGCCGTGGAAGATATTGGGTCCCTTGATGGCAAGTTCTCCGATTCCGTCTTCATCAGGATCGATTACCTTTGCATCAACATATTCGAGAAGAGTTCCCGCGCTGTCCATGTCTGTTACGTCAGGATAGTCTATCGAAAAACCTGATGATGTCTCTGACAGGGCATATGCGTTCATGGGATTGATACCTGCATCAATGAATGCCTGACGGATATCGTAAGGGAGGCAAGAACCGCCGATAAACATATATCTCATCCTGCCGCCAACGAGCATCTGCAAAGGAACATTCATAGCCTTGGCTCCTTCACAGAACTTAACACATACAAGAGGAACTGCACAGAAGACCGTAGGCTTTACCATCATCATCTCCTGAGCCATATTCTTGATGTCGCCGGTCAGGTAAATACTGTAGCCGAATACAAGAGAATAAAGGAAATTGAAGATGGATCCGTATGTGTGGTTCAGAGGCAGGAACAGGTAGCACACATCGTTCGTGTCGACCTGAATTCTTCTTCCGAGTGCTTCATAGCTTGAATAGATATTTTTGATCGAGAGCATAACAGCTTTCGGGAATGATGTGGAGCCGCTCGTAAATACGATCTTTGCAGGCTTATCCTCATCAACAGGTTCAAGCGCGAAAAGCTCTTTACACTCTTTCTTACCTTCTTCGATCATGCTCTCAAAGCTGTCTTCGATGCAGACGAATTCAACTTTCGGGTGCTTATCCTTTACAACATTTATCTGTGCTTCAAGAGCCTTGCTGTAAAGCATCAGAGTGATCTCACACTTTCCAATGGCATAGTCGAGATTATCGTCTTTCCAGTCTTTTGAAAGGCCGACGCTTAATCCGACATAGTTCATGATGGCAACATCAGCTATCATCCATGCAATAGAGTTCGGGCTGTAGATACCTATGTTCTTTCCCTTGTAGCCGTTGTTTACGAAATAAGTTCCGAGATAGTTCACCTTCTCGATGAACTCTCCGAAAGTGATTCCGACATACTTGCCGTCAACCATCTCGTGAAGGTAATCAAGATCCTTCCACTTCTCATAGTCTGCTCTTAAGAACTTTTCTAATTCATTCATTTCTCTATCTTCCTTTCCAGCAATACATATTCATAGACACCTGTGATGTCATCGTTAGCATAAGTCTGTGTGAGCTTTCCGTCCCTCATAAGAGCGCCGATGCTGGGAAGCCCTGTAGCCATAAGTTCTTTCATTATGGCATATACAAGGGCTTTACCAAGACCCCTGTGCTGCTGGTCGACGCCCATGTAAAGCATTACATAACGCTTCGGCTTTTTCTTCGTCATTAAGATCTTCGCGATGTTAATCGGATTGCCCGTATGATAGACGAGGTTACCATAGTCAGGAACAGATACATAGAAGCCTACGGCCTTTCCCTGATAGTAAGCAAGCTTTGTCATGCTCATGTTCATTATCTGCTTGTAGCTCATGAACACTTCCCTGAAGTTCTCCTGCTCGACATCCTTGAAGATCGGGAAGTCACTATAGAGGTCTGTTACGAGCCTATAGACATCGTCGATGCATTCAGAGAACTCCTCTTCCTTGGGACTTCTTATCTCATATCCGGCATTCAGGAATTCCTGGTAGTGCTCTTCAAACTTCGGATTCTTATACTCCTCGCCTACGCTTCTGAAAGCATGCGAAGTATAGTGTTCTGCCACTTCAAATCCATTATCCTGAAAGAGCTTTAAGTAGTAATCTTTGTTGTAAGGTTCACCTGTATAAGGCGTCTCGAACTTGTTGATCTTAAGCCTGTACTTTATCCAGAAGGAAGCATCGACAGGACCTGTCATTTTCGCGAATCCGTTTTCGCTGCAATATGCATACGCACTGTCGAAAAGGAACTTCGCCACATCCTGATCGTTAACGCACTCGAAAAAGCCGAAGTATGCAGTATCATCGCCTTCATAAGATGTGATGCAAAAACGCCCCTTAACATTTCCCGCATCATCGTAGACAAGGAATTTTGCGAGCGAGAAATACTTGCTCAAAGGATGCTCGCCTTTAAGGATCTTCCTAATCGAATCAGGATCTTCCATATTGTCATTCGAATCGTAGATCTTCTCAGCAAGCTTTACAAAATCCTTGATGTAATTCTCTTCTTTTTCAAATCTTACAAGCTTCATTCTTCCGTTCCTCTTTTCAATATCTCTACTTTGCCTGTATCACCATTCATCCTTATGGTATCGCCTGTTCTGATGTTGAGCATAAGATCCTTTATGCCGACTATCGAAGGAATACCGATCTCTCTTGATATGATCGCTGTATGTGACAGGAGCGATCCCTTTTCCGATATAACACCCTTGGCTGATGTAAGAAGGAATACCCAGCCGGGATCTGTCATCTTCGTTATGAGGATCTTGTCTTTAACGTCACCAGTATCTTCAACATTTGTTATGACGAGCGCCTCGCCTTCTGCTATGCCGCCTGAACAGGGCACACCCTGAAGCTCATTGCTGTTAAGTTTTTTCCTGTAAGAATTAACACGCATGTGATGCTTATTAAACTCAGCTCCTGAGAATATTATCCTCGAATAAGGCGGAAGCTCACGGTAAAGCTTATACTGATCCTTGCGCGAACTGATCTTGCTCTTCATATCGACAGGAGAAGATGCCATGGACAACACTTCGTCGATCTTAAGGAAGTAGATGTCGCTCTCCTTTTCGATCAGTCCCTGCTCCTTATACTTAACACCCAGTGTATCGACAATGAGTCTTACGATGCCGTAAATTCGGCTCCTGTTAAGTCTGGATATCTCGCGGTTATAGATGCCGAGTGAACTCTTCTTCACATAAAGCCTTGTAAGGCCGTCGTATTTTTCTTCCTGAGATTTTTCTCTTGTAAAACTCTCATAGGTTTTCTTAAGACGTTCCATGTCGGTTCTGTATTCGGCGATGCGTTTGTCTAAAAGCTCCGGATTACTCCTGAATGTTCTTGATTCAAGTTTTAACTCTTCAAGATTACGGTCACCGAAGCGTCTTATATATTCTTTCTTCGCAGTCTCATATTCTTCTTTTGAATACTCGTCTTTCTTAAGAGCGAGCCTTACCATTTCCTTGACCGGTTTCATGCTCTCTATATCCGAGATGCCGCTTATGTATGCGTTGATCTCTTTATCGTCTTTACCGTATTTCTTCTTCATTCTCGACTTAAGAAGTCCCGTGAAAATGAATGAATACATATCGTTAAGGAGCGTCACATCCCAGCAGTCGAAAAGCTTTGCCTTGATGTCATTGAAAAGGCTAACAAGCTCTTCAGGTGATAACGACGGATCGAATCTTTTATAGAAATCATCATTGATCGTGATGAACTTCTCATTAAGTTTCTTCATGTTTTTCGGAACTGAGCAAAGCTCATAGACCGAATTGAAATACGTTGCCGCACGGATAAAAGGATTTATCTTTACATCGTTAACATTGTAATTCTTATTACGCACTCCCATCATCTCCTGCCATACAGGAATGATCTTCTTGCTCATCGGGAGGAACTTTATAACGGTGTACCAGTTACTGATCTTATAGTAAACACGGCCGTTAACGTGACCTGTCATGTTAAGGAAAACATCTTCGTGTTTATTAAGTTCCTTGTCATTCTTTAAGACTCTTCTGCTGACGCCTTTGAATACACCGCTGTAAACCAAGTCAACAAAAGATGTTGTAAGAGGCAAAGAGATTCCGGGATAACTCTCAACGATATTGCTGTTATCCATGATGAGAGGATCGTCAGTCTTAAGCGTCGTAATGGCGCGCACCTGAAGGATATAGATGACGTTATCTTTCACTGCAAATTCTATATCGAGATATTCACCGAAAAGTTTCTTTATGCCTTCTGAAGTCTTTACAAGTTCTTCTATCTTCTCATCTGTCAGAAGGTCTTCTTTGCCTTCGTAGTAGTAGATGCTGTCAGTAAGATTGTAATAGTAGGATGTGGTATCAACACGTGATGACACAACACCCTCGCCAAGGCCTCTGCCGACGGTAATTACACTCTCATTTAATATGCCCTGTGGATTGGCCGTAAACATGACACCGGCAACATCCGCATCGACCATATCCTGAACGATAATGTTCATCCTGATATCTTCAATGGGAGTACCGCTCTTTTCGCAGTATGCCTTAACACTGTCACTGTTAAGAGAACCAACTATCTCACGGATCTTCGCAGGGACTTCGTCGTGAGGCACATTAAGGAATGTATCGAACTGTCCGGCAAAGCTTGCGAACTCACCGTCTTCAACATTCGCTGAACTCCTTACTGAATATTTATTTCCATCAGACGGGAATTCAAATGCCAGCTCATCTTTGACCGCAACCTCATAAGGCACGACAGCAAAAGGCGGAACATTGAATCCGTTTTCTCTAAGCTTTATAAGATTATCGATCTTGGAACCGTACATCGTCAGATCTTACCGAATATGATGAAGCACGCGATCGTAAGGAGCATCGTGGACTCCTGAAGATACGTGTAAAGTTCGACCTTGGTAACAAGAGTAAACTTCTCAGGATCTTTCATGAACTGAACGAACTTCCATGTCATCCATGATACGAGGAGCGCAAGCACTGCAACGGAGATCTTATTAAGATTCCATACGAGAATGAAGTTCGTGATGATGTCACAGATCGTAAGGATCAAGACAAATCTTGTGGACTTCTTATATCCGAAGAGCTTCGAATAAGTCGTGTAATCGTTCTCGTCCTTGGGCGCCTTGATCTTTCTCGATACCTCCCAGATAAGTGCCGGGAAATAGAGTGTCCAGAGAGCCATGATGTTCGTTAAAGAGAACGCGGGAAGATTATACTTCTGGATCGTGAAGGCAATGATATAGAGATTGATAAATGCCTGTACGGGATTGTGTGTGATGAGGGCCAGAGGCAGGCTCGGCTGGATCTTCTTTTTCTTGAAGAACCACTTGCTCATCAGGAATCCGTAGAAATACAGGATCGCGAGGAAGATAAGGTTCTCACGCATGAATGCGATATTAAGACCGATGGCGATCGCCTGAACTATAGAACAGGATATGACTACATCCTTCTTGAAGACACGTCCGCTCGGCAAAGGTCTGTCCGGGAACAGTTTCTTATCCGTCTCAAAATCTTTAAGGTCATCTGCGACACGGAGCCACAAGAGGAAAGCAAAGCATGTGAAAGCACCTGTCGCCTCCTGAGCGCCAAGATGAATGTCATTCCAGGTGACACCCATGTTAAGCAGGATGATGAAGTGTATCTCGAGGAAAAGAATGATTCCAAGGATGATCCTCGGAATGATAGGATATCGTTCCTTGTAGTAAACGTACCATCTCTTTAACATAATGATTCGCCTATCCTTTCACCGTATCTTACTTTGGTCTCGATCCCTGAAACGCTTTGTTTCATTATATCTTCGTCCATTTTAATATCTTTTACAAGCATGATCACCGTAGATCCGCCGGGTTCGAAATACCCTTTCTCCTGGCCTTTCGCGAAAACATCGTTGCCGTGATCTTTGATCCTTCCGACAAGCATCGCACCTACTTCGATATAAGCTATAGTTCCGAAGTTATCGGTATTCAGGATGCACACATTTCTCGTGTTCTCCTGATAGATCTTATGATTCCTTGAAACAGGACTTACAGTGTGGAGCTTGCCCTTTATCTTCTTCCTGCTTACCACCCTGCCGCTGTCAGGAAAACCGAATCTGTGATAGTCATCTACGGTAAGTCTGAACACGAGAGCATAACCGCCTCTGAATGCAGCACAGTCCGAGTCTTCACCTAAGATCTCGCTGACAGTATATGTTCTGCCCTTAACATTCATCTCTGTATTTTCATTGATCTCATATACGAGGAGCTTGGAATCTGCAGGAGATACGAGAACGCCGGATGTCATATCAACAGGCCTTTTGCCAGGCTTTATCTTTCTGGTGAAGAAGTCATTAAAGGACTCATATTCCTTCTCTTCATAATCACTCATGTCGATGTTGTTTTCCGAGATGAAAGAGGGGATCTTTTTTACCGAACTCTTTCTCGAATTGCTTGAAGCATAGATATTCGAGACAAGCGGAGATACAGCAAGGCCCAGGAAAAGACGGCCGAACGGATTGTTATACAGGAAATCAAGTTTACCTGCACCGAACTGAACTATCTCTTCGTATTCTTTTGTCCTGCGGTCGTAGATCTTCATAACTTATCTGAGAACTGCCAAATACACGATAAGAAGTGCGATCGCCATTACTCCGAATATTCCATACCATACGCCCTTCGGCTTGGCAAATTTGACCTTGATGAGTTCCAGTACTGAAACCACAACAATGCCTGCTCTGAAGATCCATAAGAATATACTGTTTTCGACAGGGAGACTTAAGAGATAGAGCAGCGGGAATATGAGCGCCGTATACGTTACGGGAAGGCCGATATAATACTTGATCGCCTTCTCACTGTCAGCTGTATCGATATTGAAGTAAGCAAGCCTTGCCACACCGGCAAGAGCGAAGAACATGAAGATCACGATATCCCAGATCTGTGTAAGTCCCATAGCAATGAAGATGCATACCGGAAGAGCAATAAAACTCATCGTATCAACAATGGAGTCAAGTTCTATTCCGAACTGTTTCTCTTCAGCAGTTCTTTTGCATCTTCTTGCGACCATGCCGTCGAAAAGATCACAGACGCCTGCGACCATGAGACAGCAGATCGAATAATTGATCTTTTCGCAAGTGAAAGCAAGGACCATTCCGAGCACTGCGATGAGCAGTCCGGCATAAGTTAATAAGACTGACTTGTTCCACTTGCCGACGATCATGTTATTCACCATCCTTTATAGTAACAACGCCCGTGCTTCCGTCGATCGTTATGATCTGTCCGTCAGAGATCTTGCTCATCGCATCTTTGCAGCAAACGATGGCGGGAATTCCATACTCTCTGGATACGATAGCAGCATGGCACAAGATTCCGCCGTACTCTGTTACGATGCCTGAGAGGATCGCAAACTTCGGTGTCCAGCCGGTATCGGTAAATCTTGTTACGAGGATATCCCCCTGCTGGAGTCTGTCGATCTGCGTGAAGTCTTCAATGACTCTTGCAACACCAGTGATCGTGCCATTGTTGGCACCAAGACCCTTGATCGTATTCTTGCTCTCAGCATCAGTTACGACATGGAAATCATGACCGATCTCGTTGTCGCTTATGTAGTTTCTGTATGCGTTATAGTAGAACTTGTTCTTGACGATAAGTTCATTAAGGTCATCCTTAGTAAGCTTGCCGTCGATATAATCCCAGAGATTGCCGACCTTGAGGAACCATACGTCCTCCCACTTTTCGAGCACGCCCTCATTCTCGAGCTTCTTCGCATACTCGATCGTATACATACGGAGCATGTAGTAGAATCTCGTGGATACATCACGGAACTCTTCACGCCACCAGAGCATCCTTCTCATCTTATCGACTTTATCCTTGATCTTCTTTACCTTGGATGCGGAATGCTGCTTCTCAAGATTCTTAAGGATCTCCTTATATACAGCTGTTCCTCTTTCCTTATCTTCCTTAGGTGAGAAAGAGTCATCAAGAAGGACCATATCTTTGATCATGGATACCATTACCTCAGGCTCTTCATAGTAGCAGGGATAAGTAATATCAAGTTCCTTATCAGAGTGATATCCGTAATCGTCGATGAGCTTTTTAACGAGCGGTATGCAGTGTGTCTCCGTATCGAGATTATCTGCGATAGCATCTGCATATGTCTCTTTCCAGAACTTAAGATCATCAGAACTTGCTCTGATCTTTCTCGTGATATCCCACATGTCGTAGAACGGAAGAAGATGTGAGATGTTGTCGATGCTTCCCAGGAGTGACAGATACTCGCTTCCTGATACGTACTTAAGGAGGCTGTCCTTATAAAGTGACTGGTGGATCGTGTTGATGAAGATCTGCCAGAAGTAAGTCGTCTCGGATCTTAAATAAGTATCCTTAGTGATCTTCACGAAAGACTTCGTTATATCCTGGATCGTGTGCTCATCAAGCTGCTTTTTGTAGTCGTAGTACAGGTCCAGAAGTTCCTGCTTGTAACGCTCTGCATTCTTTCTTCTGTCATTAAGGAGCTTGCTCTGTTCGATGATGATCGGGATCATGTGGAAAAGGACCTTGGGCGTAGGCTTGGTAACCTTTCCGTCGCCTTCGTAATTTCCGACGATTCCGTATTCGTTATCGAACTCACGTTCCTTATTGCCAACGATCTGTTCCATCGCGAGCTTAACTGCTGAAAGATTCCAGTAGCATCTTCCGTAATACATCTCACCGAGCTTTGGAGGCAGCTGGCTGTCCTTCAGGATCTTGGTGTCAACGATGAACTTTCTTAATGAGTACTCCCAGATATATTCGTAAAGACTCCACATGTAAGGTGTGCAGACTGTCGCAGAGACGCCGCCATCCTTAAAGTCAGCAGTACTCCATATATCGTTGATCCCTGCATAATTAAGCTTTGTGATCCTTCTTGACTGGAGGATAAAGAGTTCATCATCCTTGATCGCAAATTCGATATCGCAAGGATATCCGAACTGCTGCTGGATCTTCGCGAAGATCTTCGCATACTCCTGTACATTGGATTCAGAGATAAGCTTATTGCCGGAATTCCTCTCGACTTCATAACCTTCATACCAGTTGAAGTGATACTGCTCAGGAACGGTCTTTCCGCTTACGATATCTTCACCAAGTCCCTCCGACACTTCGATAAGCATCGTCTTATCGTTGCCGGTAACAGGATCGATCGTAAAGCAGATACCGCTCTTATCTGAAGCCACCATCTCCTGAACGACGACAGACATCTTAAGATCAGATGTATCGATCTTTCTGTTGACCAGGTAGCTTAATATGATCACTCCGAACATCGATCTGTAGCAGTCGATGATCCTTGCTTCAACATCTTCAGGCTTTGTATTAAGGAACGTCTGATACTGTCCTGCAAAAGAGAACTCATCCAGGTCTTCCTTCGTGCCGCTGCTTCGTACGGCATAGAGCTTGTCATCCTTAATGATCGACTTGATCTCTTCTCTTACCTTGGAAGGAAGCTTTACATTATCGAAAAGAGCTCTGAGCTTTTCTGATGTCGCATCGACATTGTTCTTATTAAGATCTGACAATGCCTGGTTGATGACCTTTTCGGTATCACCATAAACAGTCTCATCATAAGTGTCGCTGTCGAGTACAAAACCATCAGGAACATTGAATCCGCTCTGCTTCATGAGCAAAAGGAATTTACCTTTGTTTCCGAGCTTACCGTTTTCCTGAACTGCACTGTCTAATCTTACTAACATAAAAGTGATCCTTAAAACATATTTTTACGGAGATGCATGAAGTAAAGCATCATGTTAAGAAGCAGATGCGTTGCAGCTCCGACAAGCACATATAAAAAATAAAGACCGATACCGAGCGGATAGAAAAGCCACACAACAAGTGCTACACCGAACACGGAATCAGCCTGGTCAAGAAATACGAAGAACACCTTCCAGAAACCCTTCAAAGTCTTTCCGGGAGTAATATCCAGTCTTCTCTTAAGAAAGCTGTTCGGCAGCTCGAAAAGAGAATACCCGAGTCCAAGAAGGACACCGATAAGAAGGTTAAAAGTCAGCGTGTTCTCATGATCCTGATAGAAGAAATTAAGACTGCCCAGGCTCTGGTTCGTGCAGGCAAGACCCCACAGCACTGAAAAGAGTGTGTTGAAGATGAGATAACCAAGCATGCCTTTCCATGTCTTGTTATCACCAAAAAGTCTCTTGCCGTCCAAGAAATTCTTCCCGCAGTCTATTGGCTTTGCTATGGCCTTTAATATGGGAAGCTTGCACCATATCATTACCACAATTCCCGCAAGCACAGTCGGGATCAGGGTAACATACATCATTCCTATAGTCCTGAGCATAATCTCCTCCTCGCATATCCTACCATAACGGTCATAAAGCACCAAATTATAATTAATATATTAGTCGGTGTTCATAAGGATCTCCGCGAACCTGTTCCCCCTGAACTATGCCCCGGCAACGGTCACGAATACCAGAGGCGGTATTAAATCTATAGGTTTCTTTCTACTTAGCCGCATAATACGGCAAGGTTGCTTTGATAATCAAACTATTTTTCGGCAAACTTGTGGCATGTTGGGCTTTGTTGATACTTGGGATTTTCGTGTTTTCATGACAGGGTTCCAGTACTGCCGGACTTTTATCCGGAATATTGGATCAGCAGATTATTCCGCCGCCTACAACGCAGCCGTTCTCATCATAGAATACGGAAGACTGTCCCGGTGATACGCCCTTCACAGCCTCATCCAGCTTGATCCTTACCTTAGAGCCGCCAAGATATTCAACTGTGGCAGGACGCTCGGTCTGGTGATATCTGGCCTTGGCAAGGCATCTGATCTTATCACCTTCAGAAGGCTCCGGAATGCTTAAGAAATTCACGTCGCGGCAGCAGAAATCATCAACCATGAGAGCTGCTTCCGTGCCTAATACAACAGTATTGTTCTCAGGGCAGATCTTTACTACAAAAGCAGGATGGCCGAGTGCAATGCCAAGACCTTTTCTCTGGCCGACAGTGTACTGGTGAATGCCCTTGTGCTTTCCGAGGATGTTGCCCTCAGTGTCCACGAAGTTGCCTTCACCGGGAATAGCTTTGTCTGTATGCTCGCTTATGAAGTCCGTATATCTTCCTTCAGTAACGAAGCAGATCTCCTGGGATTCTTCCTTATGTGCACAGGGGAGCCCCGCCTGCTCTGCTATGGCGCGCACTTCATCCTTGGTATATTTTCCAAGAGGCATGAGCGTTCTTGAGAGCTGCTCCTGCGTAAGCTTATAGAGCATGTATGTCTGGTCTTTGCCGATATGCGATGCCTTGCGGACAGTATATCTGCCGTTGGGGAGTTTCTCGATAAAAGCGTAGTGGCCTGTTGCCACATAATCTGCTCCGAAAATATCTGCGAGTTCTATCAGTTTGCCCCACTTAACGTAGCGGTTGCATTCGATACAAGGGTTGGGTGTCTGTCCTTCAAGATATGAATCAACAAAAGGATCGACGACATTCTTTTTGAAAAGCGATGTGCAGTTATGCGGATGATATTTGATATCAAGGATCTCACAGATGCGTCTTGCCTCATCGATCTCGCAGCATCTGCTGTCGCCTTCTTCGTCAGAACCCCATACACGCAGAGTAACGCCGATGACTTCCATGCCCTGTTGCTTAAGCAAATATGCTGCAACAGCGCTGTCCACTCCACCTGACATTCCGACGATTACTTTAGTCACTTCATTCACCTTAAGGTTTGATATCGCCTGATATTGTTTCACATTTGGAGAGAATCATCAACAAGCGGCTGAAGAACAGGTCTATTTCGCACGTTTAAAGACCATCTTGGTCTGATCTTCACCCGAACCGACATAATAAGTCATGTAGTTGCCGCGGACTTCTACAGATGCGAATGTGATCTTCTTCATTAAGATGAACTCATACCTGTTATCGCCTTTATCGACAAGGTCCATATCGAACTCGACGTCTTTCTTCATCAAGGCCATACTGCATGTGTAATGGACCTTATCCTCGACGATCTCATATCTCTCATTGATGCCCTTTTCCTCGAGTTCTTTCTTATCGAGCTTGTTGCCGTCGCTCTCGATCTCTTCATAGAGTTCCCAGTTTCCCTAGATTCCCTTTTCGCCGCATCCCGCGAAAATAAACACGCACATAAAAAGGCCGATCACAGCCAATACTTTTCTTCTCATTACGTTCTCCTTTATCAGTGAAGGATCGCCTTCAGTTTCTCATCGCTTGAGAGCAGGGCTTTAGCCATGTCTCTGTATTTCTCTTCATGAAGATATGTGTGGCGGTGAGGCTTTATGGAAGGAGCCATATCGATCGCCTTTGAATAATCCTCAGCCTTCAGATCAAGTGTCGCACAATAATCCCAGAAGCCTGTCTTTGTGAAGATAGTATCAACTCTCTTCCAGCGGTGATCCAGGATCTTGCACATGATGTATGTGGCGATTCCGACCTGCACGCCGTGAAGCTGCGGACGCTCAAGGAATGAATCAAGAGCATGCGAGATAAGATGCTCACTGCCGCTGGTAGGTGCAGAAGATCCGGCGATCTCATTAGCGACTCCGCTCATGGCAAGTGAGTCAAGAAGTTCTTTCAGGAAGAGCTCTTCCTCTATAGATTCAAAAGGTGTTCTTACGAAAGAATTTACAGCCTTCTTGGCAACCATAAATGCAAAATCATTTACTTCATCATAGCCAAGATCTTCCTCGTGCTGCCAGTCGTATGTGGACTGGATCTTGGCAACCATATCGCCTACACCGGAGTGGAGGAATCTTACAGGTGCGCTCTTGATAACATCCGTATCCACAAGGATGCCGTAAGCCATCTTAGCAGGAAGAGATTTCCTGTGTCCGTCAACGATAAGCGATGCGGAAGAACTGGAAAATCCGTCTGAAGATGAACTCGTCGGAACACTAATGAAAGGAATGCGAAGCACATAACCGATATACTTAGCCGCATCGATTACTTTTCCGCCGCCCATGCCAATGATCGCCTGGGTCTTGTTGGGAAGTTCGAATGCGAGATTAGTGATGTCATTGAAGTCAACAGTATCCATCTCCTGGTGATGAAGGACCTTGACGCCGGCCTTCTCGAATGATGCGAAAACAGTATCGCCGAACATTGAGATAAGACCGTTGCCGAAGAGGATAACAACCTGTGTAAAGCCGGCATCTTTCAAATACTCACCGATGTTTGCGGTGACACCTTTTTCGATCTTTAAGATAGACGGTATGGATATCTCATCTTTTGGCATAATGCTGACCTCTCTTTCTTGTTATCCGATTACTTCAGGAACAACTTTTATAAGTTCTTCAAAATTGTTTATTACAGGCACTTCTGTATTGATCGTGCCGAATCCGTACTTCGCATGAATAAACGGGAAACCTGCTTTTACTGTCGAATCGTAATCGCTCTGGATATCACCGACATAGCATGCTTCCGTAAGGCCGTTGCGCTCAGCCAGAAGTTTGATATTCTCATCCTTCTGCTTGAAGTTATTGCCATAGCATTCGATATCTTCAACAAGGTCTTCAGGATTGCCGTAAGCGATCTTATAGTACTCGAGGAATGCCTCGATATAACCTGCCTGGCAGTTGCTTACGATATAGACGTGATAACCCATCTCCTTAAGCTTGGTCCAGGTCTCACAGATGCCTTCGTAGAGGATGCCGCCGTGTTCTCTTAGATACTCGTTCTCGTATTCCTCGCACGCATAGCGGAGCGCATCTCTTTCGGGGCCCTTTTCCGTATATGTGAAAAGGTCATCTGCAATCGCATCCATGGGCTTACCCATGTTCCTCTGGATGTCTTCACGGGTTACCACTTTATCGGTAAACCCTGCTTCCTGAACTTTGACAGTCCATGACTTTGCAACATTCTCGGAAGAATCCCAGACTGTGCCATCCATATCGAAAATCACGCCTTTTTTACTCTGCATCTCTTTATCCTCAAATCTCTATATCTTCCTGCTTATCCTTTTGGGTATTCAGCAGGAGCACTTCGGGAATCCTGTGTCTTCTGTTCTCGAACGGGTTTTCTCCGTAATCAGCAAAAAGATGATACTTGTCGCTGGAAGGCACATCATCTCCAAATCGGGTGTACTTTACTCCACTTTTACTATACTCGCCGATCTTGCATGAAGAATCTCCGAAGTCCGCATACTTTTTCAAGACCTTATAGACTGCGAAAAGAGCGAATGCTGCAGCTGTAAAGACTATAAAGCCCACGAACATGGCAACTATATTAAATAATCTTTCTTCCATACATCAGCCCTGCCTTTTCTTAACGTACTTGAAGATATCTTCAGACTGGGTGAGCCTCAGATTCTTCCATATCCTTCGTATTCCGACAATGCCGGCCGTAAACGCAGCTGATGCACCGACAAGCAAGCCTGCAAATCCATAAGCATTGAATATCGTAAAGAAATAGAATGCTCCATGTTCGAAATACATGGATACCCAAAGCAATGCGAACAGGGCTACCACGAAAAGGAAAACAGAAACGCCTATCGCAACTACACGTTTCTTTTCCCAGGGCATAGTGCCTACGACTTTTCCTGTCTGTCCATTGACCAGTATGGTGTACGGCTTTTCGTTATATTTGAAGGTCAAAAACCACACGGGAAGCATCATATAGACCGGATCGTCAGCTATATCGATCCAATGGATATAGTCCTTGATCTTAACGTCTTTTGCCTCCACCGTCTTTACCACGTCTTCCTCAAAGAGTTTGTGGCATCTGTGGGCAGCTGAATTCCTGAGATCGTTATACCTCATATCCGAAGTATTCGAATAGAAACCGTTCAGATAATCCTCGTCAAAAGTCTTGGAATCTTCAAGGTAGAACGGTTCCAGCTTACAGCTGACATCATCATTTAAGATCCTCGAACCATCTACCGGGACATTCTTGAAACTCACATTTCCCGCTCTCGAATAACACCTTGTCTCTGTTCTCTTGCCCTGCTTGACTTTACCTGTGAGGAAGTCTGCCTCAGTATATTCGGCGTTAACGATCCAGTAAGGAACATAGATACCTCTGAGGTTCTCTGCAACGCACTTACTCTTAAGTTCTTTCGGCACGATAGGATTCTTCAGAAGCCTTATGTTGATATACCTGATCGCATCTTCTTTTGTTACCTGAAACGGTATGAGACCGTCAGGTCTGTATTCCTTTGAGATCCTGCTGAAGTTGATAGACGGGTTTCCGCAATAGACACAGAATGTGGAGACCTCCGTATCGCTCGTAATGATCTCAGCACCACAGTGATTGCAGGTATATACCCTCGTGTCATAATACTTTGAACTTGCATCAGCATATTTATCTTCAACATCTTCAGGATAAAAAGAACTGCCACATGTAGCACACTCCAGCTTCTGTGATGCCGGATTGAAGATAAGTCTGCCTGCACAGTTTTCGCACAATACTGCCATTATTCATCGCCCTTTCCTTATTCCATACGCAATAATATAACATAAAGAATTCTTGATTACATCTTTCGAAAAATGCCATTTTTCTAAATAACAAATATATTTTCTTGACTTTGCATCAGCAGATATAGTATTTTATGCGTGCTCCAAGAACGGAGCCGACAGTTCGTTTGTGCCATCCTGTCGCAAAACAAAACCAGGACAAACATTTTACCGCCTTGAATACGCATTGTTATGCTTATTTGTTTGGCTTGCTTGATTAAATGTGACTCCTGTGTTCGGGAGTCATTTTTATTTTTAGGAGTTTTTTATGTCAACAGAGAAAAACGTATCAAAACTGTTCATGTGCATAGGCATCATATTCGTTACATGCCTGCTCTTATCCAATCTTATCGCCGGCAAGATGTGGGCTGTCACAGCTGACATCACACTTCCTGCAGCAGTCATCCTTTTCCCTCTCACCTACATCATCGGAGATGTATTTACAGAGGTCTACGGATTCAGAAAAGCACGCACTATCATCTGGCTCGGCTTCGGCTGCAGCTTCTTTGCAGTACTCATCTACCTCGTTACTATAGCACTTCCCCATCCCGGTTACTGGGAGAATCAGGAAGCTTATGCGGTCGTAATGGGTACAACGCCAAGAGTAGCGATCGCATCTTTTGCGGGTTATCTTTTCGGAGAATTCTCCAACTCATTCGTGCTCTCGAAGCTTAAGGTAGTCACAAAGGGCAAGAACCTCTGGCTCAGGACCATCCTTTCAACTGTCGTAGGTGAAGGCCTTGATTCCATCATCTTCATCACGATCTCATTCTGGGGAACCATGGAAAACTCCATCGTCCTCAAGATGATCCTTTTCCAGTATCTTTTCAAGGTCGGCTACGAAGTTCTTTTCACACCTGTTACATATGCTGTTGTAAAAGCAGTTAAGAAAAAAGAAGGCATCGACGTCTTCGACGAAGGCCTCAAGTATAATTTCATAAAGGGGTAATAACATGCGCGAAAAAGAAGGACTTACCAAGCTCGGTTCAAACGGCACCGTTTACAGCCAGGATTACGATCCGTCCGTACTCGAGACATTCATGAACAAGCATCCGGACAACGATTACTTCGTCAAGTTCAACTGCCCTGAGTTCACAAGTCTCTGCCCCATCACGGGCCAGCCGGATTTTGCAACCATAACGATCTCTTATGTCCCCTCCGAAAAGATGGTCGAGAGCAAATCTTTAAAGCTCTACCTCTTCTCATTCAGGAATCACGGTGACTTCCACGAGGACTGCGTCAACATAATAATGAAAGACCTTATAAAACTCATGGATCCCAAATACATCGAAGTCTGGGGCAAGTTCACACCCAGAGGAGGCATCTCGATCGATCCCTACTGCAATTATGGAAAACCCGGAACGAAGTGGGAGAAAGTCGCAGAGGACAGATTGTTCAATCACGACATGTATCCCGAAAAGGTCGATAACAGATAAAACATAAGAAAAGGCTGCCTGTTAAGACAGCCTTTTAAATTGCGTTTTTACCATTTGCCGTAAGGGCATTTCCCTTTCTTTAACGATGCCCTTATCTCGACATAGCAGCCGCAGGCAAGACATGTTCCCTGGTTCAGCTTTTCGCATTCCTTGCAGATCTGAAGTCTTCCTGACGAGATGGTATCTTCTGCAAGATCTTCTTTGGGAAGCGCATCAAGTCCGTCTCTTATCAGACGCTCATAATCTTCCAGACTTATGTCTTTTAACAGGCACCGCCTGCAGGGCTTAGACATTTCAGATCTCGACTTCGATGTGCATTACGCTTGAAGCAGGGATAGAAAATGTCAGCTTATCGCCTTCAAACTTAACGCCGTCAAATGCTTTCTCTGTAACGACATCCGGATTATCGAATGTGTTGTATGCGTCCATCTTGCCGCCTACGACAGAAGCCTTTACTGACTTGATCGAAGCGCCCATAAGAGTGGATGAGACTTCATAAGGATCAGTGCATGAGAGGTTACCCAAAGTGATGTGGACCTTTCCATCCTTGCCCTTAGATACTGATTCATGAAGATTAGGAACCATGTACTCATCTTCAAGACCGATCTTCTCGCTGTTAAGTGAGCTCTCGAGAAGTTCGCCGTCCTGGTGGCAGCTGAACATCTTGAATACATGATATGTAGGTGTCTTGACCATCTTATCGCCTTCAGTAAGGATGACTGCCTGAAGAACGTTAACGAGCTGTGCGATGTTGGCCATCTTTACACGCTTGCAGTGCTTATTAAAGATGTTGAGATTGATGCAGGCGATAAGCGCATCACGGACAGTATTCTGCTGATATAAGAATCCCGGATTTGTGCCCGGCTCAACGTCGTACCATGTACCCCATTCATCGACCATAAGACCAATCCTGCAGTCAGGATCATATCTGTCCATTATCGCGGAATGCTTCTCGATGAACTCTTCCATAGCAAAAGTCTTTGAAAGAGTCATGTACCATTCCTTGTCATTGAAATCTGTTGCAGAGCCCTTGTGATCCCAGTCGTAAGGGAGTGTGTAATAGTGGAGTGTCAGACCGTCCATATAACCGAAGTTCTGAGGATATGTACCCTGCTGTCTGAAGCACTCACGGAGCATAGTCTCAGTCCAGTTATAATCCTTGTCTGTAGGGCCTACGGCGAGTTTCTTGATCTTCTTGTCAGGATTAAACTGCTTTACGAATGTCTGGTAATGCTTATAAAGATTTGCATAGTATTCCGGAACCATGTTGCCGCCGCAGCCCCATGTCTCATTGCCGACAGCGAAATAATCAACTGTCCAGGGCTTCTCACGGCCGTTAGCTCTTCTTAAGTCTGCCATCGGAGATACACCGTCGAAGGTCATATACTCTACCCATTCGCTCATCTCCTGGACAGTACCGCTTCCGACATTTCCATTTACATATGTCTTGCATCCGAGCTGCTCCGCGAGTTCCATGAACTCGTGTGTTCCGAATGAGTTGTCTTCAGTAACGCCACCCCAGTTGGTATTGATCATCTTCTTACGCGTTTCCTTGGGGCCGATACCATCCTTCCAGTGATACTCGTCAGCAAAGCATCCGCCCGGCCAACGGAGAACAGGTATCTTCATCTCCTTCAATGCCTCAACGACATCGTTACGCATACCGTTTGTATTAGGGATGGAAGAATTCTCGCCAACATAAACACCCTCATAAATGCATCTTCCGAGATGCTCTGAAAAATGTCCCTGGATCTCAGGATTGATGTGGCCTAATTCCTTGCCCGTGTTAATGAATAAATTGTACATAGATTCCTCCCCATAAGTCGTGAATTCAGATGTGTCTGATTATAACATGAGAGGTCTTATTCGAGAACGGAACAGGGTCAAAAACACCACCAGTCTGATAAATATATTACGGATAATAAAATACCCGGCAACAGTCGTTACCGGGCATTTCAAAAAGGTCTATTGCCAACCTTAATTAAGTTCATTCCAGTGTTCGATCATCCACTTCTTCGTGTCTTCATTCCATTCAGTCTTTATGCTGAACATCCCGGCATGTGCGATCAATGCATCAACCTTGCTTACCGCTGTCTGAAGGTCTGTGTGGAACATCTTGAAAATGTGTACCTCTCTTCTTACAAAGAACACCTGATCGCGTGTCAGACCGTCAGATTCGGAATTTGCCTTGTCTGCTTCTATATCAATGCTTTGTGATGCCATATCCTGTGTCATAACGCTTTACCTCCTTTGTAAGATTCGATTCTTTTACGCCTTCATTATCACGGTGTATAAACCTCATAACAATCAACAATGTCTCCCGATAGTGTTGCTTAAGCAACAGATTTGGCCAAAAGTGTTGCTTATCTTTTTTGGGGGCTCGAAAAAAATGCCCGGCATTAACCGGGCATTAAGTTTGATTTATTTGTTTCCTTGATCATCTGTGGATATAAAGCCTTGTCATCTCAGGTTCATCGTCACCCTGGGCCATACAATAGAATTCCCAGCCGTAACGTTCATAAAACCCTATGTGATCTGTCACGAGATAAAGTGGTGAGATTCCCTTTGATCTCATGTCTTCCACAACCATATTCAACAGATTGCCTGCTATGCCTTTCTTCCGGTATTCGTCTTCGGTATATACCGCGCAGACATTGGGACTTAGCTCTTTTCTGTCGTGGAAATCGTTTTCGATCACGCCAAGACCTCCGACGATCTTATCTTCGTCCAGGCAAAGATACCAGCCGTTCTCAGTACTCTTATCAAGATAATCATTCATGCATTCAAGATAAGCTTCCTTAGGGACACCCCACTTGCTGTGGAACCAGCAAGCCGCAACGTCTTTAAGTTCAGGCATATCTCTTAGTGATACATATTTAAAACTACTCATATTTCTCCTTTAAGCCATAAACATTTCAGGAAGGAAAATCGCAGCGACGAGGCCTACCATGCCCATCAATGCTCCAATGATGATATTTACTATGATCATCCAGTAGCCCCAGTCCTTTACCCACTTTGGTCCGGCAAGGATATACATTACCGACAGGATCAGGTATAAGAATATACCGCCCACGAAGATAATGCCTGCCACGGAATTATTGCCGGAAAAGTTGACATTGGCCAGTGTGAAATACCAGACCAGGCCTGCAACTATTACTGACCATATAAGCTGAATAAGAAAATAAACTGTTTTTCTCATAATCTTCCCCTCTATTTATTGTCCCTCAATGGGCACATTATATCAGTAATTTTTTATTTCTACGAAACATGATTGACAGGCTAATTCTGATTAGCTATACTTTGGCTAATTCGAATTAGCCAATTGGTTTACGAGAGGTATTTTATGGATACGAAGCAAAGAATACTTGATGAAGCGCTCACACTCTTTTCCGAGAAAGGATATGCCAATGTCTTTGTCGGAGACATAGCCGAAAGGGTCGGCATAAAGGCGCCCTCACTTTATAAGCATTACAAGAGCAAGAAAGCTATTTTCGATGCCATCATAGATAAGATGAATGAGAGCTTCGCCGAACAGGCAAAGGCCATGAACATCAACGGTTCCGACGCAGCTGCAGACTCTGCTATATACGAGAGCATGTCAGAAGATAATCTTCTGGCACTCGGACGTCAGTTCTTCCTCTTCTATCTCCATGACGACTACAACAAGCGTTTCAGGAAGATGCTCACTCTTGAACAATTCAATAACAAGGAATTAGCAGACATCTACTCGAAGCTCTATGTCGACGATCCGTTTTCGTACCAGAGCATGCTTCTTGGAATGGTAACTGCAGCAGGACTTCTTAAGACTGATAACGTCGAGATCATGACACTGCACTTCTATGCTCCGATCTATTTCCTTCTCACTGTATGCGACAGGGATCCGGAAAGAGAGCCATGGGCATTAAAGACTCTGGATGAACACATTAAGCAATTTAACCGTCTTTACGGGAGGAAAAAATAATGAAGATAACAGTTATAAATGCAACCGAGAAAAAAGGTGTTACATACCATCTTAAAGAGAGCTTCTTAGCTCCACTGAAAGAGAAAGCAGAGATAACGGAATTCTATCTCCCAAAAGACGGACCGGAATTCTGTGTCGGCTGTCTCCAGTGCTTTTCGAAAGATCAGAATCTCTGCAAAGATGCAGCTAAAGTCCAGGCTATTGAGAAAGCACTTCTTGAAGCAGACCTCCTGGTCTTTGCATCCCCTGCTTACGTCTTCCACACGACCGGCGCGATGAAGGCTTTGCTCGATCACTTCGGTTACAGATGGATGCCGCACCGCCCTGCAAAAGAGATGTTCGGCAAGCGCGCCGTCATCATCACCCAGTGTCTCGGCGCCGGCGGAAAGTCAACCGCTAAGGACATCAAAGACAGCCTCTCATGGTGGGGCGTAAGCTCTATCAAGACTTACACTTTCAAGCTCATGAGCGAAGTCAGATGGGACCTGATTCCTGAGAAGAAGCGCGCTGCTATGTGTGCTGTTCTGACTAATGCTGCTGCGAAGTTCGCCTCTATCGACTACAGTAAAAAGACAGGAACAAACCCCATCGTAAAGGCCAAGTTCATGGCCGTACGCATGCTTCAGACAGATCTGGGAAAAGCTAATCCGGAATACACAGACTTTAAGTATTGGAAAGAGAACGGCTGGATCGGTAAGGTAAGGCCGTGGAAGAGGACTTAAGACACTTCATTTAAGTGAGAATAATCAGCACCCCATTCCAGAGCACTATCAGGTATCAGACTGTTGAAAGCAGAAAGCACCTGCTCAATAAAGTAGACTTTATCAAAGCTATATCTGTCATATAAGTGTATATATATGATTTCTCTGCCGGGCCTGTATTTCCCTTTCGAATAACTGTTGATCTTGGTGGATGTGGCTACAGCATAGTTGAGCTTATCATTCATGCCTAACACCTCCAGATAAGAGCATCTGTTGATCTCATAGAAAGCCAAAAGGAAATCTGGATTGATCCATTCATCGACTTCAGGAATATATAACGAGGTCTCATATTTAAATGGAATACCGAGTTCTTTTAGAGCATCAGCAGCCATGAGCTCATTTTTCGATTTGTACACGCCAGAATCGCTGACAGTCGGATTATCAGGAGTATACTTTCCTTTATTATCAATCTGCATGTTATAGAAAGCATTATCCATCTTATGGTTTTCCTGCAATTGTTTTATAGGAAACCTTACCTTAGGTGGCTGGAAAGAATACATGGCATTCCATCTGGTAAGTAAATCGTCGTATTCAGCTTTTATAACAAGATACTCATTTACAGCTTCAGCATATTTCTTGCCCTGCTTACTGGATACATAATGAACTTTCGGATTGACGGATGTGCACTTCGCATTATCAGGATCATATGTAACAGCCACAGTCCTATGTCCACGCCTGACACAAAAGTATCCATGTATCATCTTATCCAAAAGGGCCTTTCTATATGCCAGTTTTACAGCATGCACCTTAATTGGCAAAATTATTCTATACATATCTTTCACTCCGAATGAACTAGAATTATTTACTAATATTATGAACGCCCCCGTGTCAAAATGCTCGTGAGACCAGTCTCAACTTTTGGCTAAAAGTCTCATTCTGAGGGGGTGTTTTTTCATTTTGAATAAAAGTTTACAATTGATCACCAGCTAAAAGACATAAGACCGGCTTTTCGAACCATGTGTTCCGGCACGTTAACATAACCGCCAGTGGCGGCGTCTGTCTCTTGAGAAAGATTGAGATTAGTGAGTGAAAATCACAGTTAGAATCACAGTATACTGTGACTTTTTCTTGAAAATGAACTAATTCCTTACAAAACTCACAGTAATAGTCACAGTATGCAGTGAGGATTACTGTGACTTTTTAACTCAGAAATAATAACTCTTGATCTTCGAAAACAGTTTGCACAGCAGATATGTGACCGGATATGAGATCACTACTGTCAGGAAGAAATTCAGCACCGTATTCATACGTGTCAGATTAAGGAAATACTGGCTCAGAACAACAACAGGAAAATGGACAATATAGAATGAATAGGAAAGCTTCGGGAAGCCCGCGGTCTTCATTCCTTCAAAGTCCAGATATTCACGGCCGATGATCATGAGCGCGATCACTCCGCAGATAAAGCTCGTGTAGTTACAGACATTGCTCAGGATAACCACTGTTCCGACGAATACATACAGAAGTGCATTTGTAAGTGCGGCAGTAACGAAGACTGCTATAAACTCCCACTTAAGTGAACTGAGTTTCTTTATAAAATCCTGATTGCTGAAGATAAAGTATCCGAGAAGATAGCAGCAAAGATAAGTGATGAGGGGCTTTCCGAAAGTCTTGAAATCAAAAGATGCAACAGCTCCTATAGCAAGAACGATGCCGGTTATCTTAACGGCGGTCTTATTATCAGCAGGAATAAATCTTATGGCGATGCATGATACAAGAGATACCACGATCAGGACAAGAAGAAACCACAGGTGACCGAAGGTAAAGCCTCCGTCATAACCTGTCAGGTCAGTAAACCTGCTGAAGTATACGACATAGTGCTGAATGAAGTTGCCCTGGAATTTATGGCGTGAGATATCGGCGATATAGCTTAGCACCGGAGCATTGATAATGAGGCCAATGACAAGCGGTATTCCAAGACGCGTAAAACGTTCCAATATGAATTTGCCATATCCTCTTTTCTTAAGAGAATAGGATGCAGAGATTCCCGCGAGCAAAAACATGAGCGGCATGAACCAGGGGCTGATGAGAACGACTATGGCAGCAAGAGGCTTTACTGCACCGAAGTGGATGTAATTCAATTCACCCCAGGTGTTGTATGCCATTGCAGCATGATAGATGACTAAGAGCGATACGCAGATCCATCTGAGATTGTCGATATAGTGCACACGCTTAGTGCTCATGAAAGTTCTCCTGCCGTTCCCCTTGAAATGACTATATTGTATCAGATTTAATCTTCAAAAATGAACTATTTGCGCGCATATATAAGGCAACGCTTTTCGAATATTTTTTAATGTTTATCGTTAAAAACTTGTTGACAAAGATAAATTGTCGGCGTATAGTAAAGCCATCTTCGAAGGTGATAGATTAACATTTTAAGGAGTATGGATTTATGAATGAAGAAAATGCAAAGATCGCAAAGATCAAGAAGAGCTGCCGCGTAGGCAAGAAGGTATCAGGGATATTATTCGTCATAGCTGTGATAGGAGCAATCGCCTGCTTTATCAGCGGAATCTTTATCCTCGCATCAGGTAAGAAGTTTGATGATTCCGTAAAGGAAGCAGAAGCAGCCGGATACATCTCAACAACAGATGAATTCGGAAGTGCAAAGTCTTTTAATATCAACCTTGGATCACTTCCCAAGAGTATTCACTCTGATATTCCCGCTTGGCAGGATGCTATTGAAGATCATCCGCTCAGCTTCTCTTATGGTATGTATGTGCTTGTTATGGGTGTTGGTGCAGCCATAGTTGCTGTAACGATCATGCTCATCAAGTCAGTTTTCGCAACCATCGAGAATGAAGAAACACCGTTTACTGCAAAGGTAAAGAAGAAGGTTACGATCGTCCTTATCATTACAAGCGGTATCGTAATGTGCACTGTAGGAGCAGGATTCGCAGTCCTTGGCGCGCTCATCACATGGGCAGTCAACGCGATCCTCGACTATGGCATCACCTTGCAGACACAGTCTGACGAGACACTGTAAGGAGGAATAGATATGGGACAGATAATACTTAGATTAGACAGAGTTATGGCAGATCGTAAGATCTCATTGAATGAATTATCGGAGAAGGTCGGCGTGTCGAACGTCAATCTCTCGAAAATGAAGAACGGCAAGATCTCGGCGATCCGTTTCTCCACACTGGAAGCGATATGCGATGCTTTGGACTGCCAGCCGGGTGACATTTTGGAATACAAAAAGTGACGGATAAATAAGGGATAGAAAGAAAAGGCCTCCTCAGATATTGAGGAGGCTTTTTAAGTGCTTTACTTACCTTCGTAGCCTTTATGCGTTCCGGTATAAGTATATTCTTTTGGATTGGCGTCGAAGAAGGGCGATTTGCCGATCTTCTTCTCGCCGTTAGATTCATACTCGTAGAGCGTATAGAAAACTATCCATGTATCACCCAGGCCATCAGGTTTTCCGTTTTTACCTATTTGAGGGAAAGCAGGATCCTCGAAAATAATATTGAATTTCTTGTCATCCTGCACATCGTACCTTTCAACTTTGGCAAGCTCGTAATACCACTCTCCGGCTGCGTTATATTGTTCAGCTATATGCTGAACGACTTCATCTGTGATTTCATTATTCACTCCAACTGATTTCTTAAGGCCATCACCTAAAGATTCCATGGCTTTTTCTTTTTGTTCATCCGAACCAAACAGCATCGTAAAGATCGTTTTGGGCCCCATATTTACTTCAGGTGCCCGGGGAGCTGTCAGCTGCTGTGTTACAAAGAAGAACCCCAAAACAGCTGTCAGAGCAAGACATATAAGTCCGACGCAAAGACCTTTTACCATAACAGGTTTTGAACTGTGATATATATCCTCAGGATGGTCTGGATCGATCCTTATAGAAACAGGTCCCCTGTTAACATCTGCATCGAGGCCGTCGATCATGCGGTCATAAATACCTCTGTATTCCTTGCCCTGATAGGTGTATTCAAATATCGGAGATGTCATGAAAGAGAATCCTTCCCTCTGGTGGCCTCTTGAATGACTTGACTCTTCTCTTACTATCCTTGAATAACCGATGCACTCAGCGCTTATCTCTTCTTTATACTTCCTGCCCTTAAGATCAAGGCTCATAAAGAATCCGGCGATCATAGTAATTCCGACCGCAGCGAAAAGGCAAACCGCCATAAGCATGAAAGCACCGGAACTGCCCAGCATTTTTGCAAAGAAGAGCGGAATCGCTCCTGCAAGACCGATTATTCCGATCGCTATTCCGGCAGTCTTTGATGAGCCGGAATTCGTACCGCCATAAAAGGTTCTACCTCTGCTGTTTTTGGTAAATGCAGAATAAAAACCAAGTGCACTGAAAACCAGGAAGAATGCGCCAAAGGCTGCCAGCGCATTTCCTGACATAGCAGCACCGATTATAACAACAAAAGCTGCGATCACCACTATTAAAGGAACAATGGAAGGCTTTTTCCCTTCCTTGCCTCCTGTAGTATCCTGATATCCGTTTTGCGCGAGGTCCTGCGAGCGCGCCATAAAAGCACGCTGCTCATCTTCTGTGAAGATCTCTTCACTGTCGTCACCTTTAAGTTCATTCTTAAAATACTTAAAAGCAACAGATGCCATGCCGCGGCCTCTGTTCTTGAATTCCCAGATCAGGTTTTCCTTCTCACTTTGCGGAAGTGTCTTTTCTGAACTGACAAACTGGTCAATTCTTCCGTCTTCAAATCTCATAATACATTTACCCCTTTTTGCGTTAATAAACGCATTCCAAGACAAAAAATATCACAAGATAAATTGATAATCAAACAAGAAGCACTTTTGCCAACTTACTTCCTGCACCTGAAGAATATGAAGTCAGGCTGATGGATGACGCCGCCGAACTTATCGGGATGCTTCTTTAAGATCTCATCAGGAACTGTCGATTCCTGACATTCTTCGATAATGAATCCTGCGCCTGCGATGCAGTTGATCAGCGTGGAGAACTTTCTGTGATAGACCTCATAATCTTCCACGACCCACTTGAAATGACGCACGCCTTCAACGCCGTAGTTATGAAGGTTCGCGTAAAGTCTTACCTTGTCTTCGGTCCTTGTATATCTGTCGTATACGCCGTCGTATGCTGTCGAAATCGGGTGGGACATCGAGAAAACAAGATATCCGCCATTGTTAAGAAGCGAATAAATATCCTTCATGAGCTTGCCGAAGTCCTCCGAATAATCGAAAGCAAGAGAGCTCGTGATGATGTCGAACTTCTCATCTAACTGCGCGATGTCTTCAAAGGCCATGCGCTTATAAGTGATGTTGTCCGCAGAGTTGTTTTCCTGTGCAAAGCCGAGCATCTTCTCAGAGATGTCCGTGCCAAGGACGGACAGTGCGCCTGCCTTTGAATACTGGAGCGCATGCTGGCCCATGCCGCAGCCGATATCAAGGACTTTCTTACCCTTCATATCAGGAAGCATCGCTGTAATTATCGGTGATTCGATCACTTCGTTGAAATTGATCTCATCACTTCTTAAGTTTCTGAAATTATCGAAAAAAGTATCGTTGTCGTAGATATTCTGCTGAGCCATATTTTATTAATCCAATCCGAATGAACCAAGGAAGAACAGTGCTGTTTTTTTCGCGAATGTACCGAAAGACTTTGGCCACTGGCCGTCGATCTTTCCTGTCTGTCCGTTGATTACGATGGTATAAAGCTTGTTGTCGTAAAAGAACGAATTGAGCCACACGGGAACTATCAGATACTTATACTTGAGATTGAAATAATCAGTAGCCATCTCTATTCCCATAAGGTATTTTGACTTGTCCAATTTGTTTACCTGACTCACAAGATGGCTCTTAAGATCATCTCCCAGACTATTCCATGCTTCCGTCAGACCAATTGAATAGTGCTCACATGGAAAACCTGCCAGAGCATCTGCCGTATAAGGCTTAGCTTCATTAGTCCTGTAATCTTTAATTACATTCAAAAGAAGTTTGTCAGATGCTAACTGCCTGCTGGCAACAACAGGGAAATCATCTACCTGATACTGGAACTTACCGCACTTAAAAAGCGTCCTGTTGTCATCTTTATAGTTTCCGGTATAGCGGTTTTCGGTTAATACATCGAAAGTAAAAAGCGGAATATAGATGCCATAGAATTTATTAAGATGTGCATTTTCAGAAAGAAGCTCAGGCGCCAGGAATCTGTCCTTGATCCAGTCCTTGAAGATATAGAGTGCACGATTCTCAGTAATAGCAAATGGGATCACACCCGTCGGTGCCATAATATCCTGGGAAGGATCCGCTGCTTCAACTGTCGTGGAACCGCAGAAAGGACACATGCCGGACATTTGAAGTTTATTCTGGATCATCCGGGCTCCACACTGTTTGCAGGTAACCATTTTGACTTCCATTCCCCAGTCATGGCTCGCGGTATTCTGCGCAGAAAGGAAATCAAGTTCATTAACAGCGATCTTAGATACGAGTTCCGGAATGATATCCTTGCGTCCACATGACTGACAGACCAGGCTCTTAAAGCCAGGATTGAATAGCATAGTACCGCCGCAAGAAGGACACTTACCTGTCTGTTCCATATACCTGTTCCTTTCGATATCCGTTATTGATCAGTTTTCTCTGGCTTCAAGAAGCAGTCTTTCCTGTCTTTTCTTCTTGCGCATCATCCTCTTAAGTCTGGCATCGTATTTGTCTCTTATGAGGAAGAAATAAATGAGGCCGGAAATAGCGGCTGACATAGCAAGAAGGATTAGACAGAATGCGCCTCCTTTGCCCCAGAGACGGCCTAAGCCGAGCATACTGCCAAGATAGTTCATCATAGTAAGACTCTTATTGGTAACATCATTCATGTTGCCGATATATGCAGGAACGTCGCTCATAGTAAGTCCGTCAACGACAGAGACAACAACTATGAAGAAAAGAAGCGGACGCATGCAAGGAAGCGTGATACGGAAAAATGTATTAAGCCTTGAAGAGCCGTCCATCTCAGCAGCTTCATATATCTCGACCGGGACACTGGTCATACCGGCTACGGCATAGATAAACGTTATTCCAAAATGCATAAAGATGCTTACCAGTATGATAAGGAAATGCTCAGATAAGAAGAATTGGAAATCTTTTTCCGTTACGCCGAAGCCGTTAAGGGCTGCCGCAAGAAGAATATAGTAAACAGTAGATGAGACAAATCCTATGATGCCTGACGAGATTATTCCGCCAAGCATAGAGCCGGACAAAAGCTTAGAGAAAAAGAATCCGGTCTTAAAAAGAGCTCTGCCTTTGATCTTAAGTCTTCTATCAGTCATTGTAGCGGCAAGCCAGAATGCCAGAATAAACTCGGGGATCGTATAAAGTATCCAGAACTTAAACGTGTTTTTTATTGCTATCGAGAAAGAAGTTGTTTTGATAAGATCCGCAAAATTCTTGTACCAGGGCAGACCGTGAGATGTCAATAAAACAGCATCATCAGTTTCAGTTACATGCTGAAGATCACAGAATGCGAAAAGGATCGTATTGCTCATCGGCCAGAAATGGAAAATCAGGAATGCCACGACAAAAGGAAGAGCGAATATATAGCCCCACTTATTGTAATGCCGTTCGAGCGACTTTTTCTTCCCCATAGTTCCTATCATCCTCTAGAATCCATATATTTGAATTCAATAAAACCATTATATATTACACATTTTCGATTTAACAGGAAAAATTGACAATCAGTTGCAATACAAATAGAATTTTAATGTCAGATTGATACTGATTCATTTGACTTATGGGGAAACAATATGGGAGAGAACGCCGGCAGTTTATCATCTGTTAAAAAGAACGACATGCGTCTTCGTATTGCCGTCTATGTCATATCGATCATTCTGGTAATTATCTCATTATCTCCCCTTCTGGCATTGATAACTGAGTTTACGGGATTCAAGGTAAACAATCCCGCCAATGTTATCAAGGTCCTTCCCAGGAGGATTAATGAACTGAAGGATTACTTTAAGCCACGTGTAATACGAGGATTCATTAACTCAGTGGTCGTTACGGGATCGAGCACATTATTAAATGTTTACTTCTCCGCTTTGACGGCTCATTCGATCTATGCATACAGATGGAAATTCCGTAAAGTATTCAGCAACATAATACTTGCGCTCATGATGCTTCCTACGATCATTGCCACATCAGGATTTATACACCTGGTATATAAATTCCACCTTGAGAACAATCTTCTGGTGCTGATCCTTCCGTCTATCGCCACGCCTATCTCTGTCGTCTTTATGAGACTTTATCTTGAATCGGCTTTCTCCATGGAGATGATCTATTCTGCAAGGATCGACGGTGCCGGAGAATTCAGGATCTTTAATCAGATAGTTCTTCCTATCTTAAAACCCGCGATTGCCACACAGGCGATCTTCGCATTTGTCGCCAGCTGGAATGATGCTTCCACACCTTCAGTCGTACTTATCAAAGATGAAAGCAAAACACTTCCTCTTGTTACTGCGCTGAACCTTGCAATGGGAGATTATCTTTTGACAGCGTTCGTTATGACCATTCCGGCCGTTATAGCATTCCTTTTCTTATCAAAGCATATAGTCGAAGGCGTACAGCTCGGAAGCTTAAAGATGTAATAAAAAAGGAGCTTTATCAGTTCCTTTCGATTATCTCCACATTGCAATATGCGTTATTGTAATCGTCATTATCGAAGTCTTCTATGAATTCAGACCTGATCTTATACGTCTTGCCGTCTTGTGGATGGATATTGAATTCACCATCGAAGAAAACACCTTCACCGCTGTAGAAGATCATCTGGTTCATTACCTGCCTGCACTCTTCAGCACCTTCCTCATCTTTGGCATGCATGCTTAAGTCAGGACGGCCGAATGCAAGAAGTCCTCTCGTATGAAGCCATGTGCCTCCATCCTCTTCTGATTCTATGATCACCGCATGGTTCTGGGCGTTAACTTCTTTCTCGAAAAACTTATCTGTCCACGACTCATCTGAATAAAGAGTAAATGTTGATGAATCAAGGACGCCTGCTGCGCCCTGGTCAAAGAATGCCTTTACGATACCTATAAGATTTCTCATGTAATCAAGAGTATCGTCCTTTGCTATCTCGCCTTTGATTATTACGCAGTCATGGGCTTTGCTGCACTTGGCAAAGGTCTCAGGATCCTGTGCGCTTAGAACATCTCCAAGAGTTCCTGATAGGAATCCGTCGATGTATTCAGCATGTTCATCACGGTTTAATCCATGCATCTCAAGGCCTTCCGGGAATCCGTCAACATGATGTCTGCTTGCAGATACCTGAAGCTTATCGCCTGCTGCACCGAATATAACGAGAAATATAAACGGCTTATAGTTTATGTCTTTAAAATGCTTTCTTTCGATCACTAGTGTTACCTCTTTACTTCAGTTTTATTTGTTCCTGATAACGTCCGATATAGCGTCTCTTACACGGGCAAACATGACATGCTCACTTTCGCTTCCTGCTCCGGCACCACAGCCTCCGGACTTATTCACAGCTTTTGATGTCTCGATCTTAATATAGGTAGATCCAATATCATCACCTTCAACCGGCGGAAGCTCTTCCGGAAGTTCCATAAAGCCGCATCTTGTTACCAGTAATTTGATGTTATTCCATTCTGATTCAGAGACTTCAAAGTCTGACACTTTATACTGATCTTCAGAAGGAAGCTCACCTTCAAGATAATCGTACTTCTTTTCGAAATCATCATTGATGCTGTAATGCGTTCCTTTGAGATCCTCCGAGATAATGTAAAGATCTACGTGCGGCTGGTCACCGCTATAGACAAGGTATGTTACTTTCTTAACATCTAACGGACCTCTTTCCTGCTTCTTTGTTTCTCTGCTTCCCTGGCCGGTTCTGCTGCATCCGGCAAACACGAAAACACTCATTGCCAGCAAGAGTCCTGCTGCTATTGCTCTTTTGAACTTATTCATTTTTCTCCCCTTATAAAACTGCCTTATTGGCATGGAAATTTTATCATTGATATGAAGTAGATTTGTATTAAATCTGAGGTTTTGACGGTGCGGGAATCACTTCTCCGCCCCACTCGGCTACAACAAAACCTTTGCGCTCAGCCAGCGACGGATTCATGTTGGAAAGTTCCTGTGGCTCGATGCTGACAAGTTCATCTGATGCGTACCAGATCATGTTTACCCTGATAACAACATCAGGTGAACCACTGACTGTAAGCTTTGCAGCATCAGTATATGCAGACGTCTGGAACGAGACAACATTGTATGGATTCCTTCGCATTAAAGGAAGCCAGTATGAGATGAAATCCGCTGTCTCCTGTTCGTTAAGTCCCAGCATGGGCAGTGCATAATCAAGGAATCCTTCTGTATCTTCACCCCTTACGCAGAAGCCCTTGCTCATATCGTAATCCATATCAAGGTCAGCCTCCCAGAAGAGGAACCTGTACTGCTTTCCGTTCCTGTCAGTCAGCATCCCGTCAGGAGATGCTATAACGTTCCAGCCTTTATCATCATCGTAAAGCGGATATGTGGAAGTAAGTTTTCCCTTAAGATCCAGTCTGACATTGATATACTCGTCAGTATCGTTATAGAGATAGATAACCGGAGCATGTGCTCTGACAGGTTTGACAGCTGCCTTTGCTTTTGCCAGATATGTATTTATCCAAATTCCCAAGGCGCTTGAGATAACGGATAGTGCCATAAATGTGACTGCAAAAGCGATCTTACCCTTATGACTTTTGCCTGACTGGTCATCTTTTCGCTTAGTAAGTGCATACATCAGGAATATAATTGAAGCGAAAAATACTATGCTGGGAATCAGAATACTCCAGATATACGGAGCAACACTGTTTATGCGGTTATCAGAAGTGCTTTTTATCGCAACCACCGGAGTATAGGTATCGGCTTGGTTGGCATCATAAGCCAGGAGAATTTTCTGTCCTTTAACTATCCTCGTATTTCCACAGTCGTCAAATACAGCACTGTCAAAGACATAAGTATTTGAGGAAGCTTTAAACCAGCGTTCTCCGGACTTGCCCGAGACAAGAATCCTTGCTATGTTTCCTCGCTCTACTCCTATTTCAACAGAATCAGTCTTCTCGAAAACAGGATCAGGATCGTAAAGACCCTTTTCCGTGTCCAGAGATGCTTCGACCACAGCATTGATCACGTCGTAAGCTTCGATCTCTTTTACTGTTCCACTAAATTCAGGATACGATAAATACTTACCCTCAGCGGAATCATTATTCCTGGTATCTGACATCCAGTTAAAAACATAAAAGCCCACTACATTTACAACGGTAAGCACAATGAGGCTTATACCGGCTATCAATACCTTGCCGACAGGAAATCTGCTTGATCCCATTTTCATTTCCTCCATATAGCATTTAACCTTCTGTTACTATTATGTACAGATATAAGAACGAAAATGTTGCAGATCAGAGCAGTTATTTCTTTGCGTTTTTCAGAGTCAGCGGAGATACTACGCCAATTGAATTGCAGATCTCATCGGTACATTTATTTCCGTCTTCACCGGCAGAGCCGCCTGAGACTACAAGAACAGTTTTTCCCTGCATATATACACCTCTGGTATATTCTGCTTCTCCGGTAAGTGTCTCAACATATTCTATGGCATATGTGATTCCATCTTTCTTGTCTCTCTTGGAATGCTGAACATCATCGATAAATCTTGCTTCAAAAGCGTCGTAAACTTTCTCAGCTTTTTTCTCGTCTTCAAAAGTCATCATGTAAAAATATGTCATGTAAAGCTTGCCGTCACTGCCAGTCTCATTAGCAACAGCTATAGTTACTTCATCAAGATCATACTTGGGATAATGCTCAGGAGTATTGATAAAACGGTTATAGTAATCCGTAGCAACTTCATAATCATTAGAGGTCAGGTAAAGTGATCCGGCTGCAACACCTTCCGTAACAAGTCTCTTAAAATCTACAAGTTTTTCAGCCTTCTTTATACCGTAACTGTCGGCTGCCTTGGCAAGCATGTCACAGGAAAGCTTCTTTCCGCATCCGGTCAGGCATAACAAAAGCGAAACAACGATCAATAATGTTACCGGTCTCCTGTATCTCATGTGTGCCTCCTGCAAGGGATCCATATAAGCTTTATATCTGCATTATAACAATAAAGGTCCCGTTTCCAGGACCTTTATCGAATTTGTATTGAACTTAACATAATACGGGCATTTACAGGAAGTTAGAGTAAAACATGACATAAACAAGTGCCGTTGCACCCCAGTAACCTATAATTACGGATGCGATATTGATCGCGGCGGAGATAAGGATGCACCACCATCTCCATTCTTCAACCTTTTTCCATCCGATGATTATATATACGACCGTAAAGATCAGAAGGACCGCCAAGCCGGAGAGAAATAAAATCGCAGGTGTCGCATTAACATCTATAGTCCCTTCTGTATAACGAATTGACATAGAGAATAGATACCAGTTCAAAGACGAGATCAGCAAAGATATGATAAGCTGAACGATAAAATACAGCACCTTCTTCATAAGAGTTACTTCTGCTCCTTATTATCCCCGTTAGTGTTTTCTTTATCTTCAGATTTTTCTTCTGTCTTTTCCTCAGTCTTATTCTCTGAAGCTTTCTCTTTATCTTTTTCCTCTTTCTCGAATCTCTTGTGGATATTATCGATATCTTCAGTCGTACCGCCGCCGACGTCATCAGGCGCCCTGAATCCGCCGCGCTCGACGATGCGGAGGAACGCATCAACAACATCAGCTGTAAGCTGAGTTCCGGAAGCATCCTTAATGATCGATACCACCTTCTCAAAGTTCATTCTCTTTCTGTAAGGACGGTTCGAATACATAGCATCAAACGCATCTGCAACACCGATTATCTGAGCTACACGAGGGATCTCGTCGCCCTTCAGACCCTGAGGATAACCCTTGCCGTCAGGTCTCTCATGATGCGATTCAGCGCCTACGGAAAGTTCAGGCATGATGTGGATATCACGGAGAACGTTATATCCCAATACGGTATGCGACTTGATAGTCTGGAACTCATTGTCATCGAGTTTGCCGGGCTTGTTAAGGACCTCAGCAGGGACACCGATCTTACCGATATCGTGGAGGAGTGCGATGTTATAGTATTTCTCGACCGTCTCCTCATCGTATCCGAGTTCGCGTGCAAGCATCGAAGTATATTCGGCAACTCTTTTCGAGTGACCGTTGGTATATTTGTCCTTCATATCGATCGTCTTCGCGAATGCCTCTACGATCTCACGGATCAGGAGCTTATCCTCTTCCTGCTTCTTAAGGAGTTTCTTTGTCTTCGCATTTACATAAATGAATACAAGCAAAGCGATAACACCTAAGATCAGAACTGCAACGCAGATCATGAACCAGTAATGTTCGTATATTGCCTTCTGCTTTACGATGACGATCGAATATTCCTTATCACCTATGCCCATGGCATCGGAAAGCTTCATATGGAAAGTATATGTGCCGCCCTTAAGGTTAGTATAGTCAACCGTGGAAAGTTCGTTCCTTCTTACCGTTGATTCATAAGAGCCGAAGCCTTCAAGACGGTAAGTTACCTTAGGATTCATGAGTGTATATGTGCAGATAAAAGGATGTACTGTGATCTTCTTGACCTCGTGAGGGACAACGATCTTTCCATGCTCATCTGCATAGATCTTTACACCGTCAGCTTCCACATAAGGAACAATCATCTTGATGTTATTAACACTCTCAAAAGACCTCTCGATATTTACTTTTACTACACCGGTGGAACCTGCGATATAGAGATCTCCTTCAGGAGTAACGCTGCTGTAGGAATTAGATGTGGTAATAACAGGAAGTCCATTTGCGATTCCATAGAAGACAGGATCTATTGCTTCGTTGGCAATAAGAGTTGCCTCATTTACAACATAGATACCGTTACTGCTTAATACCCAGACATCACCCTTCGAATTCTCGTAAAGATCGAAGTTATTTGAATACGGGAAATTCTTTACCGTATGGATCACATGATCTGCGGTCATATATGCTATCGAGTTGCTCGTCACGATCCAGTACACATCATTGACACTGGATTTTTTGATCCTCATAACAACATCAGACATAAGACCATTCTCAGTACTCAGGTGCTTAACGCCCGAAGAACCGATTATATAAATGCCGTCGCCGTCAGTACCGGCAAGTATCTCACCATTAAAGCCTTCGGAAACAGTAAGGATCTCTGTGTTGCTCAGTCCAGCAGAGGAATCGTACAAATGCTCGACTTTATCATCTCTTATAACAGCCACACCACCGGTACATGCCACGAGGAAAGAACCGTCGCTTCTTTCAACAACAGTTCTGATCCTTCGGGAATCCGGAAGTCCGTCTTCATGAGTAAAAGTCATGACGTTCTCGCCGTCAAATCTTACAAGTCCGAGATCACCATATGTAGCAAACCACAATCTGTCCTTGCTGTCCTTATAGATCGATCTGATCCTGGCATTACCGAGCATGGAAACAAGATCCAGATAACCCAGATGTTCACCTGCCGCAGTCGTCGCCAGCTTAAGATCGATACGTTCTACCTTGCCGTCTTTGTTCAGGACAGTAAGACCGGAATCCTTACCGATAAAGAGTTTGTCTTTGTAATAGCATGTTGTGTTTACAACTTCTTCAGGAAGTTTGTACTTATCGAAAACATTGGCGAACTGATTAGGAACGACTTTCATGACACCCTGTCTTGACGATACAAACCAGAGATTGCCCTGATAGTCAGACATCATCTGCTCGACGTTAGTAGTCATAGGAACATTTTCCAGGACATGCATGTTCTCATCCCTGTAATTTCCTGCACCCTTATTGGTACATACCCAGAGATCCTTGCCGGTGCATTTTATGGAATTGATGTAATCGAGAGGAGCTACATTGATCCTCTCAGAAGTCTTAAATCCTACAGCGGGATCAAGGCTGCCATACCATACCTTTGATCCGGTATCCTTATTAGAACCGATATAGAGATAACCATGATGGTCAGGATCCGTGGATAACGCACGCAACGTACCGTCGATTCCAAGTGATGCGCCATTGTGGAACTCGACAAGAGATCCGTCTTTAAGCGTGAAAATATCATCTTCAGTCGTAAGACCGTATGTTATTCCGTCAGAACCTGTCTCGATCTGTCTTATGTATTTGTTGTTGATCAGGGATTCGTCTACGGCTACAAGTTTTCCATCACCCGTGACATAAGATACACCCTGTGTAGTGCCGATATATATGATGCCGCTTGAACCTTCGGCAAATGATCTTATCGAAGCTGAAGGAAGACCGTCCTTCTTGCCATACATCGTGACATTGCCGTATTTATCCATAACGGCCGCGCCGTTATCGTTCGTACCTATCCACAGACGGTCGCGGCTGTCTACAAAAAGGCTTACGACGCTTGCAATACCTGATGTGGAATCATATCTCTCAAATGAGTTTCCGTCATATCTGATGAGTCCGCCGTAACTTCCGATCCAGATAAAACCGTCAGATGTCTCTGCGATAGCATTAGCTTCAGACGTGGGAAGGCCTGTCGTATTGTCGTAGAGATATGCCGCATAGCCTTCGCGGTTCTTAGTAGGATCGGCAACAGTCGGACTGTTAGCATTGATCTTAACGGGAGCGGCTGAAAAAAAGACGCAAAGAGACAACACCGTCGTCAGGACGGCTTTGGTAAGTCTGCCCGTGATGTCGCGTCTCTTCAACATACGAACATTCTACCACTTTGTCAGATTCTTTTGTCATTTCAGGGGTGAACGATATGTTAAATAAATAAGAATAAGGCTTGCATGATGTCGGCAGGAGGCAGACCCGAAAGCAGAAGATCTGCCCCCTTAATTGCCGCATCATTCCTATTACCTTTAACAGATTAGCATGTTACCGGGTACGAAAATAAGGGACAAATTCTATCTGTTATCCCGTGAAAATAAAGAATAGCAAATGCCTGTGACAATTATTTCAAATCGGAGATTGCTCTCTTGCACTCTTCAATGACTATCGTTTTCTCAGTTATATCCATGCCTTTGGAGGCCTGGGCATTCTTCATTATGTTTCGGATGCCCTTCTCATCACCATGGACAAAACACTCATTGATACTGTTGATCTTTGCCATTATGCCGGCACGCAGGAGCGTGAAATAATTCTCTTCTTCTTTAAGAACCGTCTCCGGCTTTTTCTCGTAATAGCGTCTCCATTTATCCAGGTTGATATCGTAAAAGGTCGTATCAGCAGCATATACTCCGAAGTCCACAAGCCTGTACCATGATTCGAGCGGAGTATTTGATGATTCTCTTATCATTCTGCGGAACTTGGACTTAATAAGAGATGTCCCCTTCATATAGACAGCATACCTGCTGAACCTGGATGGATCATCAAAGAAGAGATAAGTCCAGATACCTTCCAGGATATACTTCTTATCTTTATGGTATGCAGCGTATTTGCACGCAAATCTTATGAACTTTACAAATACCTCACTGTGATCAGCGAAAAGATCCCTTTCATCTCTTGAGATGTAATACTTCGCACCGCTCCTTGTAAAGAATGAATACAGAAGATCACCCTGCTTCTTCAGTTCTTCCAAAGTGTAATGGTCTTTGGGACTGACAAGATCATCTAAAGATACTTTCTCGATATTGCTGCCCTCATATTCTTTGGTAAGAACAGACTTGCCCGAACCGGAATAACCGATAACAAAGCAGAGGTTTACTTCGCCGGAATCAAAGGCCTTTTTATTGTAATAGAGGTCCGGTTCAGATACGAAAAGAGTCTCATTAACAGGGATCGGGGATTCGAGCCTGTAACGGTAACTCAGGTTAAGGAACATGTCCGTGACATTGCATCCGAAGATCTTTTCGGAATAGTAATCTGAAAACCTCCTCTGCTTGCGGTTAAGCTTCAGGTATTTCATAAACGCTTCGATCAGTTCTTCGCGCGTTGATACATCATCGCTTATAAGAGCGATGTCAGAACGCTTCTGAATAGCTTTAAGGCTAATGTCCGCGTCAGGTATCAGAGATTCCATTTCTGTCCTTTCAAGTATCCTTAGTGTATTGAGATTAACACTTTCAGACCCTTCCGACAATTCCTTACATAGTTCTCACACATTCTGTTCAGAATATGCGATACTTTATCCTATGAAAGCAAGGACAAAAACAGGCATAAAGATAACAGTCATTACAGTTTGCGCTCTATTGATCGCCGCGGCAGCTGTATCAGGTCTTTTGTATTACGGAATAATCCATCTGAATAATCCGTGGCTTAACGGCTACAATGTCAAAGGTGTCGACGTATCCTCATATCAAGGTGATATCGACTGGAATGTCCTGACTTCACAGGATATCGATTTTGCATATATAAAAGCGACCGAAGGGTCATCCACAGTTGACAGATGCTTTGCTTCAAACTGGGAATGCGCTTCTAAGACTTCGATCCGTATCGGAGCTTATCACTTCTTCAGCTTTGAGACATCCGGAGAGAATCAGGCGAAGAATTTCTGCAACACGGTAGAAGCCGTTCCTGACATGCTTCCGCCTGTTATCGATGTCGAATACTATGGAAGTTTTCGCAGTAAAAATGATGTCGATGTTGACAGTGTAAAGAAAGAACTCCGTTCCATGATCACAGCACTCGAGAACCATTATGGATTATTGCCTGTCATCTATGTAAGCAGCAGCACTTATACTGACATTGTAAAAGATGATTTCTCCGATTGTGAGATATGGTACAGAAGTGTCTATGAGAGCATTCCCGGCGGCATTAACTGGACGTTCTGGCAGTATTCGAACCGTCATGTTCTTAAAGGCTATTCCGGTACCGAAAGATATATAGACATGAATGTTTACAGAGGTGACAAAGACAGTTTCCTCAACAAATGGAAAAGACAGGATTAAGTCTTGTCTTATCTTTTTACGAAATCATTCTTCTCGCAGCACTCAATGGCATGATCGAAGATCCCTATGTATGTCTTGTTGGTATAGTGAACACCATCTGTCGTCGCAAAGTCATTTAACTGAAAATATGTATTTGTATCGATCATGAGGAAATTCTTATCAAGGTTTTCCTTCAAAGTATTGTTGAACTTCTCGATCTCTTTATTCGTGACCTTACAGCCGATTTCAGCTCCCTTTTTCTCATTGACAGGATTGACCGTCATGAAGATGACCCTGTTGTTCTCAAGGAAACTTTTCGGCATGTTGTTATAGTACTCGACATAATTCGAAGCGTTATACAGATCATTTACACCGAGATTGAAGATTATGGTCTTGCCTGTCTTGTCGTAAATACTTGGTGCTGTCTTCTTAAACCATGCAAGGCCTGCACCGCTCTTTGCAATGATCTCAACATCAGAATCGACATTGCCGCCCAATGCCTCTTTCATTCCTACAAATCTTGAATCACCGACAAAGATATAACCCTCATATCTGTCGGCAGAATCTGATGCCTCATAGATCTTTGTCTGAACTGTAGGCTTGCCGTTATCGAAAAGAGAACAGCCCATAAGACCCACGGTCAATATTCCGCAAAGGATACATGATATTATCTTTTTCATTTGGTATTACTCCTCGTCTTCTTTATCTTCTGTCTTTTCAGAGCCATTAGAAGCAGCTGTAACCGCTGCCTTTTTCGGGCTCTTCTTCAAAAGTTTCTTAAACGCGTCGAGACAGTATTTCGGATTCAAACTGCTGACCATAATGGCGTTGTTGGGACGGATCGGCTTGATGATGTAGCCGACTATAACATTCGTAAAGAATTGTGTTACGAGTGATGCGATGGCAGCGCCATAGATTCCGATATAAGGTATAAGAATAAAATTAAAAATTACATTTGCTGCAGCGCCCGTGAGGTTTATGACCCATAAATATTTCTGTTTATCATGTGCAAGGATCCATATGTTACGGACTGAACCAAGATACGCAAATGTTGTATACCATACAACAATTCTCAGCGCACCCACAGCCGGAAGATATTTCTCTCCATAGACGATCATTATTATCAGCTTTGCAAATACAGTCATCCCGACGCTCTGTAATAATGACAGATAGATAATGAATGAATACAACATTTTCAGACGGTATTCAAACTGATCATTGTTCTTTTTCTGTGCCTCAAAGATCCAAGGTCTAAACGAGTCTATGATAGCCTGAAAAACGAACTGAGCCATAACCGCACATGCTGCAGCGGCTCCGTAAAATGCAGTTGACTCACTGTCGATCAAGCTCTTCAGCATTATCTTGTCTGTCTGGGTGAATATAGTTACCATCATAGCTGATAAGATGTAGGGCTTACTCTTATTGATCATCTCTTTCGCGAGTTTAAGATCGACGGACAGTTTCTGCGTTTTCTTCAAATTGTAGATTATATACATTCCCACAGATATGATCAGATAATCGAGCGCACTGGAAAGGGCAAACCAATGTACACTCTTTGAAGTAGCAAGAAGATATATCCTATAAGCAGAAACTAATGTATAAGCTACAAGTCCCAGAGTGGACGAATACCTGGACATCAACTTCGCCTGAAACCAGAAATGAAGCATCTCTAAAGCCTGGAATACCAGAGTAATGCAGTAAAGCGCACATACGATCACTGTATCGGTCTCACCGGGGTTTGCCACGTATGCAAATGACACAACACCAATAATACATACAAGCGAGGAACAGAAATTCATAAAAACCATCGTACCCATGGCTTTTCCTTCACGTTCAGGGTGATGGACAACTTCTTGGACAATAATGTTATTAAGTCCAAGCTTCATGATAGGCATGACGAACGACGCCAATGACGAGGCATATGTAATCAGTCCGAAGTTTGACGGTCCCAGGAAGCGAGCCGTAAACATATTAATTATAAATCCAAGAAGAGACTGAACTATCTTGCAAGAAATAATCCATGTCGCATTTTTAGCAACTTTATTAGTCATATATATATTTGCCTCTAATCACCTATATTAAAACTCGTTGATTGTATCATATATATCATTCATATTTGAGGCTAAATAAACGCAAATATTCCATGAATTTGCTAGTGCTATTGTATTCTTGAGCTTTGTTTATACAGGCTTTTGTGTCAAATAATTTGTTCTCACAAACAGAAGTAATGCTATGGGCGATAACTTCAATATCGTCTTCAACAACAAGGCCGGTTTTCTCATTAAGCATTTCAGGACTCCCTCCCGTCCTGAATGTAAGAACCGGTGTACCGCATGCCATTGCTTCCATATTTACAGTCGGAAAGTTCTCTTCCCTGGTCGGATTAACATACAGATCAGATGTAGTATAGAGTTTTGCAAGTTCCTTTTGATCTGACGTGCGGTGTATAGAAATAATGTTTTCCGGCAGCTTATCGTCAATTGCATCGTTTGTTCCGACGAGAACTATCTTAAAACGCTCATCCAAAACCTGTGAGAGACCAATAAAAACATCCAGTCCTTTTCTTTTCTCCCAGACTGAAGCTACACCGAGAATAATGAATTTATCCTCCAGATGATGCCTGACTCGAAAATCACTTTCGCGTGGCCGGAAAACTTCAAGATCGATCCCGTTATTAATTACCTTGACAGGATAGTCTTTAAGATACGACAATCTCACAAGACCCGCAAGCCACTCGGAAGGTGTAACTATCGTAAGATCCTTTACGCCGGTAAACCATTCTCTTTTTAATGACCACATCTTACTTGTGCGGTCCACCTTAGAAGAAGGGTATCTGTTTATCTGTTCGCAGTCGTGACAGCCTGTCTTCCACTTCTCACAGCCTATGAGCGAGAAGTACGGGCACTGGCCGGTAAAAGACCAGCAGTCGTGCAGTGTCCATATCACTCTTTTATTGTTCTTCTTTATGTATTTGAAGAGCATCGGGAGATTGATATAGCAGTTATGAAGGTTATGGATATGAATGATATCCGGATCGAACTTCTTTACTTTCCTTAAGAAATTCCATGTGGAGATATGAGAGAAGCATCCATTGTAACCGGTATACTTATGAAGTCTCTTATGAATGTTACATGAGACCTTATTGCCGATGTAGATGCTGTCAGGAGACTTTTCCTTACTGCGTCTCGCATAATAAGCACAGATCACCTCATGACCCTCAGATCTTGCGAGATCTGCGATCTGAAGCATGATCTTTCCGGTACTGCCGAAATTAACTTCATTTATCTCAAGTATCTTCATACTCATTCTTTCCAATTCATCTTAGGCAGATGCTTATAATGACGTTTGTCCTCAGGAGGAAGCTGCATATAATCACCGAATGCGTGCTTCAGGCTCTCGTCTGTACCGGGCGCCCAGAATTCACCATCTTCGAACTGAATCTTACGGAGAGGCATAATGGAATCTCTCCTGTTGACTTCCCTCTGGCCATAACCCCAGACAAGAACTGCAACATTCTCTGATGTATCGAAGTCATACTTCTGAGCATGTTTTATCGTACGGCCGCAAAGATAATGCTGGCAGTGAAAGACTTTGTAGAAAGCTTTCATAAGAGCGATCTGGATCTTCTTGCTCCTGGATCTTTTCGAATAATCACCTATTGTCGCACCTATCTGCATACCGTAACAAAAGCGCATGTAATTCACTCTGCGCTTTACGCTTCCGGCCTTTGACGGAAGTCCGTCCATAGGGAAAATATCTATGTTAACGCCGTAAGTCTCACCGAAATTACCGTTCTCTATAAGCTCGGTCCTCGTGTCGTAGACTTTGGCAAAAGGCACTATGATCTTGTTGTTTTTACGCCAGACAAATACTGCGCAATCCTCGTCTTTAAATATATCCATGAACCTTTCATAGTCAGGTCTGGGCATACAGATATCGATATCATCATCCCACGGAATGAATCCCTTATGCCTTATGGCACCAAGATATGTTCCATAGTAGATGAAATAACGAAGACCGTTATCATCGCAGAACTTTGCTACTTTCTTCAGTATCTCAAGCTGAAGTTTTTTTGCTTCCTCTATAGCTATCTCTTTCATTACTGTATTACACTCTCACCCTTATCAAGAATACCGACCGATGTATCAACCACAAGATCGGGGGTCGCATCGTCGTAGGCTTTTGCCACAAGAGCAAAATCGACACGTTTTCCGCAGTTACTGTACATCCAGTCACGGATCTTATCACATTCATCCTGTACCTTGTCCTGACGCACGAAAAGCACCATGGGATACTTCTTCAAAAGATTATAGGACAATTCCTCCTCCGAGAAGTAGAAATAAACGATAGGATAACCGGATGCGACACTCTCGAAGATCTTACTGGAGACGATCTCCTTATCTGTATTTGCGAGTATTATCTGCACATTTGCAGAAGCATAATACTGGTCAGCCATCTCCTTGCTGACTTTACCATAGAACCTGATAGATTCAGGATGTGCGGCTGCTGCTTTCTTAACATCTTCGACAGCATTTCCCGAAGCGAAAACATGGAGATTCACATCAGGATCTGTCTCAGCGATCTTCTCGAATGCAGTGATCATTGCCTGCGGAGGTCTCATCGTATGATTGATCTCGCCCTGATAGATGGCATTGATCTTTGCAGAACCATTTAAAGGCAGAGGCGTTACAGAAGGATGCTTAACAACGAGCGGATGCTCGACCCTGACCGCATTGTCCCTCTTATGCTCTTCAAAGTACGGACCCCAGTTATCGATATAGAAGACTTTCTTGGAATAATCAAATATCGCTTTCTCGAGTTTTTCCGCACCTTTTCTTTTAAGTTTCCATGCCCATGTAAAACGGAAAAAATCCCTGTTGCCGCTATACCTGTCGTAAAGAAGCGGGAACAGCGGAATATTATATCTGCTGCAGAATATGTAACCTGCCTTAAGGCCTTCGACCGGCAGGCAGCAAGGAACCACGCAGTCTATCTTTATGCCTTTGGAACGGAGTTCTTCAAGTTTATTCTCGTATGCTTTTACAAGACCTTCTTCCATGCCGCTTTTTGCCATAAGCTTACGGACAGCCCAGTATGACTTTGACGCAACAACTTTGATCTTGCCTGCAATGTTTCTTTTTACAGTGCGGTTCCTGACAACGGCTTTGGTTCTGTCACTTGCCACTCTGTAAATATGCTGTCCTTCGAAGTCCTCATTTGTTTCCAGACCATCAGGACTTCTGCTGATCATGTAAACGTTATGTCCTCTTTCCACATAACAGTTTGCAATCTGGCGGATACAGTTACCTGTAGCCGAGAAGTTGGGATAATATCCGCCTGCGATCAAGATAATGTTCAATGCCATGATTCCTTACTTCTCCGATACAACTAACTGTTCATAGTATTTTGAAAGCGCATCGCCTGAACCCGCTTTTGAATAAGCACTTTCTCTGCATATTCTGTTTGCTTCAAGACGGTCTGCATTCTTATCAAGTGATTCAATTACCGCATCAGCCCACTTGCTTATCTCATTCTCAAGAGGAACAAACTTAACGCTTCCGGTCACGTTGACTTCCCCCGGGAAATTGGTCGAGATAACACAAGGAAGTCCTGATGCCTCTGCCTCTATACATGCAAGCCCGAATCCTTCACCCTGGCTCGGAAGAAAGAACAGGTCCATAGCCTGATAGAGCTCATTTAAGTCGCTCCTGCTTCCAAGAAGACGTATCCTGTCAGATATATTCTTTTCTTCAACGATCTGCTTCATCTGACCGTCAAGAGGACCGCTTCCTATCCACCAGTATTCGATATCATCTCTTCTCTTCAGAACTTCTCCCATAACTTCTACTGCAAATACAGGATTCTTAGCTTCTGCAACTCTTCCGACAGAGCCGACAACATATTTATGTGTAACGTTTTCTCTTAAACGCACTTCATCCCGGATCTTACTGTCGAATCTGTAATTATCTGTATCAATTATGTTAGGAATAACAGTAAAATCCCTGTTGCCAAACATAGCAACACCGGCATTCGAGGAACAGGCGGTATAATAGTTTGCCTTACTTAAGAGCAATGGCATAAGCATCTTATTGATCTTAACTTTTAATCCCGTTTCTCCTATCTTTATACTGTGGGAATGAAGGATCCTTACAGGCACCTTTCGCTTAGCATATCCCATTATCGGAATGGATTTATGAAGTGTATTGTCATGGACGATATCGTAATTGCCTTCTTTGATTATACTTTTCGCATTTTTGAAATGTTTGAAAGGATGCCTTAACAGTGAACCCAAAACGAATACTTTTGAGCCGTTCTTTTCGATCTCCTCAAAATAAGGCGACTCCCTGTACGACAAGGTTGCAAAATCGACAACGAATCTGTCATGATCAATGCTCCTGTAGTAATTCATTACGAAGCTTGCCACGCCGCTCGACGCGCGAAGATTCGGAACAATCATAAGGACTTTGATCTGCTTGTTATCCATATCCGTAAGAACGCCTTTTACACCTTCTCAGCAAATGTATCCGGACGTTCCGGATTAAATATCTCATTACATGTCATGACGGTAACGAGGTCTTCAGTATCAGAAAGATTGATGATGTTATGTGTCCATCCCGGGATCATGTGAACTGCTTCAATCTTGTCACCGGAAACATCGAATTCGACCATCTCGCCGGTATTGATATTACGCTCCTGAATAAGAGCATGACCCTTAACGACGATAAAGAGTTCCCACTTGGAGTTATGCCAGTGCTGGCCCTTTGTAATACCGGGCTTGCTGATGTTGATAGATACCTGTCCGCAGTCTTCCGTATGAACGAGTTCAGTAAACGAACCCCTGTCATCAACATTCATCTTCAGCGCATATTTAAACTTGTCAGCAGGAAGATAAGAAAGATACAAACTGTAGAGTTTTTTTGCAAAAGATCCATCAGGCATCTTAGGCATCATCAAAGTCTTCGGCTGAGATTTGAACTGCTCGAGGAGATCTACGATCTCGCCTAATGTCACCTTGTGTGTAACAGGCACACAGCAAAAAGCACCGTCATCTTTCAAGACAGTCTCAACGCCATCAAACTCGCAGTGTTTTTCCTTGCCTTCAAGGAGATCAAACATGCCTTCAACAAGATCATCAATATAGAGATACTCGATCTCTGTCGAACGGTCATTGACCGTGAATTCCTCGTCATTTGCAACAGCCCAGCAGAATGTCGATACTGCTGAATTGTACTTAGGTCTTGAATGGCCCATAAGATTCGGGAAACGGTATACTGCTACCTTCGCACCTGTCTCTTTTGCATATTCGAAAAAGAGATCTTCGCCCGCCTTCTTGCTTCTTCCGTATTCGGAATCGCCAAAGCGGCCTGACAGCGTAGCCTGAATAGAAGAACTCAGCATAATCGATGCTTTATTCTGATGTGCCTTCAGACAGTTTAAAAGAGTGCTAGCAAAACCGAAGTTTCCCTTCATGAATTCTTCAGGATCCTTCGGTCGGTTTACACCGGCAAGATTAAAGACAAAGTCACAATCTGCGCAGTATCTGTCCAGTTCCTCTTCTGTGGAATCTATGTCATATTCATAGATCTCATCAATGGAGATCTCCGGTCTTGTTCTGTTCTTGCCGTCTCTGATATTCTTCAGATTATTTACAAGAGCAGTTCCGACCATGCCCTTGGCTCCGGTTACAAGGATCTTCATACATCCTTTCTCCAAACCATCTTATTTACAACGCCGACGTATGACTGAATTATCTTAACGACCTTGTCGGAAACATTCTCATCAACATAGTCAGGAACCGGAATGCCGTTATCGCCGTTTCTGACCATCTCCACTGCTGTATCAACAGCCTGGAGCAATCCCTTGGTGTCGATGCCGGAAAGGATGAAGCAGCCCTTATCAAGCGCTTCAGGACGCTCTGTGGAAGTCCTGATGCAAACTGCCGGGAAGGGCATCCCGACTGAAGTAAAGAAGCTGCTCTCTTCAGGAAGAGTACCTGAATCTGAAACTACTGCAAAAGCATTTTTCTGCAGGCAGTTATAATCGTGGAATCCCAAAGGCTCATGCTGGATAACGCGTTTGTCGAGCTCGAATCCTGATGCTTCAAGTCTCTTCTTTGAACGGGGATGGCATGAATAAAGGATAGGCATATCGTACTTTTCAGCCATCTTATTGATCGCTGTGAAAAGTGATAAGAAATTCTTCTCGGTATCGATATTCTCCTCACGGTGAGCAGACAGGAGAATGTACTTGCCCTTTTCAAGTCCAAGACGCTCGTGAATGTCGGAAGACTCGATCTTCTCGAGATTTGCACGGAGCACTTCAGCCATAGGCGAACCGGTTACATAAGTTCTCTCCTTGGGAAGTCCGCAGTCTGCAAGATATCTTCTGGCATGCTCGCTGTATGCGAGATTAACATCGGAAATGATATCTACGATACGGCGGTTTGTCTCTTCAGGAAGGCACTCATCCTTACATCTGTTGCCTGCTTCCATATGGAAGATCGGGATATGAAGTCTCTTGGCGCCGATAACAGAAAGACATGAGTTTGTATCACCAAGAACAAGAACCGCATCAGGCTTAAGCTCAGCCATTGCCTTATAGCTTGCAGCGATGATGTTGCCCATTGTCTCACCAAGATCGTTTCCTACAGCATCAAGATAAAGCTCAGGATCCTCAAGTTCGAGGTCCTTGAAGAAAACACCATTCAGGTTGTAATCGTAATTCTGGCCTGTATGTACAAGAAGAGTATCGAAGTATTTTCTGCACTTCTTGATAACTGCTGCAAGGCGGATGATCTCAGGTCTTGTGCCTACTATTATCATCAGTTTGATCTTGCCATTATCTTTCCATGTCGCATTTGCCATATGATTTCTCCATTCTGATCATATAGATCTTTATCTATCTGTTCTCACTACTGTGCCGTCTTCAATATCACTGTCTTCAGGAATGACGCATCCGTTAGACACCGTAACCGTGGAACCTATCCTCGTACGGTCTCCGACATTGGCATAGGACCTGATGACCGAATTGGTATAAACGAGGCAATAGTTGCCGATCACTGAATCCTGGTGAGCCTCAACGCCCGGATTCAATACACAGCCGTCTCCTATGACCGCCCCATTTTGAACAACTGCATTATTCAGGATAATGCAGCCTGTGCCTATTGAAGAATAGGGGCTTATATAAGCGGAAGGATCGATTATGTTGGGAAATGTGTATCCGATCTTCTCTGCAGCTTTGTAGATCTTCTCGCGGAAAGCATTATTTCCAATTGTGACTACAAGAAGCTTATATTCAGCGAAAAGCATCTCAAGCTCATCGGTCTTTCCAATAACAGGGATCCCGTTAACCAGAGTTCCCTTCTCGGGGCCGTCGTCGACAAAGGCGCAATCGTAGGATTGAATTGCATGTTCCAATACAACCCTTCCAAATCCACCAGCGCCGACTAACAGAAGCTTTTCTTTCATATCTTGCAATTACGCTCAGGAGTGGCTGATGCCGTTCAATTCCTCTTTGACATAGTCTGTCGTCAGGATCTTATTAACTACACCTTCAACATCAAGGAGTGTTGTGTTGTGGGATGTATAGGATTCCTCTGCTTCAGTCATTACCTGACCCTTAACGAAGAACTTGTCATAGTTAAGATCGCGGTTATCCGCAGCCACTCTGAAGTAGTTGCCCATATCTTCAGATCTTAATCTCTCTTCACGTGTCATGAGAGTCTCATAGAGTTTCTCACCATGACGTGTTCCGATAATGTTCGTACCCGTATCACCGAAAAGCTGCTGAACACCCTTGGCGAGATCACCGATGGTAGAAGCATCTGCCTTCTGGATGAAAAGGTCTCCCGGATTGGCATTGTTAAACGCAAATCTTACGAGATCTACTGCCTCGTCAAGATTCATAAGGAAACGTGTCATTTCAGGATTCGTGATCGTAATAGGATTACCTGACTTGATCTGATCGATAAAGAGAGGGATTACTGAACCTCTTGAGCACATAACGTTGCCGTAACGTGTGCAGCAGATAACTGTTCCGCCACGCTCAGCAGCAACACGTGCATTTGCATAGATAACATGCTCCATCATTGCCTTGGAAATACCCATGGCATTGATCGGGTAAGCTGCCTTATCTGTTGAAAGACATACGATCCTCTTAACACCTGCATCGATAGCTGCATGAAGGACATTATCCGTACCTTCGACATTAGTCTTTACTGCCTGCATCGGGAAGAACTCGCATGAAGGAACCTGCTTCAACGCAGCAGCATGGAAGATGTAATCTACACCCGGCATTGCATCTGCAACGGAACGGGGATCACGTACATCTCCGATATAGAACTTTACTTTTCCTGCTGTCTCAGGATGCTTTGCCTGAAGCTCGTGTCTCATGTCATCCTGCTTCTTCTCATCTCTGGAGAAGATGCGGATCTGACCGATGTCAGTATCAAGGAAATGCTTTAAAACAGTGGAACCAAAAGAACCTGTTCCTCCGGTGATCATTAATGTAGCGCCATTAAATTCAGACATGTTTATCAATCCTTTGAATAAGTTGTATCGGTCATAATTATAATATAAATTTATTAATACACAAGAAAAGGCAAGCTTTTGCTTACCTTTTGCTTAATTTTTATTCTTTCCAATAAACTTTGAACGAATGATGCGTCACACGTTTTTCTTCCGGCGGCAACTTCATATAATCGTCGTAAAAGCTCGTCAGATATGCTTTATATCCAATCGGCACTTTAAATCTCTCTTTTTCGAATTCCATCTCTATGGAGTTTTCAAAAATACTCCTTTCAAGCACCTCCCGCTCATTGTTATAACCGAAAATACATCCTACATATAATGAATCATCGAACGAATACTTTGTGCTCAGTTTTTCGATTGCATTGAAGTAGAGTCTGCTTGTAACAAAAGAATACAAAATGCGGAAATTACGCAGAAAACTCCTTAGACCTTTATTGAATGCAAAACGGTTAATGCAATAATTCTCGTACAGAAGATACTTTCTTGCCTTTCTTACATTTGACTTGGCTACTTCTTCTGAATCTCCCAAACCGTCCAAGGGGAAAATATCAATAAATGCACCCATACCGTTTACAGACCTGATGATCTGTTCTTTCAAAACGGTATTTGAATCTATCATCTTTGCGTATGGAAACTTATAATCTTTATTGTTCCGGTATGTAATTATCTTATATCTTTCATCGGATGGAAACTTTCTAAGAAATAATTCGTAGTCTGGTCTGGGCATAACAACATCTATGTCATCATCCCAGGGAATAAAGCCTCCATGTCTTACTGCCCCAAGTAAAGTACCACCTGTGAAATAATACTTAATACCATTTGAGTCACAAAACTCCCTGAATGCGATAAGAATATTCAGTTCCGTGTCCTTAAGTTCCTGTGCTGTTAATTCTTTCACAAAACAGCCTCCCCGTACTAATTGTCTGAACGCGAGTATTATACACTAATTGAACATTATCCTACGTATGAAAATACGCCCGAAAGACATCTAGAACTGAAATAAAGGCTTTATCCCGGATCAGTCGAACAGCTTGATGGAATTGCCTTCGCTGTCGTACATTTTCCTCTCATTGGCAACAACATAGACAGTTCCGCCGAGCTTGGCAGCCTTCTTCTCGATTGCCTTCATATCGATCTGCTTGCCTCCGATCTCGAAGATGATCTTGTTGACCTTCTTTGTGGCTGTGGTCTTCTTAGCCGTTGTAGTCTTTCTGGCAGTTGTAGTCTTTTTTGAAGTTGTGGACTTCTTGGCTGTTGATGTCTTCTTAGCAGTTGAAGTCTTCTTCGCAGTGGTCGTTTTCTTGCTCGAAGACTTCTTGTCGTCACCTAAGGATTCAACAATCTGCTTGATCGTATCTCCGAAAAGTGAAGGTATCTCGATATTCTTCTTATCTGCCATAACTTATTCCTCCGATTAATCTTGATGATCTGATTGTACTATAAATACCGGGCTTTCCTTAATTCTTTTTGAACGTTCCCTGCGTGGAAATATCAATTTGCTTTTTCTTCGCATTGACCCTGTAACTCCAAATCTTCTCTTCCCCGCCGGCATAAGTGATCCTGATAATGCGTTTTGAGATTATCTCATATGTAAATTGGGATGTTACGGGCTTCTTTTTAACTACCTTATGAGTTTTCGGATCTATGGTTGTCGCATCTTTTATCTGCATGGTCATGGAACCGGTCATATCCTTATTGAACTTGTAGGTCTGCTTGTAAAGACCGATGTTCAAGGTCCAGGAACCGATTATCGAACTGTCAGTTACAACTTCTTTTACGGCATTCTTCCTGTCTGTGACAGCGCCGGGAATGTATGCAAGGCTTACAGGTTCTTTCCCGAACAGTTCCTTATATCGTTCAGCAGTCAATACTTCGCCAATGTACGGTGCTTTGTCTCCATAGTGTTCTTTTAACAGCTTATCAACGGTTTCTATGGAAGCCGGTTCTCCATCAAGATTACCCACAGCCAGATTATAAGCTGTCAGGATCGTAAACAATCCTTCTGCACTGTATTTCTTTGAGCCGTCAAATTTATCTTTCGAAAAGTTTTTCTTGATATAAGCAGCTGTATCAAAAGTATATATTTTCGTGCCCAAAAGGTCCCTCATATTCTCGATCGGAACTCTTGTACCGAAAGGTATCTGATTCTGCACGAGATAGCTGAATACAACCTGATTAGCAAATATATTCGTCTTAAGGTCTTTGCCCGACAGAAAATGCTTGGTAAATTCTTCCGGATGCTCTTCATATTTGAGGTAAGGATTCTCGGAATCATAATCCAAATTACCCGCAACAGATAACGGGACACTCCCGTATTCCTTTCTGAAATAGGCATTAACGAATTCCGTCAGATACACACCAAGCTCATCTGTAAGACCGAATCTGCGCAGATACTCATAAAGGCTGCAGCCGAGATTATCCACCAGATACAGGTTAAAATGCGCTTCTACAGTTTTGTTCCAGGTAAAGTCATAAACAACTTCAGGCTCTGTCTCTTCTGAAGAAGACTCTATAACAGTTTCCGTGGTGGTCTCAGATACTGATGCTGAAGTGTCTGACGAAGTTTCAGGGGCTTCAGCGCTGCATCCTGCAAAAGATAAAGTCAAACAAAGTATCAACACCAATGAAACAGTCTTTAAAGTTTTCATAGGCTCACCCCGGCTTCCGCCTCATATGAAGGTTAAGTTGTCTCTTCAGATTCAGTCTCGTCTGTTGTATCGTCCGTCTCGTCAGTGTCAGATGTATCACTTTCGGTAGTGGACTCTTCGGTAGTGTATGTATAAGCAGTGGTTACCCTGGTCTTTCTCATCTGCCTTTTCTCCCATGCCTCTGCAAAGGCGATAGAGTAGATGATTCCCCAGCCAATACCGAATATCGCAATGATGAGACCTGCTATGGAAGTTCCCTTGCCACGGCCACTTCTGGCTAATCCGACAATAGACATGATCAGGCCAAGAACTGCAAGTCCGAGACCTACATACGGGAACCAGAAAAAGACGATCGAGCCTATAGCAAGAAGCATTCCTGCAAGACCAAATCCGTTGCTTCTTGATCCGGGCTTAATGCCGGAAGGAGCCGGAATATTGTATGCCGGCTGAACAGGCTGGATCGTCTGAACAACAGGTCCGAAGGGCTGTGCCTGCATGCCAGGCTGATAAGGCTGATATTGCTGAACTGGCTGGTATGGCTGTACCGGCTGATACTGGTAAGGCTGTGCAGGCTGATACGGCTGTACTGGCTGGTACTGATAAGGCTGTACAGGCTGGACAGGTTGAACAGGCTGAGCTGCCGGTGCAGGTGCAGGGGCCGGTGCGGGCGCAGGGTTAACAGCCGCAGCAACAGGTGCCGGAGCGGGCGCAGGGTTAACAGCCGCAGCAACAGGTGCCGGAGCGGGCGCTGCCGGGACATCAGGAACTGCAGCACCGCAATTACTGCAGAATACATCACCATTTTCTATTAAAGAACCGCATTTTTCACAGTACATTTGACACACTCCAAAATTAATATAGCCAAATCTTATCGCATTCTCCTGCCGATAGAAACACAAACACGATAAAAAAACTGTCCCAATAACTGATTGGTTATTCTGTTAGACTTATGTCAAATAACTATACTTCAAGGGGCATAACGATGGAAAGGGTCTATGTGGCTATCGATCTCAAATCTTTCTACGCAAGCGTTGAGTGCGTGGAAAGAAAGCTCGACCCGCTTCAGACGAACCTGGTCGTAGCAGATCCCACAAGGACAGAGAAGACTATCTGCCTTGCGGTCTCCCCTTCACTTAAGAGCTACGGGATCCCCGGAAGAGCCAGACTTTTCGAAGTCGTACAGAAGGTCGAACAGATCAATAACGGCAGACGTTACAAGGCTCCGGGAAGGAAACTCACCGGAAAGAGCATCTGGAGCTTCGAGCTCGAACGCCACCCGGAACTTGAGGTCGACTATGTGGTCGCGCCTCCGCAGATGTCACACTACATGAAGGTAAGCGCACAGATCTACGGGATATATCTCAAGTATGTGTCGCCTGAAGACATCTTTGCTTATTCGGTCGATGAAGTATTCATTGACGCTACGCATTATCTCGGGATCTATCATCAGACCCCGCACGGTTTTGCCAGGATGCTGATACAGGATGTCCTTCATACCACGGGCATTACTGCGACAGCCGGGATCGGCCCGAACATGTTCCTCTGCAAAGTCGCGATGGACATCGTTGCCAAGCATATCCCTGCAGACAGCGACGGTGTGAGGATCGCCGAACTTTCCGAAGCACAGTACAAGGAACAGTTATGGGAACACATGCCGCTTACAGACTTCTGGCGTGTCGGCAGAGGCACCGCCGCAAGGATAGCGAAGATAGGTCTCTATACCATGGGGGATATCGCGAGATGCTCACTTAACAGACAGAGCCTTGGCCAGCTTTATAAGCTTCTTGGAAAGAATGCGGAACTTCTTGTGGACCACGCATGGGGAATAGAGCCGACAACGATAAAAGATGTAAAGGAATACAGTCCTGACAACAACAGCATATCCACTGGACAGGTCCTTAAGGAGCCGACGGACTACGACACAACAAGGCTCATCACGTGGGAGATGGCAGATGTCTTATCCCTTGATCTCGTGGAGAAAGGCATCGTCACCAATCAGATAGTGCTCACGATAGGATACGACAGGGAGAGCCTCTCGAGCGGCAAATACCAGGGCGAGACCGTAATAGATTACTACGGAAGAGAAGTTCCGAAGCACGCTCATGGAACCATTAATCTCGACAGGCACACGTCATCAACGAAGATAATAACAGAAGCCGTAATGAAGCTTTTCGACGCCATAGCAGATCCGGATCTTTTAAGCAGGAGGCTGGGAATAGCAGCATGCAATGTTATCCCTGAAGAAGATCTCCCCAAGCTCACCAAGCACGAGCAGATGAGCATCTTCGATCTTGCTGATACCGGCGAAGAGAAAGAAAAGGAAGATGAGGCACTTTCCAAGGAGCGTGCCCTCCAGGAAGCAATGCTCGAGATAAAGCACAAGTACGGCAAGAATGCTGTGGTAAAGGCTAAGAATCTTAACAAAGGCGGAACTGCAATAGAACGCAACAGCCAGATAGGAGGACACAAGGCATGAGATACGACGATATAAAAGACAAGACGAGGCCCCTTTATCCTGACCTCCCTCCTATGCCAATCCACGACAGGGCTGCACAGTTCTCACCTTTCGCAGCACTTGTCGGATATGAGGATGCCGTTGAAGAGACAGAAAGACTGACTGACAGCAGGCGCGAGATGCTGGAAGATGAGATCGCCGAACTTAACCGTCAGTTAGGAGAACTTCAGAGCAGGCTCAGGGAACGTCCTGAGATACGAGTCACTTACTTCATACCCGATAAGAAAAAAGATGGAGGAAGATACGCCTCGAAGATCGGAAATGCCAGGACCATCGATCAGTACAGCAATGCAATAGTATTTACAGACGGAGAGAGCATACCTGTAAAAGACATGTACAGTGTCGTATTTACCGGCGACGGAGCAACGTCAGGTTAAAAGATACCTTATTCCCTTTGCAAGCCTTACCTCAGGATCGTTGAAATGCCCGCCTTTATTCATCTCAAACAACATATCGATGTTCATCGATCTATAAATATCAGAAGCCGCTCTGGTATTATCTTCCACAGAAGCCATGATCTTATTCTTAGTCAGTGCTTCACGGTCTCCAAGAGACAGATAGATCTTTGAAGGCAAAGATGCAAATCCATTCTCTGATATGAACTCTCTGAATCCCGGAAACCACAAGGAGCCTGAGCAGCTTGCAGCACCGGAGAACACATCTGTCTTGTATAGAGAATACAGTGCAAAAAGTCCTGCCATCGAATAACCGCAGATATACTTTGCAGCAGGATTCAGGCCATTAGATTCTGCCGCTTCAGGAATGATCTCTTTAGTAAGGATCGCAAGATATTGATCTGCACCGCCTGCAAAGCCGGACTCTCCCTTAAACACGGCATCCGCTTTCCATGGAGACAGGTCCTTGTTCCAGTCAATATCAGTTACAGCTATAAGAGAGTATGAAGGAGGCTCCATAGCATCCAGTGCATCAACAGTCTTTTTCCACTCGTCACCAAATGAATTCAGAACAATAAGCGGAGCTTCAGGTTTCCCTTTGACTACTCTCACAGAATACTTGCTCATAAGAGTTTCCTGACCGTTTTCTCATCAGTATCGTAATGCTTTAAGATCTGTTTTACGATCTTATCCTTCGACTGTTCAGGCGTTTCCTTGTATCTTCCGGTGACATGCTTATAGCCCCACAGATACTCAGGCGGAGTCATTACCGCCACAGGCCACCCGTACTCTTCACCGCGTTTATTCTGTCTGCACTTATATTCCTGAACGATCAGATAAGACTGCATCTGAAGCTTGGTGAGTATCCCTTCAAAGTTCTTCTCGCCGCCTTTTCCAAAGCCGCCCTTCTCTTTCATCTCGTGAGTATAAAGAGATGCTGCACAACCGTATTGTTCAAGCGAAGAAGGATCGATATCCCACATATCTTTTCCCGAGGGCACGAAAAGATCCATCAGGAGTTTCTCGCGGTAACCGGCTTTACCGTCTTCATAAAGCGCATCGAAGTCATAACCGTCGCGGCGTACATTGGCAAAATAAGGGAACCATTTTTTCGATACGAACCCTGCACGGCCGCCATAGAATTTTCCGTATGCAACCTTGCCTGTCCTAACCAGCGTGATCCTCCACTCCCATGGATCCGTATCAGGATCACCGCTCCACCAGCAGGATGTATCAGTCATGCTCTCGACGGAAAAACCGGGAATGGAATTCTCGAACAGCGGGAGAAAACCTGTCCGTCCGATCACTTCAAGAAGCTCATCACTACTGTGGATACAGCCTTCATCGTCCCAGTCAAGGCCGTTCATGTACCATTCGCCGTTGATTACCTGCATAAGATCACTGCGGGATGATTATCCCTCCGAAGTATTCAGGATTGCCCTTGTCATCATTTAAGACAAAACCTCTGGTGGTAAGAAGCACATATGAACCGTCTGCTTTCCGCGCACGGTAGTATATGCACTTAAGTTCAGCATCCTTGCAAAGGACCGCATCAACTGCGCTTCTGTATACATCAACATCATCAGGATGTATGTAATTCTGCCAGATGCTGTCAGCATGGTACATATACTCTGCTGCAAGACCGAAATCATTGATCAAAGGCAATGACCATCTCGAGAAGTCGTACCGCATGTCGTTAAGATATACATAGCCTCCTCCTGCAACGGTGAACATCGCACCAAACATCGCGTCGAGCTTTGCTCTTCTGTCTTCAGGAATAGGATCCTTGATCGTTTCCATACGGTGGAATTCATCTATGATCTTTTTGGATTTAAGCTTGCCCTTATTCTTATACATCTTCTGGTCCGCACGCTTAAATACAGCATTAAAGTTTCTGTCCTTATCGGGGTGATAGCTGGCCATTCCGCAGGCTACGACAGAACCTGTTCTGGCGACCCTGTTTGATTCCGACTGCAGCTTGAATGACTTAACAAGCTTCTCGCGCTGTTTGAAGTCGCTTCCGCTTAAGATTACAACGAACTCATCACCGCCGACTCTGAATACCGGACTGTGTTTGAACGTCTCGCAGATCATGCGGCTCGCGCCCTGAAGGATCTCATCACCGAAGCTGTGGCCTCTAGTGTCGTTAGTGAGTTTGAGATCATTAACATCACACATGACCACGCCGAACGGCTGGACTTCGCCGCCAGACTTAATAGCCGCATCTATATTTTTGACATGTTCTTTGAATGCGTTTTTGTTACGGATTCCGGTAAGATCATCTAGCCTTGCAAGAAGTTCTGCTGACTTAAGATCCTTCTTAAGTTCCTCTTCGTGCCGGTATTCTTTCTCGACATTCCTCACACAGAAGACAATATGTTTTTTATCATCACAAAGGAACTGTATATGGCGCATATGTGTGACTTCGCCATCGACCACGATCCTGTAAACAGCGGCATTGGACTCGCGCTTTGAAAGTGTTTTTAAGGTATTAGCCTTGCTTAAGAACGCCAGTGCGGTTTTCTGGTCATCAGGATGAACGCATTTCTTTGCACTTGCGGAAGTCTCTTTGAAGAAATCCTTCCCGTCGGAATCTATCGCAAGATCTTTAAGTATTTTAATAGCGACGAGTTCCGTGTACGCACCCGACTCAAGATCGACATAATAAAGGCCGTCAAAGTGCTTTGCCAGTGTCTCGGCAATCTGCTTATAGACTTCCAGGCTCTTTTTCATAAGACTTACTCTTCCATCCCGTATAAAATTGCTACCCTGCGTAGATTATCACAGCACGAAAATGATTTGTCGGCTTTTGCAAAAGGTTAACAGAATGTTTTTAACGACTTCTTTGTTTCTCCTTTTTTCGAAAACCAGATGACATCACCTTGTCCGCAGTACCCTAATGATCCGGATCACTTTCCAACCTGTATACCAACAATTCTGAGGACAGCTTCTGCATGACTAGTGCAACCAGTGCATTTTAGGTCATTCTCACAGCATAAGTCACAGCGTGCGTGGAGCTTTGCTTGGACTTTTGGTGTTTTCGGGCAATATTCCGCGCAAATGTCACAGCATGCACGGAGCTTTGCGTGGACTTTGAGCGTTTTCGGGCAATATTCCGCGCAAATGTCACAGCATGCGGGGAGTATTGCTTGGACTTTTCCATAAAGGAAGCGCAAAAATAGGCCGTCCCATTTCTGAGACAGCCCAATGTATAAACTATTCTATTCTCTGATTATCCCTATATTTTACTTTGACTCAGTAACAACGACTTTCGCCTGTTCCTTATCACTATAATTCTTATCCTTAAGGATTCCGACAACATATACTGCCATAAGGATTCCGCCGACAGCTGTAAGGGTATACATAACGGGATATGTTATGTTCTCAAGAACAGGGAAATATGAGACTACCATCGCATATGTATTCATGATGATGTGAATGATGATTCCCGGTACGATCGATCTTGACTTGATCCTTACAACGCAGATGAACATACCAAGTAAGAATGCCCAGATTGCCCACACGAGTCCGCCGTGGCAGATGCCGAAAACAACAGAAGAGATGAGCGCTGCTACTATAGAGGGCATTGCCTTCTCAAGCCTTGAGAAAATATAACCTCTGAAAAGGACCTCTTCCATAATAGGAATAAGGAGCGCATTTGCGAGGATCGCCTGCCAAAACGGATAAGTTGTAAGCTTTGATACTCCTGATGTAAGGTCGCCTAATAAGTCCTGCGGAATGGGAAGAATAGTTAACATGAAATTCATGAAGAACATCGCACCCAGTGCGCCTACGACTGAAAGGCCGATCTGCTTGCCTGTGGCAGGCTTAATGTCAGCTTCTTTGAAAATACTGGACTTCTTTACCTTTTCGACAATGAAATAGATCAAAAGTGTCAGAACAGCACTGATCAGAAGAATGATTCCTGTCATCGCTGCCTGATCTGCCTTTAATAATTCCAGGCCTTCTTCATAACTCATGCCTGCCGCCTTGTATTCCTTGCCCTTAACATAACCGAGAATGAGGCTGAACACCATAGTCACGACGTTACTTGTAACTAAGTACACAGCAAAATATCCGAGTGCTTTTCCAATTTGCTTTAGAAGATTTTTCATATCAATAACCCCCTTGTTGTTTAACTCAGGCGGATTGTAGCATTAGGTTCCGGCAACATGTGTTCTGATGGAGTGAATGGTATTATATGTGTCGTGAACAGTATGTATTTCAGCACGCAAATCATTTAATATAAGTTCAGGATTGCATACAAGAGGGGGCTTTTTATGCGCATAGCCATATGTGACGACGAGGAAAGATACAGGATAGAGCTCAAGACGACACTTGAGAAGCTTCTCATCAATGCCGACTATAATATCGACACTTTTGATGACGGCAACAAACTTAGTGTATCCTTTGCAGAAAGCCCTTACGACATTGTTTTTCTCGACATCGAGATGCCTGCTGTAGATGGTATCACCCTTGCGAAAAGAATAAGAGCGAGATCCGAGAACGTCTTCATCGTATTCCTCACAAGCCATATTGAATATGCCCTCGAAGGATACGAAGTCAATGCTCTAAGATATCTGACCAAACCGGTTGATATAATCAAGTTAAAAGAAGTCATTAAATATGTTCAGGACAAACGCGGAAACAGCAAACAGATAATCATCAAGGAAGACGGAGAAGAGATCCTGATCGATATCGCGACCGTCATCTATATGGAATCTGAGAACCAGAATGTACGGATAGTGACCACAGATGGCGAACACACCATACGCTACAACATCGGTGACTTCGAGGAGAAGCTTAAGCACGACGGTTTTTTCCGCATTCACAGAGGATATCTGATCTCTCTTTCCAAGATAAAGAGTTTTTCCAAAGGCGATGTCCTAATGGAAGACGGAACTATGCTTCCCGTGAGCCGCAGCAATCAAAAAGCTCTTAAAGAAGCACTCTATTCTTTTGTTGAGGAGTCAGCATTCTGATGGAAATAACGACCGGGGATTTTATTTCTTCTATATTCATATCCATTATGAACAATATAGTGTTCATGTTATCTCTTTTGCTGGTGGTGCTGATCGCGGCATGTTTCCTCGGAAGATATGTAGTACTTACAAAAAAACTCATATTCTCATCGCTCGGAATACTGGCTCTTACCATACTCGGGACAGTCATTGTAAACGTGTTTTTCGGAGAGAGTTTTAATACTGAACTCTACATGCTTACTAATTCGCTGCTTACGTTAAGCATGTTTGTGTATTCATTCTTTTTCTATTTCTTTGCGTATAAGGAAAGAAGGTTTTTAAGAGCGGTCGAATCCACCATCTGTTTTTACATTCTGACTGTTTATATCAGCACATTCTGCCAGGTAGCCGTAGTCTATTTCGCAGGCGGAACAGATGTCATCGTAGAAGACGTTTTTTTCAAAAAACTGGGTTACGGAGCACTTTGGGTCACCATATCAGCCGCGTCACTGCTCATTACTTTGGCATTGTTTGTAATAGTGTATTTCGGATTCTACAGGAAAAAGAAATACATGCGTATCAGCATCCCTTACCGCATCATATTTGCGATTTGGACCACATTATTTGTCATATTCCCTCTGGTGCCGGCCGCAGTACCGGAAGACCAAGCTACTTTGGCAGAAAAATATCAGATCATCAGCATCTTCTTCGGCATCTTCATCGTCCTGTTAGGTCTTGCAATACCTGTTACAGTGGTAGTCGCATCTGCCGAAAGAGCACTTAACGAAAAGAATAAATCACAGGAGACTTATATTTCTGCCCAACTCGAATATATAGGTCAGTATAAGAAAAAGCAGGTTGAGACACAAAGGTTCAGACATGACATTAAGAACAACCTGATGCTCACACAGATGATGCTCGACGAAGGACATACTGACGAAGCAAGAGAACATGTAAAGGATATGCTCGGCAACGTTAGTTCGCTCTCTCCGAAATATGTCACAGGTGACGAGATGCTCGATCTCATCGTTTCCATGAAGGCAGACAAAATGGACGAACTTGGCATATCTTTTGCTCTCGACGGCGTTGCTGACGGCGGACTTAACATAAAGCCGATGGATATGTGCAGCATCTTCGCGAATGCCCTTGATAATGCGATCGAAGCTGCTTCCTCATGCGAAGCTCCTCACATATCACTCAACATCAAAAGGACAGACAAATTCTTTGTTATCAAGATTACGAATTCAGCTTCAAAAAAGATAGATGCTGAGAAGCTTTTGAGTTCTTCAGGATACACATCCAAAAAAGATAAGGACCACCACGGCTTTGGTCTGATGAATGTCAGACGTGCCGTAGAGGTCCATAACGGTATCTTAAAAGCTGATTCTCAGGCTGATTCCTTCACTCTGTCGATCATGCTTCCCCGTCAGGCTTAGCCGGAGGTTCTCCTCCGTTTCCACCCTGTGGAGGATCACCTGCCGGCGGATCGCCCTGAGGCTTTTCTCCAGAAGGAGGATCACCCGGCTTTTCACCATTAGGCTTATCTCTCTTCCCGCCGTGATTGCCCTTGCCGGAAGACTCCGTTTTGATCTCGATTGCAGTTCCGGAAGAGGGAGATCCGTCAGTGTACTTTGTTCCGTTAACATAAAGCGTGTGTCCGTTAAGATCGACCGCGCCGGCTTCACATGTTAATGAAGTTATATATGAGTCACCTGTCAGTACCCACTTGGATCCTGATTCTATCTCGACATAAACCGTACCTTCATTCGCACCATTCACCGTGCCGGTATATACAGAACCTGATGAAAGATACATATTAAGTACAGATACTTTATCTACAACAATATCACCATCCTGGGTCTGGTTCTTGAGATAGAGATTTACTTTGCCTCCGTTTGATCCTTCTGTTCCCCAGCCTGCCGCAGCTGCTCTTAAGAAAACTCCGGAAGAATCCTGATTTACTATCTTCGCGTTTTCGAGAGTGATATCAGTAGCAGTATTATTTACAAAGAAGATATCACCGTTTTTATTTGTAAGTGTGCCGCCCGTCATCGTAAACTTCGCCAGTCCCACAGATGCATCACCGGACATAGACTGGTAGATCATGACCGCGTTATAACAGGAAGACTTATCGCTGTTCTTCTTATTGTTATCAGCTGTAAGCGATACGTTATTAAGTGTTACGGAATTTCTGCCTTCGACCACAACACCTTCAGATGTTGTTGATTCAAGCGATGCGTTACTTACTGTTATATCAGCCGTTGAGTAGATAACAGGCGATCCGGTGCCTTCAGTTACGTATGTGCCGCCGTCAACAGTTACAGTTCCGCCGCCTCTGTCAGATCTTATCGCAGCAGAAGAATTGCCCGTCGTATGGATAGAAAGATTGGAAGCATTCATCGTACCGCCGCCTGTCGTCATGATACCGCCTGAACAGTTTCCTGATGTCGTGATCACGGAATCGCTGATATTTACTGTCGTGCCTTCACCATACGAGAACACTGCATTGGCGTGCTTGCCATTCGTATCCACTACGACATTATTAAGCGTAAGCGTCGCTTTGTCCGTCGCGAAAACAGCCGCGTTGTCGCCGTAAAAATCTGCTTCATCATTCTGGCTGGAATCACACGTCTTGGTGATCTTCACATTAGAGTATTCTGCAGTATTTCCGCTTGCTTCAACCGCGTGTTCACCGCCTGTCGAATTAATTATCTCTTCATTCGTCTGAATGTCACCTGTAACCACGGACTGTACTTCAGATGTTTGTGACTGATCAGCATTTGCAGCTTTATTGCATCCCGTTACGGAAAGAGTCAGTGAGGCTGCAGTTGCAAGTGCCAATATGTATAAGAACTTTTTTCTTTGCATAGTCTTATGCCTCCTTAATGATTTCTTTCCTTAACAATAGTAATCAAACCTTAATCCAACTTCAAAATAATCGTGGCATAATTGAGTGAGAAAACCTTAAATTTATACATTTGCGGGTTTTCTGCACAATATCAGATATATGACACAAATTTACCGAACTTCTTTTTTATCCGGTGATAAACTTTCTCCGGGTTTAATAGGAAACGGAGAATAGAATATGAAAAAGAAAATTATTATTGGCGCAGTCTTAGGACTGGTCGTACTTGCAGCGTGCGCATTTGCTCTTTATTATTTTGTCCTCATGAAGCGGGGATGGGTAAAAACAGACGCAGGAACTTACTTTTACGATGATTCCGGCAAACCGTACTCAGGACTTAACAAGATGCCTGATAATACGATGAGGTACTTCGATCCTGCCACCAATCTTATGGTTACCGGCGAAGCTGTAATTGACGGCGGAAATTATCTTTTCGACAGTGAAGGCCGTATGTTATACGGACGCCAGATGGTGAATTCAGTCGCAAGATATTACAATCCTTCCACAGGTAAGATGCAGTCCGGCTGGGTTGATTCCGAAAACGGCAAGTACTACTTCGACAAGGAAGGCTCCGGCGCATCAGGCCTTGCAGTAATCGACGGCAAGCAGTATTACTTCGATAAAGAGACCGGCCTTATGTCAAAGGGTAAGATCAACGTCGACGGTGAAGACTACTTTTTCGATCAGGAAACAGGTGCAGGAATTGACGGCATCATCGCGGTCGAAGGCAAGACGCACGGTTTTATCGGCGGCAGGATGCTTAAGAATTCAAGAGCTTTTGACGGCAAGAACCTCTACTACTTCGGCAAGGAAGGCGAAGTCGTCCGCGAGATCGACGGCAGCAAGCCGATGGTCGCGCTGACTTACGATGACGGTCCTTCTGTATACACAGGCTCCATCATTGACACATTCGAGGAATATGGCCAGAAATGCACATTCTTCCTTGTCGGTGACAGAATCTCATGGAACGAGGAAGCTGCAAAGCGCGAGGCCGAATTAGGCTACCAGCAGGGCAACCACACATTCAATCACAACAGACTTACTTCCCTTGATGAGAAGACAATTAAGGAAAAGCTTAAGAAGACAGACGATGAGCTCGTAAGGATCTCAGGAAAGCCTTCTTCCTGCTTAAGACCTCCTGAAGGCCGTTATAACGACACAGTCAAAAAGGTCTGCGAAGTCCCGATCATCCTCTGGAATGTTGACTCCCGTGACTGGGAAAGCAAGGACTGCGACAAGGTCTGCGGACAGGTCATCGGCAAGGTAAAAGACGGCGATATCGTACTGATGCACGATCTTTATAAGTCAACAGCAGAAGCTACGAAGAAGATCGTTCCTGCACTTGTAAAGCAGGGATTCCAGCTCGTTACTGTCGAAGAAATGGGTATTATCAAGACAGGCGGCAAGCGTCTTGAAAAAGGCGTAGTATATACCAGGATCTCAAATAAATAATCAAGGCGGTTCCCTATGAAGAGAAAGCTGTCACTTTCAGTCGCAATAATGACTCTGGTCATGGTGTTCGCATCATGCTCACAGGCTGTAACACCTGATGCTACTACAACTGCCACAGTCAGCGAGACTACAGTTGAGACTTCTGAAAGCACAACAGAAACAACAAAGAAGGAATTAAAACCTCTTGATCACACATTTAATCCTCACTGCTTAAGCGAGATCTATGTCAACAAGTACGGCAAAGAATTCGAAGAGAATTATTACAGATACTGTGATGCGATCCTATCGGGAGCTGATACCGTAAAGTGCGACAAGAAACAGTGGCTTTCGATGTTCAGAGATATATCAAGGACCTATCTTCCCATCGTAAACGATTACTGCTACTTTTTTGACGAAGATATCAAGGCAGTAGGAAAAGACGAATACAAACTCGAATATGGTCTTCCCAAGGAAGAGTATCTTAAAAAGGTAGAAGAGTTTAAAGCAAGGATCGAGGATCTTATCGAGCGTGCCTGCTTTGAAGGAGATACACCTTTTGAAATGACACTCGCTCTCTATAAGTCTGAAGGCTTAAGGCTTTCTTACGACTACGATGCCCTGGGCGATAACTACAGATCTCCTGAAGGATACGGGGTCTCCCCTTACCGTACATTGATGACAGATAAAGGAATCTGCCAGGAGATCGCAGGTGCGTATGCATACCTGTTAATGCAGGTCGGTATTGATGCTATAACATCCGGCGGTCTTACAAAAGACAGTTCTGCCGCCCACGAATGGACGCTCGTAAAGATCGACGGAAAATACTATCACTGTGATCTTACTTTCCAGCTTAATGAGACAGCCACACTGCGCTATTTCGGCATGGATGATTCCCAGCGCGAGAAGGAAGGCGACTGGGATATGCAGTATAACAACATCGGAATGACCAACGATATCTGGCACAAGGATCTTCCGATCGAGGACAAACGTTTCAAGCCCTTATGGACTTGCATGTCTTATTGTATAGACCGCGAAAAACACACGCTCCGCTGTTACGATTCGTACGACTGCACGGGCAATCTGATAGTGGAAGTACCCTTAAGTTAATATTCTAACGGTCTGTTAATCCTTCTTATCGGTATCTTTCTTCTTGGATTTTGCACTCTTAGTTGCAAGTCCTATTATGATCAGTACTACCGCAGCGCCAACAAACACATACTTAAGGATATCGTATAACATACATACCTCCTGTCCTTCTCAGGTTCCTTTTTCTATCTCCATAAAGACGTCGACATCATTACGGTCGAACTCTTTAAAGCCGCACTGTTCATAGACATGGATTGCTCTGGGATTATTGGCAAAAACGATAAGGAAGATCCTTGAAAGACCGAGCTCGTTGAAGCCATATTCGACTGATCTTAAAAGAGCTTCTTTTCCATATCCTTTATTCTGCATTGATGCAGTTATTACGATGCCCCATTCAGATGAATCAATGCTACGGTTAAAGAATTCGATGTTGCCTATAAACTTGCCGGTCTTCTTCTCAAGCATAGAGAACATCGTCGCATTATTATCCATCCTGTCCTGAATATATTTGCGTTCTTCGTCTTCAGTATAGGGATCTTTTCTGTCGCCAATGAACTTCGCGACATTTTCGATATCATTGACCATCTCAAGATACTCAGGAACGAGATCTAATGAAGGTCTTATGTAGTTTATGTTTTCTGATTCAAAAATAACGTTCATGATGCTTTCCGATAATGATCAACTTGCCGGTTCTATCTCTTTTACAACCTCAGGATTGTACCAAAACGCCAGCTCGCCGTTTGTGTTTAACTTCATTCTCTGGGATTCCTCGAAAAATGGAACCGTAAAGAAGAAAGATATCTTCTTTACTATCGTATATGAACCATCGTTATACATAGCATCACAATAGTAATCATACTGCCATACGAGCGCCTTGTAATATGAAATGCTCTTTCCCTTTTGTATTGAACTTGTATCTTCCTTTTTTATGCCAAACGGAATACAAGCCAAGATCAGTATTATGATGATGCAGTTTAAAACAACTTTCCTATTCATTAAGATCTCCTGTCAAAACCTTGCTCCCCACACATAATTATATCTATGTTTTGCTCTTTTCGGTATAGAGCATAAAAAGCCCGGAGCATCAAAACTCCGGGCGCATAACATAACTTAAGCGCAGCCCTCTTATAGCTTGCTTCTAAGTACGAGAAGACCATCACTATCGATCGTGCCTTCCATCGATCCTACAGGTGAAGCGTTAGGGTCAACAGTTACATTAACTGCTACTGAACCATCAGCATTATCGTTAAGAGTTACCTTAGTCAGAGAGCTTGCCGCCAGGATCTCATTAACATATTTGACTGCAGCGTCCTTATCCTTAAACTTGATGCACGTATCTACAATGTGATAGCGCTCATCGTTAACACCATAAGCCCTGAAGCCATTGTATGTTTTATCTTTCTCGATCGCAAAGCCCTTATCAAGATAGTCCTTGCAGAGTGCCGCAAGCTTGGGATCTTTAAAGTCCTCAGGACCGGCATCACTTTTTCTATCGTCACCTTCATAAGGCATTAACTCAACAAGCCCATTACTCATCACGCTGCCAGTATAACGACCGTCTATGGAAAAATAATAAGAGCCTGCCTGTTCATGCGCAATATAGCCTTTGCAGTCTTTGATCAGGACTTCATTTACAAAGCTTTTGGCGTCATCAGCTGACTTAAACTTAACCCAGCAAATATATGCATCGGGTTTTCCGGGAGCATAGAAACGGAATCCGTCAACATAGTTGTAGTCCGATGCGCCAAGATCAGATGCCATAATAGGCTCGACGACCATATCCTTTGCCTCATATTCAGCAGCCATCATCTTTATGGTGGGATCAGTGTAACCCGTGAAGACTTCAGGTGCCTTTGTTTCTTTGTCCTCAGCCTCTTTGCTCTCATCATCTTCTGTGTCGATGATATCTTCTGTCTGCTTTTTCGGCTTGTCGCTACCGGACTTACCTGATTTGGAATCCTTGCCTGCACATCCGAAAACGGATACTGCCAATGCCATGCAGACCAATGCTGTTAATACTTTTTTATAGTTCTTCATTTTTCTTTCCTCCAAATAATCTTCTCTTATTCCATCTATTTATCTGTTTACAGGCATTCTTATCGTAAAGTTATATTCACCATCTAATTTGACTCTGGTGATGGTGCAGTTAACCAGCCTGTAGAAATGCTTTTCTCCGCCTTTAGATGTCGCCATATCATGCTTTTCACTCTCTGAGACTTCAACCTTAATGGAGTATGTGCAGTGCCATGTATCTCTGCCTTCTTCACTGTCATCAGAGACTGTCGCTCCATTGATGTCTCCCTGAGAATATTCCACCATCGTTTCCTTAAGTCTCTTATACAGAGCATCAGCGAATTCCTTATCGGTTGTATTAAGCTTGACTGTTACTGTGCTGTCAGGATTAAGGACGAATGATCCATTGTCCTCATCAACTTCATTTACAGCTATACTGCTTATATTGTTGGTGAAGCCGGCATTCTTGAACAGATAAATGTGCTTATTCGCATCCATATTACGGGGCACAGCTTTAAATCTGTCAGGATATGCGCTTGCCGGATCACCATTTTTAATCTGGCGGAGCATATACAGGTGTTCAGCTACCTCGTCAGCCGACATACCTTCAATAGAATACGGCTGAGGCTTGTTATCTTCTGTCTGTGATGTCTCCGATGTTTCAGTAGTTGTAGCTTCAGTTGTTGTCTCCTCTGTCGTTGTCGCTATAACTCTGTCAGTTGTCTCTTCTACAGTGGTTCTTCTTGTCTTCTCCGGCTCTGTGTCAGGCTTCTTGGAGAGCACTGCCACTGTGACTGCGACTGCAGTTCCTACAGCAACTGCTGACGAGATTCCAATAATTAATCCTTTGTTTATCATCATCCCTGTTCCTTTCTTTGCTGCTGATGCAGCTACTTTGATTCCTGCTCCCTGTGTGGAAGCTTCTGCTGATGCGGACAGGGTTGTAAGCGAAGCGGGCATTGCCTTGAACGGCACCTGCTCTGCTTCTTTCATGAAGAGTTTGCTCAAGAAAGGCAGCGCAGCCATACTGAACAACTTCGTCTTGTTTTCGTTTTCATATTTCTCGACCTCCTTCTTGATCTTGTTCCTGGCAAAATTCAGACGGCGGCGGACTGTTCCTTCGGGAACGCCAAGTGCTTCGGCAATCTCTTTGGTGCTCATCTCGTCAAAGTAGAACAGGATAAGTGTTCTTCTGATATCATCTGACAAAGCATTGTTGATGATATCCATGACGATCCTTCTAGCATCTTCTGATTCGATAATGGAATCAGGAAGAAAATCCTCAGGCACTGCCTCGACACTTTCCAGGAGCTCGTCATCAGCATCATCCGTTCTTGAGAGCTTAATACGGTCAAGACTCTTGTTTGCTGCGATCTTTTTAAGAAGTGCTACAGCTTTGCTTGTATCTTCCAGATTGCCGTAAGACTCTATGAAAGATACAAAGGTATCCTGAACGACATCTTCTGCATCTGCCTCATTCTTAAGGATCTGCATTGCTGTCCAGTAAACTGCTCTGTAGGCTTCGTTGTAGATCTTTTCGAGTTCTTTCTCTGTCATTTCTTTTGCCTCTTTTCTATCCGCATCTATCCTATTAACGAATGACAGATGCGAAATGTTCGCTGGTCGAAGAAAAATTTTTGAAATATTTTTCGAGCTTTTCAAAAATGAACGAAAAACCCTGTTATTCATTCTATCATTATTGCTTTTATATATATAAAAAGCCGGAGGATCGTCTCCTCCGGTTATATTGCTTCAAGTCATATGACCTATATCAGCCCTTGTGCCTGATCACGCCCTGATATCAGAAAGCCTGATGATACAGACTCAGGATATCTTCCCTGGTTGTTTTTCTCGGGTTGACTGCTATATTGCCGCTCTTCATGGCATCTTCAACCATTACTTCGAATTTGCTGCTGTCGACTCCGACTTCTTTCAGTGAACCGGGTATGCCGAGTGATGTGTTCAGGAAGCGTAATTCATTAGCAAGATACTCGGATCTGAATTCTGATTTTGCAACAGAATCTGTTGCAACACGGCGGTATATCTCATAGTATTTTCCGGTGTCAGTTTGCGCGTTGAAATCAACGACTACCGGGAGCAATACTGCATTTGCAAGGCCGTGTGCCACATCGAAATATGCACTGACCGGATGACTCATTGCGTGAACGTCACCGAGTCTCGCATGAGAGAATGCGATTCCGGCAAAGAGTGATCCTAAAAGCATTCCTTCAGCCGCTCCACGATCCTTCCGGTCTGCTACGTAGTCTCTGATATTTGAACCGATTAGCTCTAATGCCTGAAGCGCCATCATATCTGAGAAAGGAGACGAAGCCAGTGACAGATATGCTTCCAATGCGTGTACCAGAGCATCCACTCCGCAATAAGCAGATGTCTTCAGCGGAACTGTGGTAATGAGTTCAGGATCAAGTATCACATAAGAAGGCAAAAGATAAGTGCTTCCTACCGTGAGCTTATAGTTCCTTGAATGGTCGGTTATTACAGAGAAGGATGTAACCTCCGAACCTGTTCCTGCGGTGGTGGGGATTGCAATCATCGGAACTACCGGACCCGGGACTTTGCCAACACCCTCGTAATCTGTAATCTTCCCGCCGTAGCTTCCTAATACCGCAACTGCCTTTGCAACATCAAGAGGCGAACCTCCGCCGAATGCAACGATCAGATCTGCCCCGCTGGCCTTGAACTTAGAAGCTGCCTTTTCGACTGTATTTGTTGACGGATTCCCCTCTGTCTCCGTGAAGGCTTCGCTTGGAATTCCTGCCTGTGCTAATTTCTCCGCACACATGTCTACATAACCTGCCTTCATAAGATGCGGTCCTGAGACTATGAATGCTTTCGTTGCACCGGTCTTACCGGCTATGGCTGAAAGATCATTAAGGCAACCCCAGCCGAAATACACATTTTGGGGTATTGAAAAAGAAAAATGCTTCATATGTTAACGCCTCCTTAACCCAGAGCCTCCACAGAAGCCTTGATTATGTCGTATGCCTTATCACAATCTTCCTCTGTAATGATGAGCGGAGGTACCATACGGATAATGTGACCTCCTATTGCCGTGATAAGAAGATGTCTGTGGAGACATTCATGTTTAACATCAACGGCATTGATGGAATCATCGAACTCAACACCAACAAGTAAACCCTGGCCTCTTACATCCTTAACATGAGGAAGAGTTTTAAGTTTTTCCATAAAGTAATTGCCGACTTTTTCTGCGTTGCCTGCGAGATCCCTGTCTAACAATTCATTTACCTGTGCAAAAGCTGCAGCGCAGCTTACGGGATGGCCGCCGAAAGTTGTTCCGTGGGAACCCGCAGTAAATGCCTTTGCGACTTCCGCTTTCGCACAGATAGCGCCTATCGGCATACCGCCTCCCAAAGCTTTGGCCATCGATACGATGTCCGGCTTGATTCCGTAATGCATGAAGCTCATTACTTTACCGGTTCTGCACCAGCCTGTCTGAACCTCATCGATCAGAAGAAGCATTCCTTTCTCGTCACAGAATTCACGGAGTCCTTTCATGAATTCCATTGTGGCGGGATGGACTCCGCCTTCGCCCTGTACAGGTTCGATCATGACAGCTATTGTGTTCTCGGTGCATGCATCCTTGAATGCCTGCAGATCGTTATATGGAGCGTATGAGAAGCCGTATGCCATAGGACCGAAACCTATCTGGCATCCGTTGCCAGGCTGGCCGGTTGCTGACATCGCACCGAATGTTCTGCCGTGGAATCCCATCTTGGCTGTTACGATGTGATAACGGTTGGGACCATACTTTTCGATACCGTATTTACGCGCCATCTTGATCATGGCCTCGTTAGCTTCAGTACCTGAATTCTGGTAGAAGATCTTGTCCATTCCGATCGTTTCACAGACCTTCTCTGCAAGCAGCGCCTGGGGGATCGTGTACGGATAATTGAATGTATGCATCAAAGTCTTGGTCTGCTCTACCGCTGCGGCTACTACCTTTTCGTTGCAGCTGCCTGCGGAGTTGACTGCAATGCCTGCATAAAAATCGAGATAAGCTTCGCCGTTCTCATCGTAGATGTACTGGTCCTTTGCGGTCTCTGCGAGAAAATCGAATCTCTCGTATGTCTCTATCATATATTTACTGACTTTGTCTTTAATGTCCTGTGATGTAAGTCCTGTATCTGCAAGTTTCATATTAATTGCCCCCTGTTATTTCTTTTCATTCTTAACTTTTTTGCCGATTTCATCTTCAGTTATATAGCCCTTAAGGATAAGAAACTGTTCGATGATCTTTACGCAATCCCGGATTCCTACCTTCTCGCTGTTAAGCGTCATGTCGTAGTTAACGGGATTTGTCCAGTAGTTGCCATGAGTGTAGTATGCATAATAATCTGCCCGGTACTTATCTGTTTGTGTAATGGTCGCATCAGCGACTTCCGGTGTAACACCCAAGTGCTCGATTACTCTCTGTCTGCAAAATGCTCTGGGCGCCTCGATGTAGATACTCACCACGTTTTCTCTGCTCCTCAGCACGTAATCGGCACACTTACCTACGATCACACAAGATTCCTGATCGGCAAGGTTGTTGATGATCTCGCATTGGTACTCAAAGAGCTTGTCATCGGAAACGAATTTCTCGTTCTTCGCGATGTAATTTCTTGATCTCGGCAGTCCGCGCATCATGCTTCTGAAACCGCCGTTGGATCTTATCTTTTCGTTGACCTCATTAAAGAGTTTTTCGTCAAGTCCGCTTAGCTGGCTTGCGAGAGTGAGGATACGGTTCTCGTAGCAGTGAATGCCCAGATCGTGGGCCAGGATCGAAGCGATCTCCTTACCGCCCGAACCGAATCCTCTTGCAAATGTAACAACAAATCTTTTCATATATCTGCCTCCTTTTATCCCGCCAGATATCTGCTCAAGAATTCTCTTGTACGCGGGTTCTTCGGATTGCTGAACAGTTCCGAAGGAGGCGCGTCCTCAGCTACATAACCTCTGTCCATGAATATCGTTCTCGTTGAGACATCCCTTGCGAAAGCCATCTCGTGTGTAACGATTATCATGGTAAGACCGGTCGTAGCCAAATCCTTCATAACATTTAATACTTCGCCTACCATCTCAGGATCTAATGCCGATGTAGGCTCGTCGAAAAGGAGCACTTCAGGGTTCATACACAGGGCTCTGGCGATCGCGACTCTCTGCTTCTGCCCACCGGATAACTGATCAGGTTTTGCGTTGATGAACGGTGCCATTCCGACTTCTTTTAAATGAGCTATGGCACGGTCGAATGCTTCCTCTTTTGAAAGGTGCAAAACCTTCCTTGTACACAGCATGCAGTTCTGAAGAACAGTCATGTTATTGAAGAGGTTGAACGACTGGAAAACCATGCCGACCTTAGCCCGGTATTCATTTACTTCACGCTGCACATCTCTTACTTCCTTGCCGCGGAAAAAGATGTTGCCGGAAGTCTGTTTTTCGAGCTTGTTGATGCATCTTAAAAGTGTTGATTTGCCCGAACCGGATGATCCTACTATGCAGATGATCTCGCCTTCTTTGACTTCCATATCGATCTTTCTTAAAACTTCATGTTTGCCGAAAGACTTACTGAGATCTTTAATGCTGATAACTGTAACACCCATAACGTCTCCTCCTTACTGATTGTCCATATACTCGACAGCCAGTGCGTAATCCTTCTTGCCTTTGAGCTTCTTCTCCATGAAATTGAAGATCTTATTGAATACGAAGCACAGAACGAAATATATGACTGCAATGACGAGGTAGCTCTCGAAATATTTGTAGTAGTTGCCGCCGACAGTCTTTGCTGCCATGAACAATTCCTGAACCGCAATTACGTTGAGGACAGATGTCATCTTGAGATTGGTAAGGAATGTATTTGCCATCTCAGGAATAATGTTCTTGAAAGCCTGTGGAAGAACGATGTAGATCATAGTTTTCATAGGTGACATACCCATTGCCCATGCACCTTCTCGCTGTCCGAGATCGATCGATCCGATACCGCCTCTTACTGTCTCTGCCATGTATGCACCTGTATTAAGAAGAGTTACGAGAATTCCTGCAAATACAGGAGCCATATTTACGCCCAGCTGTCTGATGCCGTAGTAGATGATCATGGCCTGAACGATCATAGGAGTATCACGGAAAACTTCCACATAAGCCGCTGCGATCACTTTTAAGATCCTTACAAGAGTTTTCTTTACCGGGTTATCACCAAGTCCGGTCTTCATATCCTGAACGATACCTACGATATATCCGAGAATGAAACCGAAGATCGTACCTAATACCGCGATATAAAGTGTCAGCCATGTTCCATCCAGGAACATCTTTAAGTATTTAACTGTTAAGTAGATCATCCACTCAATGGATGTCTGAGGATTAGTTAAGTCATAATTTAAAAGTCCCATAGTCATCATCCTTTTCAGATTACCCGCCGGGAAGGATCTTCTTCCCGGCAGGTGAATTAAAACTTAGTATGTGACTGCTGCTATTCCGCTATCGGTGTTTACGCGATGAAATAATCTTCTTTGCCGAAAATGGCAATGTCGATCATCAATTCTGCTTCAGCAGGTGCACTATTGGCTGCCGGCTGCTGACCGATCACCTTTGCCATAAGATCATCCATCTTAGCCTTGTCGTTCCAGCCTAACGCATCCATTGCACCCTGGATCTTATCTCTCAATACCGTATCGTTCTTTCTTGTTGCGATGCAGACATTTACCATCTCTTCATCACCTGAGAAGCTGTCTTTCTCATCAAAAGTAATTATCTTAAGATCCTTATTTGTAAGAAGTGCTGACTGAGCTGTAGGAAGATCTACGATACAGATATCAGCGACACCGTTTGAAACTGCCATGAAGCACTCTGAGGTTGTCTCGTAATTAGAACCGGTTACAGCACCTTTGATCTGGTCAAGAAGCGGGATCCAGCCTGTTCCGAGCTGTGTTGTCACTTTACAACCTGTATCATTGAGCTGAGAGAGACCTGTAACATCTTTATAAGCTCCGTCTGCCTTAACTACGATACAGTTATCTCTGTAGTAGTAAGGTGTTGTGAATGAGTAGGACATCTCTCTTTCTTTTGTACGGCCCATACCTGCAATGATGCAATCGTAATCGCCTGCGTCAAGTGAGATACCGATCGAAGACCATTCAACTTTGTGTATCTCAAGCTCCATACCGAGCTGGTCTGCGATCATCTGTGATACCGCTACGTCATATCCATATGCATAAAACGTTGAATCATAGATCTTAACAGCCTTGCTGCCGTCAGGAGTGGTCGCCTCATCCTGCGTCCAGTTGAAAGGAGCATATGCACACTCCATTCCAACTCTTAAGACCTCCTTGCCTGATGCGGATCCACCGGTCTCGCCTGCTGTTGTTGCTGTAGCTCCCGTGCTGCATCCTGCCAAAGCAAACAATCCCATGGATGATACGATTGCCGTTGTCAAAACGCTCTTTCCGAATCTGTTCTTTTTCATTGTTACTCCTCCTTGTCACAATAAAATGCCTTCCATTAAGGAAAGGCTCCCTCGAAACTATCGTTTCACTGTGCCTTTTCTTGTGACGAATTTTAGGAAAGTAACCGTGCGTTTACAACGTGCGAACCGCACACTTATACTGAACACTCTGCACAGTCTGACATCACAAAAACATCAGTCTTTTAACGAGTATGCAGTTCAATAAATCAAGGTATTCAACGTAGTCAGAGATCTCGATTTCCAGGAGTTCTTCGATCTTTTTCAAACGGTTGATAAGTGAATTTCTGTGTATGAAAAGTGACTCTGCAGTCTTCGCACTGTTAAAGCCATTCATGTAATATGCAAGCAGAGTTTCCTGCAGAAAAGTACCATTCGCATGATCATATTCTTCGAGTTTATTTAACTTGTTATTGCAGTATGCAAGTATCTCCCTCTGGTCGTTACCTCGGAACATATACTTGTAGATTCCCATTGCACTCGCACTTAAGACCTTCTTTTTCCTGGGATTCGGAAGATAATCTTT
>CAMIYM010000009.1 GCA_946403085.1 uncultured Clostridia bacterium | reverse complement strand
TCGTAACATTGCCAGCGCCCTGTATAGTTACCGTCTTCGTATAGTCATCAGGACCAGTAACTGTGAAGCTGTAGGTCTTAGTTGAAGCTGCAGCAGGAGCGCCTGTTGCGAGTTCCTTCGTGATTTCCAAAGAACCTGTTGTAGGTGCCTGTTTCTTATATGTATTTGTAATCTCAACCTTAGTTGTCTCACCAGCTGCAACTGTCTTAGCTTTACCATTGTCACCACTTACTGTGAGATCATAGTCAGCTATTTTTGCGCCTGTCTCATCCTCAGTTACTGTGTAGGAACCAGGTACGAGATCGGAGATCGTAACATTGCCAGCGCCCTGTATAGTTACCGTCTTCGTATAGTCATCAGGACCAGTAACTGTGAAGCTGTAGGTCTTAGTTGAAGCTGCAGCAGGAGCGCCTGTTGCGAGTTCCTTCGTGATTTCTAATGAGCCCGTGGTTACTTTCTTCTCATAAGTATTAACAATAGTGATTGTTTGTTCATCACCATTTTTCTCGATTGATGCTTCATTATTCTCATAAGTTGTATTGAGTGTGTAGCCCTTAACAGATCCACCTACCTCAGCTACAGTGTATGTTCCTGCAGGTACATCTGTATACGCAATGGTTCCATTATTACCAATTGTATATGTAGCAATTGTTTCATCATCTGTAAATGAACCGTCACTCTTAAGATAATCACCCTTATCATTCTTTACATAGAAAGAGAAAGCTGTAGGAACAGTGATTCCAGGAGCATTTGTTGTATCAACACTCTTTGAAACTTTCAGAGAACCTAATATCTTAGTATATGTATTAGTAAAATTAACTGTTGTCGGATTATCAGGATCTGTACTGACAGGTGTTACCTCTGCAGATGTAGCATCTACTGATTGTCCGGCATTAATCTTATAAGATGATTTAACTGTATATCCTGTAACATCATACAAAGTTTCTTCTACTGTATATGTCTTAGTTGAATCATCAACAATAAGAACTTCAGACTCATATAAGCCTGTTTCATTATTCTTATTTAAATTATCATCTAATATATATGTTTCTAAAACCTTATCGCCGTCCTTAACCGTAATCTTTAATTCTTTAGGATCGGCACCACCGGCAATGCTCTTAGTTACCTTGAGATATCCGGGAGTAAGGATTTTGTTATAGAAAGCTCCAAGAGTAAACTCCGGACCGGAAACCGGGACATCATTTGTGTTCTCTTTATAAATGGATCCATCATCCAAATACGTTCTTGTTGTTGTCTTATAACGAATTACACCGTTTGTGGCCGTTGCAGTAAGAGCAATCGTGATTCGTCCATTTGAAACTCCAACATCATGTCCATCAACAGTCTTCTTTGTTCCAGCATCTTCCTCTGTTATTACATAATAGAATGTCTTGCTTCCATTATTAGGGATGTAATTATCATCATTCAAATGAGCAGGATCTTCTACATATCTAATCTTCGTAACAGTTTTCTGCTGTGTCTGCGGATAAGAAGCTTTAACAGAAGAAGTGTAACCGTTTGCAGAAACGCTAAGCATGTTGGTTGCATTAAAAGCAGAAGCGTTTTCAGAAGCATTTATAAATGCCAAGAGCTCAGTACCGCTAAGAGTAATCTTGGACTCTGAACCATCCGGTGTTGTTTCTGTGGTTTTTGTAATTATCCAACTATTTCCCTGATTATCGGTAAAAGTTATATCCAGGTTATTTCCGCCTACAGGGTCATTATATGTAATAGTGAATTTCAGATCATCAGGAGAAGTATTTAACATCGACCAAAATTCCGAACCCTGATACATAGGATTTGCAGGATATGATTCAACATTACTTGTTACATCAACTGTTTCCGTGTATTGTTCCGGAATTGCAGTTCTAAAACTCAACACAGGAAATTTAACAGTATTAGTAGCCTGGTTTTCAGTTGTAACTGGTGTCTTTCCTTCAGTAGAGAATGTTGAATCAGTTTCATACCAATTAAATGTGAATGTTTTCTCAGGAACAAAAACTGATGTATTTTCTTTTGTATTCTTGCCATCGAACTTATCAGTAATTGCTTTTCTTGCAGCAAAGTGCAACTGACCAGAACCATCGCTGGTCATTTCCTGGCTACCACCTGAATATATATAGTGGAACTCCGCTTTGTTTTCGAGATAACCTGCTGTTACTATCCAACCGGCACTAGGACCTGCAATAAGAGTCGAAACATCTTTGCTCGGAACAAGGAAAACGCCGGCAGAATCAACAAGTTTGACACTACCTTTTCCAATGTTAAAGTTCCAGATTATCTTCTGACAAATATGCTGGTCTACTTCTGAATTAGTATCATTATGAACATTTAAGTCGCCGCCGCTCCATCCTGATGTGGAATTATATTTGCGTGTACCATCATTGGTAACCCAATAAGATCCGACCACAACTTCACTATCTTTGAATGTATCATCAAAGTTGAATGCAACAACTGTTGAATCCGATTTCTGAATAGTTAATTTATCATCATTAAGATACTTATATATTTCACTTGTTTTACTAACATTTATATATATAACTTTTCCGGCAAAAGCAGTATTGCTCAGATCCAAATAATATGTTGTCTCACCGGGATTTGTTCTGTAATCATCTGGATTAATATTATAGGCAGCATTTCCTGCTTTACTAGCAATAGAAGCTGATTTTTCCTGAGTATTCTCGATGATTTTTTTTATATTTTGCTCTGTAGCGTTAGTAGTGTTGCTGTATATAAAGATATTCTGATCTTCATGAGCCGTAAAATCATAATCGATTGAAATCCTGCCCGCTGAACCCTTAACATTCGTATTACCATTACGATCGACAAAAGGATATCCCGTAAAGGTATCACTATGTTGAGCAGATGTATTTATTGCATTATATACTTCGTCAGAAACTTCAATATTATAAAAACCGGCAGTTTGTTTGCTTCCTAACGAAAAGTAATTTTGATCAACATGCGCAATAATAAACTGAGCAGTCAATCCATCAATGTAATCAACATCTGTTACATCAGCACCATTATGTATGAGGTGATTTACTGCAAATGTCGACTCCATGTGATGATTATGATTTAAAGTTTCAGCTACAATACCAAAGTCTGTAGCCCTGCCCAAAATCGTTGCATAGTTTACCGCACTCACGGAATCATATAACGTCGCTGCGTTAACCTTTCCCTTTTCTCCCGTCGGATAAAGTGCTAATGTACCAAGAGCTATTGCGCCTGCAACCACTGCCGATGTTGCTTTTCTTGCTAACTTGAACATAGAGACCCTATACTCCTTATAAAAATAATTTTACACGCTAATTCTATGAACAAATTGTCAAATACACAAGCGAAAAATGGCGAAAACAAAGGAATTTCAACAAATGAGCACAAGTTTGTAATCAAAAAGGCCGCCTAGTAAGCGTTTTGTAACTTACAGGCAGCCTTTTTAGCTTTTTTCAGGTTATATGAAAATCAGTTGTTTAAGAACGCAATGATGAGTCCGATAACAATAATTGCAATGATAATAGCGATTGCAACCTTGAGAGGTGATACAGGTGCTTCGCCCCTGATCTGACCGGTCTGTCCATTAACAACTATGTTGTAGAGCTTTTCCTTGAACTTGAAGTTTGCGATCCAGATAGGAGCGAGAACGTACTTATATGTAACCTTTGAATACGCTGTATTGAAGATTACGCTTGATACGCTGTCAGCGTGACGTCTCTTCTTCTCCATCGAACCGATCTCGTTCTTAAGCTTTACTTTGATCTGGTCTTTTGCGATATCCCATCCTTCATCAAGTCCTACCGTATAACGCTCAGCCAGGAATCCTGCAATGAATTCAGGAGAATATTTGCGGAGCTTGGAGAAATCAAATGTGGATGCAGCCTTGATAAAGCGGTTTGTCGTCTTCTTGCTGGCATATACAGTCTCATCGTCGATGAAGCGCTCGTAGATACCACGGTAGATCTTATATGTAGTATAAGTATTTCCCTTGGCATCCTTATGATTGAATCCGAGCTTAACCTCATAAGGTGATGTTGTCTGTGAATCGTATGTCCAGTAAGGAAGATAGATGCCGTTGAAGTTCTTAGCTTCGCAGCTCTTCTTAGCTTCATTAGGTGCGAAGAGTTTGCCCTTCATCCAGCCCTTAAAGAGCTGTGCAGCCTTTTCCTTTGTGATCTCGAAAGGAACAACACCGCCAGGAGCAACAACATCTTCATCGTTATCTACAGGCATGACCTGTGTGGATCCGCAGTAAGGGCAGCACTGTGCCGTATCTGCTGAATCCATGATGGTCTCTGCACCGCAGTTCTTACAAACTAAGGACTTCTTTTCTTTACCCCAGTCGAGGCTCTCACGGTTCTTTGCAGAAGAGAAATCAAGCTCTTCTACATCCTGTCCGTTGTCCTCCGGCTTAGGAAGTTGCCTTGAATAGCCGCAGAAAGGGCATGACATGGCAAGAGTCTCAGGATCGTAAACAACAGTAGCACCGCAATTCGGACACTTCTTATCAGTTACGTCTTCGGTCATTCCCTCGGTAATAACTTCAATCTGTTCTTCTGTGTTTCCTAAGTTCTCTGCCATAGTATCACCCCTTAATAGTATGAATTAATTAGAACTCTCTTCTTCTGCCCTTCGGATTCTCGGGAGCTTCAGACTCTTCTTCGTTGAAGTTTCTTCTGGGCTTGTCAGATCTTCCTGCAAAGCCGCCTCTTCTCTCACGGTTAGGTCTGCCCTCTCTTCTCCTGGGCTCTTCCTCTACATAGCCTTCCGGCTTAGGGAGGCAATCACGGATAGAAAGGTTAAGTCTGCCCTGTGAATCGATCTCAATGAGCTTAACGTGAACCTTGTCACCTTCATGGAGAACATCTTCAACCTTCTCTACTCTGTTCCAAGCCATCTTAGAGATGTGTACGAGGCCTTCCTTACCGGGGAGGAACTCAACGAATGCACCGAAGTCCATAAGTCTTGTTACTGTACCGTCGTACTCTGTGCCAACTTCAGGATCAGAGATGATGCCGTTGATGATCATCTTTGCCTTCTCAGCCTTTTCGAGATCAGGTGTGGAAATGTAAACCATACCGTCATCATTGATGTTGATCTGAGCGCCAGTGTCAGCGATGATCTTGTTGATGACCTTTCCGCCTGAACCGATAACTTCTCTGATCTTATCTGTAGGAACCTGCATGGAGATGATACGGGGAGCCCACTTGTTGAGCTCTGCGCGGGGTGCGGGAATGCAAGGGAGAATGATGTCGTTGATGATCTGGAGTCTTCCCTTGTGTGTCATCTCGAAAGCTGCCTTGATGATGTCTAATGTAAGACCTTCAACCTTGATATCAACCTGGATGGATGTGATACCCTCTGTAGTACCAGCAACCTTGAAGTCCATATCGCCGAAGAAGTCCTCGATGCCCTGGATATCCATGAAAACGAGGAAGTTGTCATCGTTATCAGGATCTGTGATAAGTCCTGAAGAGATACCTGCAACAGGTCTCTTGATCGGAACGCCTGCGTCCATGAGTGAAAGTGTGGAAGCGCATACAGAACCCTGTGATGTGGAACCGTTACTCATTGTGATCTCAGATACTGTTCTGATCGAGTAAGGGAACTCTTCCTCAGAAGGAAGAACAGGAATGAGAGATCTCTCAGCAAGAGCGCCGTGACCGATCTCACGTCTTCCGGGTGACTTGGAAGGCTTAGCCTCACCTGTTGAATAACCAGGGAAGTTATAGTGATGCATATATCTCTTGTATGTCTGCTCATCTAAGCCTTCAAGCTTCTGTGCGTCATCGAGAGGAGCCAATGTACAGATGTTCATTACCTGTGTCTGACCTCTCTGGAAGAATGAAGAACCGTGAACTCTGGGGAGAACACCTACAGCGCAGGACAGAGGTCTGATCTCGTCCAATGCTCTTCCGTCAACTCTTACGTGCTCTCTGAAGAGGTAATCTCTTACGACCTTCTTCTCGAGCTTGTAGATAGCGTCAGGTGCCCACTTAGAAAGGCCCTCTTCCTTCTCTTCAAGCAATGCAGCAACTTCTTCCTGAAGTGTTGCAACGTTAGCATCTCTTACTTCCTTGTCCTTTGAAAGAACAGCTGCACGCATCTTGTCCCAGCCGTATTCCTTAACAGCTTCGAAGATCTCTTCCGGAACATCTGCTGACTCGTAAGTGAACTTCTCCTTACCGATCTCAGCTACGATGCTGTTGATGAACTCGCAGATCTTCTTGATCTCTTCGTGACCTTCTGCGATAGCGTTAAGCATAACGTCATCAGGAACTTCGTTAGCACCAGCCTCAACCATGCAGATCTTGTTAAGAGTACCTGCAAGAGTAACGTACATGTCTGATACTTCACGCTGCTCAAGTGTAGGGTTGATGATCGTCTTGCCGTCGATGAGGCCTAATACAACGCCGCCGACAGGTCCCTTCCACGGGATATCTGAAATAGCGATTGCGATTGATGTACCAAGCATAGCTGTGATCTCAGGAGAGCAATCCGGATCAACGGACATAACGAGGTTGTTAACGCAAACGTCGTTTCTCAAATCCTTAGGGAACAAAGGTCTGATAGGACGGTCGATAACACGGGAAACAAGGATAGCCTTCTCGCCCGGTCTTCCCTCTCTCTTGAGGAATCCGCCCGGCATCTTACCTACTGCATACATCTTTTCCTCGTAATCAACAGAAAGCGGGAAGAAATCGATTCCCTCACGAGGTGTTGCACTTGCAGTTGCTGTAGAAAGAACAGTTGTCTCACCGTATCTTACAAGAGCGGAACCGTTTGCAAACTGCGCGATCTTACCGGTCTCGACTACCAACGGTCTGCCGGCGATTTCAGTTCTGAAAATCTTTTCCATCTGAAACTCCTTTTCGAAAAATAATAATTTGGGTAAAGGAGGTAGTTCGTAGATTCACGGTCCGAGCAGTGATGCCTTACGTTCGGGCAGTCAATCTACACACTACACTCCTTCTCGAACTTAATAATTATATACTAAAAGCGCAATAAGACAAATAATTAAATCAGGACATAAAAAAGCAGCGGTAACCGGCCGCTGCTTTGATCATTCGTACAATGAGATCACAGTTCCCTAATCGCCTTGGCAACTGCCTCTGCAAGCCCCTTGTGGCCGTCAGGACCAAGGTGCAGTCCGTCTTCAACAGAAGGCTTGATATACTGCTTGGCATCAAGGAAACCGCAACCGTGCTTGTCTGCCACTTTCTTGTAGTATCCGGCAAGTCGTTTGGACTTATCTATGGATACTTCATCGAAAGAACCCTGGAATGGTCCAGTAAGGATATCCGTGCTGATCTCCGGCGGAGATACGATAAGGATCTTGGGGATATAACCCTGCTTAAGATCCATTACCTTCTCTGCTCTCTGAACTATCTCGTTAAGACCTGCGGAAATATCTTCAAGTGAAGCGTTATACACAGTCTTCATATCATTGGTTCCGAGCATTATCACGAGGTAGTCAACAGGACGGTGTGTGCAAAGGATACCCTTGATATAATCCAGTCCGTTTTTCCAGTCATCATTAGGATCGTCAAAGACAGTAGTCCTGCCGTTTAATCCTTCTTCAATCACCTTATAATCGCTTCCCAGAAGTTCCTGCAAAAGGCATGGCCATCTGACAGATTCAGGAAGCCTCTCACCGTTTACCGGATTATGTCCGTAGGTATTTGAATCGCCAAAACAAACAACAGATTTCATATGTCATTCCTTTACTGTCTTGAGGTCATCGAGCCATACGTTTCTGGATGCGTCAGAGGGCATTCTCCAGTCGCCTCTCGGTGAAAGTGATACAGTACCTACCTTCGGGCCGTCCGGTACGCAGGAACGCTTAAACTGCTGTGCAAAGAAACGTCTCATGAATGTCTCTTCCCACTTGTAGATCGTATCAGCGTCGTAGCTTCCTTCAAAAGCAATAAGGGCCATACGGTAGATTTTCGACGGTGTAAATCCGAATCTGATCATGTAGTAAAGGAAGAAATCGTGGAGCTCATAAGGTCCTACTGTTTCTTCTGTCTTCTGGGATATCTTTCCGTCTTCTGTAGGAGGCAGAAGTTCAGGAGATACAGGTGTGGCAACGATGTCAGCCAACGCCTTGGAAAGTGTCGGATTAGAAGTCTCCGTGCGCTGTGATTCATAGGATACGAGATACCTTACGAGAGTCTTGGGGATCGAGCAGTTAACACCATACATAGACATGTGATCACCGTTATATGTAGCCCATCCCAAAGCAAGCTCTGAGAGGTCACCTGTACCTATTACAAGTCCTCCCTCCTGGTTCGCGATATCCATAAGGATCTGCGTGCGTTCCCTTGCCTGCGAATTCTCATAAGTGATGTCATGAACATCTATATCATGACCGATATCCTTGAAGTGCTGGATAACTGCATCAGAGATGGAGATCTCTCTTAATGTGCATCCGTATTCTTCAGCGATATTGATGGAATTATTCTTGGTCCTTGCAGTAGTACCGAAACCCGGCATTGTAATGCCGATAATGCCCTTGCGGTCAAGGCCAAGCTTATCGAATGCATGGATGGTAACAATGAGTGCGAGCGTAGAATCCAGACCGCCCGAAAGGCCAATCACAGCCTTCTTGCAGTTAATGGCCTTAAGTCTTGTGTAAAGGCCTGCCGCCTGCATGTTCAGAATATCTTCGCATCTTGAAGCGAGATCATCTTTGCTCTCCGGAACAAACGGTGTCTTACTGATCTTTCTCTCCGGCGTGATGTCTGCAAATTCAGCATCGAATTCAATGATATCGATACCGTCTGCTCCTGATATATCACTTATAAAAGTATTGGATCTTCTTCTGTCAGCATCAAGACGCTCAAGGTCTATATCTGCATAAATAACTGCATCGTCTTCGTTATCATTTGCGAAGCGCTTGCTCTCGCTTAATATCTTGCCGTTCTCTGCAATGATGTTATGTCCAGCAAAGACAAGATCCTGAGTGGATTCGCCTAATCCTGCATCGCAGTAAACATAGGCAGCCATAAGCTTTGCACTCTGCATCTTAACCAGGTCTCTTCTGAACTTAGCCTTGCCGATAATCTCGTCAGAACATGACAGATTGAAGATGACCTGTGCGCCGTTTCTTACATACTCCACAGAAGGGCTGGAAGGTACCCATAAGTCTTCACAGATCTCAACTGCAAATGACAGATCATCACAATTAAATACAGCCCTTCCGAAGCAGATATCATCTTCAGTCATGATAATTCCGTCCTCATAGAAAGGCGTGAAATGTCTCATCTCATAAAACTCTGAATAATTAGGAATATTCTGCTTTGGAACGATTCCGACTATATCTCCCTGGTGGATAACAGCAGCTACATTGTAAAGCTTACCGCCCAATTCATAAGGTAATCCGACGATGATAACTGTATTGAGATCACCCGTCTGCTCTGCCAGGTCAAACAAACCAAGCTTAGCCTTGTCAAGAAGAGCCTTCTGACAGAAAAGGTCGCCACAGGTATAACCGGTGATTCCAAGCTCCGGAAAAACGATCACTGCAGTATCTTTTGCTGCAGCCTTTCTCGCGAGACTGACCGTCTGTTCAATATTGAAATCAACATCGCCGACCTTAACCTTCGGACTTGCCGCCGCCACTCTGATAAAACCGTCAAGCATGGTAGATACCTCCCGGATAATCTAACAATTAATTATAACATTCAAGTAAGCTTCTTGCTTGTTGGGAATACATCTTTTCGCAAGAGGTCAACCCACTCCGGGCAATAAAAAAGCGGTCCCCGTTGGGAACCGCTTCCTGAAATAATCTGTTTGAAAGATTACTTTCTGATGCCGAGCTTAGCGATAAGTGCTCTGTAACGCTCGATATCGATGCCTGCAAGATAGTCAAGGATGTTTCTTCTCTTACCAACCATCATGAGAAGACCTCTTCTGCTGTGGTGGTCGCCCTTGTGAGTCTTGAGGTGTTCTGTGAGGTGATTGATTCTGTAAGTAAGAAGTGCAACCTGAACCTCAGGAGAACCTGTATCGCCCTCAGAGAGTGCATATTCCTTGATGATAGCCTGCTTGTCGAAAGATGCTGACATAGATCTTTCCTCCTTATGAATTAATACGCCAAAATCGAAGGTAAGGGTCGGAGTCTTCCGCAAAACTGCGATTAAGGCAACTTGGTGATAATACCATCCGGTTTGGGTTTTGTAAAGCGGAAATACCAGCTGTAGCATCAACTATTGCTAAAATTTTGCCAGATCAGGTCCCAATTCAGCAAAAATATAGCAAAAAGGAACGTTTTTGCAAATATCCTTGCCAAATACACTATCAGTTTAGCAAAATTTGGGCAAAAGCATTTTTCGCGCCTTTGTCATCAGCAGCGAAAAGATAATCCTATCTATTAAAAAGCGGCTGCCCATACGGACAGCCGCCTCTAATGCAATCTTTATCAGCCGATTACTTGAAGATGTGATATCTGCTGATGATAGGAGTGATTGTGTTTGCAACTGTGGACATGAGCTTGATGAAGATGTCCAAAGCAACGCCTACAACGTCCTTACGTGTATCACCGATTGTATCACCGGTAACAGCTGCCTTGTGCGCAGGAGAGCCCTTTGCGTGGCCCTTGAGCATACCCTGCTCGATGTACTTCTTAGCGTTGTCGAATGCACCACCGGAGTTACCCATGAAGATAGCTCTCGGAATAGCAACGATAGTAGCACCAACGAGGATACCACCTACGAACTCAGGTCCGAGGAGGAAGCCGCCGATTACAGGGATGAGAAGAGCGAGAACTGAAGGAACTACCATTCTGCGGATTGCTTCCTTAGCAGCCATAGCGATCATCATGTTGTAGTCAGGCTTAGCCTTACCATCAAGAACTTCCTGTGTCATCTGCTTGTCGCCGACATCAGCCATGATCTTAGCAGCGTCGATTGTGTTGTCTGTGAGGATAGCGCTGAAGTATTCAACAAGAGCACCACCAAGGATACCGCCTGCAACTACGAAGAATGTAGCGAAGTTAAGTACAGGAACAGCAACATCACCGGAGTAGCTGCCTACGTAAGCCATGATGAGGGAAACTGTAGCGAATGCTGCAGAACCGATAGCGAAGCCCTTACCGATAGCAGCTGTTGTGTTACCAACTGCGTCGAGCTTATCTGTGATCTTACGTACGTCAGGTGCGAGGTGGCAAGCTTCTGCAAGACCGCCTGCGTTATCTGCGATAGGACCAAATGCGTCAATAGAAACTGTAGCGCCTACGAATGCGAGCATACCGAGAGCGGAGATCGCGATACCGTAAGAACCGCCGATGATACCGGAAACGATCAAAGCGATGATGATTACGAGTACAGGGAGAAGAACTGATCTTGAACCTACAGCGTCACCCTTTGTAACAACGAAAGCCTCACCCTCTGTGCACATCTCAGCGATCTTCTGTGTAGGCTTGTGATCTGTAGATGTGTAGTACTCAGTAATGATACCGATAGCAATACCTGAAACGATTCCCATGATTGAAGAAACCCAGGGAGAAGCCCAGCCGAGCTTGAATTCAGTATAGAGAGGTACATCCTTGAAGATGAAGTAAGCAGCAACACCGCCGAAAACAACTGTGCAGCCTGCAGAGATCCATGTGGAGAGGTCGAGCTCTCTTGACGGATTGTCACCCATCTTCTTGATGTTAGCGAGTCCAAGACCGATAAGGCATCCTACAAGGCCGCAGCCTGCGAGGATGACAGGGAAAAGGATCGTAGCGTTGAAAGTAGCGTCTGTGATCTGTGTCTCACCTTCTGCAAGAGCTGTCTTGAAGAGAGTAACAGAGATCATGATGGAAGCTGACATTGTAGCAACGAATGACTCCAAAAGGTCAGAGCAGTTGCCGGCGATATCGTTTACGTTATCACCGATAAAGTCAGCGATTGTGTTAGGGATTCTTGAGTCATCCTCAGGAAGGTCATGTCTGAGCTTACCAAGGATATCAGAAGAAATATCAGCTGCCTTTGTGTAGTTACCACCTGCTACACGGTTGAACATAGCAACGATGGAGCAGCCGAGAGAATATGTGGAAATTCTCATGATGTAAGGATTGCAGATAAGTCCGATCTGGATCAAGCCCTGGCTTTCTGCGTCATGCTGAACGCCGCCGAAGCAAAGGAGAACTGCGAGGAAGCCCAACATACCGAAGCCCTGAACTGCAAGGCCGCTGATGGAACCGCCGCAGAGAGCAACCTTAACGGTCTCACCGATAGAAAGGCTCTCTCTTGCCTTGTTCGATGTACGAACGTTAGCATATGTAGCGCTCTGCATACCGAGAACGCAAACGATAGAGCTCATCAAAGCACCAATGAGGAATGTGATACCACTTGTCTTCTCAACAAAGAGTGTGAAGATAATTGCTACCGCACCAACAACGATGGTGATGCTCTTGTATTCCGTCTTAAGGAATGTCTGCGCGCCGGAACGGATGATTCCTGACAATTCGATCATGTCAGCTGTTCCTTCGGGCATCTTCTTAATACGGAAGTAGTTGAACGCAACGTAGATAAGTGCAAGGACTACTACGCCGAGTACGATTAACCAGGAAGATGTTAATAAAGACATATACCGGGCCCCTCTCTTTTAAGATTTTTGATATAGATTTTGTGAAGCATTCGGACATAGTAAACCCATGCTCTGATTAAACCCAACAGATTATACATATAATCAGTTTCTTTGGCAATCAAAACAATACTGATTTTTCCATAGAAAATGGCGATTTTTTACAATTTGGGAACCGCTGTCTCGATAGTCCCTTCAGGAGGATTATCCGGGATCTTTATTCGTTAACCAGAGAGTCTACGAAAAGCTCAGGATCAAAGTCTGCAAGGTCTTCAACACTCTCACCCAACCCTGCAAGAACGATAGGCTTTCCTGACTGGTAAGCAACTGCGATTGCAACTCCGCCCTTGGCACTTCCATCGAGCTTTGTAATGCCCACATAATCAAGGCCTGTTACCTCACCAAATCCCTCAGCCTGGATGACGGCATTCTGGCCTGTCGTAGCATCGATTATGAGAAGTGACTTTATAGCTGCATCAGGAGCCTCACGCTCTATGACACGTCTGATCTTGGCAAGCTCTTCCATAAGGTTCTTCTTGTTGTGAAGACGTCCGGCAGTATCAACGAGAAGGACATCCGTACCACGTGCCTGTGCAGCGTGGATCGCATCGAAAACGACAGATGCGGGATCTGCTCCCTCCTGCTCCTGTGCGATGACTGCAGTACCGGTACGCTCACCCCAGGTCTTTAGCTGGCCTACGGCAGCTGCACGGAAAGTATCGCAGGCAGCCATAAGGACCTTCTTGCCTTCCTTCTTATATCTTGCAGCAAGCTTTCCTGAAGTGGTCGTCTTGCCTGTACCATTAACACCGATCATGAGGATTATGTTGAGCTTTCCGGGAACGATCTCAACAGTCTGAGGCTCACCTAAGATCTCGAGCATTCTCTCCTTAACTGAAACAAGAACTGCTTCCTTGCTGTCGTCACCGGTCTTTCTGATATTCTGCTTTACCCTGTCCATGATGTCATCACTTGCAGGGACTCCGCAGTCAGCTCTTATAAGAAGTTCTTCGAGTTCATCCAGCATATCCTCGTCGAAACGGCCGCTGGATGCAGCAAGCTTTGTGAAGCTTCCCGCGAAGAAGTTTCTTGTCTTTTCGAGTCCTCTTTTAAACAGATCAGCTAATCCCATTATTTAAGCTCCATTGAAAGAATCTTGGATACACCACGCTCCGCCATGGTAACGCCGTACATCTGGTCGCACGCTTCCATAGTACCCTTACGGTGTGTAACAAGAATGAACTGAGATCTTGTGGAATGTCTTCTTACGAAGTCCGTAAATCTCGTGATATTAACGTCGTCTAATGCCGCCTCGACCTCGTCAAGGATGACGAACGGTGAAGGCTTCAACTCCTGGATAGCAAACAACAGACCGATAGCTGTAAGACAGCGCTCACCACCTGAAAGGAGTGAGAGGTTCTGGAGTTTCTTTCCCGGCGGCTGTGCCTTGATATCGATGGCACACTCAAGCACGTCCTCGGAATCGTTGCCAAGAACGATCTCTGCTGTACCGCCTCCGAACAGATCCGTGAAGACCTGGCTGAAGTTCTTGTTGATCGTATCGAAATGCTCGGTAAATTCGGATCTCATCTTTGTAAGGAGGTCATCAATTACCTTCTCAAGATCCTTCTTTGCAGCTTCGATATCATCCCTCTGCTTGGTCATGAAGTCCAAACGCTCAGAGAGCTCTCTGAACTCCTGCAAAGCACCAAGGTTAACAGGACCCAAAGCCTTGATAGAGTTCTTAAGAGTCTGGATCCTCTTCGTCTGTTCACCGATCTTGGTTACAGGCTCGACAGAATCCTTGATATTGTCATATGTTGTCTCATAATCTTCCCAGAGTTTGTTCTTGTTCTGGTCGATCTCGAAAATGATCTTGTCGTACTTGGAGACATGAGCATTAAGCTTAGCCTGAAGTTCACTTACCTCATTACCGCTTGCCGCAAGTCTCTCACCGAAAGACTTGATATCGTCTGAAACGTTATTACGCTGCTCGAAAAGCGCTGCGATCTTCTCTTCCAATACCTTCTGCTGCTTGCCATTCTCGTCCAACTTGGCATCAAGAGCATTGATCTCCTTGGTGATACTGTTGACAGTATCCTTTGCTTCCTTGATCGCGGAATCGAACTTGTCTCTTCCCTGCTTTGCTTCCTCGATCTGCTTCTTTATATGACCTGCAAGATCAAGGACACCGCTTCTTTCTGCAAGCTTACGCTCAGCAAGGGAAGCCGCTTCCCTTACCTTTGCAGCAACCTCTTCGAGCTTAACCGCCTGTTCTTCAGAAAGCCTCTGCTGCTCTTCGATCTCTTCCTGGTAATCAGCAAGTTCACCGCTGATATCGCCTTCGATCCTTGTCAGTTCCTCCATATCCTCTTCAAGTCTTAACTTGGACTTGGATACGGTCTGCATATTAGACTCAAAGTTCGTAAGAGTCTCTTCGATCTCTTCAAGTCTAGTCTTGGTATTGTTGTATTCGCCTTCAGCCTTTACTTCCTCAAGCTGATAGAACTTGAGCTGTTCACCGAGCTGAGCGAGTTCACGCTTAATGGTGCCGATGTTATCGTCAACTTCCTGGCGCTGGTCTTCAGAATCAGCAAGTTTGGCTTCAAGGTCAGCAACACTCTTTGTGAGTGATTCGATCTCTGCCTTTCTTCCGATGATTCCTGTTTCTGCACCTGACCTTCTCAAAGAACCGCCGGTGAGAGATCCGCCGGGGTTAACAGAATCGCCCTCAAGGGTCATTACCTTATAGGCACGGCCCGTTCTTGAAGCGATGTTTCTGGCTGCATCAAGATCGTCTGCAACAAGGATCCTGCCCAAAAGATTCGACACGATATCTTCAAGGTCGCGGCTGCTCTTTACGAGGTCGGAAGCAACACCGATATAGCCGCTTACGCCTTTTGCTTTTCTGAGATCATCATCATCGATATATCTTGCTCTGATATTCTCGATAGGAAGGAACGTAACTCTTCCGAGCCTCTTCTCCTTCAATACGCCGATCAGCTCAGCCGCATCGGATTCACTCTTGGTAACGACATTGTTAAGAGCGTTACCCAATGCAGTCTCGATAGCGACCTCATACTTTGGCGCTGTCTCGATCAGGTCACCAAGAATACCTACCATCAGGCTCTTAACAGATCTGTCCGTCTCGGCAAACTCCACAAGACGCTTAACCGACTCCTGATAACCTTCCTTTGCCTTATCGACATCCTTCAATGTCTTGAGCTTGGATTCTTCGGCAGAGAGCTTTCTGTTATTGACTTCAAAGAACTGGTTAAGTTCGACCTGACGCGCTCTTAACTCTTCATGCTTCTTGTTACGGGCTTCGATATCACCTGTAACGTCGCCCTTGATCTTACGGATCTCATTCAAAGCCTTCTCTTCTTCAGCAAGCTTATCGTTAAGTTCAGCCTTACCGCTCTCTGAAGCAGATCTTGCTTCCTGCATATCCCTGATCTTATCGTCCAATGCGGAAATGCCTGCCTGGCACTCTGTTATCTTCTTTCTTGTCTCGAAAAGTTCTTCCGTCTTGGCTTTTACCTTGGAATCGGCTTTGCCTGCTTCTTTTCTAGATGACTCGTATTCTTCAAACTTGGACTGGCGTTCTTTATCAAGAGTCTCGCTTAATACCTTGGCATCGTTAGCTTCCTTAAGGAGAGCATCAGCCTTCGTATTCTTCTCTAATAACTCCCTGTTAAGCCTTTCAACAGTCTCATCTGTTGATTCCATATCAGTCTTGAGTTCTTCGATCCTCTGATTGGTCTGGTTAAGTCTTTCTATCGAGACCTTCTTATCTGTCTGGGTCTCATGCTCGTACTCGGTAAGGTCTGAGAGTTCCTGACGTCTGTCCTCGATCTCATTCTCGAGTGCTTCGTTCTTCTCGATTATCTCCTGATGGCTCTTTCTAAGCTTCAGGTATTCGTCCTCACGTTCGCGGATCTCCTTCTCAAGCTGTTCCTTAAGACCGGCAGAATCGCCCATCTCCTGGTTAGCTTCAGTGATCTTGTGGACAAGCAAAGAAGTCTCAAGCTTCTTGAGTTCCTCATAATTCTCATTGAACTTACGGGCTTTTCCGGCCTGCTCTTCAAGGGGTCCCTTACGCTCTTCAAGTTCTCCTAAGATGTCATTGATACGAACGAGGTTCTGCTCAGTATTCGTGAGCTTTCTCTGAGCCTCATCCTTACGGACACGGTACTTAACGATACCGGACGCTTCCTCGATTACCCTACGTCTGTCCTCAGACTTCGTGGAGAGGATGTCATCGACTCTTCCCTGTCCGACAAGGGAGTAACCGTCACGGCCAAGACCTGTATCGAGGAAAAGGACCGTAATATCCTTCAAACGGCAGTTGACCTTGTTGATCTGGTATTCAGACTCACCTGACCTGTAAAGTCTTCTGGTGATGCAGATCTCAGGGAAACCATAGTCAATATAGCCATCGGAATTATCAAAAGTAATGGATACTTCGGCATAGTTCATCGAACGTCTGGCAGATGTACCATTGAAGATGACATCTTCCATCTTGCCGCCACGGAGCTGCTTTACGCTCTGTTCGCCCAAAACCCAGCGGACAGCATCACTGATATTGGATTTACCGCTTCCGTTAGGACCAACCACGGCCGTAAGACCGCGGTTAAAGTCGATACATGTATAGTCGGGGAACGATTTGAACCCCTGAAGCTCTAACTTTTTAAGGTACATCCTGTAGTCAGTTCCGTCTTAATCCAAAATATTAACCCTAGCATTATAACAAAATCAGGACCTTTTTGGAGGACAATCTGTATCAGCAGCCTTCGGGATAGAGGCGCATATACTCCTTGATGCCCTTTTCGGCACATTTCTGCTCAGCATCCTTCTTGCTGTGGCCGGTGGCACTTGCAAGAAGCTCATCGTCGGAATATACGCTTACATCGAATTCCTTCATGTGTGCAGGGCCGCGCTCTCCGGTCACTTCAAATCTGATCTTGTGCTGGAATCCTCTTGTCTGGGCAAGCTCCAAGAGTCTGCTCTTATAATCGAGGAATATCTCTCCGTTAACAGCCTTATGCACCGTCTCGGTAAGGCTTTTAAGGATACATTTCCTGGCCTCTTCGAATCCGCCGTCAAAATAGACAGCAGCAATAACTGACTCATAACAGTCAGCCAGCGTAGAGTCCTTATCGTTGCCTCCGCTCTGGGCCTCGCCCTTGCCTAAGAGCATATAGTCGCCCAAATGGAGCTTTCTTGCTACTTCGGCAAAAGACTTCTCACAGACAGAGACACTTCTCATCTTGGAAAGGTAACCTTCATCAGCCTGAGGCTTCAGTTCATAGATCATCTGACCGACAACTACATCAAGTACGGCATCACCGATAAACTCAAGTCTCTGGTTGGATTCCCAGTGTCCTCTTCCCGACTCGAAAACATATGTTGTATGGGTAAAGGCTGTCTCAAGAAGGGATTTATCTTTGAAGGTATAACCCAAATCTTTTTCTAAAATCGAATAATCAGTCATAAGCTTATTTACAATAAACGGCTGAATGCCAATATGTGCATCCAGCCGTTAAAATCCATAAATTGATTCAGAGATTAATTATCTCCGGCATATTAGCCCTCTGTGAGGCTCTGAATATACTCGACTGCATCCTTAACGGTAACAACCTTCTCAGCTACATCGTCAGGGATCTCGATATCGAATTCCTGCTCCATAGCCATAACGAGCTCAACCATATCAAGAGAGTCAGCGTTAAGATCATCTACGAAAGAGGAATCCTCTGTGATTGTATCCTCATCTACACCGAGCTGATCAACGATCATCTGCTTAATAGAGTTAAAAAGTTCTTCATTTGTCATAATTTGTACCTCCGTACGATTCTTAGTAAATCCACAAGATGTTTTTAATGTAAGACACGACTTTTGTCAATAGGTTATTTTGACTATCGAAGTTCTTTGACATTTAACCCTTCAGGTATTGTTTTCCCTTAATAAGATAATCAACACCTGAAACAATAGTCATAATAACACATATTCCGAAAAGTACATCTCCAATAATGGTTACCGCATTGATCTCAACAGGATAGCCGTTAAAGCCCAGACCAAAGATCTTAAGGAGCAAAGGCTCAAACATAAGATAGATAAGAGCGATCATCTGAATAACGGTCTTAACCTTGCCGATCATCTTAGCAGCGATTACCTCGCCCTTGGCAGCAGCGATCATGCGGAGACCGGATACTGCAAACTCTCTTAAGATAATGATCATTACTGCCCATGCAGAGATCCTTCCAAGACCGATAAATGCAAGCATTATGCTGATGACAAGGATCTTGTCAGCCAGTGAGTCGAGGAATTTTCCGAGGTCTGTAATGAGGTTATATTTTCTGGCGATCTTGCCGTCAAACATATCAGTAAATGAAGCGATAATAAATACTGCAGCTGCCACGATCATGCCGTATGAATTGATAAAGCTATTCCATCCTTCAGGCTGCCATCCGAAAATATTAACCGGCAGCATGAACAGAAGTGTTACAGGCACAAGAACGATCCTTAAGATCGACAGCTTGTTGGGAAGATTCATGGTCTATATATTCCTTCGTTTCTGTAATAAATACTGTTATCCCCTAAAGACAACACACTAATAATACACAGATTTCTTTTTCCGTCAAATCGTAACGGCGGTCATGTCATAATCGTCAGAGCAGTCAACTATCTTCGCATCAACGAAGTCGCCGATCTTAAGTTCCTCTTCCTGTGAAGCGATATATATGACAGGATCGACCTCAGGAGATTCGCCATAGCTTCTGCCGATATAGAATATGCCGTCATCAGATACAGAGCAGATATTTACTTTGGTAATCGTGCCGAGGCGCTTCTGAGACTGCTCGGAAGATATCTGCTTCTGAAGTTCATATATCTCGTCATATCTTCTCTGCTTAGTCTCTTCATCGATCTGATCCGGCATATCATATGCCTTTGTTCCTTCTTCAGGTGAGAAGATAAAGCAGCCGAGTCTGTCGAACTTCCACTTCTTAAGGTTCTCCTTAAGTTCATTAAAGTCCTCTTCAGTCTCACCGGGGAAACCGACCATGACGGTTGTTCTGATGATGCAGTCCGGCATAGCTTTTCTGATCATCTCAAGTCTCGAAGTGATCAATTCTGCCGTGTCTCTCCTGTGCATCGCCTTTAAGATCCTGTCACAGCCATGCTGGATCGGGATATCAAGGTAGTGGGCTACCTTGGGATTGTTAGCCATCTCTTCAATAAGATCAGGTGTAATGCCATCCATATAGCCATACATAACGCGGATAAGCTCGATTCCGTCTATCGCAGAAAGAGCCTTTAAAAGCCTGGTAAGACTTCTCTCTTTATAAAGTTCGATTCCGTAGTTAGTCGTATCCTGGGCTGCGAGTACGATCTCCTTTACGCCTCTGGAAGCAATGAGCTTGGCCTCTTCCACAATGTCCTCAATAGGCCTGGACACAAAGTTGCCCCTGATAAGAGGAATGGCACAGAAAGTACATCTGTTAAGGCATCCCTCACCGATCTTGATCCAAGCATAAGCTTCAGTCGAGAGCTCTCTTTCTTTAATAAGATGCTTGTAGCCGCCTACACCGGATGTAAGATTAATCTTCTCCGATTCGGTATCGAGTTCTTTAACAAGCTTTGCTACAACATCAACAATATCGCCATAATGAGCGGTACCGAGAACGGCATCAACTTCAGGGAGCTCTTTTAAGATATCTTCAGGATATCTCTGCGAAAGGCAGCCTGATACGATTATCTTCTTAACCTTACCGTTCGGAACCTTGAAATCAGCAACTTCAAGGATAGCATCGATAGCTTCCTTCTTAGCAGATTCAATAAATCCGCATGTGTTGATTACAACGATGTCTGATTCGGGCACATCATTTATTACGTCGTACCCGGCATGCTTAAGCTGTGTGGACATATTCTCACAGTCTATAAGGTTCTTGGAACAACCAAGAGCCAGAAGAGTTATCTTAATGTTGCTGTTGATGATCTCTTTATTCATAGGAAAAAATATAACAAAAAATAAAGAAAAGAAAAAGGCTCAATCCTGAGCCTTTTGCCGATTATTCTCCCAGATAGAGCCTAAAAGCTTTCCTTGCAGTCTCAAGACCATATCCCCTAAGTTGTGCGAGCTTTAAGAACTCATCCTGTCTGTCAAAAGAATTCTCATCAGGACTTCCAAAGGATGCTTCATACAGGAGTTTGCATGTATCAGCATCACTTTCCAGATCAGAAACGATGACATCTGCAACTGTTTCATCTATACCCGCCTCGAGGAGACGCTGGAAGATGAAATTCTTACTTTCCTGCTTCTTGCCGGAACGTGCCGCCAACACCTTACGCGAAGCACGCATATCATCGATGTAACCGGATTCTATCAAAAGACTCACAGCTGATATTGCTACATCTTCAGGATATCCTCTCTGCATCAGATATAGTCTGATCTTACCTGAGGAATATACTGCAGTTCCGATATGCCTGATCGCGCAGGTTACGGCTTCCTTGGTCCTATTATTATCAGACATCGATACCTAAGATATCATCGTCATCAGATTCTTCTTCGGGAGCAGCTTCAACAGCCTTGCCGGATTCCTCAAAGTCATCATCATCTGCAGGCATGTATGAATCTCTAATCTTCTCTTCGATCTCATCTCTGACATCAGGATGATCGATAAGATACTGCTTAGCTGCATCTCTTCCCTGAGCGATCTTCGCGCCATTATATGCGAACCATGAACCGCTCTTGTCAATGATGTTATTCTCAACACCAAGGTCAATGATGCATCCTTCTGAAGATACGCCCTTACCATACATGATGTCGAACTCAGCTTCCTTGAACGGCGGAGCAACCTTATTCTTGACTACCTTAACTCTTGTATGGCTTCCGACTACATCTGTACCGTTACGGAGTGTCTCAACCTTACGTACATCAAGTCTTACTGATGCATAGAACTTAAGAGCACGGCCGCCCGGAGTAGTCTCAGGGTTACCGAACATAACTCCGACCTTCTCACGGAGCTGGTTGATAAAGATGCAAATAGTATTGGACTTTGATACGACAGGAGCGAGCTTTCTTAATGCCTGGCTCATGAGTCTTGCCTGAAGACCTACATGGGAGTCGCCCATCTCACCCTCGATCTCTGCCCTCGGTACAAGAGCAGCAACTGAGTCGATAACTACTACATCAATGCATCCGCTTCTGACAAGAGTCTCGCAGATCTCAAGTGCCTGCTCACCGGTATCAGGCTGTGACAAAAGAAGATTGTCAACATCAACACCGATATTACCAGCATATACAGGATCCAGCGCATGCTCTGCATCGATAAATGCACATGTGCCGCCCATCTTCTGAGCTTCAGCTACACAGTGAAGTGCAACTGTGGTCTTACCTGAAGATTCAGGTCCATAGATCTCAATGATCCTTCCTCTGGGAAGTCCGCCGATACCGAGTGCGATATCAAGTGTCAGAGCACCTGTAGGAATCGTATCGATCTCAACCTGGGACTTGTCGCCCAAACGCATAACGGCACCCTGGCCGAACTGCTTCTCTATCTGCGCCATAGCGGCGTCAAGGGCTTTCCTTCTCTCGTCCTTATCCTGAACCTGAGCTACGGAACCCTTTGCTGCATTCTTACTCTTTGCCATATTGTCCTCCTGAAAAGAATTGAACATTTGTTCTCATTTATGAGTTAATTCTATTGTTATGATACACTTTTGTCAACAAAATTAACCTTACAAATTCGAACAAATACCGACAAGTCCATTTAATTGGACACCATATCTCACAAAGGCCTGAAAACAGCACATTTAGAGGTCCGGAATTATCAGGAAAACAGCTTCCTTCAGATCAGAAACCGACAAGATACGACAAAATAAGACAAAGAAAGGCAGTTCAAAAGATCATTGCTTCAGCATCTTTTTGGCTTTTGTACACCACTTAAGATAGGCTTCGTATGTATCAATTCCGAACATAACAGTCAAAAGAAAATACAGATGATCTTCATTATCCTGAACCTTCTCAAGATTGCTCTTATAAATCTTCAATAGATCCAGATCACTCCTGATCTTTTCTTCGAACAGTTCTATGTTATGTAAGGTTACCTGCCTTTCTTCTGCGCCTCCGAAATACAGCTTAAGGACTGTCTCATATTTGAGTTCATTACTTGCCATATCATCCCTTAGCCAGGCCTTGAGAGCATCAATTCCCTTATCCGTAATATGGTAAAGAATCTTCTCCCTGTTTCCGCTGTTATCAGCTTTATACTTCTTTACCAGTCCGGAACTTTCCATCGCCGTTAAGGACGGATATATGCTTCCAAAGCTTCCTTTCCAGAAGAAGCTGATCGCACCGTCTATGCGCTTCTTTATGTCATATCCAGTAAGATCCTCATGCGATAAAAGGCCTAGTATTACCACATCTATCTTTCTGTCTTTGGGCATATGTTATCTCCTTAAAACACCAAATAATAAGGCGCTTTTTGTTATGTATCATTTTGATATATTATCAAAATTAGAGTCCGCATTGTCAAGGAAGCATGAAAGACTGCATCAATACTGCTTGTTCTTATCTATAAGATTATTAAGCGGGAGTCCTCTTCCATAGTTTTCGAGGTTATCACAGAACATCCTGACATTCTTGTTCAGGGTATGGTCAAGAGTAAGATTGCCGGCAATATGAGGTGTGATTATAAGGTTTCTGGTCTTCCAGAGGAAACAGTCTTCCGGAAGCGGTTCTGTCTTAAACACGTCAAGAGCGGCACCTCCAAGTCTTCCCTCATTAAGACTTTCAGCCAATGCCTTCTCATCTATAGCCGAACCTCTTCCTACATTAACGACATATGCTCCTTCAGGAAGCATTGCGATTCTTGAAGCAGACAAGATATCCCTTGTATCAGGAGTATCCGGAAGGCTCATGACCAGCAGATCGGTATCAGGGAGTAACGAATCCAATTCGTCGACCTTTTTCATGACATCAAAAGAAGTGTCCGAGCATTTGCCGGTTCTTGATACACCGGTAATGCAAGCCGGTTCGAATGCCCTTGCCCTTTTCGCAAAACAGCATCCTATGTCTCCTGTTCCGAGAACAAGTATCCTGCAATCCTTAAGAGAATGCTGCTTTACAGGAGCGCTCCAGTTACCGTTCACAGATTCCTGATAAGCATGATCTATCTTTCGCATCATCATGAGTGATACGCAGATGATGTGCTCTGCTATTGTTACTCCGTAAGCTCCTGATGAATTGGTTATCAGGCATTCCTCATTGGCAAATACACCCGGCTTAAACAGATAATCAACACCTGCGGAAGGGACAGAAAGCCATTTAAGGTTTTTGTTCTTAGAAGCATTTTTCATTCCAAATCCGTATATGACTTCACAGTCTTCGAATTCCGGAGTTATCTCATCTTCCGAATCAACAAAAAGAAGGCTGCCGCCTATATCAGCAGCAGTCTTTCTGATAAGCTCTTTATGTGTTTCTTTAAGGAGTTTATTGATTATAACTATCTTCATATAAGGTCAGACTATCTTTACGGATGTTCCTTTAGGAATATTCTTATAGATCCACTTGGCGTGATCCTTTGTAACCCTGATACTGCGGCCGTTTACACGCTTTCCGATCCTTCCGTCTGTAACCTTTCTTGAGTCCTTGTTATAGGGAATGCTCTGGATGCTGTAAGACCCGAACTGTGTGGAATAGTAGTACAGCGTGTTTTTAGATATTACGCTGCTGCTTTTCTTGGTAACCTTATATGTACCAGCAGGTGTATCAATACCCTTCCTGCCGCATGTCATCGGATAGATCTTATGAAGCTTCCAGTTTCCGACGCTTCCCTTGAAGATCATGAGATAGCAGTAATCCATATCAGCAAGGATATAGTACTTGGTAGAACTCCTGAAAAGCTGCTCATTAAGATTCCTCAAATGTCTTCCGGCACCCTTATAGCATGTAGAAAGATTGCCGCCCTTATCGAAATCATAATAGTCATCGCCGATGCTCGTCATACCGTACTTATGATCGGAGATATCTTCTACAAGTTCCTCTCTGACCTTGATATCGTATCTTTTGCAGAGACTTACAAATTCGTTGGATGAGATAAATTCCCTGAACACAAGATATCTGCTCATTCCGGATGAGAGCATATTCAGGTAAGATGCAACGTTGTTCTTGTCGTTATCATCTGCATATCTTCCGTAACAACCGGCATAAAGATCTTCTATAAACTGTTCATCGCTGATATCAAGAGCCCTGTATGTATCCGAAAAATAGAAGCGGTACATAATGCTGTATGCAGCATCAATACCGTCTTTCAGCTTCTCGGCAAGGTTAGCCTTCTCTTCCGGATCACATCTGTCCTGACGGGTAACGATGCTGTAAAGCCTTGCAACAAACTTTAAGTGGGAAGGATCGATCTCCTCGTCTTCCGTTGTTGAAGTAACATTTGTCTCTGTCTCATCAGCATATACAGGAGCGCCAATACCGAAAACACCGGCAAATAATGCGGCGCTCAAAAAAGCACTGGCTACCTTTAAAATGCAATTTCTAAACATCTATCCTCACAAAATCAAAATTCTTTATCAATTGAGCATAGACATAATATCACTATTTAAATATATAAATCTATTGGTTCTTATTAAGCAGAATAAACATCTTTAATATTGCCACAGGTTTGATAACTATACGGCATTATCAAAAGAACCGGTAAAGCAGACCAATAATTACTGGGCGTTCAGGTTCTTGGCAGTATCAATTACGATAATGCAGCTGGAATCTACTCTCTTCATTATCTTTACCATTGTATCCTTAGGAAGGGCCACGCATCCTTCGGTGTATTTATAATCGCCATAACAGTGGAAGAAAATGGCATATCCTCTTCCGGGCGTGCCTTCCTCATTAAAGTTCAAGTTTAAGCAGTACTGATAAGTCTTTGTGTACTCGATCAGATGCTCACTGGATTTAATATCAAGATCAGGATACTCATTAACGCTGACAAGTTCGTTGTACGGTATGTCGTCTGAGCTGTCACCTGACCAGTACATATCGCCGGTAACTTTGGTATAAGAGATGGCACAGCCGGGATCTGAAGCAATTCCGAATGCCTTGTTAAACTGATAAACACCAATAGGTGTCTTGCCGCAGCCTTCTGTTCTGTCGTCGTCAGCTATAAGGCCGTTCTTTCCGATATAGGCGTTAACAGTAAAGAGCTGTATCCAGTTGCCGTTAACATCACGCTCATGCATGGATACCTTTGCAGTCGACTTATTCATTCCTGCAGCTGAAACCACTATTAACTGCGTTGTTCCCAGGTCCTGAGCCTGCGGAAGTTCTCTTACCCATTCAGGAGAAAGGTTCTTTACCTTTGCTGTAGGATCAGTGTTCTCAGAAGACGTCTCAACGGTAGTTGCTCTCGTTGTTGCTCTGGTCGTCTCCTCAGTAGAACCCCTTGCAACGACATTTGTCTGCTTGGGATCATTCATGCCGTTCGTAGGAGCAGGGCCGTTTAGAATCATCCCACATGAACAAACGCCCAAAAGAACGCTCATCAATGCTGATACCGCAAGCATTTTTATAGTATGTCTTTTCATATTCAGGCCCTCTTAGCAGCACTCTTCTTGAACAGCTTTCTCTTAAACTTATTGATCCATTCTGTAGCTTCTTCCATTCTGAAAACGGCAGCCATAGCGAAATAAACTAATATTGCGACTACGCCCTTTATAGAGATGATGATAAGCTGTGAGATCTTTCCTCCCTGTGCAGGAACAAACTTGTCGAGAACATATACTACACCTGCCATAATAAGCACACAGGCGCCCGCCTTCAAGAGGAATTTCAAAATGCCGTGAGGTGCCAGTTCCTTACGCCTGCAGTATGCAATTGCAAGCATTATCATCTGACAGATATTGGTAAATGAATAAGCCAGAGAAAGTGATAACGGTCCGACGCCTGCTCTAACCATTATGTGGCAGGCAACCGGATTGATTATAAGTCCTAAAATACCTGCAACAAGAGGGAGCTTGGTCTGGCCTATGGCATAGAAAGCCTGATTGAATACATGGATAACGGTCGCTGTAACGATAGCGCTGCAGAATCCCAGCAGGAATGTAGCTGCAACCTGTGCATGTACGTCCGTATAGTAAGAATGCCACTGGTAAATCGCCTTAACTACATCAACATTGAGAACGGCAATAAATGCAGCGGAAGGGATCGTCATGAACAAAGCGCTCTTCATGGAGTGGGAGATTAATTCAGACGCCTTTGAATACTTTTTCGATTCGTAATCACCTGCAAGCTCAGGTGTCATAACTGTTGTGATCGCGACAACAAATACCGTATAAGGTATCTGCCAGATCGTAGAAGCGTTTCTGAATCCATATACACTTCCCTCATCGAAAAGCAAAGCAAAGTGATTAAGCACTACTACGTTGATCTGTGTAATAGAAGCAGAGATAAGGATCGGAATAGCTCTTCTGAAAAGCATCAGGAATTCTTTGTTCGCAGGATGGAAACTGAACCTGAACTGCCTCATCTGTTTAAAGCCAAGCGAATACTGACATACAAAATAAAAGGCTGTGGCAGCGAGAATGCCTCCAGTCGTCATTACGAGATTATGCTGGGTATTGCCGCCGAAAATATAGATGGCAAGGATAACCAGGATGTTATAAAGGACTGGACCGAATGATGTAATGGTAAACTTCCTGTAAGCTGTAAGAATACCGTTGCAGAGAGCTGCAAGCATGATGAAGAAGATCTGCGGGAATAGCATCTTTGAAGCTTTTGCAGCGAGATTCAGGACTTCCGGATCAATGTCATCATTACCCATGGCATACAATGCATATATCGGTTCTGAAAAGACCGTTCCCAAAGTGCAAACGACCAGCATGACGATGCAAACTACTGATATGAATATGCTTACGACGCGGACGCCTTCCTTCTCTTTTCCTACCGCGAGCTTGGCACTTAAGTAAGGTGCGACAGTAGAATAGATGGCACCTCCGACAAGCAGATTATAGAAAAGATCCGGGATGTTGAAAGCCAGTGAGTATCCGTCACGGAATATATCCTGACTGAATCTCAAGGATACGATGTTATCCCTTATAAGACCTGACATCTTTACGATTATCGTACCGATGCCGACGATCAATGCTGATAAAGCAAAGCTCATCCCCTTCTTTTTTGCCGGAGATGCCGATGCCTTATTATCTGAACCACTATTTTCAGCCACTTAAGCTTTACCTTCCCTAGCCAGTCTCAAAGCCTGCTCCAGCGCTTTGAGGACTGTATTCTCACGGACAGTTTCCCTGTCACCTTCGAAGTTGAATCTTACTGATCCGGAAATGTCTCCGGGTCTGTAACAATAACCCATATACACCGTTCCAACGGGCTTGCCGGGCATATCGCCTGTAGGACCTGCAATTCCAGTCACAGAGACTGCAAGATCAACACCCAGGACAGACAAGGCACCTTCAGCCATCGCCTTTGCACATTCACCTGATACTTCAGTATAGGTGTCAATGATCTTCGAAGGGACACCAAGAACGTTTTCCTTAACTTCATTTGTGTATGACACTACAGAGCCCTTAAAAGAAGCAGATGCACCGGGAACACTGACTACCGAGGCAGATATCAGGCCTCCTGTAAGGCTCTCGGCAAATCCGAAAGTAATCCCTGAAGAACCTGCTGCTTCAATAAGTTCACGGGCTCTTTGATCGATGTCACATAGGATATCAGTCATTTTTTCTTGCCTGCATCTCGAGCCATTCAGTCTCGGTCATCAAAATCTTTCTGGGTTTGCTTCCTTCATATGGACCGATGACCTTGGCTTTCTCAAGTTCATCGATAAGTCTTGCAGCTCTCGGATATCCGATTCCAAGTCTTCTCTGGAGTACGGATACACTGGCACTGCCGTTTTCGATTACTGTCTGCGCAGCCTGATTGAACATGTCATCAGCATCGGAACCGCCGCCTGAAGCAGCACCTGCTGAAGCACCTGAAGGCTGATTCTCACCTGCTGTAACTCTGTCGATATCCTTGATGATAGCCTCATCATACATCGCGCCATATTGCTTCTTGAGATAGTCAACGACTGCTTCAACTTCCTCATCCTTAAGGAATGCACCCTGTCCTCTGATAGGCTGCGGAGCACTCATCGGGGCATAGAGCATGTCGCCCTTACCTAAGAGCTTTTCAGCACCGACATGGTCAAGGATCGTCTTGGAGTCAACGCCTGATGTAACCGCAAAAGCGATTCTGGAACCGATATTAGCCTTGATAACACCTGTGATGACATCTACCGAAGGTCTCTGAGTAGCGATGAGCAAATGTATGCCTGCAGCTCTTGCAAGTGCAGCAAGTCTGGAGATATACGTCTCGACTTCCTTCGATGCGACCATCATGAGTTCTGCAAGCTCGTCGATTACAAAGAGGATCAAAGGCAGATGTTCAACCTCAGGATTGTTCTTATACTTCTCGTTGAATCCTTTGATATCTCTTACCTGGCCTTCTTCGAAAAGCTTATATCTTCTCTGCATCTCGATAACAGCCCAGTTCAGTGCACCGGCTGCCTTCTTAGGATCAGTGATGACCGGCATGATGAGATGAGGTACTCCGTTATATACGGAGAGCTCAACGACCTTAGGGTCGACCAGGATCATTCGTACTTCTTCAGGAGAAGAATGAACGAGGATACTTGTAAGGATCGAGTTGATACAAACGGACTTACCGGAACCTGTTGATCCTGCGATCATGAGGTGAGGCATCTTGGCAAGATCACAATAGATAGGCCTTCCGGGGATATCTCTTCCAAGTGCTACCGTAAGAGGTGTGGCAGCCTTGAACTCCTTTGTCTCAACAAGTCCTCTGAGCTGTACAGCCGTAGGAACATCATTAGGGATCTCGATACCAATTGCACTCTTACCGGGGATAGGAGCTTCGATTCTGATCGATACAGCAGCCATGGCGAGCATGATGTCATCCTGAAGTGCTGTAACTCTGGATACCTTGGTACCTGTCTCAAGCGTTAACTCAAATCTTGTAATGGAAGGTCCATGAGTAATATTTACGACTTCGGCAACTATGCCAAAGCTCTTCAATGCACCTTCAAGAGTATGAGCCTTTTCCTTAAGTTTTCTCTCAAGATCCACATCTGCTTTCTGCTTGATATCAGGAGCCAGGATGCTCGTGGGAGCAGGTTTGTAGTTTCTGAGTCTTCTCTTCTGATTCTTGAGTTCAGCTTCATGTCTCTTAGTCTCTTCGGCAAATTCAATGCCGGGTTCAACACGGGCAGAAGTATCACGCGAGGAAGTCTTGATGATCCTTCCTTCAGTTCTGCTGTAACCCTCTGTATTGTCATTACCCTGATTGATAGTGATCTTTCCGTTAGCTTCAGGCTGTACGGGCGCTGCAGGAGAATAAGGAACTTCCTCTATCTCTTCTTCAGCAGAAGTCTCATCGTAAACAGAAGCATTAATCGAGGGCTCTCTTACAGAGCGTTCCGGACCGGAATAATCATATCCGCTTCCTTCACTGCTCTCGCTAACTTCATAAGGTTCCTCAGTCCCGCTGTATATATCTGTATCAGCGCTGCTCTCCTCTTTCTTTGACGGAGTCAGATCGTAGAAGTCTTCCTTCTTGTCAGGCTCCAGGAAAGAAAGATTCTTTCTGGGCTTCTTGTTTTTCGCTGCTCCGGGAACATTAAGGGGATCCGTGATGTATCCGAAATCAGCTGTCGGATCTGATGTATCTGAGACATCGTATTCCTTCTCGTTAAATGTAAGCTTGCCGGGATCCTGTGCAACTGCATGTATCTGTCCGCCTGTAAGCTTATCAACATCAGTAAAGCCTGTAGCACCGTCGATGGGAAGGTTCGTCATGAAAGGACCCTGCTTCTCATAACCGTCCGGGCTCTGTACGAATCGTGAACCGCTGTTACGCTTCTGCTTATAGTTAACGCTGCTGTCTCCATAGGAGATAACTGTGGTTCCGTCCGCATACTGAACCGGTCTTTGCACAGGTCTTTGAGCCGGTCTTCTGTCACTGCTGCTGTAGCCGTTTCCTGAATAGATCTGGTAATTGGGATCATTCTGCTTCTGGTTCTTATGGCTTACCACGCTGTTATAGACTTTGCCTGAAGTTTCAGCGATAGCATGTGCTGTCTTCTTGGCCGTAGCTTTAAGAGAGACTCTGAAGACAAGAAGGATCTGTGTAAGAAGGAATACGGCGATAGCAAGTATTCCGATCACATTGCCTGTAACCTGATACAAAGATACAGCGATAGCTCCTCCGATGAGACCGCCTGGAAGGACCACTGAAGTGCTTGCAGGATTTGAAATAAGTTTGCTGTCAACGCCGGAATCCCACAGGAGAGAAAGAGCCTTTATAGCGGAGATATTGCCGTCAGTGTTATGGCATAATCCCTCGAAGTGGACCATATCCATCGTGATCAGCGCGAAAAGCGCGGATACTGATACTAGGAGCAATATGATACTCCTGACTCTTATTCCTGATACACCCTGTCTTTTTTCGAAAAAGACATCTAATGCGACGTAAAGGATATATACCGGGATCGCATATGCTGCTACACCGATAAGGCCTAAGAAAAAGCTCTTAACGGCACTTCCGATTATGCCTGTCAGCGAGACAGGAAGATAGAAGATCAGAATGATCGCAATCGCTACGAAGAAGAGCACGATTCCTGCTGCTTCTTTGCGTGAAGTATCTCTGCTCAAATTCCTAACCTCCTGGCTGCCTTATATAACAACACCATTGTCTTGGCGTCTTTGATCTCACCGTTATCAGCCATCTCGAGAGCCTTTTTTAGAGGCATCTTTACAGTAGCGATATATTCGTTCTGATCGGGATTGGCATCACCTGTCTCAAGTTCAGTTCCGATATAAAGGGTTATCACTTCACTGCAATATCCGGGTGTTGCGGCAACTGATCCTACACACTCGATATTCCCGGCTACAAAGCCTGTCTCTTCAGTGATCTCTCTTGAGACACAATCAAAAGGTTCCTCACCCTTTTCGATCTTGCCCGCGGGAGCTTCAAGCATAACCTTCTCAAACGGGCTTCTGAACTGCTTTACGAGGTAGCAGTTGCCTTCTTCATCAATAGGAAGGATGCAAGCTCCGCCCGGATGCTTTACGATCTCTCTGGTGCTCTTCCTTCCCTCAGGTGTAAGTATGTCCTTTATATCCACATCGAAGACTCTGCCTTCGAATACAGTCTTTGAAGATATGGTCTTCTCGAAAAGCATATCATCACTGCAATTGATCTTTCCCATCAGTTCTTTCCTTTACCTTCGCTGATCTTCTTCCACTCTGCCACAGCAAGTTCGTCACAGCGGTTGTTATATTCATTATCTGCATGTCCTTTTACTTTGTGAAAAGTGACTTGATGCATGGATGTAAGCTCAATAAGTTCTTTCCAAAGGTCGCTGTTGGCAACTTCAGCCTTGGCACTGTTCTTCCATCCGTTCCTCATCCATTTGCCGATCCAGTTCTGCTCGAAAGCATTTACGACATAAGCACTGTCACTATAGATATCGACTTTGCACGGACGCTTCAGCGCACGGAGACCTTCAATTACCGCCATAAGCTCCATACGGTTATTGGTCGTGTCATTCTCTCCGCCTGAAAGCTCCTTCCTGGCACCGCCGGCCATTAGGATAGAAGCCCAGCCGCCGGGGCCGGGATTACCTGAGCAGGCGCCGTCAGTATAGATTGTGACCTCATTGATAACTGCCATATAGTTCCGGGAAAGGGCTTACTTGTTGCCCTTCATCTCCTGAGTTTTATCGTAAGCCGCAGTAACGGACTTGATAACAGCATTTCTTAAGCCGTTCTCCTCGAGTGCCATAACGCCTGCAATAGTCGTTCCGCCGGGAGAGCAGACCATATCCTTCAGTACTGCGGGATGTGTTCCGGTCTCAAGAGCAAGCTTGCCTGATCCTGCAACTGTTGCGGCAGCGATCTTAAGTGCATCTGCTCTCTTGATTCCGAGACTTACAGCCGCATCAGCCATTGCCTCAATGAAGAGCATGACATACGCAGGGCCTGTACCTGAAACGCAGCCGATGGCATCCAATGTATTCTCATCGCAGAGGATCGTCTCTCCGCATGTATTAAGAAGCTTAAGTACAAAGTCAGATTCGTCAGAGCTTAATCCTACGGGGCATACGGCAGCAACGCCAAGACCGACCTGTGCAGGTGTGTTAGGCATGATCCTTACGAACTTTCTTCCCTCGCCGAGGATACCGCCGATCCTCTGGCATGTGACTGCGGCTGCAATAGAGAGAACGATCGCCTCAGGCTTTAAGCTGTCCTTAATGCTCTTCAAAGCATCGTCAAAGTGAATAGGCTTAACTGCCATAAGGACATAATCCGCATCCTTAACCGCTTCCTGTGCTGAAGATGCTGCATTTACACCAAGATCATCAGCGCACTTTCTGCATGCTTCCTGATATACGTCAAAGCACCAGGCATCAGAAGGACTTATAACTCCTCCCTTAACAAATCCGCCCAAAAGGGCCTTTCCCATGTTGCCTGTACCGATAACTGCCAATCTCATAGAGTTTGCTCCTTATATAAATAATATATACGACGACACAATCTTAACATTACGCTTGACAGAGTGCAAACCAACGAATAAAATGTTCGTTGCAAACTTAGGGGAGTGGCTCAACGGTAGAGCAGCGGTCTCCAAAACCGCCGGTTGCGCGTTCAAATCGTGTCTCCCCTGCCAATTAAAAAGGAGTTTCTGTGATTCAGGAACTCTTTTTTCTTTTTCATTTTGTCCCCAAAACGGGATTATTGCCGTTTTTTCATTTCGATCAACAGGGATGTTCCGCAGAAAGAACATACGGAAGTGTTCTCTTCCCTGACCGCGCCGCATTTCGGACAGTTGGTGTAATACTTGTGCTTAAGAAATTCTGCCTTATCGTCCAATGCCTTTTGAATACCGGCATTCTTATCGATAAGCTTCTCCGTCGCCTCGTCCTCTTTTTTCTCACGATGTATCTTCAAATACACCTGACCGGCAATAAGATAAGCCAGGAACAAGGCCATAAAGATTAACGGTGTATAGAACGTCAGATCGTCTATGAAGGTAAACGCCGGACCGTCATCCATCGATTTTTCGAAAATGGGGATCACCAGATTATAGTAGATGTTCGTGGCAAAGAGGATCAGGTTGATTACAGCACCTGTAATACCTATAGCCAATGAATATCTGAAGAACTTCTCAAGCTTCATCAGGTTCCTCCTTTGCTCCCTTGACTTCAGCAGTCACTTTTTCTGCGCTAGTTTTGATCTGGTGTACTGAGCTGGTATTACCATCTGAAAAACCATGTACTTCCAAAGAAGATCCGCAGGAAGTACAGCTTCTGAGTGCAGGAGATGCCGGCGCGCCGCAGTTAGGACAGTAGTTGTAGTACCATTTTTTGCTTAAGATCTCCGCGATTCCTTCCTTGGTCTTCATCCTTTCTCCCATAGCTATGTTATCTTCAACTATGCGGACAGCGCACTTATACAGAAGGTTGTCCCTGATCTTAACGAAAACAAAACACGCGATAGATGAAATCAGTGCAATTGATCCCGGAGTATAGAAAACAAGATTATCGACAAGTGCAAATGCCTCATCGGTCATCACCATGTTCTCAAAAGTCGGTATGACCAGTTCATAAAAGAAAAATGTCGAGAAAAGACATACGATGCCGATGATAAGCCACACAAATGAACTCATCCATACGATCTTCGGTGTTCTTTGGATCAGTTCCCTGACCTTTTTGAGATTCTCATCACCATAATCAGGATCAAATAATGCAATACGGTATGAACCATCTGAAAACGCCCAAGAACGGTTGTTTCCGTTCTTGGATTTCGGCGGAGCATAGCCTTTCCACAGCTGTCCGAAGAGCCTCTCACCTTTGTTTTTCTTTATATCAGAGATCAAAGATGTTCTTTCATACTCTTTAAAACTGAGCACAAAGAAAACAGTACTGGCTATGAACATTCCCAGAACGACAAAATCAACTCCGGGAACTTCACCACTGCCAATCTTATAGAAAATATAGATCACTATGGCAATTACACACAAGAAAAGGCTTATTTCAGAATCACCGGAACCGCCACCGTAATAATGTCCTCCGCCGGAATGACCACCGCCAAAACCACCGCTTGAATGGAAACCTCCGCTATGATGTCCGCCGGAATGGAAACCTCCCCCATGATGTCCGCCAACAGCCATAAATAATTACCCCCGTATGACTATTCAAAACGAATTCCTACTCGTTTAAGAATAAAGTCTTACGGGGGGTTTGTAAATAGTAATCGATATCAGCTGACCGCTTATGTAGATGACGGAGTTGTCTCTGAAGATGCGGCAGAAGACGATGCGGCTGTTGTAGCTGCAGGAGCAGAATCAATGACTTCTCTGATCTGGGATTCGTTAAGCGCCTTTTTGGGTACACAATCAAGAACGATGTAAGTTGCATCTTCCTTCTTCATTGCAACCATTCTGAAGCCGTAGTCTCCTTTGACATAGAATCTCTTGTCGCCGTTGAACTCGTTCATTACCTTCATCGACAGATCCATGGATTCAAACTGGGATAGTTCAGGATAAAGAGCATCAAGAGTATTGGATGAATAAAGCCATACAGTGTTGAAATCATCATACTCAACATAGACTCTTACATAAGCAAGCTGGCCATCACTCTTTCTTGTAGCGCCTTCAATTCCGCCCTTATGGAAATACTTAAAAGGACCGGTAAAGAAGTCTGCAAATGCCCTGTTGGCAGTGATCACCTGATTGTTACCGAGGATGCTCGGTTCTGTATCCGGATTAACGTATGAAGGTGTTCTGAAAGTAATATCAGAACCGCTTCCTTCAAGCATTGTCTTGGATACATCTCCCTGCTGATATCTTTCCCTGAACTGGTCAAGAGTCATGCCCATTGAAGGTGTCATCGCATTGGGAAGATAGAAATAAATGGCAGCAACGATAATAGCAAGAAATGCCAGGATCAGCATTACCGGAATGACCGGGTCTTTCCTGCACTTCTCGGCAAAAGAAAGCTCTCTGAACTTCTCGTTTTCCGACTTCTTATTGGCTTTCTTTTTCTTAGGCTTTTTCTCTGATTCCTCAGGCTTTTCTTCAGTCTCTTCTTCAGGCTTTTCTTCGGCAGGTTCCTCTTCAGATCCGCTATCTTCCGGATCTGTTTCGTTATCTGTCTCTACAGCCTTTTCAGTATCTTCCGCTTCGGTATTATCCTCAGCCTTATCTTCTATATTTTCTTCAGCAGGAGCCTCAGTCTCTTCAGTATCCTCACTGACCTTCACATCGAGTTCCTTCTCTTCGCTGATCTCATTCTGCTGAGGCTTTTTGCTCTTATTCTTTGATTTGGACATATGACCATCCTCCCCGAATTAACCCTGATATTATAAAGATATTGGCCTGACTTGTAAAACTGATATTTCCATAATCTCTGCAAGGAGGCTTGGAATCGTGTACAATATTTCAAGACAGTTAAATGTTAAGGGGGATAAGTCAATGCCGCATCTTTTGATCTCAGGAGGTACCAGAGGGATCGGAAAAGCGTGCGTGGAGCTTTTCGCAAATCAGGGATATAAGGTATCATCTCTCAGCCGCTCGGGAAAGCCTGAGAACGCTTTAGGCTGTGTCGATTACTACAGCTGCGATGTTAAGGATTACGGACAGGTGACAAGCATTGTAAAGGCTGCTGCAGAAGCATCCGGTCCTGTTGATGTCCTGATCTCAAATGCGGGGATATCCATATCAGGTATTGCTCAGGACTTCACATATCAGGACTACAGAGATGTCATAGACACCAACTTCGGCGGTCTTTTCAACCTGACCAACGCCGTCATACCGCAGATGGTAAGACAGCAGCATGGTGTCATACTCGCCGTATCTTCCATGTGGGGACAGACAGGAGCATCATGCGAAGCCCTGTATTCTGCGAGCAAGGGTGCAGTTGATTCATACATCAAGGCACTTGCCAAAGAATTAGGTCCGTCTGGCATAAGAGTAAATGCCGTATCACCCGGAGCTACCGATACTGACATGATGAGTGTCTATTCAGATGAGGTAAAAGATGTTATCAGCGAAGATACGCCGCTCGGAAGACTCGGCAAGCCTTCAGAGATTGCTGAGACACTTTATTATCTCTCGTCAGATAAGGCTTCATTCATCACGGGACAGATAATCGGAGTAAACGGCGGATACCTGATCTGATTTGAATTGACACCTCCAATCATTTAAAATATTAGCGTTGTGCGCTTTTTGACGCACAAAAACTATGCCTCAGAAAGGAGTGGACTTATGGCAACAAATAACTATTCAAAGATCACACCTGAGATACAGCGCCTTGCGCAGATCTGTCAGGGAAATGCCATAGATCCTGAGCTCTACACCAAGTATGATGTCAAGCGCGGCCTGAGAGACATTAATGGTAAAGGAGTTCTTACAGGACTTACAAGGATTTCAGAAGTCAACGCTACACAGATCGTCGACGGCAAATCCGTGCCCGCACCGGGTGAACTTTTCTATCGCGGTATCAATGTAAAAGAGATGATCAAAGGTCAGCCCGAAGATATGCACTGCGGCTTTGAGGAGACCACATATCTCCTTCTTTTCGGAAAGCTTCCGAATGAGCAGGAACTTAGAGATTTCAGAGCTCTTCTTGCTGAATCACGTTCAAAGATGCCCAAGAATTTCTTCAGAGACGTTATCATGCAGAAGCCGTCTTCCGATCTCATGAACAACATCCAAAGAGGTGTCCTTAACCTCTATGCATACGATACCCAGGCAGCAGATATTTCTGTTCCGAATGTATTGAGACAGTCTCTTGAGCTTATCTCTATATTCCCGAGTCTTGCGGTTCACAGTTACAACGCAATGCGTTATTACCTTGACCGTGATTCGCTGGTAGTTCACAGACCTAGGCCTGATCTTTCCACTGCAGAGAATTTCCTCTACATGTTAAGACCTGACAACAAATATACGCCTCTTGAAGCGAAGATCCTGGATGTCTCGCTCATGCTCCACGCTGAACACGGCGGCGGTAACAACTCCACATTTACGACTCACGTAGTAACAAGTTCCGGCACTGACACTTATGCTTCCGTAGTAGCTGCGCTGAGCTCACTTAAGGGCCCCAAGCACGGCGGTGCGAACATCATGGTCGTAAAGATGTTCAAAGAACTCGAGAGAAGCATCTCCGACTGGGAAGATAATGATGAGATCCTTGCTTACTTGGAGCGTATCCTTCATAAGGACGCATTCGACCGTTCAGGAGTTATCTATGGTATGGGTCATGCGATATACTCCATCTCCGATCCAAGAGCCCAGATCTTCAAGCGTTATGTTAAGGATCTGTCAGCCGAGAAAGGACGCACAAAGGAATTCGAGTTCTATGAAAGAGTCGAAAAGCTCTCAGCTGAACTCATTGCCGCAGAGCGCAGGATCTATAAGGGTGTATCGGCAAACATCGACTTCTACAGCGGATTCGTATATTCAATGCTTGGAATCCCTATGGAGCTCTACACTCCCCTCTTCGCGATCGCGAGGATCTCCGGCTGGTCAGCTCACAGGATCGAGGAACTCAACGGCAAGGGTAAGATCATCCGTCCTGCATATAAGAGTGTTCAGGAAAGAGTTGAATATCACCCTATCGGCGAGCGTGAATAATCAGACTTTTAGTTATATCCTTACAGTAAAAACGGGGATGTCAGTCATGACGATCCCCGTTATTTATTTCAATAGTTAATCAGTTCGGACTGAAGGAACTCACGCGTTTTTCAGTTCTTCAAAAGCCTTAATTACCTTATCGATTCCATCGTATTTAAAAGGTGAAGCATGGTTTGATACTGACTTGCCGCCATCGTAGTACATCTCACAGCAAGCAATAACATACTGACCATTGATTGCACTTACTTTAAGCTTTTCATTAACAGGGCCTGAATTTCTGCTGAATATCATGGGATTAATGTCACTGCCGACTGCCAATGCTTTATAATCATCCGAATTCATATCCATCTCGATAACATAGATAAAGATGAAATAAGATTTTTCAAAGTTATCCGGATCAACCTTACTTATTCCAAAACTGACAAAGTTTTTAATGCCCTTTTTGGAATTCTCTTCCTCGAGATATGTTTTATGGTACTTTTTTACATCTACTTCAAGATCCGGATTATCAGTCAATCCGTTATAAACAGACTCGTAAGTATTATTAAAGTCTGTCAATTCGGATCCATAAGCCGGCTTAATGGCAGCTGCAATTTCAGCTCCGGTCATCTTAAGCATTCTTTCATCTTCTGTTGATTCAGTAGTAGCTTCTGTGGTGGATTCTGTGGTGGATTCTGTTGTAGTCTCGACAGTCTCAGTGGTTGTTTCCTCTGTTGTTTCTTTCGACTCGGAATCCTTTGAATTGTCTACATTGCCACACGCTGTAAGCATTAAAGCGGATGCCAGCAGCATAACTGCAATTCTCTTCTTCATATTGTGCCTCCAAAATAGATAATTAGTCTAATCGGTCTATTGTAAAAGCAACGGATCAACTAACAATTTCAAATACTAATCGTGTTGTCAAATTACGCAAGTGCCTAATCTGACTATATTTCAAAGATTTTTTAGTCTTCTCAATATGCACTTTTTAACATTCATTCCAAAGCATTTTGTGTTTACCGGGTCCGGAAATGCAACAGGGCGCCTCTATTGAGACGCCCTGTTTATTGTTTTTTGTTCTTAAGTCTTGATTAAAGGCTCCGGCAAGGATCAAGCCTGATCCTCAACCTTTCCGAAAAGGTTAAGTCTGAAGAGCATTGCCTCATCGTCAGGATCAGAGCAGGAGATCTTTGCATTGCAAACGATACCGCCTTCGATAAGCTTCATGATACCAGTCATCTGGCTGAGCTTGCTCTTAAGATTGAAACGGTCACCTTCATCTGTAAGAAGAATAACGTTTCCCTTGCACTCATCAAGTGCCTTCATAAGTGTTGCTACGTCAATGTTGTCTAATACAAATGCTTTCATTATGTAATACCTCCTAGAGTATTTTATTGTCCTTATTACTATCCCCAAGGCTTATCCCTTGGACAGCTTTATGGTACACTTTCTCACTTTTTCAAACAATGGATTTGTTAAACAACTTGCATAATAGAAAGACCTTGTTTTTGTGCATATTGCACATAACAAGGTCTTAAAAACAATCAATCTGACAAATAGCCAATCCCCGATAAATAAAGGGATTGAAGGCATTATTTGCTTATGATCTTATCCGCATACTCTGTGTTATCGAGCGTAGCAAAGTAATCGTTAAGAGTCTGTGCTCTTCTGATCTCCTTTACAGAGCCATCTTCCTTAAGAAGAAGCTCTGCACACCAGAGTCTTCCGTTATAGTTATAGCCCATGGCAGATCCGTGAGCACCTGCATCGTGAATAGCAAGGATATCACCCATATCGATCTTAGGGAGCATTCTGTCTATAGCGAACTTATCATTGTTCTCGCAAAGGCTTCCTGTAACATCATACTTGTGATCACAAGGCTCATTCTCCTTGCCAAGAACAGTGATGTGGTGGTAAGCACCATAAATAGCAGGTCTCATGAGATTTGCAGCGCATGCATCAACGCCGATATATTCCTTATAGATGTGCTTCTCGTGAATAGCCTTTGTGATGAGCATTCCGTAAGGAGCGAGCATGAATCTTCCCATCTCGGTATAGATCGCAACATCGCCCATGCCTGCGGGTACGAGAATGCGCTCGAACTGCTTTCTTACGCCCTCACCTATTGCCATGATGTCATTCTGTGAATCCTCAGGTCTGTAACCGATTCCTACACCGCCTGAGAGGTTAACGAATGCGAATTTGATCCCAACCTTTTCAGCGATCTCTGCGACAAGCTCGAAAAGCTGGCCTGCAAGTGTCGGATAGTACTCATTTGTAACCGTGTTGCTTGCAAGGAAAGCATGAATACCGAAATTCTTTACGCCATGAGCCTTGAGCTGGGCATAAGCATCGAAAAGCTGTTCCTTTGTCATTCCGTACTTGGAATCACCAGGGTTATCCATGATGCCGTTGCTAAGCTTGAATACTCCGCCCGGATTATATCTGCAGCTCATTGTCTCAGGGAACTGGGGGCCGAGGATCTGCTCAAGGAAAGGAATGTGAGTGATATCGTCAAGGTTAATTATGCCTCCGAGATTTGCACAAAGAGCATATTCTCTTGCGGGAGTATCGTTTGAAGAGAACATGATGGGACCGCCTACGGCATCAGCAAGGATGAGCTCTGCCTCGGATGAACAGTCAAATCCGAATCCGTAATCGTTGATGATGTCAAGGATATAAGGGTTAGGTGTAGCCTTAACAGCAAAGAATTCCTTAAATCCTTTATTCCATGCGAAAGCTGCCTTAACGCGTTCGCAGTTCTCGCGGATCCCCTTCTCATCGTAGATGTAGAAAGGTGTGGGAAATCTTCTTGCGATCTCATCGATCTGGTTCTTGGTTACAAAAGGCTTCTTCTCCATAGTATTTTCCTCTTAAAAAATAGTATGAGGTAAATTAACATTTAATTGAAAGAAAAACAAGGGATTTGTGCTATATTTACCTCTGAAGAATTCCTTCCGGATTCTTCTATTTTTAGTACGTTTTATAAGGGAGGAACGTAAAAATGGATCAAAACTCTATTCCAGAGGAATACCGTCCGATATCCATGTGGGGCTACTTCGGATATGAGCTCTTATTCTCTATTCCTGTCGTAGGCTTCATTTGTCTTATCGTAATGGCTTTAGGCTCAAGAAATGTTAACAAGAAGAATTTTGCCAGATCTTACTTCTGCTACACGATAATCGTATGTCTTGCAGCATTGATCATCTTCGCTGTTGCATTCTTTACGGGTGCTGTGCAAACGGTATTCGGCAGTTAAGCGCTTTCTTCGATCACAGTCTCAACTGCAACTGTATCTTCGTCTTTATCGAAGTTTCCGGTGATACCGTAACCGGTATTCGGAACAAAGAAAGATGAATAGATGAAATCAGCAGAGATCAACAACAGAAGGGTTACGGCTAGAGGCAGCAGTACCCTTCTGTTTATTTTACGGATCATATTATCAAGGATCGGGGCAAGCACGTAGATAAACGCCAGTGCGCAAACACCGAAGACAAAGAGGCCTTCCGCGCACACACGGCCGTCGATATTAAGGAAATACCCCTCATAATTCCACCATTTCGCATTGAACTTTTCCTCAAGGATCCAGCCGGTTATATACTCGACTGTACCGCAAAGGACAATAGACGATATAAAGAAGATGAATGGCCTTTTACGCACCCTGTTAAGCAGGATAAGGACGATCATGCCTCCGAATCCGTAGATCGGGAGCCATGGGCCGTGAAGGACACCTCTGTTGATAAGCTTTCCCTTCATGAGGAAATAATAGAAGAGCTCCCACATCCAGCCGAAATTCGAGAATATAAAAAACATCATAACAAGTGAGAGCACAGAATAATGTCTCAGGTAGTGGATATTCTCAAGTGAAGGTATCTTGCGCTGGTCAGGTATCGGAGAAAGCCTGGTGGGATAAGCAAGGCCTTTGGCTTCATTCTCATAGGCCCTCATCTTCATCTTCTTGGACTCACGGTTCTCGTATTCGATCTCATCCTTGCTGTTCCAGAGAACAACACCGAAGTTCCTGGCAAAGAACCTCTCACGCTTAGTATCAAGTCCCTCCACAAGGTATTCAGGCTTAGAGAGTTCATCGATTACATCAGCGTACTTTTCTTCCAGAGTATTGGAGTCTGCTCTTATGAAAAGATACTCATCGTCAAGGATCTCCGTTCCGGGGATCTTCTTTGCTTTTGAATAAGACCTTACTCTTTCATAGAACTCCGTATAGCAGCAGACAAAATAAGGATTCGAGAAAAGGATATTTGAGATGCCTAAAGTAACAAATCCGAGGATATACCAGCCCATGAAGCTCATGAACAGTGCGAAGACCTTACGCTTATGCCCCTTCATCATCCTCCAGGAAAGTCTTAATGCCTCAAAAGGTCTGACATCAGGGTTCTCGGCAATGATATAAGGCACCAGGATAAGGCCGCAGTGAATGACCGGGAACAATACGACAGTAGACATTCCGATAAGTTCGAAAACAGTCTTCAGGCCCATTACGAGCGAAGCTCTCACCCATCTCTTTACCCTAATGAAAAACAGGTATTTGGAAAATGGAACTTTCTTATATATTCTTCCTTCAAGGAACAGTCTTCTGCTCGCTGCCAGATAAACATTACGTACAAAAAGCCAGAAGAAACCTGCAATGATCAGGATCATCAAAGCCATAAGTATCTGTGCCACACTCTCTGATCCTACAAACTGCGACACGACCGAAACGATATTTGAAATAATAGTATCTTCAGTATAGTAATTGATCAGCTGGTTAAGTATTCCCTTGGTCCTGCCGAACACTTCATTGACTCTTTCATTCTCAAAGGTCTTATTATTAAGAGCCTCTTCGACAACTGAATACCAGGAGCTAGCCTCATCATCTATCGTCAGGTATGTCTCTTCAAACTGCCTGACCTGGTCTTCTCCGGTCAATTCGAAAATGGCCTGGGTGGCATCGGTAACGACCTGGCGTCTTGCACCGATCATGTTATCTGATGCAAGGAATTCCGACTGCATTACGAGCGCGAAAAGACATGCAACGACATACATCAGATAATGATGCTTGAAGTTCCTCTTTGCATCACGCTTCAATTCTTTACGTGAGATTCTCAGTCTGTCAGCCGGATCTTCCAATTATTCACCCCTTCCAAAAATATTCTAACAAAATACATCGAGTTCTCTCAACAGCAAAACCCGAAAAATGCGTATGCCATTTTAGAAAGATCCGGAAGAAAACAAAAAGGCTGTCCCAAAGATGAGACAGCCTTGAAAAAAAGTTTGTTATTTGCAGATTACATGCAGGTATATCCGCCGTCAACAGGAAGGTTAACACCTGTTACATATGTTGTAGCGGGAGAAGCGAGGAAGCATACAGCTGTATCAAGCTCACCGTCATTACCATATCTTTCGAGAGGGATCATTGTTCTTGCATTAGCCTGGAAGAAATCTGAATCCAATGTTTCCTTTGTAAGAGGGCTGTAGAAATAGCCGGGGCAAATGCTGTTTACTGTGATGCCATACTTACCCCACTCGGAAGCAAGTGCTCTTGTAAGGTTAACAACGCCGCCCTTAGCTGCATGATAAGGAGATGCGGGAGCAACCTTGTTACCAACAAGACCATACATAGAAGCGATGTTGATAACTCTGCCGAACTTAGCAGGGATCATAGCCTTCTTAGCAATAGCCCTTGCCATTCTGAATGAACCGAAAAGGTCGATGTCGATCTCATTCATGAACTGCTCATCTGTAATATCTTCTGCAGGTGCAACTGCGCCTGTACCTGCGTTGTTAACGAGGATGTCGATCTTGCCCATCTTGGCAATGATCTCATCTACTGCGGCATTAACAGCCTCTGTATCTGTGATGTCGAGCTTAACAGCAAGTGTCTTTACACCGTATGTCTTCTCGATATCAGCACAAACCTCATCAAGCAGGTTCTGACGGCGGGCAATGGCTACAATGTCGCAGCCCTGATTTGCAAGAGCCTTAGCCATCTGAACACCGAGACCTGTGGAGCATCCTGTAATAACAGCAACTCTACCCGTTAAATCAAAAATGTTAGCCATATTCGTTCCACCTCAACTATTATTTTATTTCCGGAGCCTTTTTCTTTCTCCACAGTGATTATACAAAATGCCCTCTCAGGCATTAAGTCAAAAACTCTTTCTTTTTACGCAATTTCTGTCATTGCTGTGTTGTTTCCATTAAAAAATAATCTCGTTTATCCATATTGGCTCCTGAATGATTTTCAATTCATCATGAGAAAGAATCAAAGCCTGTCAAAATGGTATAATGAATCATCTTAATAATCAGGAGGACATCAATATGAAGTTTTTCAAAGGCAAGTGCGGAACAGTTGTAACCAAGCTTTTCGAGACCGAGTGCGAAGGAGGTCCTCTTGAAGAACTTATTCCCAACACCACTGACGCTGCAGGCGAGAAGCATGTACCTGTAATCGCTGTTGACGGCCAGACCGTTACTGTTACTGTCGGTGAAGTAGCTCATCCCATGATGGATGCCCACTACATCACATTTGTTGCTCTTGAGACAGATAAGGGCTCTATCATCCGTCAGCTCAAGCCCGGTGAGGAACCCAAAGCTGTATTTACCATAGGTTCCGATGAGAAAGTCATCGCAGCTTATGAATACTGCAATCTCCACGGTCTGTGGAAGGCAGAAGCTTAAGGTCCGGCTGACATAATATGCAAAAGCAGATCATCTCAGGCACAGACAAGCTTAAAAGATCCGAACTCATTTTTGTAATCGCAGCGGCCGTGGTCACCATAACGGCCGTTTCCACGTGTTCGCCTCTTTATCCTTTCAACCCCTGGGATGATGCCAACTGCTTTTTCACTGTCGGACGCGGAATCACAAAAGGACTTGTACCTTACAGGGATCTTTACGAACAGAAAGGCCCCCTGCTCTACTTCATATATGCACTGGCAGCTCTTGTATCGCAAAAGTCCTTTACCGGTGCATGGATAATCGAGTGTATCGCCGCATCCGTATTCGCTGTTTTTTCCTGGAAGACAGTTAAGCTTTTCACAAGACCATCACGGTTTACCATCGCGCTGGTTCCTGTACTTCTCGGAATCACTTATACACTGAAGCTGTTTAACTTCGGAGGCAATGCAGAAGAGCTCTGCTTCCCGCTCATTTCTGTCGCGCTCTACTTCGGTATCAGATCGATCGTCATTAACAACACTCTTCCGTCCAATACTGAAGCACTGATCTGCGGACTTATAACAGCATGCCTTTTCTGGATAAAGTACACTTTCGTAGGATTCATGATCGGATTTGTAATCCTCATCATTATCCTCGCGCTGAAAAATAAAAAATTCAAAAAGCTCTGGTCTCTCATCTGGAGATTCCTTGCAGGCTTTCTTATGCTGTCAGCTCCTATACTGATCTACTTTGCTGCAACAAAGTCTTTGAATTATCTTTGGGAAGCATATTTTTATAATAATATCTTCCTCTATCACAGTGTTTCTGAAGTTACCGGTCTTGCCAGCATCCCTGTACTTAACCACTTCATAATCCCGCTGACTTCCGTAGTTACGTTGTCACTTCATTATCCGGACTTTGGCATCGTGCTGCTTCTTTCAGTTATCTCCACAGTATTTACAGGCAAGGAATACCGCAAAAGGATGCTCATCCTTTTCGCTGTCACATTGCTGTTCTCGCTCGGGCTGGTATTTACCAAGACTTCATTCATCTACTACTACGGATATATCCTGGCATACTGCTTTACTTTCCTTCTCATTCCCGCAGTAAAAGGATTAAGCAAGCTGGAAAGTCTGTACAAGAGGAATCCCGGATTAATATCTCTCCTTTCTTCAGCTTTCCTTGCCGTGATCTATTTCATCGTGATCATCAACGGCAAGAACATGTATCTCATTCTCCAACCCAAAGAATCATTAGCCCAGTTCCGTATCGCAGAGACTATAAAGCAGACTCCTGACGCAAAGATACTTACATACGATGTTATGGATTCAGGATTCTATACTGCTTCTGATCTTTTGCCCTGCAACAGATTCTTCTGCTTCCTCAACATAGAGAACAACTATCCCGCTATCCTTGAAGAACAGAACAGACTTATAAATGAAGGCTATTACGACTATGTCGTTACTTCACACAGTTGCGAATTAAAATGGTCGAATTATGTGCTTGTACAGGAAGAGACATGCACCTATATCGACTATACCGGTGAGAAATGCCTTGACGCTTATAAGCTCTACAAGAAGGTCTAAGAACTCACATTCATCATTCCGGATATCCGATCAGACAACCATTCTCCTGACATAAGGATGCACGAGCAAAGGGTTTACCTTTACCTTGACCGTGTCTCCCTCTTTGGCAGGAATCTCGGTAATGTCGACAGTCATGTGTGACACTCCTATCCTGCCGATCACGGGACTCTTTCTTCCATTGATCCAGACACTCATTACCGGGACTTCATTGATCTTTCTGAAGAAAGTCTTAATGACATATCCGAGATTATAGTTAACTGCATCTCTTTGGATAAGACCTATACCGCATCCTGTTCCGATCCTTACTACAGCAAGCGAACTGTCTCTTTTCAGGGCAACATCGCCTTGATAGCCGATATGTTCACCTTCCTGCCTGTTATATACGGAAAACACCTTTGATTCGAGCCAGACAGCTTCTTCCAGTTCGCACTTGACGCAGACTTTTCCTAAGATCGCACTTCCTACTCTTACCGCATCGAATCCCAAAGAACCAAAGGTCATGGCAGCCTTGGAATTTGCCACGTGACATATTCCGGTATCAATGCCTGATGCCCTGAGCTTTGCCAATGCAGTCCTGAAGATACGGAGCTGTTTTTGAACACTCTTCTTATAATTCGTGCTGCTTCCTGCAAGATGAGTAAAGCAACCTTCTATTGAAAGATAATCCTCATGCCTAAGATCAGGCAGATCATCCACATTAAATCCGTATCTTCCCATACCTGAATCGATCTGGATATGCACTCTCGGCCGCTTGCCTGTAAGGCCATAGATATAACGCAGTTCAGGGATCTGCCTGGCGTTGCCCAAAGCTATTACCACATTCTCGTTCACGAGCTTAAGAAGCTCGCCGAATTCAGAGACCGGTGTGAGCATAAGGATATCAGTATCACAGCCTTCTCTTCTTAAAGCGACAGCTTCACAGGAAGATGTGACGGCATACATAAAAATATTCTGGTCTTTTATAATGTTATAGAGATTGGCCACACCTAATCCGTAACCATTCTCCTTTACTACCGCGATTAGTTTGGCACCGGTCGTTTTCTTTATATAACGGACATTATTTATGATAGCGTCCTGCTTGATGACCAGAGTCGCATTCTTGTCATAACAGACATTGTTATTAACCTGCTTCTTCTCCGGTTCGTAAAAAAGTTCATCACACATAAGGTAACCTCCCTTGATGTATAGAGGTTAAATCTGTGATTTTTCAAATCATCTTCATTTCGGCATCAAAATGCCAACAAGATTGAGAGAAAAAACAGGCTAAAATGTGGCAGCGCCTGTACGCAAACGCCGTCAGACCACCTGGAATATATAGAACTTAAGGTAATCTGTCTCAGGCACGTTCCAAAGGATCGGATGATCAGGAGCCTGCGTCCTGGCTTCGATCTGTCTTAAGCTAACACTCGCATCCCTTGCTGCTGAAGCAAGCATCTTCCTGAACAGTTCATCAGTCATGAAATGAGAGCAGGAACATGTCGCAAGGTAACCGCCTCTTGGAAGAAGCTTCATGGCCTTGAGATTGATCTCCTTATATCCCCTGCCGGCAGAATCCACCGTCTCTCTTGACTTGGTGAATGCCGGAGGATCGAGGATTATGTAATCGTATGTGTGATCCTTCTTCGCCGCCATTGAAGTCAGGAGCTCGAAAACATCTTCACATACATAATCGATCTTATCCAAAAGACCATTCCTCTCCGCATTGGCCTTTGCCATATCAACAGCTTGCTGCGATATATCAACACTTGTTACATGTCTGGCGCCATAATAAGCGCAGTTAAGACCAAAAGATCCGGTATGGGTAAAGCAGTCAAGGACATTCTTATCTTTGGCGATCTTGGCTGCAGCAAGCCTGTTATACTTCTGGTCGAGGAAAAAGCCTGTCTTCTGGCCATTCTCGATATCTACGGAATACCTGATACCATTCTCTGTTATCTCGGTTATACAGGGATAATCTTTACCATCATACCAGCCCTTAGAAAGTTCAAGACCTTCCTTCGTCCTGAGAGATAAGTCATTACGCTCATAAATACCCTTAAGAGGTTCACCTATCTCCTCGAAAACATCCATAAGAGCTTTATAGATAGTATCTTTATTAAGTTCCACACCAAGGCATGCGATCTGCGTTACGGCTATATCGCCGTATCTGTCACAGGTAAAACCGGGAATCTGGTCTGCCTCACCGTGAATGATCCTGCAGCATTTGAAATCATCACCCTGCATTACAGTCTTTCTGTATTGAACGGCATAAAGGATCCTTCTATACCAGAATTTGAGATCAAAAATGTCATTGCTGTTCCTGGATATGATCCTGACAGCGATCTTCGAATTGGAATTATAGAATCCCGCGCCCTGCCAGCTGGAACCTTCAAAGCAGTCAACAATACATCCGTCAGACAGATCTGAAGGACTTGTTATGATCTCATCTCCATATACCCACGGGTGGCCGTTCTTCAAGGACCTGGCAGCCTTCTGGGTTATGTTCAACCTGGGAAACGGGCGTTCTAACTTCATCTTGCAGATAATCCCCTGTTATGCCCAGGGATCCTGTGACTTGGGTGTTCTGATCTGTGAAAGGAGCATCTGGTCTTCCAGGAACCACTGATTTGTGGAAGGCTTATGTCTCATAGTAACAAATCTCTTTGTATCTGCGCCTGAAGATGCGATAAGGATCCTCATCCTTCCGTCGATCTCCTGATTAAAGCCTCTCTCAGTCTCGATCGTGTAAGGCATAGAGGGAGTATAGTCATTGTCAGGTGAAGTACCGTTGAAAAATGAACGGACTACATGGTCACCTTCTGCCATTCTGTCAGCGATAAACTGCTTCTGGAATTCTGTCACTTCGTAAGGTCCGTTAAGGAAATCGAGCATCTCAAATGTCTCACCCTTATTTACAGAGTAGTGCATCATTACTGCAACAAAAAGAGCTGCGCCATATTCAGGCTCGGAAAGTGTTGCCTGAGGCATAGCCTTAAGTTCTTCAAGATTAGCGGGAAGCTTGTCAAATGTAATGATCATATTATTATCCTCCATAAAGCGATTGGCGAACTTACGCACATAACAGATTATATCATTAAGACAGAGCATTCTGATTATTACAAATGCCCTGTCTTAATGAAAACGGAGATTCCTGCAGGATTAAACGGCGCTTCTGTCCTCTGACGGGATGTCATAGACAGTAAGAACAGAATCAAAGGCGCTTACGATCTTCTTGACCTTATCGCTGCCCATAAAATAAGTGCTGCATACATAATTAACTGATCTTCTCTCATAGCAGCAGAGAATGACTACGCAGGCATTCTCGATGCTGTTATTCATAAGAGAATCCACCTTCTCCCAGAAAGAACCGGCAGCTATATCACAGGGTACAGACCTGGTATCACAAGGCAAAAGCCTGATGCCGAGTATGTCGGAATAGTAATCGCCTATAAGCTTACAAGCCTTACGGACATAACGTCTTATAGTCCTGTGGGTATAGTAATTATCTCTGGCCACCATCTGCTCTGAGTCCCTGGACTGGAGATAGCTGATAGCAACGCTATACTCATAGTCCTTCATGTTATCTGAAGCATAAGCCAGAGCATTATAGATATTGTCTCTTATACGCGCATAAGTAAGCGCATGGTCGGTAAAGCCCTTATCCGCAAGCTCTCTGACGGCCTTGTCGATCATATTAGGTCTTCTGAAAATGTCCTTAACTGTGCAATTAAACTCAACCATACTAATATCTCCTAAAAAAAGAAACACTTGCTCAAAAAAGAACAAATGTGTGCTAAACTTTATGGGGTAATGATATCACCTGACATGGTCTCTTGTAAACAGATTTTTTGTGACATTTTACTACATGTTGGGGTTTGTGTATCATATTTTAACCGTTTTACTCTATTCTATTAATTCTATATTATATATATTTATATAAATAGAATAATTAATGTCTTCAACAAATTATTTTTACTTTGTTAACCGGTACTCCGATTTTTCGAACACCCCGTATGTTACAATATCTATAGATCATATATTCGAGGACCTTATGAGGATACAGTATCTGTTTGAGCTGGTTGTTATATCCTTATCCCTTGTAGCAATGATAATTGCTACGGTTTTAAAACGGCGTAAATTCCTCGAGCGTACAGCCGTCAGTGTCTTCAACGTTTTGCTTTCAATTATCATCCCTCTCGGAGGAAATGCCCTGGCATTCTTCTCTGATATGGAGATCATATCACGCGCCGGATACACACTGACACTTCTCGGCGACTGTTTCTTAATGTACAACATGATCGTCTTTGTTACGGATTACTGCGAACTGCGATTCAGACGCACGCCTTTACAGTTCATTGTGATCAGTGTCCTGGGGGCAATAGCTCTTTCTGTTCTGCTTAACCCGTTCTTTGGACACCTCTACACGACCAGGCTTATCACTTTAAGCGACGGAAGCACATATTACGGTATGGAATCCTCATGGGGTAAGCTCCTGAGCTTCTGCCTTCTTGAGTCACTTCTGGTTCTCATGATCGCCGTACTCGTCAATAAGTGTATCCAGATATCGTCAGCATACCGCGAGAAATACATCGTCGTTATTATCGCCATTATCAGTGTAATGGGATTTGAATTCTCTTCATTTTCAGATGCTCCGATCAACAGGTCACTTATAGGATATGTAATATGCGGTTTTCTGTTCTTTGTATTTACATTCATCTACAAACCGGTTTTTATCAAGGGAAGACTTGCAGATGATGTTGTCGAGAACCATACTGACGGAATCATATTCTATGACACTGACGTAAATGCTCTTTACGCAAATGACAGAGCTTATGAGATCCTTAATATCAGTTCAGGCAACCCTGATAAATGCACAGATAAGCTTCTGGAAGTAATGGGTGGTGCCGACCTTGGGGCTGACTTTGATATCTCCACCAGGTTCAAGACAGACAAAGATGAATATACATATCTCAGGATCACACACCGATTGATGAAAGATAAAGGAGATAAACCCATCGGTTCATTCTTCTCTATTCACGATGATACGGCCCAGGTCAAGCTTGATGAACAGAGAAGATATCTTGCTACACACGACGAGCTTACAGGACTTGCCAACCGTATTACTTTCCTGGAGCAGGTTGAAGAGCTCCTTAAAGCAAATCCCAATGAAGCTTACTATATGCAGGTCTCGGACATAAATGACTTCAAGCTCATCAATGATATCTTCGGAAGAGATAAAGCCGACGAGATCCTGAAAGCTATAGCGGAAGACCTGAAAGTATTTGCACATCCCGGCTCGGTTATCTGCAGATGGCGCGGAGACATCTTCTGTGCTTTCGTAAAGAAATCGTACGTTGATATAGAAGCATTGGAAAAACAGATCATGACCAGATGGGCAGACAACGAGGTAATAAGTTCTCCTGTCATTATCCATGTAGGTATTTTCGATACTTCAACACTGGCAAAAGACGAGTCTCTTACTCCGATCGCCATGATCGACAGAGCCCAGCTGGCGATAGCCGCCATTAAGAACGACTACAACCGCTGTGTTGCCGTATATGACAGTAAGATCAGAGAAGATAAAGTATGGGAGCAGCGTATAACCAGCGAGATCTTCCATGCCATTTCCGAAGGTCAGATCATTCCTTATCTTCAGCCTCAGTATGGAGCTGACGGCCATCTTGAAGGCGGTGAAGTCCTTGTAAGGTGGAAGCATCCCACAGAAGGCCTTATCCCTCCATTCAGATTTATTCCGATCTTCGAACAGAACGGCATGATAGCGACTATCGACAGATATATCTGGGAGTGCGCCTGCAAGATATTAGCTGACTGGAAGAAGCGTAAAGACGGTCATGAGAAGCTGAGCCTGTCTATCAATATCTCGCCTAAAGACTTCTACTTCCTGGATATTTACGAAGTGATCACTTCCCTGACTGAAAAATACGGGATCGCTCACAAGAATCTGCGTCTTGAGATTACGGAATCATCCGTCATGAACAATGCAGCAGAACACATAAAGACGATCAACAGGCTTCGTAAAGACGGATTTACAGTCGAGATGGATGACTTCGGAAGCGGTTATTCCTCACTTAATATGCTCAAGGACATGCCGGTAGATATTCTTAAGATCGACATGGTATTCCTTAGCAAGACCGATGATTACAAGAAGTCCAAGATAATCTTAAACAGCATCATCGACATGGCCAACAACCTCGATATGCCTCAGATAACGGAAGGCGTCGAGACAAAGGAACAGTTCGATATGCTTAAGGAAATGGGTTGTAAACTCTTCCAGGGTTACTACTTCTCAAAGCCTGTTCCACTCGAGGAATTCGAGAAGCTCCCGTTCAAGTGGAATTGATATTAAAAAGGCTGCCTTGATGATCAAGACAGCCTTTATCATTTATGCGCCGATCGCTACCAGAACACCCGACAGGATACATATCGCTATATAAGATGCTGATGTAAACAGAACACCTTCTCTGAAGTGCGGTTTACCACGGTGAACAGTAATGATAGTCATCAATGCCGCAAATCCAAGTGTGAGAGTCGCCCACATCGCGAGGATCCTTTTCGGAGTATATCCGAAAATGCTGTAGTAAAGACCGAGCTTGCTCATCGCGATCACAGCGAAGATGATGCTCTCTAACATAAGCAGAGTTACAAGGATCTTGGCAGGAACTGAGAACTTGCCGTCTGAATCCGATTTTCCCATAAGGATGATAGCAAGGTATACGCACATGTTTACAGCCATGATGCCTACGAGCTCGAAAAAGCCTTCCCTTGCATAATGTGATACGAGCATTCCGTCCGGAACATCGCCTGCAAATCCGCCCAACATGTATGCCAAACGCTTAATAAAGAAAAGGATATATCCTCCTACAAAGACGCCTGCTGCAATGTACACAAGAAGTGAAGATACTGTCTTGCCTTTTCCTTTGCTCTGCAAAAGCCAGGCTGCAACACGCTTTTCCCTCATACCGTCAGACTTTGCACTTCTTGCCATCAAGCCATAGAGATAAAGACATACCGGAATGGCAAATACCAGTCTTACGAAGATCTCCTCTACATTTAAACTGACAAGATAATCACAGAGCCATCCAAAGATACTGTCAAAAAATGCACTGATATCATTGTCGATGGATGCCATGAAGCAGACAGCGAAGAGCAAGAGAACAGACATGATGATAACAAAAATAACAGCACTGAGAATATGCTTTTTTGGAGCTGCTTCCGATACCTCTGTTGTATCCTCAGTCTTAGGCTTCACAAACGCTTTCCAGTCAACAAAGAAATTCGGGAATCCTGCAAATGATTTTACATAGAAACCATGTATAAGATCTGCCGGAATGAAGCCTGATGTCTTTCCTCCGAGAAGGATATTATTCGAGATCAATACTGAATATACAGCGCAGAGATGCATTGCAAATACGGAGAGCATTTCTTCCGGTCCGAACGTTGCAGTAAGTCCTGAGAGGAATGTCAAAGCATACCAGAATATAGTTTCTTTGGAAGGCTTTTCCTCTGCGTTCCTCCTGCCTCTTCTTACTATCTCGTTTACGATGATGAACAGTAAAGCGAAGATAGGATATGCGATATTTAAACTGAATCTGCCTTCACCTATTACCGCATCAATGTAAAACGTCCTAGTGAATGAAAGAACAAGCCTTACATAAGCGTATGCTAAGGGATAGGCCAGGATTACTCCCAGCCTCTGGAATACAACTTTTTTGTCCATTTGTGATCAGTCCTCTCTGAATTCCAGGATATCTCCCGGCTGGCAATCCAATGCCTTACAGATATCATTAAGTGTAGAGAATCTTACGGCCTTGGCCTTCTGATTCTTAAGTATTGAGAGATTGGCTTGTGTGATCCCTACCTTTGCAGCGAGCTCACCGGAGGAGATCTTACGCTTAGCCATCATTACATCAAGATTTACAATAATCATGTTTCTCCTCCTTTCCTCAGATCGTAAGATCCATTTCTTCTTTCATAGTGATTGCCTTCGAAAATACTACTCTTATGCTCAAGACTACAAGAGCCATAAACAGAGCTACAACAGCAAGTATCCAGGCACCGTTCCAGATAAATCCGCCTACCGTACAATCTACCGCAATGCCTACCAGAGCACATGTGATGATCGTCATAAGCTTCGTATTTGCCCTGTCAAATACCTTGTCCTTACTCATGTTGGATAACATCTTAAAAAGCGGGATGAGAACAAGATATCCGCCGACTGTTCCCAGATAGAAGATCACTGTAAGTCCGATCACTCTGGGGTTATCAAAAACTTCTGCCCAGCAATATGCTACAAACTTAGAAATAAGAACTCCGAATACATCCGCAACAACTGCCATGCCGGTAAAAAGAACTGTAGCTATCTTAGCCCATCTGAGGATTACGTCATCATATCGCATAGCCTCTTTCCTCCTTAGAAAACATATTAAGCATGCTCTTATGCCAGTATACTAACACAGCGTTTTTTGTTTTTCAAGAGTTTTTTATCGTTTTTCGATATAATTTTCTCGAAAAGGGATGCAAAACAATATCCAGAGATTTGTTTTGAGGCGCTCTTACTGACAGTTAATATATTGGAATACGGAAGACCCACGGCCGGTTAAAGTTATTAGAATATCCAGCCGAACAGAACATCGAAAAGTTTACTCGCATCATCTGACCACAGACTCAACCACATAAGAGAGGCAACTAATAGCCCAAAAACACTTAAGATAAGGCCAATTACAGCCAATCCTTTCAGTTTGCCATTCTTCCTCGTAAGACCCAGGATTGAAAGTATAATACCTGCAAGGCCCGTAATTATACTGAACAGGTTTACCCAAATAATAAAACAGAATTCAACAGTATTAATACCAAGGATCAAACTGCCAATTGCAAATCCCCTTGATGCTTTGACCGGTGCAGCAGGAGCCACTGCAGGGACCTGCTGTACAGGCTGCTGATATACGGGCTGCGCCTGCTGGTACTGCTGAACTGCAGGCTGAGGTGCCGGCTGGACAGGCTTATTTACAGGTGCTCCGCAATTAGGGCAGAATGACAGTCCTTCATTGATCATTGAACCACAGGAATTACAATACATCTCTGTTCCTTCTTTCTCGTTATTCCCCACGTAGCACAATTATAACATTACATCGCCCAATGACTATTCATCCAATAGTTAACAGAATAGTTATACCCTATTCATGCTATACTCTTTTAAAAGTATATGATTAAAGTATGTAATCATGAATTGGTGCATTAATTCAGGCCTATGAGGAACATTACGTGAAAAAGAAGATCGCAGTATTCACTACAGGATGGGGAGCCGAGATACTCGGTCAGTTCCTCGATGGTATGATGAATGAACTGAAGACCGAAAATACAGATCTGTTTATGTTCCTCTGCTATGCAGCTTATGCTGACTCTCCGGAAAAGAGACAGGGCGGGCTTAATATCTACAACCTTCCTGACATGCACGATTTTGACGGTGCGGTTGTTTTCGGAAGCGGACTCGACTGGAAAGATACTGTAGACAACATCATCGAAAGGTGCAAAGAAGCAGGCATCCCCGTTATTATGCAGGGTTCCCGGAGAGAAGGATTAAGCTTCGTAGGTTCCGATAACTATCAGGCCGTAAAGGATCTGTGCGCACATGTAAGAAATGAGCATGGAGCCAGATCACTGGTTTTCTTTGCAGGAACAAGGGATTCACATGATTCGGAATTAAGACTTAAAGCTGTCCGGGATTATCTCAAGGAGAACAACTGCGAAGATGAACTCAAGGAAGTCTTTTATACGAACTGGGAGAATGCTGCAGCGACAAGATGGGTAAACGAGACTGCTGAAAAAGGCGGAAAGTTTCCTGATGTCATCGTCTGTGCCAATGACGGACTCGCTATGCAGACATGTGTAACACTTAATGAAAACGGACTCAATGTCCCGGAAGATATCCTTGTCACAGGTTTTGACTACATTGACGGCGGCAAGATCTTCGATCCTTCAATCGCTTCTGTCGATCAGTGTTTTGATGAGATGGGAGCTGCTGCAATAAGGCTTTGGAAGAAGCAGACAGATGAAGGCTTACAGGAGATCACTGAAATGGTTCCCTGCAAGTTCGTCCCCGGCGAGAGCTGCAACTGCTACAAATACAGGGACAGCGACAAATTAAGAAGGCGCATGGGACGTGATGCATTCGCTCTCAGATCCACGACCACATATTTTAACCGCAAACTTGATATCATAGACTCGACGATCCTCTCGTGCCTTACATATCTTGAGCTTAAAGAGCGTCTCAACAGTTTACTCACTGATGATCACGATTACGAAGGAGAATCGTTCCATCTGCTTATGGAACCGAACTTCGGTTTGTCGATCTACGACTCCAACATCAAGCTCAACACCAACAAATACAGCAAACACATGGAGGTCGTTTATTCATCCGAACAAGGAAAGACTTTTAAGGGATACGACTTTGAATCACGCGATCTGATCCCCGGTTACGCAGACGACGGAAAGAATCACCTATATATCTTTCTCCCCATACACGAGGCAGACAATGCTTACGGCTATCTCGTTTTTAAGGACTGTCCGGAAAAACTTGCCAACCACTTCCTGCAGAACTATTACAACCGTATGTGTCTGGCTCTTGAGAAATTCCGTTATGCCCTTACCTTGGAGCATATCAACAAGAGATTATTAGATCTCATGGGCAGGGATCCTCTGACTAATGTAAACAACCGTATGGCATATGAAGATAAGGAAAAACATCTTCAGGCAGAGATCAATTCCGAACCGGACTGCACTTTCGCACTTGCCATGTTCGACGTCAACAGCCTTAAGATGATCAATGACTCACAGGGACACGAAGCCGGTGACGCTTATCTCCTCAGAGCCTGCCACCTTATATGTGATGTATTCAAGCACAGCCCCGTTTACAGGATCGGCGGTGATGAATTCGTGGCAGTGTTATGCGGCGACGATTATAACAACCGCGATGCCCTTTTAAAGACTCTCAATGAATTGATGAGTCCTTATTCAGACAGCATGCCAATACCTTCTGATTACATCTCCATCGCCTGCGGAATATCTGCTTATGACGGCAGCAAAGACAGTACCGTCGCGGATGTTATCAAGCGCGCTGACGAAGCAATGTATAAAGACAAAGCTGCAAAGAAGAATCTAAGCTGATCTGCGGTAATCAGGACAGTTCAAAGGTATATGAATAATAAGATGAGGCGTTAAGGCCCTCAGAATTACGGTCGTGCAGGAGTCTGTATGTGCCAGGTTTCAGCTTTTCTTCCATATTGAGGATAAGCACATCGTCTGAAGGGATGGAAGAACTGACTCCGCCTGTTCCGCGGATCGGCATATCATACCAGTTTCCGTCTTTCTTATACTGAAGATAGAACTGACCTGTTGTTGAATACTTCGTGAAATTAAAAGTAATCTCTATATCACTGTTCTTATTTACTTTGATAATTGGAAGAGCATAATCGCTTTCACTTACGATCTTATCTTCCGGAATCTGAGACTTCTCAAGTTCGCCCGGCTTGTCTGAGTACTTATCAAGATCAAATTCAGCAGCAAGAACATAGTCTTTTCCACCATTCAATACAGAGATCTTTTTTACGATCCTGTAATGACCTTCTGGAAGCACTCCCATACCTTCCAGATACACAGGCTCAGTGCTGACCGGAGATATTGACATGCTGTCTGTATTTTTAACGGCATATTCTTCCGCAGGTCCCACAATAATGCCTTCATCGGTGAATACTCCATAGCCGTCTTTGAATGGTACTTTATACCATACGCCATTCTGATCGATCTCCAGAGAATAGATCCTGCCATACATATAAGTGCGGTCGCTCTTATTCTCAAATGTGACATTGAGTTTGCGGTTCTTTACCACATTCACGGTCATCTCGACTTTGTGATCGTCAAAATCAGAGAGAGTAACATCTGATTTCTCGTTAAAAGAGGCTTTCTTAGTGCATGAGGCAGCTCCCAAAGCGATACCGATAAGTATGAAAGAAGCTGCGACTCTTTTTAAAACAGACCTGGTATTCATATTATTATCCCCCTTAACACCGGTTTTACTCTATATACAGTTTAAAAAAGGAAAACGTTGCACCTGTATTACTGCTGAACTCCTTTTTGCCGGTTCAATGAATCAATATATTTATGGTACTTCTCTTTCTCGGCATACATATACTTATCAGCTTGCTCTATGTAGTCTTCAATGGCAGCATCTTCACCCGGTTCGATCACCGCATAACCGACGCTCGCATGCAGCATAAACGCGAGATTAAGAGACTTAAATTCATTGCTCATGGAATCGGAGATCTGCTTTATAAGCTCCTCCATATTATCTGTCTCAGGATAAGAGCCGACCGCAATAAACTCATCTCCGCCATACCGGCCGAAAAGCCAATCTTCCGGAGAATACTTTCTAAATGCTTCCGCTGTAGCCTTAATAGCAAAGTCACCATTCAGATGTCCGTATACATCATTGATGGTCTTCATTCTGTCGATATCGGCAAATACCAGAATGGATTTCTTATTATTCTTTTTCCGCGACAGGATATAATCGTACAAGACTGTATTGCAGCCTGTACGGTTATACATACCGGTAAGGGCATCCTTCATATAGATCTGCTTAAGTTCGTTGTGTGCACGTTCAGAGAAGATATGACGTCTCATACTGAAGAGCAGAGAATTCAGGTTCATGATAAATCTGCTCAGATTAAGGTCGAACAAGAGTTCCGGTGAATTCTTTATCGCCACATAACCGATGATAAAATTCAGATAATTCATCGGAGCGAAAACATAAAGATTGGATACGCCTTCTTCTTTTACATATCCGGGATACAGCGCTTTTGAATCAAAGTGGCTAAGCGGATACTTTTTTCCGTCACGCAGTTCATAGATGATATCCATATTAGCCGAGTAGCCTCTGACTCTTTCAGGATACTGTTCGTCATCAAGCTCGAAAAAGTCCGGCTCGGTACAAAGACAATAATTCTGCCCAAGCATGGGAAGATCGGCATTGCTGCCCATTCCCTTTTCGAAGAAATCCTCTTTCCTCGTCGCCATGGATAAAGGTATCTGCATGCTCTGGAAGAATATATCCATCATACTCTGCTTCAGCGAGTTGAAATACGAATTCCTGACAGCATCAAAGCGGCTCTTAAGTGCATCATCTGACGCAGTGCAGCCACAGCTTTCTGAAGGAACAAAAAACGACTCGCGCACTTCCGTAAAACGCTCCTCAGGATTCTGTATCTGATATTTCAGCTTGTCATAAGCACGCTCACCAAGAGTTTCCCAGCCTCTGGAAACGGTAGCCAGGATCGGGAATGTATGCTGACCGCTCTTGATCATGTCAAAGCCTGTCAAAAGGACATCTTCAGGAACGCTGTATCCTCTCTCGTTCAAAGCCGAGTCGATTCCAAGTGCCATCTCGTCATTGGCACAGACAATGGCATCCGGTAATTCATTTCCTTCGTCAAGATATCGGTTTATCTCAAGAAAAGCCGTATAGAAACCAAAGTCACAATGGAATTCCGAAGAAAGCTCCAATCCGTGCTCATGAAGGACATCAACAAGTGCCTGACGCCTTATACTGTTCTCTACATTGCCGTCTATTCCGTTTACATAGATGATCTTCCTGGCATTGTGATTTTCAATAAGATGTCTAGCAAGCTCCGTTACACCATTCGCATTCTCAGATTTGATGCATGACATATTAGGAACATCGACCTCAAGAGAGATCATCGGCACGCCGGCTCTCTGGAAACGCGCACAGACTCGTTCCTGTTCATCCGGGAAATTGTAGGTGTTGGTGAGCATCACTGCCCCGTCAAAAGTCTCAGGATCAGGCAGATGGAATATATTCAGCTGGCATTTATTCTGAAGTTCATGCGAATTAGCCGTGCAGTATGTAACGAACACGAAAATATCGACGCCGTCTTCCCTGGCCTTTTTCTGCATTCCTGTAACTATATGCTCAACGAATTCATTGCTGAACCCATTGGTAAATATAGCTATCCGCTTATTCATTCCCTTCTCCTTCAAACAGGACCGTCAATTCCCACTATGCTGATCTCAACACCGATCAGCGTATATCACTACAATTAAAATTATATCATTTTACTTTCCGGACCGTACCCAAAAAGCACGCCGTATGCCTGTGAATTCTTTGCAGTAAATTACAGCCTGTGAGTTAAGATGTCATTCGCTCATAGAGCTCTTTAACATCATTTAATATCCGCTGTTCATTCTCATCAGGAACGATTCTGCCGGCTGCTAATTGAATAGTTCATATTAAACCTCAAGAGAATATCAGATTTCTTTTATATTATACCTGAACAAAGTGATACAATTAAACATGATATCGGATGACAATAAGGGAGAATTACATTATGAGAAAGATCATCGCATTAACACTTACTGCAGTACTGCTCTTAACAATGGGATTTGCAGTCACAGGATGCGGCAGCAAAGCAGATTATTCAAGCCCCATCGAAGCTATCGAAGCATACAGCAACGGAGAGAACATAGTCGGCAAGACCGTTACCGTCGTCGCATCCATGAACTATGCTCCTCTCGGAAATAACATGGGTGGTGTTATCTACATGCAGCCGAGCCTGAAGCTTAACGCCAACGTTTACATCTGCACCACCGGGACTTCCGGCGCCGGAATCAAAGAAGGACAGACAGTAAAATTCAAGATATCATCCGTCGACGATCATCTCAAGTTTTCGTACTATATCGAAGGCACAGTAGTCTGATCTCCGGCATACCTTCCCGGCTCTCGAAAAAGTCACTTCTTCTCTAACCAATACACTGCGTAATCTGTAACAGGAACAAATCCGTGGCTTACAGCCATTTTTGAAGACATCCGGTTCTGAGCATCCCAGTGCACTGTAAGACCTTTGGCCCTGCATTGCCTCAGCATCTCATAAACACAATGATCAGCAAGTCCCTTATGCCTATGCTCAGGATCCGTGAATACGTCTAACTCCACGTGATCATCCAATGACAAAAAGCTGGAAGCTGCTGATACTACTTTCCCATTAAATAACACAGCAGCACCCGCTCCTGTTCTTATGAATTCCTGATAGTCAGAATAACTCCTGCCGTGGTCAAAAGGATGCATATCGAAGATCTCATCTGTAAAAGCACTTAAGGAGTACCCTTCAGGGAGTTCCTTCATCACCTTAAACGATTCAGAACAAAAAGGCTCCATTATCTCTCTTCTGAGAATAAACTTAACCGGCAGCTTTCTTATATATTCCGCCCATTCTCCGCTTATGCAGACAAGTCTGGATTCGTACAACAATTCCTGGTGCTCTGCCAGAAAACTCCTGTCAGGTATTCCACACAAGTATGTGAACATAGACTTATATATGCAACCACCGGGAAAGGAGATAACCTGTCCTATCTTTCCTGCCTCGCATGCTTTAAGAATAAGAGGCGTTACCGAAAGAACCCCGCTCTCCTCTTTATTCCAGATCTCATATATATCTTGAGTTTCCACAGTTATACTCCTATTTCATTTATTCTGGATTTACCGGGCTTGTGCTTTGAGATACTTTATTAATTCTATCCTCGCGAGAGTATCGGGACCTATTAAGAACCCGTGCAAAAACATAAAGAACACGATAAACGACCAGCAGAAAATCTCAGGATGCGGATCCTTCGGCGCTATGATTAATATCACTACCGGTACCGCGAAAATGACCGCCAGCAATAATAAATAGATAAGGATGTTTCCTATCAAGCCACCTACGCTGAGGTTAATATATTTCTTGTATTTGTTATCACCCTTGCGAATAAACGTTATCTGTTTATATCTGTGGGAGCGATGGCTGTCATGCCAGATATGCACAGTAAGAAACTTAGGGTAACTTACGTCTTCACTCTTCTCAATCTTGGCAGGATGCTTCTTTCTTACCGCCCACGCAATAAGATCAATAAAGAACATAAACAGCTGAGATCCGATGAAGATAACCGCCGATATCCTTAAATAAATATTCAAGTCGTCCATTTTTAATTTCAAAACCGTTAATAAGCCGGTATCCTCCATTGAAACAATACGTTTGGATTGCTGTCTATTTATCGTTCCACTTCATCGATCCCGTATATATATCTGAACTCGAGTATGGAAGAAGCATCCTTTTCCTGTCCTTCAAGTTCTTCTTTCAATGAATTATCCTTGTCAATAATAAAATAAATAATACTGCATCCGTACTCTTTTGCCTTAGGCATAAAGTATTCTGCCACCCATTTTGTATCAAGGGGATTATCTTCAAAGCCGTCCCTTGTATCAGCAACATAATTACACCCTCTGTGAGCATTGATTACCTGAAGCGCCTTCATAAGGGGCTCTCTGTACTGTTCCAGCTCACAATATTTTTTCCAGTGAACCAGGACGACATTCTTATCTGCTACATAAAAAACATCGCAGCAAATTGACAAGTAAACTTCTTCCATCTCTTATAAGGTCCTCGATCATTTTTACTGTTTATTAATCGTTCTTATCACGCAAAATGTATCGTGTCGGAGTGCCGAAACACTGTTCCGTCTCAACAATTATCAAATCATTACAAATGATAATGGCCGGCATTCCGTTACCCAATACAAGCTTCAATGCATCATTAAGTGAGCATATTCTTCTGTCTAATCTGGGGTCATAAGCAATAATATAGCATTCCTGCGATATATCATATTGCCTGCAGACCTCCATGATATTTTGTATCAAAAGGCAGTCACCGCTCATCATTATCTTCTCAGGCCTTAGGATTTCTTCCGCATTATGGCAAAAACGTCCAACGCCATCCCTGCGTTTCTTCCCTCCCAATTCAAAAAGCAATCTGTCTTGTTTGCTTTTTACAACAAAACACTCAATAAAACTCTTCTCTATCTCATCTAACATATGTAGTCTTTAAATCATTTTACTGTTGATCCGATCCAAAGTTCATCATTGAATAAAGTTATTATAGCATTCAAGCGCAGGCACCACCTGTACACTATTTGCTCTCAAAAACACTGCAAAAAGTGTACTTTTCGCGATTATGTACACTATTTGACCATTTTTCGGATGCATTTAGTGGATATATAAAGTGTTTGTACACTAAGCCGCGTCGAAAACTGATTAACTGCGACCATACTTATTCTAGTTCTCTTGAATTATTGCCATTGAACTACGCTATTGATAATATTATTGTCAGTATCTGACTTGATACATGGAATAGGAGGATGGGAATGGCAGTATTGAAGAGTAATCTCTGCCCGACATGCGGCGGACTTCTTGACATTGATCTTGATAAGCAGATGTATATCTGTGCATTCTGTGGTGTTTCTTTTGATTATGAATATTTCCGCGAGGATAATGTTAAGGAAGTAGCTTCCAAAGCGCTGATCAGGAACGAGTATGGTTCGGCAAAGGATGCTTATGATTTTATGCTGACCAAGGATCCACACGACTTCGAAGCGCTGCGTGGACTCTTCCTTTGCAAAAACAAATGGACGGACATGAAACAGATGTACAATGAAAGCGAGGTTCATATCAGTTCTAATGAACCCACCCTGCTGAACGCGATAGACAAATGCCGTCCTGAGCATAAACCATACTTCGAAAAGGTAAGCGAGGCGCTTAATGAGCTTCATCATTACAGGGATCTTAAAGCCGAAGAAAAAAGCATCAACGATAAGAAAAAACTATCCTCTAAGAAGATACACGAGATTCAAGAGGAAATATATAATATTACCCATCTGTTCACTGAGATTTGGAACGGAATAGTTGAACTGGGACCAAAAGCAGTAGTCTCAGCCATCAGCCTTGCGGTCCTGCTTCCTTTGTACTTAATAATATCCACAGTAAATGATGAGTCATGGAGTAGACTCATTGCTTATGCGGTAATAGCAGCAGTGGTCATAGGCGGCTACCACCTGATAAAGTTCATCGTTGCAAAAATACTTACTGCAAGCATGGCACCTCACAAAAAGGAACTCGCTGAGCTGACAGAACAGCACGATAATAAGAAGGCTGAGGCAGAACAGTCTTTCTTAAGATATAAGGCGCTCATAAAGGAATTCACGGATATGGACCCCACTTCGCCGAACGTTCCTTCCCCTGATACTCAGGAATAACGATCACATCTGACAGATTACCAGTCCTTTTATGTCCGGAAATCCATATGTGCGGTTCAGGCCTTTTTGCTGCCAGTTCCTTTAAGCGCGATGCGACAACTTCCATATGCGCATAATCAAGTCCGGATGTCGGCTCATCAAATAAGAAGATCTTCGCACTTTATATTGTTGATCTAACAATAACCAATAATTGAATCAGTAAAAAAGCATAAGCAACATCTATAACTATATCCTTCCAAAGATCAATAGCCATTCGCCGGTCTTCGATAGTCTCTCTGAAGCTTTCAAAGCGCGCAAGAAATGCAGTGTTGGACATTAAACTGAATATGAATGTTATGACAAGTGCAATAATAGTAATTACAGTAAGTCTGTTATAAGTAAAGATCAAAAGAATGAGATCCGTCAAACAAACCCCACCCATCACTCCATACAAGATATACTCATTATAAAGATCATTAGACATGAATCTCCAAAAGAGCCAAAGACCAAAGCCAACAAATATAATCACATAGAACAGTATTACCGTACCCATAGTACCAATCCGTATCAAATGACTATTGCGTTATGAACAGTTTACTGTACTTAGAAAACTCTTAAAAATGTCTTCTCTTACTCTTTAATTATACCAAGTATTCAAGAAAATCTGCTTCAGTGAAACTTCTCAAAAGCACGGTCGATCACTGGTTCAAAGCCAAGATAATCATCCCACGAGAATCCGGTGCTCAGGACCTTGTCTCGCATGTATCCGCCGTAATCTTTCAGATACTGCTTATCGTAATAGTCCTTAACAAAATCCATGACCAGATCTGATACATCCTTATCCGCAAATGACATATAGCAATATTTACTGAAGATATCCATACCGGTCTTTTCCTGTTTTTTCACAGCTTCGATATCCTCTGCCTCAATGACATCCTCGTAATGAGTATTACCGAGAAGGTCATGCCTTAAAAGCCATGTAATGAAGAACGCGATGTGATTTCCCGCATATCCCCAGATGATATCCGCATCCTGTTCAGTCAGCTCTTCAGGGTTCTTGCCTGTCTGCTCGCAATAACACTGCCGTGCTGTATCGTAATGCCACTCCGCTTTGTCAATTACCTTGTCAGGATCCTCCTTAAGTATTCTCATCCGGGCAAGGCCGGAAACTATTGCTCTGTCGGAGAGCTCCGGATCAACTGCGTCACTTGTTTCTGTTCTGTATTCTGTAAAATCTTCGGCCTGTGCTTCTGATTTGAATTCTATCATTTCATCCTGTTGGACAGGTTCACCGATCCTCTTCTTTGTTTTGACGTTCTCGAAAAGATAAGGCGCCCATACTATAACTTCATTCTGTCTGACAGGATCACCGGCCCTCTTCCTTGTTTTAACGATCTCGAAAAGATAAGACTCCCCATACTTATAGTTGATTAGCAGCGCATCTCCGTTCTTTTTGAAGCGGAGATATGTAAACAGATCAACCATCACGGGAATTTCTCTTTTGCATGCATCTTCGAAGTCCAAAACAAAAATTGCTGAAAACCAAACGGCGCGGTGCGCACCAGGATGTCCTGAACGATTGATTAAGAACTTTTTTCGGTGAAAACAAACTTCACCGTCCTTAACAGTATACTTCCTTAATACGAAGAGGATAAGCATGAACCATTCTCTCCAAAAGGTAAGAACGCTCATCAGAGCCGCAAGTACTATTCCCACTATTCCAATCTTCTCTGCAAAATATAAGAATAAATGGATCAATAATATGATATTTGCGAATTCCCATAAGAATATGTATAACGAATTATCTTGAACATAATCATCCGGGACTTCATGTCTGCCAAACACCATCGCATTTCTGTAAACGAAATAATATATGACTATCGGTAAAGAAACTATAACTGTATAAGTGATATCGAACTCACCGGGACTTAGCCAGATTACTAATTGGACATAAGCAAAAATAGCCAGCGAAGACAAAAGCAATCTGACAGCTTTAAACAACATGGCAAGATTAAGCTGTCTTAATTCAGCCTTATCCGGTTTTTCCCATGTCATGTGCCTGTTCATGTGAGCATTAAATAGTAAAACTGTTTATCTTTACTAAGAGTCTCCCCTCAAAAAGGATTATAACACGATTATATTGTTGGGCTTACAACCAGTACAAAAAAGGGGCTTGGAAACCCAAACCCCTTGCAAATACTGGTGATCGTGAGCGGATTCGAACCGCTGGCCTACCGCTTAGGAGGCGGTCGCTCTATCCAGCTGAGCTACACAATCAAGCGTACGAGATTATATCACAAACCCGGAATACTATAAAGACAGGTTTCCGCAAGCATTAATACCAAAGATATCAGGACAAGGTAGAACGGGAGACCGTCAATGTATTTGGACTTTGAGACGAAGATGAGTCTTCTTCTGATAACGGAAAGAAGTCCGGTCATTACGATATCAGCACAAATAATGAATATGAGGATTATAAAAAGGTGCTGTATCTTGGGGATATTCGGATTAACGACAAACATAACTGAAATAAATGCCGCTGCGATAGACACCCCACTGATAAAGTATCTCAGGCCGAAGATCGAACTTCTGAAGTTATGCTTGGCAGAATAGATGGCAATAGATCCGAATAAGAGAGCCGTAAACTGGCAGACAGGAATAGCCATGATCCTGAAGAGGTTGCCGTCAACTATAAACCTTGCAATAAACAGCAGAACAGTGCAGATAACACAGCAAAGAGCAAATTCACCTCTGGCAAACAGGAACCTTCTCAAAGAAGCAATGTCTGCTACGGGAATATCCCAGAATTCTGTAAGGGCCTTGGATGTGGCACATCTTGGAGTGCCAGAGATCCTTGATACCGCCCAGCTCATTATTATAAGGAACATTACAGCTGCAAGGAGTGACACGAAGACATAGCGTTTCTCGAAAATATAAGAGATCAATGTTCCGAACAAAGAGCATCCCAGAGCGATTCCGTATGGGATCATGACTTCACTGCCGAACTGAGGTCTGGAGTATTTCTCGTTGTCATCTTCTTTAAATCTTGCAACTGACATTATGCCTAAGGCCATAGGAATAAATCCTGCGGCCGCATATGGTTCGCAGAATCCAAGTCTGTATGAGAATTCGCCCGCTGTGATAAAAAGTGCCATTACAAATGCAAAAGAAACCACTGACAGGTTTCTCGGCATAAAGAAACGCAGCGTTGCCGCCCATATAAACAGGCAGACAAAAGAACATACAACAGGCCACCAGATAGCATTCCCTGCCAAAAGAAATTCCAGGCAAAGAGAGACCATAGTATAGCCCAAAAGGAGAGAACCTCTGGTTGTCAGATATCTTGTAGGTCTGACATGGATAGCGGACACTTTCTCATCCACTTTCCTTCTCGACGCTTCATTATCGAATGGCGTATTGTATTTCTCAGTAAACAGACCCATTCGTTATACCTTCCAGTTCAGATATTCCTTGAGGAATTTGTAACATGTATTGCATGCCTTGACCACGGTTCTTGTCTGGTCGTATTTACCGGAGACAGGCTGTATGAACGTAGCCATCTCACTCATAGGGAGGTTATCCATACTGTCGGTAAATATCTGATTATCTGAAGAACCTCCGGGATTTAGTCCATCTTCTGTCGAATCGTAGTCCGAATTTGTTTTCTTATTACCATTGTTGCCGGTATCCTGACTGTTATCAGGATTGTTGTTATTCGTACTATTAGGAGTCTTAATACCCTTTATGCTGGCTTCGATCTCCATAACGGAATAATAACCTATGGCAGACTGTGAATCGTTATACTTCGTATAGATCTCAGGCGTCTTTTCGAATGAGAAGACCACGTGGCCGTCTTCATTAACATATTCAAGCTCCGCAGCAGTCTTCTGATACAGATGCATCAGGATAACATCAAGACCTTTCATATAGGCATCTTTCTCGTAGCTTGCACGCGAATACTCAATACACTCTTTTGCGAGCTCCACGAAGGGCCTGATATCGCATGTAACACCGCTGACTATGTCTGTTGTACCATCGGACTTCATCGCAAGCCTGTCAGGATCCTGGCACGAAAGAAGAGCGTGGCAGACGTTATAGGACTGTGTAGCCCAGTCAAGGCCGGAAATGACATAAGCGCCTCTTAACGATGCCTCACTTCTGTCCTGATTGGTCTTATCTGTGCTGAATGCGTCCCACTTCACCTTCTTGATTATGCCGTTCTCGATCTCCATCTCAACATAATCGATATAACGGTTTCTGTCGTCGAAAAGACGCTGTGCGTAGTAAACACCATCCTTTAAGCCGGGAACTGTAACAACATCGTTAGTCTCTTCATCAGCAGGTTTGTCTTCGACAACAAAGGCAATGGGGATCTGCTTTCCGATAAGCTTTTCCTTAATAAGCTTCATGTCATCATCATTGATCACATAAGCATTGTCGTCTTCTGTGTTCTTGTTTATCGATAGTCCTTTGATCCTGGTGCTTTCATACTCAAGGGAAACAAGCATGCTGAGGTTCTGTCCGCCGGGGGACTGTACGGTTAAATCAACAACATAACCTTCCGGAATACCCGTAGAACTGTAACCTATATACACACCTTTTATCTCAGGATAATCCTTCAAAGCCTTGCTCTTAACTTTCTCATATGAGAAGGAATCCAGTACTGATCCAAATCTTGTATGATATTCATTCTGGATACGCTTGCTCGCATTATCAGAGGACAGGAAGAATCCTCCGATAACAAGGATGGCGCCTAATGCAAACAGGATAAATGCTTCTGCTATAAGCTGTCTTAATTGGGTATGTGACATCATGATACATCCACCTCCCTGGAGTGGATCTTTCTTCTTGAAAGTGTTTTCGAGAAGAAGTCCAAAACAAATGAGAGGAAATTAACCGCAACCACCGGTGCCAGAAGCGAGACCATAGGACTCAGGAATGGCTTGGTTATTAAGGTAAGCACACCGCATACCACTCCGGCAAATACGCCTGGAGCAAATCTTGACGGCATTGTGGTAAGATCCCCGAGAATGAATACCGCTATGAACATCGCACCGGATGAGAAAAGGTATATTATCATCCCGTCATAGCTGAATGTTCCCGTCTCGATAAGGACGGACAGCGGATAAAATGCAAGAAGAGTAAAGATATAAGAAACCGGAGAATAAAGTCTCATGGTTCCCTTAAGCGTAAGGAAGATACCTCCGATAAGAATGCAGACAAAACAGGATGTACCGATCATTCCCGGGAAGTTTCCGCTCAAAAGCTCGATAAAAGATATTCTGGAGAAGTCAGGATGAACTTTCTCTTCATTCTGTACGATAAGCGTTATCAGGGTAAATCTGGAATTATACTCACCATAAGACAGACCCTGGATCCCGTTTGGCCAGACGAGTTCGGCAAACAGTCTTCCTGCACAGGCCGGATTAATAATGTTGCTTCCTGCTCCGCCAAAGACCTGCTTTGTTACGACAGATGCGAAAAGAACAGCCGACAAAGCGATCAGAAGCGTGGTATCCGGCGGCAGAAGCAAAGCAATCAGCAGACCTTCCACAAGTGAACTCAAATCAAAATAATCACCTGTTCTTCTTTTCGTAACTCTCGTGCAAACGGTGTCTGCCAGGACAAAAGTTGCCATACAGAACAGTATCAGTATCGCAGCTCTCAGTCCGTAATAGAAAATACCGCAAATGACACACGGCAGCAGAGATACAAGGATAGTAATATAGATATACGGAGCATTCTTCTCCGTATGGATAAAGGGGGCAAGCTGTCTTGATTCAGTACTCATACTTCTTTATCCTTCTCAAAAGGAAGCGTGATCGAATCCTTTGATTTCTTCTTATCACTATCAGCGCCATCAGAATAGTCTTCAAGAAGTGACGCCTCACCTACATAAGAATTATATTCTTCGAGCGTCTTATCTTCAGCACTTGTGTTATCGAGGAGCGAGTTAACCTCAATGATCCTTCCCTCGCCTGCAAAGCTTGCAATTGCCGTTGTAAGATTGATGCCCGCCGGACATACATAAGAACAGGAACCACAAGCGATGCATTCTCTGGCACCCTCTTCAGAAGCCTTTTGCCTTAATCCCTGATTAAGCATCTCGAAAATCGTATTAGGCGAAAGATTCATAGGACAGCACTCGGAACAAAGGCCGCAGTGAATGCAGGGTGTCCTCGGAACCTCGGTGCGTCTTACGACGGAAATAACAGATGTGGTCTTAACGACAGGGGTATTCTCAGGCTCTTTGATCTCGATGCCGGTGAGGCAGTTTCCCCACACTATCCTGTCACTGCCGTTCTTGATATCCTGGGCATTCATGAGCAGTTCGGAAACGGGTGTTCCTATCGGAACGAGCATATTGTGTCCGCCTGAAGCGTCACCTGTAACAGATACGATCCTGCTCATCATGGGGATGTTGTCAGACAGAGCCTCCCAGCATGCAAGCATCGTCGAGCAGTTAAAGAGAACGGCTTTGCAGGATTTCTCTATCGTCTCACCCAATGCAAGGTTCTTACCGTACAAAGCTCTTGCAACAAGCCTGTAGTATCCCTGAGGGAAACGTTCCCTGAAGAGCTTTATCTCGAATTCAAGATCCTTGAAATCGTTCCTGATCTTTTCGATGGAAGATAAAAGAGACTGTCTTTGCTCTTTTCTGTTTTCAGATATAAGGAATATGCACTTGGATGCACCTACAGCTCTCGCACAAGCGCAGGAACCAAGCACGACATAATCAGGATACTCCGTAATAGCTACAAGATCTGACGTTGAATAAGGCTCACTCTGAAGGCAGTTGACTAGGAAATCTTTAACAACTTCTGTCCTGGCTCTTCTGAGCTTTGCAGCAGTAGGAATACCTTCACCGCCCATTCCGCAGATACCGGCATCTCTTATAATGCCGATAGCTTCACTGGCTGTAAGCTTGAAGCCTGACCTCGGTCTGACAGATTCAAGCCTGTTACGCTTCATGTCATTTGCAATGGTAACAGCCGGTGTGATGATACCGTTGGGAAGCCTTATTTCTGAGATATTGGTAACCTTGCCTGAAATACCGCTGTGAACAGGCACTGCGAACGTACCCTTCTCAGGAACACCTACGCACTGACCGATCTTTACGTAATCTCCGACCTTAACCGTAGGTACGGCAGGGACACCGTAATGCATCTTCATAGGAAGGATGATCTTCGTGGGATATACCCTCTCGAACATGATCTCCTTGACAAAAGGGGAACGCTTCGAAAAATTCAAAACGTCCCCTGTAAATAGTCCTCTGTAAAATGAATAACGTTTGCGGTCTGCCACTTTTCTCTGATCCCGTAACGGAAGATTGACTTGAATATCCGGCTATCAGTCGGAATAACCTTCGAGCTTCTTCGACTTCGGTGATCTGTTGAGCTTTCTGATGGCCTTTGCCTCAATCTGTCTGATACGCTCACGTGTAACACCGAGCTTCTTACCGACCTGCTCCAATGTCATCGGAACGCCGTCCTTAAGACCGAATCGTAATTCGATGACTCTTCTTTCCCTGTCAGTTAAGCCGTTAAGAGCCTGGATAAGGTCTTCCTTAAGGAGGATCCTTGCTACCTCTTCTTCAGGTGCAGCAAGCTCGTCGTTGGAGATGAAGTCAACCAGATGGCTGTCCTCTTCCTCACCTACCGGCTTATCGATGGAAATAGGATCCTGTGAGATCTTCTGGATCTCTCTGATCTTTGCGACTTCCATACCCATAGCTTCAGCAAGCTCTTCAGTTGTAGGCTCTCTGCCGAGGTCCTGTACGAGCTGACGCTGTACTCTTGTAAGCTTGTTGATAGTCTCAACCATGTGAACAGGGATTCTGATCGTTCTTGCCTGGTCAGCGATAGCTCTTGTGATCGCCTGGCGGATCCACCATGTAGCATATGTTGAGAACTTAAATCCCTTAGTGTAATCGAACTTATCTACTGCCTTGATGAGACCGATATTACCTTCCTGAATGAGATCCAGGAGTGAAAGACCACGGTTCATGTATTTCTTAGCGATAGATACTACAAGTCTTAAGTTGGAATTGATAAGGAGGACCTTTGCTTCCTCATCACCTTTTGCCATTCTCTGGGCAATCTCTTTCTCCTGCTCTGCATCGAGGAGTTCGATCTTACCGATCTCCTTGAGATACATCTTGACCGAGTCATCAACGACATTGGCATCCTCGCCGTCGGTATCCATATCACCGTCATCGCCGTCCAGATCAGGATCACTGATCTTAACTCCGCCGTTCTCAAGCTCTGCTCTGAGATTGATCATCTCATCGGGTTCGATCTTATATGAATCAGTAATTGCCTCGAATTCTGTCTCAGTAATCTGATTCTCGTTCTTCTCTGCGAATTTCTTTGCCTGTGCCAGCGCTTTTTCAAATTCTGTCATACCGGTAGATCACCTCATTGATATCAATTGTTGTCCCGTTAACCTTACTGCCGTACAGTACAGCAGTCTTAAAGGTTACTTACTTGTTTCCGTAGTCTCGATAATCGTTACTTTTTCCTGAACGTCCTTTGTAACGCCGTCTTTTGTAGCGTGGAAGACAGTATCAGGTGTGTAGACGAACATCTCAACATTACCGGAAGCATCACCGCCGCGCTTGTCGGCACGAAGCTTTGTGTAATTGGAATAAAGTGCTGTTACAGCTGCTTCATCAATGTCATCTGAAAGGCCAAGCTTAATATACTGGCAGCTAAGTCCGTAGATATTAGCCTGCTTAAAAGCAAATTCTGAGTAATTTACATTTGATGATGATGCGTAAATGAAGTCGAGATCATTTGAGATCGAATCGTGTAAAGCCTTACGTGAAAAATAAAGCGGGAATGCTATAGCAAGGATAATTGCTACTGCAAGCACAACGCCTGCTGCCATTCCGATAACGAGCTTCTTAGGAGCCTTAACGTCGTTAGGAGAGATCTCAAATTCATTAGCCTGAAGCTTAACAGTGTTAGGCTGTGACTTGGATGTCTTATCCCTTGCTACTGCCTTCTCAACAATATCAGGCATTACGGGATTGGCGTAATAATGCTTATTGCCTTCCTGCTTCTCGATCTTTTCATTCTTGAATTCATATCCGTCAGGATTCTCAAGGATCTTAACTGCCTCAGCAGAAGGGAAAACGCAATTGCAGAATATGCACTCACAAAGTTCGTCCCTGTCATCGAACATAACCAGTGAACCGCAGTTCTTGCACATACCTTGTTTAGTTGCCATCAAAAAATCGTCCTTTTTCTTGAAGTATGCGCTTTAAGCAAACTTGGAGCCGACTTCTGATCCAGGGATAATGTTTGTAACCGGCCGTAAATACGGCATTCCCTCTGTGTAGGCATAGTTCTACTTATAGCAATCGTAAATTATAATATGCTTACAAAGAATCGTCAAGATATATTTAATGTCCTTGACACCTCTGTCCCGCCGTCTGTATTATCTGACCTATCAAAAGAACAGCGAGGAATCCTTGTGCCGAGATCCAGATCCAGATTATACCCTGACTTCAAGCCGTCGAACGACAGCGAGAGGTTCATGCTCGAAGCAATAAAAGAAGCCGAAAAGGCTATAGATCTCGGAGAATGCCCGATCGGATGCGTGATCGTTAAAGACGGAAAAGTATTTGTAAGATCCCATAATCTCCGTCTCACAAGAGGCAATGCCCTCGCTCACGCCGAAGTCATAGCGATCGACAAGGCATGCAAAAAGCTCGGTGACTGGAGACTTGAAGACATGGACATGTACGTCACCCTGGAGCCATGTACCATGTGTTCCGGTGCGATAATCCAGTCAAGGATCCGCAAGGTCTACTTCGGTGCATATGAGCCCAAGAGCGGCGCTGTCGTATCCTGCAATGACATCTTCGAAGTGTCCCACGGACACAACCACAAAGTCGAATTCGAAGGCGGCATTCTCGAAAAGGAATGCTCCCAAATGATGCTGGATTTCTTCCGTGCGATCAGAAAACGTGATGCCGGTAAGAAAAGATCATTGAATTAGACTTCAACGAACTCCCCGTAACGCACAAGATACAAGAGCTTATGAGCGACCTTAATGCCGTCTTCTTCGCATGCAGCCGCATAGCTGTTAAGCTGGAATGCATGTCTGGCAAGGGCTTCCTTTGCTCTTTCTTCCGGACTTACATCTCCCAAGCGGTCAGTCTTATAGTCGAGGATCGTGTATCCTTCATCGGTCTTATAGATCAGGTCTATGATTCCCTGTACGAGAGCAGAATCACCTTCATTGCCATTGATATATACCGAGAAGACTATCGGCTTCTCTGATCTGGCGGTTCCATCCTTAAAACTCCTGATAATGTCACCGGTTCTGCCGTCATTGCAGAATGCCAGTATTCCATCTCTGAATTCAGATGCCACTTCCCTGGCGTTGTCTGCTGAACAGATATTCAAATACCCTTCGTTTATCAGAGCTTCAATTTCAAATTCAAAGGAAACAGAACCATTCCTGATTCCCTCTAGATCAATAAATCTCATGATCCTGTGAAGGATCGTACCTTTGGCTGCAGAAGTGAGCATGGAAACATTATCGCTGTCAAAATCATCTATGCTTCTTATCTCAAGATCCACATGAGTAGTATCAGAAGGCTTTCTGTCGCCTCCTATTCCGGTTACGGAAACCTTGAATGGTATATCGACACTTTCCTGATATCTGTACTCAGGAATGACAAGCTTTCCATCCTGATCGAACTCAGGCTTATCCTTAGTCTCTTCTTCTTTCTGTTCAGCCTCTTCAGCCGTTCTTGCTGCTTTCCGGCCTTCATAGAGCTCGATTATCTTTTCTGCAGGCATCTCAACTACTTCAAAACCTTTGCAAACATTACCATCCAGATCCATGAAAGGAACAGTATTGCCGGGCTTAAGATCACCCGCTTCCGCGATCGTGCGAAGAGCTTCACCATCAGCGCTTCTTGCAAGTCCGCTGAACAGGCAATAAGGAAGCTTCATATCTCCTGAAAGCCAGTGTCTTTTATCGAACTGTTTATCCTTATATTCAAGAGCCTGGGTGAAAGCCTTTCTTATAGGGCTGGACTTCGTCTTGTCTTCAAAATCACAGCCTGTAATGACTGACAGACTCTCCTCTGCACGTGTCAGGGCAACATAAAGAAGTCTGCACGTCTCGCTGTTAGAAGCAAGTCTCATCTTCATCTTGTAGATGTACTGCTCAAACGAATGACTGCGGGTAATATCTTCTGCATTGTAATCTTCGGTGATAAAGCCGTCATCTCTGTCAAACATAATGCTTGAAAGTGTGTCCTTGCGTTCATCCTGTCCGCCGGTAGCGATAAGGATAACGAACGGGAACTCAAGACCTTTACTCTTATGCACCGTCATGGTCGTGATCTTGTTCTTGTTTGCATCAGTAACTTCAATATCGGCAGACTTGATCTGGATCTTCATCTGCTCAAGTTCTTCAGCGATTCCGGACAGATCCGAACCTCTTAACTTAAAGCTTGCAGATAGCCAGTCTTTAAAGACATCGAACTTGCTGCTGTCGCCATCCCTTGCTTCAAGGGTTGCTTTTATACCTGTCTCTCTATAGATGAGCTCGATAATGTCATCGATATCCGTGACCATCGCACTCATTCTTATCTTGTCAAAAACATCGATGAAGTTCCTGACCCTTAACGCCAGTTCCTCACTGCTCTTTTCCGCATATACACGGAGTCTTAACATCAGCGGTTCCTTCTCTATCGGAGTACCGCTCTGTTCGTGTATAAACGCCTGGATCTGCGCTATCTCTCCCACAGTAAAATTAGAGAATCTGTAGTTCGAAAGCATTACTCCCGCAAGGTATTCATCCCTGTATTCATTGCCGAGACAGATAAGGAAATTTATGAGTCTGTGGATATCAAGATCCTCAAAGACATCCGTAGTAAATCTTCCAGATGCCTCGATCTTTCTTCTGTCTTTCAAAGTGCAGCCGTTAAGATATCTTGCTATTCTTTCAGCCTGGTTATTCGAAGCTGTAAGAACGCATATATCCTTAAATTCAGTCTTCGAACCGTCGACTCTGGTACACTCTTCAAGATACCTCTTGACTTCGCTTTCCACCGCAGCCAATACAGCCCTCTGTTCAGGCTTTGTCTTATCGCCGTCATCAGTCTTCGGAATGGCGGTATCAGTAACGATTATCCTCGGAAGTGTGCCATGTCTGGATTCTTCCGCCTTGCTCAAACGCTGGTCTTTTCCATACTCTATCTCAGACGCGTTCTCGCTCATTATCTGCTCGAAAACATAATTGGCAAAAGCCAATATCTCACATGTGCTTCTGTGGTTCTCTTTAAGATAATGTACTTCACCCTTCTTTGCTCCCGAAGAGTATTCCTTCATCCTTGTTCCGAAGATGTTAGGATCCGCAAATCTGAACTTGTAGATACTCTGCTTGATGTCGCCAACTCTGAACACGTTTCCGTCAGGTTTTTCAAAGCATTCGATGATCGCATCCTGAAGTCTGGTGTTATCCTGGTATTCATCTACGAAGATCTCTGTAAATTTCTCACGGTAAAAAGCTGCTGCTTCATCATTCTTAAGGATCTGATATGCAGTGTGTTCAAGATCGGAATAGTCCATACCGTGCATTGAATTCTTGACTGCAGCATAGTGTTCATCCGTCTTCTTAAGAAGCTCAACAAAAGCACGGCACGCAAGTGTGCCCTCCTTCTGATTTGCAAGTATCTCTTCTTCATTGAAATCGAGGAGATTGCTGTATTCTTCCGGGAGATCTATCGCATTCTCGTATTTGCTTCCGTCCCAGCTTCCGGGAGAGATGAAATGCCTGAAGGAAACAAGCGACATAAAAGGCTTATCGTCGCCCCTGAAATCAGCGCCTCTGAATATCGTCTTGTAATTAAGCTCTCCCAGTTCCTTAAGCTGTCCAAGGATATTGAAGAAGCTAGCACCTTTATTAGTCTTATAGTGTTCGATCACTCTATCGATCCTGTCTATGACCATACTTAAGAATTCATCATTCGTGTATTCTTCTACGATCTGATATGTGTCATGAGAGGCAAGAACAGATGCAAAATCACTGCTCTCAAGGACCGCCTTGATCCCTGCCAGATATTCAGTAATTGTCGCAGGAATATCGTTTCCTTCTTCGAAATACATTATCTGGCCTTTTCTGTCACGTTCTTCACGCTTGGAGATAAGTTCCTCACACTTATTGAGGTAATCAGGCAAACTCCTTAATGTCTTATATGTACTTGTAACGATACCGGTCAAAGAATTATCGCTTCTTCCGTCTCCGAATCTTCTCGTGAATCTTACAAAGTTATCGTCTTCAGATTCGCATCCGGAATACATTGACCTTATTGCATAATCAACTGCTGTCTGCAGCAATACACCCTGCTCACTGTCGCTTAAGATCCTGCACGAAGGATCGGTAAAGTCTGCCATCGGACCATCTTCAAGAAGATATCCCTTCTCCTTTATTACACGTGAACAGAAGCCATGCATTGTCTGGATATATGCATTGGGAAGCAGATCAATCTGGTTAGAAAGTCTTTCAGCTGATTCTGTATCGCCTGAAAGGACAGCTTCATTCCTGAGGCTTCTAAGCTTCTCCTCGATCTTATCGGCCATGTGTGATGCAGCATCTTCGGTAAAAGTTACCACGAGCATGCCGTCAACCGAAAGCTTTCCGCTCTTTACTTCATCACCTATCCTTGCAGTAAGCACAGTGGTCTTTCCTGAACCTGCAGATGCGGAAATGAGGTTGTTATTAAGCCCGGCATTAATTATCTTTTCCTGTTCTGCTGAAAACTTCATAACTTAACCCTCCTTTCCTTCTTCATCTTTGCCTTCAAGGATATCTTTCATGGCAAGGATCGCACGTCTGTCTTCCTTACCCATACTCTCATCTGCACCGATCCTCTTTGTGATCTCGTCGTAACCCGGATCTTTCCTTGCTCTGCCTGAATCAGTTGGCTGAGCTGCCTTCTCACACTTTGATACGATAGCTCCGTATTTACTCTTGCTGCTTGTATCGATCTGTCTTCTGTACTTAGGGTCTGACGGATCGTTGCCGCAGAAGCCCTTATAACTGCAGTAATTGCACAATTTTAACTTAGGCACTGCTGTAACGGCATCAGCCTTGCCTTCAGCAATCTGATCGACGCTTTCCTTAATAACATGCTTTGAATAGTCAATAGCGATCCTGATCGCTTCTTCATTGTAACCTGAGAGCACCGGAACACACGTCAAAGGCTCTCCCTTGTCATTAGCTCTTAATCCGACCTGGACATATCCGTAATCATCAATAACTGCATCTTTGCCTTCCTTAATACTCTTCTCAAGAATAGCTCCGGAATATGCAGGAAGCTGGATCTGTGTGCCGTTCAGAAGTGATGCGGAATCTACATCTTTATCAAAGCTCTTATAGTCAATTGTCCTGAAATGTATCTTGTCATCCTCGCCTGTCTTAACATCATATCTGTCAATAAAACCGCTGAACTTCAGATCTATGCCTTCATAAGGGATATCAAGACTTAAGCCGTCTCCTCCGATACGTTCCTCAATACCTTCCGGAACAAACCCGGTGTTTACAGAATCACCGAGCACGCCACGGAACATCTTCGTAAACATCCTTCTGAGCTTGGCATATGTATCCATCTCAAATACACGGTCTTTAGGATTACCGTCTTTGTCAACAGAACCGAATGATGCTCTCTCTGACACTGCCTCCTTAAGGCACTTATCAGCAAAACTGTTATACCTGGATTCATCCTCGAGAAGTTCTTTTGCCATTGATCTGAACTTATCCGGATCCCTGCCGCTATCATCTCTTAGATTCCTGTACGCAGCTTCGAACATGCCATGGATAAGGCTTCCAAAAGAGTTAGGCTGTATCTTCGTGTTGTCTTCTCTCGGTGCAGCTCTCAGCTGTCGCTGAAGCATAAACTGGAACGCACACGATCTGTAACTTTCAATGGAAGAAACACTCGTATAGATAGCTTTTCCTGTTGTCCCGTCAGGTCTGGTTCCGGACAAAAGCCTGCCCATAACTTCGGGCGGTATAGCTGATGTCTCCAGTGTATGTCTGAACTTGACCGGATCTCCTGCAACAGGATTCTTGAAAGTATTGACAATATGGAAGGCCGGATCAACATATCTCTCAAGGTATTCAAACACACGGCTCTTGGGCTTTCCATATTCATGAACCATATAGAGGATATCCGAGGCGGAACCTAAAAGGAGACAAGCTGTAACAAACTCCTCTCTCATCTTGTTCTGTGCCTTATCAGGAAGATCTATGCTCTCAGTGGCATTCGATAAGGACTTGAGCTCTATACCGCTTAAAAGGCCTTCTCTCATACGCACATAAGGGAAATTATCCTTCTGTGCGCCAATGATGAACAATACCTTGCAAGGCGTTACAAATGCATGCTCCGGAGTAGTGATCTCAATTGAATCCACCTTCAAAGGGATAGTTCCTTCAGTACGGTTCCTCATGTCTGTCCTGATCATCGAGAGGAAATCCTTCTGTGAGATCTCACAATTATTCATCTCATGCGTAGAACACATAAGCAGGCTTACAAGTTCATCATAGCCTCTTACGAGCGCTACAGCAGCCGTATCATCTCCTCTTGAGATAAACTCATCTCTTAAAGGCTCGATAAAGCCTCTCATCCTGTCGAAGAATTCAAGGCTCTTTCTTGCCTTGCCTGATAATGTCTTCTCAGAATATATGGATTCGCAAGAAGCTCTCAGCGGGATAAGAGAACGCTCAACGACATAATCATAAAAGAAGCTTCCGCTGTCGACAAAGCCTTCCTTATATCCGGGTACCGTTCCTCCGATTATCCAGAATCTGCGCTTATTATGCCCTTCATCAGGATCTGCATATGCATCTTTATCGAATAATCTTCCCGCATCAGTAATGTTCCTCGCATAACAGTAATTCTCAAAACCGTCAGCGATATAAGGCGGGATCCTTAACATTCCGGAACGCATAGCCTTCATGATGAGTTCGAGTGTATAGCCTGCTCTGGGAAGCTCAAGCAGGATCTGCATCATATAAGGAACAACTGTACCTCCCAGTGAGATTTTCCGGTCAATAAAGACATCAAGACCGTAAAGTTCTGCCGTACTTCTCATCCTGGTCATTATGTCTTCATTACAGCATACGATCCTGATATCACGGTATCTGTAATCATGATTCCTTGTAAGATCTATGACTTCACTGAATATGTATCCGACTCTGTCATCAATGCTCGAGAGCTCAGATAATCTTACCTTTCCCTTTGTATCAAAAGCATCAGGATAGCAGTCAGAAGCAAAACCGTTTACAAGAACGCTTAACTCATCAGTTACATGCTGAGCATCAAGAACGCTGCCGGATGCTCCAAGGCCTTCTAACATGCTCCTGAAATCTTCGCCGGTCTTATAGACAGCAGCATAATGAGAGCCCTCTGATCCTGTGATGACATTAAACTCAATATCACAGCCAAGGTCAGACAAAAGCGATATAAGCTTTATCTCCTTAGGTGTGAGCATTCTTGTCGCACCAAATCCAACGAACACAATCTTAGATGTAAGGAGTGCCGAAAGGCCGCTTGCACGTCTGGAAGACAGGCTCTGCAAAGTAACTGAGGATAATCTGTCACAGGCAAGAGCTATGGGCTCTCTTAAAAGATTAAGCCCGTATCTTGAATTCATCTGAATAAGCTCATTCATAATGAGATGGAGATCTTTGAGCTTGTTGATAAACTGGACCGTGGCAGCAGAACCTTCAAGTGATTCAATAGCTTTATCTATCTCATCAACTCCAATGCCGTATCTGGAGAAATCTCCTAAAAGAGCGATCATAAGATTGATGTAATCGATCCTGGATGAAAGAGTTCCAAAAGCCTTCAGCTTATCCTTATTATTCGCAAGGATGTTATATATAGCATTACGGAGCATGATCTCTCCGCCCTCAGCCACATAATTAGTACCAAGCTCATCCAGGATATTGCCTGCAAGCTTTCTGAAACTTAAGACATCTCCTGATACCAGAGAAGACGAGAGATTAAGGATGCCGTCTTCTGTATGGATCTCACCATTACCGGGGGCATAACTCTCCTTAAAGGCCAGAACCTCACGTTCCACCTGTGCCTTGGCAAATTCAGGTGCGACAAAGATAAGTTCCTTACCTTCTGAATTCCTAACTGCATCTTCAATAACTTCCCGGGAGACCGGTCTGATATCACTATATGTCTTAAATCGGATCATCTTTGATAAACCTCAAAATCTTTTCTAGCTAGATTTTACGATTAACCGGTAGTTTTGCAATGCGATTAATAGGACAGATTGTCCCGCTAGAAAAATAGTGACCCGGCAAATATGCCGGGTCACAGGAGGGGGTGCTATAAGGAAACTGATAATTGTTTATTTTAATTCTGCTTTCCTGAACTTAAGGAAGCATGCTCCGAGAATAGCAAACAGGAATACGATCGAAGATACTGCAGCTGTCATCAGATTGGCAGGTGTAAAATCCTGGAAAATGAGGAATGTCTGACCTGCGGGTGTAAACGGCAGAATGTTCATGAGAAGATTCTGTGAGATAAGAAGCTGAGTTACGATATTCAATGCAAGCAATGTGATAAGGTTTACTGCAATCGCACCGCCGAGGTTCTTAAAGAACATTGAAATAAATACGCATATTGCAGAGAACGCTACTTCAACGACAGTGAATACAAGGCTTCTCATGATGACTGACATCCAGAAGTTACCGCCCGCATCGCCGATTCCGCCTGCCATAAAACCGATAAGTCCGTTTACGCCGACAGTTACTATACAGAATGTTGCAATGGCGAAAGCGTATGAGATGAGCTTTGCTGCCAACACGCTGAATCTGCTGTTGCCTGCCATAACCGCTGCCTGGACATTTCTTGTTTCAAATGCCTTTGTGATGTGTATGCCTGCATAGATTCCGGTAAAGAATATGACGAATGCATTGAAATTATTCATCGTCAAAAGGAACATATCATATCCGGACGCTTTGTAGTACAAAGGCTCTATAAGGAACAGGAAAACACACAAAAGGAAAGCGATGCCCATGCCCCAGAACGCTTTTGATCTAAGCGTCTGCTTCATTTCCCATCTTAGTAAATCTTTCATGTTAATTCCTCCCCAAAAGTTCAATATAATAGCTTTCCAAAGATCTCTCGTTACGCATCAGAAGTGTTACCAGGATCTTCGAATCGAACATCCAGCGTGCAATACTTTTGATCGGTACATCATCGTAAACTTTGATGCTGTTGCCCTCTTATCCGACAGACTCGACGCCCTTCTCGTGAAGCACTTCTATCGCAGCAGCTGTCTGATCTGTCTCTAAGGTTATGTAGGAAGAACATCTCTCATCCAGCTGTTCTCTCGACAATGTATCGATGATCTCACCGTGGGATATGATGATGTAATCTGTGGCGAGCTGATACAGTTCAGTAAGGATATGGCTTGATATCAGGATCGTGATCCCGTCATCTTCACATAACGACCTCAGGAGTTCTCTTACTTCATACATACCGACAGGATCAAGTCCGTTTACAGGCTCATCAAGTATAAGGAGTTCCGGACTGAATACGAGTGTCATTGCGATACCCAAGCGCTGCTTCATGCCCATCGAAAAGTTCTTCACCTTCTTATTCTTAACATCACCTAATCCGACACGGGAAAGTAACGGTTCGATCTTGCTCTTGTCTTCTCTGCCATACAGCACCTGCTGCATCTCGAGATTCTGCCAGGCGGTTTTCCCCATATCGAGTATCGGGTTTTCGACAAGGCATCCTATCTTCTTACGGGCATTATAAAGGCCCTTTTTATCTGATGCACCGAACAGTTCCACTGTGCCTTCGGGCGCATCTGTAAGCCCTGTCAAAGCTCTGATCGTTGTAGTCTTTCCCGCTCCGTTTTCTCCGATAAAGCCGTAGATCTTTCCTTTTTCTACTGAAAAATTAACGTTGTTCAGAACCGTCTTTGAACCGTATTTTTTTGAGAGATTATTTACTCTTAAGATCGTACCGTCCATGTTTTATCTCCTTGAAGTTCGTGATAGTCATAAGATACTAGACGAACCTTAAGATAAAACTCCGGAAACCTTAATCCTGTCTTAACGCATTATAAGCAGTTCCTTACAACTCCTGCTTCTCAGAATTAAAGTGCTCAATAAACTCTTCAAGGAATCTGTGTCTTTCGGCAGCCATTCTGCGCGCAGGATCCGTATTAAGCTCATCTTTCAGGAGCAGAAGTTTCTCATGGAAGTGTTTTATACCGTCTTCAAGAGATCTCCCCTGTTTACCGCCATAAGCAAAAGTACGTGCAATACCTATCGCACCCATCGCATCTAACCTGTCTGCATCCTGAACTATCTTTCCTTCAATGGTCTCAGGCTTTCTTCCCCTGTTCCTGCTGAATGAGACAGAATTGATGATCTGACAGATGAAGTCTGCTTTACTTCCGGTTATCCCGTGACCATTAAGGAAGGCACGTGCATTTTCATTGTCTTTTGTATCGAAAAGCTTATGGTCATCAGCATCGTGCAGAAGAGCTGCCAATGCAACGGCTTCAATATCACACTCTGCTTCATTCTCTGCTATCTTCATGGCATTCGAGAATACTCTTAAACTGTGCTCTGCATCATGTCCGTCAGAGTGTCCTGCAAACAATCCTTCGATATATCTTTTTGCTTCTGATATCAGCTGTTCATTCATAAGTGTTTTCCTTATCAGCAGTTTCCCGTATAAACATAATTAAGTTTTTCTCTTGCAATATCAGCAAGACCATATACTGTGCTTACCGGGGTAGGCATACTGTCTTGCATATGGAATCTCGGGAAGAATCTTGATACATGCAATGGAATGTTCCTTCCGCCTTCAAGGGATGCGATCCATCCTGTCATCTCACGCATCATGTCAGGTGAATCACTGATACCCGGCACGATAAGACATGTAAGCTCCACATGTGCACTCTTTACCGCACTTTCGATGAAATCCATGGTCATCTTAAGATCACCGCCGAGAACATCTCTGTATGTATCAGGATCAAAACATTTAAGATCGATATTCATTGCATCGATATAAGATCTTATCTCATCCAGAACCGACACTTCTGCAGTACCGTTACTTACTATGACATTCTTCAGACCTTTCTCTCGTGCAAGCTTCGCCGTATCACGGACAAATTCATAAGCTATCAGAGGTTCATTGTAAGTAAATGCTATGCCGATATTGCCGTTCTTCTTATACTTTTCAGCAATGCTGACCAATTCATCCGGAGTGATAAGTTCCGCCGTATCGGCATACTCTTTCGCTTCTTCTCCCCAGGATATCTCACTGTTCTGGCAGAAAGGACATCTGAGATTGCATCCGTAACTTCCCACTGAAAGGATTCTCGAGCCCGGGAAAAACCTGTTCAGAGGTTTCTTCTCGATAGGATCTAACGCAATGGATGTAATACGTCCATAGTTAGCAGGAGCAACCCTGTCACCCATTCCGATCCTCGCGCCGCAGGCTCCGATGCGCCCTTCAGTAAGATCACAATGTCTGAAACAAACATGGCACCTGGTCATTTGATCCTCCATCAAATGTGACGCACTACTTCAAACCTTTGAAGCATATACTTTTCGCCGGGTCTTATTCCGCCCTTCTGCATTGCAATCGACACCTGGTCTTCAACGGTATCCACTCCGTCCAGATCCGGAAGCAGCAAGCCTCTTCTTCCGTCTTTTGCAGATACGATGACTCCGTATCTTTTAACATCAAGCAAATCTTTGGAATCAATGTCTTCAGGTACGCCTAACACATCTACATTGATCTCGAGAGCAGGGAGTTCATCTTCTGTTACCGGATCAAATCTTGGATCTCTTGTGGAAGCACTGATGGCATTTCTCGCGATCTCAGAAGCGAGATTGGGAGAACAAGGTGAAATGGTTCCGATGCAGCCTCTGAGCTTTCCGTATTTATGTATAGATACGAATGCCCCTGCGCGCGAATTCAAAAGCTGATCTGTATCTTCATTTTCTTTTGCGATCTTTAACAGATCACCAGGTATCTTAAGTGTCTTCCTGCTTTTTATAAATGTCTCAAGAGAGAGTCTTGCGAGCCTGACATAGATATCTGAAGCTTCCCTCTTTTCATTTAATTCCTGATCAGTCTTATCCAGAAATTTTTTAAGGAATTCACGGTCAGAAGATTCTCCTTCTTCCGGATAGAATGAACATATTCCGTAGCCAACACCTGTAACGTCCTCATGTGAGAAAACTGAAGCTATTACATTTCTCTTATCCCAGGCACCTGCCATGATGACAAAGGACCTGTGACCGCATTCAGCTGCCTTATCGCAGAATGATTCGCTGAAATCAAAGAGTTCTCCAAAAGAAGCCCTTCCCATAACATCCATTATCCGCTTGTCGTATTCCGGACCTTCTTTTGCAAATCCGTACGGACCATAATTCTGAAGCTTATGCGACAGATCGCCGCTTGCCACGAAAACAGCATTACGGCCAAGTTCGTTAACAGCATCAGCGATCATCATACCTAGGATGTAATGATCTTTAAGAGGCAGACCTGAAAGGCCTATCCTTACTATCTTTCCGCCTTTGTACTTATTACGGATAAACCAGAGCGGAACCATCGTACCATGATCTAACTCCGGGTTCTCTTCACCTAAAGTTCCGCATGGAAGATTATATTCATCAGCAATACTGCAGATCTTATCAACAAGTTCTTCATCGTAATCTTCAGAGAACTTCACACCGGGAGCACCAAACCTGGCAAATGACCCCTGTGCGCTCTTACCGGGAGAGATATGGAAATAATCCGCGTACATAGTCTGGTGGGGACTTGTGATGATGATAGTATCAGGCTTGATCGCTGATATCTCATCAGCGATCTTCTCATAGGATGCAATAGTCTTTAAGACTTCTTTCTCTCCGCCGCGGCCTACCTGAGGCACGATCAAAGGCGGATGAGGAACCATAAACGAAGCTAATAACGGCATAAAGTTACCTCGATAATCATTCGCAAAAATCCTGTTGAATAATTATATCAGAATAACTGTCGCAGCATCTTTATCTGAGTTTTCTCATGCACCTCATCGCATTTAAAATCGCAATGATCAGGACACCAACATCTCCGAATACAGCAAACCACATATTTGCGATGCCGGCAGCACCGAGAATGAGTATCACTGCCTTTACTCCAAGTGCGAAAATGATGTTCTCCCAGACGATCCTCATAGTCTTTCTGGCGAGCTTTATAGCATCAGCTATTTTCGACGGCTTATCATCCATGAGAACGACATCGGCAGACTCTATGGCAGCATCAGAACCCATAGCTCCCATCGCGATACCGCAGTCTGCACGCATGAGAACAGGAGCATCATTAATACCGTCTCCGACAAACGCAAGCTTGCCTTTTCCGGATTTAAGCAATTCTTCAACTTTAGCTACTTTATCAGCCGGTAAAAGTTCGGCAAAAAAGCCTGTAAGGCCTAACTTGTTTGCAACGTTTTCTGCTACGCTCTTCTTATCTCCCGTAAGCATTACAAGACGCTTAACACCAGCATTCTTAAGGTCCTTAATGGCAGCTTCGGAATCAGTTTTGATCTGATCATTGATTACTATGTGACCCAGATAATCCACCGTTCCGTTATCTTCCCTTGCAACATGGATAATGGTTCCCGTGAGGTGACAGTCATGCCATTCGGCACCGCAGATATCCATCAGCTGTCCGTTACCGCAGTAATATGTCTTGCCCCCGACGACAGCTTTAACACCTTTTCCTGCTATCTCACTTACATCGCCTATCAGAGACTTATCAATATGCCCTTCGTGAGCTCTTACGATAGACTGTGCAACAGGATGGCTCGAGAAGCTCTCACAGCACGCTGCTATATCCAGTAATTCAGCATCACTTACGATGTTGGGATGCACATCATCTACTTCGAAAACACCTCTTGTAAGTGTACCTGTCTTATCGAAAACAACAGTATCGATCTTGGATAAGACTTCCATATAACCGGCACCTTTTATGAGAATACCGTCTTTTGAAGCGCCGCCGATACCGCCGAAGAAAGAAAGCGGTACAGATACCACAAGTGCACAGGGGCAGGATACGACCAGGAATACACATGCTCTTGTAAGCCATTCCTTCCAGATCTCCCAGCTTCCGATGCCGAGGAAAAACGGAGGAACAACGCCAAGGAGCAAAGCTGCTATAACAACTGCCGGAGTATAGTAACGAGCAAACTTTGTGATAAAATTCTCGACTTTTGCTTTCTTATCAGAAGCATTCTCAACGAGTTCCAGGATCTTCGATACAGTGCTCTGACCGAATGTCGATGTTGTCCTGACTTTGATAACGCCAGTAAGATTAAGCGTTCCGGAAATTACGTTATCACTGAAGGCCTTGTCCACAGGCGCAGATTCGCCGGTAAGGGCAGCCTGGTTAACAGAGCTCTCGCCTTCAATGATGACACCGTCGAGCGGGATCTTCTCGCCGGGTTTAATGATTATCGTCTCACCTACCTGAACATCTTCAGGCGATACTTCGATTTCTTCGCCGTCACGGATCACAGTCGCGCTGTCCGGCCTGATATCCATAAGCTTAGCGATAGATTTTCTGGATCTGCCTACCGCTATGCTCTGGAAAAGTTCACCGACCTGATAAAAGAGCATTACTAAAGAAGCTTCAGGATAATCTCCTGTTACAAAAGCTCCGACAGTCGCCACCATCATGAGGAACTTCTCATCGAAGATCTGACCGTGTATTAAGTTAATAAATGCCGTTTTAAGGACATCGTATCCGGCAATAACATAAGGAACAGCATAAAGAATAAGCTCAGCCCACCAAGGAAGCTCAATGAAATGTAGCGTAACAGCTATTACCGCGAGAAGAGCCACTGCGATAATTATCCTGGTAAGCATCTTTTTCTGCTTTTTTGTCAGCTTATACTTCATATATCCTGTCCTCATATAAGTAAGCCGCAGCACTAAGGACTGCGGCTTCAGTTATTACAATAAGACTGTGCAGTCAGGCTCTACTTTTGCTATAGCCTTAACAGCGAGCTTAACGATCTTGTCGAATTCGGCATCGTCAGCTTCAAGAGTCATCTTCTGCTTAAGGAAATTAACTTCGCAGTTCTGCACTCCGGGAATCTTAAGGATCGCTTCCTGCATCTTCATGGCGCAGTTAGCGCAGTCAAGATCTTCCAGTTCAAATGTCTTTTTCATATATATGATCTCCTTTATTTATTATTCAGTTAAATGTTCATATCCCTGTGCAATTATCGACTTAACATGTTCATCTGCCAGACTGTAATAGATAGTCTTGCCGTCACGTCTTGTCTCAACGAGATTAGCCGCTTTAAGCACCTTAAGCTGATGGGAAATTGCTGACTGGGTCATTCCGAGGAGTTCAGCTATAGCACAGACACACATCTCATCCTCGTGAAGAGCGTACATGATCTTGATCCTGGTAGTATCGCCAAAGATCTTGAAGAGGTCACCAAGGTCCTGCAATAACTCATCCTTGGGCATATCTGCCTTAACATGCTTAAGAAGTTCTTCGTGATTGTGAGGCATATAACTATCTCCTTCCGTTTGTCATATGAACGCCTGCTCATATGTTCATTTGTTCAGTATAGTATCACACACATTTTGGGGTGTCAACACCCCTTAAATACGGTGTAATAATGTTACAAATCCCTAAAAATAAGGGTTTTTCGCGAAAAAAAGTTCCAAAAACCCTCAAATTCTCTTGTTTTTAATGTCAAAGAACTTTATAATATCGACATTGTCGGCGCCAAAAGGCTCAACGGCAAAGTAATTAACCCATATTCCAAGGGAGGAATTAATAATGAACAGAACAGAATTAGTTGATGCAATCGCTGTTAAGGCTGACATCT
>CAMIYM010000008.1 GCA_946403085.1 uncultured Clostridia bacterium | reverse complement strand
GAGACAGAACGGTCTACTACGGTCACGGGAATCCGACGAAGAACTGATACAGCAATTGAAGAGGTTCCTTAGTAATGAATTTACTGAATAAAATGAGCTAAGGGGTAAGGAAATGAGCAATATCGAAGAACACCAGATGCATGAGATGGGCGTGACACAGCTCTCCAGAGGAGAGTTTTTGGCCGCTGTTGATTCATTTAATTCCATATTAGAAAAGACACCTCACGATTTCTTTGCGCTCAGAGGACTGCTTCTTGCATCAGCCCATCTGGCGGACATGAATGATCTTGTTCATGAGGGAAAGAAAAAAGGTTTTGTGTATAATGCAGACCTGATCAACAAAGTCATTGAAAGTGCTTCAGAAGATGACAGGAAGTACTTTAAGGAGTTTGGCAGGATCTTTTCTGACAAGAAAAGACTTTACGATCTTAACCATGAAATCAATTCCTTGCGCGAGGATAATAAGAAGATCCAGGCTAAGATTACTCTCCACAACGAGGAGCGTGAGTATTACTATGTCATGGACAGACACGGTAAAAAGAATGATCCCCAAGTAGCTTTTTTCCCGTTAGCGATTTGCGGTGGCATTATGCTTTTATTGGGTATATGGTGGTTCATAATGCAATCGAATCTTGAAGCTAACTGGTTGCTACAGGCGCTAGGATGGTTCTGCACCATAACCGGCATCATCATGATAGGCTGTAGTTTTATATTTATCTTCCCAAAAGTGTTAGAGATAAAGGAAATAGATAAATACTGCAAAGATCTCCAGACTGAATCAATGAAGATCGAAGAGAAGATAAGAAGCCTTGAAACTGAAGCAAATAAACTCTCAGATTGTATCAGGACTTCATGCCGTGATTTTGCAATGAACGATAAACTGAAAACTGGTGATAAGAGCTGATATGAAATGCTGCGGTGGAGCGATGTTATAATGAGCATGTCTGAGGTGTTCTTAGACGATATTGTATTAACTGAACAGTAAAATTCATACATAAATGAAAAGCGTTTTTATAAACACTTTGTATATACACTAAATGCATCCGAAAAATGGTCAAATAGTGTACATAATCGCGAAAAGTACACTTTTTGCAGTGTTTTTGAGAGCAAATAGTGTACAGGTGGTGCCTGCGCTTGAATGCTATAATGACTTTATTCAATGACGAACTCTGGATTGGATAATAAACAGCAAAATGAACTAAACACATCTAAAATGTGGTGTCGCAACAAATTCGATTTTTTTACTGTATATAGGGTATCTGATAACAATCGTAGGGGGAGGAGAACTTAAAGATGCTTAACTCAAAACACTTTTTGATATGTATCCTTGTCGCAGGCTTTGTTTTCACTTTGCCGGCCTGTTCTAACGTGACTGATACTAAAGCTCCCACATCTGCAACATCAACAAGATCATCGAACTATAAGGCGCCTGATATGCCGGATAACATGGAACACGAACCTCCGGCTGGAATGGGATTCGACATTTCAAATGAAGATATCTTCGAGAAGGGTTATTATGCAGTTCAATACGATACATTTTCAGGTGCTTATTTTTCGTGGTCATCGACAAACAATTCCGATTCAGACATAGAGTGGAGCGTATATGTTTCCGATGAGAAACTCACGGAAAATGAGATCAAGGAGTTATCCAAAACGAAATCTCTTGGTGTCAATGAAGGCTCGGACGAAGTATCAAAGGGGCAGTGGATAATTGTTATTTGTAACATAAATAAAGAGACTGCAGATGCACCGGTCGACTCGACTTTCCATCTCTCAAGTTTCAGGGACTACGCATGACGGTTCTCAAGTCTTGGTATAAAGATGAATCATGCAGACTAATTTACAATGGTAAGAGAGACGGAGGATGATCTTGGATAAGCTATACATCACGCACTACTTTTATCCTGGGACAGACCCGTGGAAGAATATAATGCTCCTTCCTGAGGAGGAAGCTTTTCGCAAGGCTAAAGAGCTTGCGGACGCACATACGGATACTACCAGTTTCGGCCGTTTCGCAGACTTTGAGAACTATTATCCGGCACGAAAGAAAGCGGATGTTTTTGTGCGTGAGAAATTTATAAAGTTAGGCGGAAAGCCGAAGCTCCCGCATCCCTATTCGTTTACGCTTCTGGAGTGCGAATATCTCAGAAACTGGTTTGACAGCAGCGATAAGATCATTATCGATCTGGATGATGTTCCCGACGATCAGGTCAGCTTCACACTCGGAGACAGCTGTGCTCTGATGATTCACGGAAATGAACCTGTTGTTCTGACTAAGAAAATGCTGTATGAGCGTATCGAGTCATGTAATGGCTCAGTTGACGTTTTCCTTAAAGAATCTCTCGGCAATTACGCATATGTTGAAGTGCAATTGTGGGATAAAATACAGATTTAATCCAAGGTGACACAGAAGAGTTTGAGCAATGGTTACTGTTTGAACACACAAAGGATAGTTCAGGAAGATTCCTGACTGCATATAATAAGAGATTATCGTTTGATTAATAGACAGGATAGACAACTAAATCAGGATTATATTCAGGGGAGGAATATATGAAATATGATAATACGAATCTGCCGGAGAATATCCGTGCGTTTTTGGAAGAGATAATTAACGATGAGAAACTGTGCGATGCATTTTATTCCCATGATGTTGAGATCTATGATGAAGCCTGGGTAAAGGATCTGGAAGACAACTTTCAGCAAGAATTTGAAGACTTGATGGGGCCTGGAGATTCAAGTTATAAGAACATTAAGGCTTTTGCCAGAGATGGAACGGGCGCATTATGGGTAGTCCTTGATGATGAACTTATCGGATATATCGGCACTGAGGGAGAATGCGGGATAGTATCACGGAATATAAATGAGTTCATGAATATAATCGCGGCCCTGAAAGGGTCTTCACTTTTAGCTGATTTCTGGGATCTTGATACATTAAGTTCAGAAGAAGCTTTTACAGAGGCTTATGAAGAATCCGATGAGGAAGACGACGATGAGACTGATTACAGTGAAGTGCTTGATAAGTTTATCGGAAAGCATGGTTTTACCAAGGATCCGAAGAAATTATACGAATACGTTGTAAAAGGGATAACCGTCGAACCGTTCTTCCAGGTTGTCGCCACCGATGATGAATATGTTGATTCATCTTCTCTGTTAGGTGACGATCAGGAACAGCTTGAAGCACTTATAGATACGCTCAACAACTGATGAGCATATGACGCAGACATTAGAGCGTAAAATAGACAGATAAGTACACTATTGAAAAACATAAACAGGTGATATATGACAGAACATGTTGTAAAAAACAATGGAATAAGACAGACAATCTTGTTTTATCTATGTTCTGCCGGAATCGGGGCATTCGGACTGATGGGGTTGATTTCATTTATGTCTTGGCTTACCATTTGTACATTTCATGAGTATTCGAGATATCCGAATCTATACCCGTTTACTATAGTATTTGGAATTGTATGTTTAGTAGTTTTTCTCGTCCTGATTTTGCTATGGTTTATAGGGATAATCAAAAAGCAACATAAGCTAAGGGCATTAGGCATATCTTTTTTATTTGTCTTTGCCGGAAGCATAGTGGGTTATTTTGTTTTCGAACTGTTGGATGTGTTAAGTGATAGTTTTCTTGGTTAATATCCAAGAAAGAAGTAAAGATAATAAACAGGAAAACAGACTGGATAATATGAATGAAATAACGATAAAAGCCTTATCACCGGATCTGGAGAAAGATTACTTTGACTTTTTTGATAACCGTGCATTCTCGGACGGTTCACCTTACTATCCCTGTTATTGCAATGCATTTAATATGAGTGCAGGCGAGATAGAAGCGATGCGCGATCAGGCAAAACAGTATGGCGGTGGAATTGAAGGTTGGAAGAGATCCCTTAGAGAAACAGCTGTCCGTATGGTAAGACAGGGCTTGATACGCGGTTACCTTGCTTTTGATAACGACCTTGCAGTCGGATGGTGCAATGCGAATGACAGGACAAACTATTACCGTGTCGGCGAGTTTGATCTCGATCATCTTCCGGATGAAAGTACTTATTCTCACAGTTGCCTTCCGGGACAGGTCTTGTCGATCGTGTGTTTTGAGATCAGTCCGGATTATCGCGGAAAAGGCATTGCGAAACAGTTGCTAAAACAGATCTGTTCTGATGCCGCGAGAAACGGGTATCAATATGTTGAAGCTTATCCGGAAGTGAGCGGACAAACTTCTATGGCTTTTACCGGCCCTGTGAAATTATATGAGAAAAACGGATTTGCCGAATTCAAGAACGACGGCAAAACGATCATAATGCGTAAGCATCTGAATTAAATTTTAAGTAGTTTGGAATGATAAATAAACAGTAAAATCTATATAGGAAAACAGTATGTCAATGAAAAATCTAATGGAAACGGACAGGCAAGAATTAATTTCCAAAGGGCAGCTTGTGAAGTCTCCTATAGACGGAGTATCAGATTTTATATGGTCTTTCGGAAGAAGACTGCACACCTCGGATGATGCTTTTAAAGAATGGTTATGCAGTCCAGTTCCTTTTCTTGGTGACAGGGCTCCATTTGATGTTTTGAAGAACGATGAAAACGGTGAAGAGATTATATATGACTTGTTTATTAGGATCATATTTGGCGCACCTTCTTAAATGTGAATAATATGGAAACACATGGATGTGAACTAAAAAAGATAGATGATTCGACTTATGAATACTATTTTACTTCAGCCTACGATCATGCTGCATGGGTAAGAATAGTATTAGAAAACGGTGAATGGACATATTGGAGGCTTGGGAATTACAGTAAATATGAAGGATCATTTAAGGAACTTCAGGATTGTATTGATTATGCTTACGATGACATGTTGAGAGCAAAACTTTAGTTGCAGGATGATAAAGATAATCGACAGTAAAAGTGATTAAAAGAATACGGAAATAGGGGTATGGGAGAAAAGCGAACATGACATATTTCGTTGAAGGTATACAGGGAAGCGGTAAGAGCACTCTCGTAAAGCTTTTATCAGAGAAGTGTCCGGACCATAAAGTCATTGAAGAAGGCGACTATTCTCCGGTAGAACTCGCCTGGTGCGCATATATGGACATGGAAGACTATCGGGCCGCTTTGGAAAAGCATACTTCCCTGAGACCGGAGATAGAAGCAAAAACTCATTTTGAAGATGATCATGCAGTTGTCTGTTATACAAAGATCCGGACTGATGACCGGAGCTTTTATCAGGCGATGGAAAAATATGAGATATATAACAACCGTGTATCCTTTGAGCGGTTCAAAGACATTGTTTTGAAGCGTTACGGCAGCTGGGACGGTGCACCTTTGATTACGGAATGTGCTCTTTATCAAAACATCGTTGAGGACATGATACTGTTCCGGGATATGCCGGATGAGGCCATTATAGATTTCTACAGAGACATTAAGAATGCTATAGGTGATAAGCAGATCCATATTGCTTATCTTAAGGCGGAACCGGATGATATAAGAAGGAATCTTGAGACAGCTCGGCAGACCCGGGTCGATGATAAAGGCAATGAAGTCTGGTTTTCGATGCTCTGTGATTATTTCAACAACAGTCCTCATGCAGTCAGAACTGGCCTTGAAGGCGAAGACGGCTTGGTCAGACACTGGATTCACAGACAGGATCTTGAGCTTAGGATATGTGAAGAACTGTTTCCGGACCGGTGTACTGTATTGCCCTCGAAATCGTACGGGGAGAAGGATATTGATAAGTTGTTTGAATAGAAAACACTGTATAGGATTGGATAATCATCAGGATATAGATATGTCAGAAAGACCTGAATTGACAATTGAGTTAAAAAGCAAAGAGTTTCTTGAATACTATTATCTCAAGGAAGAATTGGTCAGTTTTTGCCGTGAAAACGGATTGCCGGCTTCCGGTGGAAAGGCGGAACTGACTGAGCGTATAGCGTACTTTCTTGATACAGGAAAGATTAAAGCCGCAAAGGTGTTTAGAACCCCGAAACATAAGATGTCGGAAATAACAAAGGACAGTATCATTGAATCTGATTTTGTTTGTTCGGAGCTCCACAGAGCATTCTTTAAGAGTGAGATAGGCGATAGCTTTTCTTTCAATGTTGCTTTTCAAAAATGGCTTAGATCCAACAGTGGAAAGACATATGCAGATGCGATAGCTGCATATAAAGAAATAAAGGGTACTAAGAAAACCGGAAAAAAGGAAATAGATAAACAGTTTGAATATAATACCTATGTAAGGGACTTTTTTGACGACAATAAAGGTGCTTCGCTGGCCGATGCCATAAAGTGCTGGAAATACAAAAAGAGCATTAAAGGACATAACAAATATGAGCGATCTGACCTGACGGCATTAGATCGGTAAATAATCAGTATTATTGACTATGACAGATCAGGATTTGAAGAGGAATTTCATTTTGAAAAAGGGACTACAGATTCTATATTATGTTTCAGTTGTAATCAGCGCTTTGGTGGGGCTGTGGCATTTTTTTGTACCATGGATGTTTCAATGGTACGACTACCTTCCAACGCAATACAGGAACCTTATAGTCGGGATTGATTATACGAACTATTGCTTTTCGTTGTTGCTGTTTGGTCTGAGCGTAATGTTGATATTGTTAGGCAAAAGAGCTTTGGCAATGAACCGGGAAGTGATTTATTTCTATTTCTTTCTTACGGTGGTTTGGATTTTCAGAGCATGCCTTGCCAGTTTCATTGAGCCGTGGCCGTTGCAGCCAATCCCGGCTGCTGCGATCGGGCAGCTGATCGCATCAGATGTATTGGCTGTCATGATGATAGTTGTCAGCGTTAGCTTTGTCAGAGAACTCAGAAGAAAATCATAGAGCGGATTATCAACAGTAAAGCAGACAAATACAGAATTAATATAACGAGGGGGAAGCATGAAATACTACAGAGTACACATGAAAGACTGTGCTTACATTACTAAACAGCCCAGGGGCATCTTTACGGCTGTAGGAAGGCTCGTAAGCAGTAAGACGTTGACCGAAGAAGAAGAAAAGGAATACTGGCGTAACAGAGAATATTTTGAAAGAGTATTGCCTGTTCCTCCTTTTTATGAGAAGAATAATCCTGACGGTGCTATCACATGGTTCAAGGACAATGAGGAAGCAAAGGACATCTGGGATCAGATGACGTTCTACCGTGAGATGTGTAATAAGTATGGCGTAAAGCTCTATATTTCCGAATGCGATGAGATTCCGGGTGAGATCGTATATGAGGATGCGTTCCAGATAGCCGTTAAGAACCAGCCGGAAGATGCTGCAATATCGACTAAGGAACTTCATTATCAGAAAGTATGATCACCTGATTATATTGCTGTTCTTCTGGTTTTGCTCGCTATAGAAGAAAACAAGAAAAATGGAGAAATATAAATTTCAATTTAAATAACAAAAGGAAAAACGATGAAAGCGGGTTAATATGCTATTTGTGACAGCAGGCAGGAGAGTAAGCATCGCGATAAAGGCGGTAAGTATTGTTGTAGCTGTATCTTTGTTGATAGGTCTTACTTCATGTAAGCCAAATCTGGATTCCAGGGTAAGTGTTGAGAAAGAACTTTCCGGACTTAAAAATGCAGAACAGAATATCTATGTTTCCGGGAATAAGGAATATCAGAATATAGTGGATTATCTGCTTTATATTGCGACTGAATCTGATTTTAAGGGTTCCATGATCGTAGCAACTGATGAAGAGATCATCTTTGCAGCAGGAACAGGTCTTCCTGATGTTGACGGAAACGAAGTAACTCCATATACGACATATGAGATCGGATCCAACACCAAATCTTTTGTCGGTGTTTGCATTATGAGTCTTATTGAAAGCAAAAAGCTCTCAATGGATAAGACTATAGGAGAGTTGTTCCCCGAATACAGTTCCTTCCCGGGTTACCAAAAGATTTCAGGGATAACAGTATCTGATCTTTTGCATATGCGTTCCGGGCTTGTTGATTATGTAAATAACCCGATCGATTTTATTGGAGCTGAGAAATTATATGAGATCTGCGGGCCCGATCCGGAGAGCAATATGAGTTATCCGGAAGCTTATAGACAGATCGAGGCTTCATTTGATGACGGACTGTTCCTGGAGCGTCTTTTCACTGTCGAACCGCTGAGTGAGCCGGATGTTGAATTTGTATACAACAATACGAATTATCATCTTCTCGCACTGATCATCGAAAAAGTCAGCGGAATGACATTCGAAGAGTACATAAGTAAGAACATTTTCGAGCCATGCAAAATGACAACTTCAGCTGTCGGCGGCGTTGGGGTCATGGCATCTTATGAATACTCGGAAAAACTGGATTATCTGTCTGATCCGGAATTCCAGATGGGAGCAGGGGGAATCTGCTCCAATGCGGTCGATATGCTGAAATTTGACAGGGCGCTCTTCGGAGGCTATCTCCTTAATGAGAAGTCAATGAATGAACTCCTCACGCCGTTTGACGGATATGCCTGCGGATGGCAGATCAGTGACGGTTTTGTTTACCATAACGGAGACGTCCCCAGGTTTTCTACAAGCAATTATATGATCGAACGGGACGGTAAACGGTACTATATCATCATTATGTCCAATCTGAAGGGGGATTGCCGTTCAGTTATACCAAAGAATATCAGTATGATTCTTGTATAGATAATCAGATCAGCGGATGATAAGAACAACATGATAGCGGGATAAGAATTAATGGATAAGCCACTTTATTTGGATGATATAATGATTTACGAAGGGGTAACCCTTAGATAGGATAATCAACAGTAAAAGAGACCTAGATCAGGTTATAAATTCAGGAGACAGATGTGAGCATACTGCATTCGTTTTTCAACGGTGAATACGATATTGAGTTCGAAGTGCGCGGTAATGGAACCGTCAGCAATGAAGCTTTTGATCTTGATGTTAACAGGGCTTTTGAAAGATACAAAGAAGAGTGCGGGGGAGAGCCGCGTGATCTGTCTCTGGTTATTGAGGATACGCTCAAAAGCGGCCTTGATTACGGCTTTACCGAGGTTGAGACCGCTTTTCTTGAAAGGCTCGAAAATCTTAAGGAACTGATCCTTCCTGATTCCATAACAGAGATAAAGATGACGGACAAGCTTGAGCGGATCCTTAAAGAAAACAACACTCTGATAAGGGGCTCTCTTGATTCCTTCGCTGAAAGATTCGCAGCAGAGATGGACCTTAATTTCAGACCGGCTGACTTTATCTTTGCAAGGCATGTTTTCGCGAAAGTTCAGGAGATCACTCTTCTTACTGTTCAGTTTAACCGTGACGGAAGTGTTCAGATCAGGTCGGATGTCGATTCGCCGGGATCATCTGCAGGCAATACTTTCGGAGGTGTCTTTTATAACGAGATCCCTTCGGATTTTTGGATGAATACAACAGCTGAAGAGGTATCTGCCATGTATCCGGGGCTTGATGACGTGGTGGTTAAAGACGGCCGTCTGGCTGATTTTATCGAGAAGGCAAAAGAACATAAGATATTTACGGGAAAGAACTGAATATATACTGGAGGGTATGCTTATTGAAATCTAAACGTGAGCCTAAAATGAGCTTCTGGATGACCCTGTATGGGAAGAATATTGATTTATCCGGAATCGAGGAATTGCTCCATATACAACTCGATAATAATAGGATCCGTGTACCGGATAATTTGCCGGAGAATCCGGATGGACCTGTATTCTACGAAGAAATAGAATGGCTTTTGGATCTGGCAGAAGAAAATGAGAATGAACTTATCAGATTGGGAGTTGATTTCTCAGATTCGCAGATCTGGATGATCTACTATTACGATAAACAATGCAACATGGAGTTTGATCCTGATCTGATGGAGCGCATGGGAAAACTGGGGTTGAAACTTTGTGTTTCCTGTCAGGAGATTTAATCAGGAATAATATTATCGATATAATGACTACATAGCTATTACACTTATAGCAGAAGGAGAAATATATGGGATTAGGAGATTTATATAACAAGAAAAAGCAATCAGCTCAGAGCAGTAACGATGATGAGATTATCAGCGTTATAGATGAATTGTTCAGCAATGCTGAGTATGAAAAGATAATTCAGAAAACAGAGGAGATACCTTCTGATAAGTGGAGCAACGAGCTCTGGTTCAGAAGAATAGATGCCCTCAACAGACTGTCGCGTTTTAAAGAGGCAAAGAAGGAAATAAGTCTGTTGTCCAAGCGTTGTTCTGAACCTAAAGAGGATGCAAGGCTTTTCAATTCAATGGGATATATTCTTGATCACACGGACTGTGAACTTAAGGCTGTGGAATGCTTCTATAAGGCCCAGGGATTTGATCCTGATCTCGAAGGATTAAAGGATGCTATAGATAGTTCAATGGAGCGTGCTGATCAGAACCTTAGTGAAGCAAAGAACACATTGGAAAAACTCTTCTCTGAGATCTCAGATCTGATCGGAAATGCCGGCGAGCAGAATAAGATCGATGAGGACAGTGCGTTTTCATATATTTCCATGATACAGGCATCATTTATACCTTATGGAATCGGCATAGAGATCCCTCTGGATAAACTCTTTTTCAAGTGTGATGATGCAGATAAGCCGAAAATGAAGAGCCTGCTTAAAGAACAGTATGGCATTACAGATATTGGCAGCTTACAGAAGTGGTTTGGTGATAACCGTGTCGCTCCTGAAATTGACAGTATTAAGTCTGCCATTGAGAGAAAACTGGAACCTCCATTTGAGAAAATGAGCCCGTCAGAAAGAGTGCATGTAAAAGCAACTATGATGGTGATCCAGCATTTAGGATACTTGGTTCCTGAAGCAGGAGCAGGTGCGTGGGATTATTGTAATGTACTCTCTCTTGCCAGGATGGCTTTTGCCTGTGATCTTCTGTCAAACACTGAATTTATGCAGACAGCGCTGTTCTTTACAGATGAATGTAAGAATAAGTTCTCTTCATGGGATGAATTTACCCGTTCTGCCGTTGTCGGAGGATTCTATAACACAATGTGTTTTGACACTCAGTATGATATTAAGGCAGCAACTCTTTTCGCAAATGCTGCCGGCTCAATGTGCAAGAAGAATTATCCCAAGGTAACATGGATCGTTTAATCATCAGTTTAATAGACAAAGCTTGGAAATAATCTCTGCTTTGAAAACGAGCCTTAAGCTGTTTTATTTACGAAAGGAAAGAAACCTGATGGATATTGTTTATAAAAAACTGTCGGAGAATGAATTAAGCAGAATTATAAAAATACGAATAGACCAAATGACGGAAGAATATATATCGGCAGGCAAAACAGTTCCACAGAATGCAGATCTCGAATCAGCGCTTATGGATTTTTATAAAAGGAATCTGGCTGCCGGCACCTATGTTTCCTGGCTGGCATATGATGGGGATAAGATAGTCGGAACAAGTGGTATGTCCTTCGCGGAAAAACCGCCGTATTTCACGTGTCCTTCAGGAAAATTAGGCATCCTGTCCAGCATGTATACCGATCCGGACTACAGGAGGATGGGAATCGCTACAGAATTACTTGACAGAGTAGTAAAAGAAGCAAAAGAATATGGCTGCGGAACGATCTATATTACAGCATCGGATATGGGTGTAAAGCTGTACGAATCATATGGGTTTAAGCATAACGGAAATTTCATGCAGTACTATTTTTAAATAGAGATCTTTAACATCAACAGTTGGCGTATACCACCTATATTGATACTGACAGTAGAACAAAAAATCCTGAATAAAATGAACCGAGAACAAAGGAGAAACAAGAATGATACTTTCAGATAAGACGATAATGAAAATGCTTAAAGAGAAGACACTGACGATCGAGCCGGTAACTGACGAACAGATCCAGCCTGCCAGTGTGGATATCCGTTTGGGAAACACTTTCAGTGTCGTTGATGATTCTCCATCAAGTGTTATCACTCTCGAAAAAGAGATCAATTATAAAACCATCACTACCGATACATATCTGATCATGCCGGGACAATTTGTTCTTGCTACTACGATGGAATATTTCGAGCTGCCGGATAATCTGACCGCTTTTGTTGAAGGAAGAAGTTCTCTTGGCAGAATGGGTCTGTTTATCCAGAATGCCGGCTGGGTCGATCCGGGATTTAAGGGAGAGATTACATTGGAATTGTATAACGCCAACAGATGCGCAATTGAATTAAAAGCCGGAAGAAGAGTTGGTCAGCTTGTATTTGCGGAGATGGATGACGTAGCGCTTAATCCGTACTGCGGTAAGTATCAGGGTCAGACAGGTGCGACCGGTTCAAGAGTGTATAAGGATAGAGAAAACAGTTGATTTAATCAGCAGGTACGGGAACGAGGAGTTCGAAAAAATGGATTATAACGAAATGGCAAAGTTATTATATATGGGAAAGATATATGAATAACAGGAAAGAGCTGGGCGCAACATTTGATACAGAAGCATCCAAGTACGATAAGATGCGCCCCGGTTATGCCGATGAGTTGTTTCAGGCTATTTTCAAATACGTAAAGATCGGTGAGAGAAGCCGCGTTGTTGAAGTTGGCAGCGGAAGCGGTCAGGCTACGCTGCCCGTGCTCAAGACCGGCTGCGAGCTTACTTCAGTTGAATATGGTGAGAACTTCTCGAGAATCCTTATGGAGAAGTTCGGCGGATATAAAGGCTTTAAGGTAATCACGGGAAAGTTCGAAGATGTTGATCTGGAAGATGATGCTTACGATCTTGTCTTCTCTGCAACTGCTTTTCACTGGGTTCCTGAAGAAATCGGATATCCCAAGGTTTATTCCGCATTAAAGCCCGGCGGAGCATTTGCAAGATTTGCTAACCGCCCGCGTAACAGTCAGAACGCTCCAGAACTCGCTGCTGAGATCAACGCACTTTATGAAGAGTATTACAACAAGGCATATGATATCAAGTCAGGTACAAAGAAGTGGTTCACTGAAGAGAAGGCAAAGGAGATCTCACAGATCCCTGCAAAATACGGGTTTACGGATATCACATATAAATTGTTCTACCGTGAAAGAGTATTTACTGCAGACGAGTATATCCAGCTTCTCGGAACCTACTCAGATCACATTGCCATCGAAGAGACTATAAGAAATGAATTCTTCTCTAATATCGCTGCTGCGATCAACCGTCATGGCGGTAAGATCATCATAAGCGATACGATGGATCTTGAACTCGCGAGGAAGTAAGATCAGGCGCAACAGGCTCCTTGATGAGATTATTACCTAGCAGCAGGAGCAAAAAACAGCAGTTGGATAAATCATTACACATAAGAGCATCGGGGTTGGATATAATGCTTGTATGGATGACTTGAATTCTTTTATTCTGACATTGGCGTTTATCTTCGGCATATTTCAGCTTGAGGCATTCCTTATTGATCTTATTAAGTGGGCGGTAAGGAGAAAGCATCCTGCCCAATTCAAGGAAGTGCAGAAATATATTAAAGACCCGTCATATCAGGTGGATACAACAGTGTGGGAATAACATTCTTGTTGAGAAAGAATGATTAGCACATAAAATAAGCAGTATAAGTAACCGATATAAGGATACAATGAATAATCCGCTATTCTCGCAGGGCCGTTCAAGAGCATTAAACATTTCGGTTGAGTAAGTTTCATGAAAAAGCCCATCAAGATCAAGGTCTTGGCGGGCTGAAGCACTTTATTTTATTGAGTTTGCAGAGACCCCTTTACTGAACGGTTTCTTAGCGTTCTTTTTTCTTTTCTCTTGATAAGAAAATAGAGAATTACGCAGCCGGTAACCAATATGACTGTTACAGGGATACCGCCTTCCAGGCCGAAGACCCCGCCGTTGATGATAGACATGTTCTCATTGGCATTCATCTTGAAGATTGACGGAATAGGAATGCCGCTGACAGGCACGCCGATGACATTTCCCTGTACGAAATTCCATATCGTGTGGAATCCGGCACATAGCCAGATGTTTTCGCTGTACAGGAACATCAGTGAAGCAAACACACCGAAAAGGAACAGATTAATCAGTGCCAAAAAGGAAATGCCTGAAGGATTAAAAGCATGGAGCAGCGCAAAAAGGATGCTGCTTGCAATAACTGCTGTCTTTACGGAATAACGTCTGGTGATATGTGCAATAAGATAACCTCTGCACATTACTTCTTCGGCCAGTCCCTGTATTACGAATCCCACGGCAAACAGGATCAGGAGGGGAACATTTGCGGTATCATGTGTAAACACCATTGCCCCCGTTGTCTTGCAGATCAGTGCCAGTACGAGCATGCTCAATGCCGCTCCTGCTCCACCCGCCAGATAAGACATGGGCATATTTTTCCAGACGAAACCTAGAGATTGCAAGCTCAAGTTCTCTTTGAATCTGGCATATAGCACGAAAATCGCTATCATGAATATCTCAGATAACAGAAGGATCAAGATGCTGTTAGTGCTTAATATTTCAGACATTCCCAGACTGAAATTATAGCCGACACCCTCGGCCGTTTCTTTTTTAGTAAAATTCGTATGCACCAGATATACTGTTATCAGGATCATTGAAAACATCTGAGATGCAAAGAATAATCCGACCGCTTTGCTTATCGACATGAACAGGTTGTTATTCGTTTTTTTATCTTTCCCGTAAGTTTTGAGTGCACTTTCACTCACTTCCCCCATTCCGGAGGAAGCCTCATAGATTTCTTTCATTTATCCGGACTCCTATTTCTTGTTTCAGCTGTTCACTATTCCGCAGATCAGATAGGCCGTACAACTGACTACCGCTGGTAATATCACCAGGATCAGTCCGATAGGTATCATGCCTTTTATCTTCCGGCCTCTTATAAACCCGATGATACCGTTCAGGATCAGGGCAATGCCGGGAATAACCGCGATCATCGGAAACTCAAAATACATTCCTATTCCTTTTGAGTTCCAATCAATAGTCAAAAGGACATGCAGAACAGACAGAAAAGCTGTTGTGGCGGCAAAAGAATAAAGAATAGTCTTCTGCCTCTCGTTGATATCTTCTTTTGCTACGTGGATAACATCGCTTACGACTGCATCCGTCTTCTCGGAATCAGCCTTTTCCGATGTCATTAATTCTGTTATGGAAACATTCAAAGCATCAGCTAATTCTTTGATCGTATTGATGTCCGGAAACCCCAGACCTCTTTCCCATCTGCTGACAGCTTTGTCGGTCACGTGTATTTTTGCAGCCAGATCCTTTTGAGTCATATTAAGTTCTTTACGGCGATCAGCTACAAAGCAACCGAATTTGTTCGCATCCATTTATCTCACCTCCGACTGCATCTTAACCCCGTCCGTCTGATAGATTCAACCGATGCATCGTTTACTTCAGAAAACCCGTTGTTTTCAGGCACTCTACGCTCCGTTTACCCGTCAGGATCCAAGCCTGGATTCAGTATTATCCTTATACTGTGTTCATATTTGAAATCATTATACAAAAGAAAAGTACTCATCTAAAGAACCGTAAAAATCCTGAATATAATGATCTAACGATACCGGCAGAAATGCCGGTTTTATTATTTCTATTCTGAAATCTGAAGCCTGAAATCTGAAATAGTGTCGCGTGATCGGTACCATTAATGGTAAATCTCATTTTATATAATTTTGTCAGTAGTCAATAATTCATTCTTTGGAAACTGATTATTAAGGAGGAAATGCCATATGATGATTAGCCCGGAAATGTTTGTAGAATTGCATAAGGATAAGAAGTATAAGGATCTTCTCCCTGTTCGAGATGAATTGATCAACGCTATTCGTGCATTTGAAACCAAGATTTATGACCCTAAAATGGATAGTATCTGTCCGGCACCGGAGGTTATCTATCAAATGCATCTCCAGTATCTGGGAAAGCTCTGTGAGATTATCTCGGAAAAGTATAACAAAGAGTATGTTTGGGGCGAGGAAGATGATTCTTAATAGCCGGAATGGGATCATTGTCATTAAGGATAGATAAATCGTGATATAATATTATTATTCGGGATGTCTCCCGGACTGGGAATTGCATTGACTGCTTTTTGTTTTGGGGATAGATATGAGAAAAGCAACAAACATAATCAGCATAGTTCTGATATTGCTGTATATTGCATTTTTAGTGATCGGATGGAGCAGCTTTCCTTCAGAGCTGCCTACTCATTTTAATGCTTCCGGGGTCGCAGACAATTTTGGGCCTAAGAGTTCGCTTCTTATTGATCCGGCAGCAATGATCGGATTATTTCTGCTTTTGGCTGTCGTAGAGACTTTCCCTAAGATATGGAATATACCGGCTGAGGTAATAGAAGATAATGAAGAAAACGTGTTGAAAACTTGTTATATGATGTTTGGCATTCTTAAGATAGCAATAATACTTATTTGTGCTTTTGCCGGTTTTATGTGTATATACTCTGGATTTCCGTCATGGCCCATGTATTTTATGATCGGGGTAATATTATTAACAATAGTGATAAGTGTTATCAAGATATATGGAAACAAATTGGTTTGAATAATCAGCAGCATATCGGAATATGGTTATAGATAACTGAAAGGGGAACACTATGGAACTTCATGAATTTCTAGCACTTAAGGATAATACACTTTCTATTGATTGGAGCAGCATCGAAAATGATATCGGATTCCAATTGCATGATGATCTGAAGAAGCTGTACTCAAGGGCTTATACAAAATATGTCAGAGGTGAGATCAAGTTCAAGGACAAAGATTTTATCGTGCCGACAGGCAACAAGACCTTTGACGAATGGTTTTCGAAGAACCGCTGTAACGGAAAAGTTGATATATCGCTGAATCTGATCAAAGATCAGGATTTTGTTGATGCCACTATCAGAAAGGCGTGGAAAGGTTGGATGGGTCCCTTCGATTTCGGTAAACGCATCCTGATTGGCAACTTCGATATGAAGATCGGACGAATCTTAATTCTGTTCAACAATGACACTGGCTGTATAGAATGGTTGGATTGTGAGTACGGCGGTTATGGTACTCTCGAAAAAGATCCTAACGGAATCCTTGCAAACAATATAGAAGAGTTCCTTAACAAGCTGAGCGCTAACATTTCGAAATAATCATAGGCAGATTAATCAACAGTTTTGCTAAATAATGAATCATAATATTTCTAAATAGATTTATAGACAGCATTGTCGTTTTTCTATAGGAGGCTTGCGCGTGAATAAGTTGTTTAAAGACATACGTCAGGGAAATATTGATTCCGTGAAGGCAATCATTGAGAAGAAGCCTGAGGCGGTGAATGAGATTTTTACTGGTACGAAGCCGAAGAAAGATATAGGTCAGTCGCCACTGCAGGTGGCGTTGAAAGTTGGAGAATTCGAGATCATCCGCTATCTTCTCGAACAGGGTGCTGATCCGGAATTCATGGAAAATCCCAAAATAGTACCTCCACACAGCACTTGTAAGCCTGTTTTGTGTGATGCCGTTACTTATACAATGGATGTCATTCTTTCTCCGTTTGATAATGCTTTAGAAAAGTCTGAGAAGTATCTTGAAGTAGTTAGAGAACTTCTGAAACGCGGAGCAGACCCCAATAAAGAGACATATCAGGAAGAGGTTCCTGCAAACAACAGACCAGCGTTGGGAGAAGTGGCGGGAATTGCGAATTATGTTTTCTTTCGACATAAAGATCATGATGAGGAACGGTATCAGTTTGCAAAGAAACAAATGTTTACAATCCTGGATCTTCTTTTAGATCATGGTGCTGATTTCGAGACATGGTTGGATGGTGGTTCGCTTCTGGGACAATATACGAATAGAGAGTGTTATTGGAATGGAATTAGTTCTAAAGATGGAAAAGAACTGGAGTTCGGACAATATACGCGTGAAGTTTTGAAAGAATACTTCGGTAATAAAAAATAGAACGATTAATCTTGAATTAAACCGACCAAGGATCTGGTGAAAACCGGGTCCTTTTCTCTGTCCTGTGACGATGAAAATCATATAAACCTATATCATAATTGTCGTCACATCATCACAGTCGTCACAAGAGACGTTTCTGGTTTAGTCAAGTAAGACCATTCATTACGAGTTGAGAACAGTGCCGTTCAAAAAAGAAGTACGTCTCTTTTTGGCAACAACGCATTCTGTCGGCGGGTTATACATCTAAAGCGTATTCGTTTAGGGAATATTCATAATAAAACAAACACTAAATGTTCCCTAAATCATTGCCGTTTAGGGAACTTCTATGTATAATTGTGATAAATAAGTTCCCTAAAGGAGCGGATATGGAAAATCTCGATAAGATACAGGCACTGATCAAAGAAAGGGCAGAGGCTGAAGCCAGACTGAATCTGATTCCTTACGATGGCTCTCCTGAGGTTAAAGAGAACTCCAGCGGAAGATATCTTTATATCAGGAAAAGAGTAGCCGGGAAACTTACATCCAAATATGTGGATGTATATTCAGATGATCTTTATCAGTTACTTCTCCGAAATGCCAGGGAAGCAAGAGAACTTAAGAAGAGTATCCGAAAGATTACCAGAGAGTTAGCAGAATTAGGTTATACTCCGGGGGAACTGCCGCGGGATGTCCTGCTGAATCTTGATTTTGCCAGAGCCAATATGAAATCTTCCATATACGACCAAGCTGTTCTTGAAGGCGTTTCCACGACGTTCCCACAGACAGAAGACATCATCGATAACGGTACTGTCAACGGCATGACGGCAAGTGATGTCCAGAAAGTCCTTAATCTTAAACATGCATGGGAATTCATTCTGGATGAAGATGTTGTAAGGGCAGACAGCGACTACTATCTTTTAAGTCATATGGCAAAACTTATTAACGAAGGTTTTTATTCTGATGGTGGAAGGATAAGAGGCGTACCGGTAAGTATTGGCGGAAGCAGTTATATACCGCCGATCCCGATCGAGTCTTCCGTTAAAGAAAAAATCAGTGAGATTGCAGAAGAAAAAGAAGGTGTAGATGCAGCAGTAAAACTATGTCTGTATGTCATGAGAACACAAGTTTTCATTGATGGAAATAAGAGAGCTGCAGTCTTGTTTGCAAACCACTATTTGATCTCGCAAGGATTGGGACTGCTAGTGATACCTGAAAGAGAGGTACCGGCATTCAAGAAACTGTTGATCGAGTTTTATGAGAAAGGCGATGACAAAAAGATCAGCAAGTTCTTAAAAGAGAAATGCTGGAGAAAGATAGGATAATCAAAACGCCTTCCGAATGCTCGGAAGGCGTTGCTTTATCAATTGGATATGGAAATGACAGACTGTTAATCAAGCGGGCGCATCGTGGGAATTTCGTTGGTGTAACCCATAGCGTTTTCTACCCTTGTCTTCACACACCTATCCTTGCATTTACGTATTTTTATGTTGATATAACATGTTTCTACATATATCTTTTCTTGAAGAATCATCATTGGTGTGGTGTTTGGTGTGACTTTGGTGTGTTTGGCTTTGTCAGGTAGCTAATAAGATGGATATGTATAATTATATGATGATATGTGTTTTCGGGCATTTCTTTTTTACTGCTTTAGGCATAGCTTAATAACTACAGAAAGACTATAGCACGGGATAAATGCTTTACCGATGAAACGGAAAGTCTTACCGTTTGGTGCGGAACGAGTTTACCGCTGTTAGCGGAAATTGTTTACCGTCAGAGCGGAATTTGCACAGAATTTCGCTCAGAAACACCCCTGGTAGACTCTATCTTAATTCAAACGTATCTGAACTTTAATTTAGTTTTTCATTTAACGCCCATACAAAACGGCCCATACAAAACCTCCATCAAATTCAGTTGTATAATAAACTCCGGGAGGACTGATCTATGGACTTTATGTCAATGCTGTTCTATTTCATGATCTACTCATTTGTAGGCTGGGTGATAGAGGTTGCTTATCATGCTGTCACAATGGGAAAAGTCGTTAACAGGGGATTCCTTAACGGTCCTATTTGTCCTGTCTATGGAGTGGGAGTGTCTCTGGTACTGGTCGTTATGCAGGGGCTGGCCAGACAGAATATCGAGACGAGTAATCCGCTGGTCCTTTTCGCTGTGGGGATAGTGCTCGCCACGCTTGCCGAGCTGGTCGCGGGATTCCTGCTGGATAAGCTTTTTCATGCCAGGTGGTGGGATTACAGCAATGAGAAATTCAACTTGAACGGGTATATTTGCTTGTCGTTCAGTATTGTTTGGGGGCTGGCGATCGCTTTCGTGCTGAGGGTGGTGCAGCCTGTGGTGGCAGGACTGGTGGCGAAGATCCCTCCGGTGGCTGGGTACATTATACTGGCTGTATTATATATTGTTTTTGTGATTGATATAATCCTGACGACGCTGTCTGTGCTGAAATTCAATAAGCAGCTAGAGCAGATGTCCGACCTGCGAAATGCTATCCTCAAGGTGAGCGACGGAATGAGCGAGGTGATCGCAAGCGGTACCATCAGGACAGTCAGCAAGTTCGATGAGAGTAAGGAGAAGGTGGAAGAGCGCCGGGCTGAACTTGAGATTAAGCTGGAGGCACTGCGCAAAGATATGACGCTTCATGCCTTCTACGGACGTGGAAGGATCTTGAAAGCCTTTCCTAATCTGAAACACAGACGATATGGTGAGATATATGAGTGGCTGAAAAGCAGGCTCGATCATGAGAAAGGTGATCCGGAGTAGCGCCGCGGGATCTTGTTGTGGCAATGGTGTCCGGGTTGACATAATTGGGTCAGACTGTGAGTTCTTACCCCCATACAAAACAAAAAACAAAAAATGGCTAACAATGCCTAAACAAATGGCCCAGCTATTTGCTGAGCCATTTAGAGCTTTATTCTTCTTTTGAGTCAACTCTAAATAACTATTGTTTAGGAAATAGATTCTTTGAACAGATTGCGTAGATAATCAACGATTCCATTTGCGGACTGAATAGTAGCAATCATTAATTCGTCCGTGTCAATAGTTGAAAAGTTTATATCATGTCCGCTATGACGGATAAGCTGCGTCAAGAAAACTCTTTGGGTTCTTCCATTTCCCTCTCTAAAAGGGTGAAGCATATTAGTCCTACAATAAAAATCGACGATGGAATCTATATAGCGATCATTATCGTATCCGATATAGCAGTTATTTTTCTGAAGTCCCGTAAATATTCTATCCGCAAGTGGTTCGATAGATTCAGGCAAAGTGAAAACAGTGCCTTTCTTAGAAATAGAAGCTGTTCGTACTTTGCCGGCCCAATCATAAAGATCCTTAAAGATATATTTATGTATAGCTTTATAATGATCGAACCCAAAATCGCCAACGATAGGGCTTATCTCTAATTCTTGGCATTTTGCAGTTGTGATAAGGGTTTCCATTTGTGAGAGTTTTTTCTCGTCTTTAATACCGAACTTGTTAATCAAACAAGTCGTACCCTCATAACAATCAGCTGAAATCGGATCAATACTATATCCCATTAATCTTGTGTATTAACAAGCTCAAGTGCTTTAGTCAGAAATTCATTCCATGTGATTTCATTATTGGAATATTGGCGACACAATTCATAACCTTCATCACTAAGATAAAGGCCTTCCATTTCTACGGACGCGATTGCATTAGCTAGAGCCAAATCGTTTGACATAAGCACCTCCTGATACCGAGATTATATCACACAAGCGATAGGTTCATTTATATATAAATATGACCGGCATTCTGCCAGTCCATTAGTTTGTTATATTCTTGAATTAAACAAATATAGTGCATGAGATTAACGAATTTGCAAAATGTCTAGCGGCGCATTTTATCGATATACGGAAGTATTTGGCTCGAACTTATAAATGAAACCAGTGTTCTGGCAGAAATAAATCCTATCCTTTTCCTTATTTTGAGATAAGGAGGATGTGCTGTAATGATGAATTATGCAGGACTGGACAAGGAATTACTTTTGGAAAGAGCAGGGGAATTTATAGTAAATGCGAGGAAAAAGAACGGGATAACGCAAGAAGGTTTACTTAGATTGATAGACAAAGGATGCAATCTGAATATGGACAGGAATACACTTTCGCTTATAGAACGCGGCCGAGTGGCAACCAATTGGTTGAACCTGATGGTCATACAACATGTTCTTGGGTTTTCCTTTGATGACTTTATAAGTTTTGTAACTAATCCGGACTCCTAATATTTTGTGCGGACATGGTTTTCGCGATGTGCAATACTCCTTTTCATTATTTGAGGGAGGTATATTTATGTCTGAAAAACTGAGATATGATCCTTTTGGAAATCAGTTGCATACAGGTGAAGGTTTTCGAAATAAAGACCATCTATATGTCTATCGTTATAAGGATTCTACCGGAAAGCGGTGTAGTATTTATGCGAAGGATATTTATGAGCTGAGGAGCAAAGAACGTGATCTCCTTGGGATAATGAAATCTATTTCAGATGTCTATAACCGCGGAATAATTACTCTTAATGAAGCTTTTGACTTCTATATGGGAACCAAGAAAAGCCTCAGAAAAACGACAATCGACAACTATCATTACACATTTGATCATTTTGTGAGGGACCGGTTCGGAAAGAAAATCGTGAATCAATACAAAAGAACGGATATTCTGTTTTTCTACAGGTCGTTATACGATAACAGAATATCGATAGGCACTCTGGACAATATCCAGACACTGATCTACCCGACATTCCAGATGCTGGTGGATGACGGGATTTTAAGTTTCAATCCGGCGAACAATGCGCTGAAAGAATTCAGAAAGAATCACAACCTTCATCACGGCATCAGGCATGCTCTAACAGAGGAACAGGAAACGGCTTTTCTGGATTATGTCAGAAATGCCCCGGAATGCGCACTGTGGCGTAACCTGCTCATTATCCTGTTTGGTACAGGAATGCGTATCGGAGAGTGTTTAGGCCTTCTCTGGGATAATATCGACTTCGAAGAAAGGACGATAACCATTGACCATTCGATAGTTACGTTAAGGGAATCCACAATTGGCTGTCCGTACCATATCTCTGAACCCAAAACAGAGAGCGGTATAAGAACGATTCCCATGATTGATGAAGTCTACAATGCCTTCCTTGATGAGTATAGAAGACAGGAAGAAGCCGGCTGGAGTAATATTGCAGTTGAGGGTATCACAGGTTTTATTTTCATCAATAAGGAAGATAGATTGATGAACAAGCAAAACGTAAATCGTGCAATCGAGCGCATCAGGATTGCCTGTAACGAACATTCCCTGCGTTCAAAAGACAGAAACCCCGTTATCATTCCGCATTTTTCCAGTCATCATATCCGGCACACTTTCTGTTCCCGTCTATGTGAGAATGAGTGCAATATTAAGGTTATTCAGTCGATCATGGGTCAAAATGATATCAGGACCACAATGGAGGTGTATAGCGAGGTATCAACAAGACGTCTCAAAGAGTCACTTAAAGAACATCAGGAAAAACTGATGTAAGGGAGATGGTGTAAAACATGGTGTAAAAAAGTGTGAGTTTTTAAGCTCACACTTTTTAAATGTCTTATATTTATTGAGGTTGAAGATAAATTAATTGTCGATGGGCTTCATTGTCGGGAAAAGCAAAACATCTCTTATGCTCGGGCTGTCAGTAAGGAGCATTACGAGACGGTCGATACCGTAGCCGATGCCGCCCGTAGGGGGCATACCGAGCTCTAACGCGTTGAGGAAGTCCTCGTCGGTATGGTCAGCTTCGTCATTGCCTGCTTCAGCTGTAGCGTCCTGAGCAGCAAATCTTGCACGCTGGTCGATAGGATCGTTGAGCTCTGAGTAAGCGTTGCACATTTCCCATGTATTGATGAAGAGTTCGAATCTCTCTACCTTCTCGGGTTCGCCCTTCTTTTTCTTGGTAAGAGGGGAGATGGCGATAGGGTGGTCCATGATGAATGTAGGCTGGAGAAGGTTCTTCTCGCAGTATTCCTCGAAGAAGAGGTTTACAATATCACCCTTGGTGTGCCAGGTCTCATACTCGATGTGGTGCTCGTCTGCAAGCTTTTTCGCTGCCTCGTCACCGTCAACAGTATCGAAGTCGATTCCGGCATACTTCTTGATCGCATCGTTCATCGTAAGTCTCTCAAAAGGCTTGCCGAAGTCGATCTCAAGGTCGCCGTACTTGATGAGTGTTGTGCCGCATACCTTCTCTGCTACATAGCGGAACATGGACTCTGTGAGTTCCATCATGCCATTGTAGTCTGTGTATGCCTGGTAGAGCTCCATGAGAGTAAACTCAGGGTTATGACGTGTATCCATACCTTCGTTACGGAAAACTCTGCCGATCTCGAAGACTCTTTCAAAGCCGCCTACAAGGAGTCTCTTCAGATAGAGCTCTAATGAGATACGGAGCTTCAAGTCGATATCAAGCGCGTTGAAGTGCGTTGTGAACGGTCTTGCAGCTGCACCGCCTGCGTTTGTTACGAGCAGGGGAGTCTCAACTTCCATGAAGTCTCTGTCAGCTAAGAAGTTACGGATCTCCTTGATGACCTTTGATCTCTTCTCGAAAGTCTCCTTTACCTGGGGATTAACGATGAGGTCCAAGTATCTCTGACGGTAACGGATCTCTGTATCCTTTAATCCCTGATACTTGTTCGGAAGCGGATGGAGGCATTTAGCGAGGAGTTTATAGGACTTGGTGAGGATGGAAACCTCGCCCTTTTCGGTCATATAAACCTCACCCTCAACGCCAACGAGGTCGCCGATATCGAGGTTCTGCCATTCCTTGTAATCTTCTTCAGGGAGATTATCGATCTTAGTGAAGATCTGGATCTTGCCCCTTCTATCGTAAAGGTCACAGAAAGAAACCTTACCCATGCCGCGCTTGGACATCAGACGTCCTGCTACTCTGACTGTCTTGCCAGCGAATGAATCGTAGTCACCGGTAATCTCTGTCGAGTGGTTTGTAACGTCGTATGTAAGCTCTTCATAAGGATCCTTGCCTGCTTCCTGGAGAGCTTTAAGCTTCTCCATACGGAATCTGGTCTGTTCCTGGATCTCTTCTGCACTTAAAGGTTCTGTCTGAGGTACGAATTTCTTAGCCATAGTTACTCTCTAATCTTTTAGTTTTCTAAATGCCGGGTACAAGTTTACTTCTCGATCTTGATGATCTTGTACTTGATGATGCCTGAAGGTGTGGAAACAGAAACTGTCTTGCCCTTCTTCTGGTTAGAGATTGCTCTTCCTACAGGTGAGTTCTCGGAGATTCTCTTCTTCTTGAAGTCGATCTCGGACTCACCGACGAGCTTGTACTTATATTCCTGCTTTGTTGCAGTGTTCTGAAGGGTTACTGTGGAACCCAGAGAAACCTTATCTGTGGAAAGGTTGGAATCGTCAACAACTTCAACAGCCTTGAGGATAGCTTCGAGCTCTTCGATACGTGTCTCGTTCTCAGCCTGCTCGGCTCTTGCTTCATCGTACTCGGAGTTCTCTGAAAGGTCGCCCTGTGCCTTAGCATCTTCAATTCTTGCAGCGATCTCACTTCTCTTCTTGGTCTTACGCTCGGAAAGCTCGTTCTGTAATTCGTCGTAACCTTCCTTGGTAATCTGTTTCTTGATGATTTCGTCAGCCATGTTATGTCTCCTTGTTTTATATAGATCTTTGTCGATATTTCGATGGTGTCTGAATGATTATCTCGCTGTTCTGTCGTTTTCCTTCTGGATAACGTCGTGTGCGCCGCCCTCGATAATGGAAGTGGAGGATACAACTACGAGGCGTGCCTTCTGCTGGAATTCTTCGATTGAAGAAGAACCGCATGAGCACATTGTTGCCTTAACCTTTGCGAGGGATACATCAAGACCATCCTTTAAGTTGCCTGCATAAGGAACATAGGAATCAACGCCTTCTTCGAAAGCCATCTTGCCGCCCTTGCCGCCGTCGTCGTAACGCTGCCAATTACGTGCACGGTTGGAGCCTTCGCCCCAGTACTCTTTTACATATGTGCCGCCTACAAGAAGCTTTCTCGTAGGGGATTCGTCGAATCTTGCGAAGTAACGGCCGAGCATCATGAAGTCAGCGCCCATAGCGAGAGCCAAAGCCATGTGATAGTCGTGTACGATACCGCCGTCAGAACAGAGGGGGATGTACCAGCCTGTCTCCTTGAAGTATTCGTCACGAGCCTTTGCAACTGCGAGAACAGCAGAAGCCTGACCGCATCCGATACCTTTCTGTTCACGTGTGATGCAGATGGAACCGCCACCGATACCGATCTTGATGAAGTCAGCACCGCAGTCAGCGAGGAACTTAAATCCTTCAGCATCTACAACGTTTCCTGCACCGATGATGGCATCAGGATAATTCTCCTTGCACCACTTGAGTGCTCTTTCCTGCCATACGGAGAAACCGTCGGAGGAGTCTAAGCAGAGAACGTCAGCGCCTGCTTCGAGAAGGGCAGGGATACGCTCCTGATAATCTCTAGTATTGATTCCGGCACCAACGATGAGCTTCTTTTCTTTGTCTAAGAGCTCGTTCGGGTTTGCCTTGTGGAATTCATAGTCCTTACGGAAAACGAGTCCTACCAGTCTGCCTTCGGCATTAACGATAGGGAGCTGGTTGATCTTGTTGTCCCAGATGATGTCGTTTGCTTCCTTGAGGGATGTGCCTTCTGGTGCTGTAACGAGCTTTTCGATAGGAGTCATGAACTCTTTTACCTTGGTATCGGGTGAGAGTCTGCTGACACGGTAGTCACGTGTTGTAACGAGACCTAAGAGCTTTCCTTCAGCTGTACCGTCTTCTGTTACGGCTGCTGTGCCGTGTCCTGTCTTCTCGTGCAGTTCGATGACTTTCTCGAGTGTGTCTTCAGGAGAGAGGTTGGAGTCAGACTCAACGATTCCAGCCTTGTACTTCTTAACTCTTCTGATCATGTCGCACTGTGATTCGATGGACTGTGACTGGAATACGAATGAGAGACCTCCGCATCTTGCGAGCGCGATTGCCATGCCGTCGTCACTGACTGCCTGCATTACTGCAGATACCATAGGGATATTGATCTTGAGGCGTGACTCTTCCTGACCTTTTCTGTACTTAGCAATAGGTGCAGACAAGTCTACCTGATCAGGTGTGTTCTTCTCTGTTGTGAGATTAGGTACCAAAAGGTACTCTGAAAATGTTCTTGACTCTTCTTCGAAAATTTTTGCCATATCGCTCCTTACTCCTCCTTACCCTCTTCTGTTTCTACCTGAGCGTTATTATCTGCAGGCTCCTCGGTCTGGATCTCTGTCTCAGCCTCGATAGCCGCTGCAACCAATTTTGTATCGCGGGAGGGCGTAGCAGAAGCGTTCGGGGGAGCGATCACGTCAGCAGGAACTGCATCTGAATCATCAAATCTGGCTCCGCACTTGAAGCAGAATGCGTTGGAAAGGTTATTCTCCGTACCGCATACAGCGCACTTCTTAAGCCCTCTCTCTCGGAGGATCTTAGTATTGAGGTCTTCGATCTCGATGTAGAGATTGGATATAGATTCGCACCTCGCGTTGATGTCCTTAGTCATATCAACGTTTACATCTTTGTACTGTCCATAATACAGATGGCCGATCTCGTCGAAATATTTACGGATAGTGCTCTTTTTCTCATCGATCATCTTCTGGAAGTTGGAAATGTTCTTTCCCTTTTGATCCTGGAATATGGGCATATAAAGTTCCTCCTTAAAAGATTTATCAGAGATTATACAACAAAACAGCGCGAATTGTCATTATTTATAATACTTTAAGGAAAATTGAGATTCTTGGGGTGTTTGGAGGCGTTTCCGGCGGGGCGGCGGTGGTTTTTCTGACATGGAGACGAAAAGTGACGAAGGGACTGAAAACCGTCTCCAAAGGCCAAAAAAGCACGATTTGGCGACGAAAACCGCTCAGTCGTCACCATTCTGTCACCAGTACGCTCCCGAGTGCTCGAAAAGGTGCAGAAACGTGCCTGAAATTGCACCATAATTAGCAATTTGACCTGGAAATGCTGATTATGGTGCCAAATATCCCTGAAACTGCACCATTTTCGGCACATGAGAAGCTTAAGGTGCCAAAAACAACAGGAGAAGTAGAAGGTGTCCCACAGCGGCAAAAACAACAGGTCAGTAAAAAAGCGCCCCGCGAGCTGCGGAGCGCCATTGATTCGTAAGTGTCAGAACGGAGATCAGATCTTCTGGGGCTTGATCTTCCAGATATCTGAAGCGTACTCCTTGATCGTACGGTCAGAGGAGAACTTGCCTGAGTTGCAGATGTTGACCCAGCACTTTCTTGCCCACTCGAGGTTATCCTGGTAATCCTTGTAGAGGCGGTCACGCTGCTTTCTGTAGTCGTCAAAGTCGCCCAATACATAGTAAGGATCGCCGGGCTGCCAGTTGGAGCCGTAGATGAGGCCGTTGAAGAGGTCATTGAACATGCCTGTGCCTTCATCGTTGAAGGAGCCGTCAACAAGTCTGTCGAGGCACTTCTTGAGGCCGGGGATGTTCTCATACTGCCACTTCGGATTGTAGTAAGCCTTTGTAGCAGCCATATCCTGTGAACGGCAGCCGAAGATGTAGATGTTGTCGTCACCAACGCACTCTGCGATCTCGACGTTTGCACCGTCCAATGTACCGAGAGTTACGGCACCGTTCATCATGAACTTCATGTTGCCTGTACCGGAAGCCTCAAGACCTGCTGTGGAGATCTGCTCGGAAACGTCTGCTGCAGGGAACATCTTCTCACCGACTGAAACGTTGTAGTTCTCAACGAATACGACCTTGAGCTTGTTCTTCATTGCAGGATCACTGTCGATGAGCTTGGCGATCTCGTTGATGAACTTGATGATAGCCTTTGCTCTGAAGTAGCCCGGAGCAGCCTTTGCAGCGAAAAGGATCGTTACCGGAGGCATATCGAGCTTCGGGTTCTCCTTAAGTCTGTCGTAAAGGTTAAGTGCATAGAGGGCATTCAAAAGCTGTCTCTTGTATTCGTGGAGACGCTTGATCTGAACGTCGAAGCAGGAGTTAGGGTTAAGCTTGATGCCCTTTGTCTTTTCGAGATATTCAGAAAGAGCCTTCTTGTTGTTCTTCTTGATGGCGATGAACTTCTTCATTACCTTGTCATCGTCCTTATACTTCTCGAGGTCCTTCAAGAGGTCGAGGTTTGTAACCCACTTATCGCTGCCGAGGAGGCTTGTGATGAGTGCGGAGAGTTCAGGATCGCATGAACGGAGCCATCTTCTGGGTGTTACACCGTTTGTCTTGTTGGAGAACTTCTCAGGATAGATGTTGTACCAGTCTTTGAGTGTCTCATTCTTGAGAATGTCTGTGTGGAGTGCAGCAACGCCGTTTACGGAGTGTGAACCGTAGATAGCCATCCAAGCCATGTGGATCTTGCCGTCACCAAGAGGAGACATACGGTCGATAAGCTCAGAGTAGAGGCCTGCCTCGTACATCTGTGCACGGAACTGGTTGTTTATGCCCTCGATGATCTCGAAAATACGGGGGAAGAGGAAACGGAAGATGGAGATGTCCCACTTCTCAAGAGCCTCTGCCATGATCGTGTGATTGGTGTATGCGAATGTAGCCTTAACGATCTCCCATGCCTCTGTCCACTCGATGCCGTTCTCGTCTACGAGGAGTCTCATGAGCTCAGGGATAGCGACTACAGGGTGTGTATCGTTAAGCTGGATCGTGTTGTACTTTGCAAAATCGTGGAGATCGTCACCGTGATATTTCTTGTATCTGTAGATGATGTCCTGGAGAGATGCAGAAACGAAGAAATACTGCTGTCTTACACGGAGTACCTTACCATCGTAAGAAGTGTCGTTAGGGTAGAGGACTCTCCAGATGTCCTGTACACGGTTTCTCTCGATAACCGCATCGTCGAATCTCTGTGAATTGAAGAGGTTGAAGTTGAACTCCTGAGCAGGCTCAGCCTTCCAGAGTCTTAAGAGGTTTACGTTCTTTGTGCCGTAACCTGTGATAGGAAGATCGCAGGGAATAGCCCAGACATCGATGTCTGAATAGTGAACCTTAACTTTTCTGTCATATCTGGGAAGGATGAAAGGGTAGCCATGCTCCATCCAGGAGTCAGGATACTCGTTCTGGAAACCATTCTCGATTGCCTGTCTGAAGAGGCCGTAACGGTAGAGGATACCATAGCCTGTAACGGGGAGGTTAAGTGTTGCGCATGAATCAAGGAAGCATGCTGCAAGTCTTCCAAGGCCGCCGTTGCCTAATGCCGGGTCTGTCTCTTCTTCGAGGATATCTGTGATATCAAGTCCGAAAGAAGCGAGAGCATCCTTTGCCTGATCGTAAATGCCCAGGTTTACAAGATTGTTGAGCATTGAGCGTCCTTCAAGGAACTCTGCGGAGAAATAGTGAGCCTGACGGCCCTGATTGTACTTGTGTCTCGTTGCCATCCAGTTCTCTGAAATGATCTCAACGATGCTCTTTGACAGCGCTGTCCAGTAATCACGGGGTGTAGCCTGCTCAAGGCTTAAGCCCGTCTCGGCTCTTACGTGAGCCTGCATCATCTGTTCAAGCGCTTTTGCTGTAACTGTTGCCATTCGATAGTCTTCGGTGCCCCTTATTACCCTTCAGGGTACCTACTTACCTCCAAAATAATTACGATTGATTATAACTTTATCGGTGTGTGCGCGCAATTTTTCAAAACAAGTTCGATTTTTTACCCAAAAACTTAACGAAAACCAGTATTGGCGAGTGTTCTTTTGACAACGGGACCAGACAAAACATGCGAAAAATGACCTAAATTTACTTAATCTTTACAGAAGGTTAACGCCAAAAAGCCTATAGTCAGCATATAGTCTTATATATTTGTTTTTTTCGGAGCAGTATATTAAACTTCTACTGATTATGAATATTGCAATATGTTACGTAATTGCCGTCTTGGCAGGCGTGCTCGCAGGTGCGCTGATCACATATCTGTTCGGAAGATTTCCGGACAAATGGCTTCAGGATTACGGTGTAACGCCGCAAGACCCTGATTATAGGCCGTCTAAGAGGATGAGACCTTTTCCGGAGGGCCTTATTGCTGCTGTTTTCTGCGTTATCTGTTACTGTGTAACGATCTTTTTCTGCAAGGTACCCTATATTGACCATTTCAGACCCATGCATCTGGCGGTGATCTTCCTGGTTATCCCTGTTCTGATGCTCGTCATGATGGCGGATAAGCTCAACAGGATCATTCCTGACCAGTTCTCGCTCTTTATTGCCGGCTGCGGTGTTTTATCTGTTGCAGCTGACGTTCTGGAAGGTTCTGTATGGTTCTCACCCGATGCCAAGTGGTGGATCCCGGTACTCAATAAAGTTATTGCTTCTGTTGTCGGAGGCGGTGTTATCTGGCTTATCGGTTTCTTATCGATCACATTCCTCGGCCGTGAAGGTATGGGAATGGGTGATATGAGACTTCTGTTTGCGACCGGACTTATTACCGGATGCTATGGACTTGTTGTTCTTATGTATGTATCTATCTTCTCCGCGATCTTATTTGCTGTTCCGCTTCTCATTAGGAAAAGAAAGAGAATCGCGGCAGAGAAGAAGAGGATCGCTGAAGCTGAAGATCCGAGAGCCGAGAAGCTTAAAATCCAGCGCGAGAAGGCTGCTGTACACTTCGCGGAAGACCCTGATTACATGGCTTTCGGACCTTTCCTTGCTTTGGGATGTGCTGTTTTCGCGATCATGGAGCCTTTCTTCTTTGACAAGATGTATGGCTGGATGAATGTTTTCGGAGTTTATTTCTGATGGGCGTTTTCAGGTCCTTGGGAAATGCGATAGTTAATCAATTCAGATATCCGAAGCCTTATAACTGGGGATATCCGGTATTTTTCGGTGCGGCCGGTATGGGAATCTCCTTCCTGGCATTAAAGCTTATGTATTCCGGCACATTGCCGTTCTCTTCGACATCGCTTATCGGTTGTGCGATCATTACCATCCTCATCGTGATGCTGGCTTTTGTGGCACCTTCAGTTCTTCTTGCAGAGCATGGAGGACTCTATATTACAGGCCACTATACCGGTGTCGGAGCACTTATCCTGTCATTCCTGTCAGGTGCGCCTTTATATCTCATTAAGGCTTCATTCCACAATCTGACTGTTGCTGCGTGGCTCAGGGCCGGCGGTTCAGTGATCTTCCCCGCAGTTTTCTACCAGTTCGATAAGGTTTCCGGTTCCACATTGATGCTGGAACTTCTGATAGATACGATTATTCCTGCGTTCGGCTTCTCACTCTTTTTCCTGGGTGCCGTATGGCAGGGCTTCTCTGAGGAGAACAAGAGATGGGCATTTATAATCATTCCTTTGCTCATGGCTCTTTTCTCATTCGATTTTCTGGATATCGCAGGAATTCTCGTCATAGGCTGGTGGCTCTGCATGGTAAGGAGCCGTACAGAGAATATCTACGGACCGATCCTTACTCTTATCGGATCACGCCTTACGGGGATACTTATCGACAGTGTGGTCAGCGAGGTTGACCTTACTACTATTAGAGTCTATAGTGACATCCCGGGCACGATATACTATTCGTCGGTTCCTGCTCTTTTTGTAGCGGTGATACTTCTGGCGTTCTTCAGAAAGACGCTGGGTGAATTTCACTTCACCTACAGTGCGGATATCTATGGAGACGACAGGAAACCTGAAGAGAAGGACGGCGTGCAGGCTGAAAGCCTCTTCAGGGGAATCAATCTGCTGTTCATCCTGGGGATGATAATACTCGCGGTATTCTGGTTCCTGTTATTCAAGGGAATGCGATTATAAATCTAGAAAAGGGATAAATGGAATATGGATAAGGTAGAAAAAAACACAAACAAACCATTAAATGATGTGGAGCGATATAAGCGTGACAGGGCATCTGTCATGTCGATGCTTAAGTTCATCCTGATCGTTGCCATCCTCATCGGATGCGGCTACATAGGCAAGGTGATAGTAGTAATACTGGTTCCTTTCCTTATCGGATTCCTTCTGTCCAAGACTTCAATGATCATCGCCAAGCCGATATCGAAGATCTTCGACAAGGATGCCACCAAGATCAAACCGGGCAGGAAGAAGTCCACGCATACGAAGACTGCACTTGTTATATACGTCATCCTTAACATCGTTGCTTTTTTCCTGATAGTTCTTACCTGCATCGGACTTGTATATCAGGCAAATAACCTTCTGGTAACTCTGGCCGAAGTATCGAAGTCCTTTAAGCCTTCCGAGGTGCTGAATACACAGATCCTGGACAGGTTCACTGTTGAGAATGGTGGCTTCATCACACCTGAGATGATCAATTCACTCCGTGAGAACATCACCAACATGGGCCAGACCGTAGTAAAGAACATCCCGCAGATGATAAGCGCGGCACTCTCGAAGATCGGATCACTTCTTGGAAACCTTCCTTACGGTATCTTCTTTATCATCAGCATCATCTTAAGCGGCTTCTACTTCATTAATGACGGCCCGTCTGTTATGAAGTTCTTCGTAAAGAACACGCCGAACCGCAAGTTCCGCAACAGGATCTTCACACTCCTTAATGAGCTTGCTTACCTTGTTTTCCGTGTGCTTGGCGGTTACTTCGTACTGTTCATCATCACTGCAGTCGAATCATTCATCGTATTCTGGCTTGCAGGCCTTCGTGAATATTCGATCATGCTCGCGATCATTACGGCTCTTATCGACTTCCTGCCTGTACTTGGCGTAAGTGCCACGATGATCCCCGTTATCATCTATCTCATCATGCATGGTGAGATCATATCCGCGGTTGTCGTAATTGCCGGCTTTGTCATCATGACTATCGTACGCCGCTTTATCGAGCCGCCGATCCTCGGCAAATCAATGCACATGCATCCGCTCGTCACTCTTTTCGCGATGGCGGCAGGCGTATATATCTGGGGACCTGCAGGATTCCTGTTGGGACCTGTCCTTGCGATCATCGTCATCCAGATCATCAAGGTCTTCGAGATCGACAAGATCGTCGGAAAATACTTCTCCGGCGTTCTCGACCGCTTTATGAAGGATAAGAAGGTAGAAGAGAAGAAGACGGCAGAAGAGACAGAAACGGAGTAATACTATGGCTGAACAGGGAAAAGAGCGCAGCAAGTATTCGGTGATCGGTTTTTCCCTTATCATGGCATCTGTGTTCATGCTCCTGTTTTTCGCGCTCAATGATCTGATGATCCATCTGTTGGGCCGGGAGCTTTTTGACATTACAGCTACTGTGTTTGGCATAAGCATTCTTCCGGTCAGCATCGCAGGTCTTGTCCTCTCGATAAAAGGTCTGGTAACAGCATCCAGAAAGAAGCAGAAGGGCAAGGCTTTCTCAATAGTGGGAATTGTTCTCTTCATCGCAGGTGCAGTTCTGGCACTGCCTGCTCTTTACATCTTGCTCCTTGTGATGTTCGGCTCAATGCGCCGCCCGGCTGAGACTTTGCCGACTACTATGCCTTATACAGAAGAGACAACGGAATTGACGACCACAGAGACTACGGAGACAGAGCCCAAGAGTCCCGAGTTCTATGAAAATAATGACATGGTCGTTTTCATGAAGAATAACATCAATGAGAACATGTCTTTGCTCGAGATAATCAACGCCGTCGATGAGGCATGCAAAGAGACCAGGGATAATGACAGTTATACTCTTGAATTCGGCACGAAAGACTACAAGACTTACGACCCTTCCGCCGGAAAATATGTGAGCCAGGGACAGTACTACTGCTTCTGTATCGAAAGATGGTTTACTGCAGAAGAAGGCGGCAGTTACAAGATCTGTATAAGTGTTCTTTATGAGGTCAACGACACGAATAAGGATTTCCAGAATGTCAGGATGTATGAAGGAGATGTGGAAAAAGATTTCCCGGATTTCTTTGATTACATCCGCAAGTCATATGCATATAATTATGCCAAGACTGAGAAGATAGCCAAGATCGATATCTATATGGCTCCTGATTGATCAGTGCAATCTAAAAAGGGCTGCCTCAACCTTTAGTGAGACAGCCCCTGTTCTTTAAATGTATGGATTACAGAACTACGTTCTTATCTTTGAGATCAAGTGAAGCGAAAGGACCTGGAATTATGCTGCCGCGCTTCTCGCCGAAGTAGTCGGTATCGAAGATGATGTCATTTCCGTCCTTGTCTTCGAATCTCTGCTGGGGCTCAAAAGCCTTGCCGAGAACGTCTGTTGTGACGAGGTCAGCCGTAAAGTCTCCGACAGCTTCAGCAAGGTTCGTGTCGAGATATACCTTGTCTCCGTTTTCCTTAACATTGACATAGACTTTTGTCTCATCATTAACGAGGTAATTCTTCTCCTTGCAGTAACGGAGTGCTCCGCCAAGATATGCGTTGCCTTCGATCCAGACAGGGAGCTTGTCGAAGTGTGCCTTGGCTATCTTCATCATGTCGGGAGTGTCGCTTTCGAGATCAAAGTTCTTGATCCACTCTTCATAAAGAGGGTACTGATCCCATACATGCGTTCCTACGACACGCTCTTCGACTTCGACACGTCCGTCTTCGAAAGTGGAGACGAGTGAAGCCTTGGGGTGCTTCTGGAAGAAAATGTTGTTATAGAATCTGTCGTCGCCGTGGAGGATCGTCATGAAGCCCATGACTTCAGTCCTGTGCGGCATGTGGTAAGGTGTGTAGCGCCAGTCGGTGCCTGCGCCTACGGATGTGAAGGCACCGCAGATGAGGTTATGTACCATAGCGACACCCTGAGTAGCGATACGGAGTGATGCATCGGAGAGGAGGATGTTGTTGTCGATAAGCGTAGGACCGTGGCCTACCTCGACGAAGATATCCTCGCTGCCCATACCGCCTCTTAAAGGCATTGCGTATTCGGGACGCTGGTTGTCATGGAGGAGGTTCTGTGTGATCCTCGTGCCCTGAGCTTCCCAGTCTGTCCATATACCCATCGTGGAGTGATGGATGTGATTCCTTCTCATGATGACATCGATAGCTGCATGGAGCTTGATTCCGGCTACTTCCGCACCGCCCAATTCCATCATGTTGTTGATGTGATGGATGTGGTTGTCTTCGATTATTGAGAATACGGCACCCATTCTTCCGATGATGCCGCCCTGTTCACAGTGGTGGATATTATTGCGTCTTACGATATGACTTCCGATGTTTTCCTTAAGCCATCCGTGATACTGGCCTCTGCATACTGCATCACGCTCCATCTGTGTGGGGCTCTTAAGATGTTCATATGTGAAGTAGTGGTTATTCTCTGGATCTAAGTATTTACCGAGACCGATGCCGGAGCACTTGGCAAAGTAGATCTCATTATCTTCAATGATCCATCCCTTTGACCAGTGTGGTCCGATCATGCCTTCCTGCCATGCTGCCGGAGGTGCCCAGTTCGTAGCTGCCTTGCAGATCTTAAAGCCTCTTACTGTGATGTAGTTCCTGCCTGTCTCCTTAGGGAAGAAGCACATTCTTCTGCAGTTGATCTCAGCCATCTCGCTGTTCGGATCAAGTCCGCCGAAGTTGGCATAGATGACTGTCTCATCGCCTGCATCCTCAGCGTACCACTTGTACTTTGATTCCTCAGGTACCCATGAACACTTATAGACCTGCGCCTTGATAACCTCATCGATCGAAGCAGCTTCATAAAGTCTTCTGTCATTGATATATACGCATCCGACATGCTTTGTCTTGCCTGCAAAATACCAGTCGCCATATACGTATGTGGTGAACGGATTGTATTCAGGATCGAAGATCTTGTTATCAACTCTTGCCACCCAGACATTGCCGTCATAGGGCTTCCAGGTTGTGATCTGCTCAGCACCTGAGATAGTAGCTCCGAGAGGCACGTCACTTACGTAAGTGATGCGCGCATCTTCAGTACCGCCGTTGGCAGGTGATACATACTCTCTGTAAACGCCTGGTGCTACATGAACTGTGTCGCCGGGCTTGGCTATTGCAGCTGCTTCGGAGATGGTTCCAAAAGGTTTCTCCTTAGTGCCGTCGCCTGAGTTGTTAAGGGCTTTAATGTCAACATAAAGTTCCATGGCGGTACCTCATTTCTTAGGGAAATTTTAGAATATGAATCTACTATAACAACGCGAAAATAATATGTATATAAGGGTTTGGGGTATAAGTGTCGTAAATCTTATTTGGTGTTGGGGGAGCAATGATTATGCAATTGTCGCCCTGATTTCACTCCAGCAATTGCATAAAACAAGGGACATGTAATTTTTCGCGATTTTCTTCTCGAAAATTACACAAAACGGAGAAATTATGTAATTTTCACCCTGTTTTCGCGAAAAAATTACACGTCAATAAAATTCAGGAGAATGCGAAAAATCAGGAGAATGCGAATGATTTCAGGGAAATTCGAAAAACTGTGTTGACATCGTTTTCGGGTGGTGTTATAGTTACCACGACAGTCGTAGTACGACAGACGAAGCAACGACAGACGAAGCAACGACAGTCGTAATAAAAACTGGAAGGAGATAGATATGGCAGAGATAAGCAGCGATGTCATTAGAGGCTATAACGACATAATCATCTTGTACCTGCTTCTTAATGACCCGTCTTACGGATATGAGATCTCAAAGCAGATCCGCCTTATGTCCGAAGACAAGTACATCATCAAAGAAACAACGCTTTACTCCGCATTCACGAGAATGGAGAAGAACGGCTTCATCGAATCGTTCGTTGATGAAGACCTGGCCGGAGGTAAGAAGAGAACTTATTACCGCATCACACCGGCAGGAAGAGATTATTACAGAGCTAAGTGTGAGGAGTGGACACTTACCAAGGAAGTTATCGAAAAGTTTATTGCTGATGAGGGGAGACAAGTATGAACGCTATAAGAAATTATCTGGACAATATGTTCCGCAATCTTCCGAATACGGAAGCTGTAAGGAAAGCCAAGTCTGAGCTTCTTCAGATGATGGAAGATAAGTATGAGGAGCTGATCGCTGAAGGTAAGACTGAGAATGAAGCTGTAGGCATCGTAATCTCAGAGTTCGGCAACCTCGATGAACTCGCAGATTCCCTGGGAATCACAGAGGCAGTTCAGGAGAATCCTGACGAGAACAAGCCGATGCTTTCAATGCAGAGAGTCAAGGATTACATCACGATGAACAACGGCAATTCGATCATCGCGCCTCTCGGAATCGCACTCTGCATCTTCAGCGTAGCAATGAATATAGTAGATGAGATCATTCCTCTTGGAATTCTCAATGGATTACTCGGAATCGGCGGAATGTTCGGTCTTATCGCTGTAGCAGTAGGACTTTTCATCTTCTCCGGAATCAGAAGAAAAGAATATGCGGAAGTCAGGAATAAGGAATGCTCACTCAGCATCGAGTGTGCAGAATATGTAAGAAACGAGCGCAAGAGCTTTAAGACAAGCTACGGACTGATGATGTCATTCGGCATTGCACTTTGCATATTAAGTGTCGTTAACCCTGTTGTCTTCGACAGGATCCCTTATATCAGCTCGTCATTCGGTGCAGTAATGTTCTTCGCTTTCATCGCTCTTGGAGTATTCCTCATCACATCCGCAAACACAAGAATGGATGGATATGACAGACTTCTTGCACTCAATGAATCAGGAAAGATGAGTGAAGAATTCGTTCCGAAGTCAGACAGAAAAGTCAACAAGGCACCCATTATCATCGCTGCAGTTATCGTTGCAGTATTGGCAATAGGCTTCGGTGTAGCAAGATTTATTTTCCCGCTCTTCTCAGGAGTGTTCATCAAGAATGACATAGGCGATACAATCGCTACAACATATAACCTTTCAGATGGAGATAACATGAATAAGGATTACAATACACAAGGTGAAGTTAATTCAATTAAGCTCGACCTTTCTGCATGCTCAGTCAACTTTGACGTAACAGACGGAGAAGGACTTCTCGGCGTCGAGTACACAGGCGACAAGCGTCTTATGCCGGAAGTATCTTTAAACAATGGTAAGCTCGTTATTACTCAGACTGGCACAAGAATCCACTGGAACATAGGAGCGATCAACTCACCTAAGCTCACTGTCAAACTCGGTAAGGATGTAAACCTCGAGAACCTCGAGATGAAGATCAATGCAGGCGATGTCAAGATAAACGGACTCAAAGGAGATTATCTTTTCGGAGACTTTGATGCAGGTAATATCATTATGGATGGCTGCGATTTCCGTAAGGCTGATATCGATGCAGATGCAGGAAATATCAAGATCTCTGACTCTTCCATCAAGATCATGAAGATAGATACAGATGCAGGCAACATTGAGATCAAAAAGACAGCATTTGAAGATGTTCAGATCGACACAGACTTCGGTAATGTAGATCTTGATAACATTGAGGATCTTGATTCTTATGATATCGATTGCAAAGTAGATGCAGGTGTCGTTCAGATCAATAACAGCGTATCCGGAAGAAGCTACAGCGTAAAAGGCAGCGGCACTGGCTCCATCAAGATCAATGTAGACGCAGGCAATATTGAGATCAATTAAGTTTTCAGGTCCGGCCGGCACTTCAGGTAAGGGGTGCCGGAAGGTCCCGGAATTACCGGAATTACCGGAAACAGAACGCACGTTAAGGTTAGATATATCTTAAAGGAGGCTTAAAGATGATCGATGCAAATGTGATCTCCGGTCTCTGCCAGAAGGCAATCGACATGAGATCTGAAAGTTACGCTCCATACTCGGATTTTCTGGTTGGCAGTGCAGTTCTTACGGAAGACGGTAAAGTCTTTACCGGATGCAATATCGAGAACAGCGCATTCGGCCCCTCCAATTGTGCTGAGAGAACTGCGATATTTAAAGCCGTAAGTGAAGGCTGCAGGGATTTTGCTGCCATAGCGATAGCCGGTGGAAAGAGAGACGGAGAGCTGCAGTATTGCGCGCCCTGCGGTGTCTGTCGGCAGGTGATGAGAGAATTCTGTAAGCCTTCTTTCAAGATATATCTAGCAAAGAGTGCAGATGACTATAAGGAATTCACATTAGGTGAGCTCCTTCCGGAAAGCTTCGGCCCGGATAACTTACGTTAAGACTTCGGAGGTGTTTGTTATGTCCCCGAACGTCGGATATGGATCCGTTCTGGGGGGCGCCCGCAAATTACCTCCAAGGATCAGGGAATAGATCAAGGGATAGAAAAATAAAATTGCCGGGCAGTTTTTGCCCGGCATTTTATTTGAAGGAGAAATAATAATGAGATTAGGTTTTTCTTATATCGGTCTGATAATGCTTTTGATGCTGTTCATCCCAAATTTTATCTGGACGAGAAATCAGCCGAAAGACTACGACAAGTATGCGAAGAATGAGAATAAGGTTTTGCTCGCGTTAGAGCGCGTCGGACAGTTTATTGTTACGCCTGCTGCACTCATCTTTTCTAACTTCAATTTCCACGGATTGAACTTCTGGAGTTCCGTGCTGATTCTCGCGCTTCTTAACCTTTTTGTTTATGACATTGCATGGATCAGATATTTCAAGTCGGAAAAGACCATGCAGGATTTCTATAAGAGCTTTCTCGGAATGCCTCTGGCTTTGGCGACATATCCTGTTATCGCATTCTTCCTTTTGGGAATCTACGGCGGAAACATCATAATGATCTTAGGAGCCGTTATCCTCGGAATCGGTCACATTGGTATTCATGCTGCCCACAGAAATGAAGCGTGCGGCAAGAAGAAAAGAAAGCTTCCAGTAAAGATCTTAAAGGGTCTGGGAATCGCAGTCTTAGTCATTGTTTTCGGGACACTTGCAGGACTGATCGCAATCAGGAATTATAAGGAAGTAAGCCGCGCATTCGTTTTCAAGGACGGCGTAAACGAAGGCACCTATATCAAGCTCACAGACCAGGAAGAATATGTTCTCATGATGGGAAAGAAGACAGATAATCCGGTCATCATCTCGCTCCACGGAGGACCCGGCTCTCCGACTACATTCGTGGATTATTGTTACCTGGATTACCTGACAGACGAGTATACGGTCTTGTGCTGGGACGAAAGAGGATGCGGCAGATCATACTACAGGAACATTGCAACAGATCCGGATAATAAGACGTTATCATTTGAAAAGCAGTTAGAAGATCTCGATGCTCTGGTTGATTATGCATGCGACAGGTTCGGTCAGGACAAGGTCATCATCATGGGACATTCTTATGGTTCCATGCTGGGTTCGGCATATGTCAGGGAACACGCTGATAAGGTTACTGCATATATAGGTATCGGACAATGCATAGATGAACGTGATATGGCAGGTGAGAAGTACAGCTATGAAGATGCCCTCAGCAAAGCAAAAGCAAGCGGTGCTGACACAAAGGAAATGGAAGCAGCATATGAAGCATTCCTGGCAGATCCGAGTACTGCAAACATAATGAAGTTAAGGAATTTTACGGATGTTTATCATCCGCTGCCGGTAACTGATGATGTATCAACATTTGCAGGAATTACATCTCCATATGTGGGAGTTGACGATTGCAGATGGTACATGCTGGAGATAAGCATGTTGTTTGATTACTCGAAATACGATGAACTGTCCGGGTCTCTGATCGATGTGCTCAACTCATTTTATATCTGTGACAAGGGAACGGAATTCGATGTGCCCGTTATGTTCATTTCGGGTTCTGAAGACTGGATCTGTCCGGTAGGACTTATCAAAGATTACTACGATGAAATGTCTGCGCCTTATAAGGAGATGTATCTGGTCGAAGGATGCGGCCATTCACCTCAGGGACAGCGCCCGGAAGAGTTCGCAAATGCAGTAAAACAATTTTTGAAGAACATATAAAAGTAATAAATTACTAAACAGCGGAGGGTGACAGCATGAAGATAAGGAACATCTATCTTGGAAAGCAAATACCTGTTATCTGCACTACATTGTCAGTACTGTGTATTGCAGTTACATTAATCTCACAAATTATTCCCTCCACATACATGGCGTTTGCATTTACATTCCCGGTGAAATATCCCTGGCAGCTTATTACAACTATTTTCCTGCAGGGAATTCCCGCAGATCTTCTTCCACCGGAACTTCCGTATTCTTCTATGGAGATCACGGCAGGACATCTGGGATATAACCTTTTGCTTATCCTTCCGGTTGGAATTCTTGTCGAAAAGGTGATCAGGAGCAAAAGATTCCTGGCGCTTAATGCCGGGGCCTGGGCAGCTAATATGACAGCGAACCTCATACTTGGCATTGTCAACACAAGAGCGGGTGGTACCATTGTCGCCGCAGGTGCATCAGGAATAGCTTTCACATACATGCCTGTCGGAATATATATCCTCTTTGTTATGGGCAGGAAATACGGATTCGGAAAACTCTTCAGGCAGGTATCGTTCTATCTTCTTATGGGGATCGCTGTGCCGACAATGGTGATGACTTTTATGCCTAACATAGCAGGCGTAACGGGGATTCCGTCGATGATAATCCACATGACAGCAATAGCTGTTGGAATTGTTTTCGCGATCGCATTCAAAGGCAGTATAAAAAGTTATTTTGATGAAACAAATATTAAATAAACTGTACATCTTTATAAGAACTAATGATGTTAAAATCTGAATTAATAATGTAGAAGGGCTTTCTGGAAAGTGACCGCTTATTACGAAATCCTATTTGGTTTGTCGATCTTACTGACACTTATATATCTTGCTATCTGGCACAAGCATTTTGATGTGCATATCACGCTCATCTTTGCATTCATTCCGATAGCAAATCTCGGTTATGCCATGCTCGCGCATTCAAGAAATCTCAATACTGCTCTTGCAGCTGTGAAGATCACTTATATCGGAGGATGTTTTCTCGCGCTCTTCATCACGCAGAGCATTTTCGGTCTTTGTCATATCAAGCTGAAAAGATGGATGAGTGCCGTGCTGACGATAATATCGATGGCAAGCTTCTCATTCGTTCTTTCCATAGGCAATGCGCCGTATTTCTATAAGAGCGTAAGCTTCGAGGTCGACAAGGGAATGGGAAAGCTTATCAAGACTTATGGCTTTGCCCACACTCTGACATATGTGGTCATCACTTTCTTCATCGTCATAAGCTTCATCGCAATGATCTACAGCCTTATCAAGAAGAATGATGTATCGAATAAGACGATCATCCTCCTGATGTTCCCGGCGACTGTATCTTTTATCAGTTACTTCATCGGGAAGGTTCTTCCTGACGGTATTGAAGCGCTTCCTTTGTCTTATGTTTTCGCACAGGTTATCTATCTCATTATCGTACACAGATTGTGCCTCTACGACATCACTGACCTGGGCGTCGATTCGCTCATACAGAAGGGCGATACGGGCTTCGTATCATTCGATTTCGATGAGAAATACTTAGGCTCAAATGAGAGTGCGAAAAATGTTTTCCCTATCCTTAACGATATCGAAGTAGATACCTGTCCGTCCAAGCATGAGGAAGTGAAGAACACACTTTTCAAGTGGCTCGAAGAGTTCAAAAGGGATGAGACAAAAGATCACTTCTACTACGAGACAAAAGATAAGATCTATCTCATTACCATCCGTTATCTTTTCGACGGCAAGCATGCAAGAGGATATCAGTTCTTCATTACTGATGACACTGACTCAAGAAAGTACATGAAGCTCCTCTCAAACTATAACGACCAGCTGTCTGCGGAAGTGTCCGAGAAGACTGAGAACATCGTTCAGATGCATAACAGGCTGATCCTCAGCATGGCGACCATGGTAGAAAGCCGTGACAACTCCACGGGAGGTCACATCAGACGTACCAGTGACGTCGTCAGGGTCCTTATAGATGAGATAAAGAATGATCCGGACAGCGATAAGAAGACCATGATCATGCTCTTCGGAAAAGACGGCCTTACCGAAGAGTTCTGCGAAGATGTTATCAAGGCTGCGCCGATGCACGACCTGGGCAAGATCGCAGTCGATGACGCCGTCTTGAGAAAACCCGGCAAGTTTACTGATGAGGAATATGCAAAGATGAAGATGCATGCAGCAGAAGGTGCACGCATCGTCGATTCGATCCTTGAGGGAACAGACGATGAATCGTTCCATAAGGTCGCGGTAAATGTCGCTCATTACCACCACGAGAGATGGGACGGTTCCGGCTATCCTGAAGGGCTTGCGGGTGATAAGATCCCTGTCGAAGCGCGCATCATGGCAATCGCTGATGTTTACGACGCGCTTGTAAGCAAGCGTGTATATAAGGACAAGTTCTCATTCGAAGATGCCGACAGGATCATGATGGAGAGCTTCGGAAAGCACTTCGACAAGAGGCTTGAGAAGTACTACGTTGCTGCAAAGCCCAAGCTTGAAGCATATTACAAGCACATTAGCGAGTAACAATCTGTCGACAGTAATCCTTATCCTTGCGGTGATAGTAACGGGCTTAGTGTATGTGTTTGAACGGAAGAAACCAGAGGAGGCCAAGACATGAAGAAGTGGTATGACGAAGAATATGAATTTACTGTTGAAGTAACAGGATTTCTGCACGGCGATACGACCGAGCATTACTGCAGGAACGGTGAAGAGATCGGCGATAAGTACACATGCACTTACGGGTGCCCTGTAAATCAGGACGGCTGCGGTATCTGCTCAAAGACCATGATGATGCTCTATCCTCTGATGGAAGCAGTAAGAAGCGGCGGAGACCTGGAAAATGTCGGCGGTGATTCGAAGTACACGAAGACAGTTGTCTGTCCCGATGGCTGCGTAATTTTCAAGCTTACTGCAAAGCCTCTCGGAAATGAGAACTTCCATAAAGGCGGATTCTGGAGCTATCCGGACGAGACGGTGTAAGCATGAACTATATAGAAATTACAGACATAAACGCACCTGAACTGGATGTGTTTTCCAGGATAACAGAGCCTCAGCTCAGAACATATTTTGAGCCTGAGATTGGCATCTTTCTTGCTGAGACTGCGAATGTGATAATGCGTGCGATAGAGGCCGGATATGAGCCTTTATCTATGCTTGTTGAGACTGAGAGATTAGAGGCCGAGGCAGGTCCTGTTTTCGAATGCATCGAAAAGCATTGCGGCAAGGAAAAACTCGAATCGATGCCTGTCTATATAGCAGCTCGCGATATCGTTACCCAGCTTACGGGATACACTCTGGTGCGCGGCCTTTGGATGACACTCAGAAGAAGACCTGAGATGTCTGTGGAGGAATTCTGCAAAGATAAGAAGCGCATTACCGTATTGATGGACGTCGTAAATCCCACAAACGTCGGAGCGATAATCAGATCCGCGGCAGCGCTCGGAATGGACGGCGTGCTTCTTACGCACGCATCTGTTGATCCTTTGACTAGACGCTCTGCAAGAGTCAGCATGGGAACTTGCTTCCAGATCCCGTGGACTAAAGCTACGCTTGAGCAGTCGGAGGGACTTAATCTTCTTGATATCCTTCATTCATATGGTTTTAAGACTGTCGCGATGGCGCTGACTGAGGATTCCACAAGCATCGACAACGATGAGATCAGAGCGAATGAGAAACTCGCCGTGCTGATGGGATCTGAAGGCCCGGGTCTTCCTAAGGAAGTCATCGCCGCGAGCGATTACAGGGTCATGATCCCCATGTACCACGGCGTGGATTCGCTAAATGTTGCCGCTGCGAGTGCGGTGGCGTTCTGGGAACTGACGAAGTAAACCTTTTTTCGATTAACCTTATTTTCGACACATAAAAATACAGAAAAAGCTCCGACTAAGCCGGACTGTTATCGGAAACTTTGGGAATGATGGGAGAGTGGGATACAAAAATCCAGCAGTCAAAAAGGCGATGCCCTTATTACGGGGCACCGCCTTTCTTACGGAATCAACCATCATTATGGGGGAGGTATTTGGATCATTCCGGAGATTAATAAGATATTGTTCCTGTAACAGGCTTCAGGTAGTAGTCTGAACCTGCCTCGACCGGCTTGTAACGTGTGCCTGAATAGCCGTCGCTCCAGCCATTCTTGGCGTAGTAGACGTCGCCTGTCTGGGTGTCATAAACGCGCTCTCTTCCGAGTGTTGCGTCGCTGTATGCCTGGGATGTGATGTCGCTTGAACGGTTGCTCTTTTCCCAGCTGTCCCTGAGCATTGCACTCATCTGATCAGCGTTGTAGGTGAGAGCCTTGATCGTGCCGTAGGTCTGCTTCCACACTTTATCTCGTGCTGAGTAGTAAGACTTTGTGAATTCAAGGCTTGAAAAGATCTGACCAAGCACGCCGATCCAGTCTGTGAAATCTTCAACAGGTGTAAGGAGAATGATCGTGCCTGATACCATATCCCAATCCATGTTTTTGTAAGGCATCTTAAGGTTAACCAGTGAAGAAGAGAAGAGGCCTTCGCACTTCTTGCCGCCTAATTCGCATGTCGCCTGAAGGACATCGCCGCCGTAACCGTTGGATCCGAGCTTGGACATGATCTTGAAGTTCTTATAATTGAAGTAAGATCCTGAGTTCTCGAAAAGTGACTGGGCTGTCGCTTTAGGTGAGGTATAAGCCTTTGAAGGAACAGAGATGCCGAAGTTCTTGCCTGCCTTTTTCCAGTAGTTGAAATTATCCTTTGAAGGGAAACTTAAAACGCTGGTGCAGAAGTAGAAATTCTTCAGGCCTGAAGGATCGTTTACATAGATCTCGTAACCGATCGTGTCGATGTTGTTATAACGCACGGACCAGCCTTCCGGTGCCGAGATGGTGAAGTATCCGTCATCTGAGGTGTATTTTACCCACTTGATATTGGTATTCGCATTGGGCTGGATCTTGACAGAAGGCTCAGCTGTCGTGGTGGGAGTTGTCGTGGTGGCAACTGTCGTAGGGTCTGTCACGTCGATATCGATGTCTCTTGTAGGATATGTATCGTCTGTTTCATCGGGCCCGTCAGTGTCATCAGTAGGTTCACTGTCTTCTATAGAAGGCTCAGTGTCTTCGATGATTTCTGTCTTTCTGGTCTTATTCTTGGAACGCTTCTTCTTGGAAGAAGTATCTGCGCATGCGGCGAGTGAAGACAATACCATGCAAAGGACTAATAAGATCGCTAACTTCTTTTTCATAATGTTCACTCTCCTTCCGGAATATATACCTAGAGATTAGCAAGCAGAAATTAAGGTCGTATATATATGCATTGAAGATTGTGTTAAGCGGAAGTTAAATAAAATGTTAAAGGGGCCGCCTCATAACAGCCCCTTCAACGTCCTTGATCGATATGTAATTAACCCGTTAGAATGAGTATTCTATGCTGTCTGCGTACTTGTAGTACACCTTGTCTGTAGCTGCAAGACCTGATATCTCGACATCTGTTCCGTCAGATCTTCCGGTCGTGACTTCTTTTAATCCGCCAAGGGTATCTTCCTTTTCATCGTAGCTTGTATAGACATATGTGCGGCCGTTCTTTTCGACCAGTGCTGCCACGGGGATGGTAAGGAATTCCTCGTCAGAACCTGTGTCGAGCGAGACAAGAGCATTCATTCCTGCCATCATCTTATCTGTCCTGTTAAGCGTAACCGTAACTGCATACTTGGTGTTTCCGGTGCTGTATGTTCCTGTGCTGCTGACAGAAGAGATAACACCTTCAAAGCTCTGACCGGAGAGGGCATCCAAAGTGACATTAACTTTTCTGCCGGTGCGGATCTTCACGATATCAAGTTCATCCACGCTGATGTCGATCGTCATCTTGCCCTGCGGAGTGATGCTGTAGATGGTGTTCTCATCTACCTTATAAGATGTCTCTTTCTTGGCTGAACCCGTACTGGTAGTACCAGTTGCAGAACCGGACTGACTGCCTGTTCCTGCGAGTGAAGGATAACCTGATGCAGTTCTCGAAAAATTGAATCCGTTCTTGCCGATCCACTTCATCAGCTCTTCACGTGAAGGCCAACCGTTTTTGCCCTGATGGCCATTCTGCTGCCCCTGATTGCCACCCTGATTCTGGTTTCCGCCCTGACCGCCGGGGTTGCCGCTTTGGCCGGAATTACCGCCCTGATTGGGATCACCGCTCTGGCTGCCGGAGTTGCCACCCTGGTTAGGGTCGTCTCCTCCTTGGTTAGGATCGCCACCCTGGTTGGGATCGCCGCCTTGATTGGGATCACCACCCTGATTAGGATCTCCGCCCTGGTTAGGGTCACCGCTCTGGCCGCCGGAATTACCGCCCTGGTTAGGATCGCCGCTCTGGCTGGGATCGGTATTCTGACCCGGATCTTCAGTCTCATCAGGATCCTTTTCTTTATCAGGGTCGTCTTCACCGGGCTCTTCGCCTTCAGGCAGAACTGCTGTCTTGATCTCATAGCTTATGACATAGTTCTCAGTAGTAGAAGGAGTGATGTCACTATCGTCATTTACTACATCGATGTCATCGCTGAGGCCGGAAATCTCACCGGACTTCTCGGCACGGATCTCACCGGTCTCATATATCTTGAAAAGCTTTACCATCTGGTCGTTAAGCTTCTGGCGCTGTGTGAGCAGGGAGTCGTAAGCTGCGGAATGCTCAGTCTTTGTCAGATTGATCAGGTCAGCATCTGCTTTTACGGATGCATTATTCTTAACAACGACTTTGCTGGTGATGCCCTGATAACCTGTGATCTTAAGGCAGCTGTTGATATCAAGCGTGCCGTTTCCGATCTCATTGCCTTCTGAATCAAGGATGGTTACCTTGTCTTCATAAGCGGCAGTGCTGTCAGATATCGTGACGGTCGTGGTACCGCCTGCGATGGAAGACACGCGGCCGGCTTCTTTCTTGCCGTTTGAAAGCTTAACTGTGACGGTGTCTCCGACCTGCAGTGCAGAGGTGGATTTGAATTCGACCTTCATGAGACCATCAAGAGATATGAGGATCAATGAGCCATGCTTTGTCATGGTGTCGACGATTGAAGTTCCTGCAGATGCATAGATGGCCTTGATGCGTCCGGCTGCAGGTGCTTTTATCTTCGAATAATCCTTGCTTGATGCCGTTGACTTAAGTTCCTTATCAAGTGTGCCTATAAGTGTCTTTATGTCTTTGATGGCGATCATGACAGAAGCTTTGTTGACTCTTGCGATAAGGTCACCTTCGCTTACGATATCACCGTTTGAGACGGCATAGGATTCGATGTCGATATCTCCCGGCAAAGTGAATGCTTCCGCGCTTTCTGTCTTAAGTGTTCCGCCTGATAAGAATACTGTCTGCAAAGTCTTTGTGGTGATCTCGGCAGAGACTACTTTCTCTTTAACAGTAATGGAAGACGTATTTACAGCTGCAGATGAAGGGAGGGTCCTTAACAGGATCGCACCGATAAGAACAGGGATGAAGATAAGGAACCAGACTTTGTGCTTCCTCTTGGGCTTGATGACTTCATCATCTTCTTTTGTTGCTTCAATGCTTTTCGCGTCAGCCTTTTCTTCTTCACCAATATTGATCTGTGAAGGTACTGCTTTTTTACGTGAAAGCTTTACCAGCATGAAGATGCAGAATGCATCTGCCAGTGCGAAAACTATCACCAGGGGGATCCATATCTGACGGATGGTGCGCAAGAAACGGTAGGTGCCGGACATTCTTCTGAAAGATCCGTAAGAACGGGTTGAGCCATTGTCTCCGTTGCCGGAATTGTTGTTGTCAGCTTTATCGGATGTGTTTTCCTGTCCTGATTCCGAAATGCTGCTGCGGTCGCGCTTGCCGCGCTGCCTGTTCTGATTCTGATCAGATGGATCACGGTTCCAGTTTCTGTTCTGGCGTCCCTGTCTTTCACCTGTCGAATCAGGCTCTGAGCTGTCAGGGAAAGATGCATCAGGGATATTCTGCGGATCAAAATCAGCGTTGTCATTACTGAAGCCTGATGGCCTTGTATAGCCCTGATAGTTCTGGCTGCCGTTACGTGAGAAACGGGGCGTGCTTGCAGGTACTGCAAACCTTATGATCAGGGTGGCTGCAAGGAGCAGTGTGAAAATCACGACTAAAACTGTATAGAATACTTTCGATTTGAATATCTTCATGTAAGATCAACCTCCGTAATGCAGTGCATCGATGGGTTTCATTTTCGCTGCCTTGTTGGCAGGATAGAGACCGAAAATGATTCCTATCAGGAAGCAGAAACCTACAGCCACCAATATGACTGTTCCGTCCATCTTAAAGGTCATGCTAAGACTTGATACAACTATTCCGATAACGCGGAGGATCGCCCAGGACAAGCCTATTCCGACAGCGCATCCCATCATGCAGAGAATGACTGCTTCCAGTAGGAACTGCTGCAGGATGACGCGCTTCTTGGCGCCGATTGCTTTACGGATGCCGATCTCTCTTGTTCTTTCTGTTACGGTGACGAGCATGATGTTCATGATGCCGATTCCGCCAACGATGAGCGAGATCGCAGCGATGCCGCCCAGGAGGATCGCGAGTGCGGATCTGACGCTGCTCATGGCGTCTTCCAATGCATCCTGTGATCTGATCCTGAATGCATCTTCGTCATCGTCAAAACGCTTGAGTAGAAGCTCCTTGATCTTCTCCTGCGTGAGCTGTGTAGTGGAATTCTCAGGTGCGCTTACATAGAAGGATTTGACTTCGAGAGTTGCCGTCTCACTCATCCTTACAAGACTTGTGTAAGGGATGTAAGCTGTAAGCGAATCGGAGGTAAATGCACGTGTCAGTGAATTGTCGTCATCTTTAATGACTCCTACGACCGTGAACTTTATGTTGTTCAATGTGATCTCCTGGCCGATGCAGTCGGTGTAGCCAATGAGTTCCGTCGCAAGATACTCATTGATAACGCAGACATAAGTATGGTTATCAATATCTGAAGATTTGATGAATCTTCCGAGGAGGATCTCCAGATTCTGGATATCACCATAGTAAGAACTTACACCGTAAACATCCACGGTATTTGAATTACCTTCACTTTTTCCGGTAACGCTTTCCTGTGAGAAAGCAGCTGCATTACCGACGGTGCCGTCTTTCATCCAGTTGTTCAGATCATCTAAGTGAAGGGGAGCACCCTTGTTATCAGATACTGTGACCGTAAGCATATTGCTTCCGAGGCCCTTGATCGAATCTGTGACAGTGCCCGTCGCACCATTAACAAGGCTTACGAGGATGACCAGTGCCATTACGCCGATAATGATTCCGAGCATGGTAAGGAAAGCTCTCAGCTTGTTGTTGCCTATTGATTTGAGTGCCATCTTAAGCGTCAGCATATCTTGTCACCTCCGTTATACGGCCGTCCAATATGTTGATGCTGCGTTCAGCCTGCTTGGCAACATCGCTGTCATGCGTGATGAGCACAATGGTGTTGCCCTGTCTGTGGAGTTCTTTGAAGATTTCCATGATCTCGGCACTTGTCTGTGAATCCAGATTGCCCGTAGGTTCATCTGCAAGTATCAGGGAAGGGCCGGTGGCAATGGCTCTGGCAATTGCCACACGCTGCTGCTGACCGCCCGAAAGTTCGGTCGGATAGTGTGACGCGCGCTTTTCGAGTCCTACACGCTGCAGAGCGCTTTCGACTCTTCTGTCACGCTCTGCACGCTTCATTTTCTGGTAGATGAGCGGGAGTTCGACATTCTCTTCAGCTGTCAGTTTCTGGATGAGATTGAAGTTCTGAAAAACAAAACCGATCTTCTTATTCCTCACTGCAGCAAGTTCATCTTCGGAGTAATCTTCTATCGGAATGCCGTCAAGCGCATAGGCACCGTCATCAGCTATATCAAGACAGCCGATGATGTTCATCAGGGTGGATTTGCCGCTTCCTGAAGGTCCTATGATGCTGACGAACTCGCCTTCGCAGATGTCCAGCGATACATGATCCAACGCATGTATTACTTCAGTTCCGACCTGATAGTTCTTGCAGACATCGCGGAGTATTATCGTTTTATTCTTTTTCATCCGTTGTTACTCCCTCTGTTGCCGGAACTGCGCTGGTTGCCGTTCGGGATATTATTGTTTCCGGAACGGTTGTTGCTGCCGGTTGATCTTCTGTTGCTGTTCGAATTGTTGTTGCCGGGGAAGTTATTATTTCCGTATCTTCCGGGCATATTAAATGTGTTAGTAGTCTTTTCTTTGTAGTAGACAGTATCGCCTTCCTTAAGGCCGCTCTTGATCTCTACATAGTTGCTGTTGGATATGCCTGCTTCGACTTTGGTCATGCCGCCTAATTCATCCTTCTCGGAAGCATAGGATGTGTAGACATAAGCTGTGGAACTTGTTTTCTTCAATGCATCGATGGGAATGATGAGTGTGTTCTCGACACTCGTGATATCGATGTTTGCAGACGCGCTCATGCCTGCGAGCATGCCCTTGGCCTTATCTATTTTTATAGATGCAGTATATGTCGTTACACCATTCGTGCTGGTGCCGTTTCTGTCTATCTTGGTTATCTCGCCTGCATACTTGTCTTCGCTGACGGATGATATAGTTACTTCAGCTTTCTGGCCTACTGAGACAGAAAGGATATCAGTCTCGTCGATACTTACCGCGACAGTCATTGTCTTGTCAGGGCAGATCTTGAATACGGTGCTTGCTGTTTCTGTGGAATCGGCCGAAGTGGCGGTAGATGATGAAGTGGTTTCTTTATCATCGATATCAGGTACCTGACGGATCGTTCCGTCGTAATCTGCAGTGAGAGCTCCGGCTCTGTAGATCTCTGTAAGTGAGAGAAGCTTTTCCTCAAGATCTTTTCGCTCGTTCAGATACTGTTCGTAATTTGCAGTATAGGAAGTGTCTTTAAGCTTAAAGACTTCCGCACCGGCCGAGATCTTCTGATTCACCTTAACAGATACGGATTTGATCGTTCCGGCATAGCCTACGATGGCGAGCTGGTCATGAATGTACAATTCACCGGTTCCAAGCTCTGTCTTGCCGTCTTTGCTGTTGACTGTTACCTTATCGCCGAATGCAGGACCGTTATCAGTCAGGATGATAGTTACTTTCTTTCCCGACTTTGCCCTGACGGTGCCGTCATAAGTCTTTTTATTGGAAGTGGTTACTTTAACCTTATTTCCGGCTTCAAGAGTATCCGATTCGATATCGACAGCCATATAGCCATCCATCGAGAGGAGAAGAAGTGCTTTGTTATTTACCATTACGGATGATACATCGGAGTTCGCTTTGGCGTAGATCTTCTTGACACGGCCTGCGACAGCTGTCGTGATCTTCTCTGTGACCTTGTCATCAGAGGCATCCTTTACCTTCTTGTCTATCGCATCGATGCTTGCCTGGGTATCAGACATGGCAGCCAGGACTGTGGAGAGGTCTGCTTCTGCGATAACGGCACCTTTCGTGACCGTATCTCCGACCTCGACCTTCAGTTCCGTGAGTTTAACGCCTTCAGGGATCTCCTGTGTCTCCACATCGTCATCTTCAAGGCGTCCCGTGCCGTAGACGGTGGTGCTGACAGAGCCGCTCTCGACTTTTGCAGTCTTAATGCTTGCCGCTGATGTCTTGGCGAATTCATTCTTTACACGGTTCTTCAGATGAATGACAACTCCGGTAAGTATTCCTGAAGCGATCACGACACCTGCTACTATCTTGATGACCGTTGATTTCTTTACTGATTTTTTCCTGCGTCGATGTTCCATTATCACTATTCCTTTTCTTTTGACCGCGAAAATCATTGGCGGATTTTTAACCTTATTTAAGTTTTACGGGTTAATCTTAAGACGTCAACTTAAAACCAAGTTTAAAGTTCGGCATTATTTAAAAATATGTGTCCTGGTCCGGGAGTGCCGTAAAATGCTAAAATATAAACTGTTACTTCATATTCCGGACTTCGAAAAAGAGGTGTCAGATGAGAATTCTTCTTGCAGAAGATGAAAAGTCATTATCTAAAGCTTTGAAGGCTATCCTTACCAAGAGCAATTATTCCGTTGACTGTGTTTTCGACGGGGAGGAGGCCGTGCTCTATGCTATGGCAAGTGAATACGATCTTGTGATAATGGACATCATGATGCCTAAGCAGGATGGAATATCTGCCTTGAAGGAGATCAGGGCAAAGGGCAACAATGTCCCTGTCCTCATGCTCACAGCCAAGTCAGAGATCGACGATAAGGTCGAAGGTCTGGACTCCGGCGCTAACGATTATCTGACAAAGCCTTTCGCGACAAAGGAGCTCTTGGCAAGAATCAGAGTCCTTACAAGGCAGCCCGCCGTCGCAAGTGATAATCTCCTTAGATTCGGCAATCTGTCTCTCGACAGGGGAACCTTTGAATTAAGCTCGCCCAAGGGTAAATACAGACTGGCAGGCAAGGAATTCCAGATGATGGAAATGCTTATGATGAATCCCGGGATCCTGATCTCCAGTGAGAAGTTCATGGAAAAGATCTGGGGTCTTGATTCCGAGGCGGATATAAGCACAGCATGGACTTATATCTCATATTTGAGGAAGAAGCTTACGGCACTTGATGCCAATGTTCAGATAAGAGCCGTCAGGAACAGCGGCTACACACTGGAGGAGATCAAATGATCAGTAAACTTCGGAGAAAGTTCATCCTCATATCGATGCTGTCGGTCACGATAGTCCTGGCTTTCCTGATCGGATCCATTAATATCCTCAATTACAGAAGTGTCGTGCAGAATGCCGACACAATACTCGAGATGCTTGTATCCAATAACGGAACATTCCCTGAAAGAACGCCGCAGCGCATGAGAGACCGTAACACCCAGCCTTCCGACGGAGGATTCAGACGTGCTCAGATGTCTCCGGAAACAAGGTTCGAGTCGCGCTATTTCAAAGTATCTTTTAATTCCCAGGGGGATGTTACAGGCTCTGACATAAGAAGGATTGCAGCTGTTGATTCTTCACAGGCTGAAGCAATTGCTCAGGCCGTATATGCAGGCGGGAAGACAAAAGGTTTTTCCGGCGAATACAGGTTCTTAAGAAGCGATAGTGCGGACGGCACATTCATAGTCTTCTACGACTGCGGAAGAAGCCTTGGCGCCGTTAAGTTGTTCCTGGGCATAAGCCTTATGATCTCAGCGGTCGGCCTTCTCGTCGTTTTCGCGCTTATAGCAATATTCTCAAAGGCTGCAATAAAGCCGGCTGCCGAAGCTTATGAGAAGCAGAAGCGCTTTATTACCGATGCCGGACACGAGCTTAAGACGCCTCTCGCGGTCATCAATGCCGACTGCGATGTTCTCGAGATGGAATCTGAAGACAGCGCAAATGAGTGGCTTGAAGATATCAGGAAGCAGACAGAAAGGCTGTCGGAACTTACGAACAGTCTCATATATCTTGCAAAGACCGAAGAGGGTTCGAAAAATGCTCTCGTAAAGATAGAGTTCCCTTTGTCCGACATAGTTTCTGAAGAGACTGAGTCGTTCAGAGGACTTGCGAAGTCATCCGGCAAGTCGATCGAGACATCCATCACTCCGGACATCACATATAACGGCGACCAGAAGGCCATAAGACGCCTTATCTCGATCCTTATGGACAATGCGATAAAGTACTCGCCTGACGGAAGTGTTATCAGGGCTTCTCTTGCCAGAAACGGCTCGAAAACAGTCTTCGCCGTAACGAACAAGACCTCTTCGCCTGTCTCAAAAGACGACATGAAGCATATGTTCGACAGGTTCTACAGGACCGATGAATCGAGAAATTCCGAGACCGGCGGATACGGTATCGGCTTGTCAGTCGCGAAAAGCATAACCGAGGCTCATGGCGGAAAGATCTACGCTTCCGGCACAGGCGATGAGATAACTGTCACTTCTGAGATCTGAAGACGATATCATTCGGACCAAAACGGGCCTGCCCTGACAAATCCTTTTTATATAAATAATTACATAACACTGGACCTCATATCGTGCTATACTGTTGCCGGCAAAAATGAATTGAGGTGTTATGACATGGCCCTGCCCAAAGATCCGTTCATGCTTTTGAGCTACATCAACACGCAGCTGAGAGACAACTTTTCGAGCCTTTCAGAGCTTGCTGCATCGCTCGGTGAGGATGAAGACGCGATCAAGGAGGCAATTGGAGCAGCCGGTTATGTTTATAACGATAACCTCAACCGTTTTGTCACCAAAGAATAATTATTTCAAAGGAGAACGTATATGAAACGCAGACCTGTAGTACTTATGGTCCTTGACGGATTCGGACTTACAGACAACAAGGAATACAATGCCATTGCTATGGCTAATACTCCCGTTATCGACAAGCTTATGGCTGAGTGCCCTTTCGTTAAGGGTTACGCATCCGGACTCGCAGTAGGACTTCCTGATGGACAGATGGGCAACTCCGAAGTAGGCCATATGAACATCGGTTCAGGAAGGATCATTTATCAGGATCTTACTCTCATCACAAAGTACATTGAGGACGGTGTCTTCTTCAAGAATGAAGACCTTCTCCGTGCCATCAACAACTGCAAAGAGAAGAATTCTGACCTCCACGTATGGGGTCTTCTCTCTGACGGCGGTGTTCACTCACACAACACACACCTCTATGCGATCCTCGAGCTCTGCAAGAGAGAGGGATTCGACAGAGTTTATGTTCATCCTTTCTTCGATGGCCGTGACACTCCTCCGGCATCCGGCAAGGATTATCTCCAGGCTCTTATCGACAAGATGGCTGAGATCGGCGTAGGTAAGGTCGCTTCAATGTCCGGCCGTTACTATGCAATGGACAGAGACAACAACTGGGACAGAATCCAGACAGCTTACGATTCACTCGTACTCGGCGAGGGCGTTAAGGCTACAGATCCTGTTGCTGCTATGCAGGCTTCATATGACGGCGGCGTAACAGACGAGTTCGTTCTTCCTACAGTTATCGTAGACAGCGAAGGTAAGCCTGTATCTGTCGTTAAGCCTAACGATTCAGTTATCTTCTTCAACTTCCGTCCTGACCGTGCAAGAGAGATCACAAAGGCTTTCTGCTACAGTGACGAGGATATCGCTGCACAGCCCGGTGACGCTTCTGACACAAAGTGCATCAAGCACCTTAAGAGAGCAAACGGCTTCATGCCTCTCACATATGTATGCTTCAAGGATTACGATGAACTTATCCCTAACAAGTTCGTTGCTTTCAAGAAGGAAGAGATCAAGAACACTCTTGGTGAATACCTTGCAGCTAACGGCTTAAAGCAGCTCAGAATCGCTGAGACAGAGAAGTATGCACACGTTACATTCTTCTTCAACGGCGGTATCGAAGAGCCCAACAAGGATGAGGACCGTACACTCGTTCCTTCACCTGCAGTTGCCACATATGACCTTAAGCCTGAGATGAGCGCTCCTGAAGTATCAGAGAAGCTCGACGCAGCTATCTGCTCTGATAAGTATGATGTAGTAATCATCAACTTTGCTAACCCTGACATGGTCGGCCACACAGGTGTTCTCGAAGCAGCTATTAAGGCAGTAGAGAGAGTTGACGCTTGCGTAGGCGGCGCTGTTGAAGCAGTTAAGAAGATGAACGGCGTTCTCTTCATCTGTGCTGACCACGGCAACGCTGAGCAGATGATGAACCTCGAGACAATGCAGCCTCACACTGCACACACAACAAATCCCGTTCCGTTCATCCTCTACAACTATGATCCTGCATACACACTCCGTGAGGGTGGCCGTCTCTGCGACATCGCTCCCACACTCCTCGAGATCATGGGACTTCCCCAGCCTGCAGAGATGACAGGTGAGTCACTTCTTATCAAGAAGTAATAATTGATCAATAGCCTTTAAGGCTCCGCGAAGGAGGCTGTCTCATAAGAGATGGCCTCCTTTTTTGTTGCTGGTGTTATTTTCGAGCATGATGATCTGAAAAATCCAAGCAAAGCTCCACGCATGCGGTGACATATGCGCGGAATATTGCCAAAAAACGCTTAAAGTCCCAGCAAAGCTCCACGCATGCTGTGACATATGCGCGGAATATTGCCCAAAAACGCTTAAAGTCCAAGCAAAGCTCCGTGCACGCTGTGACAAATGCGCGGAATATTGACCGAAAACGCAAAAACTCCAAGCAAAGCTCCGTGCATGCTTGGACTTATGCTGGGAGTTTAAGCCGGAAGATAGTAGCTGTCAGCCAGAAGTAGTCAGCCGTTAGCAAACCGCCTTACTGTTCAGTTTTCGAAAAAGGAAGCGTCATGGTATCCGCACCAAGGAACATCTTGGCATCCGGATCTTTGATAGGGACGGTAACAGTGATCACGCCGTAATTGTCGATCGTGCCGGGAAGCACATCAACACCTGAGTTCAAAGCGATCTGGTTGTCATTTACCGTATATCTGCCGGAACTGTTCATGCTTGATATATCGACAGACTGGATCTTTCTGGAGATCTCTTCCAGGATCTTCTTCTTCATGTCGGCATAATCCTTGTAGCCTGCGATCTTGGAGAGGGCATCAAGACCTGTCTGGGAAGTGGTGCCAAGGTAACTCATTATGATCTTATCGATATTTCTCTCGGCAAATGACTTGATGTTTGATTCAAGGCCGTCGCGGTCGACAGTGAGCTTATAATTGCCGTTATCCAGGATGAGAGTTGAATTTACAATGATCCTTCCGTCAAGATCTGAAGGCATCTTGATCTTGAATTCGGAGGCTACATAAGCGGTGAACTTATCGGTGACATCCACGGACGAACTATATTTTCCGTCGACTTTTTTGAGGTCTATGGAGAATTTCTTATAGTTTAAGAACGCTGCGAATTCTTCCGAGTCGATATTAACTATTGCCCAGACATATGCAGTCCTTACCATTTTGCAGGTGTACTTTAAAGTCTTTGTGCCGCATGAATTAACGGCATTTACGATCTCAGGGATCGAGTTAAATTGCTTGCCTGCAAGTGTCTCGTAATCTGCCATTGTGATCTCGATATCTATGGTGCCCTTGTTGCCCTTGATGCTTAAGGTCGACTCATTGATCTTGTAAGTCATTGTAGACCTTACTGCAGCCTGAAAGGCCTTCTCCTCAATGGTGGGATTAGCGTTCATGTTGAATACTTCAGTTACCGGATTCATCGCATCGTTAGGAGAGTAGAGAAGGTTATTGACGGCAACGGGATCGTCAGCGATAACTGCCTGGGGAAGCTTATCTACTGTCGCAAGGAACGCGCCTCTGGCGATCGGAGGCATCTTACCGAAGAATGAGAATACCTCCTGGAAGTTAGAAGAATCGAAGTTGGTTACGAGCCACTCTTTGTCGATCTTCTTAAGCTCGGCATTGACTTTTATGGTCTTAACAGGGCATTTTGACACTGCATCTGCGAGTGCTGCGGCATCCGCATAATCTCCGCCCTGAAGTGTATCTACATCTGCTATCGTGAACTCGATGGGGCATGTGGCCTCGTCTTTCTGGATGTCGATCTGATCGCTCTTGATCTCAGCTTTTAAGGTATCGAATACAGCTGACTGGTACGCCATGTCTTCGTTGGTGTACATGGTCTTGCCGAGGGTTTCTTTGAAAGATTTTTTGAAGTCGCGCTTAAGGCCGTCGGTACAGTCGAGTATGTCGGAAGCGTTCCTGTCTTTGATGCCGTCAACAAGTTTGGTAGTTACTTCTAATACTTTAGACTTCGCGAAAAATGAACATGAACAGAAGACCGGCAAGATCACCGCGAGAGCAAGTAAAACAGCTGTGCTTTTCGCAAATTTCCTGTTCATAGCCTCTGTCCAATCTTTTTCTATAATTATCCTAACAATACCTACCCCCACGTGTTGCGTCAAGGTAAATATAATGTGAATAATGAGGAAATACCGCGGTTTTGAGGGGGTGGTGACATTGAATTCCGAAAATGGTTTTTATAAAATTTAGTTTAGAAACATGCGGCCCTATGCAGGGCGATACAAATACATGGGAGGAATGCCATATGGACAAGAAGAGACTCATTACCAGAAGCGATTTTGACGGACTTGTTTGCGCTATGTTGCTCAAAGAACTGGATATCATCGATGAAATCAAGTTCGTTCATCCGAAAGATGTTCAGGATGGAAAAGTTGATATCACCGAGAATGACATCACAACGAACCTCCCGTTCGATCCGAGAGTCGGTCTCGCTTTTGACCACCATGAAAGTGAGCTCATCAGAACTGATCACGAGGCATTTGGCGACAAGTACATCTGCATCTGCGAGAAGTCTGCTGCAAGAGTAGTATATAACTACTATGGCGGCGCTAAGACATTCAAGACAGTCACAGAAGAGATCATGCTCGCTGTCGATAAGGGCGACTCAGCTGACTTCACGGTCGATGAGATCCTTAATCCTACTGACTGGGTACTTATGAACTTCATTATGGATGCAAGAACAGGTCTTGGCCGTTTCCATGACTTCAGGATCTCCAACTACCAGCTCATGATGGAGCTCATCGATTACTGCACAAACCACACCATCAAGGAAGTCCTCGCTCTCCCTGACGTTAAGGAACGTACGGATATGTATTTCGAGCAGCAGGAGCTCTTCAAGAAGCAGCTTCAGGAAGTTACCAAGATCTACGACAAAGTTGCTGTTATCGACTTAAGACCTCTTGAGACGATCTATACGGGCAACAGATTCATGGTATATGCGATGTGGCCTGAAGTTGAGATGAGTGTTCATGTTGCGTGGGGCTTCAAGAAGCAGAATACGGCAGTCATGATCGGTAAGTCCATCGTTAACAAGAATGGTACCACTGATATCGGCGAGCTCTGCCTTGCATATGGCGGCGGCGGACACACCAATGCGGGCACATGCCAGATCGACAATGACAAGGTAGACGCTGAGCTTCCCAACATCATTGCAAGACTCAATGAGCATGAAGAAAAAGAATAACTAATCAATATTGATTTAAGTTATTATATAGTCTGGTTTCTTTGATAAAGAGACCAGACTTTTTATTTTGGGGAGAAAGCACATCATGAAGATAAATAAACTGATTGCCGCAGCCCTCAGCGTTTGCATGATCACAGGTGCAGCAGGATGTGCGGGCAATACTTCCGGTACTTCCAGGGAAACAGAGTCAAAAGCAACTGAGACGACGAAAGCTTCAGAAAGTGAGACGGAAACTGTTGTGACAGAAACTTCTGGAAGTGATACCACAACAGCTGCCAATGATTATAAAGACTGCATCGATTCTTGCATCTGGTTCCTTAATTCAGAGAAGGACCATATCAAAGCAGTCGGGAAAACTTTCAGCATGAATGAGCTTGTCGGAACATCTGACCTTAACGGAGACGGTCTTCCTGAGCTTTATTACTATACAGAAGATGAGCCCGGCTTCAGCGCAAAGTTCGCGGTCCGTTCGTATCTGCCGTATGCAGGTGAGATGGCCGATTATATCGTGATACCGAATGTAATCTATCAGGCAGGTTCTGGCGGAGGACTTCTCGTATATAAGACGGATAAGGAACTCATACTGACCACATGGGGCGGAGAGGAATTCCAGACGCACTATTCCACTGAGGTGCATTCCCTTAAGGATTTCAGTCTCATTGCCTCATACTCACTGATCGAATACGAGGATTATAACTACGATACCGGAGTCTCAAAGTTCAGATATGAGTGCAAGAAAAATAACAGCGAGACTATCACAAAAGAAGACTACGACAAGGTGATCAAAGACTATGTCGAAAGAACACAGGAACTCATTGTAAGGAACTTCGATCCTGCAGATTCAGATAATGAAGCACCTCTTAAAAAGATGAAGGCAACGGGGCTTAAGAGCTACGAAGAAGCGGTTGAATATTTCAAGTCGTTGAGTTAAATTAGCAGCGCATTAACACGGACAAACGTGGATAATAAGGAGTATTTAGATGAAACTTAAAAAAGTAATAGCAGCAGTTCTCGGTATCTGTATGCTCATTGGCATTGCAGGATGTGCATCGTCAGGTTCTGCTAAGGACGTATCCAAGATCGAAGATGTTATGACCAAGTATGTTGAAGGCCTTCAGAGATTCGACTGCAACTCAGTATTAGAACTTACCAACTGGGAAGAAGACGACAAGGAATATACGGAAGCGAAAGAACTTCTAAATGCTGATTTTTACAAGAAAGAAGTCGGAGATCAGATCTTCAATATCTACACTCAGATCGCATTAACGATCAAGATCAATTATAACAAAGACGATATCAAGATCGACGGCGACAAGGCTACCGTAAAGGTAAGATATGAGCTTGTCGGATGGGGCAGCATTTTCGCTGATGCCAATGAAGACTACGCTGAAGTTCTCGAGAAGATCATGACTCAGAGACAGTTCATCCCTGTTAACGGCAAGATTTCTTTGGAGAAGGAAAAGGGTGAGTGGAAGATCTCCGAGATCCCTGAATTAAGAGAAGTATATTCATTCGTATTCGCACTTCCTTATATCGATTCCGTTGATCCTACAAATACAGATCCTACAGCTGAGACAACTGAGCCTTCCGTTAAGGGAACAGACTTCCCCGGCAGCTATGAAAAGGCTATCAAGGCATATCAGGAAGTGCTCGCTTCTCACATGGCTGAAATCACATCAGTGAAGGAAAACTTCAATGTCGATCCGACAGGTCTTTACGACATCGACGGCAATGGCATCCCGGAGCTTTATTTCTTCGCTGACAGCGGCAACAAGTATTCTGCAAAACTTTGCATCTTCACTTATAACGAATATGCAGGAGAAGCTATCCAGATCGTCTCTGAGGATGATGTTCTTTCGAACGGCCAGTCAGGCGGAGACTACATGGTATATGCCACATCAAACAGGCTCGTCATCTGCACGACAAGAGCTGAGACCACATCATATACAGTTAACAGCATAGTTTATAACTTCAGCTGGGATGTAATTTCAGAATACAGCCGTTCTGAAATCTCAGAAGATGACAAGGAGGAATATTCCTACAAGTATAAGCTGGACGGTACTGAGATCGATAAAGACGAATACATGTCTGCCATCAAGGATACAGTCAGCAAAGCCAAGATCGTACTGGGAAGAAAGTTCAATCTCTCATCCAACGATCCTGAATATGATCTCCTTAAAACGGATGCAGTATCTCTTAAGAGCTACGATGCAATGGTAGAGTATCTAAAGACACTGGCATAAGAACTATAACGTTTTTAACCACAAAGCCCCGCAGCAATATTGCTTACGGGGCTTTTATTTATTATTTCTGTCCCAATAAAATGAACAAACAATAAACACTGTACTTGGGCTACTTTACCATCAAGGTCAGTTCTTGATAAAATATACAAAACCTGTGAATTGGAGGTTCCGGTCATGGATGCATTATTATTTGCAAAGGCAGCCAGGGAAGAAAAGGATGCTATGCTCGAGTCATATCTCAGCAGCGCAGATTCTATGGCAGGTGAACAGATCGCGAAGCTTAAGGCTGCAGGCGCCAGTGACGAACTCTTAAGAGAGGTCTTTAACTCCGTCCTTACAGATTGTTTCTATAACATCCTTCTCGGAATCGACGGACAGATGCCGATCGGATCTTTGGGAGAGAGAAGCTACAGACTTCTCGCACCTGACAGCACAGTCATCTCCAATGCGAGCGGATCGCTTGCAGAAGCAGCATACGAAGCTTTCTACGGAGAAGAGGGCTGATAATCTTAAATCAGATATTTCAGGGACCGCCTATAAGTGCTTCACTTGAGGCGGCCCCTTTTTTATTGCTTATTTTGTTGTCACGGGGATTACTTCGGAGCCCAGACGATCCAGACGAACAGATATCCTACGATAACGGCTGTAAGCGTGAAGGGAACACCGATCTTCATGAAGTCGCCGAAGCCGACCTCGTGTCCTTCTTTTCGAAGCATGCCGACACCGGCGATATTTGCGGATGCGCCGATAGGTGTTAAGTTACCGCCCAATGTCGCACCGACAAGAAGTCCGAAGTAGAGGAAGTGCGGCTCGACATTCATCGCGGAAGCAACGCCTGCAAGGAGAGGCAGCATCGTAGCGACGTAAGGGATGTTGTCGATAAATGCAGAGATAAGGACTGAACCCCATACGATGATGGAGAAGAGAACGAATCTGTTGGAGCCTCCGAAGCTTGCGATAAAGCCGGCGAGGTCATCGATGACACCGACTTCCCTTATAGAGGCGATTACAACGAAGAGACCTGTAAGGAGAAGCATCGTATCGTAGTCCATTGCCTTTAATGAATGCTTCATTCCCTCTGTGCTCTTCTGCTTGATAAGTTCCCAGATGATAGTGAGGACACCGCAAGCCATGCAGATGATGCCATTTGTCCACGGGTGGGTATCACGGATGAAAGATGCGATGATGAGGAGAACAACGTGGCCCAGCATCGTGATGGTGGGAACATAGTCCGTGACAGGAGTATGCTCTGTGCTGTTAACGGGTTCTTTGTTCTTCCTGAACATGATCATCATGAGCGGGATCGTGAATATCGCGCCGAGTTCCACTGCGAAGAACATGCCGGGTCTGCCATTCATGTAGAAGAAGTCATTGAAGTTCATATTGTCTGCTGCTGCGAGCATGATCGAAGTCGTGTCGCCGACGAGAGTTGCAGCGCCTTGAAGATTGGAAGAGACGGCGATGCAGATGATCATCGGAACAGGATTGATCTTGAGCTTCTTGCAGATCGCAAGACCTACGGGTGCTACCATGAGAACTGTTGCAACATTGTCGATGAATGCTGAGATAATACCTGAGAAAAGTGACATCAGGATCGTTACCCACAATACATTCTTAGAGATCCTTAAGAGGGATTCGGCGATCTTGTTCGGCATCTTGGATTCGATGAAATAATCCACGATGACCATGGTGCCGAAAAGCATCATCAATACATTCCAGTCGATGGAAGGAAGCACTTTCTGCAGGGGAAGCGCCTGTACGACGACCATCAGTACTGCGGCACACAAGGCGACGATGGCACGGCGCTTGGGCAGTACTATCATCAGGATGTACATTACGAGGAATATTCCGATTGCAATAATCTTTGTCATTGGTTACCCCTTAAGAGTTGGTTTTCGATTTGCTGCTGAACACAAATCTTTGCTGGACCGAGTAGCTTATAAGGAACAGGATGGTATCTGTGATCACTTTTACAAGTGTTTCCCATGAACCGGGGAATATCATTACAAAAGCAGTTACGATACCTGCACTCAGGCACATCTGAATGATTGCCAGAAGCGCATATTTGGTAAGAGAAGTTCCTTTGGAAGCCTTGCTCTTGAATACGAATTTATAGTTGATCAGATAGTTGTATACGGCTGAAATGACTCTTGCTCCAACGGTGGCCAATGTTATATAGATGGCCGCGAATGAATCCTTGAGAAGGAATACGAAAAGATGGAACAACAATATGTCGATGACGAATGAAGACAGGGAAGCGAAGATGAATTTGACGAACTTCTTTCCAAGTATCTTATATATCCTGATCGAATCCTTGAACGGATCGAAATGAGTCTGGTGGCTTTCCTTGGAATCGTAGATAGTCTCGATCGGGACCTCCGTAAGCTCATATCTTCCCGCGCATTCCAGAAGCATCTGTGTCTCGTATTCGAAGCGCTCACCCTTGCAGTCTATGAGTTCTCGAATGAACTTATAGGGGATCCCTCTAAGACCTGACTGTGTATCGCTTACCTTCATTCCTGAGACATATGCGAAAACTTTTACCGTCAGAGTATTTCCGAACCAGCTCTTCCACGGGATATCCTCTTTCTTGAACTGACGCACACCGAGGATGAGGTTGTCCGGATGTTCCTTGAGAGTATTGATTATGGTAGTGATGCAGTCGGGAGAATGCTGTCCGTCAGAATCGGCGGTTACACAGCCTATTGCATCAGGCATGTTCTCCGAGATGTATGAGAATGCAGTCTTCAAAGCGCGGCCCTTGCCTCTGTTGGGACGGTAGGAGATGAACTTTCCGCCGCGTTTTGTGATGATGGATTCTGCTTCCTTGAAGATATCATCGTACTTTTCGGATGAACCGTCGTTAACGATGATGACAGGTCCCATGCCTTTCTCGTCAAAAGCATGGAGCAAAGTAATGAGCCTGTCGTCAGGTTCATACGAAGGTATTACTATCGGAACAAGTGCCGAACTGTTGATCTCATCTTTTCCCATAGCACCTATATTAACACAAAGGATTATTCCGGCTTTGACTTATAAAGGAGCTTGAGCAGGACGGGCGCCAGGATCGAACTTACGAGGATCATGAGGATTACCGCCGTGAAATAGTCGGAGGTGATAAGTCCTGCAGAAAGACCTTTCTGTGCCGTGATGAGCGCGACCTCGCCTCTGGTCATCATACCGACGCCGATCTTAAGAGAATCATTGAAGTTGAATCTGCAAAGCTTTGCAGTAGTTCCGCAGCCGATGATCTTACCGATGCATGCCACGATGACGAACGAGACAGAAAAGAAGAGCAGCATGGGATTCATGCTCTGGAAAGAGACCTTAAGTCCGATTCCTGCGAAGAAGATCGGAGCGAATACCATGTATGAGCTGACGTCGACCTTACGTTCAACGTACTTAACATCGTGAAGGTTGCAGAGGACTACACCTGCGACATAAGCGCCTGTGATATCTGCGATTCCGAAGTATCTCTCGGCGACATAAGCCATGAACATGCAGTAGCAGAGAGCTGCGATAGGGATACGTCTTGTATGCTCGTATCTCGCATCAAGCCACTTGAATGCCTTGTAGATGATGAAGCCGGATACGATGGCAATCGCGAAGAATGCGATCGCCTTGAGCATTGTGAGCCAGACAGAAGAGCCTGATCCCTTTGCGCTTAATACGAATGTGAGAACGACGATTACGATTACATCGTCGATGATGGCTGCACTTACGATAGTCGTACCGACCGTGCTGCTCAATTTGCCGAGTTCCTTAAGTGCTGCAACTGTAATGCTTACGGATGTTGCCGCCATAAGGGTTCCAATGAACAGACCTTTGATGAACTGTTCGGAGCCGACAGGACCGAAGCCATAGAAACTCATGAAGAGGACTGCGCCGAGGCACAGAGGAACGAAAACACCGGCGCAGGCAATGGCTGTAGCCTTAAGACCGGTTGCCTTGAGCTTTTTCATGTCTGTTGAAAGGCCTGCTTCGAACATGAGCATGATGACACCGATCTCGGCCATCTTGCTGATAAAGTCAGACTGGTTGACGATGCCGATAACGGCAGGGCCAAGAAGCAGTCCTGCGATGATCTCTCCGACGACCTCAGGTGCGTGGAGCTTACGTGCGAGGATTCCGAATGCCTTCGCAACGAAAAGTATTAATGCAACATCAATTAAAAAACGAAGACTTTCCAAATCGTTCACTTCCAATCAGATCAATGGGTTTTACCCGTGCCTCAAATTCACCGCTACTAGTTATATCATGCATTGTCAGAGGGTACAGATTGCATTATGTACAAACTTCTAATATTTATAGGGTCTTTTAGGTATAAAAATGATATTATAGGGTGTTGTATTATGACCTGGCACGTCCCGGGCCAATGGTGGAGGCATATTAATGAAACAGCTTGAATATCCTTACGATTCTGATTTTATCCTTCGCAAGAAGAAGGCTATCAGAAGAGAACTCCTTGCCAGGGAAGGCATCCAGTATGTCGAGAAAAAGATCGCGATACTGGGCGGTTCCACGACAAGCGATATCAAGCAGATACTTGAGCTTTTTCTTTTAAACTACGGCATCAAGGCAGATTTCTTTGAGTCCGAGTATAACAAGTATTACGAGGATGCCGTTTTCGGAAATCCCGAGCTGGACGAATTTGCTCCTGATCTGGTTTTCGTACACACAACATCAAGAAATATCGCCAGATTCCCTCAGGTAACTGATTCAGCTGACCAGATCGACGCTCTTGTCGAAGAGACGATGGGCAGATTCGAGCAGATCTGGCAGGCACTGGCAGAGCGTTATAAGTGCACGGTCATCCAGAACAACTTCGAGCAGCCTTTCTACAGGCTCCTTGGAAACAGTGACTTCACCAATATCCACGGAAGACTTAACTTCATCAACAGACTTAATGACAGATTCTGCGCTTATGCCCAGAGCCATCAGAACTTCTTTATCAACGATATCAACTATGTATCGGCTGTTTACGGCATAAAGAAGTGGGCTGATCCTGGCGACTGGTACAGGTATAAGTACGCTTTAAGCGTTTCCGCGATACCTGACTTCGCATTCAACCTTGCTCACATCATCAAGGCTGTCTATGGCAAGAACAAGAAGGCGTTCGCACTTGATATGGACAATACCCTCTGGGGCGGCATCGTAGGTGATGACGGTCCGGAGAACATCAAGGTCGGCCACGAGGATGCTGAGTCTGAGCTCTTTACCGAGTTCCAGCAGTACATCAAGTCACATAAGGACCTGGGAATCCTTCTGACCGTTGCATCGAAAAACGATGAGGAGAATGCTCTTGCAGGCCTTGCAAGACCTGATTCCACGCTGAAGAAGGATGACTTCCTCATCATCAAGGCCAACTGGGATAACAAGGATATCAATATCGCGAATACCGCCAAAGAGATCAATATCGGTTCTGACAGCTTCGTCTTTGTCGACGACAACCCTGTCGAGAGAGCGCTTGTAGAGAATCAGATCCCCGGAATCTCTGTTCCTGAGGTAGGCGCACCTGAGACTTATATCAACATAATAGACTCCAACGGATACTTCGAGGTTACCGGAATCTCCGAAGAGGATATCAAGAGAAGCGGAATGTATAAGGCAAACATGGAACGCGCCAAGGCTTCTGCACAGTTCGTTGATTACGACGAGTATCTGAGATCTCTTGAGATGACAGCTGAGATCAAGCCATTCGCTCCTGTTTACATGGCGCGTATCGCTGAGCTCACCAACAAGAGCAACCAGTTCAACCTGACCACAAAGCGCTGCAGCCAGGCTGACATCGAGAAGTTTGCGGCAGATCCCAAGTACATTACGCTTTACGGCAGACTTGAGGACAAATTCGGTGATAACGGCGTTGTCGCAGTAACTTTCGGCCACGAAGAAGATTACGGTAATGATAAGTTCTTCCATATCGACCTCTGGCTCATGAGTTGCCGTGTCTTAAAGCGCGGTATGGAGTTCGCGATGATGGATGAGCTGATCGAACAGGCAAAATCCAGAAATATCACCAAAATTAAAGGCTATTATTATCCGACAGCAAAGAATAAAATGGTCAAGGATTTCTACGAGCTCCAGGGCTTCGAGAAGATAAGAGAGATGGAAGACGGCACATCAGAGTGGCTTCTCGATCTTTCAGAACCGCACAAGAGCGGCAATGTAGCGATCAAGGTCAACTGATATCACTGTCATAAAAAGGAGATAAAGATATGTCCAGAGAAGAGATTTACGACAAGCTTAATGAAGTATTCCAGGATGTTTTCGACGATGAGGACATCACAGTTAACGATTCAACAGTAGCTTCAGACGTTGACGGCTGGGATTCATTAGAGCACATCAATCTTATTGTCGCTGTCGAGAGATGCTTCGGCATCAAGTTCACGATGGGCGAGACGACCGGCCTCAAGAACGTCGGCGAGATGGTTGACAGGATAATAGCTCACCTCGGATAAGGTATTCTGATGTCGTTAGTATCCTCGTTATTTCTTGTATTTGTTGCTGCAGTCCTGCTGCTCTATTACATTGTTCCCAAGAGCATAAGACTCTGGGTCGTAATTGCGGCAAGCCTCGCATTTGCAGCATTCTTAGGTTTTTATACACTGCTTTTCGTGCTCATATCGGCAGTCCTCTGTTATGTCGGAGGCCTTCTTGCCGGCCCTTCGAAAAGCAACGCATTCCGCAATGTCTTTACAGTCATTACGGTGGTGATCAACATAGCTCTTCTCTGCGCCGTTAAGTACTACAATGTGCTCGGCTTTGCAGCAGAGAGACTGAATCTTCTTTTCGGTGCATCCGAAACATCCAACACATTCTTCCTCTATGCAGTTCCTGTCGGAATGTCATTCTATGTCCTTCAGACAACGGGTTATATCCTTGACTGCAGATGGGAGAAGATCGCGCCCGAGAAGAATTTCTTCAAGGTGCTTCTTTTCGCGACATACTTCCCGCAGCTCATGTCGGGCCCTATGAACACATATGCGAACCTTTCCGCTGAATTCGAGAGAGCCAAGGAAGTTAAGTTCTCTTTCGAGAGGATCTCTGACGGCGCGGTAAGGATCGCATGGGGCTTTTTCAAGAAGCTCGTCATTGCAGAGCGTGCCGCAATAATCGTAAACATGGTCTATGGCGACCACAATACGTTTACCGGATGGTATGTTCCGATCGGAGTATTCTTCTTCGCGATCCAGCTCTACAGTGACTTCTCCGGATGCATGGAGGTTGTTAACGGCGTTTCCCACATGCTTGGCATAGAGCTTCCCGAGAATTTCAACTGCCCGTTCTTCTCCAAGACTGTACAGGAATACTGGAGAAGATGGCATATCACACTTGGCGCATGGCTCCGCGACTACATTCTCTATCCTGTGCTCAAGTCCGCTCCGCTCATCAAGATCGGTGACTGGGCAAAGGCAAAGTTCGGCAAGAAGAACGGCAAGAAGGTTCCTACATATATCGCCCTGTTTATCCTTTGGTTTGCAGTAGGTTACTGGCACGGCGGTCTCTGGAACTACGTTATCGGTTCCGGTATCCTGCACTTCATCTATATCGTTCTCGGCATGATCTTCGAACCCGTATCCAAGAAGATCCGTCCGAAGATCGGAGCAGACAAGCTCTACTTCAGGATCTTCCAGTCCGTAAGAACATTCATCCTTATGCTTACAGGATTCGTATTCTTCAGATCTGCCACGGTTATGGACGCTGTCGATATGTATGCAGCGATCTTCCGCAAGGGCGGCGCAGCTCTTAACTGGGAGAACTTCTCTTCCACAGGAATGGATCTCGCGAACCTTATTGTTCTTGCAGTTGCAGTTCTGCTCGTTCTTGCAGTTGATGCTTACAAATATGTTCCCAGTGAAGATGACAAGCCGAAGTCCGCTATCGCTTTCTTAAGAAGCAAGGGTATCGTCATTCTCTGGGCTGCATTCATGGTGCTCGTAGTAGCTACCCTGATCTTCGGAAGATATGGCTTAGGCTATGACTCCGGCTCATTTATTTACGCCAGAATTTAAAGGAGAATATAAAAATGAATATTGTTTGTCTTGATATGGAAGGTGTTCTCGTACCTGAGATCTGGATCGAATTCTCTAAGAAAACAGGTATCCCTGAACTCACACGTACCACCAGAGATGAGCCTGATTATGACAAGCTCATGCACTGGAGAATTGATATCCTGAGACAGCATGGTCTCGGCCTCAAAGAGATCCAGGATGTTATCGCTTCCATAGATCCTCTTCCGGGCGCAAAGGAATTCCTGGATGAACTCCGCAAGGACATGCAGGTCATCATCATCAGCGATACATTCACACAGTTTGCTATGCCTCTTATGGCAAAGCTCGGATATCCTTCTTTGTTCTGCAACTCTTTGATCGTCGGTGAAGACGGCATGATCAAAGACTTCAAGATGAGAATTACAGATTCCAAGCTCTCCACCGTTAAGGCTCTCCAGTCTATCGGTTTTGAGACCATCGCTTCCGGCGACTCCTATAATGACCTTGCCATGATCAAAGCATCCAAGGCAGGCTTCCTTTTCAGAAGCACAGAGAAGATCATCGCAGATAACCCTGATCTTCCTGCTTACGACGAGTTCGACGATCTCCTTGCTGCCATCAAGGCAGTTCCGGATTGCAACTGATACCTGCTTTTGATTTTTCAGGGCTCACCGCTGCGGTGGGCCTTTTTTATTTGTGGTGTTTGTATCCCGACTCAGCGAAAAAGCCGTTCATGGGATACGTTTTAAGGTGAGAAGAAAATCATTCCTTATATGCCTTAGGAAGATTCCAGCCGTAGTGGGCTGCGCAAAAGCGGATGACACAGACGAAGAAGAAGCCGGAGAGCATTGCCGCCTCGGCAGAGCCTGTGATGACATATAAGATATATACGACCGCGGCACCTATGATAGAGGCGCAGGCGTAGATGTGCTTTACGAAAATATAGGGCATCTCGAGTGAGAGGACATCTCTTAAGACACCGCCGCCGACACCTGTTACGACGCCAAGGAAGATAACGAGGAAGGCGTTATTTGCATGAGGTCCGAGAAGACCTGTGTGGACACCGTCAGCAGTGAATGCCGCAAGTCCTACTGTGTCGAACCAGAAGAAGATCTTGTCGTATATCGCACGGGTCTTCTCTGAGACGTTCTTCTTGTTCTTGTGCTGCCACCAGACGAATATGAATGTGATGTTGGCAGCGATCGCAGCGATGATTACGAAGAACGGATTCTTGAAAGCGGCAGGAGGGGTGGAGCCTGTGATGAGGTCTCTGATGATTCCGCCGCCGGTTGCCGTAAGAAGAGCCAGGATATTGACTCCGAAGATATCCATCTTCTTCTTGATTCCGGCCATGGCACCTGACACTGCAAAAGCTACAGTGCCTATTATGTCGGTGATCAAGATGAAGAGTCCGGTATCCATAGCAGACATTATATATGTTTTCGATCGAAATATCTGTCCTTTTATTATTATAATATTTGACAGTTTTATCCACTCAAAATACAATTAAACAATCTATCGTGAATGGAGATAATAAGGAAAATGGCGGCAATTACAGATTGCGAACATCTTGTACAGTATTATGAGACCGATCAGATGGGCGTTGTCCATCATTCGAATTACATCAGATGGTTCGAAGAGGCTAGAACACAGCTTTTCGAAGAGATCGGACTTGGCTATAAGGGCATGGAAGAGATGGGAATAATCAGTCCTGTCGTCGGTGTAACAGCGAAGTATAAGACTATGGCTAAGTATTGTGACACGGTAGTTATCAGAGCCGAGATCACAAGATATACAGGCGTCAGGTTTGATATCAAATACACTGTTTTCGATAAGGAGACAGAGCAGGTAAGATGTACGGGAACGAGCGAGCACTGCTTTATCAGCAGGGACGGCAAGGTCATCTCGCTGCAGAAGGAAAAGCCCGAAGAACACGCAAGGTTCGACGAGCTGGTCAACGGACAGAAAGGCTAAAACTATGGCAGACATCATCATCGTTGGAGCAGGCCCTGCAGGACTTTCGGCAGCTATTTACGCAAGACGCGCCGGAATGGATACAGTAATTTATGAGGGTGAGATGTATGGCGGTCAGATCGTCAACACACCCGAGATCGAGAACTATCCGGCGATCGCCAAGATCTCCGGCTTTGATTTTGCCAACGACCTTTATAACCAGGCAATTAACCTCGGAGCAGTACTTGAATTTGACCGCGTTGCCGCTGTCGAAAAGACTGCTGAAGGCTTTGAAGTTACTCTTGATTCCGGAAAGAAGAATACAGCCAAGGCAGTTATCCTTGCAGTCGGTGCTTCCAACCGTCATCTCGGAATCGCCAGGGAAGATGACCTCTTAGGCAAGGGCATCTCATATTGCGCCACATGCGACGGCGCATTCTATAAGGGCAAGACCGTTGCGGTCAATGGCGGTGGAAATACAGCCGTTGAAGATGCTATCTATCTTGCAGGTATTGTCGACAAGGTATATCTTATACACCGCAGAAATGAATTCAGAGCGGATGACGTTCTTGTCAAAGCTGCAAAAGAGCTTCCTAACCTTGAGATCGTCACACCTTATGTTATTGATAATCTCCTGGGTGAGCCCAAGCTTTCCGGCGTGGAACTTACGAATAAAGAGGATGGAAGCAAGAAGACGATCGATGTTGACGGTCTTTTTGTTGCTATCGGCCAGGAACCTAAGACAGCAGACTTCAAGGACCTGGTAACTTTGCAGGGCGGATATATCGAGGCAGGCGAGAACTGCAAGACGAATGTCGAAGGCATCTTTGCTGCAGGCGACGCCAGAGTCAAGAAGGTAAGACAGCTTACCACTGCTTGTGCTGACGGCGCAGTTGCCGCTCTTGCTGCGATCGATTACATCAAGCTCGGTGTCTGATAAAACTGATAACAATTAGTTGGAGGAATATATGTACAGAAATGTATTTGATGTGCTTGAAGAGAGAGGTTACTTCTCACAGGCAACACACAGAGATGAGATCTATGAGCTTTTGAGCAAGCCCGGTGTATCTTTTTACATCGGCTTTGACCCGACAGCTGACTCTCTTCACGTAGGTCACTTCGTTCAGATGATGGTAATGAGCCACATGCAGAAGGCCGGACACCGTCCGATCGCTCTCATGGGCGGCGGCACAGGTATGATCGGCGATCCTTCCGGCCGTACCGACATGCGTCAGATGATGACAGTTGAGACGATCGACCATAACGTTGAGTGCTTCAAGAAGCAGATGGGCAAGGTCGTTGATTTCTCAGACGGCAAGGCTCTCATCGTCAACAACGCTGACTGGCTCAGAAACCTTAACTACATTGAATTCTTAAGAGAAGTCGGCGCTCACTTCTCAGTAAACAAGATGCTTACTGCCGAGTGCTATAAGCAGCGTCTCGAAAAGGGACTCTCTTTCCTTGAATTCAACTACATGCTAATGCAGGGCTACGATTTCTATTACCTTCACGAGAAGTACGGCTGTGACCTGGAGTTCGGCGGTGATGACCAGTGGTCAAACATCCTCGCAGGCATGGAGCTCGTTCGCCGTAAGAAGGGCGAATCCGTTTATGGTCTTACATTCACTCTCCTTACAAACAGCGAAGGCAAGAAGATGGGTAAGACAGCTAAGGGCGCTGTATGGCTTGATCCTGAGAAGACACCTGTTTACGACTTCTACCAGTACTGGAGAAACGTCGATGATGCTGATGTCATCAAGTGCATGAAGCTTCTTACATTCCTCGAGATGGATGAGATCAACGAGTATGCAAAGCTCAAGGATTCAGCTATCAATGAAGCAAAGAAGAGACTTGCTTACGAAGTTACTAAGATCATTCACGGCGAAGAGGCTGCTGAGATCGCGAAAAAGACTGCTGAGGATATTTTCGAGAATGCCGGCAGATCTGAGGACATGAAGACGACAGAGATCACTAATGATGAACTCTCCGGCGGACTTCAGATCGCTGATGCACTCGTTAAGGCAGGACTTATGAAGTCCAAGGGTGAAGCAAGAAGAATGATCCAGCAGAAGGGCGTATATCTTAACGATAACGTTGTTGAAGACCAGTTCTACGAACTCAAGGAATCAGACTTCGATGCCAACGGTGAAGCCATCGTCCGTAAGGGCAAGAAGACTTACCACAGATTTAAGATCGGCTGATAACACGCCTTCTGAAAACATAGTGTTTTATGATTCCCGGTCATTTTATGCCGGGGATCTTTTTATGGCCATAAATTATAAATAATATCAGTTTTTGTTTGTTGAAAAGGTATTACAGTGGGGGTAAAATGTATTTAACATTTTTTATGTGTTGAATCCAGGAGGGAGATTAGTTATGAAGAAAATGCGTGCTGTTATCGCTGCTGTTCTAGCATGTGCAACCATGTTCTCATTTACAGCTTGCGCTAACTTTAAAGTAATTGATGATGAAGAAGTTTTCTATGATGCTTTGGATTCTGCTTTGAGCATTGATGAAGATGAGACATATCATGTCAAGAATGCCAAGGTTAATGGCGACAAGGCTGAGTACGTAATCTACGCTAAGGACGGCGACAACTTCTATGCATACATCAGATTCAAGAAGGAAGATGATGCTATGGATTACTTTGATGAGTTCTACGATGATTTCGATACCATCAAGAAGGATAAGGATTTCTCAGGTTCCAGCTCCATGTCTGCAAGCAAGACAAAGGGCGTAATACTCTTCAATGGTGATCTTGAAGGCGGCACAGAGCTTGGCTTCTTCAGACACAACAAGAACGTTACATCTGACGTTGAACTCTATGGCGGCGTTTATGTAAACAAGAACGTTTACATCGAAGTATGCTCTGTCAACGGCAGCAAGCGTGACAAGGAAAAGGCTGCAGCATTCCTTAAGGAGCTTGGATTCCCCAAGCCTTAAAGATGCTTCTCAGCGCAGGGCTTCCGCGTGAGCTTCGCTCACTTGTGCAGAAGCGCTTCGAAGCCATCTTTAAGCCTTAACATAAAGGTTAATACATAAAGAGACCGGTTGATCCCGGTCTCTTTTTTACTGCCCGAGGAAAATTTCCGGTATAGTCCCATTAATAGTATTTACAAACATATGTTCGGGGTGATAGAATGACGGCACCTTAAAAGGACAGGAGGAACAGGGCATGGAATACCGGGGCATAAGTTATACATATGATGGTACTTTTGAAGGTTATCTGTGCGCAGTGCTGGCAGCATTGAGGGCAGGCAAAGTGCCTGCAGCGATCGTGGACAGGAGGCTCGTATCCGGACCGGAGGATGCAGTCAATATCACGACGAATTTCAAGGATGCACAGTACCTTTACTCCATGATCTCTGCCAGGAGCAGTGCAGAGGTCCAGCAGATGACGACTGACTATTTCCTGACAGACAGTAATGGTCTTGAGATCAATCTTTATAAGATGATCTTCTGTTCACTTAAGTATGGTGCAAGGGTTGCCGAAGATTATTCCAGCGAACTCATGAATGGAATTCAGATGGCGATAAGGGATCTTTACCGTGAGGCACAGTCGCTTCTGCCTGAACTGGATTTCTACCTTGGCGAAGAAGCTGCATGTGCCGTGATCAATCCTAGGAATTCTGTTCTGCCGTTAATAAGACCGTCTGTGCTTAAGAGGCGTGATATCGATGACCTTGTCATATACGACAAAAGGCATCATCTGCTTCTTGAGAGATATCTGGAGCAGAATATGCTTTTGGATATATCGGCTTTCCCGATGCCGGAATTCAAGGATTCGGCAGAGGCATATTCTTATCTCTGGCCATTTGTAAGAGACAGACGCTTTGATGTGAGGGCCGTTTCCGGGCAAAAGAAGAGCGGCTCTGCAATAGAACCGCTCTGGCTTAAAGCTTCTTAGTATCTTTCAGATCACTTCTGTTCTTCTGAAGCTGATCTGATAGCTTTTCTCATGATCTTTCCGTTGAATGTCTTAGGAAGCTCATCTACAAACTCAACTACTCTAGGATACTTATAAGGAGCTGTCTTTTCTTTTACGTAATTCTGGATCTCTTTCTTGAGTTCTTCTGTTTTCTCGGTGCCCTTGACGAGAGTGATCGTTGCCTTAACAACGATACCTCTTACGCCCTGAGGATCAGGAACGCCTGTAACAGCACATTCGAGTACATAAGGAAGTTCCATGATGACGTTCTCGATCTCGAAGGGTCCGATACGGTAGCCGGAAGACTTGATGACATCATCTGTACGGCCGACATACCAGAAGTAGCCATCCTCGTCTGCCCATGCAGTATCACCTGTGTGATACCAGCCGTCGTGCCAAGCCTCATTAGTAAGCTCAGGTGCGAGGTAGTACTGGAGGAAGAGTCCCTTCGGATGATAGTTCTGTGTGTTGATGCAGATCTCACCGGTCTCACCGGGCTTGCATACGTTGCCGTCAGGATCAAGGATCTTAACGTCATAGAGCGGATTAGGCTTACCCATTGAACCGATACGGAGCTTAGCGCCGACAAGGTTAGCGATGGCAAGTGTTGTCTCTGTCTGGCCGAAGCCTTCCATGAGACGGATACCTGTAGCTGCCATGAAGCGGTTGAATACCTCAGGGTTCAAAGCTTCACCTGCAGTAACTGCATACTTGAGTGAAGACAGATCGTACTTGGAAAGGTCTTCCTTGATGAAGAATCTGAACATCGTCGGAGGTGCACAGAATGTAGTGATATTGTACTTCTTAAACATAGGAAGGATCTCTTCAGCCTTGAAGCGGTCGAAGTCGAATGTGAAGACAGGTGCTTCGCAGAGCCACTGACCGTAGAGCTTGCCCCAGAGTGCCTTACCCCAGCCTGTATCGGAGATGGAGAAGTGGAGTCCGTTAGGATCTACGTTCTGCCAATACTTTGCTGTTGTAATGTGGCCGATCGCATACATATAAGAATGCAGAGCCATCTTAGGATATCCTGTTGTACCTGATGTGAAGAACATGACCATCGGATCGTATCCGCATGCATAATCAGCAGGACGCTCGAATACATCAGAGCAGTTCTTGAACTCTTCGTTGAAGTCGTGCCATCCGGGTCTGGAACCGTTGCAGAGGACGAGAGTCTCAACTCCGCACACCTTTGCTGCCTTTTCGCATTCATCAGCTGCATCGTCATCAGCGGTACAGAAGACTGCCTTAACACCGGCAGCGTTGAAGCGGTATTCGTAATCGTGATCACGGAGAAGGTGAGTAGCAGGGATCGCTACGGCGCCGAGCTTCTCCAAGCCCATCATGGCGAACCAGAACTGGTAGTGACGCTTCAATACGAGGACGACCTTATCGCCCTTGCCGATGCCGAGTGACTTGAAGTAGTTCGCTGTCATGTTGGAATACTTCTTGATGTCTCCGAATGTGAATCTTCTCTCTGTTACGCAATCCTTTGCGACCCAGAGCATGGCGAGCTTATTGGGGTTCTTGTCAGCGATAACATCGACACAGTCGAAAGCGAAGTTGAACTTCTTGCATGCAGGAACATTAACATCGACGTCGACCAATGTGCCGTTCTCGTCAAGAACGCCGTTGAGATAATGAGTATATACAGCATCTTCAAGGTTAGCAGCATCAACATTGGTTACGTTGTCTGTACGCATTTCCTCAGAATTGTAAGGTGTTGTGTAATTCTCGCCCTTGCCCCATGCTTCAGGGTTAAGGATGATCGCATAGAAGACGCAGTCCTCGCCGCCCAAAGCGAACTCACCGTGAGGCTGGGTGGAGTCGAAGTAGATGGAGTCACCTTCGTGAAGGACTTCGGAAGAGTCACCAATGATGACCTTGAGAGTACCCTTAACGACGATGTTCATCTCCTGGTAGTTGTGTGATACGAGGTGATACGGAGGATTCAATGCTTCTTCGGAATAAGGAACTACGACACGGAAAGGTTCGCAGAGCTTGTTCTTGAATCTTGAAGCGAGACGCTGATACTTATAACCTGTGCGTCTTGTGATAGGGCTTCCCTGACCGTTTCTTGTGATCGCATATTCCTTAAGGGAAGGGGAAGATCCTTCCATAATGTCTGAGATCTCAACGCCCGCAAGATTTGCAAATTTGTAGATGAATGTGAAGTTAAAGTCCTGAGAGCCTTCTTCGTACTTGAGATATTCCTCTGTGGAAATATCAAGCTTTGAGGCTACTTCCTCAGGTGTCAGACCCATATCGAGTCTCAAGCCGTGAACTCTGGCTGCAACTTCCTGGAGTTTGAACTCTACGTTGCTGTTGTTTTGTGTTGACATACCTTTCTCCTTTTCTGTCAATTTCTTGGGGCAAAAAAAATGCCCCAACATCCTACTTGGACATTGAGACGAATCTAATCCGCGGTACCACTCAATTTGCTTGCCTTAAAGGCAGCCACTTACGAAGTCTAACAACTCCTTTGCATTAACGCAGCATCACGGGCACTGTCTACTTTGGATCGCTCCTGTTCGGGGTGCCGGCTCGGAAGGGATAGCTTGTTGCAAATATCGTCACGTGCCTCTCAGCAAATAGCACTTCTCTGTATAGATCGAATCTCTGCGGCTTTCTTCGTCATAGCCTTTAGCAGTATTCAATTGTATGCATTTCATAGCCGAAATGTGACATAAGAATATATCTGCGTTACAGAAATGTCAACAATCATTTGCATATAATTTTTGCACACATGAATTTCTAAGTGTAAAATATACGCATAATAATTTATTATCCGAACTATGCACACAAGTTGTGCAAGTAAAATCCGGATAATGATTTTTCGAACCAGAAGACCTTGCAAACGAACGAAGCAAACAAATTGCCAAGGAGAAATACAATATGGCGGTCAAGTATCTTGTATCAGGCGGCGAAGGCGCATTAGGTAAAACAGTAATCAGTATGCTTCTCCAAAGAGGAGAAAAGGTAAGGATCCTCATGAGTGAGCTTTCTGATACCAGAATATACCGTAACAATCCCAATATTGAGATCTGCTATGGTATTTCCACTGATAAAGATTCCATGATCGAGTTTTTCGACCTCGAAGATCCGAGATCAGCAGTTCTTTTCCATACTGATGAGTATGTATCACTTTCTGACTCCACTAATCTCACGATGAGAAGAGTTAATGTTATCGGCGCCGAGAACATCGTCGATATGTGCCTTAAGCGTAAAGTCGGCAAGCTCGTTTACTTAAGTTCCGCTTATGCTCTGAACCCTGAAGTAAAGGGTGAAGATCTCACGATCCATTTTGACCGTAACAAGGTTGAAGGCGAATATGCAAAGTCCAAGGCAGAAGCTGCTGCTTATGTAATGGAGAAAGTATCACTTAACAGACTCAATGCGGTAATGGTACTTCCTACATTCATCATCGGTCCCGGTTACTCCGAAGACTATGAGATCAATAAAGTTCTTAACAGTTATCTTAATAACGGAACGATCCCTCCGAAGGAAGGCGGCCGTGCATTCGTTGACGTAAGAGACGTTGCAAATGCAATGCTCGCATTGGCTGACAAGGGCGAACCCGGTGCAGGTTACATCGTATCCGGCGACTACAAGACCAGCGGCGAATTCTTCAAGGATGTTAATGAGATCAGCGGTAACGATGCTCCTGTAAAGACAGCTTCCAAGCTCGTCATGAGCAAGTCACTTGCAAAGCTCGTCGATTTCTATTACAAGATCACACATAAGGAAAATCCGAAGCAGGCTTACACATTGTTCAGTGATAATCCGGATGCCCGCTTTGAGGATAACAGCAAGGGTATCCTTCCTGAGCTTACTATAAGCTTTAAGGATTCACTTAAAGATACCATCGAAGGTGCACAGCGCGGCGGCGTTCAGGCAGCAGCTGCTGCATCACCGAAGGCAGAGAAGAAGCCTGATGCTCCTCAGGCCAAGGTCGAAAAGAAGTCTTCTGCTGAAGCAATGGAAGCAAGACTTAAGCAGCAGCAGAACGTCGCTTCAAGAGCAAGTTCTGCAACAGCCGGCGCAGGTGAAGCAACCGGAAGACCTGCACACACAAGACCTGCTACAGCTGCAGCAATGGCTGCCAAGGCAAAGGCTGAAGAAGAGGCTAAGAAGGAAGATGAGAACAAGTCCATCGCTCCTTTGTCCACACTCAAGGATCCTGATGCTATGTCAGAGTCTGAGAAGGAAGAGAAGAAGACTTCTGAGACTACATTCAGATTCGGAGGTACTCCCACCAAGTTCACAAGGATCGAGACACCTAAGAATGAACCTGCAAAGTCTATCCTTCCCCAGTCTGAACCCAAGACAGAGGAACCTGCTCCCAAGGCAGAGCCTGCTAAGTCAATAATCCCGCCTAAGGCACCTGCAACATCAGGTTTCCCGAGAGCAGGATTTGCTAAGCCTGCTGCACCCGCTGCTCCTAAGGCAGAGCCTGCACAGCCCATCAATTCCGCATTCAAGGCACCCGGTGCTGCTGATGCAACACCCAGCCCTTTTAAGTCAGCTCCTAAGGCTGAAGAAGCTCCCAAGGCACCTGCATCATCAGGTTTCCCGAGAGCAGGATTTGCTAAGCCTGCTGCACCCGCTGCTCCTAAGGCAGAGCCTGCACAGCCCATCAATTCCGCATTCAAGGCACCCGGTGCTGCTGATGCAACACCCAGCCCTTTTAAGTCAGCTCCTAAGGCTGAAGAAGCTCCCAAGGCACCTGCATCATCAGGTTTCCCGAGAGCTGCAGCTACACCTTCATCAGGATCAGGTTTCCCGAGAGCTGCTGCAACTCCTTCATCAGGATTCCCCAGAGCTGCAGCTACACCTTCTTCAGCTCCCAAGTCTGAGCCTGTCAATTCCGCGTTCAAGCCCGCTGAATCCAAGCCTGCTGAGCCTAAGGCATCTGCATCTTCAGGATTCCCGAGAGCTGCTGCAACTCCTTCATCAGGATTCCCCAGAGCTGCAGCTACACCTTCTTCAGCTCCCAAGTCTGAGCCTGTCAATTCCGCGTTCAAGCCCGCTGAATCCAAGCCTGCTGAGCCTAAGGCATCTGCATCTTCTGGATTCCCGAGAGCTGCTGCTACACCTTCTTCAGGTGCAAGCTTCTTAAGAGAATCTACAAAGCCTGCTCCGACTATCGGCTCTGCTTTCACGGCAAATGCCGCAGCCAAGCCTGATGATTCAAGTCCGTTCAAGCCGGCAAAGCCTGCAGTACCGAAGGCTGAACCCGGAAATCCTTTCGGCACACGTAAGGAAACACCTGATCCCGCACCTAAGGCAGAGCCCGCAAAGCCTGCTTTCGGAGCAACATATAATCCGATCGGCAACTCAGCTACAAGTGCAAAGGAACCTTCTGTTGATGACCTCTTCAACGATCTCGAAAAGGAGATCGAGGACTATGCAGCATCCGAAGGTCCCGTAGTACCTCCCGGAATCTTTGCACCTCCGCCGAAGCCGGGTCAGTGACAGAGGCAGGACAAAGAAGTGAGTCCTGTGAGATTCAATAAGAGAATTATTTTAGCAAGCGCGTCTCCCAGGAGGCGCGAATTGCTGTCTTTGGTAACAGATAAATTCGATGTTATCGTTGCCGATATCGACGAAAGGGCCTTCGAGATCCGTATGGAGGAAGAGGGTGTTCCTGCACTTAAGGTGAGCGAACATCTGGCTGAGCTTAAAGCAAAGGCTGTTTTCGATACACTTGATGAATCCGAAAAGGAAAACACAATAGTGATCGGTGCCGATACTTCCGTCATCCTGGATGATGTGATCTACGGCAAACCGGCTGACCGAGAGGATGCGGTGAGGATGCTCTCCAACCTGTCTGGAAGAGTGCATGTTGTCGCCACCGGTGTGGCACTTTTCGCCGGTACTGAAAAAAGAACATTTACCGAAGAGACGAGTGTGGAGTTTAATGCTCTGGACGATTACCAGAAGACGCTGATATCTGATTACTGTGACAGCGGATCACCCTATGACAAAGCCGGCGGATACGGCATTCAGGACATGGGTTCGCTTCTCGTGAAAAAGATAGACGGTGACTACCCGAATGTTGTCGGATTACCCGTTGCAAGACTGGCAAGAGAACTGTCAATCATGGTAAAATAATCTTTGGAATAAGTAAGGGTTCCAAGGAGGAATTCGGATATGTTTGGGATAGGGTTAAATAATTTGATAAAGATCGGCTTCAGGGTAAGCGATCACATTTTAAGACAGCAGGAGATCGAGCGTTCAAGGACAGCATCCGAGAGGGCACGCCTCCAGGCTGAAGCTTCCAGAGAGAAGGCTATCGAAGAGAATGCAAGGCATAGAAGGACGATGCTCGAAGATGAGATCGCCCGCGCCAGCGTTGCTGTAGAATGCCCTAACTGCGGTTCAACAGGCAACCGCATCAGAAGGGGTTCCACCAGATTTTGCCAGTTCTGCGGAACAGCTATCCAGATCAGTGACAGCGGTATTGCCTACATAGCGGATCCGATCGAGAAGGCCAAGGCTCTGGCTGCAGAAGAAATCCAAAAGAAGAGTGGGGCAACAGGAAATGTCTAAGACAAGCAAAGGCAGCGGAACGGCAGGAAGCGTTATAGCGCTTATCGGTATCTATGCGATCATCTATCTCGTATGTTCAGCAATGTTCATCGGATTATTCCATACCGAGATACTTAAGAACATGGAAGTCTTAATGTACAGGGGAATCGCATTCATAGTCATCACCGGAATCGTTGCTGCAATTGTCATGGGCATCGTAAGAAAATTCTGGGGCTTCATCACGGTCAGGGACATCATCATGATGTTCGTTATCTTCTGCTGTGTAAACACGACACTGTTCGTTCTTGTTCCGGTAACGGTAGAACGTTCTGTATCAGTATTCATGCTGAGCTATATGGAAGAGAACTCCGACCAGACCTTTACTCAGGATTCAGTCGGTGAAGTATTCACTTCCAAGTATGTTAACGATTACGGCGCATTCGAGAAGCGTTTCAATGAGCAGGTCGAGACAGGAACCATCAAGCAGAATCCCGACGGCTCATATTCGATCACTGAGAGCGGCAAGTTCGTCGTTAAGGCATTCAGGACTGTTGCTGACTGGTTCGGCACTGACAAGAGGCTCGTATATCCGAACGAGAATTAAAGATAAGTAAAACAATAAAGATCGGAGGGCTGATTCCATAACAGGAATCAGTCCTTTTTGTTTTCCACGTTTTGAATCTGATCAGACTCTTCCGAATCCGACTGCCTTTCTTACGAGCTCGTACTTTTCTCTTGCGATCTCGTTTGTGTAATCACGGCCTGCATCGAGGATATCATTGATGATGCCGCTTGAGATGACTTCGTTGTACTTATCCTGGAAAGGAACGACCTTCTCGACGACTGCGTCTGCAACTGCCTTCTTGAGGTCGCCGTATCCGCCGCCTTCGAACTTGGCAACTGCGTCTTCGATAGCGCAGCCTGTAAATACAGAATAGATGGTAAGAAGGTTAGATACACCGGGCTTCTCATCCTCGTCAAACTTGATGATGCCGTCAGAGTCAGTAACTGCGGACATGATCTTCTTTCTGATCGTCTTCTCGGGATCGGAAAGGAAGACGGATGCCTTCGGGTTATCTGTGGACTTGCTCATCTTCTGGTTAGGGTTCTGAAGATCACGGATCTTGGCGCCGATCGTAGGGATCAGGGGCTCAGGGATCTTGAAGAGCTCGCCGTAACGGTTGTTGAACCTGATCGCGAGATTTCTTGCAAGCTCAACGTGCTGCTTCTGGTCGATTCCCGTAGGAACGTACTTTGGATCGTAGAGTAGAATATCTGCAGCCATGAGGTCAGGATATGTAACGAGGCCTTCGGTGAAAGCTTCGTGAAGCGCTGACTTGGCCTTGAACTGATGCATTCTTGTCAGGTCACCGTGAGGTGTGTGGCATTCGAAGATCCAGGACAGATTTGCGTGATAGAGATTCTCCGACTGAATGTAGATGTGCATGTTGGGAAGGTTAGGATCAACTCCGCATGCGATGTACATTGCGATGGCATTGATGATGTTCCTGTGCAGAGCATCAGGATCCTGGGGAACAGTGATCGCATGCATATCAGGGACGAAGAGAAGTGTCTCATAATCCTTCTGATAGTTAACGACCTGTGATATGCCGCCTGCATAATTGCCGATCGTAAGAGAGCCGCTGGGCTGAAGGCCTGTAAGTAATCTGTCCATAAATATCCTCCATTGTCTTCTAAGACGACTAATATTAACACTTTATAATATAATTATCAAAAACGAACCGGGGCCAATCTCTTGTTATATATTCTTACAGCTCTTAAATGCGAAGCATCAGCACTTGCCGGACTGCCCGGTGAGACCGTAATTACCGGCGTGGGCGGATGTGCCATAAGCACGATCTCGAAAATAGAATTAACCCCAAATGACTATGTCCTTAACGTCGGTATCTGTGCCGGCAGCGAAAAGGGCAAAGGCTATCTCATAAATCAGGTCATATCAGATGTTACCGGAAGGCGTTTTTATCCGGATATTCTTTTCGATTCCGGCGCAGATGAGATGAGCATCACGACATCAGATAAGGTCGTGACAGATGTGAAAGAAGGCATGCTCTATGACATGGAATCCTCGCTTATCTGTGACGCCGTTCTCAAGGTGATCCCGCCGTCGAATCTCGCAATCTATAAAGTCGTATCAGACAGCGGAGACAAGTTCCCCACAAAGAATGAAGTGACAAAGCTTATAAGAGATCACATCGATGAGATAAAGAAGATCGCAGAGCTCTTAACCGCAAAAGGCGATTCCAAAGAATATGAGTTCCTGCCTGAAAGCATTTTCGAAGAGATGCGCCTGACACAATACATGCGCAACGAACTCAAGGACCTTGAGCATTACTGCGCTTCGGCTGGAAGAGAAGAAGAGCTGCTGGCTCTGATTGATAAGATGCGAAAAGAAGAACGGCTGCCGGTAAAGGATAAAAAGGCCGGAAGGGAGGTGCTCGATGAGATTTACTCATATCTACGTTGAGGAAAGAGCTTACGGGTACCCTCTGACGGAGAAGATCCTTACAAAGATTCCTGATGCACATGTCATTAAGATAAAGCACTACAAGGATGTCTTCGACAGAAAGAGACAGAATGCGCCTTTGCAGAAAGAACACCAGGCCTTGATAATCGCGGTGCGTGACGGCAGCAGGATCTTTAAGGGTGCGCCTGTGTGCCAGTCTTTCGGACAGAAGAATTTCTACTATGCGAGTTCCATGATGAACTGTCCTTTCGATTGCGAGTACTGTTATCTCAAGGGTATGTATCCTTCAAGCAACATGGTGGTCTTCGTAAACCTTGAAGACTATAGAAATGATGTCGAGGAAAGATTAGGGGAAGGACCACTTTATGTCTGTGCTTCCTACGATACGGATCTTCTCGCGATGAACGGACTTACAGGACATGCGGATTTCTGGAAAGAGATGGCATTATCACATGAAGATCTCCTGGTCGAACTCAGGACGAAAGCTGCAGTCCGGGTAACGGATGGCATACCGAATCTGATCTATGCATTTACTCTGTCACCTGAAGAGGTCGTTAACAGGTACGAACGCAATACCGCGCCCGTGAGCGCAAGGATCGATGCAGCGGCAAAAGCTGTTAAAGCAGGCGCTAAAGTCAGACTCTGCTTTGACCCCATAATAAAGATCCCTGACTGGAAGAATGCTTATAAAAAACTCGTAGAAGATGCGGCAAGTCATATCAGTTTTAAAGATCTTACCGATGTCAGTGTCGGCACGTTCAGGATATCTTCAGACTACCTGACAAGGATGCGGAAAGCGTATCCTGATTCGGAAGTCGCATGGTATCCTTATGTCATAAAAGACGGAGTCGCACAATATGAACCTGATACCGATAAGAGCATGCAGGAATATGTCCTGGATCTTATCTGTGAGCATATAGGAAAGGAGAAGATCTTCACATGGAATTAAAGACTGCTATAGTTACCGGAGCTTCATCCGGAATAGGTCTTGCGATCGCATCGATGCTTAAAGATGAAGGATATAAAGTCTACGGTATCGGAAGGATCTTTCCTGAGGATGCAGGCTTCTTCGAGAAAAGGATCTCACTTGATCTGAGAGATACTGACATACTTCTCGAGAAGATATCTGAGATCAAGCCCGTTGACCTCCTGGTAAATGCGGCAGGCAGCGCATATTACGGTCTTGCCGAATTCAATACTCCTGAACAGATCATGGAGATGTGCAGGACTGACCTGGAAGCTCCGATGATCTTGACCTCAGCTCTTATACCGCGTCTCAAAGAGACAAGGGGAATGGTAATAAATATCGCTTCCGTTACTTCGACGAGGATCAATACTCACGGTGCGGCTTACGGCGCTCTTAAGGCCGGCCTTAGGAGTTACGGAAGAAGCCTTTATGAGGAAGTGAGAAAGACCGGTATCCGTGTGGTTACCGTTTGTCCTGATCTTACTGCAGGAACCAAGCTTTACAGGAATGCGGATTTCGCTCCTTCTGAAGAAGACGGATGCTATCTCCTTCCAGAAGATATCGCCGAGTGCGTTAAGTCGGTGATAAACATGCGTGAAGGCGCTGCGGTCACCGAGGTCGAAGTAAGGCCGCAGTATAACAGGATCGAGAAGAAAAAGAACGGCTGATAAGTGTTCTTGAAAATTGAAAAGGCTATCTAATTAATATATTATTCCTCATATATGGAGAAGTCCGGAAACACAAGCAAGCTCTACTCGTTTTATAAGGCTGTGGTCACAGTCACGGGTTTTGCCGCCTGCTTTTATCTGTTTATAGTCTGCTATATCGCGACATACAGACACATATCGGATATCGGAACTATCCGTGTCTTATTCTTAAATCCGTTACTGATATTAACAGCCGCACTTGTCCTCATCGTATGGGGCGGCTTTCTGATATACAGATCACCCAAAGCATCAAAGGCTTTCTTAAAGCTTGAGAATGAAGAGACTTATAAGCGTGCGATGAGCATCCTTAAGCTCATTATCTTCATCGAGTCGGCGCTTTTTGCAGTCAGTGCATTTGGCATGAGCCAGCGCGTCGACCAGCTTAAAGTGCAGGAGGCAGCATATGCTTTCTCTTGGGGCAACAAAGAGACATTAACTCCGCCGGGATATCTCGGAATCTACCCGAACAATCTCGGAATGGCGGTAGTGCTCTATCTCTTAAGCGGTATCACGGGCCACTACAATAATGCTGCGTTCATGATTATCAACGCGCTCCTGGTCCCGTTCATCTATTCTGATCTGGCTGCGATCGGAGGCAAGTTCGGCCTGTCTAGAAAGTCGCAGATCATGGTGATGATAGCAGGCGTTTTCTTCCTTCCTTTACAGGCCAAGGTCATGATCATCTATGGTGATGTGCCTGGATTGTTTTTTGCTGTAAGGGCAATGAAGCATGCTTCTTATATCGCTTCCTCCAAGAGCTCGAAAAAGAGCATCTTCACGGTAATAGCTTTCATGGCGATCGCGTGCGTGTTTAAGAACAACTTCATCATTTTCGCGATAGCGGTAACCATTTATCTTGCAGCTGAGTTCTTAAGACAGAGAAGGTTCAAAGAACTCCTTATCCCTGTCTGTGTGATCATATCTTCTGTCCTTCTTAACACCGTAGTCGGACTTATTGCCGGTGCGGCACTTGGCGGCAGCATATCTTCCGGTGCTTCAAAATACTCATGGATCGCGATGGGCATGCAGGAAGAGGCTGGAATGTATAACGGCTACAATGCACTTACATACGCCCAGTCCGGATTCGACTCATCCGTTCAGTCGGCTGTGGCGAAAAAAGACATCGCGCAGAGCATCAACGGTTTTATCGCTGAACCCAATTATGCGTTCGGCTTTTATATCAGAAAGATCCTGATCCAGTGGTCAGATCCGACTCACAACGCTTTTGAGTTTGCCGCAAGGAATGTCTATCCTGACGGCAATCCTTCTCCGTTCGTATGGTTCATGTCGAGCCCGAAGGTCATGAGCGTGTTCTCATCTTTCCTTAAGATCTTCCAGCTTCTGATGTTCCTGGGAAGTTCTGTCTTCGCCGTAAAGACCATGAGAAGGAAGACAGGTTCACCTGCTCTGCTCCTTACTTTGGCTTTTGCAGGCGGCTATGTCTTCCACATCATCTGGGAGGCAGCACCTTACTATACGATGTCCTACATGACGCTCCTGATCCCGACAGGCGTTGCAGGACTTATTGCCCTTATTAAGAAATTAACTACTGTGAAGATAAAGGAACTTACCAAGGCAAAGATCAGCATAAGCGCCTCAGGGCTTGTATTATTCATCGCGGGTGCTCTGGTATTCCTTCTTGCCGCTGCAGGACTTGGTGCAATCAAGACACTTCTTGCCAACGGCCGTTCTGAGTACAGGACATATATGAATGAGACGGCGCTCCTTTCACGTGAACCGGTGGCTGAAGGCACATACCGTCTGCTTCCCGCAGCAGATGACTTCGACGGTGAAGGACTCAAGGTTAAGCTCACAAGATATGCAGGCAAGTATAGGATGCGTATCCTGTCTCCTGAGATAAAAGATGAACTCTACATGACGAGCAGCGGGAACAGCGTGAAGATCGATTGGTTCTCCAATGATTCATCCCAGGCTTTTGTGATCATCCGCAATGCTAACGGCACATATTCTATCTGCCAGGGTGAGATGCAGGCCCTCTCAAGAGATCCTGCGGGCGGCATCAAGATGGGTGAATTCACTGATTACACATTCCTATTCGGCTCGCCCGATTACGATCAGTACATCTCGGACCACCCGAACATGACATGGAGATTTGTCCCGGCAACCTGATGCCGGGATTTTTCTTGTCCCTTCTGGTTCGGTTTTGGGGACAGATCCGGGGGGAGAAATATTACATTTTGCAAAAAAATTCATGCGAAAAAATCTAAAAAAGTCTTGAAACCCTATTGTTTGTCAACTTTTTGCGCTTTTATTACAGTCAGATTACAAGCACAATATATTGGGTTTTGGAGTTGACACAACCACAACATATAGGTAATCTGTAAGAGCGTTTTGAGAGAAACGAAGCGCATTCGCACCTATTTTTCAATTTAGAAGCGAGGTATTGGGCATGATCTTAGGCGGACTTCAGAAGCTGACTCTTTTGGATTTCCCCGGGACCGTGGCTTGTACGGTATTTACCGTCGGCTGCAACTTAAGATGCCCTTTCTGCCACAACCCGGCACTGGTATTCAATCCGCCGGACGACTACAGGATCAGCGAGGAGGAATTATTCGCTTTCCTTAAAAAGCGTCAGGGGATCCTTGACGGGGTTGCCATAACCGGCGGCGAACCGCTTCTGCATTCTGACATTGGTGAGTTTATCGCAAAGATCAAGTCGATGGGTTACAAGGTAAAGCTTGATACCAACGGCACGTTCCCTGACAGGCTGGAGAAGATCCTCGCCGAAGGCAACGTAGATTACGTGGCGATGGACCTCAAGAACACCTTTGAGAAGTATGCAGAGACTGTAGGTATCAAAGACTTCGATGTCGAACTCATTAAGAGAAGCATCAGGGTGATACAGGAAAGCGGGGTCGCATACGAGTTCAGGACGACAGTGGTATCGCCTTTGCACACCGCAGATGATTTCGGAAAGATCGCGGGGCAAGTGGAAGGATCTGAGAAGTACTTCCTGCAAAGCTTCGTCGATTCGGGAAACCTCCTGAACGGTGAAGGGCTTACCGAGATGCCGCACGATGAATTGGAAAAGGCTTTGGAGAATGCAAAACAAATAATACCGCAGGCAAAGATACGCGGAGAGAGTTAAGGAGAGGAACATGTATCAAATCGTTAAGAGAGACGGCAAAGTCGTAGACTTCGACTTAAGCAAAATCTCGGGAGCCATTGAGAAGGCTTTCGTTGCACAGAACAGGGAGTATAATTCGCAGATCATCGATATGCTCGCTTTGAATGCAGTTTCAGACTGTGAGAAGAAGGCAGTCGACGGCAAGGTTGACGTCGAGTCCGTACAGGACAGCGTCGAGGTTACGCTTCAGAAGATGGGTTATGACGATGTAGCTAAGGCTTACATCCTTTACCGTGCCCAGCGCGAAAAGATCCGTAACATGAATTCAGCTCTCTTGAACTATAAGAGCCTCGTTGACAGCTATGTAAAAGTTGAAGACTGGCGTGTTAAAGAGAACTCCACAGTTACATATTCCGTAGGCGGTCTCATTCTCTCCAACTCCGGCGCTATCACAGCTAACTACTGGCTTTCTGAGATCTACGACAAAGAGATCGCAGACGCTCACAGAAATGCCGATATCCATATTCACGACCTCTCCATGCTCACAGGTTACTGCGCAGGCTGGTCATTAAAGCAGCTCATCCAGGAAGGCTTGGGCGGCATCGTAGGCAAGATCACATCTGCTCCTGCAAAGCACCTCTCCACACTTTGCAACCAGATGGTCAACTTCCTCGGCATCATGCAGAACGAGTGGGCAGGCGCTCAGGCTTTCTCCTCTTTCGATACATATCTTGCACCTTTCGTAAAGGTTGATAACTTAAGCTACAAGCAGGTTAAGCAGGACATCCAGTCCTTCATCTATGGTGTAAACACACCTTCAAGATGGGGTACACAGAGCCCGTTCACAAACATCACTCTTGACTGGACAGTACCGAATGACTTGGCAGAGCAGAACTGTATCGTCGGCGGCAAAGAGATGGACTTCAAGTACAAGGATTGTAAGGCCGAGATGGACATGGTTAACAAGGCATTCATCGAGATCATGATCGAGGGTGATGCTAACGGCCGTGGCTTCCAGTATCCTATCCCTACATACTCCATCACAAGAGACTTCGACTGGTCTGAGACAGAGAACAACAAGCTTCTTTTCGAGATGGCAGCTAAGTACGGTATTCCTTACTTCTCCAACTACATCAACTCCGACATGGAGCCTTCCGATGTACGTTCCATGTGCTGCAGACTCCGTCTCGATCTCCGTGAACTCCGTAAGAAGTCCGGCGGTTTCTTCGGTTCAGGTGAGTCAACAGGTTCTGTTGGTGTTGTTACGATCAACATTCCCCGTATCGCTTACCTCGCTGCTGATGAGGAAGATTTCTATAAGAGACTCGACCACCTCATGGATGTTTCCGCAAGATCACTCAAGATCAAGAGAAACACGATTACAAAGCTTCTCGATGAGGGTCTCTATCCTTATACAAAGCACTACCTCGGAACATTCAACAACCACTTCTCCACGATCGGTCTTGTCGGTATGAACGAAGCTGGTCTTAACGCAAGATGGATCAGAAAGGATCTTACTCACGAAGAGACACAGAAGTTCGCTGCTGACGTTCTCAACCACATGAGAGAGAAGCTCTCTGAATATCAGGAGAAGTACGGTGACCTCTATAACCTCGAGGCTACACCTGCAGAGTCCACAGCTTACCGTCTTGCTAAGCACGACAAAGCTAAGTACCCTGACATCATCACAGCAGACGATGCTTCCGGCGTATACTACTACACCAACAGCTCACATCTTCCTGTCGGCTACACATCAGACATCTTCGATGCATTGGATGTTCAGGATAATCTCCAGACTCTCTATACATCAGGTACTGTATTCCACGCTTTCTTAGGCGAGCGTCTCCCTGACTGGAAGGCTGCAGCATCTCTCGTAAGAAAGATCGCTGAGAACTACAGACTGCCTTACTACACAATGTCTCCTACATACTCCATCTGCGCAGCTCACGGATATCTGCCCGGTGAAGTCAAGGCTTGCCCTGTCTGCGGCGGACCTACAGAGACATACAGCCGTATCACAGGTTACTACCGTCCGGTAAAGAACTGGAATGACGGTAAGCTCCAGGAGTTCAAGGACAGAAAGACATACGATATCTGCAACTCCAGCTTAAAGCCCAGAACAGCTACAGTTACTGTTACAAAGGCTGAAGAGAAGGAACTTCCCGAGCTCGTTGCAGCTCCTGCAGACGGTCAGGTAACAAAGCCGATGCTCTTCACAACACACACATGTGCAAAGTGCAAGGCAGTTAAGGCAATGTTCGATGAGCAGCGCTTCGATTATGAGCTTATCTACGCTGACGATGACTCAGAGCTCGCAAGACAGTTCGATATCGTTAACGTACCGGTTCTCGTAATCCCTGACGGAGACGGCGTTAAGAAGTACACCGATGTCGGCCCCATCAGACAGTATGTCAACGAATGCAAAGGTATAAAAGCTTAAGTTTCATATCGGCTTAAGGTTTGGTGTTATAAGTAAAAAGGCTCCCGTCCGTAAAAGGCGGGAGCTTTTTTATGGGTTTTTGAAATCTGTAATATTATGTTTGTATTACTTTTGAAAAAATACTTGATTGATTTTCGAAGATTAGTAGTAGAATACGATAAACAACATAGAGGTGATCTGTTATGCAGGATTTATCAATTTCTCACGAAAAAAATGAAGAAAGCAGGCATAGCGTAATCACTCCGCTCTATCCGATGAGTGCGGAAACGATGAGCGAAGAGTTTGAGCTCGACAAAGTCGACTTCGAGACCCTGATCGAAGAGATCAGATTCTGATCCCGATTTATAATCCATAGAACTTACTTGAAGAGGCGCTTTTCGCGTCTCTTTTTATTGTCCTAACCGAATGCACAATCAAGTTCTCCGAAAAGCGTGCAAATACCGACTTACATTTATTTGCGGCAGTTCTTATAGTTAAAGAACAAGGATAATGCGCCCGTTCTTGGGGCCAGCGGAAACGGAGGCTCTTATGCTTAAGGATTTTGTGAAGTTGGAAAAGCCGGAAGAGGAAGAGTTTGCTAAAAGACTTGAAGAAGAAAGAAGCAAGCTTTTTGCCGCTCAGATGAAGATAAAGGATGCCGGGCTCCCCGTAATGGTTATTTTCGAGGGCTGGGGCGCGGCAGGTAAGGGCAGCGTTCTCGGCAAGGTCATAAAGAATATCGATCCGAGATTTTTCAGGGTCAAGACTTTCCCGAAGCCCAGCAAGGAAGACTTAAGATATCCTTTCCTTTACAGATACATAAAAGAAATCCCGGAGAAGGGCAAGTTCGCCTTCTACGATACATACTGGATGGAAGAGATCACCGACGAGAGAATGGAGGATCTCCTAAGCGACAAGGAATACGAAGAGAGGATCGACTCGATCAACAAGACCGAGAGGACGCTTGTGGATAACGGCTACCTCGTAATGAAGTTCTTCTTCCAGATCGGAAAGAAGGAGCAGAAGGAAAGACTCGAGAAGCTCTTGGATGACAAAGACACAAAGTGGCGCGTGGACAAGGGCGACCTTTACGAGAATAAGCATTACGATGACTGCCTTGAAGTTTACGACCAGTATCTGAAGGATACGAACAATCCCACAGCACCCTGGTACATAATCGACAGTAAGGATAAGAAGTTCGCTGAACTCCAGGTCCTTGAATTCCTGAACCAGGGGATCGAGACGGCACTGAAGAACAAGAATCTTGCTTCGCCCATCCTGCAGAATGTTTTCCCTCTTAAGAAGACACCGCTCCTTAAGGAAGTTGATCTGAAGGATAAGACTCTTACTGATGAAGAGTATGAGGAGAAGTTAGACAAGCTTCAGGATGAATTAAGAGAACTGCATAACAAGCTTTACAGAAAGAAGATACCTGTCATCATCGCATACGAAGGATGGGATGCTGCCGGAAAGGGCGGCAATATCAAGCGTATAACAGGGGCTCTTGATCCGAGAGGATATGAGGTGCTTCCTATCGCAAGTCCTGAGCCGCACGAGAAGGCAAGACACTTCCTGTGGAGATTCTGGACAAGGCTTCCGAGGACCGGTCATATCGCGATCTTCGACCGCACCTGGTACGGTAGAGTAATGGTCGAGCGTATCGAAGGATTCTGCTCGGAGAACGACTGGCAGAGAGCTTATAACGAGATCAACGAGTTCGAGAAGGAACTCACTGACTGGGGCGCAGTCGTAATCAAGTTCTGGGTACAGATCGATAAGAAGACGCAGCTAAAGCGCTTCAAGGAGCGTCAGGCAAATCCCGAGAAGCAGTGGAAGATCACTGATGAGGACTGGCGTAACCGCGAGAAGTGGGACAAGTACGAGACGGCGATAGATGAGATGATCAAGAAGACATCCACAGAGTTCGCACCATGGTACATCCTGGAGTCTGTCGATAAGAAGTATGCCCGTATCAAGGCGCTTGAGATCGTTATCGACCGCATCAAGGAAGCGTGCGATAAGGACAAGAAGGACTGATACTTACAGGACTTTATAATAATGGGATCACTTCCGGCCGGAGTTCAGGCTAAGACTGAATTCCAGCCGGAATTTTTATTGTTTTACGGTGTCCGTTCAGGGCGGTTTTCGGGCTTAGCCGGAAAAACGGCCCGAAAAGTCATTGCTCACAACTTTTCAATTACGGCAAATGTGGGGCAAAGTCAAACAAACTGCCCGAAATAGAGCGTTTTTTGTCGAATTTGTCTACCCCACACTTGACATGACCATGCTAAAATAAATCTTGTAGTATATACCATAATTAGTTTTTTACAAATACTTTTTCGCGAATTTTATAAATATTTTTTTAGAAATCTAAGAAAGGCAGGTTCGTATGGGCTTTAAGATCGGTGACAACATCGTTTACGGCGGAAGTGGCGTATGCCAGATAGACGACATCAAAGACATAAGTTTTTTCAAAGAGAAACCGCAGAAATACTATGTTCTCAAGCCTCTCTTTGTTACGAGATCCCAATACGTTTACGTGCCTTACGATAACGAAGCCCAGGTGAGCAGGATCAGACCGGTCGCATCCAAGAAAGAGGCCATCGCTCTGATCGATAAGCTCCCCATCGATAACTGCAGCTGGATCGAGGACCGTAACGAGCGTAAGGCTACATTTACGGATATCATCGTCAACGGCAGCAGGGAAGACATAGTAGGTCTGATCTATCTGATCAACAGGCATGCAGAGAAGCTCGCCAAGGAAGGCAAGCATCTGAATGCGCAGGACGAGAGAGCTCTGATCGATGCGAGGAACAGGATGAATAATGAGATCGCTGTAGCCCTCGACATGGAACCGGACGGAGTCGCCTACATGATCCAGGAGAAGACCGGATTGGAAGATTTTGCGTAAAACCTATTTAATTGGTATTAGTTATTGCAATATGCAAAAAGGTGTGATTTAATAACCGCAGTTTTGAATTAGGAGATTCCTTATGAAGACTGCGGTTTTCTTTTATGCGTATAGCTACTATTACTACTTTAGGGAGACGAACTAAAGCGACTTTTGCTAGCGCCAAAAAGGAACATTGAATTGACTTATACAACGCTGCAGGGGTACGCAAGAACCCGGCAGCGTTTTTTGTTAGATCAAAGCAGATGATTATAAGGGTCAAAAAAGACCTTAAAAAGGAGATAAAGAACATGATTGCAGTACTGAAGAACACAGCAACAAGAGAACAGATCACAAGCCTCATCGCATGGTTTGAGGACAAGGGCCTTAAGGTCAACGAATCAAAGGGTGAGTATTGCACGGTTCTTGGTCTCATCGGTGATACATCAAAGGTCGATATCGATATGCTCCAGGGTCTGGACATCATCGAGAACGTCACAAGAGTATCAGAGACATTCAAGAAGGCTAACAGAAAATTCCATCCGGAAGATACCATCGTGGATATCGGAGGAGTAAAGATCGGCGGTGGTAATTTCGCAGTTATCGCAGGCCCCTGCTCAGTCGAGAGCGAGGAGCAGATCATGAACGCTGCAAGAGCAGTTAAGGCTGCCGGCGCTACGATCCTCAGAGGCGGCGCTTTCAAGCCGAGAACATCACCTTACGACTTCCAGGGACTTCACGAGGAAGGCATCAGACTTCTCCTCGAAGCTAAGAAGGAGACAGGTCTTCCCATCTGCTCCGAGATCATGAGCCCTGAGCAGATCCCTGTTTTCGAAGAGGTAGATTTCCTTCAGGTCGGTGCGAGAAACATGCAGAACTTCGACCTTCTCAAGGCACTCGGTAAGACAGGCAAGCCGGTCCTTTTGAAGAGAGGTCTTTCCGCAACGATCAAGGAGCTTCTCATGAGCGCTGAGTACATCATGAGCGAAGGCAACCCTAACGTTGTTCTTTGCGAGAGAGGCATCAGAACATACGAGACATACACAAGAAATACTTTCGATGTAAGTGCAATCTCTGTATTGAAGCAGATCTCACACCTTCCTGTTGTAGGTGACCCTTCACATGCAACCGGAAAGTCAAATCTCATCAAGCCTATGTCAATGGCAGCAGTTGTATCAGGCGCGGATGCTCTCGAGATCGAAGTGCACTGCAATCCTGAGAAGGCGCTCTCTGATGCAGCACAGCAGCTCACTCCTGCGCAGTTCGGCGGAGTAATGGAAGCGATCAGCAAAGCAAGAAGTATTTTGTAATCTTAAGGCGCTGATATGTCAGCGCCTTTTTATATTAAGTTTCATATTTTTCGAAAAGGAAGTGCAGTTTAAATGAAGATAACAGTAGGTGTAGTCGGATTAGGTCTTATCGGTGCCTCTTTCGCAAAGGCTTACAAAGAGAACGAGAAGGACGCTGTCGTATACGGTTGGAACCGTACGAAGAGCATCACGCAGATGGCCAAGATGCAGGGCATCATTGATGACGAACTTAACGATGAGAATCTCGGAACATGTGATCTTGTTATCCTCTCACTCTATCCTGAAGCAACGGTCGAATGGATGGAGAATCACAAAGAGCACTTCAATAAGAACGGCATGGTTATCGATGCATGCGGCACGAAGAGATTAGTATGCGAAAAGGGCTTTCAGATCGCCAAAGAGAACGGCTTTCTTTTTGTCGGATGCCACCCGATGGCTGGCACAAAGTTCTCAGGCATGACACATGCAAGAGGTGATATGTATTTCGGCGCACCGATGGTCGTAGTGCCGCCGGTTTTTGATGACATGTTCCTGCTCGACAGGGTAAAGGATCTTCTCTCACCCTGTGGATTCGGAAGCTTCCATCTCTCACATGCAGATGAGCATGACAAGATGATCGCGTTCACATCCCAGATGGCACACCTTGTATCCAACGCTTATATCAAGAGTCCTTCTTCAAGGAATCACAAAGGATTCTCAGCCGGTTCTTATAAGGACATGACAAGAGTCGCATGGCTTAACCCCACGATGTGGACACAGCTCTTCCTCGAAAATAAGGATAATCTCATCTTCGAGATCGATCATCTTCAGGAGGAACTTGCAAAGTACAGGAAGGCCCTTGTTGAAGATGACTTTGACGGACTCCGTGATCTGCTCGATGAGGGCAGAAGGATCAAAGAGGAGGTCGACGGCATATGAGATCAGTTCATGTCCGTGCAGCATCAAAAGAGTACGATGTTCTCATCGGAAAAGGTGCCGTATCTTCGCTTGGAACAGAGGCAAAGAAAGTATGTCCCGGCGCATTAAAAGCCTTGGTCGTATCTGAGACCAATGTCGCGGGGCTCTATCTTGATACAGTAAAAAAGCAGCTTTCAGAAGCGGGCTTTGAAGTATCTGAATATGTTTTCGAGGCAGGCGAACAGCATAAGAACATAAATGAGATCGCCGGCATGTGGAATAAGATGGCTGAAGCGGGCTTCACGAGAACTGACTTCGTAGTAGGCCTGGGCGGAGGTGTAACGACTGATATGGCAGGCTTTGCTGCATCGACTTTTCTCCGCGGCATAAAGGTCATCCAGCTTCCGACATCTCTCCTTGCGATGGTCGATGCTTCTGTCGGAGGCAAGACCGGAATCGACATCCCGATGGGAAAGAATCAGGTTGGCGCTTTCTGGCAGCCGTCACTCGTGCTGGAAGACACATCTTTCCTTAAGACACTTCCTGACGAAGTGTTTACTGAAGGTATGGGCGAAGTCACAAAGCATGCTTTCATTATGGATGTGGAACTTTTCGATAAGCTCGAAAAGGCGAACGGCAGCATAAGAGACGATGAAGATCTCTTGGAAGAGATCGTATATATGAACGTCGCTGACAAGGCAAGTGTAGTAAGTGAGGATGAGACAGATAACGGCAGACGCCAGACGCTGAACTTCGGCCACACCGTAGGACATGTTATAGAGCGCGACAGCGGCTTTACAAAGCCTCACGGCATCTGCGTAGCAAAGGGCATGGGAATCGTAATCGATGCTTGTGTCAGGGCAGGGACTCTGGGCAGCAGTGAAGCTCAAAAGATGAAAGATCTTCTTAAGCTTTATAAGCTCCCCGTAAGCGATGAGATAACACCTGAAGATATCGTAAAGGGTGCCATGAATGATAAGAAAAAACGCGGTGACACTTTATCGGTTATACTTGTAAATAAGATCGGCAATGCCGAGATAAAGAAGATGACAGCAGAGGAGTTCCTTAAGTTTTTATCCGCATGAAGATCTCAGTAAAAAATCTTAATCTTGATATCAAAGCACCGCTTTCAAAGTCGGTATATCACAGGGAGCTCATAGTAAACTTCATCCTCGGCGCGCGCGGTGATTATCTTAATGATTCCGCAGACGACAACGACGATATCAGGGCTACCAAATCGTGCCTTCGTTCACTCGAAGATACTGATTCAGATACGCTTATCCTTAACTGCAATGAGAGCGGCTCCACGCTCCGTTTCATGATCCCCGTTGCATTGGCTGTGAAGTCATCTGCGAATAAGAAGCTCATCTTCAGGACACGCGGCAGACTTATCGAAAGACCCATAAAAGAGCTGGCTGACTGCCTTGCTCCTTTTGGCGTTACGATAGCGAAAAATGCATCTGCAAATGAGATAGAAGTAACAGGCAATATCGGTCCCGGCAAATATGTTATAGACGGGAGCGTATCATCACAATATATATCCGGACTTCTGATGGCGCTTTCAAAGTTTGATAAAGGATCTGAAATTGAAGTCACAGGCGGCATCGCATCAGTCCACTATATCGAACTTACAGTGGCAGCTCTCAGCAAATACGGGATCAATATCGAAAGAGAAGGAGACACATACAAAGTTCCTTCCATGGTTCAGCTCCCGGTTCCTGACGGAAAGTTCGAAGTCGAAGGTGACTGGAGCAACGGTGCTTTCCTGCTTTGCCTGGGAAGTCTTATCCGTGGCGGTTCTGCAAAAGTAACAGGACTTAATATGGAATCTGTCCAGGGCGACAGGGCAATAATGCAGTTCCTGAAGCTTGCCGGGATATCCCATATCGTTGAAGGAAATAATATTTTCGTACAGGACAGTCTTATTAATCCCATAAGGCCGTCTATCGAGATGGACTGCAGTGACATTCCGGACATCGTTCCTTATATGGCAGTAACGGGTGCTTTCAGAGCATATAAAACTGTGCTTAAAGGAATCAGGCGCCTGCGTATCAAGGAGTCTGACAGGGCAGCTGCAATCACGCAAATGTTATCTGAATTGGGCGGAAATGTAACGCTCGAAGAGGACACTATTACGATAGAATATATAGATAAGGTACCTGACAGGATCGTTCTTACTTCGTCAGGTGATCACAGAATGGCTATGGCGGCTGTTCTTTGCGCCGCAGCCACAGGCAAAGATATAGAACTTGATGATATCGATTGTCTTAATAAATCCTTCCCTGAATTCAGGGAAGTAGTGCTGAAGGAGATGACCTGTTTATGAGTACGAGCAGTACATACCAGGGCGATGCCCTCGACATTGTGATCTACGGTGAGTCCCACAGTGAGGCAATCGGTGTATATATCAACGGCCTTCCGGAAGATGTTGTTCCGGACAGTGCCAAGACAGCGGCTTTCATGGCAAGACGTGCGCCCGGAAAGAATGCATGGTCAACACCAAGGAAAGAACCGGATGAAGTTATTTTCGAGCGCAACGGCGCGATGCTTCACGGATACATTATCAATACGAACACAAAACCCAAGGACTATGCTTCCATAATCAACTGCCCGAGGCCTTCACATGCCGACTATGCGGCAAAACTCCTCTATGGCGATGAGGCATCTAAGTCCGGCGGCGGGATCTTCTCCGGAAGAATGACCGCTCCTCTCTGCATCGCAGGTTCGATCGCGCTTCAGGAATTGAATAAGCGCGGCATCCAGATAAGCGCACACCTCAAAAAAGTTGCCGGAGTAAAGGACGATTCCTACTTCGATCACGGCGTAAACGACGAAGCTTTCAGGAACAGGCTTGCCATTGTCGAGAACAAGGAATTTCCTGTTGTTGACGATGCGAAGGGCGAAGAGATGAAGGCGAAGATCGAGCAGGCGCGTATGGACGGCGACTCGGTAGGAGGCGTTATCGAGTGCGTTGTTTACGGTTATCCGGAAGGGATCGGCGGACCGATCTTTGACGGTATCGAGGCTAAGCTCGCACAGATCCTTTATGCAATCCCGGCAGTCAAAGGTGTCGAATTCGGAAACGGATTCGAAGGCTCTGACCTCAGAGGTTCAGAGAATAACGATGCTTTCACTTTTGACAGCGAAGGCAACCTCACATTAAAGACAAATCACAGCGGCGGTATCCAGGGCGGAATCAGTCTTGGAGATGTCGCACCGATCGTTTTCGATGTTGCCATGAAGCCAACACCTTCCATCTCCAAGACACAGGAGACGGTAGATCTTGCTTCACATAAGAACACGACCATAAGTATCGAAGGCAGGCATGATCCCTGCGTCGCTCCGCGCGCAGTTCCGGTCGTTGAAGCCGCAGCCGCAATCGCACTTTACGACATGCTTCTTGTATCAATGTAACGGAGGAGATTTCTATGAGCGAGAGACCTGACCTGAACGAACTCAGAGGAAAACTGGACGAGATCGACAACGGTATTCTGGATCTTTTTGAAGAGAGGATCGCAATATGCCGCCAGATCGGAAACATAAAGCGTGAGAACGGAACTGATGTATATGTTCCCGCAAGGGAAGAAGAGAAACTTAAGCAGGTTACCGAACTCGCGGGATTCGAGAGCAGACCTTATGTTGAAACTCTCTTCAAAACATTGATGGATCTGTCAAAGCAGCATCAGCGTCTCCCGGCATTCGGAGTACTTGGAAGGACTCTGGCTCATACATATTCACCTGAGATTCATAGCCTTTTCAACTCATCTTATTCATATTCCGTAATCGAGCGTGAGCCGGAAGAACTGGAGACCCTCTTCAAGAGCGGCGTCTTCAAGGGCTTTAATGTAACCATCCCTTACAAGAAGGATGCTTGCGCACTGTGCGATGAAGTGGATGACGCTTCAAGAACGACAGGCAGTGTTAATACCGTTGTTTTCGAAGACGGCAAGGCAAAGGGATGGAATACCGACTACTTCGGATTCATCTACATGCTCCAGCGTAAAGGTATAGAAGTCGGCGGCAAGAGAGTTCTCGTACTCGGTACGGGCGGAGCCGCATCGGCAGTATTCTATGCACTTAAAACACTCGGCGCGGCTTCTGTATATAAGTGTGATCTTGAAGCAGAGATCAACTATTCCAATGTTTACGATAAAGCAGGCGATGCCCAGGTAATCGTCAACTGCACACCTGTCGGGATGTTCCCGAAGGTAGACAATTCGCTTTTGGATCTTACGAAGTTCGCTTCGCTCGAGGCATGCGCAGACGTCGTTTACAATCCGTCCAGAACCAAGTTCCTTCAGGAAGCAGAGGAGCTGGGTCTTAAGACTTGCGGCGGCCTTGCGATGCTCGTCGCACAAGCTTATAAGTCATCCTGCATTTTCGCAGGCAATCTCGATGAGGCATCTCTCCTTGGCGTTCCCGGAAAAGATATTCCAGCTGAAGCAGAGGCAAAGATCGAGAAGGTAATAAAGATCCTCGAGAACCGCATGCGCAATATCACCATCATCGGCATGCCCGGTTCAGGCAAGTCTTTGCTTGCAAGAAATATCGCTACGGTTACAGGACGCACATTAGTCGACCTTGATATCGCTTTTGCAGAGAAGTTTGGTAGAACACCTGCCGAAGTCATCTCCGAATCAGGCGAAGATGCTTTCCGTGAGATGGAATGCGAAGTTGCTGCAGAGAACCTTCCCAAGAGCGGACTTGTGATCTCATGTGGTGGCGGCATCGTTACCCGTGATGTCAACAAGTTCTATGTTCGCTGCAATTCCAATGTCTTCTATCTCGAGAGACCTCTTTCGGCTCTTACAGACAAGAACAGACCGATCTCACAGCTCCACGGCGTCGAGAAGCTCTATTCCCAGCGCAAGGACAAGTACGAGAACTGGTGCGACTACAGGATGTTTTTCGACAGATACGAACAAAAGCAGGATTTCTACGATGCAGCGATCGCCGACATCCTGGGAAAGCTGGAATAAGCCATGAAGATACTGGTCCTTAACGGTCCCAACCTGAATATGCTCGGCATCAGAGAGCCCGATATCTACGGCTCTTCGACCTACGATGACCTCGTTAAGATGATCACTTCGCACTGCGAAGGCAAGGGTATCGAAGTCAAATGCCTCCAGAGCAATCACGAGGGCGACCTGGTAGATTACATCCAGCAGGCTTTTTTCGATAAGGTCGATGGCATCGTCATCAACCCCGGCGCCTACACGCACACTTCAGTCGCTCTTCTTGACGCCCTTAAGGCCGTTCAGATCCCTGCAGTCGAAGTGCACATTTCCAAAGTCAACGAGCGCGAGGCCTTCCGTCAGATCTCCTACGTATCCTATTATTGCTCGAAAACGATCACCGGCAAAGGCTTCGACGGCTACATCGAGGCGATAGACTTCCTAAGCGAAGGTTAATTATTTATCCCCCTCAGGTTCTTTGGACTTGAGGGGGATTTTTTGTATGTAGTCCATTTTGCGAAAAAAGACCTTAAATGGTCTCAAAGGGACTACTTCTGAAGGAAAAAGAACTGCCTCATCCTGACCGAAGCATGCAAATTGCAGTTGTGGTATTATCATACCTGTAATAAATATGAGGAGGATAGATTAATATGGCTTTTTGTCCTAACTGTGGCAGTCAGATAAGAGAAGGCGCTGCTTTCTGCTCAAAATGCGGAACTAAGTTAAGCGAAGTACCTGCACCCGTTGCAGAGCCCGCTCCCGCAGCCGCACCTGTAGCAGCAGAGCCTGCACCTGCAGCCGTTCCCGTAGAACCTGCACCTGTGGCTACACCTGTTGAAGCAGCACCTGCTCCCGTAGCAGCACCTGCAGAGCCTGCCGCTCCTGTAGCTGCCCCCGTTGCAGCAGAACCAGCTCCTGTAGCTGCGCCTGTAGCAGCCGCTTCTGCTGAAGCTCCTGCAACAGCTCCCGCTGCAGAAACACCTGCACCGGTACCTTTTGAGGCACCTTCCGGTCCGGTAGCTGAGACTGCGCCTGCCGCAGTTTCATCTGCTAATGAAGCGCCCAAGAAGAAGGGCAAGGGCGGCATTATCGCGCTCTTTGTGGTTATCGGTGTTCTTGCACTGGCACTTATCGGAGCCGGCGTTTACTTTGTGATCAACGGATTTGATCTCAACACTTTCTCTATCGGAGGCTCAGTTATCGAGCGTATCGAGAGAAGGGATGTTGTCGAGGCAGGAAAGAAGTTCAATATCTATGATGAGGACTTCAAGGATTACATTATCGAAGCAAGATGGTGGGACTATGGCGACACCATGGATAAGCCCGGTATGTATTCTCAGGAGACAGAGATGCTTGCCTTCTCGATCCAGGTAAATGAAGATGCTAAGGATGAGATCTACTATGCTTACTATTACAGTAAGGATAAGACTTTTGATAAGGAAGACCTGGAGAAGCCTTTGTATTCAGATAAGATCGTTCCTAGTGAGTACAGCGATGGCAAGATCTTCTATAATGTTGACTGCGATAAGAAGATCCAGAAGGGTTATTACGTTGTAATCGTATCTTCTGATGATACATTCAAGAAGCCCTATATTGTGGCTTACGCAGAAGTAAAGTAAGAACTTGAGTTATTGAAGATTTCAAAGAGGTTGTTCCTTACGGGGCAACCTCTTTTTCACGATGTGCTATAATCTATCGGCAAGAACAATGTAATTCGCTTGAATCAGGGAGAATTAGTATGAAGATTACGGGATTTAGGAAGAGATTGATCGTGGCAGGTCTTGCTGCTGCGATGCTCCTGGCGGGAACAGGATGCACAGAGAATAAGCTCACTTCAACTGACCCGGTTACTTCTGCAACACAGCAGAGCGTGGATCCGTTGTCATTTACTGCTATCGATGCAAAGTTCCGTGAGTTTACTTTCTCGATCAACGAGTATATGAAAGAGCACCAGGCTGAGACCACACAGAAGAAAACTGCAGGTGAGACACCCAATGGTTTTCCTGCACAATGCCAGTACACGATCTCACCTGATAAGAAATATGAATCACTCCAGATGGAAAAGAATCTTCCGAACGGAGTTCAGGTAGATGAGTATTTCAATCTCGGCGATTCAATCTTCATCGCACGCACGACAGTCTATAACGACGGCAATTATGACCCGGTAGATAAGTACTACATTATCGACGGTGTTATCTATAAAGTTGATACTCTTGCAGAGACAGTAACGAAAGTAATTGATATTAACGATCCTAATGCTCCGGCAAAGAAGAAGGAACTCGATATCTTCTTTTCTTTCGATGAGATAAGACCTAAGTATGCCTAATACGGAAGACACAGAATTTGGCGGATATACTTTAGGGGAGGGCGTCAGAGACGGTCTCCCCATTGGTTTAGGTTATCTTTCTGTCTCGTTCACTTTCGGAATCCTGGCAGTATCCAGGGGCCTTTCGTGGATCCAGGCAGCTCTCATTTCACTTACTAATGTAACTTCGGCAGGACAGGTAGCCGGCCTCGGCATAATGGTCACGGCAGGCGGGATCCTCGCTATGATCATCTCGCAGCTGGTTATCAATCTGCGTTATTCCCTCATGGGCATCGCGCTGTCGCAGAAGGCGGACAAGTCAATGACACCGCTGCTAAGAGCTTTGCTCGCATTTGCCATCACTGATGAGATCTTCGGTGTGGCTGTCAGTAAGAAGCATGAATTCGGCGCCAGGTATTTCTTCGGACTGACGATCCTTCCTGTAACAGGCTGGGTTGCCGGTACTGTCGTGGGCGCCATATTGGGACAGGTTTTCCCACCGTTCCTGACAAATGCGCTCGCCATCGGAATCTACGGCATGTTCGTGTCCATCGTCATGCCTGTTGCCAAGCGTGACAAGGTGATCCTTGTAAGCTCCATTCTGGCGTGCATAGTCTCATGCATTTTCTTTTATGTTCCGTTCATTTCAGCACATGTATCGCAGGGATTTGCGATCATAATCGCGGCTGTTACCGCAGCTCTTGCAGGTGTTTTCGCGAGGAATAAACTCAGCGGCAGGGCAGGGACGATTGCTGCCATCACAGGCGGCGTGATACTTGTAGTGATCATCGCTGTTCTTGCCCCGTCATATAAGGCGGCACAGGCACCCGAGATCACCTCGAATGGTGCAGCAGGAAGTCTCGACAATAAGATCTTCGTACCGCTCCTTATTGCTATGGCGGTCACGACATATCTTGTCCGCATGATACCGTTCACTTTGTTCCGTAAAAAGCTCGAAAAGCCGGCCGTTAAGGCATTTTTCGACTATATACCGTACACGGTGCTTTCCGCTATGACGTTTCCGGCGATCCTTTATGCCACAGGTTCCGTGATCACTGCGGCTATCGGCTTTGCCGCCGCTTTGATACTGGGCTTCCTCGAAAAGTCACTCATCGTTGTTGCAGTCGGTGCCTGCATAGCGACGCTTGCCGCCGGTGTGATAATGATGTACATCTGAGAACGAAAAAAAGCTGCCTTAAGTTAAGACAGCCTTTTTAATGTGGAGCCCCCATCCGGATTTGAACCGGAGACCTCATCCTTACCATGGATGCGCTCTACCTACTGAGCTATAGGGGCAAGTCAAAGCCTATGAAGTATAACACAGTAAATGTGCCTTGACAATAAATCGGAGGCGTAAGAACACCTTTTAATGTTGACAACGGCACCCAAAGATTATACAATCATTGAGCCTTAAAACGAACACGGAGAAGTCGCCTAGCCTGGTCGAGGGCGCACGACTGGAAATCGTGTAAAC
>CAMIYM010000007.1 GCA_946403085.1 uncultured Clostridia bacterium | reverse complement strand
TCGAGCCCTGTAGTTTCCACCAATGGTACGGCGCAGTAGTTCAGCCTGGTTAGAACGCCAGCCTGTCACGCTGGAGGTCGAGGGTTCGAGCCCCTTCTGCGTCGCCATTAACTACTAGGCCGGATGCTTTAACGAGTGTTCGGCCTAACTCTTGCTCAGATAGCTCAGTCGGTAGAGCAGGGGACTGAAAATCCCCGTGTCGGCAGTTCGATTCTGTCTCTGAGCACCAGAAGCGTTAGAAGCTCTTTCTTTTGCTTAAGTTAATTGCAAAAGGAAGAGTTTTTGCATATTAGGAGATATTTTTGATGACGATCAGGAAAAGACTGACACCGCCACTTGCCACGTTGCTTTTCTTACTGGTAGCTGTTGCCTGCCAGGTTATTGCCATCAAGCTTTTTCCCCACATAGTCGGGGCACCCCTTGTAGAAGATAATGCTTATATCCTTACAAGAATGATGGAAGGATATCTCCTTGTACTGTCGGTTCTTTTCGCTGTGTTCACAAGGTTCAAGATCCATTTCGAATGCTTTACACCGGGCAAGGACAGACTTAAGAAGGATTTGATAATCAGCAGCATAATCAGCGTGGTTCTCATCGGTATCCTTTTCGTGATCAGGATCGTTCAGAATTTCTTCTTTCCGCATATTGCTGCAAGGCCCTGGTTCGGTCTTTATCTCACGACTTATATGCGCTGGTTCTATCCCATAAGTGCTGTCTTGCAGGAACTCTTTGTAAAGGGAATAGTAGAGGATAACATCACTGCTTCCTGCAAGAAATACAATAAGCATTTCTCGGTCTGGATGACAGGCCTTTTCTTCTTTGTCCTCCATATGGGTTATGAACTTCCCATGATGTTCGGTGCTGCTGTCCTTTGTGTGGCAACCGGATATCTTTATGAGAAAAACAAGTCCGTCTGGGGAAGCATCCTCATCCATTTTGTCATCGGTTTTGTGCCGAAGATCATAGGCGTATCCAACTGAACCCTTGATTTACATAACATTGTTACAAATTCAGTAATATCGGGCATATTACAGTTTCTTGACATCTTCTTTTCGCGCGCATGTAATGCGAAACCTCTATGCTATACTCCAAAATATCTACTTATGGAAAAATGCTAATTTACCAATATTTGAGGTATTTATGGAGCACGAAAAGCTTACTAAATTTCGAAAGATAGTTGACGGTCTTGAGCCTGCTAAGAGGACAGAGATCTATACCAGGATGAAGGGTATGTCCAGGGAAGAGGCCGAGGTCTTTGTTGACCGTATGGTTAAGATTTCGGAACAGCGTAAGATCGAGATCACGGCAAGACCCAAGGTCCTCGCAGGCAATGTTCCTGCAAGTGATCTTCCCAGAAGAGATTATGAGCTGAGTGAACCTCAGCCCCGCACATATAGGAAAGCACCTGATGACTCTAAGATCGAGATCGTAAAGAATCCCGGCAGAAGAGTATCACAGCCTTCAGATTTCAGACCCGCACAGCATCCGGTCAAGAAGGTTCAGCCTTCTGTCGCAAGAGCAGGAAGAGATCAGGTCGCAAGACAGATCGAATTAAGGAAACAGGCTGCAATAGCTGAGCGTATCAGGAAAGAGCAGAATCAGGAGACAGCAAAAAAGATCGCAAAGATCTCTTTGAAGATCTTTAGCAAGGTCATGGCTACTGTTGCAGCTACTCTTGTTATCCTCCTTGCAGGTTTCTATACATTCCTGGGAATCATCATGAAGGGACCTTCAACACACTTAAGAGACCAGTTCGTTCCTTCTGTTATGGAATCTTCAGCAGGCGGTGTTCTTGCCAAGATGATCCTTTCTGATGAAGAGATCGAGGCTATTCTTAACAGCAACAAGACTCAGGCATTTACTGACATCACTGATACAACGCTCGTTAATGCAATGGCGGCAGAACAGAATAAGAAGAGCCAGGCTAATGCGGCAGTTAACGAACTCGATCCTGATGGTGACGGAATTGAAGTTCATGACATCTCAGGCCCGATGTATCACGGCAAGATGCTCGTTATCTATGATCCTTCAAGAATCATGGTAGCAACTATCGACAACTACAACCACAACGGTGCAGGTCTTACACTTAAGCAGCTTATCGATAAGTATGACGGCGTAGGCGGCATCAACGGCGGCCAGTATGAAGATACAAACGGTATGGGAATCGGCGGATGGCCTGAAGGTATCGTTATCTCAGAAGGCAAGCTCAGAATGGGCTATAAGAGCGGTACATACGATGTATACGGACTTACAAAGCAGAACGTACTCGTTGTAGGCAGAATGACAGCTCAGCATGCACTCGATATCGGCGTAAGAGACGCAGTATCTTTCGGTCCTGCCCTTATCGTAAACGGTGTAGCAGCTAAGTACAGCGGTGCAGGCGGCGGACTTAATCCGAGAACTGCAATCGGCCAGAGAGAAGACGGCGCTATCCTTCTTCTCGTAATCGAAGGAAGAAAGACATCTTCGATGGGCGCTACGATGGCTGACCTCATCAAGGTAATGCAGGATTTCGGTGCAGTTAATGCAGCTAACCTGGATGGTGGTATGTCATCTGCAATGTGGCTCTATGATGATGAGCTCGTTTCAAGCTCATCAATAAGAGTATCGAGACAGATGCCGACAGCGTTTATCATCCTGCCGCAGAAGCAGTCTTCCGGCGTTACCGAGGCATCGGAGGGTTAAATGAGTTCTTCTGACGGCAACAACGGAAATGATATCAGAACGAAGATCAAAGACGGGAAGAAGAAGATAAACTTCTTCCTCGTCTTTCTTATTTGCTGGCTTGTAGTCATCACAGGTTTTATCGCCTGGTTCCTTTTAAGATTTAATGATTTTGCTGCCAACTACGAGGCTCAATATCAGGAATCCATGCCTTATCACACCGTGGAACAGATTACTCAGCATTTTAACGATCACGATGTCGAATACATCTGGAACAGCATGGATCAGAAGCCTGTTGTAACTGAGTTTGAAGATGAATCAGTCGTTAAGGATTACATAGCTCAGCTCATATCTGACAAGCAGTTCATCTATTCCGAGACAGAGCATTCAGAACCTAATGTTCCTGAATTCTATGTAAAGACATCTGAAGGTCTTGTTGTGGCAAGGATCGTTCTTGAAGAAGACACATCAAAGAACCTTCCTTACGGTTTTAAAGCCTGGAAGGATAGAACCATCGAGTTCTATACCGCGGCTTCAACACAGGCAAATATCTATGCGCCTGAGACCTACAAAGTCTATGTTAACGGCATCGAGCTTAAGGCTTCTCATCTTTCCGGTGCGGTAGCACCCTCTGAATTAGACAAGTATGTTGAGCCTTATGCCAAGATCCCCGGCACGGCTAACTACGTAATTAAAGGACTTTACAAGAAGCCGGTTGTTACGGCAAAAGATTATCTCGGAAATGACTGCAAATGTGAATATGACGAGAAGACTGATTCCTATAAGGTAGGCTTTATCAAGGATTTTGCCGAAAAAGATGAACTATCAGAATATGCGATAACATTCGCTTCTACATTTGCGAATTATATCTCACAGGACGCAGGTGCTTATGCTCTCGACAAGTATTTCCCGAGCGGAAGTAAGACCCTGAGCTATATCAAGCGCAACTCTTCAAGAGACCTTTACACCAAGCACGGAAAGGTAACTCTCAAGAACGGACAGATAAAGGATATTACCGTTTTCACTGATGATATCGTCTATATGGAAGTTTATGTCGAGCAGCACATGCAGATGTATTTCGGTTCAAAAGAGCCTGAGGTCGTCCCGACTGATGCACATGTTTATTTCGTCCGGATCAAAGGCAAATGGTACGTAGGCGGAATACAGTACTGACAAGCACGGATCACAAACACCCTGAACACACTTAAACAAAGTGATTCAGGGTGTTTTTCTATGACTTTATATTGCCGTACTTTTACCACACAATTACTCCTTTTTTGTAACGCTCCTGAAACCTTGTATTTATTATTAAATGATACAATCATCGTAGGTTATTATCGGACAATTCTCTAAGGGGGGTATTAGTCTTGGAATTTACATATTCGAACGACGGCTTTTTGCCTTATGAGTCATTTGATTATATCTACGGTGAGCGTGAGATGCCGGAGTTCGGTAAAGTCGCTTCACCTTTTATGAAGCCACTTACAACATGGAGATTCTATCTTGCGAACGGTCAGACAGAGATACCGTTCGGTGTTATGAATACATCCTATGATGATTCAGACTGGCCTCTTATCAACTGTCCTTCAACATGGCAGACGGAAGGCTTTGGCCTCCCACAGAATCTTATCTATGATTATCCTGAAAGACTTGCTCAGGATACCGCGCGAAAAGAAGAATCAATTAGCGATAAATATGTCATCAAGTCTACGAATAATGATGATGATGAAGTCGGAATCTACAGGACTACGATCGTATTCAAACCTGAGGACATCGACAGGGCATTATACTTGGAAGCGTCAGGTATCAGCGGCAGCTTTAAGATCTTCGTAAATGATAAGATGCTCTGCAGTTCCCATGCGCTGTTTACACGGAAGAGACTTCTTATCTCCGGCCTTGTTAAAGCGGGCGTAAATCACATCTGCATCATCGTTAACCGTTATGACAGAGATGACAACGGACACATCATCCTTGATATGATGAACTTCGGTTTCTCCGGAATCTTCAGACCGATCATGATCGTCGAGGATTCTTTGCTCGAATTATCGAATCTCCACATCAAGCTTGAATATGTTCCTTCCGCATATATTTCTGAAGTCGCGAAAATGGATACGCTCGCCGTAAAGGAAACTGTATCCCGTGTTCCTCACGGTGACTTCATGATCAAAGTCGATTTCAAGATGCGCAACCATACGAATTACATGATCCCTTATTCCGTAAGGATCTCGCTGCTTGAGGCGAGAGCGGAGTACGATCCGTATAAGCTGCCGTTCGTCAATATCAAAGGCCAGAGCGAGCCTGTCGTAGGTGTTGTTGATGCCCTGAAAGAGACCAGGGCGAGCACAGACTTCGTAGCTTTGAATGTTGCACAGTGGTCTGACTGCACACCTGTCCAGTACGACATCGTTTTCGAGGTAATGGATTCAGAAGGCAAGGTAATCTGTGCGAAGAAGAAGAGATTCGGCTTCAGAACTACTGAGATCGTTCAGGATAAGCTTAATGTCAACGACCGCCGTGTAAATCTCATGCTCGTTAAGTACTACGAGTTTGATCCACAGGGCGGTATCGCAGTCCCGCAGGACCGTATGCGTCAGGACATTATCCTTATGAAGCGTGCAGGTATTAACGGCGTTATTGCTGACGGCATGCCGCTGTCAGATGAGTTCCTGAATCTCTGCGACCAGTATGGTATGTATGTTGTTGCTACGTCGGCTGATCTCTATATGAGAGATTATATCGAAGCATGCATGAACCATCCGTCTATCGTTCTCTGGGGATTCCAGAAGTATAATTTCAATTACGAATCAGCTCAGAGAGTTAAGCATGAGTGCCAGCTTATTGATGACACCAGGCCCTGGTACTGCGAACTCTATGATAATGAGATACACGGAGCAGGCAAGAAGGCCAAGGCTCATGAGAAGATCGCTGACTTGAGTCCTATGCCGAGTGATGCAGGTGCTGTGTTCGGTCCCTGGGAAGATTTGTGTCTCGACAGAAAGAAGATATTCGGTCTTAACAGGACAGGCAGGAATCTTTTCGAGACGATCCCGGGCAGAACGAGGTTTACTGATGACGATACGCTTTACAAGTGGATCCATCATGCGGATCTTGTAGGCGGAAAGCAGAAAGAGAATTCATGTATCGGTCAGGGAATAGTTGACGCTGAGCGTAATCCTCACCCGATATATCTTGATATCAAGAAGCAGTGTCAGACAATAGCGATCTTCGCATCCGCTGATGATCCTGCAAGCCTTACGATGCGTAATTCCAACCAGTTCGGATATACTGATGAACTAGATCTCGAGTGGAAGATACTCTTAGGCGGCAGGGCGATCATGTCAGGCAGGGGAGTTATCCCTGAGATAGAACCGTTCGGATCCAGAACATTAAAGTTCCCGTTCGATGTTGAAGCATTTACCACTCCCGGATGGGCACAGGGCAAAGCCGAGTTCATCGAGATGTACATGAATGCCATGTCAAAAGAACTGGTTTTCGATATCACGTTAAAGCTTCACAAAGATACTTACTATGCCAGAGCGGGATATGAAGTAGCTTTCTATCAGGATGTTCTTACAGACAACATCGCAAGTCCCGTCGGCAAGGTACAGCCTGTTGATACCGGTATCGGAAGCGGCGAAAAGCCTGAGCCTGCTGCACCTATGCAGCTTGGTTCCGGCGATGCTTCCACATCTTCCAATGCAGGCCTTGATACGGGAGTAGACAGCAATCTGGCTTTGCCCGGCAACGACGAGCAGGCTCTTCTTACAGAAGAAGACGGCGGCAGATTAGAGCGTATGGCAGGTGGTTCACAGATCGCAGAAGTTAATGCCGGATATGAGAATATGAATGTTCCTGAAGAGGAGATGCTCACTGATGTCATTACTCATAATACGGTAACGACAGTTCCTCATGGAATCTATGTCGGCTCAGGCAATTTCAGGATCGGTTTCTCAAGAGATCCGGGAAGCTTGGAGAGCCTTGAGATCGGAGAATATAATTTCCTCAAAGGACCTCTTGCACCGAGCTTCTACCGTTGTCCTTCAAATATCGACAGAACAGACAGGAGCTTCATCCTTGCCAAGACAATGTTCTCCAAGGAAAGCGACTATGAGCACATCCAGAATTCGATAAGTTATATCGGCTCCGAATACGGAAGCAGGAATGGCGAATTTACGATGATCTCCAGATATAAGTCATTTGCCATGAACGGAGAAGTAATACTTTTCTATGAAGTTCCGCAGGCAGATACCCTGAGGATCACACTGGAGTTCAAGCCTAAGTACGATATGGTCAGATACGGAATCAGATTCCCGATCGTAAAAGATGACTGTATATGCTCGTGGTATGGAAGAGGTCCGGGCGAGTCTTATGTTGACCGTAAGAACGCGGCAAGACTGGGTGTATACTCAGCTGGTGCAGGAAAGATCTATCATCCTTATGCAAGGCCTGCAGAGAATTCCTCACATACAGATACACAGGTTGTAAGACTTACAAACGGTGACGGCGATTCAGTCGAGATCAGAAGACTTGGATATAACCCCAAGTTTGACTTTACAGTGCTTCCTTACACACCTGAGCAGATGAATGAGTTCCTTCATGAAGAGCAGCTAATGAATAATGATTTCTGCGAATTCTTCTGTGACTTTGCAGCTAAGGAGATCGAGCGTACGAAGGATAATCTTACTACTCAGCCGCTTAAGAAAGATGTTAAGTACAGGGAGACATTTGAGATCCGTCTGATTCCTTCACAGAGCTGATACTAAGTGGGGATTAACATGAAAAAGCTTATTTGCACAGTTCTTATATCTGTTATGGCCCTTAACCTTTGTTCTTGCAGTGTCTTCAGATCTGTCAAAACGGTCGATAAAGGAGTCCGGAAAGCAGTGCGTGAAGCAACAAGAAGCGAGACAACAGTTCCGCAGGGACAGGCTTTTTCGCTTGATGGGATGTCTACTGACGAGATAATGAATCTGTGTGATTCTTTGACAGATATAAAAAACGGTGATGATCCTTTATTGTTACCTTCAAAATTCCCGGTTCCGTTTTACCCGGATCAGAGCGATCCGGAAGCAGGAGATTTCTGCTTTTATGAGGACGACAATGCTGATTCTCTGATTACTTATCTGGACTATGACGTTGGACACAAGTCAGATCTTATCGACACAGATGAGTTTTGTTGGGTAGAAATCGTTTTCTCGATCAAGGACAAGAAACTGGCATTAGAGCTTTTTGAAAAGTTTGATAAGAAGCTTCATTCCTGGAATGGAAAATATGTAAAAGATTGGTATAAACACTCTGGTGATTTTCATTACTGCACTGTCACATATGATGATCCCCTCGGGTACAAAGGCACACAAAGGTTTGCTGTTCAGATGTCCGCGCCGGATAAAGGCTACTACTATCATGTCCAAGTTGAATATCCCGTTGTCCGGAAGTAATTGATAAAGGAGCTTTATATGAATCAGAAAGAAAGAATGCTTGCAAATCTTCCTTATAAGTCTTGGATGGACGGACTTAGCGAGGACCGTCTGGAATGCAAGAAGAAGCTATACGAATACAATAACATGCATCCCGAAAAGCAGGAGGAGAGAGAGAAGCTCCTCCGTGAGATCCTGGGAAAGACAAAGGAAGGATATCTTTGCATCGAATCTCCTTTTCACTGCGACTATGGTTATAACATCGAAGTTGGAAGAGACTTTTTCGCAAACTATAACTTCATCGTCCTTGATGTGGGCAAGGTTAAGATAGGCGACCATTTCATGTGCGGTCCGAATGTCCAGATCTGCACGGCAGGACATCCTATTCATCCCGAGTCAAGAAATTCAGGATATGAGTATGGTATTGATATCACGATCGGTGAGAATGTCTGGATCGGCGGAAATGTTCTTGTATGCCCGGGTGTTACGATCGGCAATAATGTTGTCATCGGCGGTGGAAGCGTTGTTACAAAGGATATACCTGACAATGTGGTCGCTGTAGGCAATCCCTGCCATGTGTTAAGAGAGATCACGGAAGAAGACAGAGACTTCTATTTTAAGGACAGAAGATTTGACGTTGACGATTATAAGTGATTGAATCAGTTCATAACATCTAACCCTGTTCTGAAAGGATGGACATATGGGTCTTCCGACGCTTGGCCAGACAGAGATAATAAGAACCTTTATTGCTTTGGCGCTGCTCCTTGCAAGTGCATTCATTTTCGGTACTCTGATCGAGAAGATTAAGGGGCCAAGAGTAGTCGGCGAGATCTTAGGCGGTATGCTTATCGGCGGAAGCGGTCTTTTCCTTCTTGCGCCTGACCTCATGAATTCAATATTCAATGCCTACCCTGAGGAAGGAAAGGTATTGAATGTTTTCTATCAGCTCGGTCTGATCTTCCTTATGTTCCTTTCAGGTTTTTCCACAAAGATCGAAGTTGACCGCAAGAATTCGAAGATAATATCTCTTGTGTTTATTGGAGCCACAGTCCTTCCGATGCTTGGAAGCATTCCTTTCTTCAACATGTTCCAGGAATACTTTATCGGTGATAAGGGTAATGTATTCTCATACAGACTGGTTTTCGCGATTGGCGTTGCGATCACATCGATCCCTGTCATATCGAAGATCTTCTTTGATATGGGTGTAATGAACACCAAGTTCTCCAATGCGGTTCTTACAGTATCCACATTCCAGGATCTGCTTTTATGGATACTCCTTAATATGGCGACCAGAGTCGCAGATTCAGGAAAGCTGAGTCTTGTTGATACGATCGTGGTATCCGTAGCTACTATCGGAATGTTTGTTGCCGTAACTTTGTTGAGCAAATTCATGAAGAGCATAAAGCTCAAGCTTCCGACGAACGTCTTCTATACTTTGAGCTTCATAGCGCTTCTTCTCGTATCCGGTCTTCTTTACATGATAGGCATCAACATCATGTACTCGGCATTCCTCGTCGGCTACATTGTTAAGACTATTTTCGGTACATCAGATGAAGCTAAAGAGGCTATTAAGTTCCTTGAACACTTCGTATTTTCGTTCTTTGTGCCTGTTTATTTCGCGCTTGTCGGAATCCAGCTTAATGTATTCCATAATTTCTCTATCCTGAGATTCCTGCTATTCTTCGCAATTGCATTTGGTCTCGAGTTTGTCGGTACTTGGCTCTTACTGATCCCGGGTAAGGTCAGCAATTCCACTAAGCTCAATTTTGCCATTACCATGAATGCGAGAGGGGGCCCCGGTATAGTTCTTGCAACGGTAGCTTACGGTTCCGGAATTATCAGCATAGAGTTTTTTACGGTCCTCATCCTTACCACCATGCTGTCTTCAATGATCGCCGGATACTATTTAAGACTCCGTCAGAGACAGGACAGGGAAGTCTTTAACAAGCTCGATTGATCCCGTTCGAAAAATATATCTTAACCTTGTAGGGTTATTATCTGTATTTTCTCCTCTGTTTTGCCTGGAAAAGACATGCTATTCTTATAAAAGATTTTTGATTGGCAAAGGGGAGGTACGTAAATGAAGAGACATCAAAAGCTTGTTTCATGGTTACTTGTTTTCTCGATGCTTATTATGATGTGTGCTTGTAACAGTACATCAGGTAAGAGAGAAAAGCGCTCTGAAGAATCCAAGCCTGAGCATAAGGGCCGACAGACGGAAACGACTGAGACGACAGAGCCCACACCTACAGATACTCCAACTCCTACGGGTATCCCTAAGGAGTATAACGATGACGAGATTATCGATCTGACTATGTTCAGTTTTGAGAACGTATCAAAGCCGAATGACGGCAATGATATTCAAAAGCTCATTGCCCGCAAGACAGGCGTGCGTCTCCAAGAGAAGGGAATGAAAGATTACTCCGGAACTGAAGAAGAAATCATATCTCAAATGGAGAGTACTCAGTCTGTTCCGGATTTTGTTGATTTCGGAACATATAACGCGAAGCTCTATGAGAAGGGGTTACTGGTCTCCTGGGATGAATATCTTGATAAATATCCTAATCTCAAGGCGATGTATACAGATGAGGAATGGGAAAGATTCAGAGAACGTGACGGCAAGATCTATTGGGTAAATTGCGACCCGCCTGCTTTTGGAAAGGATACTTCGACAACATATACCGGTCAGGCTTTCTGGATCCAGGTCCGTGTTCTTGAAGCATACGGTTATCCCAAGATAGAGACACTTGACCAGTACTTTGACATTCTCGAAAAGTACGCCAAGGATCATCCCACTATGCCTGATGGAAGCAGTGTAATACCTTATACATGTCTTTGTGAAGGATGGAAGTATTACTGTATTGAACAGCCTCCGATGTATCTCGACGGGTTTCCGAATAACGGTTCGGTCAATGTGAGTATCGCTGATGGCGCTGATAAGCCTAAGGTCAGTGATTTCAATGTATCAGAAACAGCAAGGTATTACTTCAAGAAACTGAACGAAGAATATAAGAAGGGTATTGTCGATCCTGATTTTGCAGATCAGTCTTATGACGATTATATAAAGAAGCTTTGCACTGGCCGTGTGCTTGGCCTGTGTGATCAGTACTGGAATTTCGGCTATAGTGTTATCTACGATTTTGAAGAACAGAAAACAGCAAACAAGAAAACATATTCTCTTAAGGAAATGGGTTGCGAATATGTGCCTTTAGGACTGGTAGCAAAAGCCGGCACCAAGCAATACTGGAATTCATCTTACAGGGGCGATAGTATCAACAACATGTCAGGAATCGCAGTCACAACAAGCTGTAAAGACCCTGACAGAGCATTTAAGTTCTTAAATGACCTTCTGGATCCTGAAGTTCATAATCTCCGCTTCTGGGGTATTGAGGGTGAAGACTATGAGGTAGATAGTAACGGCTTGTTCTACAGGACAGATAAGATGAGAAAACAATGGCTTGATAAGGCATATCAGGCGCAGCATATCTGTTCTTACGGCAAAATGCCGAAGCTGAAAGGTATCGCAAAAGACGGCATAAATTGTCTTCAGGCAACGGAGCAGCCTTCCGAATTCATGGCTACTTTATCAGTGCCTGTAGCAAATTGTTTCAAAGCTTATGGAGTCAGCACGTTTACTGAGTTTATCGGTTCTGAAGAGTTTAAGGTATATCCGAGTTTCCCGATGTGGACATGGTCTAATGGTTTAATGGCCGATTCACCTGTAGGAAAAGTATTTCAGGATATGGCTAAGTGCAAACATAAATGGTATCCGGAACTGGTGAAGAATAAAGACTTTAATAAGGCCTGGTCTTCTTATCTTACGGAATATTCAAACTGTAAGCCTGATGTATTTATAAAGGCTGCCCAGACAGAAGCAGATGCCAGAGTGGAAAAGGCTAAGATGGCCGGCTGGAATCCTTAACAGATCCAATAGTATTTTTTTACTGGCGGTGACTATGACAAAATTGCCATAGCCGCCGCCTTTTTTTCTACGTGAAAGTACAAAGTATCAGTCTTTATTTTCGAGAATGAATGGTAAACTGAATTTATTCGGATAAAGAGAGGGGAAGATCTATGAATAAATGGACAAGAGCAGCAATACCGGCACTTTTGATTCACTGTTCCATCGGTACGGTCTATTGCTGGAGCACTTTCAAGGAATCCATAGCTCAGGCGATAGGCATGAGCACATTCTCGGTCGGCTGGGCATTCTCGTTCGCAATCTTCTTCCTTGGAATGTCAGCAGCTTTTGCAGGCAAGATCGTTGAGCTTAATATTCACAGGTCATCACTCATATCAGCAATCTGCTTTACGGCCGGAATGATAGGAACAGGTGCGACGATCCAGTTCTGCAAAGGACCTTTGGCCCTGATCCTTATCTATCTGTTCTACGGATGCATAATGGGCATAGGATTAGGCGTCGGATATCTGACACCGGTTAAGACACTGATGCTCTGGTTCAAGGATAATAAGGGCCTTGCGACAGGTATTTCCATTATGGGATTCGGCCTTGCAAAGGCTATAGCAACTCCTATTATGGAGTTCCTTCAGAACAAGTTCGGTATTGCTCCGATGTTTTTTATCCTCGGAGGTATCTATTTCGTCATGATGATGGCAGGACACTTCCTGCTTAAGAAGCCTGAAGGCTGGGTCGAGGACAAGAACGTCAATGACAGCTTCAAGGTCACATCGATGTTCAAGGACAAGACATTCATCGGTATCTGGCTGATCTTCTATATCAATATCCACTGCGGCCTCATGCTCATTACATACGAAAAGCAGCTCCTCAACGAGAAGTTTGCAGGACTTGCGGTACTTACGACGATAGTTGCAGTAGTTCCTTCGATCACTGCTATATGTAATGCTCTGGGACGCATCGGTTATTCCACGGTCTCAGATAAGATGAAGGACAGGGCGACAGTCTACGGGATCATATTCCTGTCCTGCGTATTACTCTGCGGACTTTCTGCGCTCATCAGCAACGGATATCTCATCATCGTTCTGCTTATGGTGATCAATCTGGGCTATGGCGGCGGCTTCTCGACCCTGCCGGCACTTCTTGAATCACGCTTCGGAATGAAGAATATCTCGAAAATACATGGCCTCTCATTATCAGCATGGGCAGTTGCGGGCATCACCGGCAACAATCTTTCTGAGATAATCCTCTCCAACACCAATAAGAACTACACAGTTATCATTGTCACGGCAATGGTCCTTTATGCTGTCGCAGGCATTATCTATTTCACTATGGTAAAGGCGAAGAAATCTTAAGATATGGCTTTATGTGTATCGACAGAGGTAATGAGAGCAAGTGACAGGTGGACTATTGAGCACCTGGTCCCGTCAAAAGTACTCATGGAGAGAGCCGGCAGGGCGATCTTCGAGAATGTAGAGTGGAAGGCTCCTGTCGGTATAATCTGCGGAAAAGGAAACAATGCAGGTGACGGTTTTGTTGTCGCCTCGCTTCTTAAGGATAAGGGTATCGAATGCGAGATCGTCCTTTTATATGATGACGCTTTCTCTGAGGACGGCAGATACTTTTATGACAAATGTATCGAGAAGGGCGTTTCTGCCGTTCCTGACGGCGATTACGGCCGTTATAAGACTATTCTGGATTGTATTTTCGGAACGGGCTTCAAAGGCGAGGTGAAAGAGCCAGCCAGATCTGCGATCGAAAAGATCAATTCATCAGGTGCATATGTCGTCAGTGCTGATATCAATAGCGGGCTTAACGGGGATACCGGTCTGGGTGACCTTTATGTTAAGTCTGATCTTACTGTGTCTATCGGAACTTTTAAGTACGGACACTTCCTTGGAAACAGCCGTGATGCAATGAAGGATAAGATCAATTGCGATATAGGGATAAAGATAATAGGAGAGACCAGGGAACTGGAATAAAGGTATATGAGCAACAAAACATTATATGTATCTGATCTTGACGGAACACTCATGAGAAGTGACATTAAGATCTCAGATCATACGGTAAAGACGATCAATGGATTAATAGATCAGGGTGTGGCATTTACATACGCTACGGCAAGATCGATTGACAGTGCCAGGGAGATCACGCAGGATCTTAAGATCAAATTGCCGGTCATTACCAGAAACGGTTCAGTGCTTGCTGATAATATCACTGGCAAGTCTATGGAGATAACGGTATTCAAGGAAGAGGATATCAGGATGATAAGAAAGCTTATCCCCGAACTTCCTTCCCATGGATTTGTATCATGTTATATAGGTGACAAGATGATCAAGACATATGCTGATACTGAGCATACGGAAGGTCTTGATGATTATATTGGTTTCTATAAAGATGATCCGAGAATGGTCAAGGTTCCTGATATGGAAGGAATGTTCACAGGAAGACCCGGCTATGTCACTATGATCAGCAGTAAGGAAGACCTGGAACCTGTATATGAAAGAGTAAAAGATCATGATGGCTGGGAGAGCCTTTTCCAGAAGGACACATACAGGGATGAATACTGGATAGAGTTGTGTCCCAAGGGATGCACAAAGGCAAAGAAGATACTTCAGCTCAAGGAAGAATACGGGTTTGACCGTGTGATCGTATTCGGAGATTCATTGAATGATCTGCCGATGTTTTCGATAGCTGACGAATCTTACGCTGTATCTAATGCGTTGGATGAGGTAAAAGCTGCTGCCACATCAGTTATCGGCAGCAACAATGAGGATGCTGTCGCAAATTTCATAGTGCATAAAGAAAAGAATTCCTGAAAGATCAGGAATTCTCGTTAAGCACTGTCTGTATTCTTTGCCGCATTACCTGTATGACGTCATCCATGGATTTGCTCCCAGAGAAATAAGCTGAGGATTCTTCCATCAGGATATTAGTGATCTCGTCGTTGATCTGCATTCCGCCGTATGATGATGAAAGCAGACTTATATATTTGTCGGCTGCATCAGGACTGATCTTTTTTACAGATGCTGAAGGGTCGTACTTGAGAGTAAGATCTATGCTCTTGTTATAGTAGTCGAGCTTCTCGTCTATAATGTGGCGGAGAGCTTTGCGGTTGATCGGATTCCCACTCATTGTGCTCTGAACGTCATAAGACAGAACGGTCTTAATGAATTCAGCACATTCAGCAGGATACTTTGTTCTTGCCGATACGGATGCAAAATCGGTTGATGTAGTCATGGGGCCTCTTCCGTCAAAAGAAGGAATGCCATATACTCCAAAATCCAGACCGAATTCGCTGTACTTTTCAAGATAGTCATTGAAAGAATAGATCTCTCCGTATACAGCACCTTCTTTGCCTTCTATTGAAGCGCTTTTTCCGTTGATAGCATTCTCGACTTCGAGGATCGCCTGATTATGCTCTGTGACAAGTCCCTGATAATATTCTTCATCTGACATCTGGGTGTCGCTTCCGTACTTGTCGACAAAGCTCATGAGATCACGCAGTTCATTTCCTTCGAAATGAACTTTGCCGTCATAGATGAACTTTTCGCTCATGTTTATAAATAGAGTGGTGAAATAAGCGTTTTTGCCTCTGGCATAACCGATAGTCTTGCTCATCGGATCTGTTCCGTTACAGACCTTATCAACAAACGTCTTATATGAGTCGAAAGTAAAGCCGTTCTGTCCTTCAGGAATATTAGTGGAGGAAGTTATAATTCCCTTTGCTGAGATATCCAGCGGGACACGGTATAACGCATCTCCTGTCTTGGAAGCTTCTATCGCATTTGCAAAGTAGTCATTCTCATAAGAACCCTGGGTAAATCCGAGATATGGCATGAGGTCAATGAACTCATTTCGGTCGGAAGCTTTGCCTATAGGCTTCTGATCAAGATAGATATCGGCATCTGTTTTCTGGAAGTTTCCGAATTCATCAAAAGGAATAACATATTTGATGAAGAATGAACTGCTGTTACGGTTGTATATGTTTATCGCACTGAATTGATATGGTTCCGGGAAAGACTCGGAAGAACTGGATAAGGTAAGAACAGTCTTTCCTGCATTAGGATTCCTGGCACACTTCTTAAGATGAATGATCTTTATCAGATCTTTTCCGTTATTGCTGTCATAATCCATTCTATTCAGAACGATCTCGCTTCCGTCCCCGTTGATATAGAGCAGTTCTGATTCAGTGACTTCATCAAAAGGAGCATCAAAATCAGTATAACTGCAAATTGGGGTCAGCTTTCCGTCGATGCTGTCCACAAAGTTGAATCCGGAATAATTACGGGCAACAGCTTTTCCGTTCGCGTACTGGATATCAAAGTTCTGAGCTCCGTACAGATCTTTAAGAGGGGAGATGCTTCCCGTAACAGGATCAAGCACAACAAAGACCCTGTCTTCGTAGACGCCAATACTTGAGTATAAAAGACATGACACGATTATCTTGCCGTCATTAGTCGGAATAAAATCGAGGAAATGCTCAACGAGAGTGTCGAATACCGCAGTGAAATCCGGATGATAGAAAGTTCCGTCAGGCTTTTGAACAACAAGAAAATCACTCCACGACTTATAGAAACATGTGTAGATAGTATATCCGCCCGCAGAATAGATATCTGAGATCATGAGTGTCTCTTTATTCTGGTTTGCAGCTTTCATAATATTGTCAGGGAAGACCAGATCTTTGCCGTTAAGAATGTATTTGATCTCGCCGAATCCGGTATCTAATTTCTTGTTTTCGGATGTATCCAGATTGACCGTATATTCGAGGATATTAAGTTCATCACCGGATATCCAGGCTCTCCAGATCATCCTGACGGTATTATTCTCAACAACAGGTTTATAATCTTTCCTCTCGAGAAGCTTTCCGTCATATGAGAACTTAAGTATTGCCTGTTCATAGTATTTGACCATATCGGTATTTTTCATGTCTGAACGTTTGCCGTTAATGATCTTCTGCGCTTCAGACAATACGTAAATGCTGTCGTCTGTTGCACCGATAGTTTTGAACTCGGAATACTCATATTCTGTTTCCGGATAAAGATCCGGAACAGTAAATGATGTGCATTCGTACCACGGATCATCCTCTTTGATGACTTCGTATTTGTTCTTTTTTGAAGAACATGATGTGGCCGGCAATGCGAAAACCAATGCCATAAGTGTTGATATGAATTTGATATCTTTACGTGTTTTCATAAGCCTATTCTATACCAATCAAAGTCCGAAAAGAGTTAAGATTCAGGTAACATTTAACTCCTCAAATTGATTTGGGAAAGGTTTAGGAATAAGATTTCTACATGAGCAGAATATTGATCGTAGAAGATGATGAAGATATCGGTGCAGTCGTCCAAAGAGAACTCTCAAAAGACGGCTACGAGGTGATCCGCGCGGTAACGGGTACGGAAGGCAGGATGATGCTTGCCAGGAATCCGGATCTGATACTGATGGATCTTATGCTTCCGGGCTTGACGGGCGAGGAACTTCTTACGCATATCCCCAGAGAGATACCTGTTATCGCTGTCAGTGCAAAGTCCTCTATAGATGATAAGGTTTCTTTATTAACAAGCGGATGCGTTGACTATATAACCAAGCCTTTTGACATAAAGGAACTTAAGGCTAGAGTTATAGCTGCTTTAAGGTCATCGGAAGGAAGAAAGGGCGGAGCCTGCATCACAAGCGGTGATATGGTCATAAACACCGATAAGCATGAAGTAACTATAGAAGGAAAAGAACTGAAGCTCACCAGGACCGAATATGCGATCCTCAAGATGCTTGCCACGGGCGGGGGCAGGGTCATATCGAAGTCAGAATTGCTGGATCTTATCAGAAGTGAGACGCCTGACTGTACGGAAAGCTCCGTAAAGGTTCATGTAAGCAATCTTAGAAGGAAGATAAAGGATATTACTGATACGGAATATATAGAAGCTGTTTGGGGTATAGGCTTCAAACTAAAAGGAGACTGATAAATGGAAAGCGTACTTTCGATCAAAGACCTGACAAAGGTGTATGGAAAATTCAGCGTGCTTAAGGGTGTGACTCTGGATATACCTAAGGGCTCTATTTTTGGCCTTGTCGGAAGAAATGGTGCCGGTAAGACAACACTTATGAGGATCGTTACAGGTCTTGCTGAGCCGACGTCAGGCTCATACAGCCTCAGCGGTATCTCTAGTACGGACAAAAAGATACTAAGTGTAAGAAGGAGAATGGGATCGATCATCGAAAGTCCAGCTATCTACCGCAATCTGTCAGCATATGACAATGTAAAGCTTCAGTATATTAATCTTGGAATGACTTCTTATGACAGTATTCCAGAACTTCTGGAACTGGTCGATCTTCAGGGTACCGGAAAGAAAAAGGCGGGTAAATTCTCCCTTGGTATGAGACAGAGATTAGGTATTGCCGTAGCGCTTTGCGGTAATCCGGATATCCTGATCCTTGATGAACCTATCAACGGTCTTGATCCGCAAGGTATTATCCAGATGCGTGAGATCCTTTTAAAGATCAATCATGAAAGACATACGACCATACTTATCTCGAGTCATATTCTTGAGGAATTATCCAAGCTTGCAACTCATTATGCTTTTATCGAGAAAGGCGAGATCTTACAGACATTAAGCAGTCACGATCTCATGAGCAAAGTCAGAAAAGCATCAAGGCTCGTTGTAACTTCTACAGAACTCTTATGTCCTTTGTTTGACCGGGAGGGAATTGAATATAAGGTGGAGAATGAAGAGACGGTCGATATATTTTCTGATATTTCGGCGACCAGGATCATTGCACTGGCAAACGAAGCCGGTGTCGAAGTGGTTTCCATCTCAGATAACAACGAAAGCCTTGAAGGTTACTTCATGAATCTTGTTGCCAAAAAGGACGGTATCGTATGATCTGTGCTTTGAGGTCATCATTATTCAGACTCAGGCGCACGGGTCTTCTGGCTAAGATATTGATCTTTTCTGTAATTGTCGGAATCCTTCTTACGATCAATACTGGTGTTGCGTACTATGAGATCTTTCCTTTTAAGAGACCCAGATTCCTTGATCAGAAGTTTATAGGAATTGCGGTTTTACAGCTCATGTATATTTTGCCGTTTGCAAGTTCAGTTTTTACGACAAGCTTTACTGGAAATGATTTATCTTTCCGTACTATCAACAATAAAGTAGCAACGGGATTATCCAGAGTTCAAGTGTTTTTGGCTGATCTGATCGTATCTGTTCTTGCGACCATCATTATGTTTTTGACTTCCGTACTTATTATCTTCTTATATGCAAGATTTTATTCAGTCCGAAGCAATATCAGGTTTGATGATCTTGTGATATGCGTACTTTTGCGTATTCTTATCGTAAGTGTTGCATTTACAGCTTTTTTTAATCTTCTGCAGTTTCTGTTCAGCAATAAGTTTTTTGGCCTTGTTATTGCTTTTGCTTTTATACCGGCCTTGATATTCATAAGTGGATTCTATCAGGATAAACTGAACCAACCTTACAGATATAAGGTGATAAATGAAGAGACCAAACAAGAGGAATGGGTGCTGAATCCAGAGTATGTCAGCGGCACTCCAAGAAAGATATTGGTGTTCCTGTCGGAGACAGCTCCGTTTACTTTTACTGATTCCTTAGAGGCAAAGCCCGAAAAGATCACTTCCAATGTAGCGATTGCCGCAGGAACAGTAGTTGCTGTATCAACAGCAGCTGGAATTGCTGCCATCAAGAAGAAAGAATTGTCATAACCTATGAAGAAGATATTATCAAGTTATTTTTTCAGGATGCTTAAGAGTTATGAGACTCTGATCCTTCTTGCTGTACTGTTTGTTTTCTCTGTGTTTTCCAACTATCTTATTATCAAACGCGAGCCGGTTATCAATGGTCCGGTTTATGTTGAGGAAAATGGAACCGGAAGAGATCTTACAGGTGAGGAACTTAGGCCATACCGCTTTGAGAGCATGGACATCAGTGCATTTGATGCATATAGATTCTGTGTTGAACCGATCCCGCAGGAGTCATTTGATAAGCTAAGCCAACCGAATAATCAGGTTAGAGAAGAGATTACCATCATTCTTGACAATATCAGTGGACTCTATGTGTTGCCATGTATATTGATGGCAGTCTTTGTTCCATTGTTTTTCGGAAGGATGTTCAGTGATGGAACAATTAAGAACCTCCTGTCGTCAGGACACTCAAAGGCGAAGATCTATTTTTCTTCTCTTATTTTCACCTTTGTTCTTGATATTCTGATGATGCTTGTTCATTCAGGCATATATGTTCTCATGTGGCTATGCTTTCAATGGAAACCTCCGGTATATCTGCCTTTGCTGATTACTTTGTTTGGTGTAAGTACTTTTATTCTTTTGTCTGTAACATCGATCCTTTTAGCGTTCCTTTTTATAAGCGGGAAAAAGACCGTGACAGTTATAGCGGGTTTTGTTATTTTAGCTCTTGTTTTTACATCTGTAAGTATGTTGTCTGTCGGGATGATCATACAAGATCACATGGTCCCCTCTGATCAATATAAAGAGGACTGGAAACTGGTCCAGGAAGTCGGTTGGAATAATCTGCTAGAAAAATACGATTATCTTAATACGGATTACAGAGTGTTTTATGGAGACAGGGAGATTGCTCCTTATCCGAATGGCACAATGAATCCGGTATTAAAGTACTTTCTGCTTACAACAGTTTATGCAGATCCCGCATTGATTTCCCATTTTTCAGAATTTACGCAGTGTCCTGCATATTTGATGTACAGAGACGGCCTTATGGCAGTCAATATTGCTAATAATGCTGTATATATTCTGCTTAGTTCATGTATCGGCCTTGCCGTGTTCAGAAAGCGGGAAATACATTGCTGATATAAGGTAAACCAAGCATATGAAGAAGATATTATCGGGATTCTTATTCAGGCTGTTCAGGAGTTGGGAGATCTGGGTGCTCCTGGCTTTGTTCGTCGTATCTTCTATACTGTTCAACTATGAATTGCTGGCAGTTGATTCTGTTGTAAGCGGCGGATATCATGTCACACATAACGGAGTCGAGCGCATGCTGAATCTGGATGAGCTTAGAAACTACAGGTTTGAGAGTAAAGATCTTAATGCTTATGATATTTACAGATGCTATGATGAACCTATCCCTCAGGATTCTTACGATGCTATTACCGGAAAGGATAGCGTTGTGTATTATGAAATGTTAAGCATTGTCGCTGAATTAGGTTTTCAGTACTATATCCCTGTTATATTTGCAGTATTATTCATTCCAATCTTTTTCGGCAGGATGTTCAGCAACGGAACGATCAAGAATCTTATAGCGTGCGGGCATTCAAGGAGCAGCATATATCTGTCATCTTTATTGATGGCTTTTATGATCGATGCTGCATTGTATCTTCTGAATATACTTATATTGGCAATAATGTGGTTTTGCTATAGCTGGAAACCACCCATATATTTCCCGGTAATTGCAATGCTTTTGTTATTGGATCTCTTGGTGATCTTTTTTGTATCGTCACTTAGTGTGGCTGTAATGTTTATCAGCCGTAAAACTATGGCTGTAGTCATAGCAGGATTTCTTATAGCAGTATTTGCTTTTACACCTGTTACTGGGCCTTTAATGGAGCACATTGAGGCTTCCTATGTATATGTCGAAAGTTCTGACAAGGAATTTTATGAGTTGTTCAGGGAAAAAGGGCCAAATGCCTTTAATCATAGATTTAATCTGTCTAAGTGTGGGATTGAAACTTATTACGAAGACAGATGTGTACTTGCTATCCCGGAAAGCAGGCTTGATCCTGCTCTCAAAAATACATTGATCACTTTGATATACCTTGATCCTGCACTGTTTCCCCGGTTGATACCGCAAGGATCATATAGTTATTTATATTTTCGGGATGGGCTCATGGGGATCAATATCGCAAGTAATGTTTTCTGGATACTTGCATCGACTTGTGCAGGAGTTCTTATCTTCCGTAAACGTGAGATCCATGGCTGATGCCTTGATGATGTTCCCTTGTGGTATCATTATCCATATCTTGATAAAGGAACTGACCCGGTTTGCCTGTACTTATTGTTCTTTGTGTTGTTCTTGCCATTCTTCTTGTCATAGCGGTCATTAAGATCGTTCTTTTAAGGCGCGGTTTTGATGAACTTACAGAGAACATCGAAGACCAGGTCAAATGTGAGACGCAGATCCCGGTCACACTTACTACATCAGATCCTCATGCCAGACGTGCTGCAGAGAAGATCAACCGTGAGATCATTGAGCTTCAGAAAGAGCGTAACCAGTATATAGACGGCAATAGAAAAGTATCGGAAGCCGTAACCGGTATTTCCCATGATATTAGAACACCTCTAACTGCTATCAATTCATATCTGGATCTTATGGCGGAAGAGAAAGATGAGGAGATGAAGGCAAAGTACTTGGAGCGCATCAAGAACAGAACCATATCTCTTAGTGAACTGGCTGACGAACTGTTCAAATACAGCACATCTTCCGACCAGGCTAACTATAAAGTACAAAATGATTTTTCTTCATCGGAGCCAATTGATATCTGCCGCGTGTTTGAGGAATGTATTCTTTCTTTTTATGCTGCATTTAAGAAAAAGAATATTGAACCTCAGATCGAACTTCCGGAAGAGCCTGTCATGGTCTTATGTGACAGAAAGAGCGCGAACCGTATTTTCGAGAACATCATAGGAAATGCGATCAAATATGCCGATGGCTCTTTTGATGTGAAGCTTGATAATGACGGATGTGCGGTGTTCAGTAATCCTGCCCCTGACCTTACACCTGTGTCGGCTGCGAAGCTTTTTGACAGATACTATACCGTAAAAGAGGGAAGCGTTTCCACGGGATTAGGCTTTTCGATCGCTAAGGAACTTATCACGGTTAATGGTGGTACGATCGATTCTGAATTAAAAGACGGAATACTGTCTGTCATAGTCAGGTTCAGAAAGCAGAACGCTTAAGACTGAACCTTACTTAGCTTTCTTCAGTACGGATCTGACTTTGCAGATTATTGCTGCAAGGATCAAAGACAGTGCGAAGACTATAAACGGGAGAAGGATGTTCCAGATAGTCCAGGTGTCCTGTGAATCCGGCATAAAAAAGAATATGATCACAAATCCTATTATGAAGTGATAGAGGTAGATGTGAGTCGTATAATTGGCTCCGGCAAACTCTATTCTTTTACTGATCTTCCTGTTCGGATAATTAAGAGCAAACAGGAATGCAAATGTGGCGCATAATACCCTGAAAACGGATGTAACTTTCATGCCTCCCGGAACTAAGGTCTCAGCTGCAACAGTGAGAATATACGATATGGCTGCGAGAATACCGAAAAGGACTGTTGAAGAACTCTTTGATGGAGTCTTGTCCCTGCGGTATGCGATGTAATCACCAAGCGTGACAAAAGGCAGGGCGCGGATAGGGAAGAAACAGTATATATGCCAGTCTCCTCCTGTAGTGGCGATATAGGACTCAGTAAATACATATAAAACTGCAAGGAACGGCATAAGCACATACGCGGCCTTCATGATGTGAAGCTTGCGGAATAGGGCGAGTACAAGATATGAATAGAGTAGCCCTGACATGAACCAGAATATGGAACCGTTGATTATGTCAAAATCCCCAAGAATAAGCATTCTTAAATAGACGGAAGGATCCCTGAACCTTACGATCCAGTCAGCAAGAGTGCCTTTTATGAGATGACAGACAGCGGTAACGACTATATAAGTTATCACGGCAATAAGGAACTGAATGCCGTTCTTCCTGAAGTGCTTGAGATATTTCCTTGAGGATGCTTCATCGTCCTTATCGTAACTGTAATAGCCGCTGATAATGAAGAAGAGAACAACTCCGACGAGCCCTATCATGCTCAGAACGCTTCCGAAGATGCCAGGCCATTCGAAATGAACGAAGATCACGCCGAAGATACCGGCGAATTTCATAAAATCAAGCAAATGCTGTCTCTCGCTCATTCCGTGACCTCTGATCCCAAGATGTTTTATTGATTATATCTTATATTTATCAGGAGGATGGAAACAACTTGTTTTAGTTTGTGTGTGATTTTTTTAACATTTTGTTTGTTGTGTGTTTACGCGCAATAATTATAATTACAAATGTGAGATTGTCTCACCAATATGTATTTCGCACGCTCTTGGAGGCCGGTGGATGTCTGTTTTCAGAAAGATCAAGGAACAGGGCCTGTCCTTGAAGATCACATCCAGGATCTTGCTTATAGCTTCGATCATCATAACCGGAGTGCTTGTTTTCGCATCTGCACGCGCCTTCATGAACTTCCATGAACTGGAAAGATCCACCGATAATTATATTGAACTTGAAGAACAGGCGCTTTCTCTTATGGATGCCTCTGACTATCTGACAGAAGAAGTCCAGTGCTATACGGTCATCGGTGAGCGTGTCTATCTCGAGAACTATTTTCATGAGGCATTAAGTGTTCAGAGAAGAGAGAAAGCTATCGAATCCATTGAAGCCGTAATGCCGAACTCTCTTGCTTACTATGAACTGAAAGACAGTCTGCGCCATTCACAGGAACTTATGAAACGCGAATATTATGCCATGCGTCTCGTCCTGGAGGCCAAAGGAGATAAGAATATCCCTGAGCAGATCAAAGATGTCGTCCTTAGGGCTGAGGATGCGGCATTAAGTCCGGATGAAAAGATCGAGCTTGCCATGAAGATGGTTCATAACACGGATTACTATTTTCAGAAGAATGAGATCCGCAGGAACTTAAATGACTGTCTTAAGGCTCTTAAGAGCTCTACGTTTACTTCCCAGCAGGGCATGGAGAGCGTTGCGAAAAGGGCACTTATCAGCGTAATGATACTTATCATGGTCCAGACCTTACTTATCATCGTGAATATCTGGGTCCATATGCATCTTGGAATCGATCCTGTAATCAAGGCTGTTGACCATATCAAGAAGGATGAGAACATCCCGATTATCGGAGCTTCCGAATTCCGTTATCTGGCAGGCGCATATAACGTCATGTATAACGCATACAGGAACAGTATCTCCAACCTAAACTACAAAGCCTCACACGATGCTCTTACGGGCGTATATAACAGGGCAGGCTATGAGATCATCAAGAACAGTGTGGATCTGACTACGACCGCCATGATGATCATCGATGCTGACAAGTTCAAGCAGGTTAATGATACTTATGGCCATAAAGTAGGTGACATGGTGCTTAAGAGAGTTGCTAATACACTTAAGCGTTCATTCCGTTCCGATGACTATATCTGCCGTATCGGCGGAGATGAATTCCTGGTACTGATGGTCCATATCGTCGGTGATCCGAGCGTGCTTATCGAGAATAAGATGAAGAGGATCAACGAAGATCTGAGCGGAACAGTCGATAACTGCCCGCCAGTCACATTAAGCGTCGGTGTCGCATTCTGTGACAAGCAGCTTGATCCTGACGTATTATTCCACCGTGCCGATACTGCGCTTTATTATGTAAAAGAGAATGGCAGAAACGGATGCCGCTTCTACTCGGACGACCTTGATGGACTTGCTGCGCTTAAGCTCACGGCAATTTCCGAGAAGGATGAAGATAAGAATCAGGAATCAGAAAACGGCTGATAAAAACCTGATCAGTCTTCTCCGGTCTCCTCTATAACCTTAGCGTGTTCAGCCTGTGTCTTGGGATCGTATGAGAGCATGGGCTCGATCTTTTTGCCGTGAAGACGTCGGTCCACATAATTCCTTGTAAGCTTCATTACCACGGGACTCATTGCAAGTACGCCAATGAGGTTAGGGATCATCATAAGTCCGTTGAAAGTGTCAGAGATATCCCAGGCAATCGAAGATGTCATGAGAGCTCCTGAGAGGATCATGAGAACGAACAGGACCTTATAGATCTTTGTAATCACAGGAGCATGTCTGCCTGCAAGATATTCAACTGCTTTTGAGCCATAGTGTGACCATCCGAGGATCGTAGTGAATGCAAAGCAGAGAATGGCAAGTGCTATAAAGATCCTGCCGAATTCGAAGTTCCCGATCTTGAAGATCGTATTGAATGCTTCAGCAACGAGCGTGGCATCAGATGATGTGTCTGTAGCACCTGTCGTAAGGTCTATGACACCTGATGTGAGGATGGTAAGGGCTGTCATGGAGCAGACGACCATGGTGTCTGCAAAGACTTCAAAGATGCCCCAAAGGCCCTGTTTAACGGGCTCTTTAACATTTGAGTTGCTGTGAACCATTACAGATGAACCAAGGCCTGCCTCATTGGAGAATACTCCGCGCTTGCATCCCTGGGTGATTATCGTCTTGAAAGCAACACCTGTGGCACCGCCCCAGGCAGCCTGCCTGGAAAATGCCATAGTGAAGATAGCCTTAAAAGCAGGGAGGATGCCTCTATAGTTGGCAACAATGATGATCACACTTCCCAGTACGAACAGGATGACCATAAGAGGTACGACTGTCTCAGCTACGTTAGCTATCCTCTTAAGACCTCCGAGGACAACGAAACCGACCAGTACCATAAGGATGATGCCTACTATGAGCATATATAGGGTGACACTTGAATCACCTGATGTATAAAGGACCTTGGATGATAAAGGCTTAATATCAAAGGCGGAAGTTAAGTTAATAACGATCTTGTTAACCTGTCCCATGTTGCCTATTCCAAATGATGCCAGGGCCGCACAGACAGCGAAAATAACAGCAAGGATCTTTCCTAAGACCTTCATGTGGGGATAACCGCCAAGACCATCCTGAAGATAATACATGGCGCCGCCTGACCATTCGCCCTCGTGATTCTTTCTTCTGTAGTAGATTCCGAGGATGTTCTCTGAATAGTTGGTCATCATTCCGAAGAATGCAGCGACCCACATCCAGAATACAGCACCGGGACCGCCTGTCATGATCGCAGCGGATACACCGGCTATGTTGCCGACACCTACTGTGGCTGCAAGTGCAGTGCAGAGAGCCTGGAACTGTGAGATGGAAGCTTTCTCGTTGGTGTGTGAGATTACTTTCTTGTCAAAAAGGCTTCCGATTGTTTTCTTAAACCAGTGTCTTATATGTGTAATCTGGAAAAAACCGGTAAGTACTGTCATAAGGATTCCTGTTCCTATCAGAAGAACAATACCGATCTTTACCCATACGAATTCGTTGATTACATCATTAATGCCTGCGAGCGTGTCCCAAAAATTGCCGTCCATAACATGTCTCCTCTGAGGAATGGTTTATTTTATACTTTTTCGCGGGAGATTAGCAATATAATCCGATTTTTGCATTTCACCATCGAAAATCTGCCACTTACCGCTTTTCGCGATACAGGATGAAAGGCCTTTGCTACTATGTGGCTACAAACAAGGAAGCAGGAGGTGATAGAAATGATCAGAGAATTCATGAAGAGCAGATGGTGGCATCTTATTGCGGCCATAACTTCTCTGGCAACGATCGGTTATGTGATCTATATGGCTAAGTATTTCCATGTGTTTATGGTCTGGTTCATGATGGTTTCAGTTTACATGACGATCTATGAGTTCTGGAAGTTTGCGTCTTTCAAGAAGAAAAATGAGGTAACATAAGAGCATAATTAGTGTGGAGGCTTACTTGAAGTGAAGGTAAGTATAGATATTTCAACTGAATATAAAGATCCGTTTGCCGTGATCCATACAGACAAGGTTACAGACGAGGTTCAGAGGGCTGTTGATCTTTTGGGTTCGAATGAGATGCCTGTCACGGCTTTCAGGAATGAAGAGGACATAGTAGTCCTTAAACCTGAAGAGATATACATGGTAAGAGTAGAAGACGGTGACACGATCATATATGGTGCGAAGACTCAGTACCGTTCTCGCAGAAGGCTCTATGAACTTTCAAGCCAGCTGGGAAGCAAGTTCATGCAGATATCTAAGACCACACTGATCAATCTATCTTATATGGACAGCATTGAACCCGGTTTTTCAGGCACGTTGTTATTGAAATTAAAGAACGGGAATAAGGATTACGTGTCCAGGAAATACTTGCCGGAGTTCAAGAGATATCTCGGATTATAAGGAGATAATAGCAATGAAAAATGTAATTAAAGATCTATTGAAGAGCACAGTAATAAGTATTGGCATGGCGCTTACGATATTCTGCCTTGTCGGAGTTTTCTTTGACATTACTTCAGGCGGTAATTACAGTCTCGAGAACTACAGCTATACAAAGATGGCTTTGGGAAGCATTCTGGTAGGACTGGGATTCGGTATCCCAACTGTCGTATATAACAATGAGAGTCTTCCGATGCCGATCAAGGTGATAATCCATATGGGAATAGGATGCTCCATTTATACGGCTGTAGCTTACGCGGTCGGCTGGTTCGGAGGTGCCACGACTATTTTGCAGGGCGTGATCATCGCAGCAATCCAGCTCGTGGTGGCATTCATCATCTGGTTCTGCTTTATGCGCTACTATAGGAAAGAAGCAAAGAAGATGAACGATAAGATCCAGGCAATGAAACAGTAACGCCTTTACCTAACTTTTGCCTAGAAATTGATGCTTTTTGGTAAATCCCCCTTCTGTATAATCGCACGGTAGGGGGATTTTGCCATGAATAATAAGAGAATTTCAAGCCTGGTGCTGGTTTTCGCTATCCTGATATCAGGATGTGATGCGGCTAAGGCCGGTAATAATGTCCAGACTACTTCCAGTGTTGTTGCCACAGAGACGGCAGCATCTGAATCAACAGCCCCTTCGGTAACAGAAAGTACTGCCCAAGAGCCTTTTGAATTTAATCCTCATTTATATTCAGGCAAGATCGCAGAAAGGGTCCCCCAGGATTACTGGGACTCATTCTATAACCTTTGTGATGCTTTAAGAAAAGGTGAGGAATCTTTCGAATGCTCCAGCCAGGATGCTTATAACTGGGCCACTGACGTAGCTGTGTTATGCGATCTTTTCCCAGCGGCAGGTGCGAAGATAGAAGGTAAGAGTACGGACGGTTCTCCCGCCTTCGAGAATGGTAAAGGTAAGATCAAATACAATATGCCTGTTGAAGATTTCCTCAAAAGAGAGTCTGAATTCGAGGCAATGATAACAGATATCCTCAACAGCACTATTGAGAAAGACGACACAGAATATGAGAGAGCTCTTAAGCTTTATCTTTATGTGGCAAAGAATTTTGTATACGATACAGATCTTGTTGCTAATATGGATAACAATGAGAATTATGTTTATGCGTGCTTTAAGGAAAAGAGGGGACAGTGCGTTAATTTCGCTTCTGTCTATGCATATCTTCTTCTTCAGGCAGGAATCGATGCAGTAAGTTACCGTATCTATGAGGATCTTTGCCATGCCTGGACATATGCCGTAATAAACGGCAAGGGATATCATATCGATACAACATGGGCTCTTCAGGCAGACGGAGTCGACGGTATATATCTGGATTACTTCATGATGAGTGACAAGGATAGGATTGCAGACGGATGCGCGCTGAATAATCCTGATGTAACCCTGCTTCCCGAAATCAATGTTGCTAAGACTAATGTTAAGTTTGTTGCCGGTGATGATCACTACTGTATCAGAAATTATTGCAAGTTCAGATCACTGGATGAAGAGAAGAAGATAGTTCATTATGTGGATCTGTATAATGAGCCAAAAGAATTTTACTATGGGGATATATAAGTCCCCGGGAGACTAAATTGAATATGAAGAGTAAAAAGATAATTGCATCGATTCTTGCATCAATGATCCTTATCTCGGGATGCAGCGCTAAAACAGATATACAGTCTGAACCTGCTGTTACGAGCAGCAGTGAGACAACGATAGAACCGATCAAGTTCGATGAGACTTCTGAAACTACAGCAGAAAAAGCCAAGTTCGAGTTCAATCCGCATGTTTATTCCGCTCAACTGGGAAAGAGCGTTTCTAAGGAGAAGTGGGATGCTTTATATAACCTTTGTGACGCATTAAGAGCAGGTGAGACCACTTTTAAGTGTGAAAGTGAAGAAGCATTCAAGTGGGCAATGGATGATACAGTGCTTTGCTGTCTTTTCCCGGCTGCAGGCTTGAAGATCGATACAAAGATGGAGGATGGCTCCCCCGCATTTGAGAATGGAACCGGAAAGATCCACTACAAGATGGATATTCAGGAATACCTTAAGAGACAGGCCGATTTTGAAGTCCTGATCCTGGATATGATAAACAGTAGCGTCGAGAAGGATGACACTGATTACGAGAAAGCACTGAAGCTTTACTTATATGTTGCAGAAAACTTCACTTACGAGCACGAAGTTGAAGAAGTGGATAACTATGTCTACAAGACTTTTACACGCAAAAAAGGCCAGTGCATAAACTACGCTGCAGTTTACGCATACCTTCTCCTTCAGGTTGGAGTTGATGCATTGCCGGCCGGAACATTCGATGGTCTGTGCCACGCCTGGACATATGTCGTTATCAACGGCAAAGGATATCATATAGATACCACATGGGCTCTAAGGTCTGAATATCCGGGCATAGAATCAGTTTATTTGGATTATTTTATGATGAGCGATGCGGAAAGAGATGCTGACAACTGTCTAGTGAAGGGGCTTACGGTGGACATTCTTCCGGGTTACTGGGTAAGCAATCAGGATGTCTCTTATAAGGCCGAGGACAATCACTATAACCTCAGATCCTTATGCAGATTCGTTAAACTCGATGAAGAGAACAAGATCCTCCACTATATTGACATGGAGGATAAACCGCATGAATTCCACTACGATATTTAATTATCGTAACCGCTGAAGGAATTCTTGTAGATCACGCTCTTGCCGTCGCCCGCGATACCGAAAACAGGGTCGCTTGAAGTGCCTGCATCCATACCGCTGAATGTTTCCTCATACATGTACATGCGCGAATCGATCATGTCGAGTTCGTGGAGCATCATGGCTTCGGGAGTGGAAGGAACTCTTATGGCGCCCCATTCCGGCTGGCCGTGATGAGAAGCGAGCATGTGCTTGAGCATAGCCACCTGTTCGGGATTATAAGATCTTCCTCCATTGGACTGATTCTTGTTCCAGACTTCGTGGTCGATCATCTCGATGCCGAGCAGGGGATGACCGAAGAGATTGCCCATATCAGTATATGTGGCGATGCCGGTGTCAGATGTCTTCATCTCAACAAGCTTGCCGATATCATGAAGTGCCGTGCCGCACACGAGGAGCTCACGGTTAAGAAGCGTATAGACTTCGCAAACTGCAAAGGCTGACTTGATCATGCGGTATGTGTGATAAGCAAGACCTCCGTAAAGATTGTGGTGCATTGCCTTGGCAGCAGAAGATCTGGTAAATGCCTTGAGATTGCTGTTTATAAGTCTTACAGCAAGTGCCGTAAGTGAGAAATCATCAGCTGGTACATCTGAAGAACTTAAGTCATAAGATCTTCCGGATGACTGCTTGATAAGGGAGATAATATCGCTTACCAGCTTGGCGGGATCTTCAGGCGGAAGCTTGATCAGCTGCTTTAATTCATCTTCGGGTAGCTTTACCGGCGTAATAGATGTGATCTTATAACTCTTATTGCCCTTATATTCTGTTACTTCAAGGACTACTGCAGCCGTACAGCCGTCTTCGATACCGCCGGAAGCAAGATCCTTCTTCGTGGAATCGAATATCAGTGCCGTTATGTTGTCAGTGCCGTCACTTAAAGTGACCTTGAGCATGGGCTTATTGTTGGCTGTGGCAGTCTGGTTGATGCTGACCACCACAAGATCTGTCTCGTATGTGCCGAGATTCATGGTATTTAACTTAACTATAGACATATAATTACTCCCGGTAGGTTTTCTTTTCGAGTAAATGTTAGCATTACATCCTTTTTATTGCTATAAGTTGCCTATTGTATAAAAGGGCTTTCGTGCTAAAATGGGCGCGAGTTGTCCCAAAGTCTGAAATTTTGCGGACGATCTGAAAGTGAAGATATATGAAATACAGACTCGCGTGCTTTGACCTTGACGGAACTCTCCTAGATACGATAGGAGGGCTGACTCTGAGTCTCAATGCGGCGCGCAGGATGAATAACCTGGCTCCCCAGACGGAAGAGCAGGTGAGAACCTTTATCAATAATGGTGCCGTTAAGTTTATTGAAAGAAGCCTTACGGCTGATCCCGGCAAATACAGTGAGGAATTGAAGGGTAAGCTCCTTAAGGATTTTGCATCTTACTATAATTCCCATTATCTTGAGAACACGAAGCCTTATAACGGCATTAATGAGCTTCTTATACGTCTTAAGTCTGACGGTATGTCTCTGGCGTGCATTTCCAACAAGGATGATGAGCCGTCCAGAAAACTGATTGAGCACTTCTTCCCGGGTATGTTTGACTACGTCAGCGGTTCAAAGGAGGGTGTCGAGAGAAAGCCTTCTCCAGAGCCAGTTCTGCGCTGTCTTTATTCTCTGGGAATAGAAAACAGCGATACCGTGTATATCGGGGATTCTGATACTGATATTCTTACTGCAAAAAACAGCTGTATGGATTCCATAAGCTGTACATGGGGATACAGAACAAGAGAATTTCTTATGGAAAACGGTGCCACGAATATATGCACGGCTCCGATCGACCTCAGGAACTTCATGAGGTGATACATGGCTGATAATTCAAGCAGGACAAATAAAAGATCGAATCTTCGGGTAATCGCGGAATGCGGTATACTCGCAGCATTGGTATTCATTGGAACTGAGATCAGGATACCTACAGCCTTGGGATTCATGAATCTTGGAGACGGTGTTATCCTAGTCGCTTCATGCTTTCTTGGACCGGTCGCATTTTTCCCTGCAGCGATAGGATCGGCATTAGGTGACCTGATAGCAGGATACCCCGTGTATATTGCTCCGACTTTTGTGATCAAGGGATTTATGGGCCTTGCTGCGGCTTTGATAATGAAGCAGTCACACGGAAAGAATGCTGCCGGAGTTCTTATCAGGATAGTTGGTGCCGTTGTGGCAGAGCTTATTATGGTCGGCGGATATTACGGCTTTGAAGCTATTATGTATGGTCCTGAGGCGGCAATGGGGGCAGTAGTCTTTAACCTGATCCAGGCCGGAGTGGCAGTAATTCTTGCCGTACCTCTAACTTATATGATCACACTTAAGAAAAATAAGTGAGTTTTGTATTATAATTTGATTGTATTCCTTTATAACAAGGAGCTTTCTTATGAATAACTATGATGTCATCATTATCGGCGCAGGTCCCGGCGGAATATTCTCTGCTTATGAACTGGTTAATCTCAGACCTGATCTTAAGGTAGCTGTTTTCGAGGCGGGCAAGCCTCTTGAAGAACGTAAATGCCCTATAGACGGAGATAAGATCAAGAGCTGCATCAACTGCAAGTCTTGTGCGATCATGCGTGGCTTTGGCGGCGCAGGTGCTTTCTCTGACGGCAAATATAACATTACAAATGATTTCGGCGGCACTTTGTACGAGCACATAGGCAAGGAGAAGGCTCTTGAACTCATGAAGTATGTTGACGGGATCAATCTTGCCAATGGCGGTGAGGGAACCAAGCTCTATACGACGGCAGGCTCTTCATTCAAGAAGATCTGTCTTGAGAACAAGCTCCATCTTCTTGATGCTTCAGTAAGACATCTCGGCACTGATAAGAACTACCAGGTGCTTGGGAATATCTTCGATCTGCTTAAAGATAAGGTCGATTTCTTTTTCAATTCACCGGTAGGCGACCTTAAGGTCTTAGATGACGGAACCTATGAAGTCGAATGCGGCGGAGAATCCTATACATGCAGAAGATGTATTGTATCGGTAGGACGTTCCGGCAGCAAGTGGATCGAGAAGGTCTGCTCAGAACTTGATATCGAGACTTATTCGAACAGAGTTGATATCGGTGTAAGAGTAGAGCTCCCGGCAGTTGTATTCTCTGATCTTACTTCAGAACTCTATGAGAGTAAGATCGTTTATCGTACGGAGAAGTTCGAGGATAAGGTAAGAACATTCTGCATGAATCCTTACGGCTATGTGGTTACAGAGAACACCAACGGTATCGTTACTGTTAACGGCCACAGCTTCGATGCTCCCGAACTCCAGTCGGAGAATACCAACTTCGCGCTTCTTGTATCAAAGCATTTCTCTGAGCCTTTTAAGGATTCAAATGGCTACGGTGAATCTATAGCAAGACTTTCCAATATGCTCGGCGGCGGTGTAATCGTCCAGCGCTTTGGTGACCTTACGAGAGGAAGAAGATCCAATTCATCAAGAATCGAAGAATCTACGGTAAGACCTACTTTAAAGGCTACACCGGGCGATCTCTCACTCGTTCTTCCCAAGAGGATCTTAGACGGTATCATTGAGATGATCTATGCATTGGATAAGATCGCTCCCGGTACTGCTAATGACGATACATTGCTCTATGGTGTTGAAGTAAAGTTCTATAACATGGAAGTCGCCATAAGCGACAGACTTGAGACACGTTATCCCGGACTGTTCGTTATCGGTGACGGTTCAGGTGTTACCCACTCATTGTCACATGCATCAGCATCGGGTGTGTTTGTAGCAAGAGAGATTGCTGAAGAAGCCTGATTTAAGTGTTGATAACTAATAAAGCGGATCACTTGGTGGTCCGCTTTTTCTTTGCAAGAAGAATGATTACTATCACGAGGCAGACAACTGTCACGGCAGTTGTTGCAAGTCCTCCTTCAGGACCAAAGGCACCGCCTGTTATAAGGGGATTTGCATTTGAACCGTAAAGCACCTTGATCACGGTGTTAGAGGCTTCATTACCCGATACCTGCAATCCGTAGATGTTACCCTGTGTAAGATTCCATGCGGTGTGCATTGCGGAAGTCATCCAGATATCTCCGGTTAGAAGGTAGATCAGTGCGAAAAGAACTGCAATGAGCACGAGATTGACCGAAGCCAGCGGAGTGAAACCCGGATTGAGCGAATGGAAAGCAGAGAATACGATGGATGATACGGCAACGCCTACAGCAACCTTGTAGCGCTTGTTGAAGGCGGGGATCATGTAGCCTCTGAACATCAATTCTTCTGAAGCACCCTGAGGGAACCACATGAACATATTGAAGATAAAGGCACCGATTCCGCCGGCACTGATGTTAAAGCCGCCGAGCGTTACCTGACCTGTGATGATCATTATTCCGATGGTGCATGTCATCATGATGAAGCCGAAAAGGAATCCCAGGCCATAATGAACAGCTATGTGTTTGCCGTTGTTAAGCGGATAACCGCATGAAGCGATCTTGTTCTTTATGCCTTTGATCTTCCAGACTCTGCCTGCATGAATGAAGTATGTGATGATGATAAGCACATATCCCAATGTCATCATGACAAGGAAGAGCGGGTCTTTGAAAAAGATACCGAAGATCTCAAATGTCTTGTTCATGATGTCTTCAACAGATCCGACATTAGCAAGGTCCTGGATGAATGATGAATATTCAGGCTTCCTCATGTAGGAAACCACTACAGGTATCATCGCCAGGAACTGATAGAAGGAGAGTACGACAAGAGGGTAGAAGAGTTCTGTGATGAAGTAACTGAAGTTATCGGTTGCCTTATTGAATCTCTCCAATAATGAAGACTTGCCGCCTTCCTTAAAACGCCTGACCTCTTTCGCATCAACGGTATCGATCGATACTGTGTAACGCTCGCTGTGAAGAAGACGGACAGTGACTATGGTCATTACTGCAGTAAGGAGAAGAGTCGCCAGGGAACTGACGATAAGTCCCGGGACATTGATATTGCCTGTAAGGACATCGCCGATTCCGTAGAATTGTCCGTGAACAGGGAGGTACATGTAGAAGTCTGCTCTGTCTGATACCGACTGGATGCATGTGACGCATACGGCTACGAGGATCAGGAATATGGGAAGGAATGCGGTCTGAGCTGATACGACCGTATCATTAATAACAGAGATCATGATCGTTACAGACGCGATGAATATAGCAAGGACAAGAACATAAAGGTAAAGCGCCAGGAATGCTAAGATGTTGAACTGCCCTGCAAGCAGTGCAGATATTGTAGCGATAAAGAACGCAGGGATCATGGTCTTGATGACTACACCACCGAGATAACCGATAACGATCGCATATCTCGGAACGGGCGTCAGAAGGATTCCCGTGAAGGTTCCACGTTCTTTCTGTCCGGCTATTACATTAGTTCCTATACTCATTGATGAATAGAGGAGAATGACAAACAGCAGGATCGGTACGAATGTCCTGCTCATGGTATCTGCGAAAGCACGCATTCCGGAAGTGTTCTCGATAGTTGTTATCATATCATCTTCAATGCGGCTGTCCTGGACCGATGTGATCTTAAGTCCGTAATCGGAACGGATTTTGCTCTGATACAGACTCAGGTATTTATCAACGAATTCCTTCTTCATTTCGGAGTATTCCATGGAATTTGTACGGAAATAGGTTAAGACCTGAGGCTTCTCGTCCGTGATGCCGTTCTGACGGTCTTTTATCATCTGGTCAAAATCCTTTGGGAACACTACTGTAAGATATGCGTCATTTTCTCTCATCCATTTACCGAAGGTAATGAAATCATATAAAGCATCCGTATCCTTATAGATGAACTCTGTCCATCCGTAACCATCGAAGCTGTACTCGAAGAAAGTCATATTGCCCCAGTTGGCAAGATAGTTATAACGGTCACCGTATTCTTCTGATTCCTGGTCACGGATGACCTGAGTCTCTTCGTTGAATTTTACAAAGGACTCCGGAGCGTTAACGACTACGACATTATAGACTTCATCGCTGAAAAGGTGATAAGGGAACCACCACATGACGATCGACGCGGCGCAGCATGCTATCGCTACGACGAAGAAAACAGTCGTAAGGAAGGTGGCAGATGATGCTTCTGCGCCCATCTGTCCTCTTTTACGGAAGAAACTTCCTATGATCGTCTTTATTCCACGTCTAGCGTTCATCTTAATGTCTTTTCCTGTTATTCAATGTGATTTTCCACATATATCTTGAAGAAAGCCTTCTCGAAGCTCTCGACATCCGCCTGTTTGATGATCTCGCCGACAGTTCCTTGAGCAGCTATCTTTCCGTCAACTAAGATCGCTATCTCATCACATAGTTCCTCTGCAACTGAGAATATGTGAGTGGAGAGGATTATCGCATGTCCCTTCTCCTTAAGCTCCTTAAGGTAATCCGTAACCTGCTTTGATGTAAGGATATCAAGTCCGTTAGTCGGTTCATCGAAGATGACGACAGGCGGGTTATGGATAAGGCTTATGGCGATCGAGATCTTCTGCTTCATGCCTGTTGACAGTTCGTTGATCTTCTTATCTGCAAAAGGAGTGATGCCGAATCTGGCAAAGCTCTCATCTCTTCTGTCCTTAAGTTCCTTTTCGGGAATATCGTAGAGTTCAGCAAAGAAATTGAAGAGATTGTTAGGTGTGGACATAGGATCGAGCTTGATCTCATTAGTAAGGAATCCGATCTTTCTATGGATCTCAAGAAGATCCTTATCACCGGATAATCCGTCTATCTCTATCTTGCCTGATGTAGGCTTCATCAGGGTCGCGATCATCTGCATCAGTGTCGTCTTGCCGGCACCGTTAGGTCCCAGAAGTCCGAAGATCTGGCCTTCGTGGACTTCAAAGCTGACTCCTTTGATAGTCTCGCGCTCTTTCGTATAACTCTTGTGTACATCAACTAACCGGATCATTGAAGTTCCTCTTTTCTGAAAGTAACTCTGAATATCAGCAGTGCAAGTCCGAGATTCAAAAGGTAGATGAATATAACATGCCATGCTTTATTCTGTGCCATGAATGTCTCTGCAATAAGTTCAAGTGAGTTATGGAGTGGTATGAAGTATTCAAGAGTGACAGGTCTGGAACCCCTGAACATCTGAAGGAAAAAATCTCCGAGAAAATATATGAGCGGCAGCTGGAGATTGACGGTGATGTCCTGCATGCGCTTTAGCGAAAAGACGGTGCTTATGCAGACTGCAGTCATAAGGAGGATTGTAATAGGAATGCATCCGAGGATTATCAGGAGTTCAGAAGGAGTCAGCATCATTCCGAAGGGAAGAAGTGACATTGCATCATTGCTTCTGTTGATCCACGATGAAAAGAATAAGAGAAGCATTGTAACGATCGTGGAACATGTGACGATAACATTTATGGCGAGGATCTTTCCGGCATAGATCTTTCTTCTTGATACCGGAGTCATGATGAGCTTTGCCATAAATCCTCTGTCCCGCTCGGATGCAAACATATCACTTACAAGTGAGTAAACACAGTAATACATCATTATCATGAGAACTCCCGGAACAACTCTTGAAGCAGCTGTATTGGCAGTTGTTCTGTAATCCTCAAAATCTGTTACCGGATTAAAAGTATCAGTCTCGAAAAGTGAACTTCCTACCACAGAATAATTACCGCCAAGGGTATCGATAAGACTGTCCTGGTAACCTCTTAAGACACCTTCTTTAAACTGTTCTGCTCTTGCCTGGGTCGTTAAAGAGTTTGCATCGAATCCGACATAGATAACAGCATTGCTGACTGCACCTGAATTTTCAGCAGAGATCTCGTTATAGTAAGAACGCACCTCATCATCGAAATCTCTTTTTATATCACCGGCATAAAAATAACAAACAAGCATTCCTTTTCTGAGCTGTTTATGAAATGCCTGTTTGTCTTTTATCATTTCCGCGAATTCTTCATATGTCTTATAGTCGTATGAGAAGACTCTTGCATCAACAGTTTCATCAACATATTTTCTGAACGTTTCAGGTGCGGCAACAACAGTTACCGGCTTCTTACTGATCGATCCTGTGGACATGTAATTGATGAGAAGAGGGAATACGTTAAGTGCTGCCATTAAAAGGATTGCCGGCAACAGGAACAGTGCAACTGTTCTTTTCCAGCTTGAAAAAAGCTTGCTTATCTCCCATCTGAAAACTGTTATGATTTTTCTCATGCAAATATTTTATTTTAATGAGAGTATAAATTCTACGAACTAAAATGAAATTTTGTGAAAATTATGTTTGATAATTGTCCGTTTTATGTTCTCAAACGTGTGTGTAAACTGAACAAATAAAAGCATCAGGGAAATAATATATCTGCAAAAATTATAAAAAATGTTTGTTGACACAAATAGTAAAGAAATGTAGATTTATTATATCCAAACAAGGAAAAATACGGAGGTTCTTTTAGTATGGATACAGAAAAGAAAGAAGTTAAGGCTGTTGCACCTGTAGCTGCTCCTGCTGCTGCACCCGTTGCTGCACCTGCTAAGAAGGCAGAGGCTAAGAAGCCCGCTGCAAAGAAAGCTGCTAAGAAGCCTGCTGCAAAGAAGGCTGCTGCTAAGAAGCCCGCTGCAAAGAAGGCTGCTGCTCCTGCTAAGAAGGCAGAAGCTAAGAAGGCTGCTCCTGCAAAGAAGGCTGCTGCTAAGAAGGCTGCACCTGCTAAGAAGGCTGCTGCTAAGAAGCCCGCTGCAAAGAAGGCTGCTCCTGCTAAGAAGGCAGCTGCTAAGAAGCCCGCTGCAAAGAAGGCTGCAAAGAAGGTTGCTGCTAAGAAGGCTGAGATCATCTTCCAGATCGATGGTCAGGAAATCTCTGCTACAGCAATCGCTAAGAAGCTTCCTAAGGCTGGCAAGATCTATGTTGTTGCTTCTGAGAAGAAGGCTTACGACGTTGATGGTAACGGTGTAGACCTCTTCTAATTTGAAAAACAATTAGAATGAATCAGGGTTGTCTCAATTGAGGCAACCCTTTTTTATTGTGTGTGATACAATGAGTGCCGTATCAAACTGAAAGGAAATACCATGCCTCTTCTGACACTTAATAACATCACGATGAATTACGGACCGCGCCGCATACTTGACGGTGTTTCTTTTCGCGTGAATAAAGGTGACAGGATCGCTTTCATTGGTGATAACGGTGCAGGTAAATCCACTCTGTTTAAGATCATCAAAGGAACACTTACGCCGGATGACGGTGAAGTTATTCTTCACGGTAATACCATCGCAGGTTATCTTTCACAGAACATGGATGAACAGGACCTTTCGGGTGCCACATTAAAACCTTCGAATCTCGTTGATCTTGAACTTAAGATCGAGACAGTATCTTCAAAGATCTCACATGCATCAGAAACAGGTGAAGATACAGACGGACTCGTTAATGAATTATCAAAGCTTCAGTCTCTTTATGAAGCTTCCGGCGGATACGATTACGAATACAGATTAAAAGATGCGCTTGCAGGATTAGGTCTTAAAGGCATTCATGACAGAGATGACTTTACGGACTTGTCAGGTGGTGAGAAGATGCGTGTCTGTCTTGCAAGACTGATCGTCGACAGGCCTGATGTTCTTTTGCTTGACGAGCCTACTAACCATCTTGATATGGAAGCAGTTGAGTGGCTTGAGAACTTTTTGTCTTCTTATGGCGGAGCAGTATTTGTAATTACTCACGACAGACATTTTATTGATCAGGTAGCGACTAAAGTCATCGAATTAGATGGCGGTCACATCACTGAATACAAAGGCGGATATACTGATTATAAAGAGCAGAAGGAGCACTTTATAAAGTCACAGAGTCTGGTTACAAAAGCCTTGGAAGAAGAACTTGCACGCCAGCTCGATGTCAAGCAGACAATGCTCTCGCACAGGAATATCAGCGGTTACCATCAAAGAGAGAAGATGGTCGCTAAGATAGAAGAACAGCTCGAAGAAGCAAGATCAAAGCTTCCTTCAGGTTTTGCGAAAATGAGTTTTACCGCTCAGCCTCTGGAACGTACGGGAAGATCTGACCGTATCATCCTCCAGACAAAAGATCTCGCTATGAAGTTTGAAGACAGCGATACCAATCTCTTTGATCCTTTATCTTTTGAAGTAACTGCAGATGAGAAACTTTTCCTTGCAGGTCCTAATGGTTGCGGTAAGACAACTCTTCTAAAACTCCTGTCCGGCCATGCAGGAGAGAAGCTCAGCGGTTCATCAGGAACTGTGCTTATCGGATCTGCACAGTCTATGGGATATATGGAACAGTTCGTTCCTTTTGACGATGAGGAAATGACATGCTTTGATGAGCTTGTGTCAAGAAGTGATATAGGAACTACTGAAGCAAGAACTCTTCTTGCCAGATTCGGATTCAAAGGTGATGATGCATTCAAAAAGATATCCATGCTGTCAGGTGGTGAGAGGTCAAGACTTTATCTTTGCTGTCTTCTCAGAGAGAACCCTGATGTTCTTTTCCTGGATGAGCCTACAAATCACCTGGATATCAATTCAAGAGAGATCCTTGAGGATGCGATCAAAGAGTACAGCGGAGCAGTAATCTGTGTAAGCCACGACAGATTCTTTATCGACAAATGTGCTGACAAGGTCCTCGGATTCAAGGATAAGAAAGCAGAGCTTTACGATTCGTATTATTACTACAGGAAAGCTGTGCAGCAGTCAGACACCTCTTCACAAGTTCCTGAGGAAGCTCCGAAAACTGAAAATGAGAATACAGTGCGCAATGCTAACCGTGCACTTGGCAGAAAGGAATCTGCAAAGCGCCGTCAGAGGATCGCTGATATAGAGAAGGAAACGACAAGACTTGAAGCAGAGCAAAAAGAACTCGAAGCCAAGTTCGGCGGTTCATGCAGCAGTGAAGACCTGAAGCGTTATGAAGATAATGCTAACAAACTTTCTGCTCTTTACGATGAGTACTTCGAACTGAACGAAGACTGATCAGATCTCAAAACACAGTTTGTTAAGAACTTAAAGAAAGGCATTTGATATTAAATGCCTTATTTCTAATGCTTTTTAATAATCAAATAATGTTGTAAAATATTTATTATTGTTTCGGAGGTAAAGCTGATATGCCAATGACGATGACGCAGAAGATTCTTGCTGATCATGCAGGGCTTGACAGCGTTGCGCCCGGTGACCTTATCGAAGCAAAACTTGATTATGTTCTCGGTAATGATGTAACTACTCCGCCTGCCATAAAAGTTTTCGAGCAGCTTGGCGTAAAAGATGTTTTCGATAAAGACAGAGTCCTGATGATCCAGGATCATTTCACTCCGAATAAAGATATCAAATCCGCAGAACTTAATAAGACGATGCGTTGTTTTGCGCGCGAGCATGAGATCACTCATTACTATGAACTCGGCCGTAAAGAGATGGGTATCGAACATGTTATCCTTCCTGATAATGGTATTGTCCTTCCTGGTGATCTTGTTATCGGTGCAGATTCACATACCTGCACTTACGGTGCGCTGGGTTCATTCTCGACAGGTGTTGGATCAACGGATCTTGCCTGTGCTATGGCCAGGGGAGTTACCTGGTTCAAAGTTCCGGAAGCGATCAGGATCAATCTCAAGGGAACATTCAAGAAGTTTGTCACAGGTAAGGATCTTATCTTAAGCATAATCGGCAAGATCGGTGTGGACGGTGCTCTTTATAAGTCTTTGGAATTCGACGGGGAAGGCATTAAAGCTCTTTCAATGGATCAGAGACTTACTGTCTGCAATATGGCTATAGAGTGCGGCGCTAAGAATGGAATCTTCCCGGTTGATAATTATACTCTGAAGTATATCTCCAGGACTAATCCGGAGAGATTTATCAAGAGTGATTACAAGATCTATACGGCTGATGAGGATGCTTCCTATAGCCGGGTAATAGACATTGATCTTAACGATATTGACCTTACAGTAGCGCTTCCTCATCTTCCTTCAAATACAAAGAAGGCATCCGAGTGCACGGATATGAAGATCGACCAGGTCGTTATCGGTTCATGCACTAACGGCAGACTTGAAGATATCGGTGCAGCTGCTACGATACTCCAGGGCATTAAGGTCCATAAGGATGTCAGATGCATTGTAATACCCGGATCCCAGAAGGTCTTCAGACAGGCTCTTGATAACGGCTGGCTTCAGATCCTGGATGATGCGGGATGTGTAATATCCACACCTACATGCGGTCCCTGTCTTGGCGGTCACATGGGTGTCCTTGCGAAAGGCGAGAGATGTGTATCAACTACCAACAGAAATTTTGTTGGACGTATGGGTGATCCTGAATCAGAAGTAATACTGAGCGGTGTTCCTGTTGCTGCAGCTTCAGCTGTTCTTGGAAGAGTCGGAACACCTGATGAGCTATAAGAGGGGAGGTCAATGATGAAGGTCAGCGGAAGAGTTTTCAAGTATGGAGACAATATAGATACTGATGTAATCATTCCTGCAAGATATCTTACTTCTGCAGATCCTGATCACCTCAAAGAGCATTGCATGGAGGATATTGATATATCCTTCAAAGACAGGGTAAAGCCCGGAGACATCATGGTAGCCGGGAAGAATTTCGGGTGCGGTTCTTCAAGAGAACATGCGCCTGTAGCCATTAAAGCGAGCGGTATATCACTTGTTATAGCTGAAGATTTTGCGAGGATCTTCTACCGTAATTCGATCAATGTCGGACTTCCTATCCTTGAGTGTCCGGAAGCAGCACAGAAGATCAATGAAGGAGATGAGATCGAAGCTGACTTCGATACCGGAGTCATCAAGGATATAACTACAGGGGAGTCTTTTAATGCAAAAGCTTTTCCTGAGTTTATAAAGAACATTATGGCCAATGGCGGACTTGTAGGATATACCAGGTCCGGGATGTAAGTTAAAGGGGTAGAAACATGGCTAAAAAGTATAACATTGCAGTTATTCCGGGTGACGGGATCGGTCCAGAGATAACTTCTGCTGCTATTGAGGTTCTTGAGGCAGCTGCAAAGAGCAAGGAGATCGAAATCGTCGCAAGAGAATTGAAGGCCGGCGGAGAAGCGGTAGATCAATTCGGGATCCCGCTTCCGCAGGAGACGATCTCAGCTGCAAAGGACAGTGATGCTGTTCTTCTGGGTGCCGTCGGAGGACCTAAATGGGACAATGTCGATCCTGAGGTAAGACCTGAGAAAGCACTTCTTGGATTAAGATCCGGATTGGGACTTTATGCGAATATCAGACCGGTTAAGGTATATGATGAACTGAAGGCGGCATCGCCTCTTAAGAATCCCGGAAATATTGATTTCGTTATTGTCCGTGAACTCACAGGAGGAATCTACTTCGGTAAGATCGGATCATATCAGAGCGGTGACCGTCTGTCTGACGGCACGGTTAAGGGCAAAGTAGCTTACGATACTGAGAGTTATTCAGAAGGAGAAATCAACAGGATCTTAAAGATCGCTTTCGAACTTGCTATGACCAGAAGGAAAAAGCTTACACTGGTTGACAAGGCTAATGTTCTCTTAACGAGCAGGATGTGGAGAAGACTTGCAAGCCAGATGGCTTACGATTATCCGGAAGTCGAATTTGACTGTCTTTATGTTGATAATGCTGCTATGCAGATCATTAGCAGACCTTCGACTTTTGATGTGATCGTAACGAGCAATCTCTTTGGCGATATCCTGTCAGATGAAGCAGGACAGATCGCTGGTTCTATCGGAATGCTTCCTTCAGCATCTTTAGGCGCAGCAGGAACTCCGGGAATGTATGAGCCTATCCATGGTTCCGCACCTGATCTTGCCGGTCAGAATAAGGCAAATCCGTTAGCGTGCATACTGTCTGCCGCTATGATGATGAGAATGCAGTTCGGTGAAGAAGAGATCGCATCCGATATCGAAAACGCAGTCAAGAAGACTCTTGAAAGCGGACTTCGCACAAGTGACATAACCTTCGTCGGAGAAGGTACAAATATAAAGCTCGTCGGAACTAAAGAGATAACACAGGCTGTTATTGAGAATCTCTGACGTCAAGAAGAAAAGAGGAAATAAGCGATGGCAAAAAAGCTTGTCGCAGTAATCGACATAGGCTCGCTTACAGCTAGACTTAAGATCTTTGAGATAGGATCAAAAGGTAAACCTAAGGAAATCGAGGCAGTCCGCAAATTTACAGGACTTGGAACCAAATCTTATTCATCCGGAGTTATCGCACCTGCGCAGGTTGAAGAACTTTGCAGGTGCCTTAAGATGTTCGATGAGAAGTGCAGGGAGTATGGGGTCGCGCGCGTTTTCTGCGTAGCTACATCCGCATTCCGTGACGCTTCAAATGCTGATGTCGTAATCGAGAAAGTAAGGACAAGAACAGGATTCAAGATCAAGGTCCTTGATAACTCGATGGAACGTTATTACCAGACTCTGGCTGTTCAGGCTATCTATCCTGACTTTGCAAAGATCATTTCCAGCGGAACCATGATCCTTGATATCGGTTCAGGTTCCATTCAGGCATCTGTTTACGATAAGTCGGAATTTGTATTCAGTCAGAACCTTTTGCTCGGTTCATTAAGGATCTCGGGAATGCTCTCCGATCTTCAGAGTAAGACTATTCATTATGATGAGGTGGCAGAGGAATTCATCGCCCAGGACCTTGATGACTATCACGCTGTGGAACCCAAGGGGATCATATATAAGAATCTCATAGCTTTTTCGGGCGAGATGGGTTACATCAAGCATCTCGCAGGACATGACGCTATGTCTTCCGTGATCCTTACAAAGGAAGAGTTCCTTAAGGTCTATGATTATCTTTTCAAGACCCGTGCAGCAGATCTTACGCTTAAGGATAATATCCCTTCGATGATCGCACCGCTGCTTCTTCCTACGGCTCTCCTTGTTAAGAATATGCTTGAATATACGGGCGTTGACACTATCTATATGCCCCATGCTTCCTTGTCTGACGGTATTATCTATTACTACTGCGTTAACTCACAGGGACTTAAGTCTGAGATACAGCCGGATAGTTACCTGATCTCGGCTTCAAGACACATTGCAAAGCGTTACCGCTCAAGCAAGAAACATATCGAGTTCGTCGAGAAGACTGCATTGCAGTTTTTCGATGAGACAAAGAAGATAAGCGGACTTGGAAGCCGTGACAGATTGCTTTTGCAGGTAGCCGTCATACTTCATGAGATAGGCAAGTTCGTTCACTCGAGAAATCACAGTGACGTTGCATATTCAATTATCAAGAATACTAATCTGATGGGCCTTGACCACGATGAGATCAATATGGTGGCCATGATCGTAAGACTCTATCCGAGAAATAAGCCTTACGACAGTTACTACTACTCGATCCTTCCGCCTGATCAGAAAGTCATCGTATCAAAGCTCGCATCAATACTTAAGATCGCTGATGCCATTGATGCTTCACATAAGGAAAAAGCAAAGAAGATCCAGTGCAAGATCAAGGATTATGAGTTCCTTATTACATGTGATGCATCAGAAGATATGTCATTCGAGAAATGGGCATTCGAGAACCGCTGCGTAATGTTCGAAGATGTTATGGGAATCAAGCCCGTTCTCAAGACCAGGAGGGAAGGCTAATGGCTGTTAAAAAGAGCGCATCTGCGCGTAAATCAAATACATCTGCTGGAAAGAAGCAGACAACTGTCAAGAAGACACAGGCAAAGAAGTCTGCTGCCAAGAAACCGGCTGCAAAGAAAGCACCCGCAAAAAAGGAAACGATTAAGAAAGTTCAGGCTAAGAAGGCTGTCGCAAAAAAGCCTGAAGCCAAAAAGGAAGTTAAGAAAAAGGCACCTTCTTTTGTCGCTTCACCTGATATTAAGGATAAGGCTTTCCTTGAATCAACGGCCTCTTTCCTGAGTGGCAATGCATGTTTCTATAACCGTGAGCTTTCATGGCTCGAGTTCGATGACCGTATCCTTCATGAGGCAAGAGACCAGAAGAATCCTCTTCTCGAGAGACTGAACTTCCTTGCTATCACTGCTTCTAACCTTGATGAGTTCTATATCGTAAGAGTAGCTTCGTTAAGGGATATGCAGAGCATTGATTTTGCTGAGCGTGATATCGCAGGATTCTCTATAGACGAACAGCTCGAGAGGATCGACCAGAAGACAAGAAGAACAATGTCCCTTATGTATTCGACATATGGAAGATCCCTTGTTCCTTCTCTTGCTGCCGAAAAGATCTTCCTTAAGAATTACGATGAATTAAGTGACCAGCTCAAAAAGATCGCTGATTCTTACTTCAAGACGGTCCTTTATCCGATCTTAACTCCGATGGCAGTTGACTCTTCAAGACCTTTCCCTTTGATATATAACCGCATGCTCAATATGTGCGTAAGACTCGTCAATGAGCCTAACCAGCTTAAGCTTCAGGAGAGTGCGAACTACGGAATATCAAATGCTAAGAAATCCGTAAATGAAGATAAGTATATGTATGCGACTGTTCAGATTCCTACGGTCGTAAAGAGACTTTATCAGATCCCGACAGAAGACGGGGATGTCTTCATCCCGGTAGAGCAGATCATAAGGGCAAATGTTGGAATGCTCTTTGATGGCCAGGCAGTTGAAGCAACTGCTTTCTACAGAGTAATGCGTAATGCTGACCTTGATATCGACGAGGATGAGGCAGAAGACCTCTTGAAGGAGATCGAGACCCAGGTCAGAAGAAGAAGATTCGGTGAGATCATCAGGCTTGAAGTTCAGGATGATATCGATTCTGATCTTTTGAGATACATTGTTGATGAGCTTGAAGTAGATGAGGCTGATATCTTCAGCGTTAACGGTCCGATCGACCTCACATTCCTCTCGAAGCTTACTTCAGCATGCAAGGCGAAGCATCCGGAATTGTGCTACAAGGCACATGAACCTGCCGAGGCGGCTTCATTCGACGGACCTGTCTCCGAACTTGATATTTTCGAGCAGATCAGGGCAAAAGACAGGATCGTTCATCACCCGTATGAGACTTTCGAGCCTGTGCTTGAATTCGTAAAACAGGCTGCTAGAGACCCTAATGTCCTTGCTATCAAGCAGACTCTTTACCGTGTATCTGACAGATCTCCGATCATCGCATCGCTCCTCGAAGCTGCCCAGAACGGAAAGCAGGTCATGGTGCTTGTTGAGCTTAAAGCGAGGTTTGACGAGGAGAATAACATCAACTGGGCGAAGAAACTCGAGAATGCCGGCTGCCATGTCATTTACGGTCTTGTCGGTCTTAAGACTCACAGTAAGATCACCCTTGTCGTTCGAAAAGAAGAGGACGGTATCAGAAGATATCTCCATCTGGCAACGGGTAACTATAACGATGTAACAGCGAAGATCTATACCGATCTCGGATTGTTTACGGCTAATGAATCATTCGGTGAGGATGCATCCGAGTTCTTTAACATGCTCTCAGGTTTCTCTATTCCGCAGAGCTGGAGAAGACTCATTCCGGCACCTTTGTGGATGAAGGATTACTTCATCGCAAGGATCAGAAGGGAAGCAGACAATGCAAGAGCCGGTAAACCTGCCAGGATTATTGCCAAGATCAATTCCCTTGTTGACGAGACCGTTATAAAAGCTCTCTATACCGCATCAAATGCAGGCGTTAAGATCGACCTCATCGTAAGAGGAATCTGCTGTCTCAGAGCAGGTGTTCCCGGAATGAGTGAGAATATCACCGTCCGTTCCATCACAGGACGCTTCCTTGAGCACTCCAGGATCTTCTATTTCTATAATGAAGGTCATGAGGATATTTATCTTGCTTCTGCTGACTGGATGCCGAGAAACTTAAACCGCCGTGTGGAATTGCTTTTCCCTATAGAGGATCCTGATTGCAGAGCGAGAGTCAAGGAAGTCCTTGATGTCGAACTTGCGGATACTGTAAGGGCTCATTTCCTGTCACCTGACGGTACTTACCATAAGCTCGATCTGAGAGGCAAGGAAAAGGTCGATTCACAGCAGAAGCTTATAGATCTGGCTGATGCTGCCGTGGCAGAGCGCCATAAGAGTATCGACAAGCACGAATTCATTCCTGAGGAGAGTCCCAGAGAGTAATTTACGGGATATTGAGCGTTAGTTCATATATTTGTGTTGAAAATGCATGCTCTGATGAGTAAAATCAGGGTATAAGGAGCATTGTGTTATGTTGAAAAGAGTATCAAAAACCAAGCATAAGAGCAGACAGGCATTTACGCTTGTCGAGCTTATCGTTGTTCTTGTCATCCTTGCAGTAATCGCAGCGATGCTTGTTCCTGCGCTGACCGGATATATTGACAGAACCAGGAAGGAAAAGTATTACACCAATGCGCATTATGCTTTGACCGCTGCCCAGGCAACAATATCTGAACTTTATGCCTCAAGAGACAGTTATACGCCAGTATATTACGATGCAAATAATGTTGCTATCCCTACAAATGTAAACTGGAAAACGAGTACCAATCAGAAGTGGGGAGACAAGGTGCTTCAACTTATGGACCGTAAGAGAGGCGAGAATGAACCATACATTTTGGTATTTGGTGTAGGTCATCCGCATGAAAAGGCAGGGTGCTCTACATCAGAACAGTATACTGTTTATTATCTGGCATATGTAGAGACGCCTGATGCTCCGGCAGTTTTCTATGTTAATGGTGAGTGGATGTATAAGTATCCGCGCAATTCAAATAATAAAGGTAAAGTCATAGCTACAAAGAAGATCAATGGTATTGAGTTCAGAAATACTGTTGTATTGAATGATGCAAATGTTCCGCTCCAGTTCTATGTTGTCAGCAATGAATCAGGACTTGACCCTACCAAATCAGAATTTTGGACAACCAAAAATGGTAAATCCTTGTTCTCACATAGTGATGGCTTCGCAGACTAATCTACCGATTTGTAAAGACATAAAACCCCGGCTTTGACCGGGGTTTTAATTTTTGTGGCACTAGTGTAAGAGTTATGTGGTAAAGACTATCAAATACAAATGCCTGGGTTATAATATGCCCGAACGAAGCCAAAATGCTTAATGGGGTGCATAAGGCTTCAAATATGGATAATAGGAGATTAATACTATGAAAAAAATCATTAGCTGCGTCCTTGCAGGCGCTGTTATGCTTGGTCTTACAGCCTGTGCAGGCCAAGCCGGAACTGCGGGTGCGGACACAAGCACTGAAGCAGTACAGTCCGAGGCGGAGACCACGGAAGAAGTAACTACAGATACATCTGAAGAGAGCACAGCAGAGACAAGTGGGGAGACCACTGTCCTGACCAGTGAAGATCCCACACAGAATGATGATACTGTTATCGCTGAATCAGAAAGCAAGGTAACAGTAAATGAAGAAACGAAGCCTTCTGCTGCTGACACTGAGACATCAAAGGCAACAAAGAATGATAACACCAATAACAAAGCGGGTGATATCATTGTCGATTTTACCGGAAAGAGTGCAGAAGTAATTGCAGAAAACATCCTTTCGGCCAAGCAGCTTAAGGCTAACGAGACAGTTGAAAGCTATGCTAAGAGGTTTTCGATCACTCCTGAAACTTCACATGTCGGAAACCTGTGGAGTTTTGATTGGCCTGAGGACAAGTTGACCAACTTCTCTATCAGGACGGTTCAGATCAGGACCAAGGGTGAAAAATTCGTTATTGATGACAGCTGTGATGTAATAATAACCGTTTGGTTCGATGGTTCTAAGCTCTGCAATGAAGTAAGTAATTACATTCGCGATAAGAAGAATAACGATAAGCGCTCAAGTAATTACAATTACATCGAGGTCGACGGTATCTATCAGTATACGCTTGAGGCCCCTGTAAAGATCGTGGATTAATAGAATGGTCTGTGCTCTTTTATGAGACAGCTGGTTTAGTTGAAATATGATTATAGGCTCCCGTGTCCTAAGGATGCGGGAGCTTTTTATTTCTTAACTGCTGTTGCAAATTAAGATACCGTTAAGATAAGCCATCTGGAATAATGTTAGAATATCGGTCGTAGGGGGATTCAAATATGGAATTTGTCATAAGCCACTTAGTTAAGAGTTACGGTTCCAAGCAGGTGCTTAAAGATGTTGATTTTGTTTTCGAGGAAGGCAGGATCTACGGCCTTTTGGGACGTAATGGTTCGGGTAAGACTACTTTTTTTAATTGCATAAACAGCGATATCGACTATAATTCCGGTTCTTTTTACCTTCGCGAAAACAGGGATTCAGAACAAACTATGCCTTTGAAGCCTGAAGACATCGGATATATCGTATCCACGCCTACTGTTCCTGAATTCATGACGGGCAGGGAATTCCTGAAATTCTTTATTGAAGTTCATGATGAGATCAAGCCTGACAAGACGATCGATGAATACTTCGAATATATGAAGATACCTGAAGATGACAGAGACAGGCTTCTTAAGGATTATTCACACGGCACCAAGAATAAGATGCAGATGCTCTTGAATATCATAGCGGCTCCGAGACTGATGCTTCTGGATGAACCTCTGACTTCATTAGATGTCATTATCGCTGAGGAAATGAAAAATGTGATAAGAAGCCAGAAGCAGGGAAGAATAACGATCTTTTCGACACATCTTCTTGATGTGGCAGTAGATCTTTGTGACGAGATAGTACTCCTTCATAATGGCAGACTTGAGCCTATCGATAAGAGCAATCTTGGTAATGATGACTTTAAGGAAAAGATAATCGAGGCTTTAAGGGATCAGGAAGATGATTAAAGAGTTTTTCAGAAACCTGGCTAAGATCATCCACTTAAGGAGCATTATCGGATATAACGGTCTGGTTTTCGCACTTAAAAAGACCCCTGTTATCGGCAAGATCATTCCGGACAGGCTTTATTCTACGACTTTCCTTAAGGTGATCTACTGGATCTTCCATGTCATTAAGGAAGTCTTTAAGCTGTTTGTCGGAAAGATAATAGGTCTTGGAACCATCTATGTGGCATCCTGGATATTATCCAATACCTATGTGGATTATGGGCAGGCTCCAGGCATAACTCAGAGTGATCTTTATGCCAGCTTTGCACTATTGTTCTTCTTCCTGTATGCGCTTTGCGGAATCCTTATTAACAGGCCTTATTTCCGCTGCACGACCGAGAAGGAATACTTGGTCTTCATGCTCCGTATGAATGCGAGAAAGCTTAACAACACATTGTTTATCTATGATCTCGGGAAACTTGTCATCGGATACTTTATTGCAGGCCTGATTGCTATCGTGACCGGAGCGCCTATCTGGCTCTGGATTTTGATCCCGGTACTTGCTGTCCTGATAAAGCTTTCAGGTACAGGTTTTCTGGCTTTCTGCTACAGAATTAAGAATAAACACCATAAGCTTATGAGATCGAGCCAGGCTTCTTTTACATTCAGGCTCCTGTTAGTATCTGTGTTTATTCCTATTATAGTGGGCGCGTTTGTGTTCATATTTGTCGCCAACGGTTCATTTATCTCGCTGCCGGTCATGCTTGCATTAGCAGGTGTTGTGTCTGTGCTTGGCATATTGGGATATATCGAACTTAACAGATTTGATTCGGGACTTCACAGAAGAGCTCTGCATGACAATATAAACATTAAGGAAATCGAGTTTAATAAAAAGCCTGATACTACTAAGAATTTCAAGAAGATAAAGGCAAATGGCAGTGTTAATGAGAACAAGAAAGGATTCGAATACCTTAATGCTCTTTTTATGAAAAGACACGGCAGGATGCTAGTGGTAAAGCCAATAGTTTTTGCGGTATTGGCGATTATTTTGGCAAGCCTTATTATCGGAGGTTTTATTACTCATTACTATAAGGCTTTCGGTGCCTATGACTGCACGAATATGGTCATAAAGAACCTTTGGAACATGATCTTATGGGGCAGATTTGAGGACTCCATGGAACCTTTTGATCCGGAATCAACCATGTCTTTCTTCAGATGGCTGATCCAGACTCATATGCTTTTGATGATGATCCCGGCAGCTGCGGCAGACAACTCGTTCAAGAGCACGCAGGCTATGTTTATCAACTGCGACAATAGCCTTATGACTTTCAGCTTTTTCAAGCAGAGGGATAAGATTATCAAGCTGTTTGATATCAGGCTTAAGCAGCTTATAAAGATCAGTGTCATACCGTCTGTTGCTTTTGCGCTTCTGGCTAATCTTTTCCTTTTCTATACCGGAGGTCAGGATTATCCGATGCACTATCTTGTTAACATACTGATAAGCGTTCTGATCGGAGTAATCTATAACGTTACATGGCTTTCTACTTACTACCTGTTCCAGCCTTTCACAACATCTCTTAATGTTAAGGGCGGAATATACAAGGTGATCCAGGTAGTTTTAGGATTCGTTTTTTCTATCGTGTGCTTGATTCCTGTAAACTCCATTGTCCTTTTTGGCATATTGCTTGTATTTACCGTGTTCTTTATTTTCGTAATGCGGAAACTGGTGTATAAGAATGCCCCCAGAACATGGAGGATCAAATCGTAGTATTTATATACTTCTTTAATAAGCATTTAACGACATTCTCAAAATCCTGTGATAAAATCTATTAAGAATTATTGATAAATGGGAGGAATTCCATGGACTATCAGAGTTTTGTCGATATGATCGATATTTCAACTTGCATAATATCCGTCGAATCCAAAGAAGACGGTACTTATGGTGAGATCAGGATCGTAACCGGTAATGCTGCTTATATTTCATCAATAGAGCACTCTGATCCTGATGCTCCCCAGCTGCTGACCAGCAAGTTCGTACCGAACAGCCTTTACCAGAACTATTTCCCACAGGACCTTAACTTTGAGGATTTCTGCTTCAGATGTGCTGTCTTAAAGCAGCCGATGCATACTTATGTGCATCCTGAAAGATTTGATTTCTGGTTCAATCTGTTCATGATGCCTTTGGGAAGCGAAGGAAATCTTCATTACTGCACATATTCCCAGCAGGTAACGAGAAATGCAGACAGTGAACAGATGAGCAATACATCTGCCTCCACGGCTACAGAAGTACTTAATACATGCATTAAGCTTAGAGATGCCTCGAATTTCCAGCACACAATGGATGAGATCATTTCAGACATAAGGAAGATGTGTGATGCACAGTCCTGCGTTATCCTTCTTACTGACCATGAGACGAGATCCTGTTCCGCGCTTTGTGAGTCGAGGAATGAATACTCAACTCTTCCCAGCATGAAGGGTATGCTCAATGAAGGTTTCTATGACCTTACTCTTTCCTGGAAAGAGACCATTGGCGGGAGCAACGGCATCATAATCAAGAACAAGAATGACTGGGATTATCTGAAGGCGAAGAATCCTGCCTGGTATGATTCTCTTATGAAAGCTCATGTGGAAAGCATCGTTCTTTTCCCGCTTAACTATAACGATGAGACACTGGGTTATATCTGGGCAAGCAACTTTGATACGGATAATACTGTAAAGATCAAGGAGACCATTGAGCTCACGGTATTTTTCGTTGCGTCTGAGATCGGCAACCACAGACTTTTGAGCAGACTTAAGACGCTCAGCTCCATGGATATGCTCACAGGTGTTCTCAATAGAAATGAGATGAACAACAGGATCGATGAGCTGAGGAAAAAGGATTCTGACCAGATCACCGGATTAGGCATTGTTTTTGCAGACCTTAACGGACTTAAGAGGGTAAACGATAACAATGGTCATGAGGCAGGAGACCTGCTCTTAAAGAATGCTGCTATCGTGCTTCAGAACGTATTTGTCGGAGACCAGATCTTCAGAGCCGGCGGCGATGAATTCATGATTCTCTTATCTTATACAAATGAAGAGGCTATCAAGGATAAGTGCAATAAAGTTAAGAAGCTTTCCAAGAAGTACAGCAATGTGTCCTTTGCACTTGGATATGTCTATCAGAGCGATTCATCCAATATCACTGACGCTTTAAAGATAGCGGACCAGAGGATGTACGAAGACAAGGCCAAGTATTATCTTGATCATCCGGAATATATGCGTTGATCATTTTTCGTGACTTATAAGCAAAGTAAATGCCCGTTTCTTAACGGGCATTTATCTTGTTGAACTTACTTGCAGCTTGCGATCTCGATCAGCAGTTCGGAGATCTTTTCCATCGATTCTTTACAGACAAACTCATAAACGCCGTGATAGTTGTGTCCGCCGGAGCATATGTTGGGACAGGGAAGACCCATGTAAGACAGCGTGGCTCCGTCTGTTCCTCCACGGATAGGTTCTGTAAAAGGTGTTATTCCGACAGCATTCATGGCTGATTTGCATCTGTCGATGATCGCTTGGTTATCCGGGATGATCTTAGAGATCATGTTGTAATAGGTATCTGTGAGCTCTAGACTGATGGTAACTCCCGGATTATCTGTCATGACCTTCTCGCAGATCGTGCTTATGCGGTTCTTTTTCTCTTCGAAAAGACCCTTGTCGTGGTCGCGGATAATATATTTCATCACGGTCTTTTCAGTAGATCCGGTTATATCTGTAAGATGGAAAAAGCCTTCGTGATCACGGGTCGTTTCCGGCCTTTCGCTTGCGGGTATCTCAGAGTCGATTATGCCTGCTATCCTGATGGAATTGATCATTTTGCCGTAAGCATCGCCGGGGTGAACGTTGCGGCCGTTGATCGTAATCACAGCGCTCGCGGCGTTGAAGTTCTCATAAGAGATCTCGCCGATCCTTCCGCCATCTACGGTATATGCATAATCGGCGTCAAGCTTATCTAAGTCAAAGAATCTGGTTCCTTCACCGATCTCTTCGTCAGGAGTAAAGGCTATCCGGATCTCGCCGTGTTTCTTTTCGGGATGACTCATAAAGAAGGCGGCCATATTCATGATCTCAGCAACACCGGCTTTGTCATCGGCGCCAAGAAGTGTTGTACCGTCAGTAGTGATCAGGGTCTGTCCTTCGTATAAGAGGAGATCCGGGAAGTTAACGGGAGATAAGACTTTACCATTTCCGAGATCGATGTCTTTACCATCGTAGTTTTCGACAAAATGCGGAGACGTGCATCTGCCCGGAGCTTCAGGCGAAGTGTCCATATGCGCTATGAAGCCTATCTTCGGCGTATTCGGATCAGCATCAGTAGAAGCCTTTATCCTGCAGTAGATATAGCAGTGTTCAGTGTCGAAAATAATATCTTCTTCCGGAATTCCGGTATCCTTCAGTTCCTTTATGAGGAGCCTGGCCAGATCGAACTGACCCTTTGTGCTTGGGGATAAGCCGGAATTCTCGTCTGATGCCGTATCAATGGCAATATATCTCAAGAATCTTGAGGTTACATCTTCGGTCAACATAATGTGTTTGACTCTTTTCTTTTGTATTGGTGGAGCATACGGGATTTGAACCCGTGACCCCCACACTGCCAGTGTGATGCGCTCCCGCTGCGCTAATGCCCCGTATCGTTTGATTATACTTGGGCATTATAGCTATGGCAATAAAATAGCCAAAAACAAAGGATTAAGCGTGTATATCGGAGGGGTTATTATGCTATACTCTCATTTAGTATATCTATCCGGAGGATCTAAGGAATGAGTATTACAACAAGCGATTATCTTTCAGCAACAAACCCTGATCTCAAAGCAAAGAAATTCACCATTACGATCGATGGCGGCTATGAGGCTTCAGTCATTACATATGGTGCTGTTATTACAGACCTTATCGTACCTGATAAGGACGGCAAGCCAACTGATATCATGCTCGGCTGCAAGGGCCTTGATGAGTACATGGGTAACGGTGCTAACCACGGTGCGGTTGTAGGACGTTCTGCAAACAGGATCCTTAATGCTTCTTTCAAGATCAACGGCGTTGAGTATCACATTCCCAAGAATGAAGGCGAGAACAACCTCCATTCAGGCAATCCGGGTTATCACAATGTGTTCTGGGACGGCAAGATCTTATCAGAGGAAGAGGCAGATGAGATCATCCTCGATTCAAAGATCGCAGGCATTCCCGGCTGTGACGGCGGTGCTGTGCTTTTAAGCTATACAAGCCCTGACGGTGCTACTGGCTTCCCCGGAAATCTTGATACAAAGGTAATGTATTGCTGGCTTGAGGATAAGACATTCCTTATCCTTTACTGCGGCAAGACAGACAAGGATACGATCTTCGCTCCTACTAACCATGCTTACTTCAATCTCAGAGGCGAGGCTGCTGATGGTACAGTAAATAACGACCTCATCATGATCAATTCTGATAAGATCACTATCAAGGACGACATGAATGTTCCTACAGGCGAGCTCCGTGATGTTGAAGGTACTGTTTTCGATTGCAGGGAATACAGATTCATCGGTGAGCTCAATGACAGCCAGGATCACCAGATGGTCATCTCCAAGGGTATTGACCAGAACTTCTGCCTTAATACAACAGCCGGCACATTCTCATTTGCAGCAGCTGTTACATCACCTGAATCCGGAATCACAATGGAGTGTCTGACAGACCTTCCCGGCATCCAGATCTATGCAGGTAATAATCTCGGAAGCCCGCTTGATCAGAAGACTACAAAGGCATACGGCCAGTATGACGCTATCTGCCTTGAGGCTCAGATGGTACCTAATGCTGTCAACCTTGAAGGATTTGATTCTCCTGTCATTAAGGCAGGCAAGAAGGTTTATCACGTCTGCGGATACAGATTTGTTTAATTTGGTAATGCTTTTCGGGTATCCGAGTGGTACAATGCTTAACTAATTAAAAACAATCTTTAAGAAAGAAGGAATGTTTTATGGAAAAGAAGAATCTCGACTGGTCAAATTTGACCTTCTCTTATCAGAAGACAGATAAGAGATTCGTAGCTAACTACAAGAACGGCGCATGGGATGAAGGCGCTCTTATCGATGATGACATGATCGTCATGAGTGAAGATGCAGGCGTTCTCCAGTATGCACAGACAGTATTTGAAGGCCTTAAGGCTTATGAGACTGTTGATGGAAGAATCGTTACTTTCCGTCCTGACCTCAATGCTGACAGACTTCACGATTCTGCAGTCCGCCTTGAGATTCCTCCGATTTCCAAGGAATTATTCATCAGATCGGTTCAGGAGACAGTTGCAGGAAACGCTGCATGGGTTCCTCCGTATGGCACAGGTGCATCTCTCTACTTAAGACCTTACATCTTCGGTATTAACCCCGTTATCGGCGTTAAGCCTGCTGAAGATTATCAGTACAGAATCTTCGCTACACCTGTCGGTCCTTACTTCAAGGGCGGTGCTAAGCCGATCGCAGTTAAGGTTTCTGATTTTGACCGTGCTGCTCCGCATGGAACAGGTAACATCAAGGCTGGTCTTAACTATGCTATGTCTCTGCATGCAATTGTTACAGCTCATAAGGAAGGCTTTGCTGAGAACATCTATCTCGATCCTGCTACACGTACAAAGATCGAGGAGACAGGTGGTGCTAACCTCATCTTCACAGATGGTAACGGCACTCTCGTAGTTCCTAAGTCTGATTCCATCCTGCCTTCCATCACAAGAAGATCACTCGTTTATGTTGCTGAACACTATTGCGGCATGAAGATCGATGAGCGTGAAGTTACACTTGAGGAAGTTATGGGCGGTGCATTCACAGAGGGTGGTCTCTGCGGTACAGCTGCTGTTATCTCTCCTCTCGGTTCCATCAACGATCACGGCAAGGAGTTCAAGTTCGCTTCCGGTATGGAGGAGATGGGTCCTGTCATGACTAAGCTCAGAGAGACACTCACAGGCATCCAGATGGGTACTGTTGAAGCACCTGAAGGCTGGATAATGGAGATCAAGGTCTGATATCAAGCTTTTAATCAATGCTTTATGGGCCGTCCGCTTTGATCAGCGGGCGGCTTTTTTATGTCTTATTTGCAAATGACAGCAGGGTTTTCGTGTGCTGTTTTCTTGATGGTCAGTCTTGTCCGCAGGCGGCTTTAAGGACTGCGTAGCTAAAGAGCCCGATACCTTCTGGGGAATTAGGGTGGAAGTTATTTAGCATGTATTTTGAAGAACCGTCTTTTTCGAAAACGGAAATAATGACAGGGTAGGCGTCAATGCAGGTGCAATTGTTGGTATCGCACCATCCGGAAAGCGCACTGCGGAATTCTGCGGCACGCTTATCGCAGTAATCACCAAAATCCCAAAATGGCCATGGAGTAATATAGTAGATCTTTGCTGAAGGGCTGATCTTCCTTAGCTCTTCTGTTAATTGAGCTATCAATGAGACATATTCATCTGAGTTGGCTGGTGCATATTCTTCATCATAAAAGAGGATGTCATTGATGCCGACTGCCACGACATATACATCGGCTTTAGGTATCTTTTTCTTTTCTTTGATGAGATGGCCTGTCTTCCATCCGATATGGGAAAGCCGGCTTATCTTGCCTTTTATATAAGGCTTGAGCGGCTGATACCAGGGTATGCCTTCAGTTATGGTCCCTTCGGTAATGCTGTCTCCTAAGAAACAGAACGATCTGCCGCTTTCCATATCTTTATATAGTTCGCTGGATCTGAGTTCGTCGGTCATCCCGCCGTAGACTTCATAGTCAAGGTGATTAATGTAATAGTGTCTGCTAAAGGGGATGATCACAAAATAAATAAGAGTTCCGGATGCAAGAAAAATAAGGGCGGCAAGAAGAATGACCGTCTGAATTCTGATTTTTGGCTTTCCGTTGCTCTTTTCCATAAGAGGATTCTAACAAAGTGACCGGATATAAAAAAGAAGCCATAAGAAAAGACCTGCATATCCGCCTATCCGGTATGCAGGTCTTAAAGCTTGATTGGTCAGTGATTAGAGTAAGTGAGCTCTTAATTCTTCGCCTGAAAGAGGTGAGAGGAGAGCGGGTGCAATATCGAAAACTGTCTTGCATCCGGAGTCACCCTTCTGGGAGAGACGGTAGATCGCACGAGCATAAGCTGTGAGTACGGAACCTGTGAATTCAGGGTTGGAATCGAGCTTTAATGAGTACTCGATAACATGCTTATTCTCGCCGTTAACACCTGTCTTGCCAGTGCGGAATACGAAGCCGCCGTGGTTGATCCTGGAGTGATCTCTTACGAACTCTTCTTCGGAGATGAAGTGAACTGTTGTGTCGTAATCAGCAAAGTAGTTAGGCATTTCCTTGATCGTCTTCTCGATGAGAGCCAAGTCAGCGCCTTCTTCAGCGACTACAAAGCACTCTCTTGTGTGCTTCTGACGTGTTGTGAGCTCAGGCTCTGAACCGGATCTTACTGCTTCGAGAGCTGCCTCGACCGGAATGGTGTACTGCTTGCCGTTCTTAACACCGGGAACTCTTCTGATAGCGTCGGAGTGGCCCTGGGAGACACCCTTGCCCCAGAATGTGTAATCCTTGCCTTCAGGAAGGATGCAGCTGCCGTAAAGTCTGTTGATGGAGAACATTCCGGGATCCCAGCCGCCGGAGATGAGGGCTGTATGGCCGGAAGCGGATGCAGCCTTGTCAACATTCGCGAAATGCTCAGGGATCTTGGCGTGTGTATCAAAGCTGTCAACAACGTTGAACATGGAAGCATATTCAGGTGTCTGCGTAGGAAGGTCTGTAGCTGAACCGCCGCAGATCACGAGGACATCGATCTTATCCTGATAATCCTTGATGTCGCTTGTGGAAGCTACTGTAACACCGGAAGTAAGAGTCTTAACTGTGGAAGGATCTCTTCTTGTAAAAACAGCTGCAAGCTCCATGTCCTTGTTCTGTCTGATGGAGAGCTCTACACCCTTAGCGAGGTTTCCATAACCCAAAATACCAATTCTGATTGCCATTATTTAATCCTCCTTGGCTTAAAGTAACAGTCGGTTACTTAATGTATTTTATTCGAACGAAATTATAACAAAAATGATAGGAAAATGGGTATATCTTCGGAGTATAACAAAAATACCGTTCTTGTATTATAATTGCCCTATGCCAAACATAAAGTATCTGATAAGACGCGTTACGCGTATGGATTATAAGGCGATGAATGCCAAGATCAAGGATATCCACGAGAAGAGCGGGAAGTCCCGTGTGTGGATATTTTTCGACATGATCCACTGCGGGAGAAAGTTCGGAGCCGGTTATATGGATTACTGGCTCTACGAGATGTATAACCTCACTGACGCTGAACGTGATACATACATTACCAGAGGCCGTAACTATGACCTCGTAAAAAGATATAACGATCCGGCATATACGGATCTTATTGACAACAAGATCGAATTCAATAAGCGCTTTGGCGAGTTTCTTGGCCGTAAGTGGCTTGAGATAAGGAAAGACAATAAGCAGCAAGTCTTAGATTTCATAAACAGCCATGATTTCCTTATTGCCAAAGCTGACCTTGGTTCCTGCGGCAAGACAGTAGAGAAGATAGACTGCAAGGCTGAGAAGGCCGAGGATATCTATGAGCGTCTGGTGAACCAGGAGCGTCCGCACTTCTTTGAGGAAGTCATCGTCCAGCATCCCGCGGTCAGTGCAATATATCCTTATGCTATAAATACAATAAGGATTGTAACTATCCAGAGGGAAGGCAAGGTCCATGTGGCAAGTGCATGCTGCAGATTCGGCAATTACGGACACAGCGTTGATAACTTCAACAACGGAGGCATGACTGCCCCTGTTGATGAGAAGACCGGCGAGATCACCGATTTCCCTATAGATAAGACAAAGGTCCTTTACGAGAAGCACCCTATGACGGGCGCCGTTTTTAAGGGATTTGTTTTCCCTATGTGGGATCAGGTAATAGAGATGTGCACAAAGGCTGCAATGGTTGTTCCCCAGGTAGGTTTTATCGGATGGGATGTCTGTCTTACGCCTGACAGACCCGTAATCGTCGAAGGTAACGACTATCCCGGACATGATCTTTATCAGCTCCCTGAGCATACCCACGATAAGAAGGGTATCTGGCCTAAATATCAGTTTTAATTTAGCGGTTGATATTACGGAATAAGAAGAGTAAACTCTCGATTGTCAACTAAATTCTAAAAGAGGTTTACAATGTCCGAAACAAGCGTAAAATCAAGCAATACAAAGGCCAAAACAACCAAAAACAGAGCATTTATCTATGATCTGGTACTTATATCGGTGTCTGCGGCTCTGATCGCTGTATGTTCATGGATCAGCATCCCGTTAGGTCCGGTGCCTTTTACTTTGCAGACATTGGGTATTCTTGCGGTAATGCTTACGATCGGCGGCAGAAGGGGAACCATTGCCGTTCTCGTTTACCTTGCTCTCGGAGCAGTCGGCGCCCCTGTTTTCGCAGGATTCAAGGGCGGGATCATGTCATTTGCAGGCCCGACAGGCGGTTTCCTCGTCGGATTCCTTATTGCGGGACTTGTATATTGGCTCCTCGAAAAGCTCATCTTCAAGAAGCTTATGAATACTCCGGTAAAGACATGGATCTTCGGAATGATAAGCTTCGTTATCTTTGAAGCAGTCATGTATGTGGTAGGCGTTATCTGGTTCATGACCGTCTATGCGGCACATACAGGCCCTGTCGGACTCGCAACAGTAATGAGCTGGTGTGTATTGCCTTTTATCATTCCTGATATCGTGAAGATGGTTGTTGCAGTATTTATCGGCGAACGTGCCTCAAAACTGATAAAGAATTAAGGTTGAATTAAGATAGCGACTGCCTTATTTTGATATAATAATGAGGTTTATGCTTCGGCATTAACTGAAAAAAGGATAAATAAGGAGAGAATTCGCGTGTCTGAGACTGGTGATTTTATAATCAAAGTAAAAGACGTTTCAAAAGATTACGGTAAATTCCGCGCTCTTGAATCGATGAGTTTCACCGTTCCCAAGGGATCTATCTATGGCCTTGTCGGAAGAAACGGTGCAGGCAAGACAACTATAATGAGAATAATCTCAGGCCTCCAGAAACCTACTGGAGGAACTGTGGAATATGGATTTGACCATAAGAAACTGGGAAAAGTAGGCGCTCTTGTCGAACTTCCTTCCATCTATTCAAATCAGTCCGCCAGAGAGAATCTTATTTTCCAGTACATCAATCTGGGACTTAAGATCGATGGTTCTGTCGATAAGATCTTGAATTTTGTAGGTCTCGGTAATACGGGAAGCAAGAAGGCAGGAAAGTTCTCACTTGGTATGAGACAGCGTCTTGGTATCGCGATGGCCATGGCAGGAAACCCTGAAGTGCTTATCCTTGATGAGCCTATCAACGGACTTGATCCTCAGGGAATCATCCAGATAAGAGATCTTCTCATAAAACTTAACAAGGAAAAGGGCGTAACGATCATCATATCGAGTCACATCCTTTCTGAGCTTTCCAAGCTTGCCACTGATTTTGCTTTCGTTGAAAGTGGTAAAGTTGTTCAGGAGATCAAGGCTGAAGACTTGGAGACAGACGGTACCGGAAGCCTTGAGACTGAGTTCTACACGGGCACTCCCGAAAAACTCATTCCTGTGCTTACAGCCAAAGGCCTTAAGGCTACTTTTGATTCCAAGAGCGGAATCGTTCATGCCAAGGGCTATTACAACCTGACAAATGTTGTTCTAGCAGCGAATGAAGCCGGTGTTAATATCGCACGTGTCGTAACGAAGGAGACAGACCTTGAGACATACTTCGTAAAGCTTGTCGGAGGTGAGTCAAATGCCTAAGTTATTGTATTTTGAATTCAGACGTATTATTAAGAGCGTCTTCTTCTGGATCGTTGCGGCATATAGTGTTGTCTGGCCGATCCTTACGGCTGTTTTCTACAGAGTTATACTTACTCTGGAATTCACAGATACCGGAGTCACCCTTAACAAACTGCATCTTTCTCAAGGAGAGGTCAAATTCTTTACATGGTTCATAGCCATTGCGTTTATAACTGAACTTCCTAAGTTTGTTGCGCTGTTTACATGTCTGCATTTGGGAAGGGACTACTCTGACGGAATTGTGAGAAACAAGATCATTGCCGGACATTCAAGAGCTTCGATCTATTTCTCATACCTGATCACTCAGATCTGCGCGAGCACATTCTTTTGCGTGGTTTATATAGCTTCAGCTATGCTTGGAGTTGCAATCGCAGGTATTGGAGTGGATGTTAACGGCGGAGAGATGTTCGGAAGATTTGCTACCGGAATCGCTGTATTCCTCGTAATGACTGTAACATTCTCTGTATTGGCTGTTATCTTCAGAAAGCGTGCACTTCCTATCATCCTTAGTATCCTTATCGCTATGATGTCCAATGCAGCTGCTACTGTTATCGGCATGTATAATACTCCATCCAAGGCTTATGACGACTATATCAGTTTAAGAAATGAGAAGCTTGAGGCTATGGCTGAAGAAGGATTCCTAAGCGATGCTTTTGTTAAGAAAGTCGAAAAGGATTACGGCAAGGACAAGCTTACTGGAATTCCGTGGAAGATCTTCCATCCCGTATATGTCGTTTCACCTATCGGATTTGAAGTCGATTATGGAGCAAGTGGTTTCACCAGCCTTATGTCAGGCGGTTCCGAATACATCACAACTATTGATTATTCGTTCAGCATCTTCTATAGCGATGAATCACAGGACTTGATCTGGCAGAATGTCAATATGTCCAAGGTCGGTGAGCTTGAGAACGCTGGCGATATCATTTTCACACCTGATTCGCTCGAAAAGGTGGACTCCATGCATTCTGATTTCAATAAGCTTAACGGGATCTATATTGGAAAGTCCATTATCTGGGCCGCGGTTATCGGCGGTTGGGGTTATTTTGTTTTCCAAAGGAAGAATATGTTCTGATGTTTTATCTTGATCACCGTTTAACAATCATTATCGGAGCTTACGGAAGCGGTAAATCCGAGATCGCCGTCAATATGTCCCTGGCTCAGCGTAAGGCTTTGCCGGACAGGAAGCTTCTTATTGCCGATCTGGATATCGTTAATCCGTTCTACCGTTCATCTGACTGTGCTTCAGTTCTTGAAGAAGCAGGTATAAGACTTGTTACACCCATGTATGCGGGTTCCAATGTCGATGCGCCCGTACTTCCTCCTGATATGTACGTTATCTTTGATGATGAGTCTTATCAGGGTATTTTCGATATCGGCGGAGAGGACATGGGCGCTCTTGTTCTCGGTTCGATCAGGAAGAGGATCGAGAATACTGATGCTGTCATCTATATGGCAGTAAATGCATTAAGACCGTTTACATCTGATGCAGAGCAGATCGCCATTATGACTAATGAACTTGCAGCTGCTGCAGGCTTTAAGATCGACGGATATATCAACAACACAAACCTTCTTGAAGAGACTACAGCAGAGATGGTCGCAGAGGGTGAGAAGAAGATCCTTGATGCATCTGCGATCACAGGTATTCCTCTGGTGGCGAACTGTGTCATGGAAGGAATCGATATTCCTGACGGAATGCTCAAGACAGAAGAACTCTTCAGAATGAACAGGAAGATCTTCTACGCATATTGATGCTTAGAGATGATGCCGGCGTCATCCAAAGGGCGCTTATTCCGGTTATTTTCGTTATGGCCGGTCATAAAGGCCTGCGCATTTACGATTTTTGAGCCTTTAGGTATGTAAAATCATTGTTGTTTTATCAAATAAATGATATTATTTTTCTTGGCGGGGTTAATCCGACCAAGAACCTTTAGGAGGAATAATAATATGGGATTGATTAGCTTAATCAGAAATGTTGCAGGCACAACTTTTGATTCAATCTCCACTCAGATCCAGGATCAGTATCTTGAGTTCTTCACTCAGGATTCCTTGGGCCAGGAGATCCTTGTTAAAAAGGGTGCCAATAAAATCGAAAAGGGAAGAAACAAGGGTAGTTCCGAAGTTATTTCCAACGGATCAGTTATCAACGTACCTGAGGGATGCTTCTGCCTCCTCGTTAACAACGGCGAGATCGTAGATGTAGTTTCCGAAGCAGGCGCTTATAAGTGGGATACATCCACAGCACCTTCAATTCTTGCTAACAAGAACTTTGGTGAGAACGTAAAGCAGTCTATCGGTGACATCTGGAACCGTATGAAGATGGGCGGAGAGATTCAGCAGCAGCAGAGAGTTTACTTCGTAAACAAGCTCGAGATGATGAATCAGAACTTCGGTACACCTTCACCGGTACCTTATGCAGACCCTGAGTATCGTAACATCTATATCCGTTTGAACGGTACATTCTCGTTCAGAGTTGAGAACCCTGTTACTTTCTTCAGAAACATTGTTGGTAACGTAAGAGACGAGTACACAGTAGCTGAGTTCATGGGTACACCCGCTAAGCCTCAGCAGCCTCGCCTTGAGTTCCTTGACAACATTACAGAGACACTCAATAAGTGCGGTGGCCCTTACCCGAACGGTATCATGTTCTCCACACTCCCTTCAAAGCAGGGTGAGTTCCGTAGATACATGCAGGATTGCCTTGATGACGAATGGCTCCAGAAGAGAGGTATCGTTGTAGAGACAGTTGCTATCGCTTCCGTTACACCTGATGATAAGTCCCGTGAGAGAATCGAGAAGGTCGACGAGGCAAAGCTCTATGGCCAGGATCAGGCAGCTCTTGGTGCAGCTGTTGCATTAGGCCAGACAGAGGCTATGAAGAATGCCGGTGCTAACGCTAACGGCGCAGTTAACGGCTTCATGGGTCTCGGTATGATGGGAGCAGTCGGCGGTAACAACGCTACAGCAGCAGCTCTTAATACAGTTCAGGCTAATCAGGGTCAGCCTCAGACAGGTTTCTTTGCAGGCGGTGCAGCACCCGCAGCAGCTCCCGCTGCAGCAGGCTGGACATGTTCTTGCGGCCAGGCAGGCAACACAGGTAAGTTCTGCAGCAATTGCGGACAGCCTCAGCCCGCTCCTGCAGCTGCAGGCTGGACATGCTCCTGCGGCCAGACAGGCAATACAGGTAAGTTCTGCGGCAATTGCGGCGCACCTGCTCCTGCAGCAGCTCCTTCAGCTTGCCCTAAGTGCGGCTGGAAGCCCGCTGACGGCAATATGCCTAAGTTCTGCCCTGAGTGTGGTTCTAAGATCGAATAAGAATTACGGATTCTTTAATAAATCCACTATGGGGGCGGTCTCTTCGGAGGCCGCCTCTTTTTCGTTTCCGTGCCCTGTTATCTTTAGTTGTTTAAAGAGTTTTATAGTATAATATCTAATTGAGGGATGGTATTTGATTACCAGTTGAATAAGGGAGGGACGAACAATGAAGATTGTTAATTTACAGTGCCCGAATTGCGGTGCAAAGCTCTCAGTCGAAAATGGTATGTATGTCTGCAATTCCTGCGGAACGACGACGGCTATCGATTACGATGATTCTGATGTAGAGTACGAGAGAGTTAAGACTGAGGCTGAGATACAGGAAAAGCAGCACGAACACGAGAAGGAGCTTCTCGAGAAAAAGTTCGAACTTGAACAGAAAGCCCAGATCGAGTCAGAGAAAAGGCAGATCAAGAGAGAACGCCAGAAGAATCTCAAGGCTTCAGTCAAGAAGACGATATCTTCGCTTTTCGGTTTGCTATTCATTTTCGGCATATTCTTCGGAATCTTTAAGCTGTATACATGGATGATGAGCAGAAACAGTGCTAACGGCAGTTACAGCGGTGTCAATATCTTTGCTACTCCGACTCCTTTGCCGAACTATGATCCCACACCGGAAGACTTCAAGGAACAGATGGATGATTTTATTGCTTCAGGCAAAACTATCCAAATGGATATTGATGAGTGCGCCACTTGGGACGGAAAGGGAGGAGTAAAGAACTACACCAAGAAAGATGCAGTTCTGGTCGATGCATATATCGTTACAGATATTCCTGAAAAGGCTGAATATGAGTCAAACAGGCTCGTCCTGATCTATAAGGTCACTTGGAACAACGATAAACTCGGAAACCATACATGTTACGATGCCGTTTACTTTGAAGGTATAAAGGTAAATCCCAATGGCGGAGGTGTCATTTCTGATTTCAAAGGCTGTACCATCCAGAGAAGTGACGCCGCATGGGGATGGGCTATGGCTTACAGCTTCGAAAAGTATGAGCAGTGCTACCGCGAGAACATTACAGCATTGGGCGGAAAGGTCACCAAGATCGACTATGCCTCAAGTGGTGAGACTGAAGAGACAACTGAGACAACCAAAGCTTCTGAGACCACCAAGGCGGCCAAAACCACCAAGAAATCAAAGAAATCCAAAAGCAAGTGATCAGACTATAATCTGAAAGAACTCCGGATCTTAAGCAGGATCCGGAGTTCTATATTGAAAACTATAAGAGGAGTAGTGTTACATTTTTGTCTTTTATGCCAAAAAAACATTGACATTTAAATTTTTGTGATAAAATTTTTTCATTAAAAAAAGGCGGTTTTATTTATGGGTAAATATTTCGGTACTGACGGATTCAGAGGCGAAGCTAATAAAGCACTTACCGCGCAGAAAGCTTTCCAGGTAGGAAGATATATCGGCTGGTATTATGGCCAGAAGCACGATGACAAGAGAGCAAGGATCATCATCGGCAAGGATACAAGAAGAAGTTCTTATATGCTTGAATCTGCACTTACTGCAGGTATCACATCATCCGGATCTGATGTTTATCTCCTTCATGTAACTACAACACCTTCAGTCTCATATTGCTGCAGAATGGATGGTTTTGACTGCGGAATCATGATCTCCGCTTCACATAACCCTTTCTATGACAACGGAATTAAGATCATGCGTGCTAACGGCCAGAAGATCGAGCCTGAGATCGAGGAGAAGATCGAGGCTTATATCGACGGTGAAGTAGAGGAGATCCCTCTTGCAGAACGTGAGGCAATCGGTAACGTAATCGATTATGCGGCAGGACGTAACCGTTACATCGGTTATCTTATGACTATTCCTACAAGAGCATTTAACGGCATGAAGGTCGGTCTTGACTGCGCTAATGGTGCTTCATGGAATATCGCAAGATCAGTTTTCGAGGCTTTGGGCGCAAAGGTATACATCATCAATAACGCACCGGATGGTCTTAATATCAATACAAACTGCGGTTCCACACACATCGATACACTTAAGAAGTATGTTGTGGATAACGGCCTTAATGTCGGTTTTGCTTATGACGGTGATGCTGACAGATGCCTCTGCGTAGATGAGCTTGGCAATGAGGTCAATGGTGACCAGATCATGTTCCTTTGCGGTAAATACCTTAAGGAGAGCGGAAAGCTCGACGGCAATACGATCGTTACGACGATCATGAGCAATATGGGTCTTTACAAGGCATGCGAAGCGATCGGCATCCGTACGGAGAAGACCAATGTAGGTGATAAGTATGTAGCTGAGAACATGATGGCTAACGGATTTGTTCTTGGCGGTGAGCAGTCAGGACATATCATTTTCGCTAAGTATGCGACAACAGGTGACGGTATCCTTACATCTCTTATGGTCCTCATGACCATGCTCGAGAAGAAGCTTCCTTTGTCAATGCTTGCAGGCGAGATGAAGATGTTCCCTCAGTGCCTCAAGAACGTTGTCGTTAAGGACAAGGAGGCAGCTCAGAAGAATCCTGCAGTACTTAAGGGTGTTGAAGAAGTTAACAAGGCGCTTGCAGGTGACGGAAGGATCCTTCTCCGTGCATCAGGTACTGAGCCTAAGATCCGTGTCATGGTTGAGGCCAAGACAGATGAGATCTGTGAGAAGTACGTTGACCAGCTTATCGAAGTAATCAAAGAGCAGGGTCTTACGGCAGATTAATGAATATTACGGCTTCGCATGAGTTGGTCATGTGAGGCCGTTTTAGAATAAACAGTTGGGAGGAATCTATGAGAGTTATCAGAAAAAAGACTTATGAAGAAGCATCAATGGCATGTGCAGAGCTTATCGCATCTCAGATAAGACTTAAGCCGGACTGCAAGATCGGTCTTGCTACAGGATCCACACCTGTAGGAACATACAAGGATCTTGTTGATATGTATAAGGCTGGCAGCCTTGATTTCTCAAAAGTTATTTCCGCAAACCTTGACGAGTACAGGGGACTTGGCGGAGATCACGATCAGTCATACAGATATTTCATGAATACAAATCTTTTCGATCACGTAAATATCGATAAGAACAACACATATGTACCGAACGGTCTTGAGGCTGACGCTGAAAAGGCATGCAAAGACTACGATGCTATCCTCGAGTCACTCGGACACCTTGATATCCAGCTCCTCGGAATCGGCGGAGACGGACACATCGGATTCAATGAGCCTGCTGACGCATTCTGCGTAAACACACAGTGCATTGATCTCGAGAACCAGACTATCCAGGATAATGCAAGATTGTTCTTCAACGGCGACCTTGATGCAGTTCCTACTCAGGCTTACACAATGGGTATCGGCTACATCATGAAGTCCACTACAGTCATCCTTATGGCTACTGGCGCAGGCAAGAAGAACATCGTAGAGAAGGCTTTCTGCGGCCCTGTAACACCTTATGTTCCGGCATCTATCCTCCAGCTTCACCCGAACGTAGTAGTAATCGGCGATGAGGCTGCAATTTCAGATGCAGTAGTAGCAAAGGCTAAATAATCAGTAAAACAAAGCATTTTCAAGGGCTGTCCCATGTGGGGCAGCCTTTTTTCGGCCTTTTTTCAGCGAAAAACAGGTTCCAAAAATAAAAGAAACAAGATATTTGCTTAGCAAATCAAACAAGTTTATAATATGACGATAATTTTAGCGTATTAATACACGCGCGATAGTTTTAGGAGGTTTTTCGTGGCAAAAGGTAAAACGACTTTTAACGAGAATCTGTGCAAGGGCTGCGGACTTTGTGTAGCAGCTTGCCCTAAGAAAATCCTCGAACTTGACAAGACTAGGCTTAATAGCAAGGGTTATCACCCCGCAACCTGCGTAAATCCTGATGAGTGCATCGGATGTGCTTTCTGCGCTACGCAGTGCCCGGACGTTGTAATCACTGTTGAGCGTTTCTGATCGGGAGGGAGTTTATGGCACAGAAAAGAGTATTAATGAAAGGCAATGAAGTCATTGCCGAGGCAGCTATCAGAGCAGGTTGCCGTAACTATTTCGGATACCCGATCACACCTCAGACAGAAGTCATGCACTATATGGCTAAGAAGATGGTCCAGGTCGGTGGTAACTTCGTTCAGGCAGAATCTGAAGTCGCAGCAATCAACATGGTTTATGGTGCTGCAGCCGCAGGATTCAGAGTTATGACATCTTCTTCCTCTCCGGGAATCTCCCTCAAGCAGGAAGGTATCTCTTACATTGCAGGTGCTGAGCTTCCTGCAGTCGTAGTTAATATCGTTAGAGCAGGCCCGGGTCTGGGCGGCATTCAGCCTGCACAGGGCGACTACTTCCAGGCAACAAAGGGCGGCGGACACGGTGACTATAGAAACATCGTTATCGCACCGGCTTCTGTTCAGGAACTTTATGAGCTCGTTGTAGAGGCATTTAATCTCGCTGATAAGTACAGAATGACCTGCATGATCATAGGCGACGGTACTTTGGGTCAGATGATGGAGCCTGTTGCTTTCCGTGACGAGGAGCCTGTAGAGACTATCGCTAAGCCTTGGGCTGCTTGCGGCAGAAAGGGCGATTCTTTCCATCACACAGTAACTTCCATCTACATCGATCCGGATGTTCTTGAGAAGAAGAACCTCGAACTTCAGGAGAAGTATAAGATCGTTGAGGCTAACGAAGTACGTTATGAGGCAATCAACATGGAAGATGCTGAGATCGTTATCACAGCTTTCTCCACATGTTCCAGAATCTCACGTAACGTTATCCGTCAGGCTGCTGAGCTTGGTATCAAGGTCGGCATGATCAGACCTATCACACTTTGGCCTTTCCCTTACAAGGCAATCGCTGAAGCTGCTGATATGCCTTCAGTTAAGGCGTTCCTCGACGTAGAGCTCAACGCAGGTCAGATGATCGAAGACGTTAAGCTTGGCGTTAACGGCAAGAAGCCTGTATATTTCCACGGCAGACTCGGAGGAAATCTCCCGATGCAGAAGGAAATCCTCGACAAGATCGTTGCTATCCACGAGGGAAAGATCACAGAAGGAGGTAATTTCTGATGGCTGTAGTTTTCGAACCCACAAAAGGCCTTACAGATAAGCCTTTCCACTATTGTCCCGGATGCTGCCACGGCATCATCCACAGACTCGTAGCAGAGACTCTTGTTGCCAATGATGCTCTTGAGACTGCAGTAGGTGTTGCATCAGTAGGATGCACATACAATTCTTATGAATACATTGCTTGCGACATGGTTCAGGCAGCTCACGGAAGAGCACCTGCAGTTGCTACAGGTATCAAGAGAAACTTGAAGGACAGCTTCGTCTTCACATATCAGGGAGACGGTGACCTCGCATCCATCGGTACAGCTGAGATCGTTCATGCTGCTGCAAGAAGCGAGAATATCACAGTAATCTTCGTAAACAATGCAGTTTACGGCATGACATCAGGTCAGATGGCTCCTACAACACTCGTAGGCCAGGTTACAACAACATCTCCCTGGGGCCGTGATCCTTCTTACCAGGGTTATCCTATCAACGTTTCCGAGTTCTTATCCAATCTCGCAGGCGCTGCTTACATCGAGCGTGTTTGCGTTACTGATTTCAAGAACATCCAGAACGCTAAGAGAGCTATCCAGAAGGCATTTAATGTCCAGAAGAACAAGCTCGGCTTCTCTCTCGTAGAAGTTCTTTCCACATGCCCTACAAACTGGGGCAAGGAGCCTCTCGCTGCTATGGAGTGGCTTAAGGAGAACATGGAGAAGCAGTATCCGTTAGGATGCTACAAGGGCGCAGACATCACATTCGATGCTGAAGGCAATTATGTTTCCGGTGCTATTCCTGCAACAGCAAACAATTGCGTTAACGTTGGGGAGGTGAAGAAATGATTGATTTCTCTGTAATTTTTGCCGGTTTCGGCGGTCAGGGAATCCTCTCCGCAGGCAAGATGGCAGCAGAAGCTGCTCTTTACGAAGGCAAGGAAGTCTCATGGTTCCCGTCATACGGTCCTGAGATGCGTGGCGGTACAGCTAACTGCTCCGTAGTTTTCTCTGATGAGCCTATCGGTTCACCCGTTGTTAACGATGCAGACGTTGTTATCTGCCTTAACCAGCCTTCAATGGAGAAGTTCGAGAAGCAGTTAAAGCCCGGCGCTTTGATGATCCTCGATTCTTCCCTCATCAAGACAAGACCTACAAGAACAGACATCAAGGTCATCGCTATGGAAGCTTCCGATATCGCTTCCGAATTGGGCAAGATGATGTTCGCTCCTATCACAATGATGGGCTGCATGGCTACGGCTACAGGTTGCTTCACAAGAGATTCTTTCGAGAAGTCCCTTTATGAGATCCTTCCTGAGAGAAAGCACAACCTGATCCCTGTCAATATGGAAGCATTTGACAGAGGCGCAGCATTCGCTAAGTAAGTTTTGTTAATCTAAAGAAATGATAAAGAGGCCGCCAGTTATGGCGGCCTTTTTACTGTTCAGACAGAAAGTGCAGATCAGAAAGAAAACAGTTCTGCCTTGCCGTTTTCGATGATGATGTAAGAAGGCTTTGTGTCTTCCTTCGGAATGGAAGGAGAGCCCGGATTCATATAGCGGATCTTCCTGCCATCTTCGTATTCCCACATGATATCTCCTGCAACATGCGTATGTCCTGTAAGAAGGATTGCATCTTCAGGCATAACGGCAGGAAGGTTCATAGGGTTATAGATATGGCCATGAGTTACGAAGAAGACAGTTCCTTCGTCAACGAGGTAGATGTAATCTGCCAGGATAGGGAACTTTAAGACCATCTGGTCTACTTCTGTATCGCAGTTGCCTCTTACTGCGAGGATCTTGTCAGCTATAGCATTGAAAAGTCCGATCACTTTTTTCGGTTCATAATGAGCGGGGAGGTCGTTCCTCGGGCCGTGATAGAGAATGTCACCGAGCAAGACGAGCTTATCTGCGCCGCTTTCTTTGAAGGCGCTTATTACACGCTCTGCCCAATATGAATCGCCGTGGATATCTGATGCTACAAAGTATTTCATGGATCAACCTCTTTCATTTGTCTTCGAATAGAATACCACGATGGTTATGTCCGCCGTTAACAAAAAAACTTAATTTTAATTTACATTGAGTTAACCATTAAACAATCCGAAAGAATATAATAATTTTGTAAGTATGTGTTTTCGCGGGAATGGAAAATGAGAAAAATCGCTGTATTTACATCTCATGTTTATGAGCAGATGTCGGCCATGATGCAGAAGGGCCTCATTGATGCTGCAAGGAAATATGGCGTTAAGCTTATCTTTTTCGCGAGTTTCGGTGATTCATACAGTGCCAGGAACTATGGTGAATTTTCGAGATACGATGAAGGTGACTGCGTATCTTTTGATATTCCCGACTTGGATGATTTTGACGGAGTTATCAAGATCAGCACCTATTTCAGCCAGATCATCAAGGACCATCTGAAAAAACTGCTTTCTGAATACGATAAGCCGATTATCAATATCGGAGGCAAGGATGAGGACCAGTTTAATGTGCGCTGCGATGACATCGCCACTTTTTCGAAAGTCGTTGAGCACGTAGTCGAGTGCCACGGCTGTAAGGATATTTTCCATCTGGCAGGCGAAAAGATTAAGAACTTTACGCAAGAGCGCCTTGATGCTTTTAAGACTGTTTTAGAATCCCACGGCATTCCTTTTGAGGAAGAGAAGAATTATTATGGAACGCTCTGGTTCGACTGCGGCGAGGATGCTCTGGACTATATTCTCAAAGTTTACGAAAACAGAGACAGGAGACTTCCTGAAGCTGTTGTCTGTGATAACGATTATTCGGCTGTAGGTCTTATCAATGCCTGCAAGGAAAGAGGCATAAGAGTTCCTGAAGACCTCATCATTACCGGATTTGACGGAGTAGCTGAATCTGTCAGCGGGTTCCCTACGATCACAACGGCAAGACAGCCGTTCTATGATATGGGTTATACGGCCATCACAACGATCCTCAAAATGACAGAAGGCGAGAAGTTTTCTGAGGACATAAAGATCGTTGGAGATATTCTCATTAACCAGTCATGCGGCTGTGTTGAAAAGACAGTTGATAAGATTGAAGATTTCAGGCTTGTCTATACAAAAAGGCTGGATAATGCTACGGGAATAGCTCAGTCCATGACCAATCTCATGATAAGCGTTTCCGAGAATAATTCTTTTGAAGACTGCTTCAGTGCTATAAGCAAAAATGCCAAGACCGATACGGGTTTTAAAGAAATGCTTCTCTGCCTTGCGCCCGGCTGGGATAAACAGAGGATCGTAGGTGAGGGCTTCTCCAAAGAAGATGAGGAGATGACCATAGTCACCGGTTACCGGGGAGAGGAAACCGTTCCTGTTCAGACATTCAGAAAGAAAGACATCCTGCCTAAAGATATGCTCGAAGACCCTAATCCATATTATGTCTTCGCACTCCATCATCTGCAGTACTACATGGGATATCTTATCGTTTCTCCCGATATCGATTACCGTGAACAGAAAGCTGTCCAGTCCTGGTTCGTTAACCTGGGAGTAATCATGGAGACAAAGCGTATCCAGAGAGACCTGGAACGCTCGGTATCAAGACTGAAATTCCTTTACAACAGGGATATGCTGACAGAGCTTTATAACCGTTGGGGACTGGAAGAGCATTTCCAGACTTTCTATAACGAATGCATCGCGTTAAAAAGCGGTCTTACTTTCATAGCCATTGATATGGACGGCCTCAAATATATTAATGACAATTTCGGACATAACGAAGGTGACTACGGCCTTAAGACGATCGCTTATGGTCTCATGAGTGCTTCAACCGGAGATGAGATATGTGCAAGAGCCGGCGGTGATGAGTTCATTGTCCTGGCAAAGAACTATACAGAAGAAAAGGCTTTGAAGTTCATAGAAAGAGCCAGAACAGTGATTGCGCAGAAAGTTATGCTCGACGGTAAGGAGTTCAAAGTCAGATTCAGTTCCGGTATCCATGTCGAATATCCTGATGATTCGGCTGAGAGTGATGCGCATAAGGTATTTGAGCATTGTCTGAAAGCGGCAGATGAGTCTATGTACAGTGAGAAAAGGGGCCATAAGAACGGCAGAAACGGGTAATATTCCTTATCTGTTCGAAAAATCAGCACTGTTATGTAAATTTTGCACAAAAGCGACGGCAAAAATCATCGTTTTTTTGTATTTTCGGTTGGATAATTATCTAATTTAGTTTATAATATCTGTTATTAAGGGCGTCAGTCCTTGGCTTTTGACGTGCATTTATAATGCATCGCCGATAATACGACACAGGGAGGCAGAGCTACATCAATGGATGCCGCTTATTTATTCAACAATGGCGAGAACTATATGAGCTATAAGTTCCTCGGTGCTCATCCTTACGAAGATGAGAACGGGAAAGGCTTTATATTCCGCGTTTGGGCTCCTCATGCAAGAATGGTCAGCGTTATGGGTGATTTCAACGATTGGGATCCCAACGACTGCCAGATGTTTATGCTTGGAAAGACCGGCATTTGGGAACAGAAGGTTCCTGATGCACAGCAGTGGGACCGATATAAATACAGAGTTATCGGTGCTGATAACAGGATCTATGAGAAGGGCGACCCCTTCGCAAGACATTTCGAGACAAGACCTAATAATGCGTCTATCATTTACGATCCTGAAGATTATATCTGGAATGATGATGAGTTCTGCAAGAACCGTACGGATGCATTGGCACCCAAGCCGATCAATATCTATGAGATCCATCTTGGTTCGTGGAGAAGACATCCTGACGGAAACTTCTTTACGTACAGGGAACTTGCAATAGATCTTGCTGATTACTGCAAGAAGATGCACTACACTCATATCGAGCTCATGCCTATCTTGGAGCACCCGCTCGATGATTCGTGGGGCTATCAGGTTACAGGTTATTATGCCGTTACTTCAAGATTCGGAACGCCTGCAGACTTCAAGTTTATGGTGGACGTCCTTCACCAGAACGGTATCTCGGTAATCCTTGACTGGGTTCCTGCTCATTTCCCCAAGAATATGGAAGGTCTTGTCAGATTTGACGGTACTCCTTGCTATGAGTATTCAGATCCCAGGATCGGTGAGCACAGGGAATGGGGCACTTATGTTTTCGATTATTCCAAGAATGAAGTTGTCTCATTCCTGATCTCAAATGCGGTGTTCTGGCTTGATGAGTTCCATCTTGACGGAATCCGCGTTGATGCCGTATCTTCGATGCTTTACAGAGATTACGGAAGACAGCAGTACATCCCGAATAAGTTCGGCGGCAATGAGAACCTTGAAGCTATCGACTTCTTCAAGAAACTTAATTCGACCATCCGCAAGAACTATCCTCATGCAATGCTCATTGCTGAAGAATCCACTGCATGGCCTAAGGTATCTCATCCGGTAGAGTTCGGAGGTCTGGGCTTCACACACAAGTGGAACATGGGATGGATGCACGATACTCTGGATTATTTCTCCACTGACTCATATGCACGTGCATGGCATCATGATGAATTCTGTTTCTCCATGATGTATGCATTCTCTGAGAACTATATCCTCAGCCTTTCACACGATGAAGTCGTTCACGGCAAGCATTCCCTGATCGACAAGATGCCGGGTGATATCTGGAGGAAGTTCGCATCTCTTCGTACGATGATGATGTATCAGATCAGCCATCCGGGCGGAAAGCTCAATTTCATGGGTGCAGAGTTCGGCCAGTTCATCGAGTGGCGTTTCTATGAACAGCTCGAGTGGTTCCTTCTTGATTATGAGTCACACCGTCTCTTGCAGAACTTCAACAGCGAACTTAACAAGTTCTATATCGAGAATCCCCAGATGTGGGAAGATGACCACACATGGGCCGGCTTCGAATGGATAGCAGCTGATGATACCAAGAACAATGTTTTCGTGTACAAGAGATCCTGTCCGGATCCCAAGAGAAACGATATCTACGTTGCTCTTAACATGGTTCCCCAGCCCCTTGAAGGTTATGAGATGCCGGTTTATGAGCTCGGCACATACAAGATCGTATTCAACACTGATGATATGTGCCACGGCGGTTCCGGCTATCCTACTGCCACAGATGCAAACGGCTGCTTTGAAGCAATCGATGAGCCTTTGAACGGCAAACCCTACAAGGTAAAGATCAATCTGCCGCCTCTTGCAGGAATCTATTTCATGAAGGTGAAAGATCCTGTTAAGAAGAGAGCCAAGAAGGCTTCCAAGGCAGATACGAAGAAAACTTCTGCTAAGAAACCCGCAGCTAAGAAGACAACAGCTGCCAAGAAGGCTGTAAAAGCAGAAGAGACTAAGCCTGCCAAGAAGACTGCCGCAAAGAAAGCCGCACCTTCAAAGAAGGCTGACACTAAAACAAAGAAAACAAAATAAGCTCATATACGGAGGTAGTTCATTATGTCAAGAACTGAAGTCGTTGCGATGATACTCGCAGGTGGCCAGGGAAGCAGACTGGGTGTTCTGACCAAGACGGTAGCAAAGCCTGCAGTGCCTTTCGGCAGCCGTTACAGGATCATCGATTTCCCGCTCTCTAACTGTGTCAATTCAGGTATAGAGATCGTAGGTGTACTTACTCAGTACCAGCCGTTGGCTCTGAATACTTACGTCGGCAACGGTCACCCTTGGGACCTCGACAGAAATAATGCGGGTGCTTATATCCTTCCGCCTTTCCAGAGCAATTCCGGTTCTGACTGGTATAAGGGAACAGCAAACGCTATCTATCAGAATATGAGCTTTATCGATGATAACGATCCTGAATATGTTGTTATCCTTTCAGGTGACCATATCTACAAGATGGATTATGCAGCCATGCTCAAAGCTCACATCGAGAAGGGTGCAGATGCAACTATCGCAGTATATGAGGTACCGTGGGAAGAAGCTCCCAGATTCGGTATCCTTAACACTAAGGAAGATGATGTTATCGAGGAATTCGAGGAAAAGCCTGCTAAGCCTAAGAGCAATCTTGCTTCTATGGGTGTTTACATCTTTACATGGAGTGTTTTGAGACAGGCTTTGATCGAGGATGAAGCAAATCCCAATTCCAACAACGACTTCGGTAAGAACATCGTTCCTAACCTTCTCGCTCAGGGCAAGAAACTCTGCGCTTACAGGTTCTCAGGTTATTGGAAGGATGTAGGAACGATCTCATCTCTCTGGGAGACCAACATGGATATCCTTGATAAGCCTGAAGAGATCAATCTCGTTGACAGATCCTGGAAGATCTTTTCCAGAAACCCTGTTAAGCCTTCACACTTTATCGGTTCAGGAGCTAAGGTAAAGAATTCAGCTCTTACAGACGGATGCCGTATCTTTGGTGATGTCGAGCATTCCGTTCTCTCAGAATCAGTAATCGTAGAGAAGGGCGCTATCGTAAAGGACTGTGTTCTCATGCCGGGCGTAGTCGTTAAGGAAGGCGCACACATCGAGCGTTGTGTAATCGATCAGGGAACTGTAATCGGCAAAGATGTTCAGGCCGGAAGCTTTATTGAAGGTGAAGGACCTTACACGAACCATAAGATCTGTTCTGAAGGAATCTGCGTTTTCGAGCGCGGACTTACGATAAAGGACGGTGCAGTCATTCCGGCTAACAGCATGATCGATTCCGATCTGGAAGTTCCTGATGATCAGAAGATCATTGAGAAAGCTTCAAGAGCATGAGGTAAAGGAGATTAAGACATATGTTTAACAATGCGATGGGCCTTATCCTGGCCGACAACAAAAAGATATCTCTGGGTGAGCTCTCCAATCCCCGCGCGCTTTCCGCTATGCCTTTTGGCGGAAGATACAGAATAATTGACTTCATGCTCTCCAACATGGTTAATTCAGGCGTCAAGAACGTCGGACTTCTTACTTACAACAAGTACAAGTCTTTGATGGACCACACGGGAACAGGCGGTGCATGGTCATTAGACAGAAAGAATGACGGTCTTCATATCCTGCCGCCTTATGTAAACTCTGAAGCTACGAATATCAGTTCAGATGAGGAGCTTACCGGCGTTATCGATTTCTTAAGACAGTCCAGAACGCCTTATGTTATCGTTGCAGGCGCTAATGTCATCCTCAATACGACTTTTGATTCATTCATCAAGTCACATGAGGAGTCAGGTGCGGATATTTCCGTAATGTATAACCGCGACGGTACAAAGTACGGCAACCCTTCATATATTCTTGATATCGATGAAGACGGATTTGTAAGAGACATGCTCTACAATCCTGCAAAGGCTACTTCTCCCAAGTGCTCACTTGGAATCCTTTGCCTCAGAAGAGATCTCCTTATCGATATCCTTGCACGTCAGATGGCACACGGCCAGAGCCACTTTGGAATCCATTCGATCGTTAAGATGTTCGATGAATTCAGGGTTCACGGCTATGAGTATTCCGGAGTTGTTCTCAGGATCAACAGTGTACAGGCTTACTTCAATGCTTCAATGTCACTTCTTACTGAGTCAGTCAGAAATGACCTGTTCTGGAGCGGAAAGCCTATCTACACAAAGGTCAAGGACGAGGCTCCGACACTTTACTTCGACAACGCCGAGATGAGCGATTCGATCGTATCAGACGGCTGCCGTATTTATGGCAAGGTTGAAGGTTCTGTCATTTTCAGAAGTGTTACGATTGCTAAGAATACAACAGTCAAGAATTGCGTTATCATGCAGGATGTTCACATCTCCGAGAACTGCCATCTTGAGAATGTAATCCTTGATAAGAACGCTTTCGTAAGACCGGGCGTAAGACTTGTCGGACATCCCGACTATCCTATCGTTATAGGAAAAGGAGCAGGTATCTGATTATGGAAAAAAACATCAAAGTATTATTCGCTTCGTCTGAGTGTAGTCCGTTCGTTAAAGTCGGCGGTCTTGCTGACGTTGTAGGAAGCCTGCCTGTAGAGCTTAACAAGCAGGGTGTTGATGCCCGTGTTATCATTCCGCTCTACAAGAAGATCAAGGTGAAGTACAGCGATAAGCTTCAGTTCCTCGGATGGAAGATGGTTCACATGGGCTGGCGCTCACTTTATGCGGGCCTTTTCTCTTTGGAAGTAAACGGAGTTGTTTTCTACTTCATCGATAACGAATATTATTTCAACTTCGATCAGATCTATGTTGATTATGTTTTCGATATCGAGCGTTATTGCTTCTATCAGAGGGCAGTACTTGATTTCATGGGTGATTTCATGAACTTCGAGCCTAATGTCCTTCACTGCAATGACTGGCAGACCGGTATGATGCCGATGCTCCTTGACTGCCACTTCAAGAAGAATGGTTATCACACCAACGTACAGACGGTATATACGATCCATAACCTCAAGTATCAGGGTGTTCATTCCATCGATGTGGTAAGGGAGATGCTCGATCTTCCTGATGATTACCTTAGAGAGGATTTCTGCATCAAGGATAAGGCTATCAACTTCATGAAGGCAGGTATCGTATTCTCCAATTCAGTTACAACGGTATCTCCGACATATGCATATGAGATCATGACTGACTACTATGGTGAGGGTCTCAATTACACCTTGCAGAAATATGCTTACAAGGTATCCGGCATCATCAACGGTATGAATGATCTTGAGTACGATCCTTCAAAGGACGACAAGATCCCGATGAAATACAACATCAAGAACTACAAGGAAGGTAAGGCTGCATGCAAGAAGTCCTTGCAGGAACAGCTTAATCTTGATGTCAATCCCGGTGCTCCTCTTTGTGCCATGATCTCAAGACTTGTAGACCAGAAGGGCTTGGATCTCCTGCTCTATGTACTTGAAGAGATGCTCTACGATGGAATGCAGGTTGTAATCCTCGGAACAGGTGATCCTTATTACGAGAGGGCACTTGTTGATATCGCTAACCGTAACCCAGGCAAGATGTGTGCATGCATCGATTTCGACAGCGGACTTGCTCATACGATCTATGCAGCTTCCGATATCTTCCTTATGCCCAGCATCTTTGAACCTTGTGGTCTTTCACAGCTTTGCTCCATGGCATATGGTTCAGTCCCTGTAGTAAGAGAGACGGGCGGTCTTAAGGATACGGTTACACCTTATAATGAATATACCGGTGAAGGTAACGGATTCTCATTTGCAAATATCAATGCACATGAATTCCTTTTCGTTACAAAGTATGCTGCTGACATTTACCGTCATCATCCGGATGTATGGGATAAGATCATCGAGGCAGGCATGAAGGGTGACTATTCATGGAAGAAGAGTGCAGGCGAGTATGCAGGTCTTTATTCCCTGATCACAGGCATTCCCAGAATTGAACCGGCTCCTGAGAAGGCTCCTGTGAAGGAAGCGAAAAAGGAAGCTCCGGCAAAGGCTGAAAAGCCTGCCGAGAAGAAAGCTTCAGAGAAGAAGCCTGCTGCTAAGAAGGCAACCACAAAGAAGCCCGCTGCAAAGAAACCTGCAGCAAAGAAGCCCTCTAAGGCTGCGCCTGCCAAGGCAGAAGAAAAGAAGCCTGAAGTTAAGGAGAAGAAGGATTGATGAATTCTGAGAACACTCAGAACAAATCACATAAAGTTAATGTAAGGGCGCGGTGCATTCATGCATCGCGCCTTCCTGAGTACAGAGAACCGTTTGGCGCGAGACCTGCGGCTTCCACGGTCGATATCTTTTTCGATACCTATAAGGAAGCTTCAAACGTTACTTTCTGTTATACATACGGACTCTATAATTTCTCTTATCACGAAGAACCTATGTATTCCGTTACGGGATCCGGCAGATACCGCGTCAATCTTATGCTGCCTTCCGAGCCTTCGATCCTCTTCTACTGGTTCAGATTCAACTGTCCAGGTGACTTAAAAGATCTTCCTGAAGAGTTCAGAAGCAATGGTGATAACGGCAATGATGGTCAGGGAACGGTCCTGACGCTCTATTACGGTGCAGGAATGGATAAGCCTGACGGTGAGGGAACGCTGTATAATGAGCCTCCAAGAGTCGGTGCCAATGAGGATAAATATCCTTTTGCCTTCCAGATAACGGTCTATAACAAGGATTTCAAGACACCTGACTTCCTTAAGGGTGCCATGATGTATCAGATCTTCCCGGACAGATTTGCCAGGGATGCCTCATTCGATTATGAGAAGATGATCAACACTGATGACAGGAAGGAACGCATCTACCATAAAAACTGGAATGAGGACGTTGATACCAAGGGAAAGCCCGAGACCGGATATCTTGCATGCGATTTCTATGGCGGAAGCCTCAAGGGAATTGAAGAAAAGCTTGATTACATAAAAGAGCTCGGAATCAATGTTATCTATCTGAATCCGATCTTTGAAGCCAGGTCGTCACACAGGTATGACACGGCGGATTATCTTAATGTCGATCCCATACTTGGCGGCACTGAGGCTTTCATGAGCCTTCAGGATGCGTGCAGCAAGAAAGGGATAAAACTGATCCTTGACGGTGTCTTCAGCCATACAGGAGCAGATTCGAGATACTTCAACAAGTTTGACAGATACGACGGTACGGGTGCTTATAAAGCATTTAATGAAGGCAAAGAGAGCCGTTACCGTTCGTGGTATAACTTCTTCCGCAATGAAGACGGATCTGTCGGATATGAGTCATGGTGGGGATTTCCCGATCTCCCCAATATCAATGAAGATGATCTGTCCTACAGGAACTTCATTTTCGGTAAGGACGGAGTAATCGATACCTGGACCTCAAGAGGCGCTTCGGGATTCAGGCTCGACGTATCTGACGAACTTCCCGACAGCTTTATCAGACAAATGAGAGCAACTGTCAAAGAGAAGACAGGCGGTGAGGGTGCAGTTATCGGCGAAGTCTGGGAAGATGCTTCCAATAAGTGCAGCTATGGTTCCTACCGTGACTTTATGCTCGGAAATACCCATGATTCCGTTATGGGTTATACATTCAGACACATTATCCTTGATTTCCTCTGCGGATATATCGATGCGGATATTGCAGATACGAGGTTTGAAGGTTTCCGTGAGCGTTATCCGTCGGAAGCGTATTATGCGATGATGAACCTTGTGTCTTCACATGATGTTCCAAGGATAATGACAATGCTTTCAAGGCCTGATGATACTGATGACAGGGATATCCAGCGTCATTTCAAGGTAGAATCTCAGTATTATGATATCGTCTCAGCGCTTGCCAGGATGGCGTTCGCGTTCCAGACATGTTATATAGGTGCATCCTGCATCTATTACGGTGATGAGGTACTGATGGAAGGATATAAGGATCCTTTCAACAGAAGGACATATCCATGGAACAGGCTTGATAAGAAGCAGCAGGACGCACTTGGCTATTTCAGGCGTATTGCAAGGCTCAGAACTGATAATGAATGCCTTCGTACAGGATACTATAAGACTTTGTATGCCAGCGGCGGTACATTCTCCTTTGTCAGATATCTTAAAGTAGGCCGTGATGCATTTGGCAAAGAGGCAACAGGCAGCAAGGCGGTCGTATTTGTTATGAACAGGTCCGATAAGCCTATATACCTTGATGTTACTGAGCGTTATGGCAGTTATGAGTGTGCCCCGGCGCCTGATGACGGCACGATCCATCCGCTGTCAGAACAGTTCATTCTGGGCGGAATAACAGGCGGCACGAGGAGAATCGGCATCAAGCCTTTCGGTACCGCATTTTTGCTTTACTAATTCCTCGAAAAGTCGTATTGATTTTATAAAAGATTGATATAATCATAATGCCGACAGATTGTCGGCATTTCTAATTTATTTGAAAGGTTGAGCTTCAGGTGAAGGATTCCGTTATAAGTGGAAGGTTTAACAAGCTTTTATCCCTGATCCTTGTCTTTGTCATGTCAGCTTCAATAGCTGCCTGCAACAAGACTGATACGGGTGAGACTACGGTACCCACAACTACAGGCAATACTGATGTGGAGCAGTCTGCTGCAACTACGATGGTTCTTGAGACTGTATCTACAGAGATCACATCTACGCCTACACCCACATCGACTCCTACGCCAACACCGACGCCATATCTCGCACCTGAAGACCGTAAGGTCACGGTCACATTCACAGGTGACTGCACATTGACCCAGGATTACAGGTCTGGCAATAAGAAGTTTGACGCCACAGTAAAGGGGAATAAGAATTATTGCTTCAAGAACTGTGCAGATATCTTTAAGTCGGATGATCTTACTCTTATCAACCTTGAGAATCCGGTAACGAAGCAGACGACACACAAGAACAACACCTATATTTTCAGGATGAAGCCTGAAGATCTTGAGATGCTCACGGCAAACGGTATTGAGGCGGTAAATATCGCCAATAACCACATGATGGATTTCTGGGAAGCCGGCGTTAAGGATACCAGGAAGAACCTTGATGAAAAGGGCATTTTGTGGAGTGACGAGACCAAAGGCGCCATATTTACGACATCCAAGGGTATCAAGATCGGCATGGTCGGTCTCGGCAATGATACGGGGGCTAATAAGGTCAAGGGCATTATCGAGGAATTGAGAAGCCAGGGTGCCGTTATCATCATAGCTTCCTGCCACTTCGGTTCGGAGGGTGCATATGAGCCTAATGCATGGCAGAAGAAAGTCGCACACGGATTAATAGATCTGGGCGTTGATATCGTTGTCGGTCATCATCCGCACCGTCTCCAGCCGATCGAGAAGTATAACGGCCATTATATCTTCTATTCGCTCTCGAACTTTTGTTTTGGTGGAAATTACTCATTAACTGACCCTGATTCTGTAATAATTCAATGCGATTTTATTATGGACGGGGACGGCTCCAAGTGCGTAGACTATAAACTGAGGGTTTTTCCTTATTCACAGACTTCTACGAGACCCGGTAATGACTTTTGTCCGAAGCCTTATGCTTGGGAATCATCTGATTATTTCAGGGTAATGGGACGCCTTAAATGGGCGCAGGGCGACGAGTAAAGTCAAATATTTTTAAGGCAGGTTTTATATATGGCTGACAGCAAAGTTTTGGTTGTAATGGGTTCCGATTCTGATTTCCCCGTAATGGAAGGTTGCTTCAAGATGCTGAACAAGTTCGGAGTCGGCTTCAAGGCAACAGTTGCTTCAGCTCACAGAACACCCGATAAGGCTATGGCACTTGCAAGAGGCGCTGAAGCAGAGGGCTTCAAGGTCATTATCGCTGCTGCAGGCTTAGCTGCTCACTTAGGCGGTGTTCTTGCTGCAAATACAGCTCTTCCTGTTATCGGAGTTCCTTGCAAGGGTGGTGCTCTTGCAGGTGTTGATGCTCTTTACGCAACAGTTCAGATGCCTACCGGTATTCCTGTAGCTACAGTAGCTATCGATGGCGGTTCAAATGCTGCAATCCTCGCATGCCAGATGCTCGCTATCTCTGATCCTGAGCTTATGCAGAAGATCAAGGATTATAAAGCAAGTCTCGCCGCATCAGTTGAAGAAAGAGATGCAAGACTTCAGCAGAAGATCGCTGAAATGAATTAAGGTTATTGGATTTATTCATTAACATAGAACAATTTGAGTAAAGGACGGCTAATTGGCACATGAGCGGAGTTTTCGGATGTTATGACATCAAGGGGAGTAAGAAGGATGTAACCAGAGATACTTATTACGGTATTTTCTCGTTGCAGCACAGAGGTCAGGAATCCTGCGGTATCGCAGTTAACGATGATGGTTCTTTCCTTGTTCATAAGGCGTCAGGACTTGTAACAGATGTATTTGATGAGGTTACATTATCCGCTCTTGCCGGATCTTGCGCTATCGGCCATACAAGAGGCGGTTCTCCCAGAGAGAATGGTACAGATGCCATCCAGCCTATTTCCATCAAGTCCAGAGTAGGCAATATCGCTCTTACTTCTGATTCTGTCATCATGAATGCTAACAAGATCAGAGACGGTCTTAAGGACCAGGGAGCTATCTTCCAGACAAATACAGATTCCGAGATCATCCTTTCTCTCTTTTCGAGAAACAGGATCAGAACAGAAGACTGCGAGCACGCCATCCTCGAGACAATGAAGGAGATCCACGGCGTTTACTCAATGATCTTCATGACAGAGGATAAGCTCATCGGTGTAAGAGATCCTTACGGAATGAGACCTTTGATCCTTGGTAAGCTCGGTGACAAGTACTATATCTCTTCAGAGTCATGCGCTCTTGATGCTATCGGATGCGAGATCGTAAGAGACTTCCTGCCCGGTGAGATCATCACAATCTCCAAGGACGGCATGAGCTCCATCAAGTATGATGAATCCGTCGAAAAGAAGGACGCAAAGGTATGCGTTTTCGAATATGTATATGTCGCAAGACCTGACTCTCTTATCGACAATATGTCCATCTTCGATTCTAGATACAGAGTAGGTATGGCACTCGCAAAAGAGAGCCCTGCTGACGTTGATCTTGTCATCGGTGCACCTGACTCCGGTAATGCCGCTGCAGAAGGTTATGCTGCAGGACTTGGTGTTCAGTATGGTGCCGGTCTTTTGAAGAACAGATATGTCGGAAGAACATTTATCAAGAGTACACAGCAGCAGAGAGAACTCGCTGTTAGAATGAAGTTCGCTGCTCTTAAGACAGCCATCAAGGGTAAGAGGATCGCAATCGTTGACGACTCTCTCGTAAGAGGTACGACAACAAAGCACATCATCTCATTCCTCCGCGAGAATGGAGCATCTGAAGTACATGTAAGACTCGCTTCTCCGCCGGTTAAGTTCGGCTGCTGCTATGGAGTTAATGCTTCATCTGAGACAGAACTTCCTGCAAGCACAAAGACCATCGAAGAGATCCGTGACATGATCGGTGCTGATTCACTTGCGTATATCAGCCTTGATTCTTTGAGAGCATCTCTTAACACGATCGACTGCGGCGTATGCTCTGCTTGCTTCGACGGCAACTTCATCGCAGGTAAGCCTGAGGACGATGAGGAATCAATTCACAAGGTAAAGTACAACTAATAGGAGACTACATAAATGAAGATTGCAGTATTTGTGTCAGGTGGCGGAACAAATCTCCAGGCCATCATCGACAATACTAAGGATGGTATCTTAAAAGATATCGAGATAGCACTCGTACTGTCATCTTCCAAAGATGCCTATGCGCTCGAGAGAGCTGCTAATAACGGCATTAAGTCCGTTGTAGTGTCAAAGAAGGATTTTGATTCCATTGAAGCTTGGGACGAGGCAGTCCTTGCCGCTGTTGAAGAGTCCGGCGCTGAACTTATCGTTCTTGCAGGATATCTTTCTTTGATGGGACCAAAAGTCGTCTCAAAGTATTCCAACCGCATTATCAATATCCATCCGGCTCTTATACCTTCTTTCTGCGGTGCAGGTATGTATGGTATAAGACCTCACCAGGCTGCGCTTGCAAAGGGCGTAAAGGTATCCGGTGCTACAGTTCACTTTGTAAATGAGAACTACGATGAAGGTCCTATCCTTTTACAGAAGGCGATAGATGTCCTTCCTGATGATACTCCGGAATCTCTTCAGAAGAGGATAATGGAGAACTGCGAGTGGAAGATCCTTCCGCAGGCTATAAGACTTATAGCTGACGGCAAGGTCGTAATAGAGAACAATATCTGCCATATTAGATAAATCAGTTATTAATTTTTGGAGGTGCCATATGATCACACAGAACTTGGGCAAGATCTTAAAAGAGAATGCTTATCCCGGAAGAGGAATCGTAATCGGTAAGTCCGATGACGGTAAGTATGCAGTTACAGCTTACTTCATCATGGGAAGAAGCGTTAACTCAAGAAACAGAGTATTCACAGCAACAGAAGACGGAATCAAGACAGAGGCTTTTGATCCCTCACTTCTTACCGATCCGCACCTCATCATCTATTCACCTGTAAGAGTTCTTGGCAACAAGACTATCGTTACTAACGGTGACCAGACAGATACGATCTATGAGCTCATGGACAAGCAGATGACTTTCGAGCAGTCCTTAAGAGGAAGAGAGTTTGAGGACGATGCTCCTAACTATACTCCCAGAATCTCAGGCATCATGCATGTTGAGAACGGCGGATATAACTTCGCTATGTCCATCCTCAAGAGTGATGACGGTGATCCGGCTTCATGCGAGCGCCACACATTCACTTATACAAATCCCAAGGCAGGAATCGGCAGATTCATCCATACATACATGGGTGATGGCAGCCCGCTTCCTTCTTTTGAAGGTGAGCCTGAGAAGGTTGAGCTCAAGGGTGATATTGATACTTTCACTAACGAAGTATGGAACAGCCTTAACGAAGACAACAAGGTATCACTTTTCGTACGCTACATTGACATCGCCACAGGCGAAGCTGAGACACGTATTGTAAATAAGAACGTTAAGTAATTAGACGAGTATAAAGGAGAACACTTATGTCAAGCGAGATGCAACTCAAGTACGGATGCAACCCTAACCAGAAGCCTTCCAGGATCTTCATGAAAGACGGATCAGAGCTTCCCATCACAGTATTGAACGGCAAGCCCGGTTATATTAACCTCTTGGACGCTTTCAACGGCTGGCAGCTTGTTAAGGAATTAAAGGAAGCAACAGGTCTTCCGGCAGCAACTTCATTCAAGCACGTTTCACCTGCAGGTGCTGCTGTAGGCAAGCCCCTTTCTGAGACAGAGGCTAAGATCTACTTCGTAGACGATCTCGGTGAGTTATCTCCCATCGCATGCGCTTATGCAAGAGCAAGAGGCGCTGACAGAATGTCTTCTTACGGCGACTTCACAGCACTTTCCGATACATGCGATGCTATCACGGCTACAATGCTCGCAAGAGAAGTTTCCGACGGCATCATCGCTCCTGATTACACACCTGAAGCTCTTGAAATCCTTAAGACAAAGAGAAAGGGCACATATAACGTTATCAAGATCGACCCTTCCTATAAGCCCGCTCCGATCGAGACAAAGGATGTCTTCGGCGTTACTTTCGAGCAGGGAAGAAACGAGTTCGAGATCAATCATGCGCTTTTGGACAACATCGTTACTGACACTAAGGATATTCCTGAAGACAAGAAGATCGACCTTCTTATCTCTCTTATCACTTTGAAGTACACACAGTCTAACTCTGTTTGCTACGTTAAGGACGGTCAGGCAATCGGCATCGGTGCAGGCCAGCAGTCAAGAATCCACTGCACAAGACTTGCAGGCCAGAAGGCTGATAACTGGTGGCTCAGACAGAGCCCTCAGGTATTGGGTCTCCAGTTCGTAGATGATATCAGAAGACCTGACAGAGACAATGCTATCGACGTTTACATCTCTGATGAGTATGAGGACGTTCTTGCAGAAGGAACATGGCAGAATATCTTCAAGGTAAAGCCTGCTGTATTCACAAGAGAAGAGAAGAAGGCATGGCTTGCCAAGAACGATAACGTAGCTCTTGGATCTGACGCATTCTTCCCCTTCGGCGACAACATCGAGCGTGCTCACAAGAGTGGTGTTAAGTACATTGCAGAACCCGGCGGTTCCATCCGTGACGATCATGTTATCATGACATGCAACAAGTACGGCATTGCAATGGCATTCACAGGAATGAGACTGTTCCACCACTAATACCAAAGACCTTTATCACCTCCATTGCATTTGCGGTGGAGGTGAATTGTTTATTTAGGAGGATAAGATGGAAGAAACTGAGAATAAAGAGGCTATGGAAGAAGCAGTGAAGACAGCTGAGCCTGTAAAGGAAGCTTCTGAAACCGTTAAGGAATCTGAAAAAGCTGCTCCTGTGAACAAGATAAATGGCGGGAAGTACGCTGACTATACTGATCACGATCTTTTGACTGAACTTGTTAAGCTCGAGAAGAAGACTGCCTCAAGAACAGGTATCGTATCTGTCTGCATGGCTGTTATAGCATTGGTGTTTGTTGTATCTGCCATATTTGTTGTCCCTAAGGTGATCAGTACTCTGTCTGCTGCCGAGAACACACTTAATGAAGCTACGACTCTTATGGGTGAAGTGAACAAGTCACTTGACGGTATGAACAAGATGATCGGAAACGTTGATAAGGTTTTGACAGATAATACTGATGCAATGACCGAAGCTGTCCAGAAGATCAGCGATATAGACGTCAAGAGCCTTAATGAATCAATCCAGAAACTGAATGAGGCTGTAAATTCGTTGAGCAAGGTCATTCCGGGAAGAGGAAGATAAACTGAAGCTTAATCTGATCTCATGACGGTGCCCCGAAAAAGGGCGCCGTTTATTATTTCCGGGATATTAAGAGATATCAGCTGCTCATAAAAAAAGGCCGCCTCATATCTGAGACAGCCTGTTAAGATTCTGGAGCCAAAGGCGGGAATCGAACCCGCGACCTATTCATTACGAGTGAATTGCTCTACCCCTGAGCCACTTTGGCGTGCCATAAAAATATACCTATTTGCATGATAAGTGTCAAGTGAAAGAAAGGCAAGGATTCCGTATAAGAATGATATAATTAGCTTGTCGGAGGATCCATTCAGATGAAAGCGTCAGCTACATTTAAAAGATTGATCAGTATAGTACTGTGCATGGCTTTGTCCTGCACTGTAATCACAGCCTGCAATAAAGGCGACGACATGTTTCCTTCGATAAGTTCCGACACAGCAAGTACCGATCCTTCTGAATCTGCAGGTGAGACTTCAACTGCAGGTTCTGAAAGCGAGATACGTCAGCTGAAGGTCGCACTTCCTTATTCCGAACTTACAATCCAGTGCCTTGTTGCCATGATGTACAGCAAGAATAACGGCCTTTGGGACAGCACTGAGACCGGTCTTACGATAGATACAGCCTTTTTGTCAAATGTCGCCACCAATTATGTGGTCACCAATATCGGTTCAGGCAATACAGGCGCTAACCTTGAGACTATCAGGAACTGGAAGGCTTCAAATGAAATGCCTGATCTTTTCCTGGCTCAGGACAGCGAATCTGCCTGGAAAGCAGGGTTCACGGCTTCACTTAATGATTCGGTATCCGACAACAAGTATCTTAATGTCCAGCAGATATATTCTGATGCACTTACTGCCGATTCTGATGAAGGCGTGTTCTATGGAATTCCGCATTATTGTTCTGCGCAGGTCCTTATCGGCAATCCAGAGTTCATTCCTTCAAAGATAGGAAAGCTTCAGACAAGGAATAACACAGAAGAACTCAAGAAGTATCTGAAGAGCATTAAGAATGAATACTCATGTACCCCTCTGGCCTCCGGTTATGAGCTTGTCCCTTATCTGGGTTCCGCTTTTAATAATGATAAACAGACTTCATATATGGTTAACGCCGAGTATTCAAAGGATAAGGAAGCATCCAAACATATAGTAAATAACTCCATATCTTATGTTAGAGACCTGTATTCATCAGGACTTTCACAGGATCTCTATAGCGGTGCAGATCCCGTCTATTCGAGAAAGGCGGCTCTCTGGGTCGATTCTTCCGCCAATATCAAGGGCTGGTCAGATTATTACGGAGAGAAGCTTTATTTCCTGCACCTTCCCTGTAAGGATGTAACCAATCCGGGAATCCCTTACTTAAGTACTTATTCATTATGTGTTGCAAAAGAGTCACTGAATACTGATTTTGCTGCTGAGTTTGCAGCGTTTATCTCTTATGATCCTGATGCTCTGCTTCTTATCTACAGGCTTGAAGAAATGACGGGATTCATGCCGCTTACGAGAAATGAGGCAGTATGGGATCTGGTGTCGGGTGATAAGCTTTTCGGACACATGACATCAGACTTCAGACAGGTCATGGATAATGCGGTATATTGCCCTGAGTCCTTTGACAGTAAGTTATACGCAAGTACAAACGAGTATATGGCCGATCACGTGCGGCGGAATGATGATTTCGATCCGGAGAAATGCTATGGCTGACAAAATCGTTCTTCGCAAGCTTCACATATCTGACAGTTCAGAACTTCGCAGGCGCGGCCTGATGGAGGGAACCATTAAGCTCATCGAAAATGATATCAGAGCGTTGGGTTCGGGAAGTCAGGGTGAAGCTATGCTTGCCTCTAAGGACGATGTTATCTATGCCTTGATAAAGCTTTTCAGACCGGACAGAAAGAACTGCAGGGCACATATCGATTTTGTTTTTACCAGTGACGCGAATGCGGATACACAGAGCGGTATCGTTGATGAAGTATTAAGATACTGCTTCCTCGAAGAGTACTATCATAAGGTTACTGTTATCTGCAATCACGGCAATGAAGGCCTTGAGCGTATCCTTATGGGAGCAGGCTTTAATCAGGAAGCCGTGTTAAGAGATGAGGTAAGGCTTAATACCGGATTTGAAGATGCCGGACTTTTCGCGATGCTCTCATATGAATATCCGAAGTACAATATCGTCTTCGTTCCGTTTGAAAGAGGCGTTGCAATGGTATCGGGAGGAGAGGATTACATCGATTCTGTAAAGCTGTTCCATTACGGCCAGCAGATCGAAGAACCGTTCGCGCTTAACATTGCAGGATCGCTTGGCCTTCTTGATGCCGGCGGCGGACTTGCGCGAAATGATGACGGCAGATACAATCTCGGATCCGAACAGCTCCAGTACCTGCCCGATGAGCTTGCCAAAGCTTATGTGGAATTAAGGGAATACTTCGACAGTAACAGGGCATGGTTTGATATCAATGTAAGGTTCAATCAGGGCACTTTGTTCCAGAAAAAGGTCTGGAATGCCCTTAATTCCATACCATACGGCGGCACTGCAAGTTATGAGGATATAGCTCTCATGCTTACTGACGGCCAACTTGCCGAAGCAAGAAAGATAACCAGGGCAGTTGGCGCGGCATGCTCGGATAATCCTGTTGCAGTTATTGTCCCTTGTCACCGTGTAATCGGTAAGGACGGCAGCATCGTCGGATATTCCGCCGGTATCGATATAAAAGACTATCTGCTCCTTCATGAGAGCTTTACGGCGGTAACACCGCTTATTTCCAAGGAGGTTTAACCAATGGCAAAACACGATAAGATAGAGGTCGGGGTATCGACAATCTTAAATCCCGTCCCTGTTGTCATGATCTCATCTGCAGGACTTGACGGACGTCCAAACATCATGACTGCTGCATGGGCAGGCACGGTCAATTCTGAACCGCCCATGATATCTGTAAGCATACGTAAAAACAGATATTCACATAAGCTGATCTCAGAGACAGGCGAGTTCGTAGTAAATCTCGTTTCCAAATCTCTTTGCAAAGCCTGCGATTACTGCGGCGTAAGAGGCGGTGAGAAGGAAGATAAGTTCGCTTCATGTTCGCTTACTCCGGTCAAGGCAGCCGGTCTTGAGCATGCTTATGCCATCAAGGAAGCACCTGTATCGATCTCCTGCGTAGTTAAGAGCGTTACAGAGTTAGGATCACATGACATGTTCATAGGTGAGATAAAGAGCGTTACTGCGGATTCATATCTTCTCGATGAGAATGGTAAGCTCTGTCTCGAAAACGCCAAGCTTGTTGCTTATAACCACGGAGAGTATTATCTCTTAGGCGAGAAGCTCGGATTCTTCGGTTACTCCGTAGCCAAAGAGGACGTGATCAGGAGAAGAATGGGAAAAGATACAAAGAAGGGCAAGAAATGAAGTTTATAGGAATCAAGAAAGTCCACGAAGGACGTTTTATCACATCTTACAATGCAGAATATGAGACCAGCCTTGGCAATAAGAAGATCTACGAGATGGTCTCAAGAGATAAGAATATCAGCAGCCTTGAAGATATCGCCAGAGAGAAGTGTGATGCTGTAGTTCTCATTATCACCAATTCAGACGGCAGCAAGATCCTGCTTAATAAGGAATACAGGATGGCGGTCGGAGGTTTTGCCTATAACTTCCCGGCAGGCCTTATAGATGAAGGTGAGACTCCTGATGTTGCTGCAGCAAGAGAACTCTGGGAAGAGACAGGATTAAAGCTCGTATCTATTGATGAAGTCCTGCCGATGAGCTTTTCGGGCGTTGGTATCACCAATGAGAAGAGCTGCTGTGTTCTTGGTAAAGCAGAAGGGGAGTTCGCTCCAAGCACATCAGACGAGGAAGAGATAGAAGCCCGCTGGTATACCAAGGATGAGGTAAGAGAACTGCTTAGGACCTCCACGGCATTTGCTGCAAGGACCCAGGCTTTTTGCTACTGGTGGGTAAAGTCATAAGATCCTGACAAGTAAAAATACTTGACACGCCCCTTACGCTTTGTTATTATGTGCAAGCGTTTATTAGGGAGGCGTGTCTTTAAATGCGTGAAAAGTCAGTTAGAACAGACCTTTTGCTCGATTTCTACGGCAACCTTCTTACGCCCAAGATGAGACGCACCTGTGAAAGCTACTATAACGATGATCTGACATTGGCAGAGATCGCTGAAGCAGAGGGCATCTCGAGACAGGGTGTTCACGACACGGTCAAGAGGGCGGAAAAGCAGCTTGAAGAGTATGAGGAGAAGTTGGGACTTCTCGCGCTTTTCGAGAAACAACAGGCAAGAGCAAAGCAGGCATTGGCACATATCAACAGCGGAGATTCCGCAAAGGCTGCCAAAGAGCTTGAAGAATTGATAGAGGAAATGTAAGAAAGTGTTTGAGAGCTTATCTGAAAAACTTCAGAATATAACCTCAAAGATGCGCGGCAAGGCTCGCGTAAGCGAGAGCGACCTCAAGGAGATGATGCGTGAGATCCGCATGGCTCTCCTTGAAGCAGACGTTAACTACAGCGTAGTTAAGGAATTCGTTGCCGAGATGAACGAGAAGTGCAAGGGCGCTGATATCCAGGAGTCCTTCACACCCGGTCAGCAGATAGTAAAGATAGTAAGAGATTCTTTGACAGAACTCTTAGGCGGAGAAGAAGGCGATGACAAGCTCAACGTCTCTGATTCCGGATTCAATATAATCATCCTTTATGGTCTCCAGGGTGCAGGTAAGACCACCACAGCTGCAAAGCTTGCAAAACTCTTAAAAGAGTCTGGCAAGAAGCCTATGGTCGTATCTGTCGATGTTCACAGACCTGCAGCTGCCCAGCAGCTCAAGGTATTAAGTGATTCGATCGGCGTAGACTGCTATATCGATCCTGAAGAGAAGGATGCCGTTAAGATCGCAAAAGACGGTGAAGGCAAGGCGAGATATATGCTTTGCAATTACCTCATCATTGATACTGCAGGCCGTACAGTTGCAGACGAGGAGCTCATGGAAGAGCTCAGAGACATCGCTGCTGCTGTAAATCCTACAGAGAAGCTTCTTGTTGTCGACGCGATGATCGGTCAGGAAGCTGTAAATGTGGCTCAGCTTTTCGAGCAGAACATCGGTATGGACGGCTTCATCATGACGAAGCTCGACGGTGATGCAAGAGGCGGTGCTGCACTTTCAATCCGTAAGCTTACAAACAAGCCTATCAAATACATCTGTACAGGTGAAAAGGTCGATGCTATCGAGAAGTTCTATCCTCAGCGTATGGCTGACAGAATTCTCGGCATGGGTGACGTGGTAAGCCTTATCGAGAAGGCTCAGGCTTCCATCGATGAGGAAGAAGCTAGAAAGACCATGGAACGCATGATGGGCAGCGGTTATAACCTCGATGACCTTTATGACCAGTTTGCTCAGATGAAGAAGATGGGTTCACTTAAAGATCTTGTCGGTATGATGCCCGGTGCGGCAGGCAAGGTCAGTGAGGAAGATCTTGACGATAAGATCGTTGACAGACAGATGGCTATCATCTCTTCCATGACCAAGAAGGAGAGAAGAGCACCTTCCATCCTTAATGCCAGCAGAAGAAAGAGAATCGCTGCAGGTGCAGGCGTACAGGTATCTGATGTTAATAAGCTCATCACCCAGTACGAGCAGACTGCGAAGATAATGAAGCAGTTCTCTAACGGCAAGGGCGGCTTCAAGATGCCTAAGGGTTTTGCCAAGCAGGCTGCAAAGATGGGCCTTAAAGGCAACATGGGCGGTATGGGCGGCCTCGGAAATCTCGGCGGACTTGGTAACATGGGCGGTATGGGTACCGGAATGCCACAGGGTCTTGGAAGCCTTACAGCTCCTAAGGATGATGATTACGGCGATACACCTTTCGTTCCTACAGGAAGACGTGACCGTAAGAAGAAGCGCAAGGGCAGAAGATAAAGTCGATCCCGTCATAGATATGGCGTAGATTATAAAAAACAAAAATATATTTTTTGGAGGAAACAAAAATGGCAGTTAAGATTCGTTTAAGAAGAATGGGTAAGAAAAAGGCACCTTTCTATCGTGTAGTTGTTGCTGATTCCAGATATCCTAGAGATGGTCGTTTCATCGAAGAGATCGGTTTCTATGATCCCATGAAGGAAACAGACAGCGTTAAGATCGATGCAGATGCAGCAAAGAAGTGGATCTCCAACGGAGCTCAGCCCACAGATACAGTAAAGTCTCTTCTTAAGAAGCAGGGTATCATCTGATTTATTTCACGTGATTCTTTGAATAATAGGAAGGAGAGCTTTATATGGACGATTTATTGGTTTATATCGCCAGGGAACTTGTCAGCAATCCCGATGAGGTAAACGTAAAGAAGACAGAGCGTGGAAACACGGTCGTTTTTGAGCTGTCCGTTGCTCCCGAAGATACAGGAAAGATTATCGGCAAGAATGGTAAGAGAGCTCAGGCTATCCGTTCTATCATGAAGGCTAAGTACCTCAAAGAGGGCAAGCGCGTAATTGTCGATATAGTAGGCTGATTCTTTTGGAAGATCTCATCATTATAGGAAAGATTACCGGCGCGCACGGCGTTCGTGGGGAACTTAAAGTGTATCCCTTAACGGACGACCCGCGCCGTTTCCTTAAGCTTAAGGATTGTTTTATTTGCGGGCAGAATTTCGAAAAGCCCGAAGCTTCCGTATGCTCTTCTGCAAGAATGGACCGTGGGAACGTTCTTGTAAAATTCGAAGGTGTCCTGGACAGAGATAAGGCAGAGCTCTTAAGAGGCAGATTCATTGCCGTAACAAGGGATAATGCCGTAAAGCTCAAGAAGGACAGCTATTTTATCACTGATCTTAAGGGACTTAAGGTCATAGATGACGACAGGGGAGAATTAGGCGCTGTCATTGATTGTTTTGAGACAGGACCGCAGTTCACTCTTGAGATAAAGCGAGAAAACAAGAGTAAGAATCTCATGCTCCCGTTCGTCAAAATATATTGTTATGAAGTCGATATCGAGGCCGGATATATCAAGTGCAGACTGCCTGAAGGCCTTTACGAATTGTACGACTGATCATTTTCAAGCGATGTTCGATCCTAAGACAAACCGTTTTCCTTATCCGGAGGAGACTGACCGTCATTATCTGGAGATCCATAAGGACCGCGGCTTTGTTTTCGATGCATCTTATCCCTATATCGACAAGTCAAAGTCTTTCTTATTCAAGCAGAAGATGACAAGGCTCCTGCTTAATGCTTTTGTTTTTCACGTAGCAACGATCAGACTTGGACTTAAGATCGAAGGACGTGAGAACCTTAAGAAACATAAGGATATTCTCGATAAAGGTGTAATATCCGTCTGCAATCATGTCCACATGTGGGATTACATTGCCGTTATGAAAGCAATCCGTCCTTATAAGTCATATCTTCTTGCATGGGATAAGAATATCAATGGTGAGAATGGAACACTCATAAGGCTTGTAGGCGGCATTCCGATACCGGAGAAAGATATTGCAGGCCAGAGGGCACAGCTCCGCGCCATCAGAGGTCTTTTCAAGGAACACGGCTGGCTTCACATCTATGCTGAAGGCAGTATGTGGGAATACTATCAGCCTATCCGTCCGTTCAAAAGAGGTTCTGCTTTCATTGCCGTTACCAACGATGTTCCGGTGATTCCGTTGGGCTTTTCTTACCGTGAACCCGGATGGATAAGAAAGCATGTTTTCGGGCAGATCGCATGCTTCACATTGCATGTCGGAGAGCCTTTATATGCTGATAAGTCATTAAAGCAGAAGGACAGGGAAAAGGATCTTACTACAAGAGCCAATAAAGCTGTCTGCGCACTTGTCGGCATAGATCCTGATAAAAACATCTATGAGCCTGTCTTTGAAGACTCCAGAAGGATCGATTACTATACATCGGTCTATGGCGTAGGATACAAAGGCTCCAGGTAATAATCCAAATCGAAAACTAAATACATTTGTGATAATATCTTCCGTGGAAAAGTTGCGGCAAGCAACAAAATGAGGGAGGTTTTGATATGGGCAGAGGCGGCGGTGGCGGAAGCTCTCACAGCAGCTCACATCATTCGAGCAGCCGTTCACATTCAGGCGGTTCAAGATCATCTTACAGATCATCTGGTTCATCTTACAGATCTTCAGGATCATCCTATAGATCTTCAGGTTCTTCTTATTCCAGACATTCCAGAAGTTCAGGAAGCAGCGGATACAGCGGAGGCGGCGGAGGCGGCTTTGGATGCAGCGGATGCTTTACTCCTTTTTTGTTTTTGTTTCTGGTCTTAGCCGGATTTGTATTCGGATTCATGGATGAAATGCATCTTGATACCATTTATAAGGTAACAAGATCTTCTATTCAAAGAGAAAAACTTCCCGAATCCAAGTGCAATCCTATCGACGAGTGGTACAAGGACGATTGGGGAGACTGGATAGATGAAGCCGGAGAAGGTGATTATTTAATATCCGGTCTTAAGTCGTTCTATGACTCGACTGGTGTTCAGCCTTATCTTTGGATAATGGGTGAAGATGGCAAGAATTATAAATCCACCGAAAGCCTTGAGGAGCTTGCAGAAGTAACATATAAGGAGATGTTCGGTGATGATGAAGGTCACCTTCTCATTATCTTCAGTGAATATCCAAATGAATCAGGCAATTACAAGCTTACTGTTACTCCCGGATTTGATGCCGAGACACAGGTAATGGATCAGGAAGCAAAAGATATCCTGCTCGATTACATAGAGTATTATTATGAAGATGATGACCTCAACGAGGGTGCATTTTTCCAGACTGCATTCCGTGAAGCGGGTGAGAGGATAATGACCAAGCAGATGTCATTAAACACAATGATCACCATCGTGATCATTGTCCTGGTCTTGATCATTGGTCTTATGATCACTATCTCAATCATTAAGAAGCGCAGACTTGCTGTCAAGAAGCAGAAGGTTAAGCAGGAACTGGCAGAAAAGAATAAGGCTGCAATAGAGCAGAACCAGAAGAAGTATCAGGAAGCCCTGGCACAGACTTATGTAACCGTTACCTGTCCCAACTGCGGCTCGACAGATACGAGCATCCGCAAGGGAACGGTAGGCTACTGCAATTACTGCGGTACAGCTATGAAGGCCGATGAGAACGGCAATGTCGTTATCTGCACAGGTAATGACACACAGACTTGAAGAACATAAGGGATATAGGGAGGAGATAAAATGGCAAAAGGCGGCAAGGATCTATTCGTGCTGAGGATAACCTGCGCGGCTGTTGTCGTGCTTGTTATCGCGTTTGCGGTTTTATGGCTTCACCAGGGCAAGGAAGCAAAAATAGAAAGATCAACTGTCAACAGAGAGGCACTTCCTGCTTCTAAGTGTGATCCGGTCGATAAGTGGTATCAGGATGACTGGGGCGACTGGATCGATGAGAACGGTGAAGAGAAGGCTCTTATCGCCGGCATGGAATATTTTTATGAGAAGACCGGTGTCCAGCCTTATCTCTGGATCATGGGAGAGAACGGTAAAGACTATATATCTGAAGGAAGCATCGAAGATTTGGCAAAGGATACTTATGCTGAGATGTTTGGTGAAGACGGTGGTCACTTGCTCATCATCTTCCGTGAATATCCCAATGCTTCAAGCAATTACTTGGTTACTGTCAGGCCCGGCGAAGATGCTGAGGAACAGGTAATGGATGAACAGGCAAGGGAGATACTTCTCGGATACATAGATTATTTCTACACAGTTGAGAAGTATAACGAAGGTGAATTCTTTGCTAAATCTCTCGAAAAAGCCGGCGACAGGATAATGACAAAACAGATCTCACAGGCTGCGCTTTATGCGATAATCATCATTTCTGTTATTGCTGTTGCAGGCGTTGTTATAGTGGTCCACATCATCCGTAAGCGCAAGGTCGCTGAAGCAACTCAGAAAGCAGCTGCGGCAAAGGCTGAGGCAGATCTGAAAAAGAATGAGTTTGCACAGCAGAAGTATAACGATCATCTTGAGACATTGTATGTTGCAATAACCTGTCCGAACTGCGGCTCGAGCAACAGCAAGATCCGTAAGGGAACAACAGGCAATTGCCAATTCTGCGGTTCTGCGATAAAAGTAGATGAAGAAGGCAACGTTGTTATTGAAAGCGGCTCGAAATCTTAAAGGATATAAGGTATATGAACTTTTATGTAGCGACATTATTTCCTGAGCAGGTAACCTCGTATCTTGATACGAGTATTACAGGACGCGCTCTCGCCAAGGGTGCGATCTCTCTGGAATGTGTCCAGATCAGAGATTATGCCCCGAATAACTACGGGCGAGTCGATGACACCATCTATGGCGGCGGTACCGGCATGATGATCCGTCCTGAACCTGTTTTCGGTGCATATGAGAAGGCTGTCGAAATGTGCGGAGGGAAGAAGCCTTATACCGTATACATGTCGCCCAAGGGTAATGTTTTCAATCAGGCGAAGGCTCATGAGCTCGCTTCAAAAGAAAATCTTCTTATAATCTGCGGTCACTATGAAGGCATAGATGCCCGTGTGATCGATGAGATCTGTGATGAGGAGATATCAATTGGCGATTATGTGCTTACAGGCGGTGAGACAGCTGCTATAGTCGTAATCGATGCCGTGTCCAGGCTCGTGCCGGGCGTGCTTCCCAATGAAGAGGCATATACCAATGAATCCCATACTGACGGATTGTTCGAAGCTCCGCAGTATACCAAGCCTCCGGTGTGGCATGACAAGGCCGTCCCGGAAGTGCTGAAGAACGGCAATGACGCAGCGATCTCAGACTATAACCGTATAGCTGCTTTGGTCGATACATGGCACAAAAGACCTGATATGCTTGACAAACTGGACATTTCTGAAAGTGATTGGGCCAAAATGCTTGCCTTTGAAAGAGGCATGTGCTAAAATTCTCCAGTTATCAGGGTGGTCCTCTGCCATTATCCAGGCAAGAACATCTGCAGGAAAGAGAGGAAACGAACAATATGGATTTAGTAAAAGTCATCGAGAGCGAGAATATTCGCAACCAGTATCCTGATGTCGAAGTCGGAGACTTCGTTAAGGCTCACCTCCTTATCAAGGAAGGCGCAAAGGAGCGTATTCAGGTATTCGAAGGCTATGTCATCGCAAGAAAAGGCCAGGGCCTTTCAGAGACAATAACAATCCGCCGTGTATCTTACGGTATCGGCGTAGAGAGAATTCTCCCTGTTAACTCACCCAAGATCGATCACATCGACGTTATTCGTAAGGGTAAGATCAGAAGAGCAAAGCTTTATTATCTCCGCGATCGTCAGGGCAAGGCTGCAAAGATCACACAGAAGATCTGATTGTAGTTTTCAATTCGATTTACAAGAGGTTGTCTCATATGAGGCAACCTCTTTTTTTTGCTTAACTATTGATGTGACGGTACTATTTTGAGAATAAATTGCCGGAATGGTATATGTTTTCGCGAAAGTGTGTACTATCAATAACATGTGTTAAAATCATTTGGAAAGAATTAAGTGAGGGCTTTTATGGCTGAGAAGAAGAATGACATAAACTGGTTTCCGGGGCATATGAGGAAGGCCCTGAACGAGACAGGCGAGAGGTTAAAGCTCGTTGATCTCGTTTATGAGACTGCAGATGCCAGGATCCCTTTTTCGAGCAGGAATCCTGAACTTGACAGGATCATCGGCACAAAACCCAGGATAGTTATCCTTAACAAGGCTGATCTTGCTGATCCTAATAAAACATCACGCTGGATCGAGAGCCTCGAATCTGAGAATACCAGAGCTTGTGCGCTTGAGAGCACTCACAAGAAAGGCTTTGATAAGCTGAATTCCATTACGATGGAACTCATGAAGGAGAAGCTCGAGAAGGCTGCCGAAAAGGGCAGGATCGGCCGTCCTGTAAGGGTTATGGTCGTTGGCGCTCCTAATACCGGTAAATCCACAATAATTAACGCTCTCGCAGGCAGAAAAGCCGCGGTTACAGGCGACAAGCCGGGTGTAACAAAGGACTTCAAGTGGATCATGACAGGCGGAAGGCTTGAACTCATGGATATGGCAGGTGTCCTCTGGCCAAGAATTGCGAATGCTAAGAGCGGTATCTGCCTTACGGCCTTGGGCTCTGTAAAAGAAGAGATCACTGATGTTGTTAAGGTCGCTTATGAGACTTTGAAGATAATGATAAGCATCTATCCTGACCTGATCAGGGAGCGTTATGGTGTCGATATTGATATCAAAGAGTCTGAAGATGAAGGATACTTCCAGGATCCTTATTATGATATCTTCCTGGCTATGGCTAAGAAGAGAGGCTGCATCATGAGCGGCGGAAGGATCGATGAGGAGCGGTTCGCAAGGCTTTTCCTGAACGACTTAAGAGAGGGCAGGACAGGCAGGATCACGCTTGAGATGCCTGAGGATTTTAAGTAAAAGGGGATTAAGATATGCCGAAGCTTACAGAAGAACAGCTTAATGCAAAGTATGATGCGATGTATGAATATGAGAAGGACTGCCTTGCCAAAGGTTTTAAGATGATCGGCGGCATCGATGAGGCAGGAAGAGGCCCCCTTGCAGGACCTGTAGTCGCAGCATGCTGCATACTTGATCCTGAGGTAAAGATACTGGGTCTGGATGATTCAAAGAAGCTTTCAGAGAAGAAGAGGGAAGAACTTTTCGTTACCATTAAAGAGAAGGCTAAGGCTTACGCCATATGTGCTGTAGGACCTGAAGAGATAGACGAGATCAACATCCTTGAAGCTACGAAAAAAGCTATGAGGACTTGCGTTAAAGAGCTAGCTTCAAAAGGCGAGTCTCCTGACATTCTTCTCATTGACGCAGTTAATTTAAGCGGTACCGGACTTGATGTCATCCCGATAATCAAAGGTGATGCCAAATCGGATTCGATCGCAGCTGCATCCATCCTTGCCAAGGTTACAAGGGATCACATGATGGTCGAATACGATGAGCAGTATCCCGGTTACGGCTTTGCAAAGCATAAGGGATACGGCACCAAGGATCACTATACTGCCATACGCGAAAAAGGAATGACACCAATACACAGAAGAACATTCCTCAAGGTAATACATTAATCAAGGCACTGTGACTTTTTGTGAAAAGTATTGACTTTGTGGCAAAGTTTAAGTATTATAACGCTCGTGAAAGAAGAACATCCGTTTCTCACCTCAAGCGGCAATAAGCTTGTAAAGAGGTAAATAACTAGATAATTAACCTATTTTTGAGGGGTTTGCCATTAAGGCAGGGTAGTTATGAGAGAACGGATTTTATCCGTTCTTTTTTTATGCGGGAATAGTAAAGTCTTAAACAAGGAGGTGGCTACCATCGCTAAGACCAATGATAATCAGATGATTAACGGAGCTATCAAGTTCCCTCAGGTGCGTCTCATTGACGCTGAAGGACAGATGGTTGGTGTTGTACCGATCGAAGAGGCTCTTAAGAGTGCTGAAGAAGCTGATCTTGATCTCGTCTGCATCTCACCCAATCCAGATAATCCGGTTTGCCGAGTAATGGATTACAACAAGTTCCTTTTCGAAAAAGGCAAGAGAGAGAAGGAAGCCAAGAAGAAGCAGAAAGAGACAGAACTTAAGGAAGTCGGCTTAAAGCTTACAACAGATGTTCACGATGTCGAAGTTAAGCGTAAGATGGTCGTTAAGTTCCTTTCAGCAGGAGACAGAGTAAAGGTTAACATCCGATTCAGAGGCCGTGAGATGGCTTTCCAGAATAAAGGATTCGAAGTGCTCGACACATTTGCTCAGAGCGTCACCGAATACGGTTCTGTAGACAGGCCGCCGAAGTTAGAGGGCAGGAACATGGTAATGTACCTGTCACCGGCAAAGAAAAAATAATTTAGGAGGAACGATATTATGCCCAAGCAGAAAACACACACTTCTTCAAAGAAGAGATTTAAGGTAACAGGTACCGGTAAGGTTCTCCACAAGCAGGCATTCAGAAGCCACATCTTAAGCAAGAGACCTACTAAGAGAATGAGACACTTGAGACACAACCAGGTATGCTCAGATCAGAATGCAAGAATCATCAAGAAGATGATCCCTTACGCTTAATTGCTTAGAATTTAGGAGGACAAGATAATGTCAAGAGTTAAAAGAGGAATCCGCACAAGAGCGCGTCATCATAAGATTTTAAAGGCAGCAAAGGGTTACTGGGGTCATAAGAGCAAGCTTTTCAAGGTTGCTAATCAGCAGGTTCTCAAGTCCGGTAACTATGCTTACAGAGACAGAAGAAATAAGAAGAGAGAGTTCAGAAGACTCTGGATCGTTCGTATCAACGCAGCTTGCCGTTTGAACGACATCAACTATTCTAGATTCATGAACGGCCTCAAGAAGGCTGGTATCGAGTTAGACCGTAAGGTTCTTTCTGATATCGCTGTTACAGATGCAGCAGGCTTTACATCTCTCGTTGAGAAGGCTAAGGCAGCTCTCTGATAACCTGATTCAATTTGAATTCAACAGCTGCGTGGGATTTGATTCCCGCGCAGTTTTTTATTGAAGATTTTTCGAATGACATTCAGCATCTGTTATAATTGTTCAGAAGTGAAGGAGATATTCAAATTGCAGATGATCACTAGCCGTGACAATCCGAACGTTAAGCGTATCGCAAAGCTTGCCAAGAGATCTGAGGCCAGGAAAGAGGGTCTTATCTATCTTGAGGGAACACGCCTTTGTGAAGAGGCTTTATCCAGCGGCCAGAAGGCAGTTGAGGTAATCGTTACGGAATCCAGGCTCTCATGGGCGAAGGAATTCACGCCTGACTTAGAACCAATGGTATTAGGTGATAATGTTTTCGCGAAAATATCCAACACTGTAAATCCCCAGGGTGTTGCCATAGTGATCAAAGAACCTCTTATCGGTGCTGAGATCCCGAGAAGAGGAGATAACAAAGATATATATGTGGTGCTGGAGAACACGCAGGATCCGGGCAATCTCGGAACTATCATAAGGACTGCTGATGCATTCGGTCTTACTGCAGTTATCATAAGCCCCACGACATGTGATCCTTATAACGACAAAGTCATAAGAGCGACCATGGGTTCCATATGGCATATACCGGTCGTAAGAAAGACGATGGCGGAGTGTTTTGAATTCTTCTCAAAAGAGAATGTCGATACTGTTGCGACCCATCTTAAGGGCAATGAATTGGGTTCAGGTGATCTTAAGCTTCCATGCGCTTATTTCATCGGCAATGAAGGTGACGGATTAACAGATGAGACATCCGGAAGATGCACTAAGCTAGTTAAAATACCGATGAAAGGCAGAGCTGAATCCCTTAATGCCGCAGTGGCTGCTTCGGTAATAGGATACGAGCTCTCAAAGCTTATCTGACAGATCTTTTTGAACGGTCTTAACAATGAATGACTGTAAATTCGCATAATTATTCGTATAACAGCGAGCAAACCCTAATAAAAGAAAAGTTTTATAATATCTGGTATTATAGGCGCTAGTCTAAGTTAAGATAGCAGAAAGACAGACGGAACATGGCATTTGAACAAAAAGAAGAGCTCATCAACAGACTTGCTGACGTAGCAAAAGTAAAATCACATATCAACAAGGACCTGTACACAAAGTACAACGTTAAGAGAGGACTCCGTAACAATGACGGTACGGGTGTTCTTGTAGGCCTCACTGAAGTAGGCGAGGTAATGAGTTATATCGTTGACGATGCCGACAGGATTCCGGTTGAAGGTAAGCTTTTCTATCAGGGCTATGAAGTCAAAGATCTCGTAAACGGTTTCTTCTCTGAGGGAAGATACGGATATGAGGAGACAGCATTCCTGCTTCTTACAGGTGAGCTTCCGACTGCTTCTGAACTTAAGGAATTTAATGAGCTTCTTCAGAGCGTAAGACCTCTTCCTGAGGGCTTTACAGAGGATATGATCATGAAGGCACCCTCACCGGATGTCATGAACAAGCTTGCCAGATCTGTCCTTGCTCTTTATTCATATGATGATAATCCTGATTCCACAGATATCGCTAATGTCGTAAGACAGTGCACAGAACTTATCGCAAGATTCCCTGTGCTCATTTCATACGGCTATATGGCAAGAAGACACTATATCGAGCATAGGGATCTTTATATCCATGCACCTGTACCTGAGTACAATACTGCTCAGAATATCCTTCACATGATCAGACCTGACGGCAAGTTCACTGAACTTGAAGCTAGGATCCTTGATGTCATGCTTGTTCTTCATGCAGAGCACGGCGGCGGAAACAATTCAACATTCGTAACTCATGCAGTTACATCCACAGGTTCCGATACTTATGCTGTTATAGCTTCTGCTGTCGGCTCACTTAAGGGCCCCCAGCACGGCGGAGCTTCAAACAAGGCTTATGCAATGATGAAGGATCTCAGAGAGCATGTTAGCGACTGGACAGATGAGGCTGCCATCAAGCAGTATCTCGCAGATATCATCAACAAGAAGGCTTTCGATCATTCAGGTCTTATCTATGGTATTGGCCATGCCGTTTATACTTTGTCCGATCCCAGAACTGTCGTAATCAGAAAGTATGCTGAGGTTCTCGCAAAAGAGAAGGGTAATATGGATCTATATAATCTCTATATCCTTGTCGAAAAGCTTGCTCCTGAAGTCTTCCATGAGGTTAAGAAGTCAGATAAGCTCGTTTGCGCGAATGTCGACTTCTTTGCAGGACTTGTTTATTCAATGCTTGGTATTCCTACTGAGCTTTATACACCTTTGTTCGCTTGCGGAAGGATCGCTGGATGGAGTGCTCACAGAATCGAGGAGCTCGTATCAGGCGGCCGTATCATGAGACCTGCGTTTAAGTGCGTTAATAAGCGCAGACCTTATATCCCTTCAGATAAGAGGACAGAAAACATCTGATTTTGAAAATTGTCCTAATATCGGACAATCAATCCTGCCCGTTGTACTTGCGCAGATAAATAACCTGTGGTAATATACTCGGGCAAACAAACAAGGCCCCATGGTCAAGTGGTTAAGACGGCGCCCTCTCACGGCGCAATCAGCGGTTCGAATCCGCTTGGGGTCACCAAATTATGAGGAAGGACGAACATCTTACTTGATGTCCGTCTTTTTCGTTAAGATAGGGAAATTAGACATGGATGAGAACAAATACATTAAGATAAGAGGCGCCAGAGAGCATAACCTCAAGAATATCAATGTTGATATCCCTCGTAAGAAGCTGGTCGTTCTTACGGGCCTTTCCGGATCCGGTAAGTCTTCCTTGGCTTTTGATACGATCTATGCTGAAGGCCAGAGAAGATATGTTGAGTCCTTGTCTTCTTATGCAAGGATGTTCTTAGGCCAGCTTGATAAGCCTGATCTGGACAGCATCGAGGGTTTGTCTCCTGCAATTTCCATCGACCAGAAATCCACTGTCAGCAACCCAAGATCCACTGTAGGTACAGTTACTGAGATCTACGATTATTTCAGACTTCTCTATGCGAGGGTGGGAGAGCCTTTTTGCCCGAACTGCGGCAAGCCTATTAAGTCACAGGGCATAGACCAGATAATAGACAGACTGAAGGTCTATCCTGAGGGTACAAGAGCTATTGTATATGCTCCTGTCGTAAGGAATAAGAAGGGTGAGTTCAGCAAGCTTTTCGAAGGATTCAGGAAGTCCGGTTATGCCAGAGTCAGAGTTGACGGTATTACTTATGAACTCGATGAAGATATCCAGTTGAATAAGAACAACAAGCATGAGATCGAAGTGGTCGTAGACAGACTTGTTATCAAGGAAGCCAATACGACAAGACTATACGATTCATGCGAGACGGCTTTGAAGCTTGCTGACGGGCTTCTCAGAGTTGAGCTTCAGACTGCCACAACAGATGACAAGGGTGAGAAGACTTATGAGACTTCAGAAGAATTCTTCTCGCAGAATCTTGCTTGTCCTGACTGCGGCATATCCTTTGGAGAGATCAATACAAGGAGTTTCTCTTTTAACAGCCCGGAGGGTGCATGTCCCAACTGCTCTGGCATAGGTACGCTTACAGCAGTCGATCCGGAACTCTGCATCACTAATCCCAAGCTTTCGATCAACGAAGGCGCCGTAAGGACTGCCGGTTGGAATTTTGACGATCCAAAGAGCTGGGGCAGATGCTTTATCGAAGCTCTTGCAGCCAAGTATAAGTTCTCATTAGATGTTCCGTACTATAAGCTTCCGGACAGTGTAAAGAACCTCATACTTTATGGAAATGGCGGGGAGAAGCTCAAGATCGATACAAGGAATTCCATGTATCCCAGGAGCGGCGATTACTATTCCGACTGGGAAGGCGTTGTGCCAAGTGTCATGCGCCGCTGGAGAGAGTCAGGCAGCGAGGAGATGAAGGCATCTTATGAGCGTTATATGAGCATTGATGTCTGTCCTGTATGCCAGGGCGCAAGACTTAACAACAACAGTCTCTCTGTAAAAGTCGGAGGGATCAACATCAGTGAGCTCACCAATATGTCCGTTAAGAAGATGATCAAGTTCTTTAATGAGCTGATCCTTACAGGCAAGAATGCTGAGATCGCTGCGCCTATCCTCCGTGAAGTTAAGGCCAGACTTGAGTTCCTGAACGATGTCGGACTGGATTACATGACACTTTCCAGATCGTCTGCCACGCTCTCAGGCGGTGAGGCACAGAGAATCAGACTTGCCACCCAGATCGGCGCAGGCCTTCAGGGTGTTCTGTATGTTCTTGACGAGCCTTCCATTGGTCTTCACCAGAGGGATAATGACAAGCTCATAAAGACACTTTTTAAGTTAAGAGACCTTGGCAATTCGATCCTTGTCGTAGAACACGATGAAGACACTATGCGCGCGGCAGACCATATCGTTGATATCGGTCCCGGAGCAGGTTCTTTCGGAGGAGAGATCGTTGCCCAGGGAACACTGGATGACATTATTGCAGAAGAGAGGTCCATGACAGGACTTTATCTGTCCGGTAAGAAGTTTATTCCGGTTCCGCTTAACAGAAGACCTGTTGACAGCAAGAAGCTCTTAAAGATCAGCGGAGCACGTGTTAACAACCTTAAAAATATTGATGTAAATATACCTATCGGCCTTTTTACCGTTATTACGGGTGTCTCAGGTTCAGGCAAATCGTCTCTTATCAATTCGACGCTTGTACCTTACTTAAATCACGAGCTTAACGGCGCCAGGAAGGCCAGGGTTAAGTGTGACAGGATCACAGGCTATTCCAACCTTGATAAGATCATCTGCATCGACCAGAGCCCCATAGGAAGGACACCGAGGAGTAATCCGGCAACATATATCGGCCTTTTCGACCTTATAAGGAAACTCTATGCCGAGACGCCTGATGCCAAGCAGAGAGGATATAAGAACGGAAGATTCTCATTTAATACCAAGGGCGGACGCTGCGAGGCATGTTCCGGCGACGGTGTTAATAAGATCGAGATGCATTTCCTTCCTGATATCTATGTCACCTGTGATGTCTGCAAGGGCAAGCGTTATAACAGGGAGACTCTTGAGGTCAGATATAACGGCAAGAACATCTCTGATGTGCTTGAGATGAGTGTGGATGAGGCATGTGAGTTCTTTAAGAATCACCCTGCCATCTACAAGAAGGTAAGGACATTGCAGGATGTCGGCCTTGGTTATATCAAGCTTGGCCAGCCATCTACAACACTGTCCGGCGGTGAGGCTCAGAGGATCAAACTTGCCTCAGAATTATCGAGAAGATCGACGGGCAAAACTATATATGTATTAGATGAGCCGACAACCGGACTCCATGTCGCTGACGTTCATAAATTGGTTGACATTTTAGAGCGCCTAACAGAAAATAAGAACACTGTGGTCGTAATCGAGCACAATCTTGATGTCATTAAGACGGCAGATTATATTATCGATCTTGGTCCCGAGAGCGGTGACGGAGGCGGCGAGATAGTCACCTGCGGTACACCCGAAGAGGTTGCAAAATGCAAGAAGTCATATACGGGACAGTTCTTGAAGCCTTTGCTTGAAAGGGCCAAGAAGAATGATCAGTACAGGGATATTTCTGCTTTCATCGATACAGCAAGGCTCGAAGAAGAGCAATACGACATTCTTACCGGACCTAAGGTAAGACGCAGGATAAGGGAAGAGAATAACGGAGAAGAATAATGGCACTTTGTAGTATTTGTAAGAAAAGACATGCTATCGTCTTTACAAGCCGTTATGAGAACGGCGCCAGGATCGACGAAGGCTTTTGTCTGAAATGCGCCTATGAATCAGGAATATCGGGTGTAACCGATATGTTCAAGGCTACAGGAATCAACGCTGACAACATCGACGAGATGAGCGACAAGCTTGAAGAACTCGCTAATCAGAGCGGCTTTACCGCTGATCCTACCGAGTTCTTGAAGTCACTTGCTGCCGGAGATGACTTCGGCGGTTCGTTTGAAGATGATGACGATTATGAATTCGATGAGGATTCCACACCTGTAGGTATAGCTGATCCTGAAGACGCTAAAGACGGAGAGAACAAGGATAAGGAAGAGGGTAAAAAGCCCTCTATCTTCGATTCCATTTTCGGAATGGGTAAGGATAAGCCTGATGAGGAACCGGACGGAAAGAATACCAAAGACTCCAGGAAGGGCAGAGGCAGAACACGCCTTAAGTACCTTAATGAGTTTGGTACCAATCTTACCGAGCGTGCCGCTGAAGGCAAGATCGACCGTATCATCGGCCGTGACAAGGAGATAGAGCGCTGCATCCAGATCCTTAACAGGAGAAGCAAGAACAATCCTGTTCTTATCGGTGCGCCCGGTGTTGGTAAGACTGCTGTTGCCCAGGGTCTTGCGGTAAAGATCGTTGAAGGTTCAGTACCGGAGAAGCTCCTTAACATGCAGGTCTGGCAGCTGGATCTTCCTGCTATGGTTGCAGGCACACAGTTCAGAGGACAGTTCGAGAGCCGTATCAAGGGTGTTATCAACGAAGCAATCAAGGCAGAGAATATCATCCTTGTTATCGATGAACTCCACACGATCATCGGTGCGGGTGACGCAGAAGGCTCCACCAATGCGGCAAATATCTTGAAGCCCGCTCTCGCAAGAGGCGAACTCAGGATCCTTGGTTCCACGACTACTGCTGAGTACAAGAGGATCGAAAAGGATTCTGCTCTCGAGAGACGTTTCCAGAAGGTCATGCTTGATGAGCCTTCTGTCGAGATGTCCATAGAGATCCTGAAAGGTATCAAGGATTACTACGAGAAGCACCACAACGTTACATACTCAGACGAAGTAATTGAGTTTGCTGTTAAGGCTTCCAAGAGATACATCACAGACAGATATCTTCCTGATAAGGCGATAGACCTAATTGATGAGGCTGGATCTGCAGCTAACCTTAAGAATGTAAAGCTTGTTAAGCTTGCCAATACGCGCCAGGCTTTGGAGCAGGCTAACCGTGAACACCAGATGCAGCTCGACAGCATGGAGAATTCTTCTCCTGAAGAGCGTGAAGGTGATTACGAGAAGGCGGCAGAGCTTAAAGCGAAGGTTGATAAGCTTCAGAAGGAGCTTGATGCCCTTGAGAGTGAGATCTCACCCGATCCCATCCAGGTCGAGGATATCGCCCGCGTTGTTGAGATGTGGACAGGTATTCCGCTCAAGTCTATCTCAGAGACAGAGACAGAGAAGCTCAAGAACCTTGAAGAAAGACTCCATAAGCGTGTTATCGGACAGGAAGAGGCTGTTCACGCAGTTGCTTCTGCTGTAAGACGTACAAGAGCCGGCTTTACCAAGAAGCATAAGCCGACATCTTTCATATTCGTAGGTCCTACAGGTGTAGGTAAGACAGAGCTCGTTAAGGCTTTGGCTGAAGTTATGTTTGATACTGAGGATTCACTTATCAGGATCGACATGTCCGAATATATGGAACCTCATTCAGTATCCAAGCTCATCGGATCGCCTCCGGGATATGTTGGCTTTGATGATGCAGGCCAGCTTACAGAGCAGGTCAGGAGAAAGCCTTATTCAGTAATCCTCTTTGACGAGATCGAGAAGGCACATCCCGATGTGTTTAATCTCCTTTTGCAGATGTTAGATGACGGTGTACTTACTGACAGCCACGGTCTGCACGTTAACTTCGAGAACTGCATTATCATCATGACATCCAATGCGGGAAGCTCTGCGAAGGCTTCTACGATCGGATTCTTTAACGAGACTCACGAAGCTATGGAACAGCATGTACAGAGTGCTCTTAAGGAGACATTCCGTCCTGAGTTCCTTAACCGTGTAGACGAGACTATCATCTTCAAGTCATTGAAGCCTGAGGAGATCCGCCTGATCGTTAATATCATGATCAAGGATGTATTCCAGTCTCTTGAGGATAAGCACATCAAGGGCTCATTGACAAAGGCAGCAGGCGACAGACTTGCTGAACTCGGTTATGATGAGAAATATGGTGCAAGACCTTTGCGTAAGGCTATAAGGACAAATATCGAAGATCCTCTTTCCGATATGTTCCTTTCAGGCGCACTTAAGGATGTTGCATCTCTTAAGATCGATTTCAGAAGAGGCAAGTTCGTTTTCGATACGGTTAAGAAAGCTGAAGACTGATCTTAATTAAAAAACACTGACCAATTAAAAAGGCCGTTTCTTAATTGAAACGGCCTTTGTTTTTGATTTAACCGGTATTACTTTTTCCAGTCGAAGTAAGCTGAGTTATAACCATACTTGCTTACAGAACCCTTTGTTGTTACATAAACAGTGAATGTTAATGTAGCACCGGACTTGATGGCAACTTCCTTCGGCTTTCCTCTGTAAGTCTTGCCGTCCTTCTTAAGGCTGAATGTCATGTAATCACTGCTGAGGCCTGTGATCTTTGCATCTGAGAAGAACTTGATATCAAGACCGTTGAGGGACTTAGGAAGGTTACATGTCTTGCTGCCCTTGTTCTGCAATGATACTTCGAACTTAAAGCCGCTGTTTGTCTTCTTGAAGTTCTTTACCTTGCAGTTGAACTTTGTAACGATATAACCGCCGGCTGACTTCTTCTTTGTTGCCTTTGTAGTAGCTTTTGTCGTAGCCTTAGTGGTTGCTTCAGTAGTTGTTGTAGTAGCTTCTGTTGTCGTCTCAGTGGTGGTCTCTGTTGTGGTCTCTTCAGTTGTTGTAGTTGTTGTTTCCTCTGTGGTTTCAACAGTGGTTGTTGTGACTACGACAGACTCAGTTTCTGTTTCTGAAGAAACTGTTGTAGGGATAGTAGTTGTGGGAGGAACTGTCTCAACTGTTCTTCCGCCAAAGAGATTCTTGATTCCTGTTGTATTATCCAATGCCCACAATACAGCGATTGCTACAACGATAATGCCAAGGAAGATAATAAGTCCTGCAAGACCGGGATCTCTTTGTGATTTTGATCCTCTTCTCTTAGGCTTCTTAACTGTAGTAACAGGGGAGATAGCCTTGTTGTCATGAGTAGCAGGCTGACCATTTGTGGATACCTTAGCATTTGAAACGCCTCTGGTTGCTGCTTCAGGCTGCTTTCCCTTAGGTTCGAATGCAGGGTTAACAGCAGCAGGTGCAGCAGGCTTGCTGGAAGTACCGGGTCTCTGTGCCTGTGCTTGAGGAGCAGCGGGAGCAGGAGCAGCTGCAGGAGCAGGAGCAGCTGCAGGAGCAGGAACAGCAGCAGGAGCAGGAACAGCCTTTTCTTCAGCCTTGGGAGCAGGTGCAGCCTTAGGAGTTGCGGATGCTGCAGGTCTCTGAGGCTGAGCTGTCTCAGCGGGAGCTTTAACTGCCTGATCAGGCTTAACTGCATTAGTTGCTGCTGCGATAGTAGCGCCGGTAGCTGCAATTGTAGCTGTAGCAGGTTTTGTAGTCTCAACCGGCTTTGCAGGAGCTGAAACTGTTGATGCGGCAGGTCTTGTTCCTTCCGCAGGTTTTACTGCTTCAACTGGTTTTGCTGTTTCTGCAGGCTTTACAGGTGCAGCAGGTGATACAGGCTTAGCTTCTTCAACAGGCTTAGCCGGAATATCAGGGATAATGGATTTAACAGGTTCTGCAGGCTTAGGTGCTTCAACCGGTTTTGCAGGTGCTGCGGGAGCAACAGGAGCTGCAGGAGCTGGCTTAGCTGTTCCAACAGGCTTGAACGGATTTGCTGTAGCAGTGCTGGAAGGCTTGAAATCGTCGTCAAGGAATTCAGCAAATGCTTTCTCTGCATCCTTGGTTCCCTGTGTAGCTGTAGTGAATAAACCTGTCTTTGAAGAAGACGGATAAGGTCTGTATCCGGCAGACTGTGTCTTGGGAGCATCAGTCTTATTCTCGGTTGCAGCGGATGCAAACGGTGTTGTAGGTTTTGCAGGTGCAGGCTGAGTCTTAGGAATGTCTATGTCAGCAGGCTTAGGCATTTCAGGCTTTTCTGCATTTACAAAAGAACTTGTCTTCTTATCGTGATCAGATGTAGCAAAATCAAGTCCGCTGCCGGATTTGAAGAGGTTGCTGTTTTCTTTAGCTGCATTAGTATCTTTACGTCCGTCGCCGATATTGTTGAATTCAGGAAGTGATTCCTTTGAAGGCTCAGGTGCTTTGGGAGTAAATGCAGGTTTATCAAATGTGCCGCCGTTCTTGGGAAAGACGGGCTCTGTTGATACCGGTGCAGAAGGCTTTGATTCAAAAGGCTTGGAAGCGGGAACTGCAGGTGCAGCAGGTGCCGGTTTTGACTCAAAGGGTTTTGCAGCGGGAACAGCAGATGCAGCAGGTGCAGCCGGCTTGTTCTCGAAAGGCTTATCAGCAGGTGAGGTATTACCTAAAGGTTTGAAAGCAGAGATGGAAGAATCAAATTCGAAATCGTCGAATTCATCTTTAAAGCTGTCCTTAAGAGGATCTGCTTTGAAGTCAAATCTGGATAAGCCACCTGCAGAGTTGATAGAGCTTTCCTGTTTGTCGATGTTTTCTTTGGTCTCTTTCAGTTTGTCTGCCACGGATTCGGTCTTGTCACCGGGCTTGAATTGAACTGCAAAAGAGGAGTCAACAAAATCATTATTGGCATCGGAATTATTAATTCCGTTGAATTTGTTGAACTCATCAGGATCGTTAGGCATGAGTCTAATCTCCTTTATTTATATTTAATATCATCATTTTAGCGAATATCGATTTTCAATCAATATTTTAATGTTACGATTTTCTTTCATTTATATTTTGTTTATGGTCGTTTTTTGCCTTGACTTTGAATTGTCATGATGATATTATCATTCAGCACTTACGGATAGGCTCGTGTGGCGGAATTGGCAGACGCAACGGACTTAAAATCCGTCGGAGTAAAATCCGTACCGGTTCAAGTCCGGTCACGAGCACCATTTATTCCTTTTAAGTGCGGCGATTGATATCGCGGAGTGGAGCAGTTGGTAGCTTGCCGGGCTCATAACCCGGAGGTCGTGTGGTTCGAGTCCCGCCTCCGCAACCAGATTAAGAGAAGGTTACCTCAGTCGAGGTGACCTTTTTTATTGCTCTTTGAAACACAAATGCCATATACATGCCATTATTATTTTTTATATTTAATAAGCAATTTGTGTATAATGTATGCGGATTTTTAGCTAAAAACTGGAGGCATCTTTCAATGGCTAATCTTCAGAGTGAACATACCGCTGAGCGTAATGACGTTGCCGGTAGAATAGTTCGTATCTGTATATTGATAATTGTTTCATTTGTTGTGTCGATCGCAGCAGTATCTTTTGCTGTACACCATATGAGACTTCAGTTCGAGGATGAATTTAAAAAGATCTCCGACAACAAAATGCAGCAGGTTTCTGATATCGTCAGGATGTCCATAGACGGTGATGATCTTACATCAAATACTGTTAATGCTCCTGCTAAGTACGGCGCTCTTCTTGACCTTATGCTCGTTGATACTTCAAAGGAGAATCTTTCTGCAGAAGGTTATGGTCTTTTCGGATTGAGCAACGGACAGTTGTCTCTTCTTTTAAGCCATGGTGTAAATGATCCTTCAGAGTTTGCAGTTGCAGGAAGGGATATTTCCGAGTGGATGTCTAAGACTTCCGAGAATATGGTGCTTGAAGGAAGGAATTACGAGAGTATCATCGTACCCATTACTGACAGCACAGGAAAGTGCGTCGGTGTTTTCGAATACAAGTGTACATTCGGTGAACTCTATGAGATAGGCGATAAACTTGAGACAAGGATCCTTACAGCCGTTATCATTGCTGTTCTTGCCGGTGTGGTTCTTTTCGCTATTCAGGAAGTTCTTGTACGTTTATTCAGCGGAAGACAGAACGGCCCTAACGGAAAGAGAAATACCGAGACTCCTCAGAACCGTGACAGAAGGATCATTTCGTCTACCATCGGTTATTGTTTTACTATCATTCTTGTCGTCCTTCTTGTTATGGCGACACAGCTTTCCAAGACTTATATCAAAGCTCTTGAGAGTGAGAGAGCTGACATGATGGAAAAGTGCGCAGTAACATCTGCTGCTGCACTTACTTATACGGATGTAAGGGAAGGCATGAACTACATGCTTCCTATCTATAAGTATGCACCCGAAAAGCCTTACCGTATCAACATCTATACAATGGCAGGCGATTCGTTCTTAAGACTTTATTCTTCAACTGCAACAGGTAAGGTTCAGCAGTATTACCTGACAGGTGCTGGCAACCAGTATATCGATTGCTTCGGTCTTCAGCAGGCTGCATTCACCAAGCGTAATGAAGAAGGTGTTGCATATGTCTGCGCTATCGCGCCGATCATTTCTTCAGAGAATACAGTAGCTGGTGTTCTTGAGATCATGATGCCTCAGGAGGATTTTGAGAGTTCGGTAAACGGAATGAGTTTATCCTGGATCTTCACGATCATCTCCATCGCTATCTCGATGGGTATCATTATCTTTGAGCTCAACCTTCTTATCACGACAGTATCCAGAGGTATTTCAGGAAATGCACCTGTACTTGTTATGTACGGTGAGAATGCCAACAGATTCCTCTCATTCTTTACTGCATTCGGTTCTATCATGATGCCGATAACATTTGCGGATTATTTCAAGGAATTGTTCAAGAAATTCCCGATGCCTGCTGTTCAGGCATTCATCTGCGTTACATTGCTCCTTTTCATCTGGGGTTATCTCGGATTCAGCGGTATCAGGAACAGCATAAAGACAAAGCTTACAAGCAGGATCGCTCTTGTTGCTGTTACTTGCGCAGGATACTTCTTCGCGCTCATCGCAGGTGTGATCAACTTCCCGTATCTGACTACAGTCCTCGCACTTCCGATTGGTTTCTGCTTCGGTATGTCATTCGATTACTTAAGAGATTACCGTATCAATGCAGGAAGACTTGGATACAAGGATTATAACGACAGAGTGATTCACAACGTCCAGGCATCTTCTTATTTCCTCGGAACTGCTGTAGGTGCCGTTATTGCCGGTATCTGCTATGAAAGATACGGCCTTTTCATCGTAACTATTATCAGTGGCGCCGCACTTGTCCTTACAGCTATCGGCATGATCTATTTCATGCAGAACAATACTCAGGTAAGGGAAGCGCCTTTGACAGTAAGTGGATTCCTTTCCGTATTTGCTGATTCCAGGATCGCAAGATTCCTCAATTCCTCATTCCTTATGTTAGGTGTGGCTCTTTCATTTATGCTCCTGTTCATTCCTAACTATCTTGAGAATGTTGGAATCTCGCTCCCGACATCATCTTTCTATCTTCTCGTTTGCGGTTTCATGGCATGCTTTGTATGCGGTTTTGTAAAGAACAGAATGGCTCATCTTCTGACATCACGTACAAGAGTATTGATCCAGGCTGCAACAACTGTTATCGGTCTTTTCGTTTTCGCATTGATGCCTTCTGCAAAGACACTCGTTATTACCAGTGCATTCCTCGGAATCGCTTTAGGCATTCACGATTACTATTACATCTATGTTCTTTATCTTATCTGCAACGGTAAGGTAAGATCTAATCTCAGAAAGATCGCTGAATATACGGTATATACAGGTGCGGGAATCCTTCTTCCCATCATCATGATCGCATTCATGGTAAGGAACTTCAGGATCCCTTTCCTTATCGTGACTTTGCTTGTAGCGATCCTTGCATTTATCTATCCACTTTCTTCTTTCTCAGGCAAGATCGATGAGCGTGATCTCTCATTAAAGCCTCAGAAGAAACAGCGCGAAAAGCCGGCTGGCAAGAACGCACGTGCTCCGCAGGTTCCGGTCAATGCACCTGTAGCAGGTGCTGTTATGCCTGACGGAACTGTTGCAGTTCCCCAAGGCGGCGAGGCTGTTCCTGAAGGATTGTTTGTTGCTCCTGAACAGCAGCAGTACATTGATCCTGCAGCTCAGGCACCTGTACAGCAGTATCAGCAGCAATACCAGCAGCCTTATCAGCAGCCGGCAGCTCCTCAGGAAATGCCAGTTCAGCAGTATCAGCAACCATACCAGCAGCCTGTAAATCCACAGGCACCTGTTAATCAGTATCAACAACAGTACCAGCAGCCTGTAAATCCACAGGCACCTGTTGATCAGTATCAGCAGCAGTACCAGCAGCCTGCAGATCCTTATCAGTATGCAGCTGCTCAGTATAATGCACCTGCTGATCCATACGCAGGAGCAAATCCTGTACCTAATATGCCTCAGGCACCGCAGGATCCTTATGCCGGTTCAGCTGATCCTTACGGAATGCCGGTACAGCAGGCACCTGCTGATCCGCTCGCTTTCCTGAACGGAGAAGGAAATGAAGGAGGTAATCAAAATGGCTGATGAACTCTGGAATCAGAAACTGACACGCGAAAATATCCGCGACTTTTATATGTCCACTGTAGTAATGGTCTATTCATCTTGCTACAAGATTACGAAAGAAGCTACCAGATGTGAGAATGCTATCGTTAAGTCTTATCTGGATATCTATTCCAAGCGTAATAACATTGCGCCTGACAGGGTTATCTATGAGTTCGGTGATATCCTTCTCGAGAATGCAAAGAGCATCGTAACCCAGTATCCGCTTCCTGCAGATATGACGTTTGAAGACAGACTTCTTGATGAGTATACACGTAACTCCATGCTCGATAAGATCCTTGCAAAGATCGATTCCAGAAGCTTTAAGGCGATGGAATTTATCAACACGGATGTAAAGAATAAAGCAAGACGTCCTAAGCAGATCCGTAAACTTAACGATCTGTTCCAGATCACACCTTTGCTGTTCCTTGAGATAATCGTTCTTGCTGTCGTTATCTGGCTTGTAAGTTTTGTTTCTGTCACACTTCCTTACAGAAATGCTGAACTCATCAATGAGAAGTCGATCTTCGAATCTGCAACCATTCAGGAAAAGATCATTAATGCTCTTTCGTTCTATCCTATAAGGGTGCAGACAAATAAGTCGACAGAAGAAGGCTTCACACCTGCTCCTACGGTCGAGACACAGGCTACTGAAGCTTCAACTGAGAGCCAGGATGCTACATCTGCTACGACAAATAATGTTCCCGGTCCTCAGCTTGCTGAGACTACGATTCCTGAGATTTCCGCCACCAGCGGCTGATCTTAAAAACTCAAATACATATGCGATAAAAAAGACCCGAAATGTTGTATTTTCGGGTCTTTTATTATGTATATTATAAGAGTATCTCTAGATAAATATCTGTATCTGAAAGGAGAAATCCCAATGTTTGATTTTAAGTATTATACCCCCACCAAAGTGTTGTTCGGAAAGAACACGGAATCAAAGGTCGCAGAACTCATTAAGGAATTTGGCGGCACTAAGATCCTTATTCATTATGGTGGCGGAAGTGTAGTCCGTTCCGGACTTTTAAAACGAGTTACAGATATTCTTGATGAAGCCGGTATAAGTTATATCACTCTTGGCGGTGCTGTTCCGAATCCTCATCTCGGATTGGTTTATGAGGGCATTGAGCTCTGCAAAAAAGAGAAGGTTGATTTCCTTCTTGCAGTAGGCGGCGGAAGCGCTATCGATTCAGCTAAGGCAATCGGTTATGGCGTAGCAAATGATGGTGATGTATGGGATTTTTATGACTATAAGCGTAAGGCTGAAGGATGTCTTCCTTTGGGTGTAATCCTTACCATCGCAGCTACGGGAAGTGAGATGAGTGATTCATCCGTAATCACAAAGGAGGAAGGACTCGTTAAGAGAGGTTACAGCAGCGATTTCTCAAGAGCCAGATTCGCTATCCTGAATCCTGAACTTACCATGACTCTCCCTGATTATCAGACAGCTTGCGGCTGCACAGATATCATGATGCATACCATGGAAAGATATTTTACGAATGGCGGCAATATGGAGCTTACGGATGCTCTTGCAGAAGGTCTTTTAAGAACCGTTAAGAAGAATGCGGTTATCCTTCGTGATGATCCTAAGAACTATGATGCGCGTGCAGAAGTAATGTGGGCTGGAAGCCTTGCACATAACGGTCTTACCGGCTGCGGCAATGACGGCGGTGACTGGATGACGCATAAGCTTGAGCATGAGCTTGGCGGACTTTACGATGTAGCCCACGGAGCAGGTCTTGCAGCTATCTGGGGTACATGGGCAAGATATGTTTATAAGAATTGTCTGCCGCGTTTTAAGAAATATGCGATCAACGTAATGGATGTGGCAGATGAAGGTACAGATGAGGAGATCGCACTTAAAGGTATCGAAGCAATGGAGGATTTTTACAGGTCTATCAACATGCCTACAAATCTCCGTGAGCTTGGTGTAACTCCTACAGAAGAATAACTTAGAGAGATGGCTCACAAATGCGCTGTCGGTGTAGGCGGTGAGATGGGTTCTGCAAAAGTTCTTAACGAGCAGGCAATGTACGATATTTATAAGGCAAGCATGTAAGTGTTTTTCGATCCTGAAAGGAGGAATCCTGTATGTCAGTAAAATGGGGTGTCTTGGGTACTGCCAATATTGCACAGGGATGTACTATCCCCGGAATGAAGGATGCTTCTAACTGCGAGCTTTTTGCTGTTGCGGGAAGGAATGAAGCAAAGGTCAATGATTATAAGGAACGTTTCGGGTTTGAGAAGGGGTATGTAGGTTACGATAAACTCCTTGAAGATCCGGATGTTCAGGCTGTATATATTCCGCTTCCCAACAGCCTCCATAAGGAATGGGTCATTAAGGCTTTGAAAGCCGGAAAGCATGTTCTCTGCGAAAAGCCTATGGCTCTTAATGCAGATGATGCAAGAGAGATGTTCGCTGCAGCAAAAGAGAACAATGTCATCCTGATGGAAGCATATGCTTATCTGCATGGTCAGTATATCGAATCACTTAAGTCTGATATCAAGAGCGGTGTAATAGGTGATATTGATTTTATCGAGACTGCTTTTTATACGCAGGGTTATGAGGAAGATATCAGGCTTTATAAGGAACTTGGCGGCGGTGCAGTCTATGATCTCGGCTGCTACTGTACTACTATGATCCTCTCTCTGATCGATTCTGATATTGATTATGTAAAAGCTGATGCTGAATTTAATGACAAGGGTGCGGATGTTTTCGCATCCGGTCTTATGAAGTTTAAGAACGGTGCAAGAGCTGCTTTTAATGTGGGAATGATATTTGACCCGTCTAATAACGGAAGGTTTGACAGGCTCTATATACACGGCACAAAGGGCATAATCACATCTGACGTCGAGTATAACCAGTCAGGAAGAGTTACTTATACGATCAAGACCGGTACCAGCGAGTATCATCCTGCTATAAATGTTTACCACAACTATATGCTTGAGGTAGAGCAGCTTGGAAGATGCATCGAAAACGGTGAGACTCCGCATATTACTGAAGAATTCACTGTTAAAAATGCTGAGGTGCTGGATATGGTCTTAAAGCAGATCGGATACTGATCAACAACAGGGGAATAAATACTATGAATGAGACATTAAAAGTATTGGAAACAAGAAGAAGCTGCAGGAACTTCAAGCCGGATATGGTAAATGAAGAAGACTTGAAGGCGATCTTAAGAGCAGGCACTTATGCTGCTACGGGAATGGGCAAACAGAGTCCTGTTATCATTGCCGTAACTGATAAGGCAACAAGAGATGCGATCTCTGAAGCGAACAGAAAGATCGGTGGATGGGACGAAGGATTTGATCCTTTTTACGGAGCACCGGTTATCCTGATAGTTCTTGCGAAGAAAGACATTGTAACTCATGTATATGACGGCTCACTCGTAATGGGCAATCTCATGAATGCTGCAGAAAGCTTAGGCGTTGCAAGTATTTGGATCCACAGGGCAAAGGAAGAGTTCGAATCAGATTTTGGCAAGGCCATCTTAAACAAGCTCGGTATCTCTGACGAGTATGAAGGAATCGGTCATTGTGCATTAGGTTATTCCGCAGGTCCCTTGAATGATCCTGCACCCCGAAAAGACGATTACATATACTGCATTTGATAAGAGGTAAACATGGAAAAGCGGTTTAAAGTCCTGATGCTTAACGGCAGTCCGAAGGAGAACGGGAATATCGCCCTTGCTTTTAATGAGATGGGTAAGATCTTCGAAGAGAATAACGTTGACTTCGAGATAGTCCAGCTCGGTAAAAAAGACATAAGAGGATGCATTGCATGTGGTTCATGCTCGAATACCGGCAAATGTGTTTTCAATGATGCCGTAAATGAGATAGCTGCAAAGTTTGAAGAGGCTGACGGACTTGTTGTAGGATCTCCTGTTTACTATGGTTCTGCAAACGGCACATTGATGTCTGCATTGCAAAGGCTTTTCTACAGTTCTCAGTTTGATAAGAGCTTAAAGGTCGGTGCCAGCGTTGTTTGTGCAAGACGTTCCGGCTGCACTGCAACATTTGAAGAACTCAACAAGTTCTTCACGATTTCAAATATGCCTGTCGCGACAAGCCAGTATTGGAACAACATTTACGGTGGTTCCGATGGTGAGGCAGCTCTTGATGAAGAAGGAAAGCAGGTTATGCGTGTTCTTGCGCGCAATATGGTATTCCTGATGGAAAGTATTGCTCTCGGCAAGGAGAAGATGGGACTTCCAAAGAAGGAAGATCATTTGTGGACAAATTTCATCAGATGATTTTGTCCCATTAATCGTGTATTTGTAAAAGCGATATCAAGTATAATATTGATATCGCTTTTGTTTTACAGGGGGATTATTTATGGGAAAGAACAGTTTAAAGCCTTATAACGATTACTGCCCTCAGACATTGTTCTTATATGGCACCCGTGATGAGAATGGCGATCCTGACTTCGGTCTATTCTGTTGGTTCAGTTATATCTGGGATGGTGAGATGGGCGTTATGTGCTGCATCGGCGGTAATAAGCCCACACTCGAGAATATCAGGCGTAATAGGATCTTCTCTGCAAATATCGTTACCGAAGAACTGTTAAGTGTTGCTGATTATATGGGAATCATAAGCGGCAAGAATCCCGATAAGATGAAGATCGATCTTGATATCGGAAAGGGGGCAGTATTGGATGTCCCTGTACTTAATAATTCACCGGTAAACTTCGAACTTGAAGTCACTGATTTTATTGAAAAGCATGATGGTACGGTAATGCTCTGCAAGATAAGGAATGTTCTTCAGGATGAGTCTTTGTCTTCAGATGAGACAGCAGAGCAGAAGCTTATGCGTATTGCTCCAGTTAAGACTACCTGCAAGCACTATTTCAGCTATCAGGGCAAAGACTTGGGAGCCTGGGGAGAACCCATGAAAAGACTTAAATGACCGGAGGTAATATTATGTCCAGAAATGTCCTTGTAATCACTACGAGTTTAAGAGCAAACAGTAATTCAGACAGGCTTGCTGAAGCTTTTGTCAATGGAGCAAGAGACGCAGGCAACAATGTGGAGACTGTATCATTAAAAGGGAAGACTATAGCTTTCTGCAAAGGATGCTTTGCGTGCTCCAAGCTTGGCCATTGTGTCATTAATGATGATGCTAATGAGATCACGGAAAAGATTCTTAATGCAGATGTTGTCGCATGGGCAACACCTATCTATTATTACGAGATGAGCGGTCAGATGAAGACGATGATCGACCGTGCAAATTCACTTTATCCAAGAGATTATAAGTTCAGGGATGTTTATCTTCTCTCTGTTGCAGCAGAGGATGAGACTTATGTTGATGAGAAAGCTGCAGGCGGCGTCCATGGCTGGGTAGACTGCTTCGAGAAGGCTGAGTTTAAGGGCAAGGTCTTTGCCGGCGGTGTTAATGACCAGGGTGATATTGAAGGACACAAGGCGCTTAAAGAGGCTTATGAGCTTGGCAAGCAGGTATAACGGTATTTCATAATGATCAACCGTATCATGAAATGGAGCGGTGAGTCCGCTTATGTTAAGGATCTGACAAAGCTTGATGAGAGTGTCTTATCAAGTGATATCAAGCAGCAACTTAATGTAAGGTATGCAGATGATGATATTCCGGATCACATTCTCGATGTCTATTACCGTGATGACGGTTCTCTTAAGCCTGTCCTTATTGATGTTCATGGCGGTGGTTTTATCTCGTACCATAAGGAGTTTGACCGCGTTTTCGCTAACGTTATGGCTCAGAAAGGGTTTGTGGTATTCGAACTTGAATTCCGCCTGGCATATCCCGAATTCACTGTCTTTGACCAGATAAGTGACATAGATAAGGCTGCACGCTGGGTACAGGAAAATGCTCATAAGTACGGAGCTGATGCCGGACGCATGTATATTGCAGGGCATTCCTCAGGATGTGTTCTTGCGACAGCTGAAGCTCTGTTAAGTATTGATCAGGAAATGCTCTCTGCTTACGGTTTTGCGGAAAGAACATACCAGTATAAAGGCATGTTCCTGGACTGCGGCCTTTTGCATTTTTATAAGAACAGCATTGCGTATAACGGAATGCGGAGAATGGTCTTTCCTAAGAGATATAAAGGAGATAAGCGTTTTAAATATCTTGTCTTCAAGGACAATGACAGGATAGAAGATCTTCCGAGAACTGCACTCATTACTAACAGGAAGGATGTCTTAAAGGCAATGACATATTTCCACGAGAATGTACTGAGCAGCATGAATGTGGAACACCGTCTTTTCGATAAAGGCGACCTGGGACATACAGGAATTGTTTTCAAACCTTATGATGAGTTTATTGATGAGCCGGTAAAGTATCTGCTCTAGTTCATTTATTCTTTTCAGGGTTGAAATTAGCAAGAGGGTTGCTCTCGATCGCACGCTGCAGAGCATCTTCATCAACATGTGTATAGATCTGGGTAGTGGAGACGCTCTGGTGACCCAGAATCATCTGAAGATTTCTTATATCTACTTTTCCATACTTATACATGAGTGTAGCCGCAGTGTGTCTTAATTTGTGGACAGAATAGACTCTTGTATCGATCCCGGCTTCCTCGAGCAGACGCTTTATCGTTATCTGGATCATGTCATCGGAGATCCTTGTTCCGCGCTTGGATACGAAAAGGGCTTTTTCAGCTTCAGGCTTGATCTTAAGTGTAGCTCGCTTGTTCATCCAGTCATCGATTGCTTCAAGACATGCATCGTTAAGATAGATCGTACGCTCTTTATTACCTTTACCGATAACTGTAAGGGTAGTGCCGTGGATATCATTAATATTGATTCCTCTAAGCTCGGATAAACGCATGCCGCAGTTAAGGAAGAGCGTAAGCATGCAGTAATCGCGCTCATTTGATTCTTTGGGTGAATCATAAGCAGCCTTAAGAAGTTCCTGGCTCTGCTCCAGAGTAAGATACTTAGGTAAACGCTTTCCGATCTTCGGCGTCTCGATGTCGTACGCAGGATTGCTGTCTATTATCCTTTTCTTGGAGTGAAGGTATTTGAAAAAACTCTTCAGTGAAGCTATGTGCCTTGCTCTTGCAGAATTGGACTGCTTCCTTGATCTTGAGAGCCAGATAACGAATGCTAAGAGATCATCTGTTGTAATCTTGTTCAGGAGTCTTGCATCTATATCTGATATATCGATCTCTTCTAATGGAGTGTCCTGAGGAACGAGTCCTCTGTCGAGCTTAAGGAACCTTGCGAAAAGAATGAGGTCATAGCGGTATTCTTTGACTGTGTTTTCCGAGCGTCCGAGAGCAGCTTCCATATAACTTAAATAGCTCTCGAGAAGCGGAAAAGTAGTCGACATAAGCTTTTGACCTCCATTATTATTTGTCATTTCAATTATTATATTTATCTTATTCTTTTATTCCAACCTGTAAGTTGGATATTCATAAAACGAATTAACATATGTCAATGCAATGTGATCCCTCCGGTGGTAGAGTTTATTCAGGAGGTAAGAATCATGAAAGATATCCTGATTGGCACATGGGCATGGGGAACCGGAATGAACGGCGGTTCAATGATATTCGGAAAGAAGCAGGATTCGGAGGTTTTGAAGAAGACTTTTAATGAGGCTGTAAGACTCGGATTCTTAAACTGGGATACTGCTGCCGTCTATGGAATGGGTTCATGCGAGAAACTTCTCGGCTCATTGATTAGAGAACGTGACGATATATTCATTTCGACAAAATTTTTCCCTTCGAAGAAATATAAGAACGGAGCTATTACAAGATCGTTCAATGAGAGCATGGAACGTCTGGAAAGGGAGACATGCGATCTTTTCTGGATCCACGTTCCGAATAATCTGGAGCAGAACATAAGCGAAGCCGTAGCGCTGATCAGAGCAGGGAAGATCAGGTCTTTAGGAGTATCCAACGTATCTCTTGAACATATACATATTGCCGAGAAGGAATTGGCAAAGGCAGGATTGAAGCTTGGTGCTGTACAGAACCATTTCAGCCTTTTGCGCAACGATCAGCAGCCGATCATTGATTACTGTAATGCCAATGGTATCAAATACTATGCGTATATGGTTCTGGAGCAGGGCGCTCTGTCAGGACACTACGATGCCTCTCATCATTTTCCTGCTTTTTCTATGCGTAATATGGCTTTCCCTAAATCCAAGTTCATTAAGATCGAAGGTCTTATAAACTGTATGCGTGAAATAGCGGGAAATCACAATATCGATCCGTCACAGATCCCGATACTGTGGACACTCAGCAAGGGAGCGATCCCGATAGTAGGCATTACAAAGCCTTCACAGGCACAAAAGCTCGCTGAAGCAACAAATGTTATACTTTCTAAGGAAGAGCTGGATCTGATCGAGAAAGAAGCGAACGCTACCGGATTAAGACAGCAGGGAAGCTGGGAACCGCAGTAAAGAAAGATTCTTATGGATAAAAAGTATATCGTTGATCAATTGAAAACCATGGCAGATCGTTACGATATTGAAGTTTCTGATGAACTCCTCGGAACGATCGTCGGCAAAGCGATCTTCAGGGTCATTCCGAAGGGAGAGATAATCTCTTCGATAGGGAACGATACTTCTATTGCCGGACTTGTCCTGTCGGGCATTACCAGATGTTATTACATCGACGGCGATGGCAATGACATAACAAGAGGATTCGCGCCTGCGGGTTCAATGTGCATGGATGAGGGCTTTTTCGGCTATTCCGAGAGGATCTGCATGTGGGAAGCGCTTGAAGAGAGTACGATAATGTTCTGCAAGACTACTGATATCAGGATGCTAATGAAAGAAAGCGTTGACTTTAAGGATATTTGGATCACGCTTCTGGAAAGCGGCATGCGCTATAAGATATACAGAGAGAACGGCTTCCTTGTAGAGAATGCGACCGAGCGATATCTGCATTTTAAGAAGCAATATCCGGGGCTTTGTGAAAGGATAGCTCAAAAACATATCGCGACTTATCTGGGGATTACCCCTGAATCTCTCTGCAGGATCAAGAATTCACTTAAGGAAACGTAAGAAAGCGCGGGCTTTTGTCCTTATTTTGCTTAAATGCATTATTTCTAACATAACTAAACCGGGCTTTTGGTTAAAATGACATACTTGTTATATAAAAGTCATTGTGCTAATATGTGTTTCATTGAAAGACAAATGTACGCGACACACGGACAATTTGAAAACCAAAATAACCACGGAATACCGTGAAGAGATGGAGTATTTTTGAAATGGAACAGAAATTGAAAGTCGGCATTATCGGAGCTACAGGTTATGTCGGACAAAGATTTATCACACTTCTCGCTAACCACCCCTGGTTTGAGATCGCTGCTTTGTGCGCATCTCCGAGATCTGCCGGTAAGACATACGAAGAGGCAGTAGAGGGAAGATGGAAGCTTGATATACCTTGCCCGGATTCAGTAAAGAAGATGGTAGTTTACGGTACAGACAATATTGAAGAATATTGCAAGCAGATCGACTTCACATTCTGCGCTGTAGATATGAAGAAGGATGAGATAAGAGCTCTTGAAGAGAAGATTGCAAAGCTCGAGTGCCCTGTTGTTTCCAACAACTCAGCTAACAGATGGACAGAGGATGTTCCTATGATCATCCCTGAGATCAACGCAGATCACGCTCAGCTTATTGAAGCTCAGAAGAAGAGATTAGGCACAAAGAGAGGCTTTATCGCTGTTAAGCCTAACTGCTCCATCCAGAGCTATGTTCCCGCTCTTACACCTTTCCTTAAGAATGGTATCAAGGCTATCTCCGTATGCACATATCAGGCTATCTCCGGTGCCGGCAAGACATTCAAGGATTGGCCTGAGATGGTAGGAAATGTTATTCCTTACATCGGCGGTGAAGAGGAGAAGTCCGAGAAGGAGCCTTTGAAGGTATGGGGTCAGTTCGCAGGAGATCACATCGAGCTTGCAAAGAATCCCGTTATCTCTGCACAGTGCTACCGTGTAGCTGTTCAGGAAGGTCATACAGCTGCTGTAAGCGTATCCTTTGAGAACAAGCCTTCAATTGAAGAGATGATCTCTGTATGGAACAACTATGAGAGCGAAGTTGTTAAGCTCGGTCTTCCTTCAGCTCCTAAGCACTTCCTCCAGTACATCCCCGAGGATAACCGTCCCCAGCCTAAGCTTGATGCTGAGTTTGAAGGCGGTATGGGTGTCTCTGTTGCAAGACTCAGAGAGGATAACCTCTTTGACTATAAGTTCGCATGCCTCTCACACAATACTTTAAGAGGCGCAGCAGGCGGCGGTGTCCTTACAGCAGAACTCCTTGTTGCTAAGGGATACATTCAGGCAAAGTAATTGATCGAGTAAAAGAAATTTCCGGCATGGACAAAAAACTCGTCCGTGCCGGAAATTATCTCTTGACTAAATTAAACTTAATTACTATACTAATCAAGCGCTTTGAAAAAAGCACGTGTAGTGTGGATGTGGGCCTTTAGCTCAGTTGGTCAGAGCTCCCGGCTCATAACCGGTTGGTCCTGGGTTCGAGTCCCCGAAGGCCCACCAATACACAACAATTTAATATATGGGAAGATTCCCGAGCGGCCAAAGGGAACAGACTGTAAATCTGTCGTCATCGACTTCGGTGGTTCGAATCCACCTCTTCCCACCACATAGGGTTTGCCAGATTTGGCAGACCCTTTTGTTTTGCTTGGGAAAGCCTTTGTTTTAGCGGTTCTTACGGGTTTTCCGTCTGAAAACCTGATCCAAAATAAACCTACGAAAACCTACAAATGTCTAATATTGATTGGTTTAAATTTTGGTTTAAGCTTTGAGCTCATATCACTTGTTTTGCATTGAGGACATCAAGCAGTGCGATTTCCTGTCTTTTGAAATCTTCACTGGCATCGGTATAGGTGTTCAGCGTTAACTCGACTTCGGTGTGACCCATTATGTCCGCTGTTGCCTTGATGTCAGCACCGGCTTCTCTCATTCTTGTCGCAAACGTATGCCTCAGCATATGGTTGTGAACGTGAGGGAAGGAGGTAAGACCATTTACCGTACCCTTGCTCTTGATCTCGCTGTCTATTGCAGACGAGATCCTGTCCAGACGGTGATTAAGCTTCTTGTAATGGAACAACCCGCCTTTATCGTCAAGGAAGACAAAGTCTGATAATCCGTCAATCGTTACGCTACACTTGATCCCGTTTGCCATTTGGCGGTTCTTCTCCCGCAGCAGAGCATCTCTGACTTTGGGGTTCATGGGGATCGTTCGTTCACTTGTCTTTGTCTTCGGCGGATTCAAGGTAAAAACGCTGCCTTTGTGATCTGTGCTTTCGTCGAAAACGAGAGTATGCGAGATTTCAATCACGTTTTTCTCAAAATCGACATCAGCCCATCTCATGGCTCCGAGTTCACCGACTCTGATTCCTGTATACAGCATTACTGTTATCAAAGGATATAAGCAGTGAAATATTCCCGGTTTGCTGAGGAAATCTTCGAAAACTTCCTGTTCAGCCTTCGTTAAAGCCTTTACGTCCTTTTTGGTGCCTGCGTATTTACGCTTAAGCTCTTTCATCGCTCCGGTGCAGGGGTTTGTCCTTAATACACCGTCTCTGATAGCAACATTGAGGATCATTGAGAGTACTACATTTACGTTATTAACACTTGAAATTCCAAGCCCTCGATCCTCAAGAAGCTCTTTGTAAAACATTACGACCTTACTGTAGCTTAAGTCTTTGAGCATAGTTTTGCCGAACTTCGGTTCTATATAACGCTGATAGAGTTTGTGGTAGGTAACAAAGGAAGTGTTCCTGATTCCGCTCTTGATCTTTTCCCATATCTTGAAGTAGGAATTGATCGTGACATTAGAGCTTAAGCTTTGAAGGCCGTCAATTGAATCCTTTAGAATAGATTCTTCCTTGAGCCGCAACTCTTTGATTGTCTTGGCATATACAGCGTGTCTTGAACCGTATCTGTCCGTCCACCTATACGCAAATGTGCCGTTTGGTCTTTGCTGTTCTCCTTTCTTAAGTCTAATTCGCCCTTTTGCATATCTAATCTTTGGCATATTCACCTCCAAAATAAAGGGGAACCGACTTTATTATAAAGTCAGTTCCCCGGTTGAACAACGATCTGCTTGTCATAACGAGAATGAACTGTATAGGTATTCTTCGAACGGTTTGCGCTTTATGAGGCGCTTGCTTCCGATCCATAAGACATAGGGACAGTCATCTCCGTTGGTCATTGTCCTGATCCTGTTGATGCCGATGTTGAAATATGCGGCAGCTTCTTCGAGTGTGAGAAGTGATTTCTCTGAAATTGATAATGTTTTGTTCTTCATTGTGAAGACCTCCTTGATTTGTATTTACCCGTGCGGGTATGTAATGGCGTCACCGGAGGGAGTGACGCTGTAAGGTGATCAACCGCCTTTCGGGGCCTTGAACGCCCGATATAACATCCTGACTGTTTCGAAGAGTTCTTGAGAGCATTCTTCAAGCTCATGAGGATAAACGGTGCCGTTAAACTTGAGATTGAACAGTAATTGGTTGAGTGTTGTTCCAAGCCTTTTGATCTCTGAGATAAGTTTTGGTAAGTCAGCCGGAGGAGCTTCCATGATGTTCACGTTATCGACTGACTGTCTTACAAATGAACTTATGCTTAATCCTGTTTTGGCTGCTTTCTTTTTTATTGATTCGTACTCTTTGGGTGTGAGTCTGATTAGAAGTTGGACTGTTCTGTTGTTTTTCTTGTTTGCCATATTGAGTTCTCCTATTAGTGTTTTTGATTTTTGTCCCGTGTATTAACAAGCAACGCGTCTGTATATACATCCGCTTAAACTTGTCAGGGGAGAGTCCCCTGAAACCCCTGAAAAAGCCAGGATTCGATGTGAATCCTGGCTTCAAAGGTTTGTCACTTGGTTGCTGTCTTTGATTTAGCTCTGTGTTTCCCGTAGTACTCCAGAGCTTGCAAAACATAAGCTTCTGCATTGTCTTTTGTAACATCGGGAGCGGTATCTCGGATCTTGTCGAGTTCGATATGCACTTTTTCTTTGCGCTTGGGCTTGTCTCCGTGCATGACCTCATTGATCTTGTCAGCGTTAAGACTGCCGTTCTTGGAAAACTCACGCATACTGGCGGCCTGCTCCTGTGATGGCATACTGTTACTTTCGGATATCCGCCTAAATACTGCTTTCTGTTCTTCTCGTGAGAGATATGAGAGCTCTACGGCAGGGCGGACAGCGATCTTTCCCTCATCTACTAGGTCGAGCAGTTCAGGAATAAGCTCAGTCAGCCGGATATAACGAAAGATGGTCGCTGCACTTTCACCGACATCTTCAGCCATTGCAGCAGACGATGTTCCTTCAGAATTATTCTCCGATGGAGAATAATTACTCTTCGGCCTTCCGGGCATGCGTTTAATTGCATCCAGCCGCATTTTATACGAAAAGGCCTTCTCGCTTGGCAGGATCACCGCCCGCTGAAGATTTGCTTCGACCATAAGAACTATAGCTTCGTCACGTGTCATTTCGCGTACATCAGCCTTTACATAAGAAAGGCCTGCGATCTCGCAGGCCGTCTTTCGTCTGTGTCCGGAAACGATCTCATATCGTCCGTCTTCTTTGGGTCGCAGCAGGAGAGGGGTGATAAGTCCCTGTTCCTTAATACTCTCGATGAGTTGATACATGTCATCGTCCATCCGTACCTTGAACGGATGGTTGGGGAAGGGATCTATCAGTTCAATGGGAATATCGTGGATCTTTGGCAAGCTGCTTTCTATGATCTCCTTTTCGTCCTTGAACATGATATCTGATCTCGTTATTCCGAGAATGTTTGCGAGATTTGCACTCAAAGCAAATCACCTCCTTGTTTTTATTCCGCGAAGCTTCGGTCCCTGTTACATAGAAGCAGTTAGCCGCATGCTTTGGACTCAGTTCTTCGCGGTATGTAATTTGAGATGGAGAAGGGGAGGAAAAGGAACTCAGAAAAAATGTTCCTCTATATATACGTAAGGAACTTTGCCAAAACTGTACGTCAAAATCGAAATTCGCCCGAAATTCGATA
>CAMIYM010000006.1 GCA_946403085.1 uncultured Clostridia bacterium | reverse complement strand
TAAGGAACTTTGCCAAAACTGTACGTCAAAATCGAAATTCGCCCGAAATTCGATAAAAATAGCCGAAATGTGATATTGTTTAACCGGTTTTTGAATGATTCGGTGTAGTAAGTTCCATGTAATACTGATGATACATCTTTCGTGTAAGATACTATCGTAAGCATAAGGAGGCAGCGTTATGTCATACAGATTATTGATCGTTGAAGATACTCCAGAACTGCTTGAGGCTATCAGTGTCTTTTTTCGCGAGGAAGGCGCCGGGATCTGGGAAGTTTGTACCTTCGATAACGGTAATGATGCCTTGGTCAGTGTGTCAGAGGAATCCTACGATCTCATGATCCTGGATATAATGCTTCCTGGAGCATCAGGATTTGATATATGCAAGGCGGCCAGAAAAAAAGGCGACTGCCCGATTATCTTTCTGACGGCTTTGGGTGCCGAGAGCGAGATAATGAAAGGATATGAGACCGGTTGTGATGACTATGTGGTTAAGCCGTTTTCAATACGCCATCTCTATGCTAAGAGTCTTGCCCTGTTAAAGCGCGCAAAGGGCGGGAACGGTTCTGAAGCATTATCTTGCGGAGCTATAACGCTTAACAGTCATACCATGACAGTCACTGTCAATGGGAAAGAAGCTGACATTAAGTCCAAAGAGTATTTTCTTTTGCTTTTTTTGCTTGAGAACAAAAATGCGACTTTATCGCGTGAACGTATCCTGAATAGGGTATGGGGCGATAATCTCGATGTGAATGATCGCATCGTTGACATCACGATCAGCAGGCTCAGAACAGAATTGGGTGATGCTTCTAAACAAATTAAGACGGTGATCGGCAGGGGTTATAGGATCACGGAGGATTAACATGACTGCTCGTAAAAAGACAATAAAGAAACCAAGCTTTGTGATCACATACGTGATAAGCCTTTTGATCGTTGTATTATTGCTGTCCGGTATTGGCGCAGTTGTATATAACAGTGAGCGTTCAAAATATGATGAGCGTGTAAGGGTAGGATTGACCGATTGTTCGAATGATATTGAAAGTGAAATATACAGAGTTTTAAAGAAGAATAAAGATGATATTACCGCAGCGGATATCGTATGGTTGAAATGGTGTCTTGCCAATTATTATATTGAGACTGATCAGTATCTTGAAGTCTATTATGATAATGAGAAGATCGCTGATGCAAAGAGTTCCATTTATCTGACGTATAATGTAAGTTCTGAAGATGCTAGCAGCGGGTTTAAGTACTATAAGCTTGAAATTGCGGATGATAAGTATTTTAACTATTTCAATACTCCGGAACTGAAAAAATATCGTTTTGAAGGCTATAGTGATGAACCTGATCTTTTCAGTGGCGGCAGTACCCGAGATGGATTTAGAACACATCCCTATTCAGTAGAATTCTTATGCGACGAGTTTTATGCGGATTTAAACAACTGTAAGTTTATTCCAGTTGAATCTCGTGTGATAACGTATCCTGTTGAATTAGATAAACCGGAAAAGTGGGTAGAAGTTCGAATTACGCCTGATCCGAAAGATATTGAAGGATATACCCTTGTCAAGATAAATGAGGGAAGTGAAGACAGCGCTTATGGCACTATGGCAGGATTAGAAGGTCAGCGTCCGGCTGATGCGGATTTAATTAAAGTTGATGCTCTTGGGTATGAAAATAAGCTTGATAATAACAGGTATTATAAGAAGACGCTTTGGTATCTTATGGAATTTGAGGAAGCTTGCAGTTCATATATTAAGTACGGAGTTGCTATTCTTATACTGAGTGCTTTTGCTATTGCACTGATCCCTGCGACCATAAGATATAATATAAACAAGCGAAATTATGATATTTTCCAGTACCGCCTTAAGACCACTAATGCAATGGCGCACGATCTTAAGACCCCATTGGCTTCAATTATTGCGTATGCTGAAATCCTCAATAACAACATTGATGCGGATAACCGGGAACATTATTTAACAAAGATCAGTGATACTGCATCGAAGATGAACAGCATCGTAAACAGCATTCTGCAGTTCTCAAGATCTGAGAATGCGGAAGTGCCTGTAAATAAGAGTGAAGTGTCAGCTCCGGAGCTCATTGCGGCCGTTATTAACGAGAATGAGCAACAGATTAACGAGAAGGGTCTCACGACGGATTTTGACAGTTCAGAAGAATTGAAATTGAATACGGATAAAGAACTTTTGCATCAAGCTCTTGGCAATCTGATCAACAATGCTGCCAAGTATGCTAAGGAAGGCACGATAGTCAGGATTAAATACGATGAAGAAATGATTTCGATCACAAATGAAACGGCTGAAACGATAGAAGATATCACAAATATCAAAGATCCGTTTATTAAGGGCAATTCCTCCAGGCAGAATGGCGGAACCGGACTTGGTCTCGCCATTGCTAACAATGACCTGGCAATGCTCGGGTACAAGCTTGATATCAGGTGCGAAGGCGATGTGTTTACAGCAACGATAAAGCTGAGAAAGTAATCTTTTAGCGAGAAATCACGAGTTTTACGCACAAAACCTGAGAAAATTGAAGTGGACCACTAAAGTAATGATCTGATATGCATCAAAAAGAGACCGGGTTACGACATTCGTACCCGGTCTTTTTGGTTCCCACTGAGTATGTAATTTTTCTTTTTTATTGGTTTAAGCGTGGTTTAAGCCTTGCTTTACGAGCTCGAAGTGATCTTCAAAGCATTTGATTTATTGGCTTTCAGCAAACCCGAAAAAAAGCACTATTAGAACCACCTCTTCAAACTGGGAACTCCGGATGACATGGAGAAGATGAACGAGATCTGCAGTGAGATCGGTGCCAAGGTCGTTGGATACATTAAGGCAACAAGTGATTTCCAGATCGAATTCGACCGTGACTTAACGTGTCAGGAACTCCTTAAGATCGTCGAAGAACTTAAGGAAAAATATTACTTCATAAGTTCAGTGTATTTGAATACGGCGTCGCAAGGGGACTGCCTCGATTGATCCGATCTCGCGTCCGTCCGGAACTTGTAAAAGTTTTTTGCTTTTCCTCTCTGTCTTCTAGTATAATTAATTAATCACAAAAATGAGGGATTGTCGGATGCTGGAACAACACGTAGTCAACAGGATAGACGATGCGATCGCCAACGGTTGGATCAAAGTCTATTATCAACCCGTTATCCGGACGCTCACTGGTGAGCTTTGCGGCTTTGAGTCTCTTGCACGCTGGATAGATCCTGAATACGGATTCCTTTCGCCTGCACAGTTCATCACTTCGCTTGAAGAGGCGGAACTCATATATAAACTCGATATCTTCATGATCGAGAAGGTCTGCAGCGACATTCACGACAGGCTAATAGCCGATCTGGACATGGTTCCGGTATCCATAAATTTCTCAAGACTCGATTTCCTGACCTGCGACATGCTCGAAGTGCTCGAGAATGCAGTAAACAAGTATGACATCCCGCGTGATTACATACATGTTGAGATTACTGAGAGCATGATGATTACCGACGGCGATTTCATGCAGGAAGTGATCGAAGGCTTCCGCGAAAAAGGTTTCGCCGTTTGGATGGACGATTTCGGGAGCGGTTATTCATCTTTGAACCTTCTCAAGGACTTCAATGTTGACGTCATCAAGCTCGACATGAAGTTCCTTTCGTCTATGAACGTTAAGTCCAAGGCCATTGTGAAAGCACTCATAACGATGGCAAAGGATATCGGAATAAAGACTCTCGCGGAAGGCGTTGAGACGGAAGAAGAAAAAGACTTCCTTCATGAGATCGGCTGCGGAAGACTTCAGGGATACTTTTACGGAAAGCCGCTGCCGCTCGAAGAAGCTTTTGCCAACGTCAGCGGAAAAGGCATAAAGACAGAGGCACGCAAATGGACTGCTTTCTACGACGGTGCCGAATACCATGTAAGGAGTACTGACGCACCGCTTGAACTCATAGTCTATGACGGAACTGACTTCAGAACGCTCTTCATGAATGATGCATACAAACTGCAGATCTTTGACGAGCTTCCGAATAACATAGAAGCTGACGGGAAGATCTATATGCCGGGATCCCCGCTCCTTAATCAGTATCGTACCTTTGCGGAGCTTTTGGCCAAGACCAAGAAACAAGAAGAATTTTACTATTCCGCAGGTGGACATTATCTGAGACTTGTCGCCCGCGAAGTTGCGGAGAATGACGGAAGCCACATGATCAAGGCTTCCATCTATAACATCACGGTCAGTAAGGAACGGGAGAAGACGGAGGAACTGGATTACAGGCTACGTGAGCTTTCCCATCTCTTTGTGGTAGTTCTGCTGTTTTGCCCCGAAGAGCAGAGGGTTACGCCGATACTCGGCAAGTTCAGGTTCTTCCAGGGACCTGAGAAGATGGACATGCACAAGTCCACTGAGATGATGGCAAACAGGAGCATTCATCCCAATGACAGAGCGCGCTACATTGAATTCATGGATTTCTCGACTTTCGGCGACAGGATCAAGAAGAGTCCGGTCGGTTTCATCGAGGAGGCTTTCAGGTTCAAGGACGAAGAAGGAAACTTTCATTGGGTGACGGCCACGATCCTTATGCAGCCCGGTTCAAACGGTAAGGAATTTCTGTATTGCATCAAGCCTTTGTCCGAAGTTTCATCAAAGACTATCCTTGAGAAAGGTGCTTCGGTCGGAAACATGATCAATTCCGAGGAGAATTCTCTGCTCTGGTATAACATTTTGTGGGGATCGAACATCAAGTTCTTCTGGAAGGACAAGGAACGCAGGTACATCGGTGCGAGCAAAGCTTTTCTTGACTATTTCAGGCTTGATTCCGCGGACGAGATAATCGGCAAACGCGGCGAAGACATGAAATGGCATTTGACTGACAGCGCATACGGCGATAGTGAAAATGATATCCTGAATCACGGGAGCAGTATTTTTGTAAGACCGTGCGAGTGCATAATCGACGGGGTTACGCATAGCACGGCTGTTATTAAATTTCCCGTCTATCGTGATGGTGAGATTGTCGGAATAATGGGTTACCTGATCGATATGGATGAAGCCAAAAAGAATCTCGGCGAGTTCGGAACGGCTCCCGAGGTCGATGAAGTTACAGGCGTAAAGAATACATACTCTTTTCTAAAAGCAATTGCGGAATTTTCCGATCAGTATCACTCCTTCAATAGGGATTACGGACTGATCCTGTTAAAGAACACGAAGAGCGACCGTATCCTTAAAGATTACGGCAAAGAATTCTCTGACAGTGTTCTCCAGAGGATCGTTGATGAGATAGTCGATGAAGTTGGCGATACGGGCATTGTCGCAAGACCGAACGACTCGGTATTGGCAGTGGTCACTTACGCCGATTCGCGCGATTCTATCAAAGCTGTCGCCGAAAAGCTGAAAGAGCAGATAGAATCAATAATATCGGTCGATGATAAGAGCATTACCATAAAGATCGCTTATTCGTTCAGGCTCAGAAGCGAAGAGGGAATGACCGACGAGCACATGTACGTCGATGCATTGGACGAACTCCGCGGTAATTGAGTTTTAGATCTTTTCCAATAAATAACAGTCACAGTTTAGTGGAAGCCGTTAATTCCATTTGAAAAAATAGCTGGTCTATAATCTAGCTACTGTACACAGTAGTGTGACTTAAAGGGGGATCTATAATTATGTTAAAGCGTTTATTGGCGTTTTCTGTCAGCATGGCTCTGATCGTCGGAATGGTTCCGGCTATCGTGTTAGCGGACGAGACAGTTCAGCAGCCTGAAGAGTCTGCGACCGAAGCAACTGAAGAAAAAGAAGCAGACTGTTGCTCGTGCAAAAGTCATGAACGTCAGCAACGCTCAGGGTAAAGTGACATATAAGCTTACGGGCGTAAAGCGCGGCAAGTCCAAGAAATATAAGAAATATTTCAAGATCAATGCCACAACGGGCAAGGTTACCATTAAGAAGAGATTGAAGAAGGGTACATATAAGGTTACCTGCAGAGTTACTGCATCGGGCGATTCATCTCATAGAAGTGGAACCAAGACGGTAACATTCACGATCAAGGTAAAGTAATGATCTGATATGCATCAAAAAGAGACCGGGTAACGACATTCGTACCCGGTCTTTTTGGTTCCCACTGAGTATGTAATTTTTCTTTTTTATTGGTTTAAGCGTGGTTTAAGCCTTGCTTTACGAGCTCGAAGTGATCTTCAAAGCATTTGATTTATTGGTTTTCAGCAAACCCGAAAAAATGCACTATTAGAACCACCTCTTCCCACCATAGAGGAGTTACCTTAACGGGTAGCTCCTTTTGTTTTGCCTTGAAAAGCCCATGATTGAGACGTTGGTTTAAATATAACGTGAAATTATTTGAACATATGGATAAGGAAATAGCGTGTTTGATCTGCAAATCGGAAATATGATATGTAAAGCGAAAATTTGATATAATACTTTTATTCGAATCAAAGATTTTTTAGTGATTTTGAATAGGAAGAAGGGAAAAGAAAATGAAAAAGAAAATCTTATCAGTAATTCTTGTTTTGGGTATGGTTTTAGGCGCAGCGGCTTGTTCGAAAGGAAATAAATCATCTAAACATAGAGATGATAAGTCTGATAGAACTACAGCTGTTGAAGACGACGATGATTATGATAAGGATAATGATCGAGAAGCCGATCAGAAAGCCAATAATGACTATTTCATTATTCACGAATACGAATCAAGACTTCAACTGGCTGGTCTGACTGAAGAAGGTAAGAAGCAGGAGACACTTGTTATACCTGCAGGTGTTGAGATTTGTTGTGATTTATCTGATGGTATTGTCAAACATGTTTCTTTTGAAAGTGATGATGATATTGATCTTAAGTCACTGCTAAACCGTTCTGAAACGCTTGAAACAGTTAAACTTCCTGCTAATCTTACGAAAATTTCTTCGATCAACAATTCCCCGAATTTAAAGGAAATCACTATTCCACAAGGTGTTACAGAAATCTCGGATTTGTGCTTCTTAGGAGATAAATCTCTTGAGACAGTTACCATTGAAGGTGATATAACCAGAATAGGTATAAATGCTTTTAAAAACTGTAAGTCACTGAAGAATATTAGTATTCCTGATTCGGTTACGACAATTGATAATTATGCTTTTTCAGGATGTGAGTCTTTGGAAACCATTACACTGCCCAAAAACTTGAAGGTAGTTGGTATGTATGCTTTTCAGACTGAAAAAGGTGTTGAAAAGACTTTTGTTGTACCTGAAGAGATGGAATTGGAGGACTGGGGGAGTAAAAGCCTTCCTGCCTTTGACATGTATGACAAGGAATATACTGTAAAGGTAGTAAGTGGTTCTTGGGCGGATACTCATTTTGATGAAGTATTTTGTAAACCGGTGAACAAGGAATACGCTTAATTAAATCAGTTTAAAAACGGAGTTGCCATAAAGGTAACTCCGTTTTCCCTTACTATACTACGCCTTTGGGATATGTTCATACTTTGTTCCTATTAAAATAATCAAGAATTCTTTATTTGCGTGTTATAATTCTTCTAATAATGGATGTTTCTCTGAATGGTAAAGAGCGGCATTTGATTATTCTACAACGCATTGTAGGGAAATATAGCATGAAGAGCACCAGGAATAAGAGTACTGTAACTGTAGCTGTTATTGGCGGAATAATCTTTATTCTTGTTTTGACTGTCGGAACGATACTTACCGGCTTAATGGCTACGAATGACACTACTAAGGCTGTAGAAGCCGTAAGCCTTTTCTATCTGGATGAGCTTGCAGGAAGACGTGAAGAGGTCGTATCTGCAAACCTTTCGAAAAAGATAGATGATCTTAATGTTGCTCTTGAACTCATGAATGATGCGGATCTTTCTGATATGGAGCATCTTCAGGCTTATCAGGCGAGGATGAAGCGGCTATATAAGCTTGAGAAATTTGCTTTCGTCGATGAAGACGGTCTTATCTATACATCTCTGGGTACGCAGACCAATATCGATGAGTATGATATCGATTATAAGAATATCAGCGGTCCGGAGATCTCGATCTTCAATATCAAGAGTAAAGACAAGAAGGTCATTATCGCAGTTCCGGTTAAGGACAAATCCCTTTCAGGCAAGAATTTCATGGCATGTTTTATGGAGATCGACATGGATGAAATGCTTCAGGGTGTTTCCGTAAAGTCTGACGGCTCCGGAGCTACTTTCTGCAATATCTATACGAGAGACGGAATAGCGCTGACAGATATGGTCTTAGGCGGTCTTGCAAGTGAAGACAACCTTCTTGATGCTTTCGAAAAAGCCGAGTTCATCGATGGAACAGATTATGCGAAATTCAGAGATGATTTCAGCACAGGAAAAAGAGGCGAAGTCACTTTTACATACGGTGATAAGACTGAGACTATGAGCTATGTCCCGATACAGGGAACTGACTGGATGCTTACTTACCTTATCGCAGAGAATGTCATTGCCGATAAGATCATGCCTGTAACTAATGGCATAATCGTAAGGAGTATTATCCTGTCAGCTCTTGCCGCTCTTGTCCTTATCAGTATGTTTATCTTCATAATCAGCCAGATTAGACGGAATACAGTTCTCCTGGTCGAGAAAGAAAGCATTGAGACTGCAAACAGAGTTAAGCAGGAACAGATGGAGGAGAAGCTCTCTCTTCAGGATAAGCTTCTTGAAGAAGAAAAGAAACGTTCCAGACAGGACAGCATGATAACGGCTATGTCGTCAGATTACCGCAGTGTTTATTATGTTGATCTTGATAATGATGAAGGCATCTGTTTCCGAGGTGATTCCAAAGATACGGACCAGACCGAGGAAGGTGTCAGGTTCCCTTATCATGAAAGGTTCCTTTACTATGCCAATAAATATGTCGATGAGAGTTACCGTGACGGCTTTATCTCGTTCATTGATCCTTCTAACATAAGGGAAGGACTTTCCAGGGAAAAGATCCTTGCTTACAGATATCTGGCAAGAAGAAACGGCCTCGAGTATTACGAGATGATCAGAGTCGCGGGCGTCCGCCATATGGAAGACCGTGATGATCATAAGATACATGCGATAGGTTTGGGTCTCACGGTAATCGATGCCGAGATGCGCAAGAATATGGCACAGCAGCAGGCCCTTGGAGATGCACTTGCATCATCTGAGCAGGCAAATAAAGCCAAGACTGCATTCCTGTCGAACATGAGCCATGAGATCAGAACGCCGATGAATGCCATAATAGGCCTTGATAATATCGCCTTGAATGATCCTGAAACTCCGGAAAAGACAAAAGAATATCTGAGGAAGATAGGGACATCCGCAGAGCATCTCCTGAGCCTTATAAATGACATCCTTGACATGTCGAGGATAGAATCCGGCCGCATGATACTTAAGAATGAGGAGTTCTCATTCTCCAGGATGCTTGAATCGATCAATACGATGTTCAGCGGCCAGTGCCTCGAAAAGGGACAGGACTACAAGTGCAATATCAAGGGAAATATAGACGATTACTACATTGGCGACAGTATGAAACTGCGCCAGGTATTGATCAATATACTTGGAAATGCGGTTAAGTTCACTCCTGCTGGAGGATGTATCTCTTTCCAGATCCAGAGAACAGCGCAGTTTGATAACAAATCGACACTGCAGTTTGTTATTTCAGATACAGGAATCGGTATCAGTGAAGATTTCCTGCCGCATCTTTTCGATACTTTTGCCCAGGAGGATGTCTCATATTCGAACAAATACGGTTCATCAGGATTGGGACTTGCCATAACCAAGAATATCGTTGATATGATGAACGGAACGATCGAAGTCGAGAGCAAAAAGAACGAGGGCACGACATTTACTGTTACTGTCACACTTAATGATTCAGACCGTGTTCACAGCATTGAGAAGGAACTGAATATCCATCCGGGTGATCTCTCAGTGCTGATAATCGATGATGATCCGGTTGCATCTGAACATGCAAAACTCGTTCTCGAGGGCGCAGGCATTTCATCCGAGATCGCTAACAGCGGAGAAGAAGGAATTCAGATGGTCAATCTCCGCCATGTCCGTCATGAACCATATAATCTGATACTTGTTGACTGGCAGATGCCAGGAATGGACGGTATCGAGACAACGCGGAAGATCCGTGAGATCGTTGGGAACGAATCCGCTATCGTAATACTTACGGCATACAAATGGGATGACATTCTTGATGAAGCTCTTAATTCCGGTGTTGACAGTTTTATCGCCAAGCCGCTGTTTGCGACAAATGTCATTGAAGAGTTCATCAGTACATCAAGGAAAAAGATGATAGAAAACGGTGCGGGAGAGCCTGTTGATCTTACAGGTATCAGAGTGCTTGTAGCAGAGGATGTGGAGGTCAATGCAGACATCCTTCAGATGATCCTGGAGAGCAGGGAGATCTTATCTGACGTCGCACAGAACGGAAAGATTGCAGTAGACCTTTTCGCATCGCATCCCGAGGGCTACTATTCCGCGATCTTAATGGATATGCGCATGCCTGAGATGGACGGCCTTGAAGCGACCAGAAAGATAAGGGCTATGAAGAGGCCTGACGCGGCGAAGATACCGATAATCGCGCTTACAGCCAATGCATTTGACGAGGATGTCCAGAGGTCACTGCAGGCAGGACTTAATGCACATCTTACAAAACCTATACAGCAGGATGTTCTTTTCGAGACGCTGGGAAGTCTAATCGGACCCCGTGTTTCTGAAGATGAGAAAGGAGCCGAATGATGAATAATTATTCTGATGCTTTTGCAGGCGGTAAAAGAAATATTCTTGTTGCGGATGACGAATATATCAACCGCGAGATGCTCGAGAATATTCTTTCCGAAGAATATGACGTTCTTAAGGCCGAAGACGGTGAGATGGCTTATGAGATGATCAAGCAGAACCGCAATACATTATCACTGATCCTTTTGGATCTGATGATGCCTAAGATGAGCGGACTTGATCTTCTGGCACTTTTAAGCGAAGAGCCTGATCTCAAAAGTATACCGGTCATTGTTCTTACGTCGGATCAGGATTCTGAGGTTACGAGCCTTAAGAAAGGTGCTTATGATTTCATACCTAAGCCTTATCCACAGCCCGATGTTATCAAAGCGCGTATCTCGCGTTCCATCGAACTTGCTGAAGACCGTCAGATCATAAGCGCTACTGAAAGAGACGAACTTACAGGTCTTTATACGATCGAGTATTTCTACCGCTATGTTAACCAGTTCGACAAATACTATCCCAATGCTGACAGAGATGCCATCTGCTTTGACGTCAATCATTTCCATGTCTTAAATGAGCGTTTCGGAATGGAAAAAGGCGATGAGATCCTTAAGAGGATAGCCGGGCGTCTGGAAGAGGTATTCTCTGATACTGGCAGCTTTATCTGCCGCAAATCAGCAGATACTTTCCTCGTTTATTGCGCGCACAGGGAAGATTATTCAAGCATAGTTGATCAGATATCCGAGATAGGTGAAGATCTTCATACAGCGGTCAAGATCCGTGCCGGAGTATATTCCTCCTGCGACAAAAAGCTGGATATCCATCTCAGGTTCGACAGAGCAAAGATCGCTGCAGACAAGATCCGCAACAAATACTCTGTATCTGTAAGCAATTTCGATGAGGCCTTGATCGATGCTGAACTCTTTGCGGAACAGCTGGTGGATGAGTTCCCCAAAGCGCTTGCTGAGAAACAGTTTATGGTATATTTTCAGCCGAAGTTCGATATCCGCGGTGATAAGCCTGTCTTATCCAGTGCTGAGGCGCTCGTCAGATGGTCTCATCCGACACTCGGCATGATATCGCCCGGTAAGTTTGTTCCGCTTTTCGAAGAGAACGGCCTTATAGCAAAACTTGATGAGTATGTATGGCGAAGGGCAGCAGAGAAGATCGCTGACTGGAAGGAGAGGCTTGGAATATCAGTTCCGGTATCAGTCAATCTGTCACGTGCCGAAATGTATGATCCGGAACTCGTGGATACAATGGAACAGATCGTATCTGATAACGGGATCAGTACAGGCGACCTGTATCTTGAGATCACGGAATCTGCATATGTCAGCGATTCGGATTCTATCGTTAACAGGGTAAAGATGCTGAGGGAACACGGGTTCTTCATCGAGATGGATGACTTTGGTTCAGGATACTCATCCCTTAATATGATCTCAGAGCTTCCTCTCGATGCCTTGAAGCTTGATATGATGTTCATCAGAACAGCTTTCGAAAAGCAGAATGATACACGAATGATCAGTATTGTCATCGATATCGCAGATTATCTGGGAGTCCCGGTAATTGCTGAAGGTGTGGAGACAGAAGAGCAGTATCTTGCGTTAAAGAAGCTTGGATGTGCCATAATTCAGGGGTATTATTTTTCCAAGCCTGTACCTGCAAGTGACTTTGACAGATTCCTTCTTGAGAAGAAGGGATCCTGATGGTTCGAAAGGAGAATTGATATGCTTACGATAGAAGCCTTAAAAGCGTATGGTGCCGATGTTGATGACGGCCTTACGCGCTGCATGAATAACCAGGCGTTTTACTTAAAACTCATCGGAAAAGCTTTGGAGGATCCGAATTTCAAAAAACTTGAAGACTCCATAGCTGCAAAAGACTTTGACAGTGCATTTGAAGCTGCCCATTCTCTAAAAGGTGTTCTGGGAAATCTGGCTCTTACGCCTATCTATAAACCGGTCTTTGACATTACAGAGCTTTTAAGGGCAAGGACCGAAATGGATTATGCGCCTTTTTTGAAAGAGATATCTGATAAAAAAGCTGAGCTTGTAGCGTTGGGAGATTAAAGTTAAATATGAGACACAGGGCAATAGGAAATTTTGTAAGTTCAGTAGTTATAGCAGTCTTGGGTTTTGCTTTTGCGTTTTTATTGTTTGTAGCTTCTTTGAAGATCTACCAGTATGCTTATGACATGCATGAAGCGGCTTCTTTAATGAATACTGATGTCACTGAATTCCGTCAGCTTCAGCTGTTGACGGTAATAGTTGATCTATGTGCAGGAATCCCCTTTGTGATCACGGTGTTCACGGCCAGTATGATCAATAAACAAAAAGGAATATCCTCCATGGGCAGAAGAGCCATTACGCTAATGAGCTCGGTTATGTTCATCCTGATGATGTTATTCCTTTTCGAACCTGTGGCAAATATGGGTTTTATGTATCCTTTGATCCCCAAGGGAGAAATGGGATACGGATTTCTGATCCTTTATGTTCAGATCTTTGCTTGTGGTCCCGTAGCGCTCATAGCTTTGATATCACTCATTGTGCTAATAGTCAGTACGATACGTAACAGATGATGAGGTTTATGCCGTGAATAAGACGATTACGATAAACATTGCCGGTCTGACAAGAGAACTGCCGCTTTGCAGGGTAACTGACGACACTTATATTGCAGCCTTCATCTGTTTTGGCGATGCGGAGCTTACTGAGTGCTGTGCCAGAGAGATGTTAAAGCTGGTTCCCCTTGAAGATTACGACTATATACTTACTGCTGAAGCCAAAGGTATTCCTCTGGGACATGAGATGGCAAGGCAGGGCCATATGAAAAAGCATTTTGTTGCCCGTAAGAGCATCAAGAATTATATGCCTGATCCTATCTCGGTCGTCGATGAATCGATTACTACAAACGGACTTCAGAAGCTGTTCTTGGGAAGCGATGATGCTGCATTGATAAAGGGGAAGAGGATCCTGATAGTTGATGACGTTATTTCCACAGGCGGATCACTTAAAGCTATGGAAGCGTTAGTTAATATCGCCGGTGGCATTGTTGCCGGTAAGGTCGCTGCAGTGGCTGAAGGTGATGCAAATAAGAGGACAGATATCAAGTTCCTGGAATCCATTCCCTTGTTTGACAGTGAGGGTAATCCCAAATGAATATCTTCAGTGTGAAACTGAAGAAAAGACTATTTGTAATAGCTGCTGTGATGTCAGTTATCGCAGCTTTTTTGCCTATATATACCATTAATGGATATGGCGTAGTGCTGTCTATCCCTGATGAGTTCAGTCAGCCTGTGTCACTTATGCCGACTTTGCTCGGTGTTCCTGTTCTGATCTCGGCAGTACTCGTTGCGGTTTTCGGCGTATTAAGGCTAAGGGTCGGTTACATAATTGCTTCTCTTGTCAATTCGGCTTCTCTGGCAAGTGGGCTGATCAATCTGTCAACCAGAACAGCTATGGATCCGGAAAAACTTTTCGAACAGGTAGGAACACCCATGATCTACTACGAGATATCTGGTGTAGACATATCAATCGGATATTATGTTGTGGTAGTCAGCATTCTTTTCATGCTGGCATGCCTTTTGATCAATTTCCTATCCCGTGATGAAGAAGAATAAGGTATTCTGACTGCCTTTGTTGACTTTGAAGAATTTGATTATAAAATGATAATTGCTTTCAAATTCACAAAGGAGGCTTCTGATGCCCAGAACTAAGAGCGGTTCATATAATACCAAGCAGTCATGCGAGATCCTGAATTATCTTAAAGAGAATCCGGGTGCTCATTTTACGAGCCAGGAGATCTCAGATCATTTCAGGGCACAGGGTATCAATATCGGACAGGCTACTATCTACAGACGCCTTGACCGCTTGACCACTGACGGTCTTGTTAATAAGTACATCATCGATGAGAAGTCGCCCGCTTGTTATGAATACATCGGCACAGAGCACTGCAAACATGGCAACTGTTACCATATGAAGTGCGAAAAGTGCGGAAAGCTTATCCATCTGTCATGCGATGAGATAAATGAGTTTTTCGAGCACGTGTCAAATGAACACGGATTCCTGCTCGACCCTAAGAGGACCGTATTCTACGGCCTTTGCAACGATTGTATCGTTCCTGAGGAAAATTAAAGCATATTAGCCCGTTTTGTGGCTTCCTCTCGTCTGCGCTTGATTATGCGAGCGCGGAAGATGAGAAGGACTATAACGAGCAGAAGTATGAGACCTGATAATACGGCAAACGTAACCAGAAGGCTTCTTACATTGGTAAGGTTGGTAAGCTTCTCAGGGTTAACTTCAACGATTCCGGCTTTTTTCTCGATCTCGATTATCAAAGTTCCGACCAGGTAAGTCTTATCCGAATAGACTTTACATAGCGGGATCTCCATAGTCTGGTGTTCCGCGGCCGTATCGATAACGGCGTTAGACAGATCGATCCTGTTGGTGCTTCCGAGCTGGGCTCTGGTGGAAGTGGTCGTAATATAGTGATCGAGTACGATCCTCTGGTTGGACAGATAGAGGTTCGTCTCGGCAAGAAGCTGGTTGATCTGTGTGCGTGCCTCGTCTACAAGCGGCGTGAACTCATTCTCGGTGATCTCGACCGTGGCAAAGCTTGTATATCCGTATTCGAAAAGCTTGATAAGGTCAGCATATCTGATATCCGCATCTGCTGCGTTGAAGATGCATCCGACCAGAGTCCTGTTATTCTTCTTGGCTGCTGCGCAGAGCGTATATCCCGCGGTATCGGTAAAGCCAGTCTTACCGCCTAAGTAGTACTCGTAACCATACTGTGTGGTGCTTATGAATCTGTTGGCATTGGTGAGTTCTCTGTCGCTGCTGTATTTATTTGTAGCTTTGATCGTGTAGTTGAGTGTCTTAGCGATCTCAGGATACTTGGTGTTGGTTACGGCTTCGTTAAGGATAAGCGCCATGTCGTAAGGCGTAGTGACATTATCAGGAGTGGAAAGACCGAATGATGAAGAGAAGTGAGTGTTGGTACAGCCAAGCTCTACGGCCTTTTCGTTCATGATGTTGCAGAATTCACGCTCTGTTCCGCCCATATGCATACCAAGGACAAGGCTGGCGTCGTTTGCGGATTTAAGAACTGCAGCGTATACAAGGTCTTTAACGGTGATCTCTTCGCCTTCCTGAAGACCTAACTTAACATAGTCGGAAGCGATGGCCTTTATAGCTACTGCCATCTCGTGGTTTACGGTTACGACATCATTGTCGTCCAATCGCTCAAGTGCGAGAAGGATCGTCATGACCTTTGTCATTGATGCAGGTTCTTTCTTTACATCGTAATCCTTGCCAAGGAGTATGGTTCCGCTGTTGGCATCATAAAGGATATAGGAAGCTGCGCTGACTTTGGGCGCATTCTCATGAACTTCGTTTAAGAGATCCGTTTTACGCTCGGAGGCGGTTACTATACCGTCCGAAGGATCATCAGGCACAGTTTCATCTGCACTGACTGCCCCGGAAAAAGCAAACAGGGAAGTAAATGCTATAAGAGTTGATGCCAAAAAGGCAGAAATCTTTTTCGATATCGTCTTCATAATATCTCCGTGCATAATTTTGACCAATACATATTATAGCTTTTTAGAGCAAAATCAAATATTTGGCGTACATTCTAATTTTTAATAAAAATAAAAAGCGATTTACTGTATAATTAGCGGGTAAATGGAAAGAGGCTATTAATGGCAATTATTAAGACTACAGAAAACGACAAACTTGAATTTGATTCTGCGGTAAACGAGCTTAAGGAATACTTCTCGTCTCTTAGTGTCCGTAAAGGCAGAACGCTGACTTATAATGTGCTGACATACGGATGCCAGCTTAATGAATCCGATTCAGAGAAGCTTTCCGGAATGCTTGCTTCATTCGGACTTGAGGCATCTTCAGGCGGAGAGCTTGATGCGGCAGACGTCATCTTGTTCAACACGTGCTCCATTAGAGAGAATGCCGACAGACACCTTTTTGGAAATCTCGGTGTATTCAAGACACTTAAGAAGAATGACCGTGACGTCATTATCGCTATCTGCGGATGCATGATGAAGGTCCCTGAGAATGTCGAGAAGATAAAGAAGTCATATCCGTATGTGGATCTTGTTTTCGATCCCCAGCAGCTTCACAGATTCCCTGTGCTTTTGAGGGATTCGATCCGTAACAAAAAGCAGATGGTTAATATCTCTGCCGATGACTATATCGCTGAAGACAGCTTTTTCCCAATCGACAGAAAGAGAAAGTTCAGAGCGCTCGTGCCCATTATGTACGGCTGCAACAACTTCTGCTCTTACTGTATCGTTCCTTATGCAAGAGGAAGGGAGAGGTCCAGAAGCTTTGATGAGATCGTAAGAGAGTTATCAGAGCTTGCTTCAAAAGGCTATAAGGAAGTAATGCTTCTCGGCCAGAACGTCAATTCCTATAAGGGTGAGGACGGAAAGACATTCGCGGACATATTAAGAGCTGCTTCTGATTTCAAGGAGTTCTCCAGAGTCAGATTTATGTCTTCACACCCCAAGGATCTTTCTGATGAGGTAATAGACATAATGGCCACAAGACCTAATGTCGAGAAACACCTTCATCTGGCTATGCAGTCCGGTTCCGATAAAGTCCTTAAGGATATGAACCGACCTTACACAATATCCAGATTCCTTGAGATTGCAGATAAATTCAGAACAAAGGTTGAAGGCGGTTCTTTGACCACTGACATCATCGTTGGCTTCCCGGGAGAGACCGAGGAAGACTTTGAGGAGACATTAAAAGCTGTTGAGAAGGCAAAATTTGATGCGGCATTTACATTCCAGTATTCTGCAAGACCCGGCACGAAAGCAGCAGCTTTCCCTGATCAGATACCTTCTGATGTTGTAACTGAAAGGTTCGGAAGACTTACTGAATACACTAACCGCTATTCGGAGGAATCCAATGGCAGACTTGTCGGAAAGACGATGGAAGTCCTTATCGAAGGCATAAGCAAAGCAGGTGACATGACATTCTCCGGAAGGACTATTACCAATCATCTGGTTAATTTCACGATTCCGCAGGAACTCGGAATTAATATCGGCCCTGATTACCTTGAAGGCAGACTTTGTGAAGTAAGGATCGATCGTGCCAGACCTTATTCTGTTGACGGTGTACTCGTCAGCTTGAAAGGGGAATGAGCGTGACTGATAACAACGGTTTTGACGAGAATAACGTAAAAGCTGCAGGACAGTTTCCTATGAGCCTTTCGGATCTTAAGCCCGAAGAGCTTTCCCCGATGATGCAGCATTATGCCGAGATGAAGGAGAAGTGTCAGGATTCTTTCCTTTTATACAGACTCGGTGACTTCTATGAGATGTTCTTTGATGACGCTGTTAAGGCTGCAAGGATCTTAGAGCTTGCGCTTACAAGAAGAGACTGCGGCTCTGGTTACAGGGCACCGATGTGCGGAATCCCTTTTCATGCTTATTCCTCATATGCAAATAAGCTTGTACAGGCAGGATATAAAGTCGCCATATGTGAGCAGCTTGAAGACCCTTCGGTTGCTACAGGCCTTGTAAAGCGCGGCATTATAAAGATCCTTACTCCCGGCACCATCACGGAATCTGGCGGTCTTGAAGAACGCAAGAATAACTTCCTCATGAGCATTTACTGTGTCGGCAGCCAGTTCGGAGTTGCCTGTGCTGATATCTCCACCGGTGACTTTGAGGCGACACAGTTAACACTTACTGACAATGGTGAGCACCTGATCAACCTTATCGGCAAGTATGCTCCTTCTGAGATAATCTATAATTCCAACTTTGAATCCACTCCAGAGATGCAGGCTATAAGGACCGGAACTGATATAGCCCTTACACGCCGCAATGACAGGGATTTCTCTGAGAGCATCTTTAAGAACAGCGGCGCTGCAGTCCAGGATGCGAAGCTTTTCACAAATCCCGAGATGATGTACTGTGCATGCGCAGCTCTTATCCTTTATGCGGAAGAGACTCAGACAGATAAAGTCACTTATCTTGATGTCGTCAGATGCTACAAGATATCTGATACGATGGAACTCGATATCGCGACTCGTACCGGACTTGAACTTACATCTACAATAAGGACCAAGCAGAAAAAGGGTTCTCTTCTCTGGGCAATAGACAGGACCAAGACTTCAATGGGCGCAAGACTTCTCAGAAAGTGGGTCGAAGAACCGCTTATATCCGTAAAGGCTATCAACAGAAGACTTGATGCCGTTGAGGAAGCAAAAGAGAAATACATGGCCCGCCAGCAGATAATGGAAGGTCTTTCAGGCCTTTACGATATCGAACGACTGGCAGGAAAAGTCTCTCTTGGAACATGCAATGCAAGAGATCTTCTGTCACTCCGCAATTCTTTAAGGAAGATCCCGTTTGTAAGAGAAGGCCTTGAAGAGTTCTCCAAGGGCATGTTCAAGGAGATCAAGGTATCTATGGATCCGCTTACTGATATTGCCGATCTGCTCGAAAAGTCCATAAATGAAGATGCTCCGGTAACCGTAAAAGACGGTGACATCATTAAGCGCGGATATAATTCCGAATGCGATGAGCTCTATGACCTTGCCAAGAATGCCAAAGAATACATCCTCCAGCTTGAGAATAACGAGCGTGAGAGGACCGGTATCAAGACTCTGAAGATCGGTTACAACAAGGTATTCGGTTACTTCATAGATATTCCGAGAAGCCAGTCGGACAAGGTCCCTGAGGAGTATGTAAGAAAACAGACTCTTGTTAATAACGAGCGTTATATCACACCTCAGATCAAGGAACTTGAAGATAAGATCGTAAGCGCTTCTTCGCGCCGTATCGCACTTGAATATGAATTGTTTACCGAGGTAAGAGAGAAGGTGTCTTCTGTATCTCAGAAGCTTTTCGATACTGCAAGGGCAATAGCTCAGACTGATGTAATCACATCCCTGGCAGAACTTGCCGAAGTCGAGAACTATGTAAAGCCTGTTATCGATGACTCCGAGAGCATTGATATTAAGGAGGGAAGACATCCTGTCGTTGAGCAGATGATGAGATCTTCTCACGAGACATTCGTTCCGAACAATATAACTATGGACGATGAGAAGAGACTTATGGTCCTTACAGGTCCTAATATGGCAGGTAAGTCGACATTCATGAGACAGACCGCACTTATCGTGCTGATGGCTCAGATAGGATCTTTTGTCCCTGCCAAGAGTGCGAAGATCGGTCTTGTTGACCATATCTTTACGAGGATCGGTGCATCAGACGATATCTCCACAGGCCAGTCAACATTCATGGTGGAGATGAGGGAAGTATCCTACATCCTTAAGAACGCCACACGTAAGAGCCTCCTGCTCTTAGATGAGGTCGGAAGAGGCACGAGCACATACGACGGATTATCGATCGCGTGGGCTGTTATCGAATACATCATCGATCCGAATATACTTTATGCAAGGACTATTTTCGCGACACACTACCATGAACTGAACCAGTTAGAGCGCCTTAACAGAGGCGTGTTCAATAACCATGTTGAGGTCAAGGAGGAAGGAGATACAGTTACATTTCTTCACAAGATCTCCGATGGCGGTACTTCAGACAGCTATGGTATAGAAGTTGCAAGACTTGCAGGACTTCCTTCAGATGTCTTGAAAAGGTCCAATTCGATCCTTTCTGAACTTGAGAGGATCGGCAAGTTCAAGGTCAAAGGAAACCGCGAGACATTGGGCAATGACGAGGAGCTTTCAAAAGAAGTCATGCCCGGTCAGGAATCGTTCTTCAACCCTGACAATGTCGTCTACAGAAAAGAAGACAAGATCCGTCAGACATTAAGAGATCTTGATCCTACAAGGCTTACACCTATCGAAGCCATGAATATACTCTATGAATTGAAGCAGAAGTGTTCGGAGGAAGACATTGGGCAGGATTAATATCTTAGATACAAAGACCGCCAATGCCATAAAGGCCGGTGAGGTCATAGAACGTCCCGTATCCGTTGTTAAGGAGCTTATCGATAATGCGATAGACAGCGGAGCTTCAAGGATCATCGTGGAGTTTGCAGGCGGCGGCATATCGCTGATCCGTGTTACTGATGACGGTTGCGGCATGGACAGGGAAGATGCCCAGAAAGCTTTCCTTATTCATGCAACTTCAAAACTTCATAAGATCGAGGATATCTATTCACTTTCCACGATGGGATTCAGAGGTGAAGCGCTGGCTTCCATCGCAGCGTGTTCAGATGTAACACTTACAACATGTCTTAAGGGCGGGAAGCAGGGAACACAGGTCGTATATGAGGACGGATCGCTTAAGGGCGTTTATGACAGTCCGGAATCAACAGGAACAACAATAGAAGTAAGGAACCTTTTTAAGAACCTTCCGGCAAGATATAAGTTCCTCAAGAAAGATTCAACGGAAGGTATGTATATAACAGGCCTTATCGAAAAGCTCGCTGTAATAGCACCTGAGATATCTATAAAGCTCATTAAGGATGGAGCAACCTTATTTACCACTCCCGGCAACGGAAACGCTCTTGATGCCGTATATGCCGTATACGGTAAAGAGACAGCCAAAGCGCTTGTTCCAGTCAGTTTCAAATATGAGAGCGGAAGGATAGAAGGTTTTACAGGACTTACTTCATTTGTAAGGGGCAACAGAGGCCTTCAGGTCGTATATGTAAACGGCAGACTTATCCACAGCAAGACTGTATCTGCTGCTATTGATGAAGCTTATAAGAATGCAGTAATGAAGAATAAGTTCCCTATATGTTTCCTCATGATCTATTGTGAACCGGGCACTGTTGATGTTAATGTCCATCCTCAGAAGAGCGAGGTGAAGTTCAGCAACGACAGTGATATCTTCAGACTCGTATATCACGGTATCAAGGATGCTCTTAACAAGAATGGTGAAGCCGGAATGACTTTTTCGGGAATCGCCGAGAAGGTCAGCGAAGAAGCAGATTCCGCTACCCAGTTAAGATTCGATTTTTCCACCACGAATACTAAGGCACAGGAAAAGCCTTCAACACCTGCAGCATCCCATAAACTGGTCCAGCCGCAGGGCGATCCTGCAGCTGCAAACAGGCTTTTGAAGATATTGTCTGATTTCAAACCTGATATTGATGCGCTTAAGGAAAACGCTGATGAACCTGTCCCTTCTTCAGAGCCTGCCCCTACAGAAGCAGAAGGGATTTTTGAATCACCTGCACCTGCGATAATTGAAGATAAGCAGGAGAACAGGACGCTTACTGATATCGACAGACTTGCTTCAGCTGATTTTGTTGGCATCATCTTTTCGACTTATATCATCCTTCAGAATGAGGATGTTTGCTTTATTGTTGATCAGCATGCTGCTCACGAACGTGTTCTATATGAGGAGTTCATGGTTAAGAAGAAGCCCGGAGCAGTTCCTGCAGTTGAGCAGGTCCTGACTCCTCAGATACTTACTCTTTCATGGGAAGATTACAGCTTCGTTGAAGATAATCTGGACCGTTTTAAAGACAATGGCTTTGAACTTGAGATGCTTGGTGACAGACAGGTTGCTGTAAGAACGGTTCCGCTCGGAAAAGCAGGAAAACAGTCTGAAGTGTTTGAAGCTATCCTTACTGACCTTAAGCGTGAGGTGCCTTCAAAATCCGATATCTGGTATCAGCTTATACAGACAACAGCTTGCAAGGCTGCAATAAGAGCAGGTGATAAGATCACTGAACAGGAAGCGATGAAGCTTATAGAGAGCCTTTCTAAGCTTGAAGATCCTTATCACTGTGCGCATGGAAGACCTACATTCTTTACGGTCTCCAAGAAGGATTACGAGAAGAATTTCAAGAGAATAGTCTGATGAACAGTTCATTTCCGATATTCGAAAAGTATTCATTTATACCTGTCATTGCCGGACCCACTGCAAGCGGAAAGAGTGCGCTTGCGTTAGAGATCTGCAGAACTGCGGGTGGTGAACTTGTATGTGCGGATTCAATGCAGATCTATAAAGGACTTGATGTCGGAACGGCAAAGGATACCAAGGAAGAGATCGGAGATGTTCCTCATTATCTGACAGATATAATCGAGCCCGGAACGGATTTTTCAGTATACGATTATGTAAGTGCTGCTTTGCCGGTTATCAGGGATATTCTTGAAAGAGGAAAGCTCCCCGTGGTCTGTGGCGGAACAGGTCAATATATCTCATCGCTTCTATATGGTCTCGACTATGGTACAGGAGATGAGGAAGCTGAAATCGAAGCTACAAAAGAACTTGAAGAAGAGTTCAGTAAATATGGCATAGAACTGCTTTATAAAAGGCTCGAGGAAGAAGATCCGGAAGCTGCCAAAGGCATTCACCCGAATAATACCAGAAGAGTCATAAGAGCTCTTGCCGTGCAAAAAGCACTCGGTATCACATTCAGCGAAAAGAACAGAAGATCCAAGCTCACCGGTCCGGAATACCCTTTTAAGGTCTTCATGATCGATTGGGACAGGGAGATCTTATATGACCGTATCAATAAAAGAGTCGGTATCATGATAGATAACGGACTTGTTGATGAAGCAAAGATGCTGCTTGGCAAAAATGTTGACCGCACTTCGACCTGCTGGCAGGCAATAGGTTATAAAGAGATGCTTAACTATCTTGAAGGTAAGGAAACCTTGGAACAGGCAGCCGACCGTATCAGGATCGGAACAAGGCACTATGCGAAAAGACAGCTAACCTGGTTCAGGAATATGGGCGAAGATGTATCTCTGATAAAACCTGATGATCCGGCCGTAAACGCAGGAAAAGTTTTAGAAATGTGCAAGTAAAAAGCGGGACAGATCAATGTCCCGCTAACTATTTGATTGATATCAAGTGAATTTTATCTAATCAAGAAAATTTCAAGACTAGTCTCAACTTTTCTTCAAAAGTGAAATTTTACTTGAAAATCTCATCTCAGAACCGATAATTAAATTACACTTAATTAGGAGCTCTTAGGAAGGAGGTAGTTAATCAATTGAATATCGATGCAAACCTACTACCTTGCCAAGGATCCTGCAGCCTTCCGTGTTGAATGGAATAGGTGAATAATCGTCATTCTCGGGGAAGAGATAGGGAATACCATTCTTCTTTCCGAATCTCTTAACGGTAGCTTCATCATCAATTAAAGCAGCAATGATATCGCCTTCTTCACAGGTGTTCTGTTTGCGAACGATAATGAGATCACCATCAAGGATATGAGCATTGATCATACTGTTTCCGCGGACTTTAAGCATAAATGCTTCTGAATCGCCGATTATGGATTTGTTGACAAGGAAAGAATCACTATAGTCTTCGTGTGCAAGAATAGGGATACCTGCTGTGATCTTACCTATAACAGGTACATTCCTGTAACCGGATAATTCTGTGACACTGGCAGAATTGTCAGTATCCTGCTCGATAATGTCGGAGCCCTGCTTGATGACAATGGCTCTTCTGAGACCGGGCCTGTATTCGATCCTGCCCTGACTGTCGAGCTGCTTAAGATAAGTATGTACGGAGGAAGTTGACTTGAGGCCTACACCTGCGCAGATATCACGGACAGAAGGAGAGATCTGCTTCTGGTTAATATAGTTGCAAATGTAGCTGTATACACGTTCAATGGTCTTTTTGTCTCCTGACTGCATAGGAAAACCTCCAAACATATTTTCTATTATATTAACATTTAAATTTGCTGTGTCAAACAATTGTTCACAACGATAAATTTAAGAAAGGATAGTGTTTATGAGTAGCGCAAACAGTAATAACCCTAAGAAATCAGATTTCTACCGTGACAGTTCGATTGAGAATGCAGCTTCATTTGAGGAAGCAAGAGCAATTATCGAGACAAGACTTAAGACCCTGAGGCAGGATCTTTCCGGCCGTACGCCTGCTGAAGACACTATCATTGCTGAGATTTTAAAAGCACATGAAGATAAAAAGCTGAGTCTTATGGATCTTTATGCAGGCTATTATTCTCCTTGCAAGGTAACAGATACCGTATTTGAACCAAAAGGGCAGGGTGATATGAATGATGTCATGCTAAGCTTTTCGGAAGGTTTCAATGAATTCATCGAGAATATGGAAGAACAGTATGTCAGCCTGATCATGAAAAGACGGAGGGCTACGATCCTGCTTAACAGGATGCTCTCGATCAGATTCCCTTATTCAAGACTAATGTATTTATATTATTACAAAGGTATTGATCCGAAAGATATTGCAGAGCTCTTCTTTATAAGCAGGGCAACATTCTACAGACTTAAGTCGGCCGCGATCAATTCTCTTACAGCTCTTTACTATGATTCAAAGAAAAAAAGACGCGTTGACGATTCACAAGAATCTGCCGTATGAATTGACTTCTTACTTTTGGGAAACAATGCTATAATCGCCCATAGGTAATTAGTATGGCTACGAATCTGGATGAAAGAAATACAGATAACATATCTTCAGGAAGCGGCAAGAGTAATGCCGTTCTTGATTTCCTCGGATGCTCCTGGAGAGCAACCGTAAGACTTATCCTTGGGCTTCCTAAGAGGGCGCTCTCTTTTATCAAGCGTAAGATCAAAGAATACCGTAACAGACCTAAGAGGACTGATATTAACCGTGTATATGTATGTGTCGGTTATACGACCAAGAAGCGCGTTGATGAGAAGTTCAATGCCGAAAGACGCATGATGATCATAAGAAGAGGTCTTTTAATACTGATCTTCATACTTATCCTTTTCATTGCTGTTGACAGGTTTACCGGTATGGTCAACCTTGGAGAGATCGTTCAGATCTTCGGAATCGATTCTTTCAGCGAGGTAGTCGAGAACGATCCTTTTGCTGACAGATCTACAGAAACCACTAATTACACTACGGCTGAGACGACGATCGAGACGTCTATAATCGCAAATACCCTGGAGACGAACTGATCTTCCGGCGGGAATTGTTTCCCTTTGTATCGAAAAATCAAGAAAATGAAAGTTTGAAACTTCGAACTTTCATTTTTGATTTGCCTATTGAAATTGATAAAGTCTTGTAATACTATACTTAACGATTGGTTTAAACTAGGTTCAGTTACCTAAGCTTTCAGTCTACAAAATGAATTTTTAGCCTGATGAACTTGCAAAATCGTTCAGGGCAAAAGAAAGGTGGAAATCTTATGGATTACAAGATTGAGAATGAGTATCTTAATGGTCTCATGCAGAAGGTTATGGCAAGGAATGCTAACGAGCCTGAATTCTTCCAGGCTGTATATGAGTTCCTTAATTCTATTGCTCCGGCACTTCCCGTACACCCTGAGCTTATTGACAAGCAGGTTCTTGAGAGAATCGTAGAACCTGAGCGTCAGATCATGTTCAGAGTTGCTTGGATCGACGATAACGGCAGAATTCAGGTTAACCGTGGTTACAGAATTCAGTTCAACAGCGCTATCGGACCTTACAAGGGCGGTATCAGACTCCATCCCTCTGTTAACCTCAGCATCCTTAAGTTCCTCGGCTTCGAGCAGATCTTCAAGAACTCCCTCACAGGTCTCCCTATGGGCGGCGCTAAGGGTGGTTCTGACTTCGACCCTAAGGGCAAGTCTGATAACGAAGTAATGGCTTTCTGCCAGAGCTTCATGCGTGAGCTTTACAGACATATCGGACCTGACTGCGATGTACCTGCAGGTGATATCGGAACAGGCGCTAGAGAGATCGGCTTCATGTTCGGTCAGTACAAGAAGATCGTTAATGAGTTCTCAGGCGTTCTTACAGGTAAGAAGCTCTCATTCGGCGGTTCACTCGCTAGAACAGAAGCTACAGGTTATGGCCTTTGCTACTTCGTAAATGCTCTTCTCCGTGAGAAGATGAACACTTCTTTCGAGGGCAAGACAGTTGTTATCTCCGGTTCAGGTAACGTTGCTATCTACGCTACAGAGAAGGCTCAGCAGCTCGGTGCTAAGGTTGTTGCACTTTCTGACTCTAACGGTTATGTATATGATCCTGAGGGCATCAAGCTTGATATCGTTAAGGACATCAAGGAAGTTAAGAGAGGCAGAATCAGCGAGTATGCTGACAGAGTTCCTTCCGCTAAATACACAGCTGATGAGAATGGTTCAAAGGGCATCTGGACAATTCCTTGCGACATCGCTCTTCCTTGCGCTACACAGAACGAGCTTAACCTCGATTCTGCTAAGACACTCGTTGCTAACGGCGTAAAGGTAGTCGGTGAGGGCGCTAACATGCCTACAACACTTGACGCTACTAAGTACTTCCAGGATAACAACGTATTCTTCACACCTGGTAAGGCTTCCAATGCCGGTGGTGTTGCTACTTCCGGTCTTGAAATGTGCCAGAACAGCGCTCGTCTTTCATGGACATTCGAGGAAGTTGACGCTAAGCTCCAGGGCATCATGGAGAACATCTTCCACACAGTTGATAAGACAGCTGCAGAAGTCGGATGCGAGAACAACTACGTTGTTGGTGCTAACATTGCAGGTCTCCTTAAGGTTTCCGATGCAATGATCGCTCAGGGCTGCATCTGATAGATCTTAAGATCAAGCGATTATTAAGGGCTCGCGGAATATACCGCGGGCCCTTTTCTTATGACTTTTTCACAAAAGGAGCGTTATTGCCACATTTTTCTTTTAATATAATAAATTTTGCTTTTCCCTTACTGATGATATAATTTATTGTCTTTGGGCATTTCCAAGACAAATTCAGGTTCTGTTGATATAATGCGTTAGGCGCTTATTCAAGCCAGGGCCTAAATGACAGCAACATAGAATCCCTGAAGGATACAGGGGATGAATATAGATTTTGCCCGGCAGAGGCAAAGACATGAGATTATTTGGAGTGAAATAAGATGAGTAAGACAGTAGCAACTTGTATTGCTGAGACTAATCTGATTCAGGGAGAACCGCAGGAGAATGTGTTCTTTCTTACACTTTCCCGTAAAGTTGAAGATTTCCCGAATGAGTTCCTGAGAACAGCAAGATCTACATCTCCTATTCAGATCTGCGCTATTTTTTCCACTATTGGTCCGGACAACCTTGCAGCTGTCCTTAATCTTGAACTTAATACAGAACTCGAAAAGATCGTTGCCAGCTGTGCCAATCAGGCAGTCCTCGATTTTGACGGTTTTGCAAACCAGGTAATTAATACACTTAATGTCAGAGTCTGCAATTTTGCTGCTAATAAGGGCAAGCAGTTTAAGACATCAATGTCCATGTTCGTAATCGAAGGAGATATCCTTCGTGTTATCCATATCGGTATCACAAAGGCTGTCCTTTTCAGAAATAACCGCATCATGCTCCTTACAGAAGAGCAGACTGTAGCTCACAGATATGTTCAGATGGGTGCCATCCAGCCTTCTGAAGAGCTTACACATCCTGAGAACATGAATCTTACCCAGTATCTCGGAAAGATGCCTCAGGAAGGTCCTGTAAATGCGGACAAGAAAGTTCACTTAAAGCTTCAGGATAATGATGAATTGATCCTTATGGGTGTAGGACTTTCCAGAAAGCTTCCTTCACAGATGCGCAATTCTATAATTGCGAAGCCTTTATCAACAGAAGTTAAGTCAAAAGAGATCATCAATGCTGCTGTAAGCTATGGAATCAAGTCAGGCCTTACACTTATTGACATGAAGGTCGAATCAACATTCCTTCTTCCCGGCGATGCTGTCATCAACAGCAATCTCAGATCAGATGCAAGCCTTGCAAGAACTGATGATCCTGACAAGACTCAGGCCAATGCATTTACAGACTTCGACAAGGATTCCGGATTTGGCGAATCAGATGCTTCTGCTGACACGATCAACTATGTTCCTGGTTCAGCCATGGCCGGATTTGCAGATGATGACGAAGAGGAACCTATTGTTAATGAGAAGAAGGAAAGAGCAAAGACGATCATCATTCCTATAATCATTTTTATCGTATGCATAATATTGGGATTCGGCGTAACATTCTTTGTCTTTAACATGAAGGATTTCATTAATCTTTCTGAGTCGTCATCTTCCGTGCTTTCATCTACTACCAGCGGTTCAGTGCTTTATGCTGCTACTGACGGAGTGCCTGTATATTCCAAACCCTCGATCGATTCAACGATCATCGGCTCTCTTAACCGTGGCGATAAGGTAACATTTCAGGAAGCTTCCGGCGACCAGTTCTCAAAGGTAATTACAGTAAATAACGTAACAGGCTATGTTATGACCGCACAGCTTCAGTCTGATGATCCTACGGCCAATGACGAACCAACAACAACATTTTTCCCTGATGAAACATCTGCTTCAACTATTGATCCTGAAGAGACAACAGAGCAGACTGTTCATACCACAGCTGTAAAGAAAGAGTATTTCCCGACACGTGCCAAGAAGACTTCTGCTACCACAACCTCTGACCCTAATGGTGAAGGTGGAGAGAATGGTGGCGGCGAAAACGGCGGCGGTGAAAACGGCGGTGGAAACAATGGCGGTAATGGCGGCGGCAACAACGGCGGAAACAATGGCGGTAATGGCGGCGAAAACGGCGGCGGCAATAACGGAGGCAACAACGGCGGTAACAATGGCGGTAATGGCGGCGGTAATGGCGGCGAAAACGGCGGCGGCAACAACGGCGGCAATAACGGCGGTAACAACGGTGGCAACAACGGTGGTAACAACGGTGGTAACGGCGGCGGTGCCGGCGAAGAGTAATCCGTTAAGTATTTTATGATAATCATGGGCTGTCCTTTTCGGGCAGCCCTTTTTCGTACTTTATAAAAGCACTGATATTATCGTGGAGGAAATAAAAAGGGTTGCCATGACAGACAACCCTTAAGAGATCTTATGTAACAGCGGATCAATAACGGAAGAGTTCCTTATAAAGAACCTTTACGGCGTATGAGCAGTAGGACTCGGAAACACCGAACATCATTGAGATCTCGGATGCACCCTGGTTAACGATCCTTAAGTTGATACCGGCATTGGAGAGTGCGGAAGCAGCTCTTGCCATGATACCTACGGAATTTGCCATAGCTTCACCGACGATCATTACGATGGCAAGGTCTCTGTCTACCTTAACTTCTGCCTGAAGCTCCTTCCTGATCCTGTCAACGATGATGGCTTCTTTTTCCTCTGTGAAGTACTTCTTGCGGAGAACGATAGTTACTGTATCGATTCCGGAAGGAATGTGATCGATCGAAATAGCTTCATCAGAGAAGATCTTAAGGAGCTGTGCAAGGAAGCCTACCTGGCGGTTCATCATGTACTTGCTTACAGTAACTGTAGCAAATCCCTTATCACCGGCGATGCCTGTAACAAGTGAATCATAATGAGTACGCTTTGATACGATCCATGTGCCCTTAGCTGAAGGGTTGTTTGTATTCTTGATGTTAAGAGGAATTCCTCTTGCGAAAACAGGGTAGATAGCTTCTTCATGAAGAACCGTAAATCCTGCATAAGAAAGCTCACGCATTTCGTCGTAAGTGATCTCTGTAATAGGGAAAGGGTTGTTTACGAGGTTGGGGTTGACGGCGAATACATTGTCTACGTCTGTCCAGTTCTCATAAACATCGGCATCAACAGAAGCAGCAAGGATAGAGCCTGTGATGTCAGATCCGCCTCTTGAGAATGTGATGATCTTGCCGCTCTTTGATACGCCATAGAATCCGGGGAATACAAGGATGACATCCTTTTCATCCTTAAGCTTTGCAAGGTTATCGTATGATTCGGGAAGGATAACAGCTTTTCCGGCTTCATCGTGCTCTAAGAAAAGACCGCACTCCTCAGGATTGCAGTATTTAGCAGGATGGTTGGTGGAATTAAGATAGAAAGCTACAAGTCTTGCACAGCAGTCTTCGCCCATGGCTTTAACTGAATCAAGATAAGCGATATCTTCTGTGAAATCGGATCTAACGATATTAAGGAGTCTTTCCTCGATGTCAGGGAGTACTTCCTTAACATTCAGTTCTTCAGCGATCTCTTCGTAGCGTCCGAGAACAGCCTGAACTTCCTTATCGTATGATTCACCGGCGATCCTGGCCTTGGCAACTGCGATGAGAAGGTCTGTTACCTTAGTATCATCTTTGGTGCGCTTACCGGGTGCGGAAACGACCATGATCCTGCGGTCTTCGTCAGCAAGAAGAATGTTGCAGACCTTTTGAATCTGAAATGCGTTGGCAAGAGATGATCCGCCGAATTTAGTAACTTTCATATCATTTATGCTCCTTGACTTGTCATATAGCCTAAATATAATATCACAAGCGCATAAATATATGATTATAATTATTTTGAAGTTAACTTATATTCTGTATGTAATACTGCACAGAAAACAGGGGAATGCCATTGAATATCTTTAAAGCGATGAAGCCGGAGAAAGTATATGAGAATCTTGTCCAGATGCCGTGGGATAAGTTTGCTTCTGAAGGCATAAAGACAGCGCTTCTGGATTTTGATAACACTTTAGGACCTGATCATGCGACTGAACCTGAAGAATACAGTTATAAGTGCGTAAAGATGATAGAAGAGCATGGAATAAGATGCTGTTTGGTGTCTAATGCCAAGTCCGGAAGATCTGCAAAAATAGCAGAGATGCTCGGAATACCTGTTGTTACATACGCGAATAAGCCGGGTACATCCGGAATCTTCAAAGCAATTTCTCTTATGGAATCGTCTCCTGAAGAGTCTTTGATGGTGGGAGATCAGGTCTTTACTGATGTGATCGCCGGCAACAGGGCAGGTGTCAGGACATTCATGGTGGAGAAGCTCCACAAGCCTGAAATATGGTATGTAATGCTTAAGCGCCCATTCGAAAAACTGGTCAGGATTTTTGGTAAATTCTGATAAACCAACAAATAATATTTGGATACTTGCATAGAAATAGTCTTTCAAGTAAAATTAGTCAGTTAAACGCTTATTTATTTAAAAGGAGAATTATTTATGATTAGCGCAGGTGATTTCAGAAACGGTCTGTGTTTTGAGATGGACGATCAGGTTTATCAGGTCGTTGAGTTCCAGCACGTTAAGCCCGGTAAGGGAGCAGCTTTCGTAAGAACTAAGTATAAGAACGTTAAGACAGGATCCGTAGTTGAAAGATCCTTCAACCCTAACGAGAAGTTTGAGCAGGCTCAGCTTACAAGACAGGATATGCAGTACATCTATTCTGATGGTGATCTTTATTACTTCATGGATCAGGAGACTTATGAGCAGACTCCTATTCACCAGGATAAGATCGGCGACGGCATCAAGTTCCTCAAGGAAGAGATGGTTTGCAAGGTTGTATCTTACAAGGGAGATATCTTCCAGGTTGAGCTTCCTATCACAGTTATTCTCGAGATCACTGAGTGCGAGCCCGGTGTAAAGGGTGATACAGCAAACAACGCTTCCAAGTATGCTACTCTTGAGACAGGCGCTGTTGTTAAGGTACCTCTCTTCGTTAACCAGGGCGAGAAGATCAAGGTTGACACAAGAACAGGCGAATACTTAGAAAGAGCCTAATTCAGTTTATTCAGCTGCCGTAAGCGGGATAATATCCGCTTTACGGCAGTTTTTATCCGCACCTTTAAAGTTTAGATCATTCAAGGAACCGATATGGAAGACAATACTAACATCGAATCCATAAAAGGCGATCGTTCAATGACACAGGGCTTTGTAGCTCAATACGCGTCTGAAGCAGCGCTTCAGATCGACGGTGTTTTGTCATTGGTTCCTTCGTTTGCAGTTGCACTTAAAGAGAAAGCGGGCGTTGTACATGAGGGCAAAGGGGTCAGAGTAGTTTTCGGAGATACCGAAGCGGGCTCTGTATCGATCACCGTTTATCCCGTTGTAAAATACGGCATGATCATTCCCGAGATTGCCTGGATGATTCAGGAAAAGGTTAAAAAGGACGTCGAGCACTTTACCGGACTTACGGTAGAGAGCGTCGACGTTTATGTTTGCGGGGTCGAGGAGGTGTCATGAATTCATTTATCCGAGCATTGATGTTCATTTATTCCGTTGTCATAGCAGTTATGTCTGTCGTATTGTTATACGCGCTTGTTGATGACACTATCTTTGCCGCTATCTTGAAGCCTCTCTCTCTTATCGTAAGAGGACCTGTCAGCAGATATATTTATCTGGGCATCCTTATGCTCCTGTTCATCACATCTATCGTATCTATTACGAATATCATCACATCAGGAAGACTTAACCGTACAAGATTAAGAAAGAACGATATCGGAACAGTAGATATCGGACCTGATGCTATTGAGAGTATCGCACTTAATGCAGCTAAGTCTGCACAGGTCGGTATCAAGAGCGCAAGATGCCATGTTGCTCCCGGAAAGAACCAGGCTTTGAAAGTAACAGTATCATGCGAACTCTATTCCAATGTTGAAATTCCTGCATCCATGGCTAAAGTCCAGGAGAAGGTTAAGAAGGATATCGAGAGATATACCGGTATTGCAGTCGAACAGGTCATCGTCAGAGTTGCTAAGGTAGAGCAGGCTCAGACAAGAGTTGAGAGCAGATAAGGATGGAGAGATTTTTATCTAGACTTTTCGAGAAACTCAGAAACACCAAGGCGGGTGTTATTTTTGCTGTCCTGTTTTTTGTGATCGGACTGCTTCTTTGTATTTTCGGGTTCTTTAAGACCCTTTTTATTATTCTAATGACAGCGGTAGGCTTCTTTGTAGGTTCGTTCCTCTTTTCCGATACGAGCAAGTTCAAGAAATTCCTTGACAGGATTTTGCCTCCGGGGAGGTTCAGATGAGTAGGATCGAGACACGTGAGCGTGCAATGGAGCTTTTATTCCAGATAGGTTTCAGAAATGACCCTATCAGCAACCAGATAGAGATGTTCAGGGAGACATATCCTGAGATCGCTGAAGACGAACCTTATTTTCTTGACATCGTTTATGGTGTCATTAACAGCAGGGATGAACTTGATGAGAAGTTTGTTCCTTTCCTTAAGAGATGGAAGCTGGAGCGTCTTCCTCAGACTGACCGTATTATTCTGGAGATCGCTGTATATGAGATCCTTACTGTTGAAGAGATTCCTACATCCGTATCTATTAATGAGGCGGTCAAGCTTGCCAAGAAGTATGGTACATCCAGCTCATCTTCTTATATCAACGGCGTATTGAGCAACTTCGTAAAGAGCCTTTGAACTCATGTTCGATTTTGATAGCGTAAGCCATCTTAATGGCTACATAAAGCAATCACTCCAAGACAATCCTTATCTTGCCGAGCTGACTGTGGTTGGAGAGATATCCCAGTACACGGTCTCTGCAAGAGATCATGCATATTTTGTTTTAAAAGATGACCAGTCTGTTTTAAGCTGTGTCATTTTCTCGAGAAACAGATCCATGCTCAAGATAGAGCCTGAAGTCGGTATGAAGGTAAAGGTTACCGGCGGATTGGATTATTATACGGCGGGAGGAAAGCTCCAGCTTATCGCCACTAACATTGAAGATAAAGGTGCAGGCGACCTTCACGAGCAGTTTAACAAGCTTTTCAAAAAGCTTCAGGATGAAGGGCTTTTCGACAGCGAACATAAAAAGGCGATCCCGATACTTCCGAGAAGGATCGGTGTTGTTACTTCATCTTCAGGCAAGGTAATCTCAGATATCGTAAATACGATCAGGAAAAGAAATCCTCATCACGACATTCTTCTTTATCCTGCAAGTGTGCAGGGCGATCTTTGTCCGCCTGAGGTTATCAGCGGAATTAAGTATTTCAATGATGAGAAAAATGTTGATGTCATCATTGTGGCAAGAGGCGGAGGCTCATTCGAGGAACTGTTCTGCTTTAATGATGAAGGTATCGCAAGAGCCGTTTATGCAAGTGAGATTCCGGTAATCTCTGCTATCGGTCACGAACCGGATTATACGATCATTGATTATGTTGCAGATGTAAGAGCGGCAACTCCTACCGCGGCCGGCGAGATGGTAATTGCATCTTATGATGATCAGAAGAAAGAGATAGATAATCTTGCTCTTAACCTTGATATCGCCATCAACCAGTTTGTTGATTCAAGAAGAAAGGCTTTAGATGTCTATAAGAACCATAAAGCTTTGCATTCTCCTGCATTCTATGCAAAAGAGCAGCTTGCCGTGGTAAGTGAACTGAAGACTAAGCTTGAAGCTATGTCTGTCAGATTTGTTGATCAGAGAACTGCAGAGATAAATGAATTAAAAGTCAGACTCGATGCGCTTAATCCCGGTAATGTGCTTAACAGGGGATATTCCTATGTTTGCGATAAGAATGGCAAAGCTATCGAATCTGTTAAGTCAGTAAGTAAGGGTGACAATGTAAGCATCGTACTGTCTGACGGTAAACTGTTAAGTGAGATAAAAGAGATTTCAAATAAAGACGGAGGAGCTAAAGATGCCTAAGTCCAAGGAAAATGAGATGACATACGAAGCTTGTATGGCCGAACTGCGCCAGACTGTAGCTAAGCTTTCTGAAGGCAAAGCCACACTTGATGAATCTTTGAAGCTTTATGAGCGTGGCATCGAGCTTGTCGGCATTTGTGAGAACAGGCTTAATGAAGTAACTGCAAGGATCGAAGCTGTTAATAAAGCTAACGGTACAACAGATCCTCTTAATATCAGTGAGACCGGAGTGTGATGATGGGATCTTTGGATATAAATGCTCTGATGGAAAGAACAGAGCAGTGGATATTGCCTGAGCTTGAATCTGTTTTTGACAGTAAAGAGTCAGAAGATATAACCGTAAAGGCCGGCCTTTACAGTCTTTTCGCAGGCGGGAAAAGATTAAGGCCTCTTATGATGAAGCTCACATCTGAGATGCTTGGAACCGGAACTGATATCGATGCGGATGTTAAGTATTTTGCAGCAACACTGGAGATGCTTCATACATATTCTCTTATCCATGACGATCTTCCGGCACTTGATAATGATGACCTTAGAAGAGGAAAGCCCACCTGTCATAAGGCTTATGGTGAGGGAATTGCTGTTCTTGCAGGAGACCTTCTTCTCAACAAGGCAATGGAAAGATTATTCTCCATATGCGAAAAGAAACCCGGCTACATTTATACTGCTTCAGCTCTGGCTGAAAATGCAGGGATCAAAGGTATGCTTGGCGGACAGAGCATAGATATCGCTTCAGAGGAAAAAGAGATATCCTTAGATCTTCTTACTGAACTTCAGGAGAAGAAGACAGGTGCTTTTATCGAGGCAGCTGTTGTTACTCCTTACTATCTTTCAAAGCAGATGACGAGAGAAGAGAGCAGGACAGATGAGATGGCAAATGCTTTGAGAAAACTTGCCTCACATATAGGTCTCGCTTTCCAGATCAAAGATGATATCCTTGACGTTACATCCAATAGTGAGATATTAGGTAAGAGCACAGGAAAAGACGCAAGGGATGAGAAGGCTACTTTCGTAACATTGCTCGGTCTTGACGGCGCTAAGGAAAGACTTGATGAAGAGACAAAAAGTATCAGAAGCATTCTGGACAGTTTTGACGGAAAGGGCTTTGATACAGAAGACTACAGGACTTTGACTGATTTTTTGGTTAACAGGGACAGATAATGGATTATAAGTTTCTCGGAAAAGATACTTCTCATGAAGCCCTTAAGGCTATGACGCCTGAGGAGCGTAAAGAACTGTGCTCCGAGTTAAGGGATAAGATCCTTAATACGGTATCTGCCAACGGCGGACACCTTGCAAGTAACCTTGGATGTGTCGAACTTACAGTCGCTTTGCTTTCGGTATTTGACTATAAGCAGGATAAGTTTGTTTTTGATGTAGGACACCAGGCATATTCATATAAGCTCCTTACCGGCAGATTTGACAGGTTCAATACCTTAAGACAGAAGGATGGCATCTCAGGATTCCCGAGAATAACCGAATCACCTTATGATGCTTTTGATACGGGACACAGTTCCACATCAATATCTGCTGCAATGGGCATTGCCAGGGCAAGGGATCTTGAGGGCAAGAAGTTTAATGTCGTATCAATAATCGGTGACGGCGCTCTTACAGGCGGACTTGCTTACGAAGCCATAAATGATCTCGGTCACAGCAAGACCAGGATGATCATAATCCTTAATGATAATGAGATGAGTATCGATAAGAATGTCGGAGGTCTTTCGAAGCACTTATCACAGCTCAGAATCTCAAGCGGATACATCTCTGCTAAGCAGACTACGGAATCATTCCTCCGTAAGCTCGGCTTTATCGGCCGCGGTCTTATCAAGATCATACTCGCCATAAAGGATTTCTTCAGGTTCCTCTTGTACCGCAAGAAGCCTTCAATGTTCGATGATCTCGGACTTAACTATTACGGTCCTATCGATGGTCATGACATGAATGCGCTGATCAAGGCTTTTGACGGTGCCAAGGAGATCAGGGGACCTGTACTTATCCATGTCATTACAAAGAAAGGTAAGGGCTATGAGCCTGCCGAGACGAATCCTTCCGATTATCACGGCGTAGGACCTTTTGACCTTAATACAGGTGTTTCGTCCGGAAAGAACAGTTATACAACTGTTTTTGCAAATACAATTACTGAACTTGCAGTAAAAAATCCCAAGATCTGTGCGATATCAGCGGCTATGACGCTTGGTACAGGACTTGAGAATTACCAGATGAAATTCCCCGGAAGATTCTTTGACTGCGGAATTGCAGAAGAGCACAGCGTTACCATGGCAGGCGGTCTTGCGGTATCAGGATTTACACCCGTCGTTGCCATCTATTCATCATTCCTTCAGAGAGCTTATGATGAGATGATCACAGACTGCTGCTTCATGAACAATCATGTTGTTTTCGCGATAGACAGATCGGGCTTTGTCGGCAATGACGGACATACACATCACGGGCTTCTCGATATCTCATATCTGAATTCCATGGTCAACATGACCGTGTTCTCGCCAAGGGATTATACGGATCTTAAAAGATGCCTTACTTATGCGGTCGATAAGGTTAAAGGACCTGTTGCAGTAAGATATCCGAGAGGATCATCTCCTTTTGAAGCCGGCGGCCCGTTATACACTGAGCCTGATGATTGTATCCTGCCTCATATCGTAAATGATTACGGCAATGATTTTGCCATCGTTTCCACAGGAAAGATCTCTGAAGAAGCAGATAAAGCTCTTGAGATACTTAAGGAACAGGGCATTCTCGGTAAACATATCAATGTATCAATGATCAAGCCTATGCCGGCCAAAGAGATCTGGGATATGCTTGTCGGGATCAAGTTCGTATTCAGTCTTGAAGAGGGAATCATAAGCGGTGGCTTCGGTGAAGCTCTGGAGCGCGAGATGCAGATACTGGGATTCGAATCCGATGTTACTGTTTTCGGAGTAAGGAATCCTATCGTAAGGGCTATGTCTCAGAAGGAACAGCTCAAATACTGCGGTCTTGACGGTGAGACTGTAGCTTCTTCTATCAAATCCGCTTTGTCCTTATAATTGAATTGATTCTGTATTTTTATTCATTATAATGTTTAAATATATAAAGCTTCGATCAGGAGGATCATCTTCATGAATTACGGAATCTGTTCCAATGGTTCAAGAGATACCGGCTATGAGACAGCGGTAAAAGTTGCTGAGATCTTGTCAGGTCTTGGTGCCACACCTGTCTTCGAGACCGGCATGGATGAAGAGTGTCCGAAGCTTAAAGCGGTTCCGGGTGTTTTATTCGCTGATTTTTCCAAGAGCGACATTAAGACAGTCATCTCTATAGGCGGCGACGGAACATTCCTTTCCAAGGTCGCAAGATACAGGGACCTTGATACTGAGTTTGTTGGTGTAAATCTCGGCTCTATCGGTTTCCTTAATGAGATCATGCATGATGATCTTGAGAAAGACCTGATGCAGCTTGTAAAAGGTGATTACGATACGATAGACAGGACGCAGCTTACATGCGATGTCTATAACAAAGACGGTGCACTTAAAGGTTCTGCTGTCTGCCTTAATGACATTATCATCGTAAGAGGTGCTAAGCCCCATATCACTACACTTGTTCTCTCTATTGATGGCCAGATCATTGAGAGATTCAGGGGTGACGGACTTGTCGTATCCACGGCTACGGGTTCATCTGCATATAACCTTTCAGCAGGCGGACCGATTCTTATGCCCAACATGAAGGATATCATCGTAACTCCCATCTGCTCCCATACTTTGAATGGTTACACATATGTGGCTACTGAAGACAGTGAGATCAAGATCAGTCTGGAGTCTATAGAATCCGCTCCTTTGATCTGTCCTGACGGAAGAGATTTTGTGGAGCTTGAGAGCTACGATTCAATTATTATCAAAAGATATGACAAGGTCCTTAAGACTGTTTGCCTGAAGAAGGACAGCTTCTTCAGCAATGTAAGAAAGAAGATAGTACAGAGAGGTTACTTCTATGAAAACCGCTAAGAATTCAAGACAGGAAAAGATCTTATCTCTCATCAGAGATAATGATATCTCTACTCAGGAAGACCTTACGGCAAAGGTCAATCAGGAGGGATTCGAAGCGACCCAGGCAACGATATCTAGAGATATCAAGGAGCTTGGAATTATCAAGATCACTCTGCCTAACAGGGCTACAAAGTACTGCGTGCTGGACAGGACCGGTGATACCGCTCCCGGAAGGCTTCTGGCTGTTTTCTCCAACAGTATCATTTCAGTTAACCAGGCAATGAATATCATCGTTATCAAGACTCTTCCGGGTATGGCTAATGCAGCTGCATCCGCGCTTGATTCCATGCATCTTGAAGAGTGTGTCGGAACCATTGCGGGTGACGATACTATCTTTGCAGCCTGCAGCGGTATCGATGAAGCAAAGGCTCTTGCGATCACTATTTCAGATATGATGGAAAAAGGCTGACCTGATGCTTGTAAGACTTGAGATAAGGGATTTCGCAGTAATCAGCAATATAGTATTCGAACCCGGAAAAGGCCTTAACGTTATTAGCGGTGAGACCGGTGCGGGTAAGAGTCTTATTGTCGATGCGATAGGTTTGATAATGGGTGCCAAAGCGTCCAGGAACCTTATACGTACCGGAAGTCCTTCGGCCTTCGCTGAAGCAGTCTTTGACTGTTCAGGTATTGATGATGACGACTTTAAGAAGATCCTTTCCGATAATGGCATAGAAGATGACGAAGGCATGCTTATTATCAGCAGGACTGTCTATGACAGCGGTAAATCCGTCGCCAGAGTTAATGGAACGGGTGTTACCAATGCCGTGCTGAAGGATATCTCATCGAAGCTTGTTGATATTCACGGACAGCATGATACGCAGGCAATTTTCGACGAGGGTACTCATGTAAAACTATTAGACCGTTTCGCCGGAGATAAGTGCATAAAGCTTCACAAAGACTATGTAAAAAGTCTTCAGGAATTCAAAGATCTGGTTCTCCGCATAAAGGAGATCTCATCAACACCCGATTATCTTGAACGGCGCCGTGATTATCTTGAGTTTGCCGTAAGTGAGATTGAAGCGGCAGGATTCAAGGATGGCGAAGAAGAGGAACTCCACGAGACAAAGAAGAAGATCTCGCAGAATGAAGTCCTTTTCGAGAGCCTTACTAATGCTCAGAATTATCTGTCTTCAGAAAGCTCATATCAAAGCCCCGTACAGGCTGTAAATCAGGCGGGAAGGGAACTTCTTAAGGCTTCCCAGAATGATGAGAGTCTTAAGGATATTGCAGAACGTGCCCAGGCTCTGGCATTGGATCTTGATGCTCTTGCATCTGATGTTGATAAAATCCTTTCTGACAGGAATTACGATGAGGGCATGAAAGAGCGCATTGAGCAGCGCATAGGACTTCTCTATGAGCTTAAAGCCAAGTATGGTGCAACGATCTCTGACATTAACAAATTCGCGGAACAGTCCAGAACGGAACTTGATTCTATCGAGAAGAATAAGGATATCCTTCAGGAACTTAAGAAGCAGCGTACAGTCAAGGAGAAGGAATTATTAGACCTTGCTGAGAAGCTTTCTTCTGTGCGTAAGGATTACGCTGCCAAACTCGAAAAGGCGATCACCAAAGAATTATCAGACCTTGAGATGCCTGATGCTGTTTTCGAAGTCAGCTTTGTAAGAAGAGAAAAAGCAAAGTTTTTCTCCATGGCTGGCATTGATGATATCGCTTTCAGGTTCAGTGCCAATCCCGGCCAGGAAGTAAGACCATTGTCAGCTATTATCTCCGGCGGTGAGGCATCAAGGATAATGCTTGCTGTAAAGAATGTCTTAAGCAGGGTTGACCTTATTCCCACTCTTATTTTCGATGAGATCGATACGGGTGTTTCAGGAAAAGCATCTCTTGCTATAGCCAATAAATTAAAAGCCATTGCGGGTTCGCATCAGGTGCTTTGCGTTACGCATACTGCACAGATCGCTGCTGCATCTGACAGAGGGTTCGTACTTACCAAAAAGGTGTCAGACGGTAATACAGAGACTGTTTGTACTGTTCTTGACGGCAGCACAAAAACACGTGAAGTATCAAGACTTCTTTCCGGCAGCGATTCCGATTCTTCATTGAGACTTGCAGAAGATCTCATCAGCTCCTTCATTTGAACTAATATTTTGTTATTTTGCCTTTAATGCTTTATGATTATTAATATGCATCTTATGCATATGTTTGTTTTGGTGATTTGATCTGATATATCGGGGGTAGAATAATGAAGAAAATCATCTCACTGATCCTTTGTGGAACCTTTTTGTCTTCAACTGTCCTTTGCGGATGCCAAAAGCCTGCGGAGACTTCTGATACAGGCTTATCTGAAACCCAGGCGTCAACTGCTGTTTCAACTGAGCCGTCTAAGCCAACGGTAAATATGGATAATTACTCAAAAGTTGAAGAGTATTTCAATGCCAACGGAGCCAGAGCGATCGACATCTATGCTGATGGAATCAGGGGCGGAGCACAGTTTTATCTGATCAATGTCGGTGGTGGTGAGACCAATGTATTTTCTTATACTTCGAATGATGGAGACTGTATCAAACTTACTTTTAACATCAAGACATCAACTGTTGCTATAGATTTTGATCTGAAACATTATACAGATGGTGCATGCTTTACAGGAAAAAGCACGTCTAACCAGATCGGCTTTGGTGACATAGAATCATTCATTGATGATCTTATTGATAAGAAAGACGGTGTGTATGAGGCTTCTGATACTACGGCTCTTAACTATGATTCAGACAAGGTCAAAAATGATATAGCCATCTACTATTCAAGACTTATTACATGTGCTGATAAAGCCTTTCCTGAGATTGGCCTTGGCCTTGAAGATCTGGGACTTGATCTTGGTGATAAGTACAGATCAGTAGATCCGACTCAGGCATCAAGCACGGAATATGTTCCAAAGAATGACTGTAAGTTTGTTGATGGCTTCTGTACTGATTGCGGAAAAACATGGGTCGAATACATGTATAAGACTATCGCCAAATTTGACAAGAGGCGTCCCAAAGATGATTGGCATGCTGTGCGTGGTCAGAAATCTTCTGCAATGTTTGACACTGGAAGCGATTATGTAGAGTTTTCATCAAGTAAAGAAGATTACATGCAAATAGTATATGTGCATGAAGATAAAATAAACAACGTGGAGTATGTTGAAGACTGCGCCATTATTCAAAGATTGAGAGACGAAGGCTTATTCTCAAGCATGGCATTTTCGCTTAAGGTGAAAGAAGATGAACAGAAAAACGGATCTGTACCCATGTACAGGTTTAGTTATTGGGTAGTCTTCGAACCTGAATCCGGAAAACTTGATGAAATACTGTCATCTAAAGAAGCCTTTAAGAAAAATGCTAAGGTAACGCTGATGATGATCCAGCCTGATGGTAATAGCAAAGAAGTAATGGAAGAGGACGTTAAATATCTGTTTGATAGAGACGGCAGTACCTATTATACAAAAGATGAGCTCCTCGAAAAGTTATGGGATGACCGTGTAGTTATATTCTCAAGCATAGATAACAGCTTAAAGCTGTACGGTACATCTCTTGCTGATGCCGGCATTAAATGGAAAGATGGAGAAAACTAACTAAAGTAAAAAGGGAACCGGAAATCCGGTTCCCTTTTAAGTTAGTTCATCGATTACTGACATGAAATCTGGCGGGAGCTCAGCTTCGAATGTCTTAATCTTGTTGTCAAAAGGATCGGTATATTCGATCCTGTATGCATGAAGAGCGACTCTTCCTATCTTTTCATCGAAAACAGAAGCCATATCTTTAAGTGCTTCGTTCGGATTGTCGTCAGAAAGCGGGCCGTAGAGGCCATCTCCCAAGAGCGGATGTCCCACATGACAGGAGTGGGTCCTTATCTGGTGGCATCTTCCTGTCTCAAGTTCAAACTCCACTAATGAGATATCTGCTTTTTCATAGTAAGCAAGAGTTTTGTAGTGAGTGATTGAAGGCTTCCCGTCAGGAACACAGTCTCTGATCATTACTGAATTGGGGCGTCTTGCAATCGGAAAATCCATAGTGCCGTCCGCCGGGTCGAATCTTCCATAGCAGAGGGCTTTGTAACTTTTCTTTATATCAGAGGAAGACAGCATGTTATGTGAATAACCGTCCTTGGCGACGATCAAAAGCCCTGATGTCTCTCTGTCGAGACGCATGACAGGGTGGAGTGTATTCCCGGAAAGGCATGTAAGAAGGGAATCATCAAGGTGATTGTGAGATGGATGGGTAACCATACCTGCTGGCTTGTTTACCACGGCATAGTGCTCATTTTCGAAAAGTATCCCGACATTTGAAGGGGGAGTAAGCTTGCCGGAGTTGTCCTCATACTCAAAATACAGCCTGTCTCCCGTACTGACCCTGTCTATGACCCTGGCATGGACACCGTTAAGATCAACGGTTCCGTATAACTTTACGCGCTTGATCCAGGTGGTGCTCATGTTGAATTTCCGCCTCATTATCTTCTGGATCTCGCAGCCGTTATATTCATTTTCTACAAAATATTCTATTCGCATTGTTTAATTCTAACAAATTATTGACAGATAGGGCATTTATTTCTACAATATTCAATGGCTTGTCAGAGCCATTTTATACGATCTTTGACAACTAAATAAATTTTGGAGGTGAGTACCAACGTGCCACAGTTACCGTTATTTTGGGTAATAATCGCGGGTGTTGTTGGTCTTATTCTGGGTATAGCAATAACAGCAGTTTATTTTAAGTCCGGTATTTCCGGTGCACAAAAGAGACTTGCGGAGGACATTGCCAAATCTAAAGAAGATAGCAATGTACTTCTTGCAAATGCACAGAAGGAAGCAGAGAACAACAAGCGTGATTTGCTTTTGCAAGCGAAAGAAGAAGTATCCCGCGTCCGTTCTGAACTGGAGCGTGAAGCTAGGGAGAAGAAGCAGGAACTTGCAAAAGAGCGCAATAAGCTCGAGCAGAAAGAAGAAAACATCAATCGTATTGAAGCTAATTGTGAGCGCAAGCAGGAAGAGATCGAGAAGCGTCAGCAGAATGTTGCCGAACTCGAAGCCAGAGCCAAGGATTACGAGCAGCGTAAGAAGACTGAACTCGAGAGAGTATCAGGACTTACGATCGCAGATGCCAGGAATCTGGTGCTTGATGAAGCAAAGCGTGAATATACACATGATATGGCCTTAATGCTCAAGCAGATGGAAGAAAAGGCTAAACAAGATGCCGATAAGGTCGCAAAAGACATTATCGTTAACGCAATCCAGCGTTATGCATCCGACTATGTTTCTGAAGTCACAGTATCGGTTGTAAATCTCCCTAATGATGAAATGAAAGGTAGAATCATCGGTCGTGAGGGACGTAACATCAGGGCAATCGAGACTATCACGGGAGTCGATCTTATTATCGACGATACTCCTGAAGCAATTGTACTTTCATCGTTCGATCCTATCAGAAGAGAGATCGCTAGAATGACGATTGAAAGACTTGTTGCAGACGGAAGGATCCATCCGGCCAGAATCGAAGAGATGGCCGGTAAGGCAAGGAAGGAACTCAATCAGACTATCAAGAATGAGGGTGAGAAGGCAGCATTCGATACGGGTGTTATGAATCTGCATCCTGAGGTTATCAAACTCTTAGGACGCCTTCGTTACCGCACATCGTACGGACAGAACGTACTGCAGCATTCCATCGAGGTATCCTGGATCGCAGCAATGATGGCGGACGAACTCGGACTTGACAGTAATCTTGCAAGGCGCGGCGGCCTTTTGCATGATATCGGTAAGGCAGTAGACTTCGAGCAGGAGGGTACACATATTCAGCTCGGTGTCGAAATCGCGAAGAAGTATCATGAAAGCCCCGCAGTCATTAACTGCATTGAGGCGCATCACGGTGATGTTGAGCCTCAGACAGCAGAAGCTGTATTGGTAGCAGCAGCTGACGCTATTTCCGCAGCAAGACCTGGAGCAAGAAGAGAGAATCTCGAGACATACATCAAGAGGATCGAAAAGCTTGAAGAGATAGCAACAAGCTTCGAGGGTGTAGAGAAGAGCTTCGCCATTCAGGCAGGCAGAGAGATTCGTGTTATCGTTTCACCTGATAAGGTATCAGATGATGAGATGACTCTTAAGGCTCGTGATATCTGCAAGAAGATTGAGGATGAATTGGATTATCCCGGACAGATCAAGGTCAATGTGATCAGAGAAACTAGGGCAACTGACGTTGCTAAATAATTATCTAATCGACTTTTACATATATTATTTAACACGTTAGTATCATCTATCAAAACAAACCAGGACCTATAGTCATTATGGCTATAGGTCCTTTTTGTTTGCTTTTTCTGTTATAATTATTAAATTAAATAAAGGAGGGCATTACTATGAGAGTTTGTTTCGTAGGCGATATAGTCGGTGGTGCCGGCCGCCGTGCGTTCAAGACTGTAATGCCCGGATTCCTGAAGAGCAATGAGATCGACTGCTGTATCGTAAATGCTGAGAACAGTGTTCACGGACTTGGTGCTTCGATCAATATCCTAAGAGAGCTTGAAGCTTCAGGAGCAGACCTTTTTACTATGGGTAATCACACGTTTTCGAACCGTGATTTCTTAAGCCAGATATCAAAAGTAAGCAATGTTGCCAGACCTGCTAATTTCAGCCCTTCATGGCCGGGCAATGATTACTGCACTTTTGAGAAGAATGGCGAGAAGCTTGGTGTTTTCAATCTTCTGGGTCAGGTCTATGCCAATGTCCTTCCGGATAATCCGTTTTCTTACGCGGACGGCATCATAGAAAGACTTAAGAGAGTCGAAGGCTGTACGACCATTGTTCTTGATTTCCACTGTGATGCGACTTCAGAGAAGTGTGCAATGGGTTACTATCTTGACGGTAAAGTGTCCGTAGTTGCAGGAACTCATACTCATGTCCAGACAGCTGATGAGACTATCCTTCCGTCAGGAACAGGTTATATTACTGACTGCGGCATGAGCGGCGCCAAGGAATCTGTATTGGGAATGAGCATAGATGCATCGATAAGAAGGCTTGCGTATAAGCTGCCGGCAAAGTACGAACCTGCTGACGGCCCCGGTTTTGTGTGTGGTATTATCTTTGAGACTGACAGAAACGGAAGGTGTACTGCTATTAAGCGGTTCTGTGAATATGAGTGACGGTTTAACTGAAAAGAAGACATCTTATACTGGTGTTTTGGTTTTATATATAGTTCTCTTTGCTGTACTTGTGGCGGTCGATCAGATCGTAAAACGCGTTATCGTAGCTAATGTTAAGCCTCTTGGTACTGTGGTAGTCATCAAGAATTTCTTCTCGCTTTACTACTGTGAGAATACAGGAAGCGCTTTCTCGCTTTTTGCTGACAAGCCATGGGGTATTTACTTCCTTTCCGGTATTTCCCTTGTGCTGGGAACAGGAATTTTCGTCCTGATGTTATTGAGCTCTAAGCAGGGAATGAGACTGATCTCGCTTTCTTTCTGTCTTTTATCTTCCGGAGCTATCGGCAATCTCGTAGACAGGTTCATGTTCAGATATGTTGTGGATTACCTGAGATTTGATTTTGGAAGCTATACATTCCCGATCTTTAACTTTGCTGATATCTGTGCAGTATTGGGAACATTCCTTCTGATCTTTATAATCATCTTCAAATCCAAGTATTTCGAGGATTTCTGGAATCTCATCTTCAAGAAAAAGGAAAAAGAAAATGCCGTTTGAATCAAAGACTTGTGAAGCAGAGGGTATCAGATTAGACAGCTTTATTACTGAGGCTTTTGATTCCACGTATTCAAGATCGTTTTATAAGCGCCTTATTGATGACGGTAAGGTAAAGGTCAATGGCATTATCATAACCAAAGCAGGCACAAAGCTTGCCATAGGAGATGTGGTTGAAGCAGACATTCCGGCACCGGTGGAAGACGAATCATATGAAGCACAGGACATTCCTCTTGATATTGTCTATGAGGATTCAGACCTGCTTGTTATCAATAAGCCGCAGGGCATGGTAGTGCATCCCGCATGTGGTCATAAAGAGGGAACCCTCGTTAATGCCTTGCTTGCGCACTGCAAGGACGATCTTTCTGATATCAATGGTGTCGTAAGACCAGGAATCGTGCACAGAATAGACAAGGATACATCTGGCCTTATGCTCGCGTGCAAGAATAACTTTACACACTTAAAGCTTGCAGACATGCTCTCAAGACATGAGATAGTCAGAGAATACAGAGCTCTGGTATACGGTCAGGTCAAAGAGGATAAGGGCATGATCGATGCGCCTATCGGACGCTCGACAAATGACAGACGCAAGATGGCGGTTAATAAGGACGGTAAATCCGCAGTCACTCATTTTGAAGTGATCGAAAGATTTGGTGAGATAACTGATATAAAACTCATCCTTGAGACAGGAAGAACACATCAGATCAGGGTTCACATGGCTTATATCGGACATCCTGTAGTAGGGGATCCTGTTTATGCTTCCAGGCGTAAGACCTATGGGCTTTCAGGACAGGCACTTCACAGCAGGGCCATTACATTCGTTCATCCGAGGACAGGTGAGACCATGCACTTCGAATGCGATATCCCGGATTACTACAAAGCCGTATTAAAAGGCTTTAAGGGTTAATTGTTGACGGAAGCCTTAATTAGCATAATAATTCTTTTATAGGAGCCAAAGCATTTGGAAGAAAGAGTAGAACAGCTTATTAATTCAGCACAGACGGCCGGCGTTTATGCCTCAAAGATTGCCGCTTTTTTCGGTGTCTCGGTCGAGCATGACGGCAAGGGCTATGTTATTGAAGGTGACACAAAGGATGTGTTGACCGCCAAAGATGCTTTTATCGCTCTTGATAAGCTTTCTTCCGGTTCTGAGATAGATGAGACTGATATCCAGTATTTGATGAATATTGCCAGGGACGGCAGACTTGAAGATTTCCTGAAGACGTCAGATGAAGTTTTTTATATGACACCTTCCGGAAGAGCTATCAAGCCGAGGACATTAGGTCAGAGGCTTTATGTTGATTCACTTAAGCAGTCAGAACTCGTTATCTGCTGCGGTCCTGCCGGTACGGGCAAGACATTCCTTGGTGTTGCTATGGCCGTTAAGGCTCTGAAGGCAAGGGAAGTATCGAGGATCATACTTACCAGACCTGCAATTGAAGCAGGTGAACGTCTTGGATTCCTTCCCGGTGATATCGAGGAAAAAGTAAACCCTTACATGCGTCCTATCTACGATGCTTTGTCTGCTCTCCTCGGACAGGATATGTTCGAGCGTTATTACGATAAGGGTGTGATCGAGGTGTCTCCGCTCGCTTTTATGCGAGGAAGGAACCTTGATGACTGTTTTGTTCTACTTGATGAGGCTCAGAACACCACACCTGAGCAGATGAAGATGTTCCTGACAAGATTAGGTGTTAACTGCAGGGCATGTGTTTGCGGCGATTTCACGCAGATCGACCTGCCCAGAGGAGTTCCGAACGGACTTAAGGATGCCATCAATGTCCTTAACGGTGTTGAAGGTATCAAGATCGTAAGTCTCAATGATTCGGATATTGTAAGAAACAGTCTTGTTGCAAGAATTGTAAGAGCTTATGAGAATGCTAAGCAAGGTGACCTATGAGTAACAAAGCTTTAAAACCTAAGTCACATCAGATCGTTTCATTAGCGCTTGCTGCGCTGACGATCGTTTTCCTCGTCTTCTACGGTTCACTTCCCGTAAGATACGACTATGAGGTCGGATCGATCGCAGGACAGGACATTTATGCGCCCAGATCCTTTGCCGATTCCTATGAGACAGAAAGAAGAGCTATCATTGCCAGAGATACTGTTGCTGATATTTTCGTAAGATCAGACAAGCAGTCACAGCTCAGTGTGGATAAAGTTGATGAGTTCTTCGATCTCGCCAATACAGAGAGAAAGAGCTATTCCGAATCAAGATCCACAGAAGCTCCACTTTCTCCATCTGCAGCTGCTTATCAGCTTTCCGCCAGTGTCGAGAAGAACCTCGGCGTCAAGCTCGAAGCATCTGATGTCTATGATTTCCTTGGCATGAGTAATGCCACATTTACTTATATCAGGGAGAAGACAACATCTATTGCAGAACTGGTAATGCTTGGTGATGTTAATGATGCTGTGCTTTCTTCCAAGATCGATGAACAGATCAATTCGTTCCGTGAATCGAGCCCTTCATATTCAAAGTTCGCGAATTCAATGAGTGCTGTACTTAAGGCTCTTCTTGAACCAAACACTATCTACGATGAGAAGGCAACGGCTGATGCAGCCAATAATGCTTATATTGCCGTTTTGAATGAGCCTGTCATTGTCGAGAAGGGAACTAAGCTTGTAGAATCAGGTTCGATCATCGATGCTCATGTTTACAGCAACCTTGTCGAACTTGAGCTCATCAGAGATTCGTCATTTGACTTCGTTATCCTGGCGAGAGTAGTTATCTATGTTCTTGTTTTATCAGCGGTTGCACTTGTTTACCTTAACATCGAACGTAAAAAGTTAAAGGTCGAGACTCCGGTATTCTATCTGCTTATCGTTACTTTCCTTATTACGATTGGCGTATCAGTATATCTTTCAACACTGTCCAATCTTCTTTGCATTACGATATTCTTTGCTGCTGTTTGTGCCACATATCTGGGTACCCAGAACGGCATTATCCTTTCTGTGCTTAACCTTATGTTTATCTGGCCTATGCACGGATTCGATTCCGAGATGTTCTTCATCAATCTCGTCGGCATTATCCTTTGTTCTATTTTCGCAGGCAGAACGGATAAGATCATCAATAATGCTTATCTGATCTTCTTCCCGACGATCGCAACTATCGGAACGAGCTTTGCATACAACTTCCTCATCGGTAACACAAGAAACGAATACTTAAATTCTTTCATCTTCACGTTTGTCAGCTGTATTGCTTCTCTCGTTGCGGCAATTGGTCTTTCACCGGTTTTCGAGCTCCTGTGCAATGCGGCTTCACCTGTAAAGCTCATCTCGCTCAGCCAGCCCGGACAGCATCTGTTAAAGAGACTCTTCCTTGAGGCTTCCGGTACCCACCAGCATTCAATGATGGTAGCCAATCTTGCTGACTCTGCTGCTGAAGCTATAGGCGCGGATTCACTCCTTTGCAAGGTTGCAGCTTATTACCACGACATTGGTAAGCTTGAGAATCCCGAGTATTTTACAGAGAACCAGCATGGCGGTGAGAACCCTCATGACAGACTTACTATCATGGAGAGTGTTGCAATAATCACAAAGCATCCTGAAGATGGTGTTAAGCTCGCGAAAAAGGAAAGACTTCCTAACGCGATCATCAAGATCATCGATGAGCATCACGGCACGACATATCCTTCGTATTTCTACCGTAAGGCGGTAGAGGATGCCAAGGCTAAGGGCCTTGAACCGCCGGATGTAAATAACTTCAGATACAGAGGACACATACCGTCTTCAAGAGAATCAGCGATCGTAATGATGGCAGATACTTGTGAAGCAGCAGTCAGATCGATGAAGACATCTGATGTGGCTGGTGCAGAGCAGCTAATACGTGTACTGATCAAGGATAAGATCGATCAGGACCAGCTTATCAATTCCGGTCTGTCTTTTGATGATATTGAGAAGATCATCATTGCATTCAAGCAGGTATATGCAGGTGTCTTCCATGAAAGGATCAAATACCCTGAATGAGAATCGACGTAGTTAATAATGCAGAAGGATTTCCGGAAGATAAGCTCGTGAAGCTTGATGATTATATCGTCAAGCTCACTGAAGCAATTGTCAGCGGTGACTATACTTCACCCCAGGTTACAAGAACGCTTAAGGATTCTTATGCCACGCTTACATATGTAACTCCTGACGAGATCAGGCAGATCAATAATGAGCTCCGTGAGATAGACAAGGAGACCGACTGTCTGTCATTCCCTATGCTGGAAATGTCTGAAGGAGGCTTTAGCATTATTCCTGACAGCGGAGATTTTGAGACAGATGAAGAAGGCAATCAGGTCCTCTGTTACGGTGATATCCTGATCAATCCCTTTGCATGTGAGAAGCAGGCTGAAAGCTATGGCCATTCATTTGAGCGTGAGGCAATGTTCCTTATCGCTCATTCTCTTTTGCATCTTTTAGGTTACGACCATATCGATCCCACTGATGAGAAGATCATGATCGACAAGCAGAAGAGACTCATGAAGGAACTGGGCCTTGCTTTTGATGACGAGATCGCTGATATCTATGAGATGGATAATCACAGAGACGGAAATGATGTTGACGGACTTATCCCTGCAGGAGCACCTTGCAAGCACTGCGGTACGGTCGCTCTTTTAGGCCGTCCTAATGTTGGCAAGTCGACGCTTTTAAATTACATTACCGGCATGAAGATCGCCATCGTATCCCATAAGCCTCAGACGACAAGAACTAATATCAGGACCATATATAACACTGAAGATACACAGATCATCTTTACTGATACGCCCGGTATCCACAAGCCGACTTCCAAGATGGGTGAATTTATGGTCGAGAGATCTTATAAAGCGGCCACAGGTGCTGACTGTGTAGTACTTATAGCTGACGGAAGATTTCCTGAACCGGGTGCTGTCGAGAAGAAGCTTATGACTCTTCTTAAGGAGAGCAATAAGAAGGTGATCCTTGCTATCAACAAGTATGATGAAGCAGGACAGGAAAAGCTCCTGCCTCTTACGCAGAAGTATTCAGAGCTTTATGACTTCGAAGATATCGTTCCTATCAGTGCTAAGACAGGTAGAAATGTCGATCTTCTTCTTTCAGTTATTACGAAAATGCTTCCTGAGGGCCCCAGACTTTTCGACAGTGAGTATATGACTGACCAGACTGAGCGTGTTATTGCAGCTGAGCTTATCCGCGAGCAGGTGCTTCACTATACTGATCAGGAGATCCCTCACGGTACTGCTGTCATTATCAATGAGTTCAAGGAGAAGAACGATGACGGCGAAGTCACATCAGGTGACGACCGTACGATAGCTGTTATCAAAGCGGATATCATCTGCAGCAGGGATTCACATAAGGCGATCATCATCGGTAAAGACGGACAGATGATCAAGCGTATCGGAACTGCTGCAAGAAGGAATATCGAGAAGATGCTTGACTGCAAAGTCTATCTTGATCTTTATGTTAAGGTCAGAAATGACTGGCAGAATAATGATGCCATGTTAGGTTCCACCGGACTTGGCAAAGATATCGATGAATAATGGATCCTTTTAACTGCAGGGGACTTATTATCCGTTCCGCTGAATATAAGGAGAAGGACAGACTCTTATCCGTCCTTACATCTGACAGGGGACTTATTACCATATGTGCAAAAGGTGTTGCAAAACCCGGAAGTTCACTGGGCTTTGTTTCCATGCCATATATGCTCTGTGATTTTGTCGTAACTGTATCTCATGGCTATTACTATCTTAAAGATGCGTCGATCATCGAGAGCAATTCAAAGATAATGGAAAGTCTGGAGCAGATGACTGTCGCTGCCCACATATCCTCCTGTCTTATGGACTGCACGCTTCAGAGCGAGAACTCCAAAGAAGCCTATGAACTTGCAGTGTATGCATATTACATGCTCGCAAATAACAAAGGAAAATACCTTTTGATCTATTCGGCTTTTAACTGGAGACTCTTAACTATTGCAGGCTTTACGGTGATGTATGATACTGAAGATCCGTTGATCAAGACAGGGAATAAATACATGCTCAATATCTCAGGCGGTGAAGGTGCCGGTGGTAACAAAGCATTTAACAGGCTTCTTGAGGAACCTTCAGTAAGAGCTCTGAATTATTTCGCTTCCTGTGACCTGAAAAAGCTTTTCACAGCTACTGCAGACAGGAAAACTGAAATCGAGCTTAAAGATTTTACAACAGACTATCTTTCAATACATTTTGATAAGATATATGACACGCTCCAGATTTTAAATACTCTATAATCAGATCAATACTTGAGGATAAAGGAAGGTATTGATCCATGAATATTAAGACCACACCGGCTCACCGTATCGGTGAGAGCCTTGTCAGAGTCGTTGATAAGAACGGTAATCCTGTTTCAGACAAGGAATTAGTATTGAACCAGAAATCCCATCAGTTCCTTTTCGGTTCAGGTGCTTTTGATTTCCTTGAATATGAAGGAAAGAGGGTAGATCCTGACAGACTTAACAAGTGGCTTTCTCTTTTCGATTATGGAACACTTCCTTTTTACTGGGGAAGATATGAGCCTGAAGAAGGACATCCGCTCTTTGACAGCAGGATGGATGCTGCAAAGATCCTAAGGGATAATAACGTTACTATAAAAGGACATCCGCTTTGCTGGCATACGGTATGTGCTGACTGGCTTTTGAAGTATTCCGATGAAGTCATAATGGACAAGCAGCTCGAGAGGATCAACAGGGATGTAACTGCTTTTAAGGGCGTTATCGATATCTGGGATGTAATCAATGAAGTAGTAATAATGCCCATTTTCGATAAATACGATAATGCAGTCACAAGGCTTTGCAACAGATATGGAAGAGTAGGACTTGTAAAGGAAGTTTTCGCTGCTGCTAAGGCTGCCAACCCTAACGGTACTTTCCTTATCAACGACTTTAATACGACACCTAAATACGAGCAGCTCATAGAAGAATGCCTCGATGCAGGTGTTGAGATCTCCGCTATCGGCATCCAGTCACATCAGCATCAGGGATATTGGGGCAAAGAAAAGCTTTACGATGTATTAAAGCGTTTCGGAAGATTCGGACTCCCGATTCATTTTACTGAGAATACATTGGTATCAGGCACTCTTATCCCTGAATATATTGAAGATCTCAATGACTGGCAGGTAACTGATTGGCCTACCACTGAAGAAGGCGAAGCAAGACAGGCTGAGCAGTGGGAAGAGATGTACAGGATCTTATTTGCTGATCCTAATATCAAGGCGATAACCGGATGGGATTTTGCAGACGGTGCCTGGCTTAATGCGCCGAGCGGCCTTATAACAAAAGACAACAGATGCAAGCCTGCTTATGACAGACTCTTAAGTCTGGTTAAGGGTGAGTGGTGGACAAAAGATCAGATTATCCGTACAAACAGTGAGGGCTTTGTAACTGTAAGCGGCACCAAGGGAACTTATAAGATAAATGGTTCGGATGATGTCATTACTTTGGGCGATGAGCCTTCAAAGACAGAGGTCAGGATCTGATATCAGATCTTCCAGTGATCAGGAAATAACATGATATATTCAGGCTTTGCGAGTCTTTCATCTATGAGGAGCGCAAAGCCTGTATCAGTTTCTGTGCGGATAACTCTGCCCACTGCCTGAAGGACTTTCTGCCATCCGGGGAATCTGTATGCGAATGCGAATCCGTCACCGAACTTTTCTGAATAGTAGTTGCTTAGTATCTGACGTTCCGGTGTGATCTTGGGCAGACCAACACCGACGATTATAACGCCGGTCAGTTTGTCGCCTGTTAAGTCGATGCCTTCACCGAAATGTCCGCCAAGTACTGCAGCACCGATCAAAAGACCGTTATAAGGTTCATTGAAATTCCCAAGGAATTCTTCTTTCTCAGTGTTGGTCATCTCAGGATTCTGGGAGATTATCTTATAGTCCGTTATGGAGAGCCTTTTAAGTCCGCTTTCGATCTTTGGCATGATCTGGTTCATGTATTCAAAAGAAGGGAAGAAGATCATGTGATTTCCCGTGCGGCCGTTTAAGCTGTCCGTGATCCTAACTGCAAGATCTTCCTGCGTTAATGAACGGTTCTTATATGTTGTCGAGATGTCTGAGTCGATCATGATCTCCAGGTTCTCAGGCGGGAATGGCGAAGGCAGTCTTAAGAAAGACGAATAGTCACAATCAGGTCCCACCAGACAATTGCGGTAATACTCGTAAGGCGTAAATGTTGCCGAAAAGAATATGACCGACATCCTGTCCTTGATTATGTAATCAAGCTTGGATGCGCAGTCAAGGCAGTCAAGTGTTATCGTAATGTCGCCGTTCTCTCTTGAAGCTGTAGTGATATATGCATTGTCAAAATAATGCTCAAGGACAGTAAGAAAGTATCTTGCCTCGAAGAAGAACTTCATGGATGTTCTTCTGCAGGGTCCCTGTTCCATGCTGTCGAGGAGGGGAGACAGGTTTCTTATCGTGTACCAGAGCTTGGCATAAAGCTGTCTTGGCGGCTGTCTCATGCCTTCCCAGTTCTCTGTCATGAGGACTTTACGTTCGTCTGCGTCTTCAAGAAGTTTAAAGCATGATGAAGAAGAGTCGAAACAGGTCCCTGCATTGATGAAATAGTTTCTCAGTTGGTGGAGATATGTCTCGATCTTTGTATCTCGTCCTTTAAATGCGCTGATCATCTCTTCTATCAGACTTAATGAGAAAGACGCTGAGAACATATCGCGTCCTCTGTCGATCATGTTATGGGCCTCATCCACTAGAACGGCAACACGCTGGTTCCCCGGTTCCTTGGACACGAGTGAAACTCTCGGACTGAAAATATGATTGTAGTCTCCAATTACCACAGTGCAGTATTCCATGGTGTCGATCATGAATTCATGCGGGCAGATGTTATGTCTTAACGCGATCTCGGTTATCTGTTCCGGAGTTATCTCGTCTAACAGCAAAGATTCTTTGAGCGCATCATGGAGCTTGCCGTAATAGTCCTTTGCAAGAGGGCAGAACTTTGCATCACATTCAGTTCCGAACGGACACATCTTTTCCTTGGAGCGTAATGTGATGGATCTGATAATGAGACCTGACCTTCTCATCGCATTAAGTGTCGCTTCGGCAACTCCTCTGGTGGCTTCTTTGGCTGTCAGATAGAAGATCTGGTCATATCTGTTCTTTACGAGACCTTTGATCGCAGGGTAGAGGACAGATACTGTCTTTCCTATTCCCGTAGGAGCTTCAACGAAAAAGGCTTCTCCCGAATTAAGAGCAAGAAGGGCCTTTTTCATGAATTCTTTCTGGCCCGGCCTTATCGTCTCGAAAGGAAATCTTATCTGTGATGTGGAATCTATAAGGCTTGTCTGATAATCGAGAAGGGTCTTTGCAAAGACACAATACTCGGCGCATGTCTCTTCCCAGAATTTCTCGGCTTCTTCAAAAGACATGGTGTATGTGTTCTCAAAACTATCCAGAGTAGTGATGGATACATATCTCAGAGTCATAGCGACATCCAGTACATCTGAATTGGTGAGAAGATACATTGCACCATAGAGCTTTAGCTGGGTTACATGTTCAGGCCTTACCAGCGCGTCAAAGCTTTCCCTTGTCGAGTTAAATGACTTGATCTCAAAGATCATGGGAGCTTTGCCCGGCTTTAACATCATGGCATCAAACCTGCCGTTTACGGATAAGGTAAGACCGGAATCTGCTATATAGTCAAAACAAAGAGGTTCTTCAGTAATTACAATGTCTCCGTATGCTTTTTTCAGGTCCGAAAAGACTCTCTGGTGAAGTCTCGTTCCTTCTATTCCTGATACAGAACCATAAGAGCCGCCGGAAAGATTACCGCGGCGTGAGATATATGAAGCCAGGTCTGTAACGGAAACATTTACTTTTTTCATAAAGAGATTATAACCTAACAAGGCTTTTTGTTCTTATTGAAAAATACCGCCTCATGTTATAAAATCTATCCCGCACGCAGATGTGGTGGAATTGGCAGACGCGCTAGCTTCAGGTGCTAGTGGGAGCAATCTCGTGCGGGTTCAAGTCCCGCCATCTGCACCAGATGAAAAATCCCCCGTTCTTATAAAGACGGGGGATATTTTTGTTTAAGTGATAATTATGGATTACTCTGCCGGTTTCTCCTGAGTGTTTCCACTTAAGAAGGTCGGTGCGAACGATACATCTTTTCCGCAGTAGAGACATCTTCCAAGAAGCGGGGATACGGTTGATTTCTTAACCTGTCTTCCGCATCTCGGACAAGGCTGGGAATCTTTGGGTATCGTAGAAGCAGGCGTTCTGTTCTTCATGATCTCCGCTATCTTGTCTTCGAACACCTGTGGATCGATCCCCTGATCGAGCATAACCTGATACATAGCCTGGATCTTGATCTGAAGTTCTGTGATCTCGCTGTTGATGTTGCCTATACGGATGTTAGCGTCTGCAAGGCTCTCGCCATGATGGTCATTAAAGATTATTGGTGTGTGCTCTGTGTTTGCTGAATAACTCATAAATAATCCTCCCATTCCGATAAAACATCAAATATATTATACATTATCGCTCTGACAATAAGTACATTAAACGGGTGTGTATTCAATACCTACCAAAATACAAGTCTTGAATAAGAATCTTTTATATGTGAATATGACGTTGTAAACCAATAATTTAGTGCTTTTCGAGTCCCGTTTAACAGTTTCAGGAGGAGTTTTTCGATGGAGAAGTCAAAGGTATATTTCACCGATTTCAGAACCGGCTTAGGTGTATCGCTTACGGCGAAGCTTCAGAAGCTGATCAGGATGGCGGGAATCGGTTCAATTGATTTTGACGGTAAGTTCGTAGCGATCAAGATGCATTTCGGAGAGCTTGGAAACCTTGCTTATTTGAGACCAAACTATGCCAAGGCAGTTGCGGATGTCATCAAGGAAAATGGCGGTCTTCCTTTCCTTACTGACTGCAATACTCTTTATCCCGGAAGCAGAAAGCATGCATTAGAGCACCTTGATTGTGCGAACATGAACGGATTCAATACTGTAACTACAGGCTGTCAGATCCTTATTGCTGATGGTCTCCGCGGTACAGATGACATTATCGTTCCTGTTCCGAACGGAGAGTACTGCAAGGAAGCCTACATCGGAAGAGCGGTAATGGATGCTGATATCTTTATCTCTCTTACTCATTTCAAAGGACATGAGCAGGCAGGCTTCGGCGGAGCTATAAAGAATATCGGTATGGGCTGCGGAAGCCGTGCCGGAAAGATGCAGCAGCATCAGAGCGGCCATCCGCATGTAATTGCTGATATGTGCAGAGGATGCAGGAGATGTTCCAAAGAGTGCGGATCTGATGCGATAAGCTATGAGAATAAAAAAGCATGGATCGATCCTGATAAGTGCAAAGGGTGCGGACGCTGTATCGGAGCTTGTGCTTTTGATGCCATAGAGAACGATAACTGGGATGCACCACAGCTTTTAGGCTGCAGAATGGCTGAATATACGGCTGCAGTAATCAGCGGCAGACCGAATTTCCATATAAGCCTTATCACTGATGTATCTCCTAACTGTGACTGCCACGGAGAGAATGATGCACCGATCCTTCCTGATATCGGAATGCTCGCATCTTTTGATCCGGTCGCGCTTGATCAGGCTTGTGTCGATCTATGTCAAAAAGCAGAACCTATCCGCAACAGCCAGCTCGGTGATAACATGGCAGATCCTCATTTCCACGATCATGGTGATCACTGGCATAACAGCAATCCGAATGTCTCCTGGAATGAGACGCTGGAACATGCTGAGAAGATAGGAATAGGCACACGTGAATATGAACTGATTACTATGAAATAAATCTCGGGAGGCTTAGCTTATGAAGGTTGTTCTTGCAGGAGCTTACGGTAATCTTGGATCTGATGTTTTCAGGGAGCTCATCAGATCCGGTAATGAAGTAATAGCTTTGGACATAGCCCAAAGAGATATCGGTATCTCATCAGGATATGTTTTTCATAAGATCGATGTTACTGATCCGAAGACCCTTGAAGGCGTTTGCGACGGTGCGGATGTCCTGATCACTACAGTAGGTCTTACCAAGGGTTCAGCTACTGTAAGTAACTACGATATTGATTATCAGGGCAATATCAATCTTTTGAATGAAGCGAAAAAAGCCGGAATAAAGAACTTTGTCTATATCTCTGTCGTTAAAGCCAACGAGGCTCCTGATGTTCCGATGGTCAATGCGAAATATCTTTTCGAGGAAGAACTGAAAAAGAGCGGTCTTACGTATGTTATCCACCGTCCGACCGGATATTTCTACGACATCATAAAAGTGTTCAAGCCTATGATCGAGAAGGGTAAGGTAACCCTTCTTGGAAAAGAACCCGTATATGCCAATATCGTATCTACTGAAGACTTTGCGGCATTTATCGTCTCACACATGCTGGATCAGAATAAGATGTATTCTGTCGGTGGTAAAGAGAAGTATTCTTATGAAGAGATCGCGAAAATGTGCTTTGAGGCAGCCGGCAAGCCCGCTGTGATCAAGATGGTATCTCCCGGAATATTCGATATGCTTGCCTGGATCAATAAGCTTAAGAAGAATGGCAAGGAAGCTATCATCAAATTCTCAAAATGGACACTTACGCATGATATGGTCGGCGATACGGTCGCAGGCGATATGAGTTTTAAGGAATATATTAAAAAGAGTTTCAGCAAATGATAGCCAATCTGAAGCAGAGTGCATCCGAACTAATACTTAGTAACGGCGGTGTCCTTAAGAAAGAGGACATGTATTCCAGGATGAAATACCCGAGAATACTTCCGCTGATGCGTTTTGCCGTGGATCAGTATGATGTAGCTGGATTCGGTCATATCATGCTGATGCATACGACGACAAAGATGGGAATGGAACTTATAACGATGTCATTTATGCCGTCAGAATCTGTAAACCTTCCTTATCTTCTTATCGATGCCATGAGCATGAAGAAGAAACGCTGCGTATTTGCTGAGTATTACGGATGCGGTCAGGATGGATTAAACGACAGGCTTCTTAAAGATGTTTTCGAGAAGCATAAGCATCTTCCTGACTATGACGAAAAAGATAACTGGTATGTAAAAGAACGAATGCCTTACTCTCTTATCAAGACCGGTACGGAAGATGAATTGGTATTGATGGCTCTTGATACAGTAACATCCTATCTGGCATCGGTAAGGAGTTCTTCGGTGATTCCTGAGTATAAGGACAAACTCAAAGCTTTCAGGGAACGGATGATCGTTGATGGCAATCCTTCAAGCAAGACATTAAACATGCTTCTTAAGGAAGACGGCGCCAGAAAGTTCATGGAAAACGTGATAATGCCTCTTAAGTAAAAGGAGAAATGTATGGTCTTTTATTTTTCAGGTACCGGTAACAGCCGGTTCGTTGCCGAAAGGATCGCAAGAGCAATAGGGCAGGAAGCTGTTGATATCACAAAGTATACGAAGGACCATGAAAGTCCGGTCTTTAAAGATACCGGAGTATATCTGTTCTGTTGTCCCTCTTACATGTCTGCCATGGCAAGAACTATGACTGAATTCATAGAATCCGCAACTTTTCCTAAGGGTGTGAAAGCATATTTTGTTGTTACCTGTGCTTCTTCAATGGGGATATCCCCTAATGTCAGCATGGATCTTTGCACGCTGAAAGGCATGGAGTTCATGGGAGTGGCCCAGGTAGTAATGCCGCAGAATTACATAGCATTATTCACGACAAAGGGGAAAGACGAGAACAGCAGGATCATAAATGAAGCGCTTCCTGTGATAGAAAAGATAGCAGATACTGTTATGGCAGGGGATACGCTGGACAGTAAGAAGATCGGCTCTTTTGAATATTCGGTTACCAGATGGGTAAGAGATGTTTACTATAAAGATTTCATGAAGACCAAGAAGTTCAGAGCGACTGATAAGTGCATCGCCTGCGGTAAATGTGCTCGCATATGCCCGCTGTCAAATATAACGATCGTTGATAACAGGCCGTCATGGGGAAAGAACTGTACGCACTGCATGGCTTGTATCAACCAGTGCCCCAAGGATGCGATCGAATACGGCAAAGGTTCAGAAGGCAAACCCAGATACAAGGGACCCGAAGCAAATCTCTGATAACTTATTTTGTAATTCAGGCTCGTATATCTGCTCAGGCTAATATATAATATATTAAGTTCTTTGATGAATCCTGAATAAATGAGATTTCCTGTATGACGATAAACGAATTCATCAGTGATAATTTTGTTATGATCTATGAGCTTGGCGGGCTTGTGATCCTCTTGTTTGTGAGCGCTCATATATCCTTCAGCATGAAGCGCAAGACTCTTGTCGCCATAGGACTCATGTTAATTGAACTCGTCTGTTATATAGCAGAACGCTGGACTCAGACATTTTCTTCCTATACTGTCTTAAGACCGATCCTTACTGCGACATTATATTCGGTATATCCGGCTATAATTATCGTGATGATGGTGCTTACATCAACTAATATCAACAAGAAGCTGTTCGCGCTTCTTTTGATACCGGAAGCTGTCTGTGTTCCCATATTCTATACGTCGCAGTGGACGCATATTGTTTTCTATTATCATGAATCCAATCACTATGCTGGCGGGTTTTTGAGCTATCTTCCGTATAATCTTTTCATATTCTATGTAATCGTTTTCCTGATCCATAATCTTGTTTTCCTTAAGCATTCTTCAAGAGTAAGCAAGGTTGTGGCTGCTTATATTACGCTCGGACCTCTTATAGGCGCTCTGATCATAATGGCTCTTGATATCGATAAGGACTACAGCGCATTATTTACATCAGGAACGCTTTTGTATTTCACATATCTCTATATCCATATGGCAAAGATCGATCCTCTGACGAACCTGCTTAACCGTCAGAGTTACTATCAGGATATTGAGGTGGATGAGAAATACATAACAGGTGTTGTATCCATCGATATGAATGACCTTAAGTATCTTAATGATACTTTCGGACATGAAGCAGGTGACAATGCGTTAAAGACCGTCGCGGAAACTATACGTGCGAACAGTGGCCGCAATTCCACGGTCTACCGTGTCGGAGGCGATGAGTTCATGATCTTTTATATAGGTGCTGGAGAAGACATGATACGAAAAGCCATAGAGAATATAAGATGTGAGATGAATAAGACTGAATATGTATGTGCTTACGGCTACGCTATGGTTACAGAAGGAAAGACCATTACTGAATCCATAAAGATCTCAGATCAGCGTATGTACTCGGACAAAGCTGAGCTTAAGAAAATCCGTAATCTCAATGCGGCGATAAGACCATAAAGCCTGATTTTCCGCGAAAATTATTCATCCTGCCCATTAAATATCAGTTGCGTTAATGCCTCGCTAATATATAATACTTAGGACATTTTGAAAGAGGCATATCATGATCTATTTCGATAACAGTGCAACCACCTTTGTATCAGAAGCGGTAAGAGCAAAGATGATCGAGCTTACGGAAGATCCGGTTTCAGCGAATCCCGGAGCTCTGCATAAACTTGGCAATAAGGCCATGGAAACATACGAAGGCATAAGAAGAGAGACAGCAGGACTTCTTGGCGCTAAGCCTGAAGAAATCTTTTTCACGTCCTGTGCCACAGAAAGTGCCAACACTGCTATCAAGGGATACATGAGCCGTAACAGGAGAGCGGGAAATGCCGTTATCTCCACAAAGACTGAACACAAGGCTACTTTGGAATGTCTTGAATATCTTGCCAAGCAGGGTTATGAGATCCGTTATGTCAAAGCCGGCATGGATGGAAAACCTGTCGAGGCAAGTCTCGTTGAAGAGCTTAACAAAGGTGATGTGGCATTGGCATGCTTCACACTTGTAAATAACGAGACAGGAGCTGTCCTTCCGTTTGAGGATATTTCGAGAACCATCAGGTCAGTTTCTCCTTCAACAGCTATCTATCTTGACTGCGTACAGGCGTTAGGAAAGATGCCGATAGATCTTTCAAAGCTCGGTGCGGATATGTGTTCTTTCTCAGGACACAAGATCCACTCTGTTAAAGGCAATGGTGTCCTTTATATCAAAAAGGGCATAAAGGTCGATCCGCTGATACTCGGAGGCGGACAGCAGGACGGTATGCGCTCAGGAACACAGAGCCCTGTGCTTGCTGGTGCTTTCCTTGCAGCTTTGAAGGAAGTTTCAGAAGGCATTGAGGAGGCCCGCGAAAAGGCCTGCGAGATCAACAGTTATCTCAGGAAAGAATTATCTGAAAGGGGAGCAAAGATCCTTTCACCTGATGATGCGCTTCCTTATGTACTCAATGTCTCATTCCAAGGCTTTGAATCCGAGACGATGCTTCATTGCCTCGAGATATACGATATTTATGTATCGACCGTTTCCGCATGTTCAGCCAAGCAGAAGAAGGTATCTTACGTGCTCCTTGAGATGGGCGTTGACAGGAAAACGGCTGCAAATGCGGTAAGACTCAGCTTCTCCAGATATAATACGATGGATGAAGCAAAAGAATTCATCACACATGTTGATGAGATCTATGATCAATTTCTGGTGAGATAAGGAGACAGATATGGCTAATGTCCTTTTGGCAAGAATGGGTGAGATAACTCTTAAAGGCCTTAACAGAGGTTCTTTTGAGATCCAGCTCAAGATGAATCTTAAGTACAGACTTAAAAAGTTCGGTGATCTTAAGATCTATCAGAGCCAGAGCAGGATCTGGATCGAACCCAAGGAGGAGGATAACCCGAACTTCCAGAGCATGGCTGCAGCAGAAGACATAATGAAGGCTGTCTGCCAGGTTTTCGGTATTGTATCCGTAAGCCTTGCCAGAAAGTTCGAAGGTGATTTTGAATCTGTTAAGGAGAATGCATTCATCTGCGTTGATGAACTTCTTGCCCGTAATCCTGACCTTAAGACATTTAAGGTCGAGAGCAAGCGCGGCAACAAGACATTCCCGATGACATCACCTGAGATCTGTGAAGAACTCGGCTATCAGATCCTTCAGAAGTATCCTGAACTTACCGTAAAGGTTAAGAATCCTGACTTTATCCTTAATGTCGAGATCCGTGAATCCAATTACATCTATTCAGGTAAGATGATGGCCCACAGAGGTCTTCCTGTCGGAACATGTGCAAAGGGTATGCTCCTTTTATCAGGCGGTATCGACAGCCCGGTCGCTGGTTTCATGATGGCTTCCCGCGGAATGCCTCTCGATGCCGTATATTTCCATTCTTATCCTTATACGAGTGATCTTGCCAAGCAGAAGGTAATCGATCTTGCTAAGATCGTTTCCGGCTATTCGGGCCGTATGACACTTCATATCGTTAATTTCACCCAGATCCAGCTGGACCTTTACAAGCATTCGCCTCAAGATATGCTTACAGTTACAATGCGCCGTGTTATGCTCCAGATCGCAGAGCGTCTTGCGCAGAAGAATGACTGCAAGTGCCTAATCACGGGTGAGAGCTTAGGACAGGTCGCATCACAGACAATGGAAGCTATTGCCGCTACCAATGAAGTGGTTAAGATGCCGATCTTAAGACCTCTTATCGGTATGGACAAGCAGGCTACATGTGATATCTCAAGAGATATCGGTGCTTTTGAGACTTCGATCCTTCCTTACGAAGACTGCTGCACAGTATTTGTCGCAAAGCACCCCAAGACACATCCTCATCCTGAGGATATAATCGAGGCGGAAAAAGACCTTGATATCGAATCGCTTGTTGAAGCAGGCGTATTGGGAACAGAAGATATTGTTATCAATCCTTTCGATTAATACTGGAAAGGAGAAGGGAAGGCAGTTTTGAGAATCGGAAAATTAACAGACGAGCAGCTTGAATCTCTTGTCCTGTCGAGGCTGCCCCAATTATCCAGCAAGACATTATCCGGTGCCGGAATCGGTGCTGACTGTGCATGGCTCAAGACCGGTGAGAATCTTCTCGTTACTTCATCTGATCCTATCACCGCCGGAGGAAGCGAATCCGGTACTCTAGCTATTCATGTATCATGCAACGATATTGCCGCCTGCGGCATACAGCCTACAGGTATCCTTATCGTTATAATTGCACCGCCTTCGGCAACAGAGGATGAGATCGTATCTATTGTCGACCAGGCGAGCCGTGAGGCAGGAAAACTCGGTGTTGATATCGTCGGCGGTCATACGGAAGTTTCTGACTGTGTGAACAGATTTGTGGTCATATCGACGGCATTCGGTGTCGTCGAAAAGGGTACGCCTGTTCCTTTGGGACATGCAAAGCCCGGTGACAAGTTGATCATTACTAAGACTGCCGCCATTGAAGGCAGTTTTATTGCAGCCAATGAGCATAGCGATAAGCTCGCTGGGAAGATCCCGGATGAATATATTGAAGAGGCAAAGACTTATGGCGAACTGATCTCCGTTGTTAAGGAGGGCACAATTCTGGGTCCTTTGCCTTCATCGGATACTTCATCTACATTTGAAGGATTCCCGAGATCCTGCGTTAATCTTATGCACGATGTAACCGAGGGCGGAGTAGAGGGTGCTGCTTTTGAGATGGCAGATTTCTCGAAGACAGGTGTTACGCTCGATCAGCGCCTGGTTCCTTTTACTGACTGCTCAAAGGCCATTTGTGATGCTCTTAAGCTCGATCCTTTCAGGCTTATATCTTCAGGCGCGCTCATGATCGCTTCGCCTGAGCCTGATAAGGTCATAAAGGCTTTGGAAGAGCAGGGCATAAGAGCTACTGTGATCGGTGAATTCACTGAAGCCTCTGAAGGCGCCAAGACAATAGGTCTTGATGGCATTACCAGACCTATGCCGGCACCTTCTGCAGATGAGATATACAAGATCTGAAGAAACTCAGGTGATTTTTTACCGAAAAACCAAGCTGAAACATAGATAAAATCTATGCACGAAATATACTTCTTTATATCCTTTTTCGGCTTGATTGAACTTGACCCTTATAATAAAATATTACGCGTTGATTACTACCCCTTGAAGGAGGATTATATATGTACGACCACATTAAGGCTGAGGATTCTGAAGTCTATTCTGCAATAATGCAGGAAATCGGACGTCAGAGAAGCAAGATCGAGCTTATCGCATCTGAGAACATGGTTTCCGAGGCAGTTCTTGAAGCTGCAGGTTCACCTCTCACAAACAAGTATGCAGAGGGTTACCCGGGAAAGCGTTATTACGGCGGATGTGAGTATGTGGATATCGTTGAGCAGCTCGCTATCGACAGAGCTAAGCAGCTTTTCGGCGCAGAGCATGTAAATGTACAGCCTCATTCAGGCGCTCAGGCTAATACAGCCGTATATTTTGCAATTCTTGAACCCGGAGATACTATTCTCGGTCTTGACCTTTCACACGGTGGTCACCTTACACACGGTATGAAGATCAACGTATCCGGAAGAACATATCATTCCGAGTTCTATCAGGTTGATGAGAAGACACAGATGCTCGATTATGATGCAATCCGTGCAAAGGCACTCGAGTGCAAGCCTAAGGTTATCGTAGCAGGTGCTTCCGCATACCCCAGGATCATTGACTTCAAGAAGTTCAGAGAGATCGCAGACGAAGTTGGCGCTTACCTCTTTGTAGATATGGCTCACATCGCAGGCCTCGTTGCAGCAGGACTTCACCCGAATCCGGTTCCGTATGCAGACTTTGTAACTACAACAACACACAAGACACTTAGAGGTCCCCGTGGCGGTATCATCATGTGCAAGGAAGAATACGCTAAGAAGATCAATTCTGCAGTATTCCCCGGCCAGCAGGGCGGCCCTCTCATGCATATCATCGCTGCTAAGGCAGTTGCTTTCAAGGAAGCTCTTTCACCTGAATTTAGAAGCTATGCAGAGCAGATCGTTAAGAATGCAAAGGCTATGAGCGAGGCACTCCTTGCTAGAGGCGTAAACCTCGTTTCAGGCGGTACAGATAACCACCTCATGCTCATTGACTTGAGAGGTACAGGCGTTACAGGTGCTATGCTCCAGGAGCGTCTTGATGATGTAAACATCACAGCAAATAAGAATACTATTCCTTTCGATCCTGAGAAGCCGACAGTAACATCCGGCGTACGTATCGGTACACCTGCTGCTACAGCAAGAGGATTCAAGGAAGATGACTTCATCGAAGTTGCAAACATCATTGCTGACTGCATCTTCGATTACGATAACAAGAAGGAAGAATCTATCAAGAGAGTTAAGGCTCTCACAGATAAGTATCCCGTATATCCTGATATCGTTTGATCAGCTTTGGGCTAATACCCCAAGCGTAGGAGTTTATGGATAATAAACCGCTTGCTTACAGAATGTCTCCCATGACTCTTGATGAGTATGCGGGGCAGGAGCATATTATCGGAAAAGGTAAGATGCTCAGACGAATGATCGAGGCAGACCGTCTGTCCTCGATTATTTTGTTCGGCCCTCCGGGAGTCGGCAAAACGGCTCTTGCCCGTGTTATAGCCAATACGACCAGTTCCAGATTCGAACAGCTGAATGCGGTTACTGCAGGCGTGTCCGACATTAAGAAGATAGTTTCAGATGCGGCTAATCCGCTGCTGTCTGAAGGTCGTAAGACGGTTCTCTTTATTGATGAGATCCACAGATTCAATAAGCTCCAGCAGGATGCGCTTTTGCCGTATGTAGAGGACGGCACGGTCGTATTGATCGGCGCGACGACTGAGAATCCTTTCTTTGAAGTAAATAAAGCTCTCGTATCAAGATCTACAGTTTGCCAGTTAAAGCCTCTTGAGGCAGGTGATATAGTAAAGGTACTTAAGAACGCGCTTAATGACAAAGAACGCGGCTTTGGTTCGATGGATATCAAGATCTCGGACGGAACGCTTCTTAAGATCGCAGAGACATCTAACGGTGATGCCAGATCATCCCTTAACAGCCTTGAACTTGCAGTAATTACCACCCCGCCTTCGGCAGACGGCTCTATTGTCATTACTGACGAGGTTATGAAGGAGTGCATCCAGACTAAGACCGTTCTTTTCGATAAGGATGGCGAATACCATTACGACAATATCAGTGCCATGATCAAGTCCATGAGAGGCTCTGATCCTGATGCAGCTGTCCTGTATCTTGCCAGAGCGCTTGCTGCTGGTGAAGATATTGAATTCCTAGCCAGGAGGATCATGATCTGTGCTGCTGAAGATGTCGGCATGGCTAATCCCAATGCTCTTCTTGTAGCTGTAGCCGCTTATGAATGTGCCAGGGCAGTCGGTATGCCTGAAGCAAGGATACCTTTGGCCGAAGCTGCCGTAACTGTGGCTACTTCACCTAAGTCTAATGCGTCTTATCTTGCGATCGATGCGGCTCTTCACGACGTTAACACATCCGATACGGGTGTTGTCCCGATGCATTTGCGTAATGCGCCTGCCAAGGGCATGGAAGACCTTGGATATCATGTCGGTTACAAGTATCCGCACGATTTCCCGGGACATGTTACCAGACAGCAGTATATGACAGATAAGACTATCGATAAGAAATACTATGAACCTACGGATATCGGATACGAACGCAAGGTGAAGGAATACCTTGATTACGTTAAGAAGATGACCGGTCAGGAGGAATAATATGAGAAAAGCTTTTGCACTGATCATCTCATTGGTGCTTATATTTATTTGTGTTCCCGGATGTTCGAAGAAGATCAAGGATATCGACAAACCGGAAGAGCCTGTTACGTTGGAACAGGTTAATACAGATGGACGTTATGTTGCCAGGGCTTACCTCGAATCGATCTTTTCAAATAACAGAGAGCTCTTTGTAAGATGCTATCTCGACGGTTTTATCGACAGGATCGAGAAGAAGTCAGGCAAGAATGTATTTGAAGAGTACAAGACATCGCTTACGAGCATCAGTGCTACCGTTACAGGTACGGCATCTAACGATTACAGGGAGTATACCGTTGAGAACGGCTTTGATGCTGCAAGCATGCGTTCGGGAATCAGCTTCCTGACCGGCTTAAACTACTCGGACATTGAGCAGATACAGCTCCAGAAGATAACCGTATTCTTTAAGAACGGTGAAGAGACTGCAAACTCCGATTTTTATTATGTTGTCTATAAGACAGGCGGCAAGTGGTACATGCTTGAGTCTTATGACGGAAAGATGAAGTTCTGATCTATGCGTTTATGTGTTCAGGTTGTTAAGCAGGCTTCTGTTGATATAGAAGGCGTCAGAAAAGCGTCTATAGGACGCGGTATGCTCGTTCTTCTTGGAGTAGGCAAGGACGATGATGAGACTGTTGCTGATAAGATGATCGCCAAGCTCTTAAAGCTCCGCATATTTGAAGATGAAAACGGAAAGACCAACTTAAGCCTGTCTGACATTGAAGGGGAGATGCTCCTCGTATCACAGTTTACTTTATACGCGGACTGCAAGCACGGAAACAGGCCTTCTTTTACTGACAGCATGCCTCCTCAGAGAGCAGAGGAACTCTACGATTATGTCGCCGAAAAGATCAGACCGCAGGTGAAGAGCTTAGGTCTTGGCGTTTTTGGCGCTGATATGCAGGTCAGCCTTATCAATGACGGTCCTTTTACCGTAATTCTTGATTCTGCGGCCATTTAACGCTTATTTATCTTATTTGAGCCTAAATTATCACTATTTTGAAATATTTATATATTTATTATTTGTTAAAATGCTAGGTAGTGATAAAATATCATGACTAAAAATATCGATTTTTTAGGAGATTTTTAATGGCTAATTCTAAGAACGGCAATTACGGCGGTGATTCAAGAGAAGTCTTGAGTTGTTCTTTCTGCGGTAAATCCGAATATGAGGTACCCAGACTTTTCTCGGGAGTTAACTGCTATATCTGCATCGACTGTATCCGTACGGCTTATGGAATCGTTGCAGAGGAAGAGAAGGTCAACAAGAAGCGCAAGATGCGCAGCATCAAGCCTAAGAAGCTTGTAACTCCTCATGAGATCAAGGAGAAGCTCGACTGGTATGTAATCGGTCAGGATGAAGCTAAGATCGCTCTTTCTGTTGCTGTTTACAACCACTATAAGAGAGTTTATTCAGATCTTCCCGCTGATGACACGGAGATCTCCAAGAGTAATATTCTCCTTCTCGGACCTACAGGTTCCGGTAAGACTCTCCTTGCACAGACTCTTGCAAGGATCCTCAATGTTCCTTTTGCAGTAGCTGATGCCACAAGCCTTACACAGGCAGGTTATGTCGGTGAAGACGTTGAGAATATCCTCTTGAAGCTCATCATCGCAGCTGATTATGATATTGAGCGTGCGCAGACAGGTATCGTATATATCGACGAGATCGATAAGATCACCAAGAAGTCTGAGAATGTCTCTATTACACGTGACGTAAGCGGTGAAGGCGTTCAGCAGGCACTTCTTAAGATCCTTGAGAGCACGATCGCTAATGTTCCTCCCAAGGGCGGAAGAAAGCATCCTAATGAAGAGTGCATCAAGATCGATACAACTAATATCCTCTTCATCGTCGGCGGTGCATTTGACGGCCTTGATGAGATCATTGCACAGCGTGTTGAGCAGAAGCAGTACGGCTTCGGTGCTGAGGTACAGTCCAAGAAAGACCGTAACAGCGGCTTCTATTTCCACGATGTGAAGCCTGACGATCTTATGAAGTTCGGTCTTATTCCTGAATTCATCGGACGTCTTCCTGTTACAGTCGCACTTGATAAGCTTGATGCAGATGCACTTGTTAAAGTCCTTACAGAACCTAAGAATGCGATCATCAAGCAGTATCAGAAGATGCTTAAGATGGACGATGTTGATCTTATTTTCGAGCAGGATGCTATCAGAGCTATTGCAGACAGGGCAATTGAGCAGAACACCGGTGCAAGAGGACTGAGATCCATCATCGAAAGTGCAATGAGAGATGTCATGTATAACATTCCTTCCGAGAAGGATGTTAAGGAGTGCATTATCAAGAAAGAGACCATCGTTGACGGTAAACAGCCTGTTCTCATTTATAAGAACGGAACTCAGGAAAAAGGGTTCGGTGAATCATCCGCTACAGGAACTGCATTGGGTGTCAGCTGAACAGAAGAACAAACAAAATCATTAATTACGAGGAGGGAATAAGCAATGGCAGAATCATATAATCTTTGTCTGGATATCGGCGGAACCAAGGTGCTTGGTGTTGTCTTCAATTCCAAGAAAGAAATCGTCTACAGACTTAAAAAGAAGACCAAGGCCGGCGGAGATTCTTCAGAGAATGTTGAAGAAGTTATCATCAACGTCGTTAAAGAGCTTATCAACACCTCCGGTATTAAGAAGAGCGATATTCACGCTATAGCTGCCGGTGCGCCCGGCGTTATCAACCAGGAGACAGGCGTAGTTCTTTTCTCGCCCAATCTTCCCTGGAGAAATTACAACATCAGAAAGCCCATTGAGGACGAATTCGGTTGCCCCTTCTATATCGGCAACGATGTAAATGTCGGAGTCCTGGGTGAGTATAAATTCGGTGCTGCCAAGGGCTACAAGAATGTAGTAGGTCTTTTCGTAGGAACAGGAATGGGCGGTGGTCTTATTCTTAATGGTGAGCTTTTCACCGGCAATAAGTTCAAGGCTGCAGAGTATGGCCACATGATCCTTGATCCCGAAGGCCCTTTGTGCAATTGCGGACAGAGAGGCTGTCTTGAAGCTTTCTCAAGCAAACAGGGAATGTCTTCATATATCAGACAGCAGGTATCAAGAGGCAGAAAGTCTTCCATGGCTGAAGCAGTCGAGAATGGCGTCTTCAAGTCAAAGGCACTTAAGAATGCTCTTGCAGACGGCGATGCCGTTGCACGTGAAGCCGTGAACCGCGCATGTCATTATCTGGCGATCGCTTCCGGCAATCTCGTTAATACATTCAGCCCGGATATCGTAGTATATGGCGGCGGAGTTATCGAAGCAGTAGGTGACATCTTCATCGAGAAGATCTTGTCTGAAGTAGACAGATACTGCATGCCTTCGATCAGAGAAACAGTTGAATTCAAGAAAGCTGCATTAGGAGATGATTCCATTCTCTATGGTGCTCTTTCTATGATTAAGAAGTAAGAGAGAGGATATCAGATTTAATTATGGCAAGAATTGATTCTATCAGTAAAGCTTTTGATCCGAATGAAGCAGAAAACAGGCTTTACGGTAAGTGGATGAGCAGTGGTTACTTTAAGCCCAAGGCAGGCAAGACAGGAAAGAAGTTTTCTATCGTTATGCCTCCGCCGAACATTACGGGTCAGCTCCATATGGGCCACGCTCTGGATAATACACTCCAGGATACCCTCACAAGATATAAGAGAATGGCAGGCTATGAGACTCTCTGGGTTCCGGGTACTGACCATGCATCTATTGCTACTGAGGCAAAGATCGTTGAGCAGATGCGTAAGGAAGGCATCACTAAGGATGACTTAGGCCGTGACAAGTTCCTTGAGAGAGCATGGGCATGGAAAGAGCAGTATGGTGGAAGGATCGTCGAACAGCTTAAGAAGATCGGTTCTTCATGTGATTGGGATCATGAGCGTTTCACAATGGATGAGGGATGCTCTGATGCAGTTAAGGAAGTTTTCGTTAAGTACTATAACCAGGGCTTGATCTACAGAGGTGAGAGGATCATCAACTGGTGTCCTCATTGCCTTACATCAATCTCCAATGCTGAGGTTGATTATGCTGATCAGGCAGGCCACTTCTGGCATTTAAGATATCCTTTTGAAGATGGTTCCGGTTATATCGATCTTGCTACTACAAGACCTGAGACTCTCCTTGGAGATACAGCTGTAGCTGTTAACCCTAAGGATGAGCGTTATAAGGATGTTGTCGGCAAGATGCTCATTCTGCCTCTTGTCGGTCGTAAGATCCCTGTAATTGCAGATGATTATGTTGATATCGAATTCGGTACTGGTGCAGTAAAGATCACTCCTGCTCATGACCCTAACGACTTCGAAGTCGGTCAGCGTCATGGTCTTGAAGTAATCACTGTTCTTACTCCCGATGCAAAGATCACTGAAGACTATCCCAAGTATGCAGGTATGGACAGATACGAAGCCCGTGAAGCTATCGTAAAGGATCTTGAAGAGGGCGGATTCCTCACTGAGATCGAGGACTATTCACACAATGTCGGTACTTGCTACAGATGCGGTACTACAATTGAGCCCCGTGTATCACTCCAGTGGTTCGTTAAGATGGAGGAACTTGCAAAGCCTGCCATCGAGGCTGTAAGAAACGGTTCTATCAGATTCGTTCCTGAAAGATTCTCCAAGAACTACTTCAACTGGATGGAAGATATTAGAGACTGGTGTATCTCACGTCAGCTCTGGTGGGGTCACAGGATCCCTGCATTCTACTGTGATGACTGCGGTGAACTCGTAGTTACGAAGGAAGATTCCTGCAAGTGCCCTAAGTGCGGCAAGGAGATGCGTCAGGATCCTGATACTCTTGATACATGGTTCTCATCTGCTCTCTGGCCTTTCTCCACACTGGGCTGGCCTAATGAGACTGAAGATCTTGCTAAGTTCTATCCTACAGATACGCTCGTAACAGGTTATGACATCATCACATTCTGGGTTTCCAGAATGATCGTAGCTGGTCTTGCTCATAAGAAAGATGTTCCTTTCCGTGATGTTCTTATTCACGGTCTTGTAAGAGACTCACAGGGCAGAAAGATGAGTAAGTCTTTGGGCAACGGTATCGATCCTCTCGAAGTAATCGAACAGAACGGTTGTGATGCTTTAAGATTCGCACTTGTTACAGGTAACGCTCCAGGTAATGACCAGAGATTCCAGGAAGATAAGATCCTCATGGGACGTAATCTTTCCAACAAGATCTGGAATGCCATGAGATTCGTTGTAATGAATACAGATGATGATTTCACACCTGATAAGGCTGATGAATCTCTCTTTACAACTGAAGATAAGTGGATCCTTTCTGAACTCCATGATCTTATCGCTGAAGCTACAGTCAACATCGACAGCTATGAGTTCGGTGTTGCTTTGAGCAAGATCGTAGACTTCCTCTGGGATAACTTCTGCGACTGGTATATCGAGATCACAAAGAGCAGACTTTACGATAAGGATTGCAAGACGAGAGATAATGCAATCTATCTTTTGAACTATGTCCTTGGTGAAGCAATGAAGCTCCTTCATCCTTTCATGCCTTTCATTACTGAAGAGGTATACTCCAACCTTGTTGTAGCAAATAAGGCTGAGTCCATCATGATCGCTGACTGGCCGGAAGCTTCCGACGTATTGTCCAGCGAAGAAGATGCTGAGATGATGAACACCATGATCGATGCTATCAGAGGTATCCGTGCTGTCCGTAAGAATATGGACGTTGCACCTTCCAGAAAGGCTCATATCATTGTCGTTACTTCATCTGATAAGATCGCAGATATGTTTACTCAGGGCGAGGGATTCCTTGAAAGACTTGCTTCCGTAAGCAGCCTTGAGACCAGAACTACTAAGGAAGGTATTCCTTCAACTGCCGTACAGGCTGTATTTGGCGGCGGTGAGATCTACATTCCTTTGGAAGATCTTATTGATATAGCTAAAGAGCTTGAGAGACTTGATAAGGAGAAGACAAAACTTGATGGTGAGATCAAGCGTCTTAACGGCAAGCTCTCCAATGAATCGTTTGTAAGCAAGGCTCCCGCTGCAGTTGTTGAGCAGGAGAGAGCAAAGCTTGCGAAGTATGAAGAAATGTATGCTAATCTTTCGGATAGAATAGAGGTTTTGAGCAAATAAAAAAGGAGGAGTTGTTATGAATAACGAACTCGAGAACAAAGAACTAATTGAAAAGCTGCCCAAAGAAGGTGTGCATTGCTATCCTGCAAATCCTTCGAAGATCACACGTAACAGGATCGTTTCTGTAATCTTCTTCATAATCGGTTTATTCCTTTTAGGTATAGGATTTCTTAAGGTTAATGACAATTACATCATCAAGATCGGCCTTTTGGTTGTCGGATGTCTTTCCGCTCTTATCAGCCTTCTTGTTTTTGCTCAGTCTTTCCTTATCGCAAAGTTCCGTGTAGCTGTTGATTACAACGAGAAGAATGTCGTACTCAGATACCGTTACAGCAAGATCGCAATTCCTTTCGAGAACTTCGACGGAAGAGATGGTGCACCTGATCAGGCAGAGGCTCTTATTGATAAGAATTTCAAGAAGGATGCAACATACTATCTTGTACTTGATGACGTTTTCGAAGATGCTTGCTATCAGACATCTTCAACAGATCTTGAATCAGTTGATGACTTTAAGCAGCTTCGTGAAGAGTGCTTTGCAATCGCTGAAGCATACGGTGCAAGGAACAGCAAAGACAAGGTTAAGTTCTACTATGAGAAGGACGAAGCTGATACAGGTTCTACTGACATAGATGCTGTAATCGAAGAGACCAAGGCTGAGAAGAAGGCTGATGAAGAAGCTGAGGCTAAGAAGAGAGCTGAAGAGCAGGCTGCAAATGAAGCTGCTGAAGCTGCCAAGGAAGAATCTGCAGACGAAGAAAAGTCAGAAGAATAATTCGTATTTAAATGTGTTTTACTTTAAAGGGCCGGTTATTTGAACCGGCCCTTAATCATTCATTATTTAAATATCCTTCAGAAGTTCCTTTTTCTCTGCAGCGGTCAGATAACGCCATTTTCCGGTCTCAAGATCTCCCAGCTCGATATTCATGAACCTGATCCTTTTAAGCCTTGTGACTTTATAACCCAGATACTCGCACATGCGGCGGATCTGACGGTTTAATCCCTGGTGAAGGATTATCTTAAAGCTCTTTTCACCGCAGGGCTTGAGCTTGCAGGGAAGAGTAAGCTGACCCAATACAGGAACACCCTTTTCCATTGAACGGACAAAATCCTTGTCGTAAGGGCGGTTTACCGTTACAAGGTATTCCTTTTCATGCCCGTTCTCGGCACGAAGAAGCTTGTTTACTATGGATCCGTCATTGGTAAGAAGGATCAGACCTGATGAATTCTTATCAAGACGTCCTACAGGGAAGATCCGTTCGCTGTATCCGATATAGTCGATTATGTTAGAAGGATCCCTTTTATCTGTTGTACAGGTTACGCCCAAAGGTTTATTAAAGGCTATATAGATCATGTCGTCGTCAGGCGTGATCTTCCTGCCGTTTACAAGAACGACATCGTCCTCATTAACTTTGGTTCCCTGAACAGCAACTTCACCGTTGACAGTTACTTTGCCGTTCTCGATAAGAGTATCGGCTTCGCGGCGTGAGCAAAGTCCTGATGACGCGATATATTTGTTGAGTCTTATGCCTTCAGAATCAGTCCCAGACATCCGGAACCTCTGCCTTGGTCAAAGTGAAGGTGAATGTGGAACCTTCCTCATACTTACTGTTAACAGTGATTGTCTCACCCATGTAGGTAAGAAGCTCCTTGGCGATGGAAAGACCTAATCCGGAACCCTTCTTACCACGTGCTCTGTCAGCTTTGAAGAATCTGTCGAAGATATGGCCGATATCGTATTCGTGGATGCCTTGTCCTGTGTCAGCGACAGAGATATAGACCTTCTTCTCGGCCTCGATATAGTCTGTCAGGATAGTGATGCTCTTTCCTGCAGGAGTATATTTCTTTGCATTATCCAGAAGGATGACGAGAATCTGCTCAACACGGTCAGGGTTACCCATAACGGTCGGAAGCTCACCATAATTGTTCTGTACGGAGAACTTGATGCCTGACTCCTTCATGATAGGCTTGAATCTGATCTCGATACTTGAGATAAGGTTATTAATATTAAAGGGGAATGTCTTGAAGGCGAGCGTTCTGGACTGTAGTTTGGAGAGCTCCAACATGTCGTCGATAAGACGTGACAGTCTCATTGTCTCGTTTAAGATGATCTGGTAATAACGCTGACGGTCAGCTTCCTTCTTTACCATTCCGTCAGAAAGAGGTTCGATAAGACCTCTCAGAGTCTGAAGCGGAGTTCTGAGCTCGTGAGAGATGTTTGCAACATAGTCCTGACGGAAACGTTCATTCTTCTGTTCTTCGAAGATATCACGGAAGAATCCCGTGGCACCGATGATCTTTTCCGGATCTGTTGAATCGTACTTAGGAATAATTGTGCACTGGTAAGCATAGTCTCTGTTATCGATCTGTCTTGTCTTTGTCTCACCTGTGGCAATACAGTCTTCAAAGTCTGCCCAGACCTCATCGAAAGGAATGAGCTGGAGACGCTCGGTGAACATGTTGTTCTTTTCGGCACGATCGAAAAGCTTATGTATGGCTTTATTAGTGGTAACCGGTACAGAATAACTGTCGACTACGACGATACCGTCAGAAATAATATCGAAAATATCCTGCAGCTGGTTACGTTCTGCAGTAAGGTCGCTGATTGATTTGGAGAGCTTGTCAGCAAGGTAATTGAAGGACTGACCGAGCTCACCGATCTCACCCTTGTGTGTCTCATCGGCTCTGGCATTGAAGTTTCCTTTACCGTATTCCATAGCGACTTCGTTGATCTTCTGGATAGGGAGAACCATTCGGCTGACGAATGCATATGCAGGAACGAGCATGGCGCAAGCTGCCATCAAAGTCGAGAGAAGAAGTATATTGAGATATTTGACGATAAGATCGTTATATCCATTCAGATAAGAAAGGGAATAGAGATAATACGGATTTCCATCAATAATTACGGGGATCCTTGATACGATGATCATGTCCTCGACTTTAAGGGTATCGTCAATATAGAACTCCATTCCGTTGCTCTCTTCATAATTAAGTTGGTTGAGAAGAGGCAGGAAGACAGTCGTATCGCTTGCTTTGAGATTTCTGTTCTCTATACTTGTGCAGTTCAATATCTCACCGTTCATGTTGACAAGATAGTAATCATGACCGGATGCGTAACTGGTGTTGAAGAACAAAAGCCTGAAATCTACATTATCGAAATACTCAGGGTGAGCAGTGAAGATGTCTTTGTATTTGTAATCCTGTTTGGTCGCGTTCTCAACTTCAATTCTCAGAGTTGTCATCCTTCCGGCAACAATAAAAGCTATCGTCGCAAGAATGGCCGAAGCCACGAGTGACAAGACGACAAGAGACATTGTTCGCTTAAGAAGCGTACTTTGGAACATTATGAGACCTCGAACTTATAACCGATACCGTATATCGTCTGGATAGCCCAAGGAGCATTATCGTAGGTTATCTTCTGTCTGATCCTCTTGATGTGTGTATCAACGGTTCTGGAATCACCATTGTAATCCACGCCCCAGACAGCTTCCAGAATCTGGTCACGTCCGAATACCTGACCTGGGTGAGAAGCTAGGAGATAAAGGATCTCAACTTCCTTAGGAGTGCAGGGAACGCCTTCTCCATTGGATTTTACGGCGTAGTTATTAAGATTGATCTCAAGTCCTTCAAATGTAAGAACAGAAGAGGGCTTGGGTGTATCGCCAAAACGGCGGAGAACGGCTTTAACTCGGGCAATAACCTCACGGGGAGAGAAGGGCTTAACGATATAGTCATCCGCACCAAGTTCAAGACCAACGATCTTGTCGATCTCTTCACCCTTTGCTGTAAGCATGATAATAGGTGTAGCCATGGTCTTTCTAAGCTCTCGGCATACATCAAGACCGCTCATCTCAGGCATCATGACATCAAGAAGAATGAGGTCAGGCTTGGTTGCCTGAGCCATTTCAAGTGATTCCCTGCCGTCATAGGCATCGGAATGTGTAAAATTATCATTGTCGAGATATAAGCCTAAAGATTCGTGAACGACAGGATCGTCGTCACATATTAAGATATTAGGTGCTAAAGCCATATATAGATTCCCCCGTAATAATGTATTTATTATATTATTCTTTTAGTTACTTGTGCAAACAGATTTGGCAAATCAAATATAATTATGAATTCAGTTGTTATTTTATCGAAATAAAGATAAAATTGATTAATACCTACTTAAGGGAGGGTAATTAAGTGAAAAAGTACACATTTAAGAAAGCTGTATCTGTTTTCATGACAGGTGCAATTATGCTTGGCTTTGCCGGCTGCCTTGATTTTGGCGGCAAGAAAGCAGCTCTTGAAGCTGCAGAAACATTTGCTTCCAATGTAGCTTCTGTTGATGCTGATGCTCTCATCGAGAATTCTTCTCTTGATGAAGATGATTCAACTATTTCAGATCTCTTGTCAGATGCTAATCTTTCAGATGATCAGAAGGCTTTCTGTGAAGCGATGCAGAAGACTATTGAATATGAGGTCGATCAGGAATCCCTGACTATAAAGAAGGGTGAAGCTTCTATCGATATCACATTCACAATTGCTGACTATGCTGCAGTTCTCAAAGAGAAGTATACAAAGATCGATGAGCTTACAGCTGCAATTAAGAAGGCTGATACAAAAGAGATCAAGTTCACTGCAGAGTTCGTTAAGCAGGACAAGGAATGGGTTGTCGATAACCTTACCAGCAAGAAGTTCGCTAAGATCTTTGAATACAGATCTGCTGAGATCAAGCTTGGCCTTACACCTGATATGATCAAGGGCTTTATCGACAGGAATATGTGTGGTTTCTGGCTCGAAAAGGACGGCAAGATCACAGACCTTAACTACATTGAGTATAACTACTACTTCAAATCCGAGGCCCTTGAATATAAGGATCGCGGCACTAAGATCTACTTTGTTCTTTCCAAGGATGACAAGGCTGTATTTACAAGCCCTGAGTCTATTTTCGGTGAGACAACCAATTATAAGTGCAAGGTAACCGAAGAGCAGCTTGGTCTCAAGAAGAATTCATATCTTGAGAAGGGTAACTATAAGCTGGATCTCTATATGAAGGCTGATGACGGTGATAAGCTCGTTGATTCTGTTTCAGTTACTGTTGATCAGTCACCTGCGAAGAAGAATACCAATGGCAAGCTCCCTGGTGAAGGCGATTTCTACAACTTCAGAAACGATGAATTTAAGAGCAATGTAATTGCATGCGGATGGCTTAACGTTGATAACACAAGAACTGATGCCAAGACATACAATACAAATGCAAAGAAGGTCGTTTTCACATTCCAGGTTGTTGATACATGCACATACGCTGTTGATTACAAGTATTACTATGCAGAGAAGGAAGATGCGGCTTCTCTCGAGGCAGCTCTTAAGACTCCTATCTACTCAGGATCAGCAGCTCCTAAGCAGTTTACAAATGGTAAATACATTGATCTTGAATATAGCTTCAATGGTCAGCCTAAGACCGGAACATATCTCTTCGTAGTTACGAAAGCCGGTACAAATACTATCGTTGCTTTAGGTTACTGCAGAGTTAAATAACTTACAGATTGACTGAAGAGAGTTTTTGATATAATAAGTCAAATAAGAGTGGCGCCCTTCCAAAGAGGGCGCCACTTAAATGTGAGGTATCAGTATTTTATTGCGTAATTATACAAAAACTATAACAGCACTTTTGCTTACAGTATGCATTGCCTTTTCGGTATGTGCCTGCGAGCCTGAAAAAGATGACGGTTCCAGAGCTCTTTGTGAGGCTTTCTGTGAAGATGTTAAGTCCGGTGATACTGCAAAGCTCATGACATATCTTCAGGGAACGGATGTTACTGAAGAAGCTTTGAAGGAGATAATTGAACCGTCAGATCTTAATTCTGCCCAGCTTTATTACCTTAAGGCTATTAACAGCACCATAAGTTATACGGTTCAGGATCCTGTTGTTGATAAGCAGACGAAGACTGCTACTGTCTATCTGTCCTGGCGTGAAGCTGATTATTCTCAAGAGCCGGTTAGAAGTGCGGCTACTATTGCTGATTTTGATTCTGCAATGGCTAAGGTCGAGGATAAGACCATAACAGTTCCCGTAACTGTTGACCTCAGCGGTGAAGCTCCCAAGATCCTGGATGCCAAGAAAGTCATTGATGCAGTCTATGCTTACACATCTGATGACAACCGCATCATGCCGGGCAAATTATCTGATTTCTATGTTGATGGAAGTCTTGTCCTTGCCCCCAATGGTGAGTATACGAATACCAAAGAAATCGGCATAAGGGTGAATTTCAAAGAAGATGTCTTCAAATACAGATTCGTTCCGGGAATAGTCTATTCTGTAAAAAGAGATAACGACATCCTTTATGAATCCAAGGCTTTAGGCCTCGATAACGGTACTGTAAGACTGGATTTCAATTCTGACATGACGGAGCAGACATCGTTTAATGCTGACGGGTTCCTGCTTCCGGGAGATTATACATTTACAGTCTATGACGATTCTGAGAATGAGATCGCCGAATTTAAATGCAAGGTAAATGCAGTTGAATTAAAGCAGGAGACATTCGCATTTAAGAAGTTCAAGAACGACTATTATCTTTCGCACCAGGTAAATGAGATCAAGGATAACAGTCTTAAGGAAATATCCTTCGCTGACAAGTCCGGCTGGTGGGATTATGACGGCACTTCCGTAGGAAAGAGTGCCTTTGCTTCCAATACAAAGACGCTTGGCTTCTCGCTTGCAGTAAATCCTGATAGTGAAACTGAGCTTTTCTATGATTATTACTATTGTAAGGATGCTGATTTTAAGAATGTAAACAAGTCCAAGCCGGTATTCTCCTCATCCTGCAAACCGACTATCTATGATGATCAGGCCTGCTATGACATCGACTATAAAGCAGATAAGTTCAATCCCGGATTCTATGGAGTCGTAGTTTACAGCGATTCATCGAAAAAGCACATTGTCCTTACGGCTGCATGTATGGTCGTTAAGGAAAAGAGCCAGGATGTTTTGGGAAAGAAGAAGTGATATTGCCGGCCAACCGTTCACTCTGAGAGGATATATGGTTAATCAGAAGCATACCCGTATCTTTATAAGGATCGCTGCAGCACTCGTGCTTGTGCCGCTCCTTTGCGGGATTACTTCCTGTTCCATGCTCAAGGACATTCTTAACGGTAAGGAGCCGGGTAACTCTTCAACTGCAACAAATGATCCATTTGGCCGTGATCCTGATGCATCATACGAATCCTTGGAGCCAACAGGATCTTATACTTCAGAGGCTTTTGATAACAAAGCTGCTGATGCGGATTTTATTAAAAGTATTCTGGTTCATTCAGTCTGGTATGATGTGGTTAGCGGCAATCCCGCTGATTATGACTCGATCTCTTCGGAAAAGGCGTTTGCTCTTAAGGGGGTCTTCTATTTTTCGGAACCTGTGACTGCGGTCTTTGAAGCAAGGCTTTGCAAGGACGGAGAGACGATTCTTAAGTGTGAAGTTAAGAGCGACAGGGATGTGACCTGCGGATGTGATTTCAGCGCAGGTCTGGAAGGACTTGGTACTTTTGATGCCGGCAGTTATACTGTTGTATTATTGTATGACGGCATTGAGGTCGCTAAGACTGACGTTATGAGGGTTGAGTAATATGTTTGTATCCGGCAACTGGAAAGATTATGAACTGCTTTATGCTGGCGGTGGTGAGAAATATGAGCGTTGGGGAGACGTTATATTAAGGCGTCCCGATCCCCAGGCAGTCTGGCCGGTTATAAAAGACGGTAAAGAGACCTCAATGGACAGACTTGATAAGCCCCATGCTTACTATACGAGAAGTGACAAGGGCGGAGGCTCATGGACAAAGCTCAAGAGTTATCCTTCAACATGGAAGATAAAGTATGATTCGCTTGGCAAGGAACTTACATTCATAATTGAACCTACGGCATTTAAGCATACGGGTCTTTTCCCGGAGCAGTCCTCCAACTGGGATTTCTGCGGTGACCTGATCGAAAAGGCCAAAGCTTCAGGGAAGAAGGATATCAGAATACTGAACATGTTCGCTTACACGGGAGCCCAGACACTTGCCTGTGCTGCTCACGGCGCAGATGAAGTCGTTCATGTCGATGCTTCCAAAGGCATGATCGCCAGAGCAAAAGAGAATATCAAAGAGTCCGGTCTTGAGGACCGCTATGTAAGATTCATTGCTGAAGACTGCATGAAGTTCGTAGAGCGTGAGATCCGCCGCGGCCGTAAGTATGACGGCATAATCATGGATCCGCCTTCATATGGAAGGGGCCCGTCCGGTGAACTATGGAAGCTTGAGGATTCCTTTTATGATCTGGTCAAGCTTTGCGCCAACCTCATATCAGACGATCCTTTGTTCTTCATTGCAAGTTCTTATGCCACCGGAATAACAGCCCAGGCATCAGGCCAGATACTTAAACTTGCTATACCGGGTGGCCAGGTAGATGCAGAAGAACTCATGCTTCCCGTGTCTAAGATGGATTGCCTGCTCCCGTGCGGCCAGACTGCAAGATGGACAGCGAAGTAACAGTTATCCGTGATGGAGTAAAGATCTTATACGAAGATAACCACATTATCGTGGCTATCAAGCCTGCCGGCGTCTTATCACAAAGTGACGGCAGTAATTCGCCTGACATGCTCACGATCCTTAAGGAATACATCAAGGAGAAGTATTCCAAGCCGGGTGAAGTCTATCTGGGATTGGTTCACAGACTCGACAGGCCTGTGTCCGGTCTAATGGTTTTCGCGCGTACCAGTAAAGCGGCTTCAAGACTTTCTGAACAGATAAGAAACAGAAAGGTCGAGAAGATCTACCGTTGTATAACAGAAGGAGTCCTTGAGGGAAGCGGAAGGCTCGAAAACTATATCAGCAAAGATGAATCAAAGAATATCGTAACCGTATCAGATAAGGAAAAGCCGGGATATAAAGCATCTTATCTGGATTATAAGGCTATTGCTTCAAAGGACGGACTTACACTGGTGGAAGTCAGGCTCGGAACAGGAAGATCACATCAGATCAGAGCCCAGATGGCACATAACGGTTATCCGCTCATAGGAGACCAGAAATACGGCAAAAAGGACTCAAGGGTCAAAGATATTGCACTTGAAGCTTATAAATTATCCTTCGAACACCCTGTTAAGCGTGAAATTATCACATTTGAGGCACCTGTTCCCCTTGATTATCCGTGGAGCCTGTTTGCTTGACTTTGAAGTCCCTTAATATATAATTTTATCTTGCAAAATTATATATAAAGGTGAAGCAGGTTTATGTACAACAAAGTTTCAAAAGACCTTAATTTCGTCGAGAGAGAGAAGAATGTTCTCGATTTCTGGAAGAAGAACGACATTTATAAGAAGAGCATTGCGCCCAAGGCTGACGGTGCTCCGACTTTTACACTTTATGACGGCCCGCCGACAGCTAACGGCAAGCCTCATATCGGTCATATTAAGACAAGAGTCATTAAGGACGTTATCCCGAGATATCATGCAATGAAAGGCGAGACAATCGTCTTTAAGGCTGGCTGGGATACACACGGACTTCCTGTAGAGCTTGAGGTCGAGAAGGCTTTGGGCATCAACGGCAAGCCTCAGATCGAAGGCTATGGTGTCGAGCCCTTCATCAAGAAGTGCAAGGAATCTGTCTGGACATACAAGGACCAGTGGGAGCACATGAGTGACCGTGTCGGCTTCTGGGCTGATATGGAAAATCCCTATGTCACATACGACAACAACTACATCGAGTCCGAATGGTGGGCTTTGAAGCAGATGTGGGATAAGGACCTTATCTACAAGGGCCACAAGATCGTTCCTTATTGCCCCAGATGTGGTACTGCATTGTCTTCACACGAAGTTGCACAGGGATATAAGACAGTAAAGGAAAGATCTGCTGTCGTAAGATTCAAGTGCGTTGATGAAGATGCTTACTTCCTCGCTTGGACAACAACACCTTGGACACTTCCTTCCAACGTTGCTTTGTGCCTTAACCCCAACGATGAGTATTCAAAGGTAAAGGCATGCGACGGTTACACATACTACATGGCAACTGCTTTGCTCGATTCCGTATTGGGCAGCCTTGCAAAAGACGGTGAGAAGGCTTATGAGATCCTTGAATCTTATAAGGGTACTGACCTCGCAGGCAGATCTTATGTTGCTCTTTATCAGGGTGCGGCTGATGAAGCTGCTAAGCAGAAGAAAAAGGCTCACTACACAGTATGCGACGAGTACGTAACAATGGAAGACGGTACTGGTATCGTTCACATCGCTCCCGCATTCGGTGAAGACGACGCAAGAGTCGGAAGAGATAATGATCTCCCGATGGTTCAGTTCGTTGATACAAGGGGAAACCTCACAGAGGAAACACCTTTTGCAGGACTTTTCGTTAAGGATGCAGATCCTGAGGTATTGAAGGACTTAGACGGCAGGGGACTTCTTTTCTCTGCTCCCAAGTTCGAGCACGAGTATCCTTTCTGCTGGAGATGCGACACACCTTTGATCTATTTCGCCAGATCCACATGGTTCATCGCCATGAGCAAGAAGAGAGATGAGCTTCTGAAGTCCAACAATATGGTCAACTGGATGCCTGAGACGATCAGAGACGGACGTATGGGCGACTTCTTAAGAAACGTTATCGACTGGGGTATCTCACGTGAGCGTTACTGGGGTACACCTTTGCCGGTATGGGAGTGCGAGTGCGGCCACAGACACTGCATCGGTTCTATCGAAGAGCTTAAGTCCATGTCTGACGATTGTCCGGATAACATCGAACTTCACAAGCCTTATGTTGATAATGTCCACATCAAGTGCCCCAAGTGCGGCGGCCAGATGAAGAGAGTTACAGAGGTTATCGACTGCTGGTTCGACTCCGGTTCCATGCCTTTCGCTCAGTATCACTATCCTTTTGAGAACAAGGAATTCTTCGAATCTCACTATCCCTGCAATTTCATCTCTGAGGGTATCGACCAGACAAGAGGCTGGTTCTATTCACTTATTGCAATCTCTACAGTTCTTTTCGGAAGAGCACCTTTCGAGAACTGTATCGTAATGGGTATCGTTCAGGATAAGGACGGTATCAAGATGAGTAAGCACTTAGGCAACGTTGTTGATCCTTGGGATGTACTTGATTCCCAGGGTGCTGACGCTGCAAGATGGTATTTCTATACAGCTAACCAGCCCTGGCTTCCTTCAAGATTCTCCAAGGAAGCTGTTAATGACGGCATCAAGAAGTTCATCGGTACATTCTGGAATACATATGCATTCTATGTTATGTATGCCGATATCGATAACTTTGATCCTACAAAGCATACACTTGATAAGGCTACTTTAGGCGCTATGGACAGATGGGTCCTCTCACGTCTCAATACTCTCATCAAGGTAGTAAACGAGAAGATGGATGCTTACGACATCTCCCAGTCTGCAAGACTCATTCAGGACTTTACTGAAGAACTCTCCAACTGGTACGTAAGACGCTGCCGTGACAGATACTGGGGAGCAGAAGAGACACAGGACAAGGTCAATGCTTACATGACTCTTTATACTGTTCTCGATAATCTCACAAGACTCTGCGCTCCTTTCGTTCCTTTCATGACAGAAGAGATCTATCAGAACATCGTATGCTCTGTTGATAAGGAAGCGCCTATCTCTGTACACCTCGCTAAGTATCCTGTTGCCGATGAGAGTCTTATCGACAGCAAGCTTGAAGAGGAGATGGATCTTGTTCAGCAGATCGTTACATTAGGCCACAGCTGCCGTGAATCTGCATCCATCAAGAACCGTCAGCCTTTGTCTGAGATCTATGTCGTATCCGAGATCGGTCTTGATGATGAATATAAGCCGATCGTTTTGGACGAGCTCAATATCCGTAAGATGGAAGTCTTGAGCGATGCATCAACACTCGTTGATTACAGCTTCAAGCCCCAGCTCCGTACATGCGGCAGAAAGTTCGGAAAGAATATCAATGATGCCAAGGAAGTTATCGCAAAGCTTCCGGGCAAGGAAACATACGAAGCTCTTAAGAACGGTTCAGTTAAGATCACTGTAAACGGTGAGGAGTATGAGATGACGGAAGAGGACTTCCTCATCGAGACAACCCAGCCCGAAGGTTTCTCCACACAGACTGCAGGTAACCTTACAGTATCTATCTCTACAGTCCTTACTGAAGAGCTTATTGAAGATGGTCTTGTAAGAGAGATGATCTCGAAGATCCAGACACACCGTAAGGAGACAGAAGGCCTTACAGTTACTGACAGGATCGTTCTCAAGTACTCCGGCAACGACAAGCTCGCTGAAGTAATCGAGAAGAAGAAGGATTATCTTTCATCTGAAGTTCTTGCAGTAGAGATCTCCAACGGCACCGGTGATAATTCCAAGGAGTGGAATGTCAACGGCGAGAAGATCACATTCTCTGTTGTAAAAGCTTGAGGTAATCTATGCTGATAGATCTGTTCAGAAGCGGACTTAGCCCTCAGGAGATTATTTATTACATAATAATCTATATCTTTGCCATGGTGCTTGCATTCTCTATCCATGAGTTCATGCATGCAGCAACTGCAGTATGGCTGGGTGATCCTACACCGCAAAATATGGGCAGACTTACTCTGAATCCGGCAGCGCATGTTGATCCTATGGGAACGGTTCTTTTGCTTGTTGCAGGATTCGGATGGGGTAAGCCGGTTCTTTATAATCCGACTAATCTTCGCAGGTTCAAGAGCAGCCGCTGGATGAACATAATGGTTCATCTTGCGGGTGTAACAGGAAACTTCGCGCTTTCGCTGGTCTGTTCCATAATCGGACTTCTTTTTGCAGGTCTCAGTATAAGGTTCTCAGCAGGAACCCCCGGAATAATATTAAAAGCACTTAGCGAATTGTTTACTTATACATATTCATTCTCTATGGCTCTTCTCGGATTTAACCTTCTTCCGATCCCGCCTCTCGACGGTTTCCATGTTCTTGAAGAACTGCTGCCTTATAGGCTTAAGGCTACAAATGGTTACAGGAAGTTTGAGCAGATCTCTCCGATGATCATATGGATCGTTTTCCTCGTAAGCACTTTTACGAATACACCGGTCCTGAGTTTTGTAATCGGTCTCATTCAGCTTCCGTTTAAATGGATAATCAGTGTGATTAGTATTCCTTTCGCGATGCTTTTCGCCTGGATAGGACTTGGATTCTGAGATTATGCTTGAGCAAGCGGTAAAGCCTGAGATCAGATTAAGACAATTTGAAGGCCCTTTGGACCTTCTTTTGCATCTGATCGAAAAGAATGACGTCGATATCTATGATATCCCCATCAGTACGATTACCGCACAGTATATGCAGTATATTGAGTCCATGAAGGAATTCGACATGGAGATAGCTTCGGATTTCCTCGTTATGGGCGCTACACTCGTATCAATCAAGTCCAGGATGATGCTGCCGGGTATGCAGGCGGCATTAGGCAACGGCGACGATGTTATCGACCCCAGAGAAGAACTAGTCATCTCTTTGATGCGTTATAAGAGGTGCCGTGTTTTCGCTCAGGATCTTAAGGAGAGAAGAGACAGGTTCGATGGTGCCAGATTCCGTTACGCTTCCACTGCAAAACAGCTCGGAATATCCCTGAAACCTGCAGAACAGACATTCTCCATGGAAGAGTTTAACGATGCCGTAGCGCTCATAAACGAACGTAACGAGCAGCGTTTTACCGATATCTCTGCTAAGATCACCCATATCCTACAGAGGGATAAGCGTTCCGTTAAAGAGAGGATCAAGTCGATCTGGCGTTCTATCACCGGCAAAGGAAAGATACTATTCTCAAGCCTTTTCGGTAAAAAGGCCGAGAAGATGGACAGAGTCGTAAGCTTTCTCGCAGTGCTTGAACTCGTAAGAGATAATAAGATAAATGTTGAACAGGACAGAAACTTCGGTGAGATCTCCATCGAAGAGAAAAAGGGCTGATATACATGGAAGACGATTTTAAGATAACATCCCAGGAATTACCCGCTGCGATCGAATCGATATTATTTGTATCGGGCGATCCCGTATCAGTTGATAAGCTGGCAGATATCTGCAATGTATCGAAAAATGCTGTCATTGAAGCGTTGAAGTCTCTTGTTGACCGTTACGCAGGAAACCCCTGGGGCGGCCTTGAGATCAGAAAGACTGAAGATTCATATGCCATCATGACAAGACCTTCTCAGAAGAAGATCCTTGACAGGATGTTCGGCCCTAGACAGGTTCCGCCGCTTTCACAGGCTTCTTATGAGACTTTGGCAGTTATTGCTTATAACCAGCCTTGCACCAGAGCGCAGGTCGAACTCGTCAGAGGTGTATCTTCAGATTCGATCATTTCCAGACTTTTAGACAGAGGATGGATCGAAGAGGCAGGTAACCTTGATGCTCCGGGAAGACCGTCCTTATTTAAGACCAGTAAGAAATTCCTTACAGAGTTCGGTATCGAATCTGTAAGAGATCTGCCGCCGCTTGAACTTATGAGCTATCAGACAATTAGGGATATGGAAGATTCCCTTAAGGAAGCTGCAGGCGGTGAGGATAAGCAGATCTCTATCGATAGCCTCATGGCTCCTAAGCCGGAAGAAAAAGAAGAAGGTGAAGAAGATGACGGGGACGCTTGAGCTTATTGAGAGTGCTGTCTCCAATATGAGCAAGGGCCATAAGGCCATTGCCAGTTATATCCTGGAATCTTATGACAAAGCTGCTTACATGACTGCTGCTAAACTCGGCGAAGAAGTCGGTGTATCAGAGTCCACGGTTGTAAGGTTTACTACTGAACTCGGATTCGAGGGTTATCCTGAATTCCAGAAGGCATTGCAGGAGGATCTCAAGTCAAAGCTTACTTCAGTGCAGAGATTAGGCCTTACCGAGAAGTTCGAAAGTGACAGTGAAGCATTAAGATCAGTTGTCGCCCAGGATATCGCCAACCTTCGTGACTCCCTTAATACAATAGATGAGAAGGAATTTGATAAGGCAGTCAATTCGATTCTCGGAGCCAGAAAGATCTATATCATGGGAATCAGGGCATCTGCTCCGTTATCGGAGTTCATGCACTTTTATATGACGCTCCTTTTTGATGATGTAGTGCTCGTAAGAAGTACATGTACCAATGAGCTTTTCGAGCAGATCATGCCTATCGGAAAAGGCGATGTCATGATAGGCATCTCTTTCCCAAGATATTCCGCAAGGACAATTAACTCAATGGGATATGCCAAGAAAAAGGGCGCTACGATCATCGCGATAACTGATAAAGATGATACGGCAATGACGGAATATGCCGATATCAAGCTTTTCGCCAAGTCATCAATGGCATCATTTGTTGATTCACTTACTGCGCCTTTGTCTCTTATCAATGCGTTGCTTGTATCTTTGGGCATGCACAGGAAAGAACACATCGAATCTTCTCTCGAATCACTCGAGACTCTCTGGTCTCAGTACCGCGTATATGAGACAGGCAGAGACCGTAACACTGAAGACGGAGACATATTGTAAAGGAGATATATTATGGGCATTTATCAGATCGCTATCGACGGACCTTCCGGATCAGGCAAGAGTACACTTGCAAAAGGCATCGCAAAAGAGCTTGGCATTATGTATCTTGATACAGGTGCAATGTACAGAACCTGCGCCGTAGCATCCATTAAGAAAGGCATCGATCCCAAGGATAAGGATGCCGTTAAGAAGATGATGGACGAAGTCAAGATCGAAGTTAAGTTCATCGATGGTGCTCAGCATATGATCCTTGACGGTGAGGATGTAACAGGCGAATTAAGAACCCCTAAGACATCTATTGCCGCATCTGATATATCAGCACTTCCTTTTGTCAGAACAGCCATGGTCTCACTTCAAAGAGAGATTGCCAAGAACCAGACCTTCGTTCTGGACGGAAGAGACATCGCTTCAGTAGTCCTTCCTGATGCAAAATACAAGTTCTTTGTCGTATGCGCACCTGAGGTAAGAGCTGAGAGAAGACTTGCTGAGCTTAATGCAGCAGGTGATTACTCACAGAATTACGAGGAAGTTTTAAAAGATATTAAATATAGGGACGAACAGGATTCCACAAGAGCAACATCACCTCTTGTACAGGTTCCTGAAGCAATCGTTATCGATACAGGCAAGTACGATATCGAAGGAACAAGGGCATTCCTTTTAAGCCATCTGGACGAAGAAGATAAATGAAAGTAACCGTAGCACATTCATCAGGTTTCTGCTTTGGCGTTAAGAACGCTGTAACGGCAGCACAGAATGCTGTATCAGAGCGTCCTGAAGGAAAGACGCTTGTCATGCTCGGTGAGATCGTTCATAACAGATTCGTCGTGGACGAACTTGTAAAAGGCGGCTTTGTCATTTGCGAGACTGCCGAAGAATGTCCGGAAGATTCAATAGTAATAGTCAGGGCACACGGTGTAACCCCTGATGAACTCAGCATCCTTAAATCCAAGAACTGCGAGATAAGGGACATGACGTGCCCGTTCGTGGCCAAGATCCATAAGATCGTCCGGGAAAATGCGCTTAACGGAAAGAACATCATAATCGCCGGTACTAAAGGCCATCCTGAGGTAACGGGAATCCTGGGAGAAGCAGAGGGAACGGGCGTAAAATGCGCTGTAGTAAAGGCTCCTGAGGATCTAGAAAGCCTGGATTTTCCTCTTGAAAGTGCTATATTGATATCCCAAACCACATTTTCGAGTAACACTTTTAAAAAAATATGCCAAAGTGTTAAAAATAAAATTGAAAAATATAATGTTTTTGATACAATATGTATTACGACTGAAAGTAGGCAAAAGGAAGCCGCTTCGCTCTCTGAGATTTCAGATTCGATGATAGTCATCGGTTCTGCTCACAGTTCGAACACCACTAAGCTTTTTGACATCTGCAAAGGTCGTTGTGCAAGAACATTCCTTGTGAATTCCGGCGAGGAAGTCAGAAGTCTCATCTCGGAAGGGAAGATACTTCCTGAGGACAAAGTCGGTATCACAGCGGGTGCATCTACACCGGAAGCTATTATTTTGGAGGTTGTTCAACAAATGAACGAAGAAGAGAAGATCACAAATCAGGGCTTTGACACAGAGTTTGCCAATGCTGTCGATTTAATTGCGCAGGTAAGAAGAGGTGCTGTTGTTAAGGGCACGATTACATCTGCTGATGACGACTATGTTTATGTAGACGTACACGACAAGTCCGAAGGAAGAATTTCACGTAAGGAGTTTGATTCGGATCCTGACTTCGATCTTGACAAGGCAATTGCCGAGCACACAGAAGTTACAGTTAAAGTAAGAAGCATCAAGAACTCCGATCAGGGTAAGGAGATCATCCTTTCCAAGAATGATGTAGAGTCCGAGAAGGGCAGAGCGGAGATCGAGGAAGCTTACAAGAACAAGACTCCTATCGAAGTTAAGATCACACGCACAGTTAAGGACGGCGTTATCGGTTCTTACAAGGGCGTTGATATCTATATCCACAGAACACAGATCAAGACCGGCGAAGTTAAGGACTTAGAGTCTTATGTTGGTCAGGTCCTTGAGATCCTCGTTACTAAGTTCGACACAGAGAAGGGCCGTCTTAGAATCTCCGGAAGCCACAGAGTTATCGTTTCCGAAGAGCGCCGCAAGAAGTCCGCTGAGATCTGGGACAACATCGAGGAAGGCAAGCACTATAAAGGCGTTGTAAGAAGCCTTGTTGATTTCGGTGCATTCATCGATATCGGCGGTGTTGACGGACTCGTTCACGTTTCTGAGCTCTCATGGAGCAGAAACGCTAAGCCTGCTGATGTTCTTAAGGTTGGCGAAGAGGTTGATGTTTACGTTAAGTCTTTCGACAAAGAGACAAAGAAGATCTCTTTGGGCTACAAGAAGCTCGAGGATGATCCTTACTACAATATCGAAGAGAGAATGCCTGTAGGCTGCATCGTTCAGGGTACAGTAGTCCGTCTTACAAAGTTCGGCGCTTTCGTACAGCTTGAGCCCGATCTCGATGCACTCTGCCACGTATCTCAGATCTCTTCCAGAAGACTTGAGAAGCCTGAGGATGTTCTTTCCGTAGGTCAGATCGTTCAGGCTAAGGTCATCAAGATCGAACCTGAGGAGAGAAGAGTATCTATCTCCATCAAGGAAGTTGCTCCTATCGATCCTGAGATCGACGAAGCTGAGGAAGCTCCTGCAGAAGAAGCTGAGTCAACAGAAGAGTAATTTATTCAGTGTTTTCAAGAGGGCTGTCCACTTCGGACAGCCCTTTTTTTATTTTGTTTGAAAGTTTTTTCATAAGTTTGAAAATCTAACTTGCATAATTTAATCCGTTGTTATAAGATTTATAGGCTTGTTAGAGGAAATACTCCATCGGGGTGTGGCTCAGGTGGTAGAGTGCCTGCTTCGGGAGCAGGAGGCCGTGGGTTCAAGTCCCGCCACTCCGACCAATATTTTTCCTTAACGAGGCTGTTCATCGGGGTGTAGCTCAGGTGGCTAGAGTGCTTGCTTAGGGAGCAAGAGGTCGTGGGTTCAAGTCCCGTCACTCCGACCAATTACCAATATGACCTTCGTACTAAGTACGGAGGTCATTTTTTGTTTGATAGGATTCGTATACATAATGTTATAATCGGAACTATCAAATCAAAGGGAGTGACTGCATATGAGCCGGGCAGATGATATTTTCGACGAGAACATTAAGACCATCCTTAACTCAGGTTATTCCACCATCAATGACAAGGTCAGACCTCACTGGGCAGACGACGGTGCACCTGCTTATACTTACAAGGCTTTTGCTATCGTTAACCGCTATAATCTTGCTGAGGAATTCCCTATGTTTACTCAGCGCTGGATCAATTTCAAAGCTGCAGTTGATGAGCTCTTGTGGATCTGGCAGAAGAAATCCAATAATGTTAATGACCTTAATTCACATATCTGGGATGCATGGGCTGATGAGACTGGCTCTATCGGCAAGGCATACGGCTACCAGTTAGGCGTTAAGCATAAGTATAAGGAAGGCGAGTTCGACCAGGTCGACCGTGTCCTATACGATCTTAAGAACAATCCTTCCTCAAGAAGAATTATGACAAATATCTATGTGCATCAGGATCTTTCCGAGATGCATCTTTATCCCTGCGCTTATTCAATGACTTTTAACGTAACGGGTAATAAGCTCAACGCTATCCTTAACCAGAGAAGCAACGACATGCTCGTTGCAAATGCATGGAACGTATGCCAGTATGCTGTGCTTGTACATCTTTTCGCAAGATGCTCTGGCCTTGAAGTCGGTGAGTTCGTTCATGTGATCGCTGATGCTCATATCTATGACAGACATGTCGATATCGTAAAAGAGCTAATTGAGATGCCTAAGTATCCTGCACCGAAGCTCGTTCTCGATGAAGGTATAACTGATTTCTATCAGTTCACCACAGATAATATAAGACTTGAAGGCTACGAGTCCGGTCCTAAGATCAAGGGCATTCCGGTAGCTGTTTAACGGCGGTGCCTGAATGAAACAGATATTCATTAGACACGGGGATCCTGATTACGAGAGGGATTCCTTGACTGAAAAGGGCTGGCGCGAAGCGGAGATCCTCGCTGAACGTGTTGCCAAGTGGGACATAAAGCAGATCTACTGTTCTCCCTTGGGAAGAGCTCAGGATACTTGTTCCGTATCACTTAAGAAGACCGGCAGGGAAGCGATAACCTGTGACTGGCTTAAGGAATTCTATTACAGGATATGGGATGAACAGGAACAGCAGTGGACTATAGCCTGGGATTTCTATCCGAAGGATTTCAATTACAGGGATGATCTTCATGACAAGGATATGTGGGCATATTCCGATATCATGGCATCCGGTGACATCGCAAAACATGCGAAAGAAGTATATGAAGGCTTTGATGCTTTGCTCGAAAAGCATGGCTATAAAAGAAACGACAGAAATTTCTACGATGTTATAGAGCATAATGATGACAATATCGTATTCTTCTGCCATTTCGGAGTTACTGCCTTGATCCTGGGCCATCTGATAGGTGTTGCTGCTCCTTCCATCTGGCAGGGCATGATGATGGCACCGACTTCGATCACGGTACTGGGCTCTGAAGAGAGGATTCCAGGTCAGGCAAGCTTCAGAGTACAGACATTTGCTGATTCAAGGCATTTACTGGAAGCCGGTGAACCGGTATCACAGTCGGGCTATTTTACTGAATTATTTGAGGGGTGATTATCATGATCGCAATTTCAGCTGTAGATAAGAATTGGGCAATCGGAAACCAGGGAAAACTCCTTATTTCTTTACCTGAGGACCAGAAGGGAGTTTTTAAGAAGTATACAGCAGGTCATACTGTGGTATATGGCCGTAAGACTCTTGAGACTTTCCCCGGACAGAGGCTTCTTCCCAACAGGGTAAATGTTATCATGTCCAGGAGTTTTGATTACGAGAAGGAGGGTGCAATGATCCTTCATTCCGCCTCTGAACTCGAGGATTTCCTGTCACTTACGGCAGATGATGTCTATCTCATTGGCGGAGCATCTCTTTATAATTCCCTGATAGGTCTTTGCGATAAGGCTATAATCACAAGCATTAAGGCTGAATTCGAGGCTGATTGCTGGTTCCCGAATCTTGATGAAGATCCTGATTGGATCCTTGAAGAGGAAGAACCTCCCGTAATGAGCGAAAAAGGCGTGGAATTCACTGTAAAACACTATAAGAGAAAGTGATTTTTTCATATTCCACATCTTTTAATATGATTTAACGAAGACATACTTGCATTGAATTTTTGTTTTTGTTAGAATACTCGGGCATAAAAATCACGCATACATTCCGACTGTGGCCATTTTGAGCTGAATATTACTTGATGTATGCGGAAGAAAACAGGAGGATTTATTTATGCCAGTTATTTTAATGAAGCAGCTTCTTGAAGCAGGTGTTCACTTCGGTCACCAGACACGTCGTTGGAACCCTAAGATGTCTGAGTACATCTTCACGGAGCGTAACTCAATCCACATCATCGATTTGCAGAAGACAGTCAAGAAGGTCGACGAGGCCTATGACGCTATGCGTGAGCTCGCTGAGAAGGGTGATATCCTTTTCGTAGGTACAAAGAAGCAGGCTCAGGATTCCATCAAGGAAGAAGCTCAGCGTTGCGGACAGTTCTATGTTAATTATCGTTGGCTTGGTGGTACTCTCACAAACTTCGTAACAATCAAGAAGAGAGTTGCAAGACTTGAAGAGCTCCGCAGAATGGAAGCTGATGGTTCTTTCGAACTCAGAACAAAGAAGGAAGTTGCTAAGCTTAAGCTCGAGATGACAAAGCTCGATCAGAACCTTGGCGGTATCGTTGGTATGGTTAAGCTTCCTGCAGCTCTTTTCATCGTTGATACAAAGAAGGAGCACAATGCAGTTGCAGAAGCTAAGAGACTTGGTATCCCGATTGTTGCTATCGTTGATACAAACTGCGATCCTGACGAAGTAGATTATGTTATCCCTGGTAACGATGACGCTATCCGTGCAGTTAAGCTCATCACAGCTAAGATGGCTGACGCTGTTATCGAAGCTCATCAGGGTGAGGATGCTACATCTGAGGGTATGGATCTTGATTCCGCAGAAGCTCAGGCTGCTACAGCAGAAGTTGCTGAAGAGCAGGCTACAGAGGCTGCTGCTGAGAAGTCCATCGAAGAGATCGCTTCTGAGTCTTAATTCAAATCTTAACTATAATCTTAAAGGAGAATACATATGGCAGTAACAGCACAACAGGTTAAAGAACTCCGTGATCTTACAGATTGCGGTATTATGGACTGCAAGAAGGCACTTATCGAGTGCGACGGTGATATCGAGAAGGCTAAGGCTTGGCTCCGTGAAAAGGGTATGGCTAAGGCTGAGAAGAAGTCCGCTAGAATCGCTGCAGAGGGTGCAGTAGTTTGCAAGATCGCTGACGATAAGAAGTCCGGTGTTCTCGTAGAGATCAACATTGAGACAGACTTTGCTGCTAATACAGATAAGTTCAAGGCTTTCACAGAGACTGTTGCTACACACATTCTCACAAAGAAGCCTGCTAATATGGAAGAGCTTATGGCTCAGACTCTTTACAACGATGATTCCAAGACAGTTGAGATCTTCCAGAAGGAAGCTATCGCTGACATCGGTGAGAATACTTCAATCAGAAGATTCGTTATTTATGAGGTAGAGGGCAACGGCGCTGTTGCTTCTTACATCCACATGGGCGGTAAGGTAGGCGTTTTCGTTGAAGTTACAACAGATGATGATTCTGTTATCACAAAGCCTGAGTTCGCTGATTTCGCTAAGAACATCGGCATGCAGGTTGCTTCAATGAGACCTAACTGGGTTAACGAGGAAGACGTTCCCCAGGCTGAGCTCGACAAGGAAGTTGAGATCATCAAGAATAAGGCTCTCGAAGAGGGCAAGCCTGAGAAGATCGTTATGGAGAGAATCGTTCCCGGTCAGATCAAGAACTTCTATAAGCTCAACTGCCTCGTAGATCAGGAATTCTTCAGAGATGACGATCTTACAATCGCTCAGTTCATCGAGCAGTCCAAGAAGGCTATCGGTGCTGATGTTTCTATCGTTCGTTTCACAAGATTCGGTCTTGGTGAAGGTATCGAGAAGAAGGTCGATGACTTCGCTGAGGAAGTTAGAAAGCAGGCTGGTCTCTAATAGATCATCTTGGTCTTTTAATCAGACTTATAAGGCTGTCCGGTATGGACAGCCTTTTTTTTGAGTAAAGAAATGTGGGTTTATTTGCGGTAATAGCCTCACCAAAGTCTATTTTTTACTTTTAATAAGAAGATATTATTGTTAAAATCTTATGTAGTTATTTTTGGAGGATCAGATTAAATGAGTGAGAATAAGTATAAGAGAGTACTTCTTAAGATTTCCGGTGAGGCTTTGGCAGGTGATGCCAAGATGGGAATCAATGATGAAGTCCTTAAGGAGATTTCCGCTAATATCAAGGCTGTAGCAGATCTTGGTGTTCAAGTCGCGATAGTAGTAGGCGGAGGTAACTTCTGGAGAGGAAGATCTTCCGAGAAGATGGACAGAGTTACTGCTGATCATATGGGCATGCTTGCCACACTTATGAACTCACTTGCTCTTTCTGATGCTTTGGAGCAGCAGGGTGCCATCACAAGAGTATTGTCCGCTATTGAAGTCAGACAGATGGCTGAACCTTATATCAGAAAGAGAGCTGTAAGACACTTGGAGAAGGGAAGGATCGTAATCTTTGCATGCGGAACAGGTAACCCTTATTTCTCCACAGACACAGGTGCTGCTCTGAGAGCTACAGAGATCGGTGCTGATGTATTCCTCAAGGCTACAATGGTTGACGGTGTATATGACAAGGATCCTAATGTCTATCCTGATGCCAAGAAGTATGACAAGGTATCCCATGATGAAGTATTAAGACTTAACCTTAAGGTTATGGATGCTACAGCAGCTGCTCTTTGCCGTGATAATCATACAAAGATCCTCGTATTCTCCATGAAAGATCCTGAGAATATCGTAAGGATCGCAAAGGGCGAGAACTTAGGAACTATCGTTGAATAAAAAATATTAATACAGGGAGGCTACAATTATGGCTATGATCGAGATCACAAAGAAAGATTACGATGATATCGAAGCAAAAATGCAGAAGTGCATCGATAACCTTCAGGAGAACCTCAATACAATCCGTGCCGGACGTGCTAATCCGCATGTTCTGGACAAGATAACAGTTGATTACTATGGTGCTCCTTCAGGACTTAATGCTGTAGCTAACATTCAGGTCCCTGAGGCTAGAATGATCACGCTTACTCCCTGGGATCCCAAGATGCTCAAGGAGATCGAGCACGCTATCCAGGCATCTGATCTTGGAATCAATCCTACAAACGACGGTAAGATGATCAGACTTGTTTTCCCTATGCTTACAGAGGACAGACGTAAGGATCTTGTTAAGCAGGTTAAGGTTTACGGTGATGAGACAAAGGTAGTTATCCGTAACAACCGCCGTGATGCTATCGATAAGATGCGTGCTGCGAACAAGAAGAAGGAACTTACAGATGACCTTCTTAAGGAATTCGAAGAGAAGATCCAGAAGATCACAGATAAGTTCACAGCAGAAGTAGACAAGGTCTGCGAAGCAAAAGACAAGGAATTGATGGAAATCTGATACGATGGCCATTTTCGGAAATAAACAGGAAAAGACTTATGATACGGGAGACCTTAAGGTCCCCGTATCTTTGGGTGTAATAATGGACGGCAACGGAAGATGGGCAACTCAAAGACATCTTCCCAGATCTGCCGGACATAAAGTAGGAGCAGAGAATCTTAAGGAACTTTGCCGTAACTGCGTTAGATACGGTGTTAAGTATCTTACGGTCTATGCTTTTTCGACAGAGAACTGGGCAAGACCCCAGCCTGAAGTTGATTTTCTCATGAAGCTCTTTGTCGAGTTATTTGATAAATATGATGCTGAGCTTGCGCAAGAAGGCATCAGGGTAAGATTTACCGGTGATGACAGTGAACTTCCGCCTAAGGTCAGGGAAGTTTGCAAGACAGCAGAAGAGCGCTCAAAAGAACGTTCCAATATGCAGCTTATCGTTGCACTTAATTACGGCGGAAGACGTGAGATCCTTAACAGCTGCCGCCATATAGCCGAGCAGGTAAAAGCAGGCAATCTTGAGCCTTCAGATATCACCGAAAAGATGATCTCTGATAACATGTATCTTCCTGATGTACCTGATCCTGAACTGATCATCAGACCCAGCGGAGAGATGAGATTATCGAATTTCCTTTTGTGGGAAAGCGCATATTCTGAATTCTGGGTTTCTGATACTTTGTGGCCTGATTTCGGATATGAAGATCTGACACAGGCGTTCAGGGATTTTGCCGGAAGAGACAGACGCTTCGGCGGTTTATCCAAGAAAGAAAGTAAGACTTGATTTGAAACAGAGAATTATCACAGGCATTATCTTTACCATTCTTGTGCTGTCATTCTTTTTGCCCGCACTGTTTTGGCCGATAACAGCGGTAGTAATGTCTGTTATCATCTGCGTGTTTTCATGCGTTGAAATGTATAAAGCCATCAAGCATGGCGGTTACCATCCTTCAAGACTTCTCCTGATCACAGGTATGGGTCTTGCGACTCTCGTTATGATCTGCGGTCTTTTCTTTCAGCTTAAGGCTGAGAATACACTGGCACTATATTCGATCATTGTCTGCATGTATTCTGTATCATGCGGTATTTGTCTCCCTCTTGTAAGACCTGAGGACGACAAGGCTTTCTTAAATGGTATTTTTACCGGTGGAATGGTCTTTTATATCTCATTTCCGCTGTTTTGTTTTGACTGCGCGTTGCTGTTTCTGCCCCATGGATGGTATTACATGGTGATGGGACTTTTCGCTCCTTGGGCGACAGATACATTTGCTTATTTCACGGGTGTAGCCTTGGGTAAGCATAAGATAGTTCCCCATATCTCGCCCAAGAAGACATGGGAAGGATGCATCGGCGGATCTGTATTCTGTGCGCTTGCAGTTACAGTCTATTCCTGCCTCGTTATCTATAAGGTCGATGAGATTCAGATGAATATAGTAACTTACGGAATAATAATGTTCCTTTTGGGAATCCTTATTTCCGTAATGTCCCAGTTAGGCGACTGGTTCTGCTCTGTTATCAAGAGAAGAACCGGAATCAAAGATTTCAGCAATCTTTTCCCGGGACACGGCGGAATGCTCGACAGGTTCGACAGCGCTTTCTTTACGCTCCCGACGGCACTCCTTCTGGCTTTAATTGCCTATAATTTATTCTGATTTTTCATGCACTGTTGATTATTCTTTAGTAGGAGAATTATTATGCGCAGATTATCTATATTGGGTTCTACGGGTTCTATCGGTAAACAGACCCTTGAAGTTGCAAGAAAAGCGCCTTCCGACTTTACTGTCGAGTCGCTTACTTGCGGCGGTGATATCGATACCCTTTATAGTCAGATAGAAGAATTCAGACCTAAGGTCTGTTCGGTTGTTGATGAGCAGAAGGCTGCCCAATTAAGTTCTAGACTGAAGGAAGCCGGCATCGGTACTGAAGTACTTACCGGTAAGGAAGGCAATATCGCCTGTGCCACATTAGACAGCTGCGATACAGTCGTAGGTGCTATCGTTGGTTTTGCAGGACTTGAGCCTGTTTATCACGGAATACTTGCCGGAAAAGACATTGCTCTTGCCAATAAAGAGACTCTTGTTGCCGGCGGTGACATCATTATGCCGCTCATTAAAGAAAAGGGCGTTAAGATGCTTCCTATCGACAGTGAGCATTCTGCTATATGGCAGTGCCTTAAAGGTGAGAAGAGGGAGGATCTCGACAGGATCCTTATAACAGCTTCTGGCGGTCCTTTCAGAGGCATGACCAGAGAGCAGCTCGAAAATGTTACACTCCAGGATGCTCTTCACCATCCGACATGGAATATGGGCGGCAAGATCACGATCGACTCAGCAACAATGATGAATAAAGGTCTTGAGATCATTGAGGCACATCATCTTTACGGTATAGACTGTGACAGGATCGATGTTGTTGTTCATCCCCAGAGCATAATTCATTCCATGATCAGGCTTAAGGACGGTTCAGTCCTTGCCCAGATGGGAAAGCCTTCCATGGTCCTTCCGATTGAAGTTGCTCTTTATTATCCTGACAGAGGTCCATCGATCGTTAAGGAATTCGATCCTTTTGATATCGCATGCTCAAATATCACATTTGAACCTTGTGATACTGAAGTATTCAGGCTTGTTAAGCTTGCTTATGAGGCTGGCCGCAAGGGCGGGCTTGTTCCAACAGTTATGAATGCTGCAAATGAATCAGCCGTAAGGGCATATCTTTCAGGAAAGATCAATTTCTTAGGAATCGAGAGAACTGTCTTTGAGACTGTTGAGAAGATGGAACCCTCAATTAGCGGTATTGATCTGACAATTGAGTCAGTCGAAAAAGCTGACAGTGATGCGCGTATTTACGCAGACGAGATAATAGCAGGTAAGATCTGATAATGAGTATAGTTCGAAGCATAATCGTTGTAATCCTGATGCTCGGAGTTCTTGCAACTTTGCATGAACTCGGACATTTCTGGGTTGCAAAACTTCTTAAGATCAAGGTATTTGAAGTATCAATCTTTGTAGGTCCCAAACTTCTCAAATGGAAGCATAAGGATGTTGATTTCTCCTTAAGGATGATACCTATTGGTGCTTACGTAAGATTTTCCGAGGTCGATCAGGACGGATATGTTGTTGACAGCAAGGATCCGGATCTTCTTGTAAATCAGCCTAGAATTAAGAGGCTTCTCGTATCTTTGGCAGGTCCTGCGATGAACCTGGTGCTCGGTATACTTATTTTCCTCATTATGTTCTGGGTTACCGGTTTTACTAGCACAGATATCGGACCAACGGTAGAAGGAACCCAGGCAGGCGTTGTTGCTTCCGAGTTTACTCCCGGCGATTCGATCAAAGCCATAAACGGTGTAAGGGTATACGCTGCATATGACTTGTATTATGAACTTGATTCTGCTGATCCGTCTAAGGAGATGACAATTACTCTTAAGTCCAAAGAGACCGGCAAGAATTATGATATTACACTTACACCTGTAATCAGAAGCAGGCCGATGATGCTCATCACTGTTGAATCCAAGGAGACTGATAATGAGTATAAGGGATGGAAAGTATACTCTGTCGAAAAGGAACAGAATAATGGAAATCCCATCCTCAAAGCAGGCGATTATGTAACTCATGTCAATGGAAAATCCGTCGCTGACGAAGACTTTGAAGAATATCTCTTTGGCATTACAGATGAAAAGATAAATGTAACCTATGTAAGAGACGGTGAGACCCATGAAGATGAGTTAGTTCCTAAATATGTTGACTATGTTTCTTCAAGAGGAGTACGTCTTGTAGCTTACAGGATCGATTCTGTACCTCATTTTTTCTATGCGTTAAGTTATGCGGCCAAAATGCCGGCTTCAATCGGAAATATCACCATAAGAGGCATAAAAGATATTATCGCGGGCAAGGTAAAAGCATATAATTTGGTATCAGGTCCCATAGGAATAACCACTATGGTGAATGATGTCGTTGCGGATGAGGAAGACTCGGTTACTGACAAGGTTTACATGCTCATTATGCTGAGCGCTGTAATATCTATTGCTTTGGCATTCTCGAATCTTCTTCCGATTCCGGGATTGGACGGCATACAGATAATCTTTATAGTCGTTGAGATGATCATCGGACGTAAGTTATCTGAGAAGGCTGAAGGAAGACTTACGATCGTCGGATTTGTGATGATCATATTGTTGCTTATCTTTGCTTTTGTATCAGATATCTTAAGGATCATTTTCGGCTATTGACCGGTTGAGGGAGCGTTTTATGACAAAGAAAGTCTTTATCGGTAATGTTGAGGTCGGCGGAGGATCTTCGGTTAAGATCCAGTCGATGAATAATACGGATACAAGGGACGCCAAGGCCACACTTGAGCAGATCAGGGAACTCGCGGATAACGGCTGTGATATCACACGTGTCGCTATTCCTGATATGGAAGCTGCCCAAAGCCTTAAGGAGATCACTTCCAAATCTCCGATCCCCGTGGTTGCCGACATTCACTTCGATTACAGACTCGCTTTGGCTGCAGCCGATAACGGAGCTTCAAAGATCAGGATCAATCCGGGTAATATCGGTGGTCCACAGAATGTTAAGCTCGTTGCCGACAAGTGTAAAGAACGCCGCATTCCGATTAGGGTTGGTGTTAACTCAGGTTCTATCTCCCGTGAGATACTTGCCAAGTATGGTGAGGTTAATGCCGATGCTATGACTGAGAGTGCTTTAGGTGCAGTAAAACTGCTTGAAGATCAGGACTTTGATGATATCGTTATCTCGATCAAGTCTTCTTCTCCCAGGCTTACTATTGATACTTACAGGATCCTTTCAAAAGCTTGCGATTATCCGCTCCATGTCGGAGTCACAGAAGCAGGTACCGTGCGTGAAGGTGCGATTAAATCTGCTGTCGGAATAGGAGCACTTCTGGCTGAAGGTATCGGCGATACGATAAGAGTATCCCTTACCGGTAATCCTGTTGATGAAGTAATAACTGCTAAGCAGATACTTAAAGCTCTTGATCTTAGAGATGGCGGAGTTACTTTTATTTCATGTCCTACATGTGGAAGAACACAGGTTCCTCTTATCGAACTTGCAGGACAGATCGAAGAAAAGGTCTCCAAGCTTCCCTATAACCTTAAGGTTGCCGTAATGGGTTGTGTTGTTAACGGACCCGGCGAAGCCCGTGAATGTGATATCGGACTTGCAGGCGGCAAAGATGAATTTCTGTTGTTTGAGAAGGGTGTGCCGGTAAGAAAGATCCCGGCAGCAACGGCAGTAGAAGAATTTGTAAGGGAAGTGATCAGAGTTGGAGAAGAAAAGTGTAAAGCTACTTGAGTTATTCAAAGTAGAAGACGGCAGATTTGAAGACCTTTGTGACCTTACAGTAACTAAGGTCGATATTTATAAGGCAAAACAATCAATTAATCTTGTATTAGGCGGTGTAGATTCACTTAAGGACAATAACAGCATTGTTCCTTTTGTAGAAGAACTCGAGAAGGATTTCGGAACAAAAGTAAATCTTTTGTTCAGCGGTATTGACAGTACTAATTTCCCTGTCATTTACGGACAGATATCAAAGCTTATCAAGTACTATATTACCCGTGACAGTCAGGACGGAGCGGGTGATATAGCTGACTTTATTGGTCTTACAGCCGATATTGATTATGACAACAGCCCTGCAGGTGGTTTTATCACCTATATTGATATACCTTCCGGATGGGCGAATATGTTTGGCAAATCAGACAGGGAGAGAATAATCAATTCTGTTGGAGAAGCTACAGAGATCTGTATTGGAGACCAGCTCCAGGGAACATACGAGATCAAGATCAGCAATATCGATATGGCAGGAAGTGATATGTCGCCTGATGACGATATCATTCGTGCCATAGAGGAAGGCCGTATAGAATTCCCTGAAGAAGAACCCGTAGAAGATTCTTCGAAGAAGGGAACCAAGAAAAAGAAGGATGACAAATCCAAGGAGTCCGATGCTGCTTCTGCAGGAAAGGATTCCTGGGCATTTAAAGCTGAGCAGGCAAGAAAAGAAGCTAAGCAGGAAGATAAGCAGTCTTTTTATAAAGCAAAAGAAAATGCTGAGAATCAGCTCTACGGCCGTGTTAAGAAGCAGGCTACTTTCATGAAGATAGCTAATCTTACTGTCGGTTGTTTTGATGTCAATATTGCAGGTAATATCTCATTTAACGACGACTCTTTTAAGCTTGCTAAGACCGGTAAGAGCGTTATCGTAAAGTTCATGTGCCTTGATGACACAGACGGAATCTCATGCATAGCATTTCTTAAGCCGGAAGAGGCTGACGGTTTCCAGAAAGAGTTCGGAAAAGGCGGATTTGTCGGCATTCAGGGTAATGTCGAGAATGATTCTTTCACCGGTGATAAGACACTGAGAGTATCAGGCTTTTTCAGTGCTGAGCAGCCTCCTAAGAGAAAAGATACTGCTGAGCGTAAGAGAGTAGAACTGCATGTGCATACCAAGATGAGTGAGAGTGATGCTACTACTGAGCCTGCTGATCTTGTTAAGCTTGCAGCTTCTTTCGGACACAGTGCTGTTGCGGTTACTGACCATGGTGTTGTACAGGCATTCCCGCATGTATTTGAAGCAGCCAAGGGAATTAATAAGAAGCGTAAAGATACAGGAGAGGCACCTATTAAGTGTATTCTCGGATGTGAAGGCTATCTTGTTGATGACGGTCCTACGGTTTTCTATAACCTTCCTTATGATGTTAAGAATGATAAGGTCAAACCTTCTGATGCAGATGATGATGCTGCTCTGAATTTTATTGAGAAGCCGAAGTCTGTCGGTTCTTTTGTATCTATCGTTATTCAACGTAATGGCAATGATGCGCTGCGCGATACATTTACAACCGTATGCGCTTCAAAGTTCAGACTTAAGGGGTTTAAAGCCGTTAAGCCTGAAGAAGAAGGCGAATCTGATCAGGATGCGATGGAATTCGCTTCTCACGATATTGATAAGTCTCTTTGGAATCCGGATGAGATCCCTGAGAGTTTAAGAGATGAGAACATTACTAAAAAGCCTTTGGATCCGCATGAACCATTGGGCATGACTGTTAATGTCGATCTTGATATTAATGGTGAATATGCTGACGGTACAGATGAAGTTATTCCTTCTGAACTTGTTTTCGAACATGTAGCTGATTTTCATGCTGAATTTAATGATGCTATTTATCCCGGTACAGGTGAACCTTGCGATTCATATTTTGCTATGGGAGAACTCCTTGAATTCATCGGAGATTCTTATATTACCGGTCCGGATATATTTACTACTCTGGCATTCCTCAGACGTGCCGGATATGGCATTAACATAGAAGACCAGATCTACTACAGACATAAGTTCCTTATGCCTGCAACTTCAGATGAGGATATTCTTGAGACATTCTACAAGAACCAGTACAAGAACATAGACGAGGCGCTTTCAGAGAAAGGGGCTAAGTTTGTTTACAGTCCTTGCGGTGACAAATTTGATGAGATGTTCAGTGCTTGTTATAAGTCTGCATCATTATTATCTTTGTGTTTGTCTGATGCAGGAACGGTTGATGCTCTTTCCATTAACTATTCTGCAGGTCATTACACGCCTGAAAAGATCAAGTCCACAAAGAAAAATGGTGCTGTTTCTGAAGCACCTTTGTACCACATCATCTATCTTGTGCGTTCTAATATGGGACTTTATAACCTTTACCGTATCGTTTCAGAGTCTCAGATACACTACTATTCAAGAAGACCAAGAACACCTAAGAGCTTACTTAAGTATTTCAAATCCGGAATCATTGTCGGCGGTGCTTGCGAGCGTGGTGAGATCTTCCGTTATGTAATAACCAATTACAGAAGACTTAACAAAGACAGAAATGCTACTAGAGAGTTCCTGAAAGAGTCCGAAGAATTCAAGAAGATCTTGAGCCTTTATGACTATGTTGAGATCCAGCCTCTTTGCAATAACATGTTCTTAATGAGACAGGATCCTTCAAAGTCTGATACAGGAACTGTTCCTCTTAATGAGGATGATATCCGCATTATAAATGAACTCCTCGTGGAGACAGCTGATGATCACGGCATGATGTGCTGTGCCACAACTGACTCTCACTTCCTTAATAAAGAGGATGGACGTTACAGAAAGTATATGTTGATGAGCATGGGATTCAGTGACGCTGAGATGCAGAGCGATCTGTATTTCAGAACAACTGATGAGATGCTTTCCGAATTCTCCTATCTTGGTGAAAAGAAGGCAGAAGAGGTTGTAATCGATAATACCAATGCTGTCGCTGATATGATCGAATTCGGAATAAAGCCTTTCCCTGACGGATCTTATCCTCCGCAGATCGCAAGAGCTGCTGCCGATGTTAGAGATATCGCTTATACCAGAGCGAACAGGATGTACCGTCATAAGGGTGTCCTTAATGAAGTCGTTAAGGCAAGACTCGACAGAGAACTCGATTCCATTATCGGTCACGGTTATGCGATCATGTATTACATAGCTTACAGACTCGTTAAGAAGTCCAATAACGACGGATATGTTGTAGGATCCAGAGGTTCAGTAGGTTCTTCATTTGCCGCTACGATGTGCGGTATTTCTGAAGTTAATCCCCTTCCTCCACATTACAGGTGTCCGAAGTGTAACTATGCCCAGTTTGATAACAGCGGTAAGTATGGTTCCGGTTATGATCTTCCTCCGATGAATTGTCCTGAGTGCGGAGAGAAGCTGATCCCTGACGGACAGGATATTCCTTTCGAGACATTCCTCGGATTTAAGGGTGATAAGCAGCCTGATATCGACCTTAACTTCTCAGGTGAATATCAGCCGAGAGCGCATGCATATGTAGGCGTTCTCTTCGGTGGTACACATACGTTCAAGGCCGGTACTATCGGTGCTTACCAGGATAAGAACGCATATGGTGTTTGCCGCAAGATCTGTGAGGAGAAGGGAGAACCTTTCACACAGGCACATCTTGCATTTATGGCAAGAGATATTATTGGTGTAAAGCGTACGACATCACAGCATCCTGGCGGAATCGTCGTTATCGCAAAGGAAATGGATATCTATGAATTCACACCTATCCAGTTCCCTGCGAATAAGACTGACTGCGGAATCATTACAACACACTTTGACTTCCGTGCGATGCATGACACTATCTTAAAACTCGATATCTTAGGCCACGCTGATCCTACGGTATTAAGAATGCTCAGTGATATTACGGGGGTTACGATCACAGATATCCCGATCCCTGACGAGAAGGTCATGAGCCTTCTTACCGGTACTGATGCATTAGGGTTCCCAATAGATGCAACAGACGCCGGATCTGCCACATTAGGTCTTTCAGAGCTTGGTACGAACATGGCACGTGGCATGATCAAGGAAACAAAGCCTACAAGATTCTACGATCTCGTTCAGTTGATGGGTCTTTCACATGGTACTGACGTATGGACCGGAAATGCACAGGATCTTATCAGAGACGGTATTTGTGACCTTAATTCGGTAATCGGATGCCGTGACTCCATCATGACCAGCCTTATCTACTGGGGACTTCCCAATAAGGATGCATTCGACATCATGGAAGGTGTGCGTAAAGGTAAGGTTGCAGCCGGCAAAGTAGAGAAATGGCCTGAGTATGTTAAGGAAATGAAAGAGTGCGGTGTTCCTGACTGGTATATCGAATCCTGTCAGAAGATCAAATACATGTTCCCTAAGGCACATGCTGCAGCTTATGCAATTTCCACGCTCCGTGTCGCATGGTTTAAGGTTTACTATCCTGAAGAATACTATTGCTCATTCTTTACTAACAGAGGTGAAGGATTGTTCAATGCTGAAGACATGTGCAACGGACCCGAAAAGGTAAAGAAGAGAAGAATAGAACTTGCTGATGAGATGCATGCGAAAGGCGATCCTAATACCAAGCTTAAGTACTATTTCTATGAGCTGGTTGAAGAGATGTATGCGAGAGGAATAACTTTTGCACCTATCACGCTTAATGAGTCTTTAGGCAAGAAGTTCGCGAAGGCCGGCGATAAGCTTATCAGACCTCCTTTCTGTGCCATTAGTTCTGTCTCTCCGGCCAACGGTGAAGCTATTGAAAAGGCACGTGAAGAGGGCGGTGCTTTTAAGAACCGTGATGATTTCATGAAGAGAACAGGTGTAGGACAGTCCGTTACTCAGAAACTCCTGGAATACGGCGGAATTCTTGATGATCTTCCTGAAAGTGCCCAGATTAATCTTTTCGATCTGATGTGAGGTTAGTCCATTGTTTTGCAGCGTTATCCTTAGAGGAGCCGTAAGGCAGACAGATAATTTATACACTTATCGTGTGCCTGAAGAATTAAGATCAGGTACGTTTACCGGATCTCTGGTTTCAGTTCCTTTCGGCAAAGGTGATTCTGAACGCTGTGGCGTTATAGTTGAATTAAAAGATGACTTTGAAGGTGATGAGGGAAGCATAAAGGATATTGCTTCTCTCATATCCTCCAAGCCAGTATTAAACAGTGACCAGATCCAGTTGATAGACAAGATCAGTGACAGGTTTAACTGCACCAGAGGTGATGTTGTTGAACTTATGGTCCCGTCTTGTGTTGTTAATCACAAGAACCCTGTCGAGGTCTTTGTGGATCTCGTCTCAAAAGATGCCGCACAGAGTGTATTAGACAGTGAGATCTTAAGATCGGTCGCTCATATAAATATCCTCGAGTATCTTCTCGAAAGAGGTAAGTGTTCACGTAAAGAGATAATGTCTTCATTATCCTGTTCGGCCAATCAGATCAAAGCTTTGGAAGATAAAGGTTTGGTTATCCTTAGCAAGGAAAGTTCTGATAGTGAGGTGCCGGTTATTTCTGTTACAGGAGATGTTCCTGAAGGAAAGTTTACGGAAGAATATGATCTTGGCGAAGAACAGAAAAATGCAATTGCCAGGATACTTGAAGGAATTGATGAGAAGAAAGACAACACCTATCTGCTTTTCGGAATTACCGGAAGCGGTAAGACGGAAGTCTATCTAAATATTGCCAAGAAAGTCATCAATGAGGGCGGAAGTGTCATCTATATGGTTCCTGAGATCTCGCTAACACCTCAGACCATAAACTGGATAAAAGGCAGATTAGGCGACAGTGTCGCAGTTCTGCACAGCAGACTTACTGATAAGCAGCGTTATGAACAGTGGAATAACATCAGGACAGGAAAGGCACGTGTTATAGTCGGTCCTAGAAGCGGCGTATTTGCTCCTGCCGTTAATCTCAGACTTATTATCCTTGATGAAGAACATGATGGTTCTTATAAGGCTGAATCCCATCCGAGATATTCTGCGAGAGATATCGCAAGAATGAGAGCTAAGATCACAGGCTGCAGTGTCGTACTTGGTTCGGCAACCCCTTCTGTTGAAAGCTTTTATGCTGCACAGGCAGGTGCTTATAAGCTTCTGGAACTTAAGACAAGAGCAAGGCAGGAGGCAGTACTTCCCGAGATAATCCCTGTTGATATGAAAGAACAGGTCAAGCTCGGAAGCGGTGATATGCTCTCGCTTCCGTTAAGACAGGCTATGTCAGCTGCTTTTTCTGAGAATAAGCAGGTTATCCTTCTCCTTAACAGAAGAGGATTCTCGAGAACTCTTGTATGTGAAGACTGCGGTGAATCTGTAGTCTGTAAAAACTGTTCTGTGGCAATGACTCTACATAACAACAGAAGAAACGGTACACAGAGTCTTGTCTGTCATTACTGCGGATATACTATTCCGTCTTATGAGGCAAGATGTTCTTTCTGCAACAGCAATAAGTTTACTAAGGCAGGCTTCGGAACGCAGCAGTTGGAAGAGTTCCTTCATAAGGTGTTTCCTCATGAGAATGTTCTGAGAATGGATCAGGATTCAACGATGACACCCGGTGCACATAAAGAGATAATCGAGAAGTTTGCTAGAAAAGAAGCCTCTATTCTTATAGGAACACAGATGATCGCCAAAGGTCTTGATTTCCCGGATGTTACTGTTGTCGGCGTCCTGGGAGCAGATCTTATGCTTGCTTCATCTTCTTTCAAGGCATCTGAAAGGGCTTTCCAGCTGATTACTCAGGCTGCTGGCAGAGCCGGCAGGGGAGATCATCCCGGTAAAGTGTTTATCCAGAGTTACAGACCTGACCAGCCATTGTTCCGGTTTGCATGTACTCAGAATTACAGAGCTTTCTATGATCAGGAGATCGAATACAGACAAAAACTCAAGCTTCCTCCGTATAAGGCGATAGGAGAGATAGTCTTATCACTTGCTGATGAGGAACTTCTTATCAGGAGAGCTAATGAACTGGCGAAGTATCTGAACGACTTTATAGGTTTTCAGGACAAAAGGTATCAGTTCGAGATCTTCGGTCCTATGCCCTGTGTTATATATGAGCTTAGAGGCAAGTACAGAATGTCATTTGTCATCAAAGCTGTTAATAAATCAGCCATCAACGGTGTGTTTAAACGGCTTATAGAGGATTTCGATCATACGAAGTATCCGATGTCATTTGATAACGATCCTCAAGACGGCTGATAAGCCTGAAATGTACACTGTGGAAGTACAGATGTACACCCCTGAAGTATAAATTGACTATTTATAATATATGGTGATAAAATCCACTAGTCAGAATGCGCTTTCAGGCATTTTAACCACTATTTTGTAATATTTTTGGGAGGCATATATATGTCCAAGCCTGTATTTGTTGGTGCCGGTGTTGCTATTGTCACTCCGTTTTTTGAAAATGGCGGAATCAATTTCGAAGAGCTCAAGAAGCTTATTGAATTCCAAATCAAGCAGGGCATCGACGCTATCGTTATCTGCGGTTCCACCGGTGAAGCTGCTACTATGACTGAGCAGGAGCATATCGATGCTATCAAGTGTGCTGTAGATACTGTTGCAGGCCGTGTTCCCGTAATTGCCGGAACAGGTTCAAATGATACTGCTTTCGGAATTGAACTTACCAAGAAGGCTTATGAGCTTGGTGCTGATGCTGCTTTGCTCGTAACACCTTACTACAACAAGTGCACACAGGAAGGTCTTTTCCGCCACTATGCGAAGATCGCTGAGGCTGTACCTGAGCTTCCTATCATCCTTTACAATGTTCCTTCAAGAACAAACGTTAATATCAGCCCTGAGCTTTTGAAGAGACTCTCTGTTTACGAGAACATCATAGGCGTTAAGGAGTGTAACTTCTCACAGGTTCCTGAGATCTACAGTCTTTGCGGTGACAGATATGCACTCTATTCAGGCGAGGATGGACTTGCAGTTCCTATGCTCTCACTTGGTGCTAAGGGTGTAATCTCCGTTATTGCTAACATCCTTCCTAAGGAAACATCCAAGATGATCCACGATTACATCGATGGAAAGACAGAGGATGCAAAGAATGCCCAGATCGGTTTCATTCCTCTCGTTAAGGCTATGTTCTGTGAAGTTAATCCTATTCCTGTTAAGGAAGCAATGAATATCCTTGGCTGGAATGCTGGTCCCTGCAGACTTCCTCTTTGTGAGATGAGCGCTGCAAATCACGACAAGGTTGTTGAAGTGCTTAAGAAGTACGATACTTCTGCAATGAACAGCTATATCGGAAAGTAATAGTCTAAGGAGTTCATAATGGTCAATATTTTCTTAAACGGTTGTTGTGGCAGAATGGGTAAAGCCATTGCTGCACTTTGCGAGAACAACCCTGATTATAAGATCGTAGCGGGCGGCGATATTATCGAGAACAATAATTACGGTTTCCCGGTTTATACGAGCCTTAATGAGTGCACAGAAGACTTCGATGTTATCATTGACTTCTCCAATGCCAAGGCAGTTCCTGCTATCCTTGAATTCGCTTTAAGCCGTAACAAGCCTTTTATCTGCTGCACAACAGCATTGTCTGATGATACGGTAAACAGCATTCTTGCTGCATCTGAGAAGATCGCAGTGTTTAAGTCTGCCAATATGAGCCTCGGCATCAACATGATGGTAGAGCTCTGCAAGCAGGCAACAAGGATCCTTTATCCTGAATTTGATATCGAGATCGTTGAGGCACATCACAATAGAAAGCTTGATGCTCCTTCCGGTACTGCCATGATGATCGCTTCCGCTATCGATCAGGAGATCTCTGATGATATTGAGTTTGTCTATGACAGACACAGTGTTAACAAGGCCAGATCAAAGAATGAGATCGGAATCTCATCTATCAGAGGCGGTAATATCGTTGGTGAGCATTCTGCAATGTTTATCAGTGATGAGGAGATCCTTACCATCAGCCACAGTGCACAGACAAGAGATGTCTTTGCTAAGGGTGCTCTTACAGCTGCCAAGTTTATGGCAGGCAAAGAGAAGGGTTATTACACTATGTCTGATGTAATTGCCCAGTATATTGAGAAATAATTTTTGGAGGAAACATATAAATGATTTTGTTTGAAACACCTACTACAACAGACAGCTTAATGGGCGGAGATGTAATGGGATCCATAGCATCCTTTGGTATCCTCATCTTCATGTTCGTTATTTTCTACTTTGTCCTTATCAGACCTCAGCGTAAGAAGGATAAGGAACTTAAAGAGCAGGTAAGCAAGCTTTCAGTAGGTGACAGAGTTGTTACTATCGGTGGTCTTGTAGGCTTTGTAGCTAACATCAAGGATGATCAGGTTACTATTTCCACTTCAGCTGCTAATACTCTTGTTACATTCACAAAGAGTGCCATTCAGACTATCGTTAAGCGTGATCAGCTTAATCCTGACGGATCTGTTAAGAAGGTTGAAGAGCCTGAGAAGCCCAGTTTCTTCGGAAAGAAGAAGGATAAGGCTGAGAAGAAAAAGACTGACGAAGAGTAATATCTTTTATTTTGGCTTTCTATCAGGGCCCGGATATTCACCGGGCCTTTTAATTAAAACAAGAGGAATATATGGGACTTATACCTGATAATGTAATCGATGAAGTACTTACCAGGGCGGATATCGAATCCGTTGTAGGCCGTTATGTCCTGCTTAAGAGACAGGGTGCAAATCTGTGGGGACTTTGTCCGTTCCACTCAGAGAAGACACCCTCTTTTTCTGTAAATCCAGCAAAAGGTATCTATAAATGCTTTGGCTGCGGCAAAGGCGGCAATGCGATCAAGTTCATCTCCGAGATCGAGCATCTCAATTATCCGGAAGCGATAAGACATCTTGCCGGCCTTTATGGCGTAGAGATCCCTGATACGGGTTATTCCGGAAATGACATTAATAAGGATGAGAAGAACCGCGTATACGATATCCTTAAGGAAGCTGCCAAGTTCTACTATAAATCTTTCAATGATCCTGATATCGGAAGACCTGCCAGAGAATATGCTGAGAAGAGAGGATTAAGTAAGAAAACTCTCGATAATTTCGGCATCGGTTATTCTCCTATGTCATGGAGTGCACTTTACGATGTTCTGATCAAGAAGGGGTATAAAGACGAAGAACTTCTTAAATCCGGTATTTTCGGCAAATCTCCGAAAACCGGTAAACCCTACGATCTGTTCCGTGGCAGGCTTATGTTCCCGATATTTGATTCATTCGGAAAGATAATTGCATTTGGCGGAAGGTCTTTGGGTGATGATAAGCCTAAATATCTGAATTCACCTGAGTCACTTGTTTACGATAAAAGGAATCATCTCTATGCGATGAACTTTGCGAGGAAAGAACAGTCCAAGCAGATAATCGTTGTAGAAGGTTATATGGATGCCATCGCCATGCATGCTGCCGGCTTTAAGAATACTGTAGCAGCATTGGGCACCTCTTTTACGGACAGCCAGCTCAAACTCTGCTCCAGATATGCTGAAGAAGTTGTTTTCTTCTTTGATGCTGATAATGCGGGACAAACTGCTGCTTTAAGAGCCATCAGGATGATGATGGACTATCTGAAGAAGCTTACAGGCATTAATATCCGTATTAAGATCGCAAAGGTACCTGACGGGAAAGATCCTGACGAGTTTATAAAGACAAATGGTGCGGACAAGTTCAAGGAAGTGGTAAGAGATGCTCTTTATGTGGAGGATTATCTCCTTTATCGGGCTAAGAATGACAACACTGATCCTGAGACCGGTATTCTTGATTCCGGCAGATATCAGCAGGACATCCTGACATACGGCGCCATGATGAATGATGAGATCAAGATGAGCAAGATGGCTGGTGTTGCAGCACCTCTTCTTGGTGCCACGCAGCAGGCAGTCTTAAGTCAGATGAAGAAGTTCCAGATGGCTGAGGACAGTAAGCAGGAACAGGTTGAATCAAGATCTCTGGAGCGTGAGAGACGTGAAGAGATCTCCAGACGCAATAATGTTGAAGAGATTACTGATGAAGCAAATGAAGTACCATCTGAGCAGCCTGCCGGTGTTCCTGAGTTCAGAAAGGTCAATGATACTGCCTCAAAAGAAGAGATACTGTTGTTTGCATTTGCTCTTTCACTGGGCAAAGCACTTTCTGATACCAAGCTTATCAATAAGACAGATATTATAAGACCGGATGATTTCTCCGGTGATACTTTAAGAGAGCTTGTTAAGATCTTCCTTAATATCTTTGACGGTAATAACGAGACACTCTTTGCAAAGATGAGTGATTACTTCTCAAGGCTTACTATTAACGGCCAGCCAGCCGAGGATGTTATGTTACGAGCTGTTGAAGAAGCAGACAGATCAGCTAATGTTAAGGTCAAGAGCGATATGTATCTGGCTTATCTTTTAAGGGTAAGAGAATCGATCATCAACCGTGAGGAGGACCGTCTTCTTGTTGCCAGAGGGAATGCAACTCCGGAAGAAAAGAAGAAGATAGATACGATCCTGGGACGTTTATCTGATTATAAGATCGCTTTAAGAAACAGGATCGGTGACCTTTGATGCAGGAACTGACTGTAAGGCTTGAGATGGTTTTCGAGCAGGTAAAGACTGCACGTTCAGTTATTGGATCAGGACGTGTGATCGATGTCGGTTCAGATCACGGATATCTGGCATTAAGGTGCCTGGAAGAAGAACTGGCAGATACTGCTGTCTGTACAGAGATCCATAAAGCACCTGCCAGAAGATCAGAGATGGCTCTTAATGATGCAGGATATAAGGAACGGTCAAGTGTGCTCGTCACCGATGGCCTTATGGGAGTCAAGCTTCAGAAAAATGATATAGTTGTAATCGCCGGAATGGGCGGCCTTAATATCATAGATATCATTACTAAGGCGGTCGAGGATAATGGTACCGGTGTTTTGGGAGATGTTGTTTTCGTGCTTCAGCCGCAGAAATCCAATGATGCGGTAAGACAATTCCTAGCTTCCAAAGGCTTTAACTATCAGGACGAAAGTGTTTGTTGCGACAGGAATATATTCTATAATTGTATGCGTGTTGCATATACCGGTAAATCCGGCACGGTGACCAGTGAGGAAGCCTGCTATGGTCCGGTTCTGCTCGATAAATACAATAATGGGGATGAAAAGGTCAGGGAGTATTTTGTCCACTTGAATGAGATATTTGAAGTAAGACAGAGAAGCAACCCGACTGTCAGATCAGCTTTGGAGGAGCGTAGGAAGAATGAATGTAAATGATATAGAGGTCTTTTTGAACGAGACATTCCCGCCTGAAAATGCGTTGGACTATGATAATGTCGGACTTATAGCAGGAGACAGGAATAAGGTCGTATCTGCAATAGTGGTATCTCTTGATCTTACTGAAAAGGCAATTGAAGAGGCCAGGAAGTCAGGCGCAAATCTTATAGTTACTCATCATCCGATCATCTTCGGCGGCATCAAGACTCTAACATTAGACGATGCAGTCGGAAGGACACTTGTCTCACTTGTTAAGTCCGGAATATCTGTCATTTCCTGCCATACAAATCTTGATCTGACAAATGAGTTCGGAAATCTCGCTATTGCCAGTGCTTTAGCCGGCATGAATCCCAAGCCTGTTGAGAATGTAACTTGCGGTGTCGTATACGATGTCGAATATAATTCACCGGTAACATTGAGAGATTATTGCAGGGAAGTGGCTGAGAAACTCGGCTGTTCAGGTGTTATTACGATCAATAATCCCGAAAACAAGGTCAGCAGGGTATTTGTCCAGGGCGGAGCATTTGATGAGGATTCTGTTCCCGGAGTAATAAAGTGCGGCGCTGACACTGTTATTTCAGGTGAGATCAAGCACCATATCTGTGTCGGATTGGAGCAGATGGGAATTAATACGATCATTGCAGGACATTCGGCAACTGAACAGGCATATCTGCCCAAGATTAAACAATTGCTATCCGATAAGTATCCTGGAATAGCAATAACTGTGAATTATAACAACGAAGTATCATCTATACTTTGATTGATTTTATTATTAAAATAACTATGTTTTTCGGGCAGGCCGAGACAATCGCGGGCGCCTTGTAAGCGAAAGCTTGGCGCATGAGGAAAGTCCGGGCTCCATAGGACAGGGTGCCGGGCAGTTCCCGGTGAAGGCAACTTTAAGGAAAGTGCAACAGAAAAGAAAACCGCCCCACAAGGGTAAGGATGAAAAGGCGAGGTAAGAGCTCACCGGCGATGTGGAGACATATCGGCCTTGTAAACCCCACCCGGAGCAACGTCGTGGAGAGGAGTTACCGTGGTCCGCGGGCCTCAGGAGACGGCTTGAACATTATAGAGATATATTGTCTAGATAGATGATTGTCATATACAGAACCCGGCTTACCGGTCTGCACGGAAAACATAAACATGATCTTTTTACGGGAGGAATCAGGCAATGTCAGCAGAATCTTATTTGAGCAGAGGTGTTTCACCTACAAAGGATGATGTAAAGGCAGCAGTTAAGAATCAGTCAAAGGGTGTATTCCCCGGAGCTTTCTGCAAACTTATAGAAGACCTTGCAGGTGATCCTGAATACTGTACTGCAATCCATGCTGACGGCGCAGGTACAAAGTCCTCCGTTGCTTATCTTATGTACAAGGAGACCGGTAATTACGACTGGTTCAAAGGCCTTGCACAGGATTCACTCGTAATGAATACTGATGACCTCGCTTGCTGCGGTGTCACAGAGAACCTCATGCTTTCAAATACTATCGGCCGTAATGCACACAGAGTAGACGGCAAGGCAATCGCCAAGGTTATTGAAGGTTACGATGAGATCATCGCTAAGCTTGCTTCTCAGGGCATCAACATCACGATGTGCGGCGGCGAGACTGCTGACGTAGGCGACCTTGTAAGAACCCTTATTGTAGACTCCACACTTGTTGCCAGAGCAAAGAGATCTGAAGTTATCAATGCTGCTAATATCAAACCCGGCAATGTAATCGTAGGTCTTGCTTCTTACGGTCAGGCTACATACGAGGATAAGTATAATTCCGGTATGTCTTCAAACGGTCTTACAGCAGCACGTCATATGCTCCTTAATAAGCACTATTTTGAAAACTACAAAGAGTCTTTCTCTGATACATTAGGTGCTGACAAGGCTTACTGCGGCAAGTACAGACTTACAGATAACCTTCCCGGAACTGATGTTACTGTAGGTGAGGCTATCCTTGCTCCTACAAGAACATTCCTTCCTGTAATTTCAAAGGTTCTTGCATCTTACAGACAGAATGTTTACGGTATCATCCACTGCACAGGCGGCGGACAGGCTAAGTGCAGAGACTTCGGTACCGGTGTCAGATATGTAAAGGACAATATGTTCGAACTGCCTCCGCTTTTCCAGGCTATCTATGAATCCGGTGAGATCCCGATGAAGGAGCTCTATCAGGTATTCAACTGCGGACACAGAATTGAATTCTATGTTGATGAATCCGTTGCTTCAGGCATCATTGATATCGCTTCAACATTTAATATCGATGCCAAGGTTATAGGCCATGTCGAAATGTCTTCAAACGGTAACACAAATGAAGTCATTATAAAATCTCATGGAGACGAATTTGTCTATAATTAAATAAGAGCAGGCAATACCTGCTCAAATAAAAATAAGGCAGGTGTTGTTAATGGACTCAGTCAAAAAGTATGTTGCCGAGTTTATCGGTACCTTCACGTTAGTACTGGTAGGTTGTGGTACTGCAATGCTGGTTGGTTGTGATTCAGCAGCCGGCTGCGGTTATATTCTTACTGCTTTTGCATTTGGTCTTGTTATTGTCGGTATGGCTTATTGTGTCGGTAATATTTCCGGCTGCCATATTAATCCGGCTGTTTCTTTAGCAGTCTTGATTGCCGGCAGAATGAAGGTAAACGAATTTATTTTCTATGTTATTGCTCAGGTATTAGGCGCTATCAGCGGTGCCGCTTGCCTCAAGATCATCTTCAGCTTAGGTCAGGTCAAGGACATGACAGGCGGTCTTGGTTCAAACGGTCTTGCTGGCGTTAACGGTAATGCTTTTGCAGGTCTTATCGTTGAGATCCTCTTAACATTCATTTTCGTATTTGTAATCCTTGGCGTTACAGATTCCAAGTACAACCACGGTTCTTTCGGCGGTGTTGTAATCGGTTTCTCACTCGTTATGGTTCACATCATTGGTATCGGTCTTACAGGTACATCAGTTAACCCTGCACGTTCCATCGGTCCTGCTCTTTTCGCAGGCGTTGACGCGCTCAAGTCTCTCTGGGTATTCATCGTTGGACCTTTCGCCGGCGCAGCTCTCGCAGCAGTAGTTTACAAGCTCATCGGCGAGAAGAAATCTTAATTAGTAGTACCTTACTGATTCATTATTAACCCGACCGGGTAAGAGAAAGGGCTGTCTCGTTTGAGGCAGCCCTTTTACTATTTGCAACATTTGCTTCTACTGAACTGTTTTTAGGGTAGTTAACACTTTCGAAAGGTTTTTTTATGAGAAAGAAAGTTATAAGTATCATGTTGATCGTTTTAGACATGATAATGTTTCTACTGTTTGTGTTTGTTATTACAGGCTTTCTGAGAGATTTAGTAGGAGCAGATTTAATTGAGTATGAGAATTGGAACGGCCAGATCGAAGATCCTTTATCTTTAAGGCTTGGCTCAGGTTTCTGGGGACTTATGTTCATCTTGGTGAGGATGATAGTTTTCATTTTGCTTCAAAGGAAACTCCTGAAAGGAAACAGCAAGATAATGATGGTAATTGCTGTGATCTCACATTCAGTTATTAGCGTGCTCTGCATCGCATACTGGTTAGAATATGGTGATGGCCCGTTCTTTATCTATATGCTCGAAAAGTTGTTTGAACGTGCTTTTAACCTGAATTGAAGTTTTATTTAATCAAAATTAAAGGGGATGTCTTGTTTGACATCCCCTTGTTGTTTACCTTTTAAGAACTTATCAGATCTGGTTATCGCAATATGTCTTATATTTGCTCTTAAGTTCATTCATGGCATTCTTCATGGCACGCTGATACTCTGATGTCTTTTCCCAGTTGCCGGACCTGACTGCAGCTTTAATTCTTGTAAAGATGGAATCCTGAACATCAGTGTCCTTGGCAAGAAGGAGCTTAAGATCTTCGATGTCGTTCCAGAGCTTATTGTCGAAGCTTGAAGAACCGTCATCTGTTCTTGTTATGCTTCTGATGAGTGAGAGGTTTGCAGGAATGATCTTCTCCATGAGTTCCATCTCCCAGCGTACGAGCATTGCCTGATAGTAGGAGTTAAGGAGCTTCTCGTCGAAAACATTGCCTCTGCAAAGGATCTCAGCAACAGAATCATCCTTGAGGGTAGAGAGGGACTCGTAAACTGTCGCAGCAGGTGTTCCGAAGAGCCTGTCACGTTCATTGGAATCCATATCCTCGAAAATATCATCCTCACAGCGGTAAAGCTTATTTGTCTCAAGGTAATCGCTGGCTTCACCGTAAGGCTTGATGAATTCAGCCTCAAGAGCCTTGGAATCCTTGCCTGAATCGATTGCATAAGCAATACCGTCAAGCATAGTCTGATATACGGAAGCGAGGCAGAGATATGTATTTGTATGCGGGTTAGGAGCACGGAGCTCAAATCTTGTTGCATACTTTGTATCTTCGCTTCTTACAAGTCCAAGAAGAACTGATCTGTTACGTGAAGGAGTATTAACATCCTTACCGATGGAAGCAACGCTGTGTGTAGGTGCTTCGAATCCGGGTGTGAGACGCTCAAATGCGTCTGTTGTAGCAGAAACGAAAGGATTGATAACGTTGCTGTAGTGCTTCATGATTCCCATGAGGCATCCCCAGCCGAATCTGCTTAAGAAATCAGCCTTTGTATCTTCCGGTGCGAAAAGGTTAACTTTCTTGCCGTTCTTAAGGAAAGCGACAGCGTTAACGTGTGTATGTTCGCCTGAACCTGCAACTCCGGGGAGAGGCTTAGCGTTGAAGCTTACATCAAGACCGTGAAGTCTGAATATCTCTTTAATGAGGATCCTCGCGATAAGTTCGTAGTCAGCACCCTGGAGAGCATCAGAATACTTCCAGTCAACTTCGAGCTGTTCCATGATGAAGTGGAATTCACCGGAGGAATTGAGGGAAGCTTTAACGCCGCCGACTTCCTTATGACCCATCTCAGGGTTGAATCCGTAATTCTCAAGGAGAAGGATGACCTGTTCCAAAGCTGTTCTGACGACACCTTTTGTGCGCTTCCAGTAGGATTCCTTAAGTTCCTGTGAGATAGAGAGCTGTTCTGTGCTGATGATCTCGTCAGGAGAGTTGACCCAGAACTCAAGCTCCGTAGCTGTAATAAGCGTAATGCGGTCAAGATCGTCGGGTGTGAATCCGTAATCTGCGCAAAGAGCAGGATCGTTCAGGAAACGCTCCTTGATAGTGTTCTGGAAATATTCAGCACTGTTGCGGAGAATAGATCTGGAACATACTTCGTCGTTGTTGTGCTTAAGGAAAGAGGGAATCCTTAAGGTTCCTACAGGCTTTCCTGTCTCAAAATCAATGTGTTCATAGTTATAGTCGATATACCAGATAACCTTGCTGTCCGGGATAAGGTCTACTTTACCGTCGTTCAATGTGGCAATTCCGGGGAGGACAACGGATGAACCGTCTGTCTGTACAGCCTTGCCGTCGATATAGTTCTCAAGATTATCGATAAAGTCCTGAAGCGGGATCTTTTCGTCTGTGTCGTTGCCCATGAGGTCAACTGCAGCAAGAGATACGAACTTGATCTCGGGATGAGCGCTCAAAATGTTCCTTATATCCTGTGCTGAGTGGTTCTCGGCGGGGATAACATAGAGCAGATCTGGTATTACATGAAAATCAATCATAAAATCTACGACCTTCTATAAATATAATAGGGAGATTTTATCACAAGTAATATTTTTGAGTAAATAACTATCTAATTTAATGTTCTGTCTTTCCAAAACTGCTTATTTTGCGTAATATATCGATAGTTGTTTTGTTGAGGTGTATCAATGATTCTAGCGGTTTTAAGAAGCATTTTTGATATAGATAATGTCGGAAACAGGTGGGGAGTGAGGATCCTCTATCTTGTTACCGTGGTCTTAAATGCCGCTATACACTTCAATCCGTGGGCAGATACTGATTTTACTCCGTTGGAGAGCTGGGCTTTTGAAGTCTATAACATGACTGAGTATGATGAAGCCAAGTATAATACGCTTTTGACCACGATCCCTTTAAGCAAGGGTAATCTCATCTATATTCTTACTGTTCTTCTCGGTTATCTGATCCTTATAGGCAGTGCATACCTTTATGCAGCCATTTTCGTAAGGTCATTCAGAAAAGAGAAGATCGCTTCGGTAAAAGGCGATGATCCTGAGGTTATAAACTATGCAATAGAGCATATGCCTGATAAACCGATCGCACCTTCAAAGCTTTTCGGAAGGTTCCTCTTTTTAATGTTGATGACAACTATAATAGCTTTGCCGCTGGTCTTTATATCGTTCTACTTTATGTTCCTGGCCTTGATCGGTCTGCCGTTCCTTTTTACAGCTCCGGTTGCTTATCTTGCAGGTGATAAGGGGCTGTTTCCCTCGATCCCTTATGTTGTCAAACTGTCCAGAAAGTACTATTTCATAAACATGAGGAGCATCGCGCTGGTATTGCTTGCGGGTCTTATTGTTAATTTCACTGTTCCGCTGATAGCAAATATCTCGCTTACTGCTTATTACATTTTGAACGCGGCTGTTACAACTTGGCTCTGGCTCTCATTTGCCAGACTTGCGGGAATAGCTTACTGCACGATGAAGGATTTCCCGATAAAGGGCGGAAAGAGACCTTTGGCTATCTGATATAAGGTTTTATGTTCAAAACGACAATAATTAGACCGTTTTGAATAAAAAATCTTATAATCCCGAGATTGTTTTTGCTTATATTTATTTATATTATTAGTGCGTTAAGATTAAAAACGGAGGTTCAACGTTATGGACGTTAATGAGAAAGCAATTAAGATGCATGAAGAGTGGGCTGGTAAGATCGAAGTTATTGCCAAGGCTCCTGTAAGCTCAAAGGAAGAACTCGCTATCGCTTACACACCTGGTGTAGCAGCTCCTTGCCTTGAGATTCAGAAGGATGTTGACCTCTCTTATAAGTACACAAGAAGACATAACCTTGTAGCAGTTGTTACTGATGGTACTGCTGTTCTCGGTTTGGGTGATATCGGACCTGAGGCTGGTATGCCGGTTATGGAAGGTAAGTGCGCACTCTTTAAGGCATTCGGTGATGTAGATGCTTTCCCTCTTTGCATCCGTTCCAAGGATGTTGACGAGATCGTTAACACAGTTGCACTTCTCGCAGGTTCTTTCGGTGGCGTAAACCTCGAGGACATTTCTGCTCCCCGTTGCTTCGAGATCGAGAAGAAGCTTAAGGAAAGATGCGATATCCCGATCTTCCACGATGACCAGCATGGTACAGCTGTTATTACACTTGCAGGTCTTACAAACGCTTTGAAGATCGTTGGCAAGAAGATGGAAGATATCCACGTTGTAGTTAACGGCGCTGGTGCTGCTGCTACAGCTATTACAAAGCTCCTTATCTCCAGAGGCCTTAAGAATGTTATCCTCTGCGACAGAAAGGGTGCCATCTATGAGGGAAGAGAAGGCCTCAATTCTGCTAAGGAAGAGATGGCTAAGATCACAAATCCTGAGAAGAAGGCAGGTTCTCTTGCAGAAGTTATCGTTGGTGCTGACGTATTCATCGGTGTTTCTGCTCCTGGCGTTCTTACAGCAGATATGGTAGCTACAATGGCTAAGGATCCGGTTGTTTTCGCTTGCGCTAACCCTGTACCTGAGATCCTTCCTGACGAAGCTAAGAAGGCTGGCGTTGCAGTTATGGCTACAGGCCGTTCTGACTTCCCGAACCAGGTCAACAACGTTCTCGCATTCCCTGGTATCTTCCGTGGCGCTCTCGATGTAAGAGCTTCTGATATCAACGACGAGATGAAGATCGCTGCAGCTAACGCTATCGCAGGCATCGTTTCCGACGCTGAGCTCAATCCTGATTACATCCTTCCTGACGCGTTCGACGCAAGAGTTGGTAAGGCTGTTGCAGCTGCAGTTGCACAGGCCGCTCGTGATACAGGCGTAGCAAGAATCTGAATATACTGAATTAAAGCAACAATCTCCCGCAATTTTGTTGCGGGAGATTTTGTAATATATAGAAAAAGGAGTTTCCACATGATAGACGATTTAGAGCTTTTAAGACTTATTGAAAACAATGCAAGACTCTCTTCTGAGGAGATTGCTGTTATGCTCGGTACAACCGCCGCGGATGTGGAAGCCGAAATTAAAAGACTTAAGGATGAGAATATCATCTTAGGCTATAACACGATAATCAACTGGGAAAAGCAGGCACCCGACAACTGCATCGGTATGATCGAGGTAAGGATCACACCTGTTAAGAATAAGGGTTATGACCATATTGCCCAGATCTTGAGCAAGTATGACAAGGTAACAGCCTGCTATCTTATGAGCGGCGGCTTTGACCTCATGATAATCTACGAGGACAGAACCCTTAGAGATATCGCTACGTTCGTTACTGAGAAGATCGCTACTATGGAAGGCGTTCTTTCCACTACAACACATTTCATCCTTAAGAAATACAAGGCGAATGGTATAATCTACGATAATCCGAATACTGACGACAGGCAGGCTATCATCTTATGAGTATTGATTACGAATCCAAGATCTCCAAAGCAGTACAGCAAGTTCCGCCGTCTGCTATAAGGAAGTTCTTTGATCTTGCCAATGAGATGAAGGGTCATGTAATCTCACTTTCCATAGGTGAGCCTGACTTTGTAACGCCCTGGACGATCAGAGAAGCTGCTATCAATTCGATCATCGACGGATATACACATTATTCACCGAATTCCGGTTATATCGACTCCAGAGTTGCTATTGCCGATTATCTTAAGAGAAGATACGGGGTTTCTTATGACGCTAAGTCTGAGATCCTTATTACTGTAGGCGGTTCTGAGGGTCTGGATCTTGCAGCACGTGCGCTCATCAATCCCGGTGATGAAGTCATCATCGTAGAGCCTTGCTTCGTTGCTTATAAGGCGACTGTCGAGTTTGCTCACGGAATCCCTGTTATCGTTGAGACAAAGCCTGAGAATAACTATAAGCTCATGCCTGATGAACTCGAGGCTGCGATCACTGATAAGACAAAGTATGTGATCGTCGGTTATCCCAATAATCCTACAGGCGCTGTCATGACTCTTGAAGACTGGGCAAAGATCAAGGATGTTCTCATGAGACATCCCGAAGTCATCGTACTTTCTGATGAACTATACTGCGAACTTAACTATCTTGACGGTAAGCCTGCTTCTCTTACTCAGTTTGCTGAATTAAGAGACAGAGTAGTTATGGTAAACGGTTTTTCGAAGTCTTATGCCATGACAGGATTCAGAGTCGGATACCTTGCAGGTCCTCATGCGCTTATCGCGCCCATGGTTAAGATCCATCAGTACTGCATCATGTGTGCTCCTTCAACATCACAGTTGGCTGTTGTTGAAGCAGCTATGAATGCGGACAATGAGATAAAGAAGATGCGTGATGAATATAATCACAGAAGAAGAGTCATCGTTCAGGGTCTGAAAGACGCCGGACTAGACTGCTTTACACCATATGGTGCTTTCTATGCATTCCCTTGTATTAAGAATACAGGAATGACATCTGAAGAATTCTGTGAAAAACTCCTGATCGAAAAGCACGTTGCCATCGTTCCCGGCAACGCTTTCGGTAAGTGCGGTGAAGGCTTTGTCCGTATCAGTTACGCTGCTTCTTTGGATGATATCAAGGAAGCTATGGTATTGCTTAAAGAATTTGTACAAGAACATTCAAAGGGGTAATAAATGCTTGAATTTGACAACATAAGACTCGAATTAGAATCTTACGAAGTGCCGGTTTCTGAACTTAAGGATGCTCTTCACATTGACCGCGTGTCTGACCAGATTAGTGAATACGAGAACCGTATGCAGGAGCCTGATTTCTGGAATAATACAGAAAAGGCCCAGGAGATACAGCAGACATTAGGAAGACTTAAGAAAAAGGTCGAAAGCTACAACTCGCTTGTTTCTGAGCGTGAAGATCTTCTGGCTTTATGCGAGCTCGCTAATGAAGAAGAGGATATTGATTCTCTTGAAGAACTTAAGGCTTCTACGGCGACATTCAAGGAAGACTTTGAGAAGATGCGTTTGGAGACGCTTCTTACAGGTCCCTATGATGCAAATAACGCCACTATCACACTCCATGCAGGTGCCGGCGGAACTGAGGCCATGGACTGGTGTTCAATGCTTTACAGAATGTATACCAGATGGGCTGAAAGTCATGGCTTTGCTGTTGAAGAACTCGACTATGTCGAAGGTGATACGGCAGGTATCCAGTCCGTTTCCGTTATGATCAAAGGTGAGAACGCATACGGATTCTTAAGATCTGAATTGGGCGTTCACCGTCTTGTTAGAATCTCTCCTTTCGATGCTGCTGGCAGAAGACATACATCATTTGCTTCATGCGAAGTTATTCCTGAATTGGACCAGAAGACAGAAGATGATATCAAGATCGATATGTCTGATGTCCGTGTAGATACTTACCGTGCAACAGGTAAGGGAGGACAGCACATCAATAAGACTGATACGGCTGTCCGTATGACTCATAATCCTACAGGAATCGTCGTTTCCTGCCAGGCTGAAAGATCTCAGCTCCAGAATAAAGAGACATGTCTTAGAATGCTTAAGGCTAAGCTTTTCGCTCTTGCAAGAGCATCAGAGATGGAGAAGATCGAAGATCTTAAGGGCAATCAGATGGAGATCGCATGGGGTTCCCAGATCAGATCTTACGTTTTCTGCCCGTATACTCTTGTTAAGGACAACAGAACAGGTTATGAGGAAGTAGATGTTGATGCTGTCATGGACGGTATGCTCGACGGCTTTATCAACGCTTATCTTTCCGGCATGAAGAACGAGAAGTAATACTTCAGCTATCATGGAACTGGGCATTAAGAAATTAAATGCAGGATCAATTGTTTTTGGATTAATAGCTTTAGCTGTAATCGGTTTTATAACGGCAGATATTGTTATTAAGTTCCAGGGATTATATCTGATCCTGTTTTCTTTTGCTTATGTTATATTTCCGGGATTTATGCTGCTCGTATCTTTGGGGCAGGATTTTTTAAGCAGATATAAGAAGTGGCTCTTTTTGTTTTCATTCTATGCAGGTTTTGCCCTTCTTGTTATAGAGTATTTTCTGCTTAATCTAATAGGATTCCTTCCTGCGATAAAGGTCTTGCCGGTGCTTTTGGGAATCGGCCTTGCCGCTTTATCGTGGAAGAGGATAAGGTCATTTAACTATAAAAAGATCCTTTCCTACGATCTTAAGAAGACCGTTCCTTATCTGTTCCTCTTGGCAGCAGTAATGGCATTTTCTTACTACTATCTTTTAAAGACTGCTCCGTCAGTCAACAGTAATCTGTTCATGGATTTTTGTTATCACATGGGTAATGTGGAGACATTGACAAGGGGCGGTTCGTTTGAAGATATAAGAGTAATGGGCATGACTTTTAAATACCATTATTTTATGGAGCTTTACTATGCCTCTATAAGAAATGTCTTTCCTGCTGAAATATGGAATTGTGTCTTCAGATATCCCGTTCTCCTTATGTCTCCGCTTATTTCCGGAAGCATCTATAAACTGATACGCACAAGGTCTGAGAACAGGATAATATGCGCTTTGGTTACTGCGTTAATGATCCTTTTCCCGTCAATAGATCCTGCATCTTCGCTGCTTACAAATCATGTGTTAACAAACATCAATGCTGTCGGTGTTGCTCTTCCTCCGGCGGTTTGCCTTGTGGAAATGATCTTGAGAAGTGCTGACAAGAAAGGGTTCAAGTATAAAGACCTGATCGTGATCTTCCTTTTGTGCTTTGTTCTTACGGGACTAAAGGGTCCTTTTGCAATGGCTGTAATTGCTGCGACTGTCGTCTACATGATCTATTGTTCAGTTACGAAAAGGGATGTGCTTACGAACCAGCTCAGTATTTTCCTCGTACTGATCGCAGCTTTTGCTATTCTCTGGTTCACTTTATTGAATGCTGCGATCACAGGTTCCAATATTTCCGGACCTTCAACAGGTATTTTCAGAGTGTTTGATTTCCAGGTCTATGTTCCGCAGATAGTTAACTGGCAGGCCAATACTTATAGCTCTGCACAGGGCCTTTTGTATATACCGCTTAACCTTATAATCTTCTTTGGCGGTGCTGCTCTGCCTTTCCTTGCGATGATCGTTGTACTGATAACGGGTATTATCCTGAAGAATGAGACTAAGCGCGATTACAGGCTGTTTATGTGTGCCTTTTGCGCTGTAACCGGCATAGTATTTGACTATGTCCTTGCGGTGGCTCAGAACAGGGTATACTTCTTTATGTTTGCCACTCCGTTTGTGTATTTGTGTGCATTTGAATACATAAAGATCATCAAAGTCAGAAAGAAAGCAATACAGATAATAGCAGGCCTTATCGCTGCTATAAGTCTTGGTTTTTCAGTTATTTCAGCCGTCAATGCTTTCAGAAAGCCTTTCTTTGACACACCGAGAGGCGTGCTTACACAAGGTGAGCTGGATTCTATTGCATGGATAAAGAACAATACTGATAAAGATGCTCTTTTCGCGATAAATACGGACTATCCGAATGGTAATCCTTATTTCTATTCCGGCATGTCAGAAAGACGCTATTATCTTGAATCCTACAGGTATTCCCAGAACAGCGGAAAGACCATTAACGACTTATCTGAGCAGGCTAAGATAAATGCACAGATGTTTAATGATGACAGTTCACCTGAGATCTGTTCCAGGATAGGCGTAGAATACCTTGTCTGGTTCAATGAAGGCGGTTCTACGGAAGTCCTTGATAAGAACTACAGACTCTGTTTCTCAAGTGAAGATGTAAGGATCTATTCAGTAAAGTAAGCTTTTCAGAGAGGTTCTGTATAGAGCTTTCTCTGTTTGAAATATACCGATTCTGTAAATCCGAATGATCTCATATATTCCACAGCTTCATTGAAGCTGACGGCGAATGTGCCGGGGAAGTGGGAATCAGAGCCAAAGCAGATGTATTTTCCGCCCATTTCCTTATACCTGTTGATGATATCAGGGTCGGGAAGTGTTCTCGAAAAGCCTCTTTCCTTATGCTTCTGAATGGATTTTGTGTTTATCTCGAGAGCTTTTTCTTTTGAGATCAAGGCTTCGAAAAATCTGTCGAATTCTTTCGGACAGTCTTCGTAAAGTACGAAATTATTGAGGTTATCAGTATATCTGTTGATGTAGTCGTAATGGGCTGCAACATCATAGTTATCGCATTTTTCGCACATCTCGGCCATTATGCCAATGTATTCTTTATTAAGATCCTTTTTGGGGAGCTTATAGCAATCACGGTCTACATAAAAATCCTTGCCTCTGAAGAGGTGATTGCTCAGAAGAACAACGTCAAAAGGTATTAGGGAAGCGGTTTTGTCGATTTCTTCTGCAACATGTGTCTGATATCCGAATTCAATTCCCATCAGTAATTCAAAGTCATTTCCGGCCTTTTTACGCCATTCTTTGAAAGCTTCATTGTACTGATTTAAGTCAAACATCCAGTTAAGACCGTCATCAGGATAATCGATCTCGTAGTGTTCCGTTATTCCGATCCTTGAAAAACCCTTGGCTTTTGCCTCATTTATAAGCTCTTCTATGCTCTGACCTGCGTCAGGTGAGAAGTGTTTTGTATGGTTATGACCATCTGTAATCATTATTGTCCTCTTAATTAAAAGATTTTATTTTACTTTATGGTATCATAAGTTCATTAGAAAGAGGTGATATTATGCCCAAGAAAAAAGACACTAAAAAGATCAAGACAAGCGAGCTTTTCGCTGAATTTCCTAACCTTTACGAAGTAGCATCCGAAGACGATATGACTGCTACTTTTAATTTTGCCGAGGAATATAAGGCATTCCTCGATAATTCGAAGACTGAGCGCGAGTTTGCTGCCAATGCCATTGCTGCTGCAGAGGACTTAGGCTATGTGGATATTGCCACAAAAGATACGCTTAAGCCCGGTGACAAGGTATATCAGAGCATTAAGGGCAAGGGCTTTGCAGCTGCAGTTATCGGTAAGAAGGGACCTTCAGAAGGATTTAATATCCTTGGTGCCCATATCGATTCGCCCAGGCTCGATCTCAAGCCCAATCCTATCTATGAGGATAATGATACCGTTTACTTCAAGACACATTACTATGGCGGCATCAAGAAGTACCAGTGGACAACGATTCCTTTGGCTGTTCACGGTGTTGTTTTCACAAATGACGGTAAGGCTCACCAGATCGTGGTAGGCGAGAAGGATACTGATCCTGTCTTCTATATCACAGACCTTCTTCCTCACCTTGGCAATGAGCAGATGACCAAGAAAGCTTCTGAGTTCATCCCCGCTGAAGACCTTAATGTTGTCATCGGCGGTATCCCTTGCTCAGATGATAAGAAGTCATCAGAGATCTTCAAAGCAGGCGTTCTGAAGATCCTCTTCGAGGAATACGGTATTAAGGAAAAGGATTTCGTATCTGCTGAGATCGAGATCGTTCCTGCTACTCATGCAAGAGATGTTGGTTTTGACCGTGCGTATATCGCTGCTTACGGTCATGACGACAAGGTCTGCGCTTATCCTGCATTAAGAGCTCTTCTCGCCCAGGAGAAGCCTAAGAAGACATGTGTATGTCTCCTTACAGACAAGGAGGAGATCGGTTCTTATTCCAATTCCGGTGCTACTTCCAATCTTTATGAGAATTTCCTTATGGAAGTATTCGCCAAGGCTGAAGGCGGAATCGATAAGTTCAACACATTGAAGTTCCGCAAAGCACTTGCTGCTACAAAGATGCTCTCCACAGATGTTACAACAGCTTACGATCCTAAGTATGCAAGCGTTTTTGAGAAGAATAACACTGCATTTATGTCTCATGGTCTTAAGATCGAGAAGTATACCGGTGCCAGAGGCAAGTCCGGCTGTTCTGAAGCGACAGGTGACTTTATTGCTGAGATCACTGATATCTTCGAGAAGAATTCTATCCCGTGGCAGACAGGAGAACTTGGACGTATCGATGCCGGCGGCGGCGGAACGATTGCCGCTATTATGGCTGAACTCGGTATGGATGTTGTCGATATGGGTGTTCCTGTATGGTCTATGCATGCACCTGTAGAGGTTATCTCCAAGATCGACCTTTATTATCTCTATCTTGGTTATAAAGCATTTATCGAGAACATCGGATAATGGGTAAGAAAAGAACTGTAGAACGTAAAACTGCGATCAAGAACAGCATCGGAAGGATAATTGTCTTCGGTCTGTTTGTTCTTGCCCAGATCGCAGGTTTCGTTCTTCTTGTTTATTTCCTCGGCAGTTATTTTCCGCCGCTTGATATCTTCGTCAGAGCCGTTGCGCTTATTGTCGCACTCGGAATCAATGCAAGAGATCACAACGGTGTATTTAAGCTTATCTGGGTTATAGTTATTCTGATACTTCCTATCCCGGGTCTGTTATTCTATGCTCTTAATAACTTTTCGAGTTCTAAGCATAAGATACGTAAAAGACTTGAAAAAGTGGATATGATGGTGTTCAGCCATCTTAACTATAACGACGATATCTTCTCGGAATTTTATAAAGAAGACCCTGCCAGGGCATCTAATGCAAGATACCTCAGGAATTATGATTTCCCTATATATGACGGTACGGAGATCAAGTATTATCCTGTGGCTTATGATGCATATAAAGCCCAGATCGAAGACATAAAGAAAGCAAAAGAATACGTTTATCTTGAATACCATGCCATCGAGACGAAGGAGGCTTTTGAGCCCTTATTCGAGGCATTGAAGGAGAGAGCTGCTGCAGGTGTTGACTGCAGAGTCCTTTACGATGATGTAGGTTCATTCCTTTTCATCAACAAGAACTTTGTTAAGGTCTTAGAGGCTGAAGGCATCAAATGCAATGCCTTTAATCCTGCATATCCGGTTCTGTCTCTTTTTATGAATAACCGTGACCACAGAAAGATCACAGTTGTTGACGGCAAGGTTGGATATACAGGCGGGTATAACATTGCTGACGAGTATTTTAATATCGTAAATCCTTACGGTCATTGGAAAGATAACGGCATCAGGCTTGAAGGTCCTGCTGTTCAGAGTCTTACCGCGATGTTTATCGAGATGTGGAACTTCGCTGACATGAAGCGGAAAGACGATGACATGATGCAGTTTGAGGCGATTTCGCTTATCCCCAATGATAATGCAAAGGGATTCTGTGTTCCGTACTGCGACAGTCCTCTGGATAATGAGCCTATCGGTGAGAATGTTTATCTCAACATGATCAATAATTCCCAGGTATACTGCTGGATAATGACACCTTATCTTGTTCTTTCAGATGAGATCGCCAGAGCTTTACAGATTGCAGCAAAAAGAGGTGTCGATGTAAGGATCATGACTCCGGGAATCCCTGATAAGAAACTTACATATCATGTAACAAGGTCTTACTACAACATGCTTGTTGTTCATGGCGTAAAGATCTATGAATACACACCCGGATTCAACCATTCGAAGACTTTCATCTGCGATGACAAATGTGCCGTTGTAGGTACTATCAATCTTGATTTCAGAAGCCTTTATCATCACTTCGAAAACGGTGTCTATATGTATGGATCCGAGTGCCTGCCTGATATCAAGAAGGATTATCTCGATACTTTGGCTGAATGCCGTGATGTTACGGAAAAATATAAGAGAAGACCTAACGTTATCGTCAGGTTCTTAAAATCTATCTTAAGACTTATTGCACCGCTTCTTTAAGCTGTTTAGAAAGGACTAGCTTATGTCTGTACGTTTTTTTAATTGCAGGATACTTACAATGCTTGATGATAAGATCATCAATGGTGAGCTTTGGACTGATAACGACAGGATCAGTTATGTTGGTCCGTCAGTTGCATCTCCTGACAGATCATTTGACAGGGAGATCGACTGTAAAGGCAACCTTCTCATGCCGGGACTTAAGAATGCACATACGCATTCAGCAATGACTTTCTCCAGATCTCTGGCTGATGAGTATTGCCTCAACGACTGGCTTCACAAGGCAATATTCCCGAGAGAAGCAAAGCTTACTCCTGAAGCAGTTTACTGGTTTTCGAAGCTTGCGTATGCTGAATACCTGGCAGGTGGTGTAACTGCGTGCTTTGATATGTATTTCCATAAGGAAGAGAATACAAAAGCAGCTGTAGAGACCGGGTTCAGACATGTGTTCTGCGGTGCGGCTAATGACTTTGGCGGATTTGAAGATCTCGAAAGATTCTATAACGAATTGAATTCTTTTGATCCGCTCGTATCTTTTATCTATGGTTTTCACGCCGAGTATACTACCTGCGAAGATAACCTGAAATATATGTCTGAACTTGCACATAAGTACAGTGCTCCTGTATTTGCCCACATTTCCGAGACAAAAGAAGAAGTCGAGGGCTGTAAGGAAAGATATGGAGTTACACCGGCAGTTCTTTTCGACAGGCTCGGTATATATGACTTCGGTGGCGGCGGATTCCACTGCGTATGGTTTAATGATGAAGACAGAAAGATCTTTAAGGACAAAGGTCTCTGGTCCGTATTTAATGCATGCTCAAATCTTAAGCTTGCAAGTGGTATTGCACCTGTTTATAAGTTTGTCAAAGATGGTATGAATATCGCGATCGGTACTGATGGTGCCGGTTCAAATAACAGCCTTTCAATGTTCAGGGAGATGTATCTTGATACAGTTCTTTCGAATGTAGAGACACATAATGCTGCGGCAATAGATCCCTTTACCATTCTTAAAGCAGGAACTACCGGCGGCGCACTCTGTATGGGCCTTAAAGATTCTGATGTTCTGTCTGCCGGCAAGAAGGCTGATATCGTAATGATAGACATGAATAAGCCTTCAATGCAGCCTGAGAACAATATCTCAAGAAACATCATATATAGTGCTGATAACTCTGTCGTTAAGATGACCATGATAGATGGTAAGATCCTCTACGAAGACGGAAGATACACAACTATCGATATCGATGAAGTTATCAGGGAATCTAATAAACTCATGAAGGGATTATCTGATATCTGATCATGAGACTTATTTTCGATCACATAGGAAAATACAAAGCAGCTTCGATCTTAAGCCCTGTGTTTAAGCTTCTTGAAGCGTGCTTTGAATTGACAGTTCCGCTTATAGTTGCCGGCGTGATCGATAACGGTATCAAGAAAAATGACATGGACTATGTCTGGTCTCATGTCCCGATCCTTGTCCTTTTTGCAGTAGTAGGCTTTGCAAGTGCCATTACAGCCCAGTATTTTGCTGCATATTCGGCATGCGGAATATCCTCAGGTATCCGTAAGAGCCTGCACGATAAGCTCGAGACGCTTTCTGTCAGCGATTATGAGAAGATCGGTTCATCCGGTCTTGTAACTCTTCTTACATCGGACGTTAATCAGATCCAGACCGGAATCAATCTGTTCTTAAGACTTCTTTTGAGATCTCCTTTCATTGTTATCGGTGCATGTGTTATGGCTGCTGTTGTTAAGCCTTCCATGGCATTGATCTTCGTATTGTGTACAGCAATACTTGCCGTGGTGATCGCTTTTAACATGAAGTTCTCGATCAAGAGACACAAGGAAGCAAGAGAAGGATTAGACAGCCTTGTTAAGAAGACTTCCAATGGTATTGCAGGCGAGAGGGTCATCAGAGGCTTTAACAAGACATCTGAGGATTATGCGAAGTTTGAGACCAGGAGCAAAGCTCTCAAGTCATCTCAGATCAAAGCTTCGGACTTTGCTTCGTGGCTTAATCCGCTTACATATGCAGTTGTTAACTTAGGCATATGTTTGTTGATTTACAGGGGTTCAGTTCATTTTAATGCAGGTGATCTTACTGACGGTCAGGTCGTAGCTCTTTACAACTATATGTCTCAGATCCTCATTGAGCTTGTAAAGCTTGCTAATCTCATAGTATCTGTCTCAAGAGCTTATGCCTGCGTAAAGAGGGCGGAAGGCCTTATGGATGTCGTAAACACTCAGAGCAAAGGCGCTCAGGTGCTTCCTCTTTCAGCACCTCTTTCTGTATCGTTAAAGAATGTATCTTTCACATATCAGGGTAATGTCGAAGAGTCCGTAAAAGATCTGACTTTTGACATCAAGCCCGGTGAGACCATCGGCATTATAGGCAGTACCGGATGCGGCAAGTCTACGGCTGCATCACTTATTGCAGGAATGTATAGTGCAAGTGAAGGTGATGTCTTAATTAACGGCATTAATATCAAAGACATCTCATTATCCAGCCTTGCTGATTCCATTGGCTTGAGTCTGCAGAAGACAAGGCTTTTCAAAGGTTCTTTGAAAGAAAACATCTCACTTGGAAGACAGAAAGTGTCTTTGGAAGACATTAAGCATTCATGCACACTTTCAATGAGTGATGATGTTGTCGCTTCCAAGAAAGAGGGCCTTGATTATGTGATCTCTGATGGCGGAGCAGGGTTATCCGGCGGACAGCGACAGAGGATAGGCATAGCAAGAGCGCTTGCAGGTAATCCGGGACTTGTTATCCTTGATGATTCGACTTCCGCTTTGGACTGGGGAACCGAGAAAAAGCTTCTTAGCAACCTTAAAAACAATGATATCAGACCGACAACTATCCTTATCTCACAGAAGGTAAGGACCTGCATGAACTGTGACCGTATCATCCTTATGGATGACGGTAAGATCGAAGCTATAGCTCCGCACGAAGAACTTCTTAAGATCTCGGAGAACTACAGATATATGAATTCTCTCCAGATAAAGGGAGGTGCCTCATGAATTCAAAGTCATTAAAGCGCCTTTTCTCATATCTCAAGGGATCTTCCGGGCTTGTTGTCTTATCCGTTATCTTCGGAATCCTTTACGGCAGTGCAACAGTTGCTGTTCCTTACTTTGCTGGCAGGGCTATCGACCGGCTAGCTGTTCCGTCAAAGCTTATTCTTAATATCGCTGTAATTATCGGACTTCTCGTAATCGCATCAGTCGTTCAGTTCGCTCTCATTAAGATGAATAACCGCATCGCATATACGATCGGTCAGAACTTAAGGAATGCTACATATTCCAAGATGCACAGAGTAAAGATGGCTTATATCGATAAGACATCTGCCGGTAAACTCCAAAGCCTCATTATCAGTGATGTCGAGACAGTATCAGATGGTATGCTCCTTTTCCTTAACCAGTTTGCCTCAGGTATAGCTACGATACTTATCACGCTAGCTGTAATGTTCTATATCAACTGGAAGATATCACTTATTGTCGTTATCTTTACTCCGGTATCGATTGCAGTATCTTTCTTCATTGCAAAAGGTGCATATAAGTCATTTGCTGCACAGGCTGAGATCAGATCAAGACAGACGGCATTTGTTGGCGAGTCTGTTAAGAACTTCAGAGAGTGCAGGATCTATGACATAACATCTAAGAGGATCGCTGATTTTGACGGTATTAACGAACAGTACAGAAAGACTTCTACAAAAGCCACATTCCTGTCTTCAATAAGCAATCCTTCTTCAAGATTTGTAAATGCCCTGATCTATGCGGGAGTTGTACTTGCAGGCTGCTTTGCCGGCATAGGCGGCAGCATTAGTGTAGGTTCGCTGATGACGCTTCTTGCTTATGCGAATCAGTTCATGAAGCCTTTTAATGACCTTTCTGCCGTATATACTGAACTTTCAGACAGTTTTGCATGTCTTAACAGGGTGTTTGAATACCTTGACAGTGAGGAAGTCTCTGAAGAAATCAGAAGTGAGGATCTTCCTGATAAGAATAAGCAGTTTGATATTGAGTTCAGACATGTCAGTTTCTCATATGTTCCCGGAAGACCGGTGTTGCAGGATATCTCGTTTACTGTAGGTAAAGGTGAGTCCTTTGCGATTGCAGGTCCGACAGGATGCGGAAAGACCACGCTTATCAATCTTCTTATGCGTTATTACGAACCAGATTCGGGAGATATCCTTATTAATGGAAGATCGATCAAGGATATTCCAAGATCTGAACTCCGTTATTACATCGGTTTTGTTACTCAGGATACATGGCTTGCTGATGGTACTGTAATGGAAAATATTCGATTTGCGGGTGATCACATCACTGAAGAGCAGGTTATTGAGGCTTCTAAGAAGTCCGGCTGTGATTCATTTATTAGAAAACTTCCAAAGCGGTATAATGAAATGATCGACAACGACAGGGATGATATCTCTGAAGGTCAGAAACAGCTTCTGACGATAGCCAGAGCAATGGCTTCAGATCCTTCTATCATGATACTTGATGAAGCGACATCATCAGTTGACGTTGTTACTGAAGACCGTATCCAGAAAGCTGTAAGAAAGCTTCTGAACGGCAGAACAAGCATAATAATTGCGCACAGGCTCTCACAGATCACTTCCTGTGACAAGATCGTCGTAATAGACGGCGGTAAGGTGTCAGAGATAGGATCTCATGATGAGCTCATCGCAAACGGCGGATTTTACAGCAGGCTCTATGCCTCGTACATATCCGGATAAAAAAGGAGAACAAATGAGCAATATAGGATTTGATGACTTTAAGAGATTTATCAAAGGCAAAAAGGCCGCTGTTATTGGTGTCGGAATATCTAATACACCATTGATCAGATGGCTTGTATCTCTTGATTGCAAGGTTACTGCCTGTGATAAGATGACTGCAGATGACCCGGTCCTCAAGAAGAATATCGAGGCATTGTCAGATATCGCTGGCAAGATCGAATGGTCTTTGGGAGAGAGTTATCTTTCGCATCTTAATGATGATTTCTACGATATTGTTTTCAAGACTCCCAAGATGAGATTTGAGACACCTGAACTAGCCGCACTTAAAGCCAAGGGATCCATCTTAACGACTGAAATGGAACTGTTCATGAACCTTTGTCCGGCGCAGATATTTGCTATTACAGGTTCTGACGGCAAGACCACAACCACTACTCTTACTTCTGAGATCTTAAAGCAGGCTGGTTATACCGTCTGGATTGGCGGTAATATCGGTACTCCTTTGCTTGATAAGGTATCTGAGATGAGCTCTGATGATAAGGTCGTTCTTGAATTATCTTCATTCCAGCTTCTTGGTATGAAGACTCCTGCAGATGTTGCAGTAATCACTAATATCACGCCGAATCATCTGGATTTCCATAAGGATTATGATGAGTATATCCAGGCTAAGGTCAATATCTTCAGGAATCAGGGTCCTTTTGGCAAAGTCATTCTTAATGCCGGCTGTGACCTTACATATGATATGAAGGATGTAGCAAGATCCAGAGTCGATCTTTTCTCTGCAAACAAAGACAATTGCATGAGAACTGATTCTCCCAATTACAGAAGAGCCTACACAGAGAATGGCCGTCTCATATATGAAGATAAGGGCGTAAAGACCGATATCTGCGGTGTGGATGAGATCTTCATCCCCGGTGAGCATAATGTCGAGAATTTCCTTGCGGCAACATGCGCTGTCATCGACTATGTAAAACCTGAAGATATTGCTTATGTTGCTAAGAACTTCAAGGGAGTTCCGCACAGGATCGAATTCATCAGGGAACTTGATGGAGTCAGGTGGTATAACTCCTCAATCGATACATCACCGAACCGTTCTCTTAATACGATGAACGCTTTGGCTGCACGAAGTGAGAAAGGCGTTCTTATTTGCGGAGGCGCGGATAAGAAGTGTATTTACGATAAGTTAGGTGATGCGATCCTCAAAGTCTGCGACAGGATCATTATCTATGGTTCAAATGCGGATCTTGTTACGGATATCATTGCCAAAGAGGCTAATGGCCGTAAATATGAGCTTTACAGGATACCTGACAGAGAAGGCGATGTATATGAATTCCCGGAAACACGCGAGAATGTCGTAAATGCCTATAAAGAAGCCATAAATAAGGCCAGAGAATGGGCAAAACCCGGTGAGATTGTTATTATGTCTTCTATCGGTACATCTTATGACCATTTCAGACACTTTGAGCATAGAGGCGATATGTTCAGGGATATGGTAAATGAATTGAAGTAAGCTTGATAGTTTCTTTAGGTGGAGGAAAGTATATGGCTGACATGAATTACCGCAGATATAAGGCTCATCCGACAGTTGATCTGCCTGACCGTAAGTGGCCTTCGAATAAGATCACCAAGGCACCTTTATGGTGTTCTGTTGATCTGAGAGACGGTAATCAGGCATTGGAAGTTCCAATGACACTTGAGCAGAAGGTAGAATTCTTTGAATACCTCTGCACACTCGGCTTTAAGCAGATCGAGATCGGTTTCCCGGCAGCTTCTGAAACAGACTATAACTTTTGCAGATATCTTATTGAGAATAACCTGATACCTGATGATGTCGCTATCCAGGTTCTTTCACAGTCAAGAAGCCATATCATCGATAAGACCATGGAAGCCGTAAAAGGTGCTCCTTCTGTAATCATCCATCTTTATAATGCGACAAGTACGCTTCATAGAGACGTTGTTTTCGGCTTTTCAATGGATGAATGCATCAGTCTTGCAGTAGATGGCGCGAAAATGATCATCGACAGGATCAAGGATGATAACAGCGGAACAAAGTTTATTCTGGAGTATTCACCTGAGGCATTCTCCGATACTGAACTTGATTTTGCTGTAAAGATCTGTGACAGCGTACTTGATGTATGGAAGCCTACACCTGATAACAAGGTCATCATCAATCTTCCTGAAACCGTTGAATATCAGACGGCTAATGTCTATGCGGATCAGATCGAGTATTTCTGCAGAAAGACAGCATGGAGAGATTCCATAATCGTTTCTCTTCATACGCACAATGACAGAGGTACTGCAGTGGCAACCTCTGAATTCGGTCTTATGGCCGGTGCTGACAGAGTGGAGGGTACTCTTTTCGGTAATGGTGAGAGGACCGGTAATGTCGATATCATTACTCTTGCAATTAACATGATGATGTTAGGCATCAATCCGGGTCTTGATTTCTCGAATATGAATAAAACGATCGATATTTACGAGGAATTGACCGGCATGAAGGTCGAGCCGAGACATCCGTGGGCCGGAAAGCTTGTATTTACTGCATTCTCAGGCTCTCATCAGGATGCTATCAATAAGGGAAGGAAGAAGATGCAGGAAAGAGGAGATGCTATATGGGCAGTTCCGTATCTTCCCATCGATCCTAAGGATGTAGGCAGGGAATACGAACCTATCATCAGGATCAATTCCCAGTCCGGCAGAGGCGGTATCGCTTATGTTATGGAGACTTACTTCGGCGTTCAGCTTCCTAAGCGTTTCCAGAGGGATTTCCTTCCCATCGTAAAAGAAGCTACTGAAGAGAACGGAACCGAGAATGAGCTTACTCCCCAGCAGATTTTCGATCTGTTCGATGATAAATTCATTAATGTCCTTGAACCTTATGGCCTTAAAAACTTCTCTGAACAGCAGGACAGCGATCAGGTATCTACTGTTGAGGCTCTTATCACTCATGAAGGCGAGACTGCCAGCATCAGGGGACAGGGTAATGGTCTTTTGGATGCGTTTGTTAATGCGTTTATCAAGTATACAGGCATTGATTTCTCGATCTCGAACTATTCCGAGCATGCTATGAAGTCAGGCTCAGACTCTGCGGCTATCACATATATCGAGATCACAAATAAAGCCAATAAACAGACTTATATCGGAGCCGGTGTATCGAGCTCAGTTACAAAATCTTCCGTTCGTGCCGTAGTTTGCGCATTTAACAGAATGATAAGTGTGTTATGATTGTGGGGTTTTAATTAAGGAGAACAAATATGTTTTGGGATTATCTTGTAGCGTTTATCTTTGGTGTTGTTGAAGGTGTTACCGAGTGGCTTCCTGTAAGTTCTACCGGTCATATGATCATCTTAAATGAGTTCTTAAAGCTCAATGTATCACCTGAATTCTACGATCTTTATCTTGTTGTTATTCAGTTGGGTGCCATATTGGCGGTAATCGTTATCTTCTGGAAAGATATATGGCCTTTCGGACTTAAGAATAATGAGCATCCTTTTGCCAAAGAAGGCGTGGGCAGATACATAATGAAAGACAAGATCTTTATGTGGCTCAAGATTGCTCTTGCCTGCGTTCCTGCAGCAATTGTCGGTGTTCTTTTTGATGACTGGCTTGATGAGCACCTCTATAACTATGTTGTGGTAGCTATCGCTCTTATCGTTTTTGGTGTAGCTTTTATTGTCGTCGAGTATCTGATGAAGAACAGAAACCCTTCTGTTAAGACAGTTAACCAGATTAACTGGGGACATGCTTTTGCAATTGGTTTGTTCCAGCTCTTTGCTGCTGTATTTCCGGGCGCATCAAGATCCGGTTCCACAATAGTTGGTTCCATCGCCATCGGCATTAAGAGGGAAGCAGCTGCCAAGTTTACTTTCTTCCTTGCTATTCCCGTAATGCTCGGTGCCAGCCTTCTTAAGATCGTTAAGTACGACGGCGGGGTTACTGCTCATGAGGTGGCACTCCTTGCTGTAGGTATGGTTACAGCTTTTGGTGTGAGCCTTCTTATTATCAACAGGCTTATGGCATTTATCAGAAAGCATTCATTCACATGCTTCGGCTGGTACCGTATAGTTCTTGGTATCCTGGTGCTTATTCTTGGTGCTGTTGGAGTTATCGGCGGCGGAGCAGCTGCTGTTTAAGGCTTAAATTGATAATTTACGGCATTTTCCAGGGTTTATGCCTGGTGAATGCCTTTATTTTTGCTGTTTATGGGCAGTTTTTGTTCTTAAACATTTTCCATAAGAATAGTTGCCCAAATATCTCTTATATTTTTAATAAGTATATTAGCGTCTTTATGCTATAATCCATACTGATTTATTATGCGGTTAGGAGAGTTCTTTTGCGTAAGTACATATATAACAGCCGTGATGTAGCGGCTTACTTCAAATATTTCTCAGTACCGAGTTATCTTGAAGTTTCTTATATGCAGTATATCTTTAATCTTGGCAGTAAGGTTCTTGCCGAGCCTTTGACACGTGATTTTGAGGCCTTTAAGAAGGATGTCTACAGGGAGCTTTATTTTCTGTGGGCTAACGGATTCGAAAATGAAAAGGCCGATATTTCCAAGATGACCTCTGAAGGTGATCTTACTCTTATCTGTGATCAGGAATGCATCTGTCTTGAGTCTTATATGAAGCTCATCTGTCTTCACCTGATCTTTTCGAGCAATCTTCCTTATATCACACTTAATTTCACCGGTCTTATGACACAGCTCGGTATTAAGTGCGGTGTTGATCTATATGAGCAGAACTGCAAGATCATCTGTGACTCTTTGCAGCTCGAGGTTTTCGATTCATTCGGAAAGCCTTTCGATCTTTCTCTGGGTATTCCCGATGAGCTCTTGAGAGTCTCATTAAGTTCCGAGTTCAAGCAGGGTCTTGATACAAGGAACTTCAAAGAAACTCTGAAGAATGAACAGATGAACTGGCTTAAAGATCTTAAGGATAAGTCATTTAAGCTCTTTGGTTCTATTCCTGCCAGAAAGAAGACTACAAGAAGCCGTAACAGCGGCTCTTCCAGAAACTACAGAAGCTCGGGTAATACTGTAGTTCGTAAATCGGCACAGCCCAAGGGCACGCCGAACACAAACAGATAACCAGCGGGTGGAGGTTTATTAGTAATGGGCAAGGTATACAAGCTCGGTCTTGATATCGGATCTACAACGATCAAGGTTGTTCTTCTTGATGGTGAGAAGATCATCCACAGTGATTACCAGAGGCATCATTCTGATGTATCCGGACTTCTTAATGATCTTTTCGAAGATCTTAACAACAAATTTCCCGGAATCGACGTTGACGTCGTTATTACAGGTTCCGGCGGACTTTCAGTAGCAAACTGGCTTGGATTCAAGTTTACTCAGGAAGTAATGGCCGAGACACAGGCTATTAAGACTTATCATCCTGAGACTGACGTAATCATCGAGTTAGGCGGTGAGGATGCTAAGATCACATATATGCATCCTGTTCTCGAACAGCGTATGAATGGTACCTGCGCAGGCGGTACAGGTTCATTTATCGATCAGATGGCATCACTCCTTCAGACTGATGCTGATGGTCTTAATAACTTCGCAAAAGACTACAGATCACTTTATACGATCGCAAGCCGCTGCGGCGTTTTCGCAAAGTCAGACCTTCAGCCTCTTATCAATGAGGGTGCGGCAAAAGAAGACCTTGCAGCTTCCATCTACCAGTCTGTTGTTAACCAGACTATCTCAGGTCTTGCTTGCGGAAGACCTATAAAGGGCAATGTCACGTTCTTAGGCGGCCCTTTGTTCTTCAATTCAGAGCTCCGTAATGCTTTTGAGCGTACATTGAAGGATAAGGTCGATTCTTTCTGGATGCCTGAAGAAGCTCAGATCTATGTTGCTTTAGGTGCTGCTCTGTCAGCAGACGGACAGAACCCTGTTAATCTTTCAGAGCTTTTGGTAAAGCTTAAGAACAGGGAAGGCTTTGTTCCTGATATCATCAGGATCGATCCTATCTTCAAGAACAAAGAGGATAAGGTCGCATTTGATGAGCGTCATAAGAAAGACCAGATCCCCGTTCTTGATATTAAGGACCAGCACGGCGCTCTTTATCTTGGTGTTGATGCAGGTTCAACTACAACAAAGGCTGTAGTTATCAATACTAAGGGCGACCTTGTTTACACATATTACGCAAGCAACAAGGGTAACCCTGTTATGAGTGCCGTTACGATCATGAAGGACATCTATTCAAAGATGCCGGAAGACTGCTATCTTGCTCATTCCTGCGTCACAGGTTATGGCGAGAACATTATCAGGGCAGCACTTAACATCGATATCGGCGAGATAGAGACAATGGCACACTTCCAGTCTGCCAAGTTCTTCTGCCCGGATGTTGATTTCATCATCGATATCGGCGGACAGGATATGAAGTGCATGAAGATCAGGAATGGTGTTATCGATTCCATCATGCTTAACGAAGCATGCTCTTCAGGATGCGGTTCATTCATCCAGACTTTTGCCCAGACCTTAGGCCTTACAACACCTGAATTTGCAGAAGCTGCACTTTCTTCCACAAAACCTGTTGATCTCGGTACACGTTGTACCGTATTCATGAATTCCAAGGTTAAGCAGGCCCAGAAGGAGGGCGCTTCGGTAGGAGATATCTCTGCAGGACTTTCTTACTCAGTTGTAAGAAATGCTCTCTACAAAGTAATCAAGATCAGAGATACTGAACAGCTCGGTAAGAATATCGTCGTACAGGGCGGTACATTCCTTAATGATGCGATCTTAAGATGCTTTGAGCTCGTTTCCGGAAGAGATGTAATAAGACCGAATGTTGCAGGCCTCATGGGTGCTTTCGGTGCTGCTCTTATTGCACAGAAGAGAGCTAAGGACGGCTCCAAGTCTGCTGTTCTCGGCAAGGATGAACTTGATTCGTTCAAGATGGATACTGAGAATACCCAGTGCCAGGGCTGTACGAATCACTGCCGTCTTACTATCGCTACTTTCTCAAATGGTACAAAGTTCGTATCCGGTAACCGCTGCGAAAGAGGTGAAGATCTTGCACTCGACAGAGAGCCTGTTACAGATAAGAAAAAGCTCCCTAACATGTTCGATTACAAGTATTCAAGGACATTCAGTTACTATAAGCCTTTGAAGCTTGAAGATGCTCCCAGAGGCGAGATCGGTATCCCGCGTGTTCTTAACCAGTATGAGAACTATCCTTTCTGGTTTACAGTCCTTACCAAGCTCGGCTTCAGAGTTCTTATCTCTGCCAGATCTTCCCATAAGATCTACGAGGGCGGTATGGAGACCATTCCTTCAGAATCTGTTTGTTATCCTGCAAAGCTCGCTCATGGTCACATCGAGAACCTGATCGAGCGTGGAATAACAACGATCTTCTATCCTGATGTTCCTTATGAGAATATCGAGAACCAGAATTCCAACAATCACTATAACTGCCCGATCGTATGCTCTTATCCTGAAGTTATCCGTAATAATGTTGAGAACCTTCTCGAAAAGAACATCAGATACTTAAATCCTTTCATGCCTTTGGATAACCTTGATAATGTCGCGCTTCACCTTACTGAGTGCTTCAATTATCTCGGTGTATCTGCTGATGAGGCTAAGCAGGCTGTTCAGGCAGGTGCTGAGGAATACTTCAAGTATAAGGAAGACATCAGAAAGAAGGGCGTGGAGATCCTTAATGAGATGAAGGAGACCGGCCTTAAGGGTATCGTTCTTGCAGGAAGACCATACCACTGTGATCCTGAGATCAACCACGGTATTCCTCAGATGATCAACTCCCTGGGACTTGCGGTTCTTACTGAAGATGCTGTTGCAAAGCCCGGTGTGCTGAAGCGTCCTATCAGAGTCATCGACCAGTGGATGTATCACACAAGACTTTACGAGGCAGCCGCTTTTGTAATCACAAGACCTGACCTGGAGCTCGTTCAGCTTACAAGCTTCGGATGCGGCCTTGATGCCGTTACTTCCGATCAGGTCCAGGAGATCCTTGAATCTTCCGGCAAGCTTTATACGCTCCTTAAGATCGACGAAGTAAGTAACCTTGGTGCTGCAAGGATCAGAATGAGATCTCTTGTTGTAGCAATGAATGAAAGACTTGAACTTGAGGAAAAGGGTGAGATCAAGACTTCAAATGTCTCTGATTCTGATGAAGCTCCTTATATCGTTCACAGAGTTGAATTTACTAAGGAACATAAGAAGAATCATACGATCCTGGCGCCGCAGATGGCTCCTATCCAGTTCGAGTTTGTAGAGTCTGTTTTCCATAAGCATGGTTATAAGCTCAAGCTTTTGAAGCAGGCTACAAGAGAAGATATCGAATGCGGTCTTAAGTACGTAAATAACGATGCATGTTTCCCGACTCTTATCGTAGTCGGACAGATGATCAATGCCATCTTAAAGGGTGATATCGATCCTGATAATACAACTCTTGCGATAACGCAGACAGGCGGCGGATGCCGTGCAACTAACTATGTTGCTTTCTTAAGAAAAGCGCTTAAGGAAGCAGGTTATCCGCAGATCCCTGTTATCACGATCTCTGCACAGAGATTCGAGAAGAATGAAGGCTTTGAATATACTGCTTCATTCCTTCTTGATGCGATCAAGGCACTTTGCGCAGGCGATATGGTATCAACACTCCTTCTGAGAGTAAGACCTTATGAGAAGGTTCCGGGTTCTGCAAATGCTCTTTATTCATACATCAACAGGATCGGAAGAAAGCTCTTCAATCAGAAGAATCTTAATGATGATCTTACTGAAAGATATGATGTCATGATGCCTAACAGCTACTTCGGAAGATCCATTGAAGAGAAGAAGGCTATCAGGGAATGCTTGGCTTCCATAGGTGTAGATTTTGATAATCCGCCGGAGATCAGGAAGTATAAGGAATTCGTTAAGTTTGCAGTAGAGAAGTTCGATGCACTTCCTCTTGCAGACATTCCGAGAAAGCCCAGGGTAGGACTTGTAGGTGAGATCCTTGTTAAGTTCCAGCCTGATGCTAATAACAATGCAATAGATGTAATTGAAGCTGAAGGTTGTGAGGCAGTATTGCCCGGAGTATTGGACTTCTTCCTTTACTGTGCTTATAACCCGCTCTGGCAAGCTCAGAACCTCGGAAAGAGCAAGAAGACCGGCTATATCATGAAGACGGCAATAAGATTCCTTGAGTCATTGAGAAAGCCTATTAATAAGGCGTTTGCTAAGACAAATGGTAAATTCATGCTTACTGAGAGGATCCAGGAACTTGCCGAAAAGTCTTCCACAGTATTGAGCTGTGGCAACTCCTGCGGTGAGGGTTGGTTTCTTACAGCCGAAATGATCGAGCTCATCCAGGACGGTGTTCCGAACATTATATGTGCTCAGCCTTTCGCATGTCTCCCTAACCATGTAACAGGTAAGGGCATGATCAAGGAATTGAGAAGACAGTATCCTACATCCAATATCGTTCCTATCGATTACGATCCGGGTGCATCTGAAGCTAACCAGCTTAACAGGATCAAGCTCATGATCAGCACAGCTCGTGCTGTAAGAGAGCAGGAGATAGAGAACGAAAAGAAAGCTAAAGAGGCTAAATAATGAGTAAGCTCCTTCTAGTTGACGGTAACTCAATAATCAACAGAGCATACTATGCCGTTATCGGCAGAGCTCCCATGACAGCACCTGACGGAACTCCGACAGGAGCCGTAAACGGTTTCTTTAATTCCATCTTAGGTGTCATGAAGGAATATGGACCTGATTATATGTGTGTCCTTTTCGACAGGAGGGAACCTACATTCAGGCATAAGATGAGCACTGAGTATAAGGCTAACCGTAAAGGTATGCCCGATGACATGGCTGCGCAGATGCCTGTTGTTAAAAATCTTCTCGACCAGTACGGAATTAGACGTATGGAGCTTGCCGGGTTTGAAGCTGATGACCTTATCGGCACTTTGTCCAGACAGGGTGAAGAGATGGGTATGGATGTATATATCTTCAGCGGCGATCACGATGATTTCCAACTGATTTCCGACAAGGTTTCCGTCATCATGCCCCAGTCCGGCAAGGGTAAGGAACCCAGAGTTCTTTTCGACAGAAAGATGTTCGAAGATACATATGGTGTTAAGCCTGAAGTATTTGTTCAGGTAAAAGCACTCATGGGCGACAACTCGGACAATATCAAGGGTGTAGAGAAGGTAGGCGAGAAGACTGCGTTTAAGCTTATTGCAGACTATGGTTCTGTAGATGAAGTCTTCAATAATGCTGATAAATTGTCTCCTGCATTAGGAGAGAGGGTCAGAAATTCAAGAGAGCTTCTTGATCTTAATATCAAGCTCTGCACGATCGACCGCGAAAGTCCTGTCGAGTTCGGAGCAAAGGACTGTGCATATCCTTCAGATACAAGAGACCTGTCTGCTTTATCAGGTTCACTTAACCGCCTGGCTCTTAAGTCTTTGATCAAAAAGCTCGATCTCGAGAATGTTAAGCCTGCCGGTTTTGAGCCTTCTGAAGAAGTTGACGAATTCACTTCCGGAATTGCAAAAGAAGTTGAAGAGGCGCTTAAGAGCGGACTTAATATCAGATATGAGGTTCCCGGTTCCATTGATCTTAAAGATCTTAACTGCGGAATCGATTTTGTGGATATTCCTTCAGGCAATAAGGTCATACTTCTCGACTGGGCTAACAAGACTTTCTATGTCGCTGATCCGGAAGATATCAATAGACTCACATCTTCTGACAAGTTCATGCCTGTTGCTTATGAATATAAAGACAGATCCAAGCTTATCAAAGAGCCTTTAAGCTCAGTTGAATCTGTTTTCGACTGTGAGATCGCAGGCTATGTGCTTAATATACTTTCGGGTAAGCCTGATCTACAGAGACTTTATGAGAGCGTTATAAAATCAGCTTATCCTGTAGAAGATAATAAGGGTCCTGTTAAGCAGCTGTCTTTATTTGATGAGATAGTTGAAGATGACGGTTCTTCAAAAGTTGAAGAGACAGCTTCAAAGCTTCTTACTGTAATGGCTGTTGCCAAGGTCATTTTGCGTGATCTTGAAAACGATAAGGATCTTAAGAGCCTTTTATACGATATTGAATTCCCGCTGGTAATAACGCTTGATAAGATCGAACGTAACGGAATGCATGTATCAGGTGATAGACTTGCAGAACTTCATTCTGAATATACAAAGCGTCTTGAAGACATAAGCGCAAGAGTTTTCGATGCATGCGGTACTGAGTTTAATATCTCATCTCCAAAGCAGCTTGCTGATGTGCTTTACGGTGAGAAGCATCTTAATCTGCCTTCCGGTAAGAAGGGCAAGAGTGGTGATTTCTCCACTGGTATCGATGAGCTCAAGCGATTAAAGCCTTATTTTCCTGAGATCGATTACATCATCGAATACCGTGAGCTTTCAAAGCTTGATTCCACATATGCCGTAGGTCTTGCGAGATCCATTAAGAGCGATTCCAGGATTCATACGACATTTACCCAGGCAATGACTAATACAGGCAGATTGTCTTCAACAGAACCAAATCTTCAGAATATTCCTGTAAGGACTGAGGAAGGTTCAAGACTCCGTGAAGCTTTTACTGCCGAAGAAGGTAAGATACTGGTAGATGCCGACTATTCACAGATCGAATTAAGACTCCTTGCTGCATTAAGCGGTGATGAAGTAATGTGCTCTGCGTTTAATGACGGCGAGGATATCCATAAGAGAACTGCTGCCAAAGTGTTCGGAGTATCTGAAGAGATGGTTACTCATAAGATGAGAGCTACCGCGAAAACTGTTAACTTCAGTATTATCTACGGTATATCCGACTATGGCCTTGCTACTGATCTCGGCATCGGTTATAAGGAAGCTGCTGACCTTATCAAGGAGTATAACAATCAGTTCCCCGGTGTTACTTCATATCTGGAAGGCCTGAAGAAAGCAGGCGAGGAAAAAGGCTTTGCCGTTACCATGTATGGACGTAAAAGGATCTTAAATGAACTTAAGAGCCAGAACAGGAATATTAAGAACTTCGGTTACAGAGCCGCAATGAATACTCCTATACAGGGTACTGCGGCTGATATCATTAAGATCGCGATGAACCGTGTCAGCAAGGCTCTTGCGGAGAGACTTCCTACTGCAAAGCTTGTAATGCAGGTTCACGATGAACTTATATGCGAATGCGACATAAACGATAAGGACCTTTGCGCATCCATTCTTAAGAGTGAGATGGAAGCAGCAGCAAAATTAAGCGTACCGCTTCTTGCAGAGGTCGGATTCGGAAAGGACTGGCTGGAAGCAAAGTAATGTTTGTATTAGGTATAACAGGCGGAATTGGAAGCGGAAAGAGTACTGTCAGCAGTATTCTTGCCGAAAGAGGACTTCTTGTCCTGGATGCTGATGAGATCTCCAGATCTGTAACAGGTCCTGCAGGAAGAGCTATGCCGGAAATTGCCAAGACGTTCGGCAACAAAGTCGTATCAAGCAATGGCGCGCTTAACCGCCGTGCCATGTCTGATATTGCATTCCGTGATAAGAAGAAACTTGATGAGTTAAGTACGATCATCCACAGACATGTTTTCGAGCAGATCGATGAAGCACTTGCCAAGGAGAAGGAAAAAGGTTCCAAGTGTGTTGTACTTGATGTACCCATCCCGGTCAACAAGTTCCGTGAATTGTGCGACCAGATCTGGGTCGTTACCTGCGATAAAGATGTACGTCTTTCCAGACTTCAGAAGAGAGGAATGGATAAAGATGAGGCTGAGAGAAGGATCGCTGTCCAGATGACAGATGATGAGTATTGTGAACTGGGAGACCATTCCATCGATAATTCATGGGATCTTGAAGATCTTAAGGATAAGGTCGAAGTACTTATCCGTGAGCAGCTTTATGAGAGAGGGATCAGGATATGAATCTTGCTTCTGTCATTACAGCATCAATATTTCTTTTGTTCTCTGTTTGTGCGCTTATCTTTCTGTTTGTCGTAAAGACACCGTTTTCGACAGGCAATTATAAGAACTTCTACAGGGCATGCTGTGGTGTCTATATCTCCGGTTCGCTCCTTGTATTTATCTTTACGCTGATAATGAAAGGACTCCCTGTTGCTTTTGTTATTATTTCAAATGTGACTATACTATTCGTGTTTATATTTACTGTCGGACTTATCTATTTTATGACCAGATCGATCGTTGAGGCAGCCAGAAAGGCTGAAGCAAAACATGAAGAGCAGAACGGAAAAGAAAACTGAGAAGAAAAAACCGGTAAGAAAGGTTAATATCGGATCTCTTATAGTCAGGATAGTTCTTATCCTGGTAATCTTAGGCTTGATCGGCGGTGGAACACTTGGTGTCATGAATGCCTACATGATCAATTCCACGAAGCCTTATGTCTATTCACTTCAGGATTTTCAGTCAGGATCTATTTCCAAGAGCATGCATTTTGATGCTGTCATAGTATTAGGCTGTGCTGTATGGGGAGACGGACCAAGTCCCATGCTCGCAGACAGACTTCGTACTGCAGCAGCTGTTTATAAGACCGGATGTGCTGACCGCATTATCGTAAGCGGTGACAGTGAGCATCCCGAGAAATACGATGAGACCAATACTATGAAAAGGTTTCTTATCAATGAGCACGGAATCCCCCTTGATAAGATCGAATGCGATCCGCTCGGCCTTTCCACATATGAATCTATGTACAGGGCTGATAAGAAGTATAACCTTAAGAGCGTTGTTGTTGTAACCACCGGATTCCATGTAGCCAGATCAGTTTACGATGCGCACAATTTCGGCATTGAAGCAGTAGGCGTCGAAGCTATCAATTCCGGTTATGTTATCAAACAGTATAATTATTGGAGAGAGTTTATCGCACGCGGTAAAGATCTTGTGTTTACTTATCTTAAAGTCGATTACGCTGTTTGAGGTAACTTGTGATGTCATCCGGAACAACGAAAAGATTACCAGTATACATAGGCGGAATATTTGCAATTATTGCAGGTTTCTTTTTTATATTGTTTCCTGAGCTTGTATCAGGTGTAATAGGTCTTATATTCGGACTCGTTCTTTTCGTTGCCGGTATCAGCGAAGTTATCGGATATGTTATCTCTATAAAGCAGTTCAGGGAAGAGAACTACGGGAAAGCTGCCGGAGCTGAGATCGTTCTTGTCTATTCGATCGTCCTCATGGCTTTGGGCGTGTTCTTTATCCTCAATCCTGATATCGTATTGCAGCTTCTTTCAACAATAGCGGGATTATTCTTCCTTGTTGACGGTATCGTCAAATTAAGACAGGAGATCTTCCTGTTCATGAAGAAGGACATCTACAGCTGGGTGCTTCTTATAATGGCGATCGCGCTTATTATCGGTGGTATAGTCCTTCTGGCTAATGCATTCCACGGTACGAGAAACATAATCGTGTTCTCCGGTCTGGCATTTATCGTGAGCGGACTTGAGAGCTGCTTTATCGGCGTTATCAGAAAGTTCGATAATAATAAGACCCGCAAGGAATGATCCTGACGGGCCTTTGTGATTATTGAATTAAGTCTTATGATCAGACATTGAATCTGAATACTACGACGTCTCCGTCTTTCATAACGTATTCTTTTCCTTCTGATCTGACAAGTCCTTTTTCCTTAGCTGCATTATATGTACCGCACGCGATAAGGTCATCATAAGCGACAACTTCAGCTCTGATGAATCCTCTTTCGAAGTCAGAGTGGATCTTGCCTGCAGCCTGGGGAGCCTTGGTGCCTCTCTTGATAGTCCAAGCACGGACTTCCTTGGGACCAGCTGTAAGGAAAGAGATAAGACCTAAAAGGGAATAGGAAGCATTGATCATTTTATCAAGACCGGCACTTTCGATTCCGAGATCTTCAAGGAACATCTCACGGTCTTCAGGTGAAAGCTCGCCTAATTCTTCTTCGATCTTGGCAGAGATTACAACGACACCGGAACCTTCCTTGTCTGCGATCTCTTTTACGACCTTAACATAAGGAATATCTTCATTCTTCTTAATATCATCTTCTGCGATGTTTGCGCAGTAGAGGACAGGCTTCATTGAGATGAGCTGGAGATCTCTTGTGAATTCCTGCTCATCATCTTCGAAAGTAAGTGTTCTTGCAGATTTTCCTTCAGCAAGGCAATCGTAGATCCTCTCATAAACTGCGAGTTCCTTGGCGAAAGTCTTATCTCCGCCTTTCATCATCTTCTTTGTACGGTCGATCCTTTTCTCCATGATCTCAAGATCTGAAAGAACGAGCTCTACATCAATAGTAGCGATATCTCCTGCAGGATCAGCATGACCATTTACGTGGATGACATCAGGATCGTCAAAGCATCTGACTACATGTACGATTGCATCGCACTCTCTGATGTTGGAAAGGAATTTGTTGCCTAAGCCTTCGCCTTTGGACGCGCCTGCAACAAGGCCGGCGATATCAACGAATTCTACGACTGCAGGTGTGTATTTCTCAGGATTATATATCTCTGCGAGTTTATCAAGTCTCTTATCCGGAACGGATACGACACCTACATTAGGTTCTATTGTACAGAAAGGATAATTTGCTGCTTCGGCGCCGGCTTTTGTTATAGCGTTGAAAAGTGTGCTCTTACCGACATTAGGAAGTCCTACGATACCAAGCTTCATATATATACCTCATAAATCTTATTTTGCCTCATAATTGTAGCACAATAAGTCTCTTATTATTTGTTGGTTCTTTGTCGGTATTTGTCTTGTGTTTGTCGGCTCTTTTGTAGGTTTTTGTATTATTTTGCCGTAATTGTCTAATTTTGTCTGATTTCTTGTAAGGAATCTTCAGAGAACCTTGCGATTATTTCGTACTGATAATCTATTTCCCAAAACAGTATTCTGCTTGAAAAGGAGGATCTGTTATGGCTTCAAAACCTAATGTTGCAAGATTATATTCCTGCTTTGCCAATGGCACGGAATCAACTGTATCAATGATAGAAGTATCTATATCTCCCGGTATACCGACCTTTTCGGTCATCGGTCTATGTGATTCATCAATTAGGGAATCGCAGGGAAGATTAAAGTCAGCATTCAAGTCTTCAGGCTTTTCCATGCCCAAAGGACATATAACGATCGGAATAAGTCCGGCATATATGAGGAAAGCAGGATCCAGCTTTGACCTGCCTATGGCTTTAGGAATCCTGTTCGCCTCAGGACAGCTCTATCTGCCATCTGATGCGAAGATATATGCAGAGGGTGAGCTTTCCTTAAACGGTGAACTTAAAGGCACACCTGGTGCTTGTATCAGGCTTAAGACTGTCAGGAATATGGATTTTGATTACAAGATCATACCGTCATGTGAAGCATCAAGCGCCGGAATAGCTTGTTTCAGAGGACAGAGTATCAACTCTTTGTCTGAAGTGACTTATTTATTTGACGGTAACGGATATGCAGAATCTGAATTTCCGTATCAGATCAATACACAGGAAAACGGTTTAATCGATATATCTGCACTTAAAGGCCAGGAGAAAACCAAAAGGGCACTGCTTATCTGTGCTGCCGGTTTTCATAATATCCTGCTTATGGGAAGTCCCGGCAGCGGCAAGACAATGGCTGGAAAGATCCTTTCAGGGATAATGCCTAAGCTAAGTCCGGAAGAATTGTCTGATGTTTATTCCATGAATGAACTTGTATCCGGAGATGCTTCCCTTATAAGTGATGAACGGCCGGTACGGATAATAGGTCCCAATATTACTACAGGAAAGCTGATAGGAAATGCAGCAAGTCTAACTCCCGGAGAACTGGCGCTTGCTAATCACGGAATACTATTTGCTGACGAATTACCGCTATATAAGACAGAAGTACTGGATTTCCTTAGGAAACCTCTGGAAGAGCGTCGCGTACAGCTGGTCAAGCGCGGAAACATGTATTCATTTGATTCCAACTTCATATTTCTTGGTACAGGAAATCCGTGCAAATGCGGTCTTTTATATGAGAAAGGAAATAAATGCAGATGCAACGAAGCTGAGATAAAGCGGTATCTTTCCAAGATCACAGGACCTTTTCTTGAACGGATCGATATCTTCAGCGAGATGCGTTCGATCTCCGGTGCGGATATGGCATCGATATACACAGATGAAGATAAAGGGGAGAGCCATAATTACAAAGAAATAGTCGAAAGATGCTGGAGGACTGAACGCGCGCGTTATGGTGACGGTTATCTTAACGCTACTTTCCCTGACACAGATATAAAGGATTCAATGCGGATATCAGAAAAGGCTTTAAAGTTTGCATCCGAACTGTCCGAAAAGGAATTCTTCTCGGCAAGGGGATTTACCAGAACTTTAAGAGTAGCAAGAACTATAGCGGATATTAAGGAGGCGGAGGATGTAACGGTTGAAGATATATCAGAAGCTGTCCAGTACAGGAAGAGAGGAGTATAGATATGATCACTAATTCAGATATCAGATATGCAGATCTGTTCTATTCTGCAGTTGTCCTTAATACTGGCTTCAATTACAAGGTCTTAAGAGATCTAACTGATAATAAGGCGATCGTATCTTACAGAGACCTTTATGACAGGGAGCTAATTAACAGGATACTTAAAGGTGAATTTGATGTAAGCAGGGATTCTATTTCGCATATTCAGAGGATCGAGGATTCATATGGGAAGGTTATAAAGATCGTAAACAACTATGCCAGAATAGCGAGCGAAAACAACATAGAAGTAGTCTCGTGCCTGGACGAGTCTTATCCATATAACTGGAAAGTCTTAAGCGGTATGCCCCGTGTCTTTTATACCAAAGGTAACTATGAACTGATAAATCAGATGACTCTAAGCGGTTCAGCCGCAGTTGTCGGCTCAAGAAATCCAAGCAGGTATGCACAGTATGCTACAGAGAAGATGTGCAAAGAATTAGGCGATAAAGGCATAACGGTAATATCCGGCCTTGCAGCAGGCATCGACAGACAAGCTCATCTGTCATCAGTTAATACAAAGGGCGGAACTATAGCCGTATTGGCCGGTGGTGTTGATAACATCTATCCGGCTTCAAACAAAGATATTTATGATCTTATTGCTGCAAAGGGCCTCATAATCTCTGAAATGCCACCGGGCCAGCAGCCGATAAGACAGTATTTTCCTTCAAGGAACAGGCTGATAGCAGGTCTTTCTGACTGTACGATGATCATGGAGGCTGGTGAAGTATCCGGTACTTTGCATACGGCTTCTTTTGCTGCAAATCAGGGGAAGGAAGTTTTTGTGCTTCCGAATAATATCTATTACAACAATGCTTTAGGCGGTCTAAAGCTTCTTGAAGACGGCGGCAATGTTCTTTTAAGTCCTGACAATGTTATAGACAGCATTTCCAGGGCGCTGATCTATAAGAGAATGGGAATGGGGTGTTCTGCTGAGCTTCTTTTCGCTGAAGATGACGGGCAAAAGAACGGTCCTGATGTGGAAGCTTTAAGGGAACTTGCAAAAGTTAAGCCAGAGGTTTTGACAGATGATAACTGGAAGGTGATAATTACTGATGCATTGTCATTGAGGCCACTTTGTGCCGATGAGCTTTGTACCATTACAATGTTGCCGTTTTATAAGATTTCCGGTCTTTTGACTGAGCTTGAACTTAATGGGACAGTTTGTCAGGAGAAGGGTAAGTACTCGTTGACATTTGTATAATGATGATATATTTTTAATTAAAAATATAGAGGGGTACTTATGGGTAAGAAATTAGTCATTGTAGAGTCTCCTGCCAAGTCAAAGACAATAGGCAGATACCTGGGAAACGATTATATCATTTCAGCATCTTTAGGACATATAAGAGATTTGCCTTCCGGCAATTTAGGCGTCGATGTTAAGAATAACTTTAAGCCTTTATATATCACCATGAAGGGAAAGGAGAAGGTTGTAAGAGATCTTAAGCTCCTGGCAGCAGATGCCGATGAGATATTACTCGCAACCGACCCTGACCGCGAGGGTGAAGCAATTGCATGGCACTTGGCCAAAGTATTGAAGATCGATCCTGATTCAAAGTGCAGGATCACTTTTAATGAGATCACAAAATCAGCAGTTCAGGAAGCTATCAAGAATCCCAGAGCTATTAATATGAATCTTGCTAACGCACAGCAGGCAAGAAGAATTCTGGATAGATTAGTAGGTTATGAATTAAGCCCGCTTCTTTGGAAGAAGATCCGTAAAGGACTTTCTGCCGGTAGAGTTCAATCTGTTGCTACAAAGATCGTAATGGACCGTGATGCAGAGATCGATGCATTTAAGCCTGAAGAATACTGGCTCATCAAGGCTCTTGTAACTCCAGGTAAGAATTCGGATAAGTTCCTTCTCGGATACTACGGTACAGCTGATGCTGACGGTAAGGTCAAGAAGGATGATCTTAAGTGCCTTGAAGATGCACAGGTCGTTCTCGATGCAGTCGGAAGCGGTCCGTTGATTGTTGATTCAGTAAAGAAGGGTAAGAAGGACCGTAATCCTTTCCCTCCGTTCACGACTTCAACACTTCAGCAGGAAGCTTCAAAGAGACTCGGATTCTCATCCAAGAAGACAATGTCCATCGCTCAGCAGCTCTATGAAGGTGTCGAGATCGCAGGTGCAGGCCAGACAGCTTTGGTATCCTATATCAGAACTGACTCTGTACGTATTTCAGAAGAAGCAGTCGCAGCTGCAAAGGACATTATCAAGCAGCGTTTTGGTGCTGAATACTGCGCTCCTTATAAGAGAGAATATAAGAATAAGAATTCCGCTCAGGATGCTCACGAAGCGATAAGACCTACGCACTTTGATCTTGATCCTAAAGACATCAGATCTTCGCTTTCTAACGATCAGTATAAGCTTTATCAGCTTATCTGGGACAGATTCCTTGCTACTCAGATGGCTGCATGCAAGCTTGATACAGTTACTGTTCAGGCTTCCTGCAACGGCAGAGTATTCAGGGCAACAGGTGAGACGGTCACATTCAAGGGATTCCTCGTTCTTTACGATGATGTGGCTGAAGATACGGCTAAGACCGATGATATGGACGGCAAGGCAGCAATTCCGCCGCTTGAAGACGGCATGAAGCTTGAACTTCTCGATCTTAAATCACTTCAGAAGTTTACGACTCCGCCTCCGCACTATACAGAAGCTACACTCATCAAGGCACTTGAAGAATATGGTATCGGAAGACCTTCCACATATGCTCCTACTATATCTACGATCCTTGACCGTAAGTATATCGAGAAGAACGGAAGACTCCTTCAGATTACTGATCTTGGTAAGATCGTAACCAACATGCTTTCTGAGAATTTCAGCGAGATCGTTGACCTGTCTTTCACGGCAGATATGGAGACAAAGCTCGATGAAGTTGAAGAAGGCAAGGAAGAATGGGAACATGTTCTTAATGTCTTCTATCCTGAGTTTAATACTCAGATCAAGGCTGCCCAGGAATCTATCGATAAGATCACATTCGAGCCTGAAAAGACCGGAGAGGTCTGCCCGCAGTGTGGTGCTGAACTTGTTTATAAGGAAGGAAGATACGGTAAGTTTATTGCCTGCTCCAATTTCCCTGAGTGCAACTATACAAAGAATATCGTTGTTTATGCGAAGGGTACATGTCCCAAGTGCGGTTCAGGACTCCTCGTACATAAGTCAAAGAAGTACAGAAACAAGTCTTTCTATACATGTGATAAGCAGGGTTCAGATCCTAATTGTGATTTCATTTCATGGGATCTTCCTATCGACGGCAAGTTCTGCCCTGAGTGCGGAAGCTACATGGTATTGAAGCATTTCGGCAAGAAGGCTTATCCCAGATGCTCCAATAAAGACTGCGTAAGCAATATCAGAAAAGGCAAGAAGTCTTCTGATAAAGATAAGGGCGAAGATGAAGAATAATCCTTCAGTTACCATTATAGGTGCCGGTCTCGCCGGTTCAGAAGCCGCAAATATCTGCGCCAGAGCAGGTGTTCATGTAAAGCTTTATGAGATGAAGCCTGTTAAATACAGTCCTGCTCATCATTCTGAGAATTTTGCTGAACTCGTATGCAGCAATTCTTTGAGAGCTGCAGCAAGAGAGAATGCTATCGGACTTCTAAAAGAAGAGTTAAGACACTTAGGTTCTCTTATTATGGAATCTGCTGATAAGAGCCAGATTCCTGCTGGTGGTGCTCTGGCTGTAGACAGAGATGAGTTTTCGGGTTACATTACTGAGTCTATTAGGAATAATCCTTTGATCGAAGTGATCCCTGGTGAAGTTACCAAGATCCCTGAAGATGAGATCGTTATCGTAGCCACAGGTCCTCTTACGGACGGTGAACTTTACGAAGATATCTTAAGGATAACCGGAGATACGTCAGGTCTTCATTTCTTTGACAGTGCAGCACCTATCGTAACAGGCGAGTCAATTGACATGACCAAAGCTTTCAGGGCATCCAGATATGGTAAGGGCGGAGATGATTACATCAATTGTCCTATGACAAAAGAACAGTATCTGGCTTTCCGTGAGGAACTCGTAAATGCCGAGAGGGCAGAGGTTAAGAATTTCGATAAAGAGATCGTATTTGAAGGCTGTATGCCTATTGAAGTAATGGCACAAAGAGGCGTTGATACGATGAGATTCGGTCCTCTCAAAGGTGTCGGTCTTATAGATCCTGCAACTGGCAAGGAGCCTTATGCCAATCTCCAGTTGAGACAGGATGACAGAGCAAAGACAATGTATAATCTCGTAGGTTTCCAGACCAGACTCAAATGGCCTGAACAGAAGCGTGTCTTTGGCATGATTCCCGGTCTCGAAAATGCAGAATATGTAAGATTAGGCGTTATGCACCGTAACACATATCTTAATTCACCTTTGTATCTGTCTTCGCATTATAATCTCAGAGCTAAGCCTGATATATTCTTCGCTGGACAGATAACAGGCGTTGAGGGTTACATTGAATCAACTGCTTCAGGATTCATGGCAGGATTCTATGCTGCACAGAGAGCATTGGGATTAGAGCCTTTTTATGAACCCGATCCATGCACCGTAATCGGTTCTATGGCTCTTTATGTCTCTGATCCAAGCATCAAGAAATTCCAGCCTATGAATGCGAACTTTGGAATAGTAAGTCCGATCGAAGGACGTTTTAAAGGAAAAACAGGCAAGAAGGATAAGAACAATGCTATCGCAGACAGGTCTTTGGAGCATCTGAAGCTGTTTGAGGAAAGCGTTCGATCTCTGACAGAATAAGATGGTTCAGAATAGATCCGGTAACGATTCCGATACCAATATAAAGGCAAAGTTTGATATTGCCGGTTTCTTTACATCCGGATGGTCTCATCTGGTCAGGATGATGTCCGTCAATGCCTTGTTTATCGTTTTTAACATACCATCTATTCTGATAAGCTTTCTTTTGTCATTTGTTTTTCTTCCCGTTATGATCCCTGCGTTTGACTGGGAAAGGTTTGTTTATATTCAGACAGCTGAAGGGAAGACTATATTATCGGCAGAACTATATTTTCTTCTGGTAGTCTTCTTTATATGCTTTCTTTTATCCGGTCTGCTTGTCTGTATCGGTCCATTCCAGGCAGGATTTACACAGATATACAGGGACATCAGAAACGGTACATCTTTTTCGCTTTTCGGAAGCTTTAAGACCGGACTTAAGAACAACTGGAAAAAGTCTTTGGGGGCTATGTTCATCGGAATAATAGTTACGGCTATTATCTTACTTGCGATAAGCTTCTATCTGAATCTGACAGCCGGCGTAGGAACTGTAATTGGCATTATATTTGAAGTGCTGCTCGTGTTCTTTATACTGGTGCAGAATTACGTTTACAATATGATCGTTTCAACTGATCTGAAGCTTAGTAAGATCTATAAGAACGCCATTCTGTTCGTCCTTATTAGATTCCTGCCAAGTCTTGGATTAGCGCTTGTTGTGATCGTCTTTAACTTCCTGATACCTTTTGTATTACTTATGTCAGCTTCATACGTGACGCTGGGATTATTTGTATTTCTGTATTCATTTCTCGTTATATCCTGGATACAGTATCTTCTTTCTTATTATTCAGGTGTTCTTATCGACAGATATGTTCTTCCTCAGGATATTTCCGAAAATGAGGAAAAAACAAATGAATTTGAGTTAGAATTAAAAGACAGTAAAGAAGAAACAGCCCCGGAAGAATCTTCAGAAGATATAAGCGATGTATGATTTTAGCCTTTTGCCAGAAGAAACAGTACGTGCAATGATCGTTGCACTTGTATTGTTCTTGGTATCTTTTCTGTCGTTTGTAATCATATCTCTATATACTTTGATCAATACATCGATTTACAGTAAAGAGCATAAGGAAAAGCTTAAGCTTATATGTGATGTCGCATATTTCCATGAACGCGGAAAGCGTAATAACCAGGAAGACTCCATATACATATCTCCTCTGGACATGATCGAGGAGAACGGTTTTGTGGCTGCCTGTTCCGACGGAATGGGCGGACTTTTGAATGGTGAAGTAGTCTCAAAGTTCGTAACAGACTCATTATTTGAGCATTATCCTTATAAGTTCAATGCGCAGGCTGAAAATGCCAAGATTATTTCCGATATTTCAGATAAGGTTTACGAGGAATACCATCTTAGTGCCGGTGCGACGCTTGTTATGGTCCATATTTTCGATGACTATATGAATTTCTACAGCCTCGGAGACAGTAACATCATTCTTATAAGAAATAACCGCGCCACGATCCTTAACCAGAAACAGAACTACATCACGCTGATGATCAAGAAATATGCAGAGGGTGGCATCGATACTATTGATGCATACAGGGATTCGAGAGCAAGAGGTCTCATTGATTTTGTAGGAAATCACAAGTGCAAAGTGCAGATGACTTCAAAGCCCATGCGTCTTATAGAGAATGATATCATTATCGTAAGTTCCGACGGTGTTACTGATTCAATGCCACTTAACAGGATAGTCAGCCATATTCATGCCGATCAGAATGCGACAGGTATTGCCAGAACGATCAAGTATGGCGTAAGAGCAAGTAAGAATGCGAAGCAGGATAACTATTCTGCCGTTGTCATTAAGATGAACAGGAGTTTCGTTTGATAGAGTATTACACATTCAAGCACAGAGGCGATGCTCTGGATTACACGGATGAGATCTTTTTAAGACTTGTCCCTGATCTTACTGTAGCGATCTTTTACGGCAGTAAGATTTCATCCGCTCCGAAAAGCCAAGCGCTGCTCTTCTCCGAGATCCTGAACAGTGAAGAGGGCAGCAAGAGCATCGATTATCTGGCTTCGGTATTCGAAGAGTGTCTTGATGAAGGGTCCGAGTATCTGATCCTTAAAGTCTTAAAGAACGGTGTCGAATGCTTCAGGCGGGGAGAAGTCTACGCCAAGATCATTAAAGACGGCCAGATACTTCTGCTTCCGAACGGATTCTTCGGAATGTCTCCTGATGACAGGATAGTCTGCGCCACCGCTAAGTTTTATAAGAACATCTCTGATGAAGGGATCCTTGCTGATGCGCTTGTCGCTGACTCTTGCAGTGAATGGATGAATATGATGATAAGAAGGATATCTGATCAGACTCAGCTCAGATGCGGAAATCTTTCTGTCGTTACACTTAAGCGCAATAATTAATTCTTAGAAGTATGGCTGTTTATGGCCAGCTTAATGATGCGTCTTGCAGATCTCTCAATATCAGAAGCGCTTATCTGTCCCTTTCTGTATGCCTTCATTATCCTGGATAGTATGAACGGTGTTCCTGGCATGATAAGATCAGTTCCGGCTTTGCAGCATAGTTCATCGTAACTTTCGTGATGTCCTGTCGCGAACCAGTCTGTCATTACGATCCCGTCAAAACCCCATTCATTTCTTAAGACATTCGTCTGGAGATTATAATCAAGTGCGGTATAAGTACCGTTTATCTTGTTATAACTGCACATGACGCTTCTGGGATCAGATTCCTTTACGGCGATCCTGAAAGCTTTAATATAGATCTCTCTTAAAGTGCGTTCGTCGAGATTTGAAGAGGATATGTTGCGCTTTGTCTCAAGATTATTGGCGGCAAAATGCTTCAAAGTAACATAGCACCCTTCATGAGACTGGACGCCACGTGTCACAGCTGATGCTATCTTTCCGGTAAGAAGAGGATCTTCTGAATAGTACTCATAGTTTCTGCCGCATAAAGGATTGCGGTGAATATTGAGAGCCGGTGCGAGCCAGAAGGTGACACCATATTCAAGCATCTCTTTTCCTATTGCATCACCCTGTAATTCAGCAAGCTCAACATCCCATGTCTGTGCAACCAGAGCTTCGGAAGGCCAGGAGGTGCAGAACTGGTAGTAAAGGATCTTTTTTGTTTTCTCGTCAGAAGTCGTTCCGATCCTTGAGATCTTATGTACATGCCTTAACGCTGAAGGCAAAGTAGGTATGGCAAACAGATTGTGCAATGGTTTTGTTGAGATCCTCGTAAGATTAAGGCCTTGAGGTCCGTCAGCCATAGCCATTCCGTCGATTCCCTTATGAAAGAGCTTGGATGTCGTATATCCGACTGCGCCGAAAACCCTGTGACGGTAAGGTCCGAGATATGTTCTTCCGACCAGTAGCTTAGCCATATCTTTTAAAGACAGACCTGATACGATCCTGTCTATCTCCTGACTTCTTTCATATTCAGGTGTCTTATACTCGTGATTTACTGTCTTGATATCATCTGCACAGATATTGATCACAGGAAGTGATAAGGAAACGGAAGGATTCTTATCAAAGCTTATGTAATCGATCTTCCTGTCAGACTTAAACAGACAGTCTGTCTTTTCGGTAACGGCATCTTTATCAAGTCTTGCAAGTAGTACAGGAGTATCGTTAATGGCAATGAGATAATCGCCTTTTTCGAGTATATAGCTTGATGATGCTGCATCAAACCCAGCATGATCTTTAAGATCGAAAGAAAGCTCGACAGATTCTTTCATTCCGGGCTTTATAAGTGATGTCTTGGAAAAAGTTGCAAGGCTTCTGACTTCACGGATAAGCTTTCCTTCCGGACAGGTAACGTAAAGCATTGTAACTTCGCGTCCTGCCATAGATCCGGTGTTTGTAACATCTGCTTTTACGGTAATTGTGGTACCGCTTATTTGGCATTTTTTATACTCGGTTTTAAATGACGTATAGCTTAAGCCGTAGCCAAAAGGATATCTTGGTTTGATGTTTTTCTTGTCAAACCATCTGTAACCGGCGAAAATGCCTTCTCTGTAGTCTTCCTGGTACTTTTCAGGATTCCTTTCCGAGAAAGTGTCAGAAGAAGGGTAGTCCTCATAAGAATTGCCCCATGTGTCTGCAAGACGTCCGGAAGGATTGACTTTACCTGTAAGTACATCTGCCAGTGCATTTCCGGTTTCCATTCCGCCTTGCATAAGGAGCAGAACAGCGGAGAAATGTATCTCATCAAGGAATTTAAGATCTATTACTGCACCGCTGTTGATGACGAGTATGGAATCCTTGTAAAGCTCAGTAACTGAACGCATGACGGCTTTCTCATCTTCTGTTACATAATAATCGCCTGGGATATCTTTTCTGTCTGCACCTTCACCTGATTGTCTGGTGAGGATATAAACAGCTGTGTCGGTATCATCTTTTGAAGTAAGAGGTTCTCCGGCGGGTGCATAGAAAGGATTATCTGCGGCATAATCCATGTGTTCCATGATCGGAACTTTCTTCATGGCTTTTGCGAGATCTCTCTGATAAGTGAAGAATTCATGCTCGAAAAGTTTGTCGTATGAATCAAGCCATTCTGTGCTGGTTATTTTAATCCCGGCAAACTTCAGACCTTCTTCCGGAGTAATGTTATATCTCGGATTGTTCTCTCCTGAACCGGTTCCGCCGAAAGCTGTATGCCTTGCGCCGGCGCCGTATAAAGCTATCGACTTGGAAGTAAGAGGGAGGACGCCGTTATTCTCAAGTAAAACGATTCCGTCAGCGCATATCCTTCTTGCAAGATCGCAGTGTGCTATCTCGCGTTCAAGTCTTTCTGAACTTCTGGAAGCATATATTAACGGCTTCATGATCAGCCCAAACGCTCGTAGAATTCTTTTCTGAAATCACCGAGCCTGTCTTCTGCGATAGCTTCACGGATCCTTTCCATAAGCTTCAAGAGATAGTAGACATTATGGTAAGTGCAAAGCCTTAAGCCGAACATCTCATTAGCCTTGATAAGATGTCTTACATAAGCAGCAGAGAAATTCCTGCAGGCGTAACAATCGCAGTCAGGATCCATAGGACCGAAGTCTTCTGCAAACTTTTTGTCTCGGATGATCTTCTTGCCGTAATCTGTGAGGATTGTACCGTGTCTGCCCATTCTTGTAGGAAGGACGCAGTCGAACATATCAACACCTCTGCAGGAACCCTCGATAAGATAATCGGGTGTGCCTACGCCCATCAGATAACGGGGCTTTTCTTCCGGCATGAGAGGAACAGTGCAGTCGATCATGTCGAGGAAAAGGTTCTTGGGTTCTCCTACGGAGATACCGCCGATTGCAAATCCGGGAAGATCAAAAGATGTAATAGCATCAGCACTCTTCTTACGGAGATCAGGATACATAGATCCCTGAATGATTCCGAAAAGTGCCTGTTCTTCAGGTCTCTTGTGCGCTTCGATACAACGCTCGAGCCATCTTGTTGTCCTGGCCTGTGATCTGTCAGCATAGGAATGCTCAGAAGGGTAAGGGCAGCATTCATCGAATGCCATAATGATATCAGCGCCCAGGTCGTTCTGAACCTGCATAGAGATCTCAGGTGTTAAGAAAAGCTTTCTTCCGTCGATATGTGAGCTGAATTTTACACCTTCTTCATTGATGTCCTTGGGCTTGGAAAGGGAGAATACCTGGAATCCGCCGCTGTCAGTCAAGATCGCGCCGTTCCAGTTCATGAATTTATGAAGTCCGCCGGCCTTTGCGACAATATCGCTTCCGGGTCTGAGCCAAAGATGATATGTGTTAGAGAGCATGATCCCCGCGCCCATGCCGTAAACTTCATCAGGACTCATGCCTTTGACTGAAGCCTGTGTTCCAACGGGCATAAATGCAGGTGTCATGAAAGTTCCGTGCGGTGTATGGACCTTACCAAGTCTTGCACCGGTCTGTGCGCATGTGTGAATGTGTTCGTACCATACAGGGAATTTTGACATATCAGTTCTCCAAATCTGTAATAAACATAGCATCGCCGAATGAGAAGAATCTGTATTCCTCTTCAACGGCATGCTTATATGCGTTAAGCACATGCTCTTTTCCTGCAAGTGCAGAAACGAGCATTATCAATGTGGATTCCGGAAGATGGAAATTAGTGATGAGCGAATCAACGCACTTAAACTCATATCCCGGGTAGATGAATATCTGGGTATAACCGGATACGGGCTTCATCTCTGGATCATTGGAAGCAACTGTCTCTAACGTTCTTGTGGAAGTAGTGCCTACGGAAATGATCCTTCTTCCTTCAGCTCTGGCTTTGCGGATAATATCTGAAGCTTCCTTGGGGAAGTCATACCATTCAGAATGCATCTCGTGTTCTTCGATTGTATCAGACTTTACAGGTCTGAATGTACCAAGTCCGACATGCAGGGTAAGCTCTGCGATCTCCACACCCATATTCTCGAGTTCTGCTAAAAGCTCTTTGGTGAAGTGAAGACCTGCAGTAGGAGCCGCAGCTGAACCTGCATCCTTTGAATATACTGTCTGATAACGCTCCGGATCATCGAGCTTCTCGTGAATATAGGGCGGAAGAGGAATAGTTCCTGCCTTATCAAGCACTTCCTCAAATACACCTTCAAATTCAAATCTAATGATCCTGTTGCCGTTATCTAAGACCTGCTCACACTCAGCCTCAAGTTCTCCGGGGATGAATGTCATTCTTTTACCGGGTCTGACTTTCTTACCGGGACGTGCCAATGTCTCCCAATGGTTATCGTCGATCCTCTTCAGAAGAAGAAGCTCAACAGGACTTTGTGTATCAGATCTGACGCCTAAAAGCCTGGCGGGAATAACTCTTGTGTTGTTGATAACAAGAACATCACCTTTGTGAAGGTAATTCTTGATATCAGGGAAATGACCGTCAACCGTCTTACCGCTCTTTTTGTCGAGTACAAGAAGACGTGATGCGAGTCTGTCTTTTGTGGGAACCTGTGCGATAAGTCTTTCGGGCAGATCGTAGTAAAAATCAGAAGTTTTCATGTGCCAAGCCTTTTATTATTTATTATAACGACAGAAGTTTATCACAAAATACAAGAAAATGCGGATTGAGATACGGGTATTTGATATCTACTGCATCTTTGGTTTGCTAAAATTCAAAAAGATGCATGCATTGTATGTACAGTGTAGTGCAGTTTTCTGGTTTTTCGAAAACCTAATAACTCAAATATAAGGAGAATCCCTATGAGAGCATTATTCATCGGCGGAACAGGAACGATCAGCAGCGCTATAGTCAGAAGACTTGCTTCAGACAGCTCCTGGGAAGTATGGCTTATCAACCGCGGCAACAGGAAAGAAACTGTTCCTGAAAATGTTCATCAGATAATCTGTGATATCAACGATGAAGATGCTGTCTTAAAGGCTCTGGGCGGGATGACCTTTGACTGCGTTGGAGAATTCATCGGTTTTACCGTAGATCAGGTGGAGCGTGACTACAGGCTCTTTAAGGATAAGACTAAGCAATATATCTATATCAGTTCGGCTTCTGCCTATAACAAGCCTTCCGCGAACTATGTGATCACCGAAGGCACTACTCTTGCCAATCCTTACTGGGAATACTCCAGGAATAAGATCGCCTGTGAGAATTTCCTTATGGAAAAGTACAGGGACGAAGGATTTCCGGTTACAATCGTCAGACCAAGCCATACTTACGACGAGAGAAGCATTCCGCTTGGCGTTCACGGTAAGAAAGGCTCATGGCAGGTAATAAAGAGAATGATGGACGGAAGGCCTGTGATCATTCACGGTGATGGAGAATCTCTCTGGCATCTTACATTTAACGAGGATTTTGCTGTCGGATATACAGCGCTTATGGGAAACCGTCATGCGATCGGCGAAGCGTTCCAGATCACAGGTGATGAAGTTCTTACCTGGAATCAGATCTATCAGACGATTGCAGATGCTTTGGGAGTGGAACTTAAGGCTTATCACGTATCCTCTGAGATGCTTACAGCGCTTGGTCCGGATTATGACTTCGAAGGAAGTCTTACAGGCGATAAAGCTGTGTCTGTAGTTTTCGATAATTCGAAGATCAAGAGACTTGCACCGGATCTTAAGACAACAGTTCCTTTGCATAAGGGCGTCAGGATCGCTTTGAAATATATTCTGGATCACAAAGAGTGCAGGGTGGAGGATCCTGAATTTGATAAGTGGTGCGATAAGGTTATAGAAACGATGGAATCAGTTAAATCATCTTTTTGATCGATTTTCCTACTGGCTTGGTCTGAAATTTTGTGCAAAAATCTGACTTATGTTGTAAAATGAGTTAGATTTTTTCGAAGGGAGACCATACATGTCTGAAATTCCTTATAAGATTTATCTGTCAGAGAAAGAGATACCTACCGCATGGTATAACGTTCGTGCTGATATGAAGAATAAGCCCGCACCGCTTCTTAATCCCGGTACAGGCGAAGCTTTGAAGGCAGAAGACCTTTATCCTATTTTCTGCGAAGAACTCTCTAAGCAGGAGATGAACGTAACTGATCCTTGGATCGATATCCCCGGTGAGATCGTTGATTTCTATAAGATGTACAGACCTTCACCTCTCGTAAGAGCTTATTGCCTTGAGAAGGAACTCGGTACACCTGCTCACATTTACTACAAATTCGAAGGAAACAACACTTCTGGTTCACATAAGCTGAATTCTGCTATCGCTCAGGCATATTATGCCAAGAAGCAGGGCCTTAAGGGTGTTACTACAGAGACAGGCGCAGGCCAGTGGGGAACAGCTCTTTCAATGGCTACAGCTTATTTCGGCCTTGACTGCCAGGTATACATGGTTAAGGTATCCTATGAGCAGAAGCCTTTCAGACGTGAAGTCATGAGAACTTATGGTGCAACAGTTACACCTTCTCCTTCAATGACAACTAATGTCGGTCGTAAGATCAATGAAGAGTTCCCTGGTACAGACGGTTCTTTGGGCTGCGCTATTTCCGAAGCTGTTGAAGCAGCTACATCCCAGGAAGGCTACAGATATGTATTGGGATCTGTATTAAGCCAGGTATTGCTCCATCAGTCAGTAATCGGTCTTGAAGCAAAAGCTGCTCTTGATAAGTATGGCATCAAGGCTGATACGATCATCGGATGCGCAGGCGGCGGATCCAACCTGGGCGGTCTTATCTCACCCTTCGTAGGCGAGATGCTCAGAGGTGAAGCTAACTACGACATTATCGCTGTTGAGCCTGCTTCATGTCCTTCACTTACAAGAGGTTCTTATGTATATGACTTCTGCGATACAGGTAGGGTTTGTCCTCTTGCTAAGATGTACACATTGGGAAGCAGCTTCATGCCTGCTCCTAACCATGCCGGCGGCTTAAGATATCACGGCATGAGCTCCATCGTATCCCAGCTTTATGATGATAAGCTCATCAGAGCTACTTCCGTTAAGCAGACAGATGTATTTGCAGCTGCTGAGAAGTTTGCAAGAGTTGAAGGAATCCTTCCTGCTCCTGAGAGCTCACATGCTATCAAGGTTGCTATCGACGAAGCTCTTAAGTGTAAGGAAACAGGTGAAGCTAAGAATATCGTATTCGGTCTTACCGGAACAGGTTATTTCGATCTCGTTGCTTATCAAAAGTATAACGACGGTGTTATGGATGACTATATTCCTACCGATGATGATATTGCCAAGTCTTTGGCTCAGTGCCCGAAGCTCGGCTGATAATCAATTCATACAAATACTTAAAGGCTGTCTTATCTAAGACAGCCTTTTAGTACCATAGAAAGTGTAATTGTTAGAGAGTAATTAACTCAGACAGTTGCACTTTTTCTTATAATACGGGGAGTAATTGGCCTGACGTCAGCCTCTTTGGATCAAGCATCCGCAAAATTAAACTGTCAGCCAATCCCCTTATTATAAGCATTCGATTAAGCAGGTAGGGATCAGCTCCCGCGTAACCAACTAAACTGAATGGTAATAAGTGCGGCTTGGAACAATTACTAAATTCAGATTTAGGAGGTATCACATGATCAGCGTGGGAATTGATGTATCCAAAGAAAAGAGCACTGTTTGCATTCTCAAACCCTACGGAGAAGTAGTTTGTAAGCCGTTCGAGCTGCAACACAACAAGAAATCACTGGAATCACTAGACGAACTTTTACGGAGATTGGACGGCGAAGTAAAGATCGTAATGGAAGCTACAGGTATCTATAACCTTCCGGTACTGACCTTTCTCGACGAGAAAGGTTATTTTGTTTCCGTTATAAATCCTTGTGTAATGAAGAAATATGCCAGGAACAACAACTTTAGAAACGTTAAAACAGACAAGATGGATTCTATTACCATTGCCAACTATGGAATAGAGAAGTGGTTCAAACTTAAGAGGTACGAGGCTTCAGAATCCACATATACGGAATTGAAGTTGTTAGGCAGACGATATCGTCACTACATGGAGATGCATATTCAGGCATTGCAAGAGCTTACACACGTATTGGATTACGTTATGCCTGGTATTAAGGGCTTGTTCAACAGTTGGACAGAATCTAACAACAGAGACAAGTTGAGCGATTTTGTAGAAAAGTTTTGGCACTACGATCTGATTACTTCAATGAGTTGCGAAGAATTTGTTAAAGCATATAACGATTGGGCAAAAGAAAAAGAATACCATCAGAGCAATTCCAAGGCAGTGCAAGTCTACGAATTAGCATCTAATGGCATTCCCACATTACCGTCCAGCCTCCCATCGACCAAAATGCTAGTACTGGAAGCGATAAACACATTAAGAACCATTGATGGTTCTCTGCACACTATCTTATCGCGAATGAAGGAACTTGCGAAGAGCCTGCCAGAATATTCAACGGTAAGGTCTATGGGTGGCGTAGGAGATACACTTGCCCCCAAATTGATAGCAGAGATTGGTGATGTCAGGAGAATGCACAGTGCCAAAGCATTAATAGCCTATGCCGGAATAGACCCACCGCCCCATGAATCAGGGCAATTTGTAGGTGCCAAACGCCAGATTACCAAGAAAGGTTCTTCCACATTAAGAAAAGTAGGATATGAAGTAATGAGGGTGCTTAAATCCCACAAAGCACCTAAAGATAGTGCCGTTTACGAATATATAGTTAAGAAAGAGAACGAGGGAAAAAGCAAAAAACAGGCAAAGATAGCCGGTCTGAACAAGTTCTTGCGCATCTACTATGCGAGAGTGACGGCTGTATACCAATAACAAAAAGGTCGCATAAAGCAAACAGACCGGAATTAACCGGTCTGTTTGCCATGCTTAAATCTTAAACGTATCCATTTACCAAACTAGCTCTTGATTTTTGTTAGCAGGTTTTTATTTGATTTTTATACTGTATTATCTGTGGCGAAAGATATAAAATTGTTTTTAGTATGGAAAAGGATGTGGAATAATGGCAGATTTTAATTCAGATTGGAAGATAACAGGCACACCGGATCCGGCAACTCCGGATCCGCAGCCTGAACAGATAGCTCAGGCGCAGCCCGTACAGCCGGCACAGCAGCCTGCTTATCAGGCACAACCGGTTTATCAGGCACAGCAAGTTCAGCCTGCACAGCCCGTACAGGCAGTTCCTCAGGCTCCTGCTTATCAGCAGGTCCCTGCATATCAGTTGCAGCAGCCTGTTCAGCCCGCAATGCAGCCGGCTTATCAGCAGTATCAGCCCGGATATGTTGCACCGGCACCTGTATCACAGGTTCAGCCGGGCCAGCCCGTGTCTTATGCTCAGCAGACTAATCAGCAGCCTGTTCAGGCTTTCATGCCCGGATATTCTTATGGCGGACAGCCGGTTGTATATCAGAATGCGAATTACGCAGCTGAAACAGAGGCAAATCTCACTGAATTAAATAAGATGATCAACCATTTCCAGAGCAAGGTTGATGTTTTTCAGAAGTATGAGAAATGCAGAAACGATATCAAAAGATTCTCACAGACAAGTGTTGCACCTTTTGTATGGGGCATTCTTATTGCTATATCCGGATTATCTGCTCTCTTTACTATGTTCTCGTCCAAATCTAAAGACGCAAAACTCGTATCTGGTATCGTAGCAGGTGTTCTATTCCTTATCGGAGCCGGTATGATAGCTCTGTTTTTCGTTAAGAAGAAGAGACATGCTGCTAAGTGTGAAGAGCTTTATAAGCAGTTAGTAGATCTTTCAAGCGAACTTAACATTATCTATAACGGTTACAGCAATTGCTGTCTTCCGCCTGAATTTACTGACCCAAGGTTACTTTATAGGATCCAGTCTCTTTTAAGAACAGGCAGATATGTAACGATCGGAAATGCTTTGAATTCCTTGCTGTCCATAGGAAGGACTTATACGAATATCCAGGCTGCAAAGGGTCAGTTCTTAAAGGAAACGGCTGAAATATTCAACGGCAAACCTGCATTCTTTAACGCTTACCGTTATTTCAATATCAGATAGTACTGTCGTTATTTATCTTGGAGAGCTGGTCACGTGGCATCACAACAGGAATGATGATGTCGAAGCATGCTCCGCCTTCAGGTTTGTTATAAGCTTTAACGGTTCCGTTATGTTCTTCGGCTATGGCTTTTGCAAGAGCAAGACCGATACCGTGTTTTCCGTCAGAACCTTTGGAGAAACGCTCAAACAGGTGATCTATAACTTCAGGTGAGATACCGGGACCATCGTCTGATATCTCGAAAATAACATTAGTTCCGGTCTCATCTCTGCTGCATTTGAAGGTTACAGCTGTGGAACAGTATCTTAAGCAGTTGGAGAAGATATTTTCGAGACATCTGATCATGTCATTCTCGTTAGCATAGATATATGTCTTCTTGAGATGAATGTTATTGATGATCGCTTTGTCTTCGTGAATGAAGTTTCCTCTGACACGGTCGATTATGGTATCGCAGATCTTTGAGACATCAATATTCTGCTTCTTAACTTCGTAGTTTCCGCTCCGGCTCATATCCATTTTCGAGATGGAGAGGAGATTCTCAACAAGGCCGGAAAGCCTTCCTGTCTCGTCAATGATGACATTAATCGCGTTATCTCTGTCTTCCTCGCTCTCGAAAACTCCGTATTTAAGACCTTCGGCATAACCTTGGATCGACATGAGAGGAGTTCTGAGTTCGTGTGAAGCATTCTGGAAGAATGTCTTTTGCTCGATATCTGCTTCTTCAAGCTTATAAGCCATCTGGTTCATTACGTCTCCGAGTTCGGAAAGCTCTTTACTGACGATATGTCCTCTTACAGGCTGGAAATCACCCTTGGCGATTCTTTTGGCAAATCGGGAAAGCTTCTGTGAAGAGAAGATGATCGGATATGTCATGAGCATACTTAAGATACCGGCTATAAGAATAGCCAGCAAAGCAGCCTGGATAAGAGCCAGTGTCATGGCTGCCATGAATGAGTAGTATGAACTTGAGTTAACGTAAACACAAAGATAGTAGTTAGACAGATCGATCTGATTCTCAGTGGTGCTCTTCGTATCAGGCGGAGTATTAGGATTATTAGGATCATCAGTTGTCTTAGGTTTAAATCCTACTGATCTGTAGTAGATGATGTTGCCATCCATGTCAAGTGTCTGGGTCTTGTTCAGATCCTTATAGCCATCTTCTTCAACGACCTTGGAGATAATGTTCGTGGCATTCCTGATATAGGAAGTGGAATAGGCGGTAGGCCATAAGACAGTGAACTTTCCGGTATCTTTATTAAGATAGTAAAGCGCGATGTTAGCCTGGGTGGAGAGCTCATCTGAAGTGGCAACTGAATTGATAAGGTAAGAACGGATGGCGTCCTCGGTCCTCTCGTCAGAAGCATCAAGCTGCAGCTGGAAAGCGTTTGCAACGGTGTGAGTGGAGCTGACTGCTACTTCGAGACGGTTGTTACATTGATCAGCAATGTAATTATTAACGATTGACTGAATATAGATATTGATAATAAAGACAACCAGAATGATTACAACGATCTCGACCGCATAGAAGTGCAGTGAAATAGGTATTCTGATTGCCGATTTATTACGTGAAGGCTTTTTTGATTTTGACCGTACCTGAGCCGGTTTTTCAGTCATTAGTCTTGATTGTCTCCGTCATCATCATCTTCAGTATCTTCTTCTGTCTTGTCTACGAGTCTGAACCCGTAACCCCAGATAGTAGATATTTTAGCATCTGATTTACTAATTTTCTTCCTTAATCTTTTGACGGTGTCATCTGCAACTCTGGTCTCGACCTGAGTCTCATATCCCCAGATCTTGTCCAAAAGCTCAGCTCTGGAAACTGCCCTGTCCCTGTTGGAGATCAGATAGGTGAGAAGCTGATATTCGTTAGGTGTAAGAGGGAGGATCTTTCCCTGCATTGTTGTTTCTTTTGTCTTTCTGTTGATAATGATATCGGCAAACTCATAAACAGCATCATTATCAGGCTTGTCACCGGTCTTGCCGGTAATCTCTTCCTGCCTTTTAAGGATGGACTTGACCTTCGTAACGAGTTTTACAGGTGAGAAGGGCTTTGTGAAATAATCGTCGCTGCCCATATCAAGTCCCTGGATATAATCCGCATCGCTGTCTTTTGCAGTAAGCATGATGATCGGAACGTTGGATGTCTTGCGGATCTCCTTAAGAATGAAGAATCCGTCATGTCCGGGCATCATAACATCAAGAATGATGAGATCTGCAGGTGAGTTGGAAAATACTTCGAATAACTTATCTCCGTTAGGAAAACCTGTTACGTGAAAGCCTTCACGCTCAAGGAATGTCTTAAGTAGGTTTCTGATATTATCATCATCGTCTGCGATATAAATAAGCTTGTTCATTAACTATCTCCAATTGTTTGCTAGGAATTTTACAATGCTATTTTAACTTAAATATAAATTGGTTCATTTATAAAATGGTGCAAATATGAGGAATTACGTCTGTTTTCTTTTGTTTTGCTCCCTTTTGTGCTTTAATGAATCAACCGAAAATAATACTTTTTGGAGGAATTATTATGCCTACAGTATTAGTTACAGGCGGTAACGGTTATATCGGTTCTCATACAGTAATCGCACTGCACGAGAATAATTATGATGTTGTAATTGCTGATAATCTCGCAAACAGCAAGATGGAAGTTCAGAACCGTCTTGAGAAGATCACCGGCAAAAGATTCAAGTTCTATAATGTAGATTGTTGTGATATCAATGCTCTCCGCAAGGTTTTCGAAGAGAATAAGATCGACAGTATCATTCACTTCGCCGGACTTAAGGCAGTAGGTGAGTCGGTTAAGATCCCTTTGGATTACTATTCCAATAACATCGGCAGCATGATCAATGTCTGCCGTCTTATGTCTGAATTCGACGTTAAGAATCTTGTATTCAGTTCATCTGCTACGGTCTATGGCTCAAGTGAGGATGTTCCTTTCACAGAGGAAAGCCCTCTTGGAACATGCACAAATCCTTATGGCTGGACTAAGTGGATGCTCGAGCAGGTTTTAAGGGATTATGCCAAGTCTGAACCGGATAAGAGGATCTGTCTTTTAAGATACTTCAATCCTGTCGGAGCTCATGAGAGCGGACTTATCGGCGAAGATCCCAAGGGTATCCCTAATAATCTTTTCCCTTATATCTCAAAAGTTGCAGGCGGTACATTGGAGTGCCTTACAGTATTTGGCGATGACTATAATACGCCTGACGGAACATGTATCCGTGACTATATCCATGTCGTTGACCTTGCAAAGGGCCATGTAAAGGCTATCAATTATCTTGAGAAGACCAATGATTCAGTAAGTCTTTTCAATCTTGGAACCGGTAAGGGAACTTCTGTTAAGGAAGCCGTCAAAGCATTTGAAAAGGCTTGCGGACATGAGATAAAGCATGTTTTCGGCCCCAGAAGACCCGGTGATATCGCTGTTTGTTACGCTTCGACCAAGAAAGCAGAAGAAGTATTGGGCTTCAAAGCTGAATATGGCATCGATGAGATGTGTTCTTCCTGCTGGAAGTGGCAGACAATGAATCCGGAAGGTCTTCAGGACTGATCCGTCCTTTAGGGGTAATTCATGATTAAAAACCATTATGAAGATTTTGGCTCGAGCAGCAATATGCCCGCATCCCGTGATTCGGAGTATATAGAAGCTTCCGAGCTTCTTGAGCGTGCCAAAAAGAAGAAGCATAAGCCCTCGAATCATCAGGGCAATAACAACATGCAGTATGGCATCACCAAAAAAACGGGCAAAAAGCTTAACTATAAGCAACTCCGTGTGATCTTTAGTGCCTGCGCTGCTTTGCTCGGACTGATCCTGGGTGTTGTATTCTTTGGTATCTGGTATAAGGAATATCTTCTTGGCAAGATAACTTATGAAGACAGTGATGCCAATGCAGTTATTACGATCGTTGACGAAGAGGGTAATACCATTGAACTCGATAAGAGCATGGACAGGTCTAAGAATGATCTTTTCGAAGATCAGACTATCAAGAACTTCCTTCTTATCGGAATAGACAGCAGGAGCAAGACATACAGCAAATCAGGTAAAGGTGACAGGTCCGACTGTATTGTTGTCATGTCAATCAATACTAAGGAAGGCACGATCAAGCTGATGTCTATTGCCAGAGACTCCTATGCTTATTTCCCTGGTTATAAAACACCTCATAAGATCAACGCAGCCATGTCATATGGCGGAGCACCTCTGCTTCAGGCAACCGTCGAGGATAATCTTAGGATCAAGATCGATGGATATGCCTATGTTAATTTCAATCATATGGCTGAGATCGTAGATGCCGTCGGCGGAGTCTATGTTGATGTTACTGAGAAGGAGAAGAATATCGCTAATCAGTACGTTCGCGAGATGGATCCCAACGCAGCACAGATAGAGAATACCGGTAAGAATACTTGGCTTAATGGTGTTCAGGCGGTAGGTTACGCACGTAACAGATACTCAGGCAATGGCGACTATGAACGAATGGAAAGACAGATCGAGGTCTTAAGAAGCGTTATGGCCCAGTACATGAAGCTTTCCGGCTCCCGTAAGCTTGCTGCCATGGATGATGTCCTTGGTGCAATCAAGACAAATATCCCCAAGAAGGATATTGAGAAGTATGCGTTTGACTTCCTTCCTAAGCTTAAGAAAGCTGAGATGCAGTATATGCAGCTTCCAATAGAAGGCTGCTACAATTACGGAACTTATGACGGAGAGTGGAGCATGAGAGTCAATTGGAATGCTTTCATTCCTTATGTACAGGAATATTTCTATGGTAAAAAGACCGATTTCGAAGAGGTCAAATTACCGTCACATGCACCTGAATTAAGCAAGTGCAAGACTAATATACCGCTTGAAAAACTGGTCCACTGACGTTTTTGACTTTTTTTGATTTTCGTATTGACAGTCAACTGAAATTAAACTATATTTTGTTGTGGTTAGCACTTAAGGTAATAGAGTGCTAACCACAATTTCATTGTATTGGAGGTCTTTTTTATGACAATTAAGCCCTTAGCAGATAAGGTAGTAGTAAAGAAACTTCAGGCTGAAGAGACAACAAAGAGCGGCATTATCTTGTCCTCCGGTGCTCAGCAGAAGCCTCAGATCGCAGAGATCATCGCAGTAGGTCCTGGTGGAGTTGTCGATGGCAATGAGATCAAGATGGAAGTTCAGGTTGGCCAGAAGGTCATCATCCGTGATTATGCAGGCACAAATGTAAAGCTTGAAGGCGAGGAATACATCATCGTCCGTCAGGATGACATCGCTGCAATCGTAGAAGATTAATCAGTTAATAATTTTGGAGGCATTTTAAAATGGCTAAAGATATTAAATACGCAGAAGACGCCAGAAAATCATTGGAAGAGGGCGTTAACAAGGTAGCTAACACAGTTAAGGTTACCTTGGGACCTAAGGGAAGAAACGTTGTACTTGATAAGAAGTACGGTGCTCCTCTCATCACAAACGACGGTGTTACTATCGCAAAAGAGATCGAGCTTGAAGACCGTTATGAGAATGCAGGTGCACAGCTCGTTAAGGAAGTTGCATCCAAGACAAACGATGTTGCTGGTGATGGTACTACAACAGCTACACTCCTTGCTCAGGCAATCATCCGTGAAGGTATGAAGAACCTCGCTGCAGGTGCTAACCCGATCATTTTGAGAAAGGGTATCTCCAAGGCTGTAGATACAGCTGTTGCTGAGATCCTCGGCAAGGCTAAGCAGGTTGACGGTTCAAAGGATATCGCACGTGTTGCAGCAATCTCTGCAGGTGACGAGGAAGTCGGCAAGATGATCGCTGAAGCTATGGAGAAGGTTACATCTGACGGTGTTATCACTGTTGAAGAGAGCAAGTCAATGCTCACAGAGCTTTCTGTTGTTGAAGGTATGCAGTTCGACAGAGGTTATATCTCACCTTACATGGCAACAGATACAGATAAGATGGAGACTGTTTTCGAAGAGCCTTATATCCTTATCACAGATAAGAAGATCTCAAACATTCAGGATATCCTTCCTGTAATCGAGCCTCTCGCTCAGTCCGGCAAGCAGCTCGTTATCATCGCTGAAGACATCGAAGGTGATGCTCTTGCAACACTTATCGTTAATAAGCTCAGAGGTGTATTCACTTGTGTTGGTGTTAAGGCACCTGGATTCGGTGACAGAAGAAAGGCTATGCTCGAGGATATCGCTATCCTTACAGGCGGTCAGGTAATCACATCTGATCTCGGCCTTGAGCTTAAGGATACAACTCTTGATCAGCTCGGAAGAGCTCATCAGGTTAAGGTCAACAAGGACAATACGATCATTGTTGGTGGTGAAGGTGAAGACGGTGCAGTTAAGTCCCGTGTTGCCCAGATCAAGGCTCAGATCGAAGAGACAAAGT